>CAWBBG010000001.1:0-13340 GCA_963787025.1 uncultured Chloroflexia bacterium
GGCCTTCTCCGACCCCGCGGCGATGACAGCAGCAACCACCGCGAGCTCGCGGTCAGTGGCGCGCTCGGCGGGCCGAGAAGAGCGTCGCGTCACGCGCTGCGGACCAGCTCGAGGGGCACCGGCGGCTCGGCGAGGCGCATCGTGACCGGAAGGTCGTTGGTGGCGGGGCTATCCCTCTCGCCCCGACCATCCGTACTAAACGCCCTTCCCGCGTCTAGTAGCAGCGGCAGGGTGCCGAATGCGTCCGACCAGCCGTGAGCATCGGCCTCCGGCGTCGGGTGGATCGTGACCGATTGAACCCCCAGGACCTCGACCGTCTCGAAGAATGCCTCCGTCAGGAGACGCCTGCCCGAGTCGTCCGCTGCCGCCCACAAAGCCAGGAAGATCGTCGAGCCAGGCGACGGCCTCGCTCGCCGGGCGTAGACCTCGACCTTGTTGGACTCCGTCCGGGGGCGCCAGCACCCCACGGCACCCCCTGGCGGCGGACGCTTGACAACCCTGTGCGTAAGCAGTAACTTACGGTAAGTGAAGACTTACGCAGATCCCATGGACGCCCTGGGCGACCCGACGCGACGCCGGATCTTCGAGCGGCTCGCGGAGGGCCCCGCGTCGGTCGGGACCCTGGCCGACGGAATGCCGGTCAGCCGCCCGGCGGTCAGCCAGCACCTCCGGGTCCTCAAGGACGCGGGGCTGGTCTCCGATCGCCAGGTGGGGACGCGCCGCATCTACGCGGTGGACCCGGCGGGCGTCGTGGCGCTGCGCGAGTACTGGGATCGGTTCTGGTCGCGAGCGATGGACGGGTTCCGCGTGGCGGCCGAGGAGCTGGCGAACAGCCGCGAGAGCGGCGTGCAGATCAAGGAGAGCAGCGATGGCGAAGGCAGTTGATCCCGGGATGGCGGTCTGCAAGTCAGTGACCGTCCCCCTGGCCCCGGCGGATGCGTTCCGCCTGTTCACCGAGCGGATGGCGACGTGGTGGCCGCTGGCGACTCACTCCGTGTACGACACCGATGCGACCGGGGTCGTGGTCGAGGCACGAATCGGCGGGCGGATCTACGAGACGACCGACGACGGGCGGACGTCGGAGTGGGGCGTGGTGAGCGCCTGGTCCCCCGGCGAGCGGTTTGCCACCAGCTGGCACCCGGGCAACGATCCGGCGCTTGCCACCCAGGTCGACGTCACCTTCTCCCCGACCCCGGACGGTGGGACACGGGTGGACCTCGTGCACGCCGGGTGGGAGGCGCACGGCACCGAGGCCGTCAAACTGGCGTCCGGCTACGACACGGGTTGGAACTTTGTCCTTGGCCGATTCGTTGAGGCGGCCTGAGCGCGTTCCTGGTGCGGGCGCCGACGACCGGCCGGCGCCCCACGCGCCCGACAGCTCAGAGCGCGAGGCGCAGGGCCTCCTCGAGTCATGCAGCGCTACGCGACGGCGATCCGCGAGGCCTACGCGGGGCGTCTACGGCCGGATCCCCGCCGGTCCGGGTTGACGGTCAGCCGAACTCGACGACCCGTCCCTGGACCCTTCCCGCGTCGGGGTACTCCTCGCTGTGCTCGACGCCCTCCCGAGACAGCCCCAGGGCGTCCGCCGCTGCATCGGTCAGGAACAGGTACGGGCGGGAGCCGATCCGCGCTCGAATGGTGTTCTTGAGCAGACGGTGCGCGACCGTCACCGCGGGGCCGAGCAGCTCGGTGGCTGCTCCCACGGTCTGCCGCACGGTGTGACCCCGATGGAGGATGACCTTGAGGTCGAGGTCCGCCACCGCGGGACACGCCGTGCAGAGGTGGTCGATCGACCCTCGAGCCGTGCTGCGACCGGTCGCGAACGCCTGGTACATGGCCCGGAGCTTCGCGAGGACCCGGTCACCCTGGCCGTCGAGACGTGCCGCGGGCGCAACCGCGAAGACGGCATCCCCCTCGAGCTTCACCAGGGCGAACTCCGGCCCCACCCCCTCCGTGATGGCGTCCAGGAGGGCGCCGAGCACCGAGTAGGCGGCGGGGATGCCCGCGCTGAAGTCGACCCCATGCATCTGCTCGACGCCGGCCATGAAGCGCGTGTAGCCGGAGATGTCGGCGAGCAGGAGATACCGCTCCCCGGCCGGCGCGTCGGTCCCCGACGCAATCGCGGATGGTCCTGCTTGCTGCACGTTCCCTCTCTTCGCCGTTGCCAGGTGAGCCTCCCTCGGTCGGGCCATGGTACCCGGGACGGTGGCTGCCCAGGACGGGTGGCACCTGCGCCGCCGATCAGCCCGGAACGGCGGACGGATCCTCGCGGCGCAGCAGGATGCCCAGGAACCCCTTCCAGGGTCCGACGTCGATGTCGTGGGAGCCGGCAAGGCCGGCGTAGATCTGGTTGATGTGGTCCAGGTCGTGGACCGCCCACGTCGAGAGCAGCTGGCGAAGCGTGACCTCGCCGAGCGATGGGTGCAGGCCCCGTCGGTCGAGATCCGCGCTGGTCACCATCTCGCCAAGGACGGCCAGGTTCTCCACGCGCAGCGTGGCGAATCGCTCCACGAGCTCGTCGAGCGCGATGCCGCGGTCACGCTCCAGCATGGCGAACCGCTCGAAGTCGTCGAACGGCTTCGCGGTCCCGTCCTCCAGGATTCGCCGGGTGCGGGTTATCCACTCCGTCTGCTCTGCGGTGATCAGGTGGCCCACGACGTCGCGCGGTCGCCAGCCGTCGGGCGTGTCGGGGGTATTGGTCCACGCCTCCGGGAGCCCCTGCAGCAGCGCCCGCAGCACCGTGGGCGTACGGGACAGCAGCGCGGTCGTCTCGGCCAGGAAATCGGTCATGGTGCTTTCTCCTCGAGGCGGTCCGTCGCTCGGTCGCCGCATCCTTGCGGCGCCGGTGCAGATGCGCGGACCGATACTCTAGCCCGCGCTGCCCTGGTCAGCCTCCGCGATGCCGGCGGCGCGCAGCAGGGCGTCCAGCCCGGCTTCGCTGCCCGGCCAGCTCCGGCGCACGACCGCCGCGCCCGAGCGGCGCACGACCGATCGCAGCACCGCCGCAACGATGATCGCGTCGTCCGCGTAGCCGATGACAGGGATGAAATCGGGCACAAGGTCGATTGGTACCGCGAGGTACGTGAGGAGCAGCCAGAGCCGCACCTTCGTGGCACGGGGAATCTCGGGATCCCGCGCGAGCCGGTGGAGGAGTCGAACGACATCGGGGAGCAGGCGCAGCACTTCGGTGATGCCTGGCGCGCCGTGCCCGGCCAGCACCAGGAAGACGGCGAGTCCCGCCCAGGCGGCTGCGAGGCCCAGACCAATCCCGACCAGCACCCCGACCATCGTCCCAGCCTAGCGTGCCCTGGAACCGGCCGTCCCCGTGGCCGGAGTCCATCGGTCTGCGGCCGGGGGCCGTTCGGGGCCCCGCAG
The DNA here is from genome assembly GCA_963787025.1 of uncultured Chloroflexia bacterium. GTDB lineage: Bacteria > Chloroflexota > Limnocylindria > QHBO01 > QHBO01 > CAVXEH01. Next base: position 3,376 of record CAWBBG010000001.1, read on the forward strand.
GGGGGCCGGGCGGCAGGTGCCTCCCCGGTGCGACGTGCGTGACCATGGAGGCGCGCGGCGCAGCCCGCGCGAGAAGGAGGCGCGCGTGAATCCGGACGGGATCATCGTGGCGACCCCCGGCATGACGCCGGTCGCGCCACCGGCTCTGCCGAGCGCCGAGCCGGGCTCGCCCATGCGCTGGGCCGCCGACGGCCCGGTCCTCTTCGCGCGCTACGCCTACCCGCCCAACGAGCTGGGCTACTGCGGACCCAGCGACCACGCGGCCCTGCTGGAGTACGCGACCGCCGGCGTCATCGACCCCGGCCTCGCCGACCTGGCGCGGGGCTTCGCCGGCGCCTGGCCGTACGTGGAGCTCATTGCGCGCGAAACCGCCGTCGGGAACCCGCTCGACCGCCGGGTGGTGGAGGCCTACTGGCTGGGGAGCAGCCTCCTGGAACGGATCGACATGACCGCGTTCGGCAACTCGCTCTTCGATCGCTTCCGGAAGCGTGCCGGCGGCGCCTGGGGCTTCCTCGCCGAGACGATCCCCGCGGGGGCGCTGCCCACGCACAGCTTCCACGTCTTCGGCGTCTATCCGTGGGTGGGGCTGCTGCGCGGCGAGCAGGCGGAGCACCCGCTCCGCATCCTCGACCAGTGCCGCATCCGGTGGGGCAAGGTTGTCAGCGTGGAGGGCAACCAGGCGGTGGTCATGAGCCAGCCGCTCACCTTCGACGGTGAGCACCTGGGCCTGGGTCCGTACCGGCCGGAGACCGTCACCCGCGGCGTCGACGGGCTGGGGCTCGCCGCCGTGGTCGAGCCCGGCGAGTGGGTCGCCATGCACTGGGGCTGGATCTGCGATCGGCTGAGCCGCCGGCAGCTCGTGAACCTGCGCCACTACTCCCTGCTGCAGCTCGAGGTCACGAACCGTCGCGTGTCGCGCCCGGGCGCCGCGGTCCTCCTCTCGTGAAGGAACGGTGATGCCAATCCACTGATCCCATCCCGGCAACAGGCGTGGAAGCCGGCCCAGGCTGGTCGTGATGTCTTCCGCTTGCACAGGAGGCCCTCGTAGGAATGGAACCGTCCTCTCGGACTCGGCTGCCCCATGCACCGATGCCCCATGCACCGATGCCCCGCGCGCTCGCCGTGGCGGCCGTCGGGCTCCTGCTGGCCGCCTGCACCGCCGGTGGTGGTGCACAGACGCCCCCGGGCGCCACGGCCGGATCAACCGGCGCGGCACCGTCGGGGACGATACGGCTGTACAGCTCCGTCACCCAGGACACCGTCGACGCGGTCATCGCCGCGTACAACCGCGCATACCCCGACGTCACGGTGGAGGTCTTCCGCGCGCCCACCGGCCAGCTCGACGGGCGGATCGCCGGCGAGCTGCGCAGCGGCGGCGTGAATGCCGATCTCCTGTGGGCCACCGACCCGCTCTCGGTCCAGTCGTACGCGGCCCGTGACCTGTTCGCCGCCTGGACGCCTGCGGAAGCGACATCGGTCCCGAAGGAGGACCGGTCGGACACGTTCTGGGGGACCCGGCTCCTCAACCTGGTGATCGTCCACGCGCCGGGGATGGCGAATCCCCCCGCCGACTGGCAGGACCTGGCCAATCCCGCCCTGGCGGGCAAGGTCGCGATACCCGATCCCGGATTCGCCGGCTCCGCGTTCGCCGCGCTTGGCTACTTCGCCTCGACCGATGCCTACGGGATGGACTACTACCGGGCCCTGAAGGCCAACGGTGCGATCCAGGTCCAGTCCGTGACCGATACGCTCAACGGCGTGGCGGAGGGCCGGTTCCTGGCGGGGATCACCCTGGACAAGTCGGCACGCGACGTCATCGCCGCCGGGTCGCCTGTCGAGATGACGTGGCCGACATCGGGGGCCGTCGCCATCTACAGCCCTATCGCGCTCTGGAAGGACGCCGCCAACCCGGCCGCGGCGCGGTCCTTCGTCGACTTCGTCCTGTCGCAGACCGGCCAGGCTGCCATCGCGTCGACGGGCTGGCAGCCGATTCGCTCCGATGTCGAGGGTCCGCCGGCCGGCGGCGCGCAGGTCTCACCGGACTGGGCAGCCCTGTTCGACCGGCAGGATGCGCTGCTCACCGAGTATCGGTCGATCTTCGGTGGCTGAACGAACCCGAGCGAGGCTGATCGTGGCAGAGCACGGCTGGCGAACGGGGGCCCGGGGCATCGTCCTGGGGTGCCTGGCCCTGCTCATCGCATGGCCGCTCGGCCGGCTCGTGGCCGAGGGCTTCAGCGGCGGCATCGGCCGTCTCGTGGACGGGATCGGTGCCGCAGGACTCACGGCGATCCTGAACAGCGTGTGGACCTCGGTCGTCGTCACGACCCTTGCGCTCGTCGCGGGACTGGCGGCGGCGGTCCTCACCGAGCGGGCGGCCGTGTGGGGGCGGGGAGTGCTGCGGGCCGCCATCCTGGCCCCGCTCGTCATCCCGGACTTCGTGAGCGCAATGAGCTGGGAGCGTGCCTACGGGCCGGTGGGCCTGACCCATCGGCTTCTCGGGATCTCTCTCCCTGGGCTCTTCGGCCCGCTTGGGATCGTGCTGGTCCTGAGCGTGGGCGCGGTGCCCCTGGCCTACCTCGTCATCGTGGGCGGCATGCGAGTGCGCGCCGAGCCGGACCTCGAGCGCGCCGCGCGCGCGAGCGGCGCGGGCCCGTGGACGGCGTTCCGCACCGTCACCCTGCCGCTGCTTGCCCCGGTCCTGACCGCGGCCGGCGGGCTCGTGTTCGTGATGACCATGAACGCGTTCGGGACGCCGGCGGTCCTGGGTCGGCCGGCCGGTTTCTCGACCATGACGACGCGCATCTACCAGGACCTGGCCTTCTCCTCGTCTGACGACGCGTTCAGACGGGTGATCAGCCTGTCGGTGCTCATGGTGGTGGTGGCCATCGTGGTCGTGGGCGCCGCGGACCGGATCGCAGCCCGCCCGGCGAGCCGGAGCGGGACGAGCGGAGGGAGCAGCGCCGCCCGCGTGGCGCGGCCCGGGTGGCCCAGCGCGATTGGCTGGCTGGCGGTGCTCCTGGGGGTGGCCATTCCCCTGGTCGCGCTGATCCTTGCGGCGCTCACCCGCGCAGTGGGCCTGGCGCCCGTTCCCGCCAACCTGACCCTCGCGAACTTCGGTCGGGCCCTTGACGCGCATGCCCTGGGCGACCTGGGCAACAGCCTCGTGCTTGCCGCCGGCACATCGCTGCTGGCGGTGGCGCTGGGCCTGATCGCCATCGCCGCGGGAGAGCGCTGGCGACCGCGTCTCAACACGGCGGTCACCCTCACCTTCGCGATCCCGGGTTCGGTCGTGGCGGTGAGCATGCTGCTCGCCTTCGGGCCGGTCCTGCGCGATACCCTGGCCATCATCGGCATCGCATACGTCGCCAAGCTGTGGGCGCTGGGCCAGCGCCCCATCGCCGGAGCGGTGGACCGGCTCTCCGGCGATCTGCAGCGTGCCGCCCGTGCCAGTGGCGCGGGCCTCTTCACCGGACTGCGCACGATCACCCTGCCGCTGCTGGCGCCCGCCATCGGCGCCGGAGCGCTGCTCGTGTTCGTCTTCGCGCTGCACGAGGTGACGATCTCGATCCTGCTCTACGGTCCGCGGACGGCGACCCTGGCGGTGAGCATCCTGAACCTCCAGCAGGTGGGCGACCCGGTGGTGAGCGCGGCTCTGGCGGTGGTGCTCACCGCGATCGTCGCGGCGCTGACCGGCGTGCTGCTCGTCGTCGTCCGTCGCTGGCCCTGGGCGGGAGGGGTGCTCGGATGACCGGCGGCGTCGAGCCGATGGCGCCCGCGCTGGAGACCCGTGCGCTCTCCGTGGCCTACGACGGGAGCCCGGCGGTCCTCGACGGGATCGACCTGTCCGTGTCGCCCGGCGAGACGCTGGTCCTGCTGGGCCCCTCGGGCTCCGGCAAGACCACGTTCCTGCACGCGGTGGCGGGATTCCTGCCCGTGGGCGCCGGGGAGATTCGCATCGCGGGCCGCCTCGTCTCGGCGCCCCGCATGCTGGTTCCGCCGGAGCGCCGCGAGATCGCCGTCGTCTTCCAGCACTACGCCCTGTGGCCGCACCTCACGGCCCTCGAGACCGTCGCGTATCCGATCCGCCGTCGCGGGCGCCGCGCCGCGGAGGCGCGGCGACGGGCCGCGGATCTCCTGGCGCTGATGGGCGTGGCACACCTGGCGGAGCGGCGCCCCGCGGAGCTTTCCGGCGGCGAGCAGCAGCGCGTCGGCGTGGCGCGGGCGCTGGCTCGCGAGGCGGGCCTGGTGCTGCTCGACGAGCCCACTGCGCACCTGGACACCCCGCTGCGCGCGGCGCTCACCGCCGAGCTCACCGAGCGCCGGCGGCAGGCCGGGGCCGCGGCCGTGCATGCCACCCACGACGTGACCGAGGCGCTCGCCATCGCGGACCGCGTGGCCCTGCTGCGTGACGGGGCGATCGTCCAGGTCGGCACGCCGCGCGAGATCTACGAGCAACCCGCGGACCTGTGGTCGGCCCGCCTGAGCGGTCCGGCGTCCGTCTTGCGGGGCACGCTGGTGGACCGCGCCCGGGTCGGCGTCCTGGACCAGGTCGTGGCGGTACCGGCGGCGGCCAGCCCGCCGGCCGTGGGTGCGGAGGTCGGAATCCTGGTGCGGCCCGACTGGGCCACCCTCGGCGGGCCCCAGCACGGTCACGTCGTGGGGGTCTGGTTCCGGGGCCCGCACACGGACTACCGGCTCGACACGGCGGCCGGCGCGCTCGAGCTCCGCGAACCCGGGCCGCCGCGCGTTGCGGTCGGGGACGAGGTCGGCTGGTCCCTTGACCGGGGCTGGCTGGCCGGCCGGACATCGGCCGTCGGCGAGGCTGTGGATTAATCTCCCTGCCACGCCTCGGCGACACGGCGTAGCGTTCGCGCGTCGGGTCACATCCAGGGCGCAGCGCACGTATCGGGCCAACGGGGGCTGCGAGGAGGAGCGCATGTTTCGCGACGTTCCGGCGTTCTCGGGGCTGGCGGCGAACGACCTCGACGCTGCCCGCGCCTTCTACGCGGAGACGCTGGGCCTGGAGGTCGGCGAGGCGAACGGGATCCTGGCCCTCCATCTCGGTGGTGGAGGGCGGGTGATCGTGTATCCCAAGCCCAACCACGAGCCCGCCTCGTTCACGGTCCTCAACTTCCCGGTCGCCGATGTCGACGCGGCCGTCGACGCGCTGGTCGCAAAGGGCGTTGCGTTCGAGCGTTACCCCGGCCTCGAGCAGGACGAGCGCGGCATCATGCGCGGGCACGGGCCCACGATCGCGTGGTTCCGTGATCCGGCCGGCAATATCCTGTCCGTGATCGAGGCCTGAGGCACACCCCAACCCATCCGTTGGTGCAGACCGCCCCGGGGCATATGGAGGCGACCGGGCTTGTCCAGCGTCGGGTCGCCGTGGTACCATGAACATCCGCTCAGTCGTGAGCAATCGCTCACTACCCGAGGGTGTTCCTGTGCCGAACGAGCTCACCAGCGAAGAGCACGAGCTCCTGGCGCGCATCGCGCGTCGGTCCTACGTGGATGGCCAGACCCAGGAGGAGATCGCCGGCGAGTTCGGGCTGTCCCGGCAGAAGATCCAGCGCCTCCTGGAGCGAGCCCGGGCGACCGGGGTGGTGGAGATCCATGTCGAGGCGCCGCCGGGGGTGAACCTCGAGCTGGAGGGGGAGCTCATCAGGGCCTTTGGCCTGACCGATGCCATCGTTACCCCGGATCGCCCTGACCCCGAGTCGCGGCGGGCCGCCGTGGCGCGCAGCGCTGCCCGCTACCTGGAGCGCCGGCTTCGCGCCGGCACCATCGTGGCAGTCGGCCACGGGCGCGACGCCGGCGAGGTGCCGCGCTTCTTCCGTTCGACGCGCCGGCTCGACTGCACGTTCGCCAGCGCGATGGGGGGCTCACCACGGGTCGACACGCCCACCAATCCCAATGAGATCGCGCGGGCGCTTGCCGCGAAGACGGGTGGCCGCGCGGAGAGCCTGTACGCCCCGGCGTACGTCGAGAGCGCCACGATGCGCGACGCGCTGCTTCAGCAGGAGGCGGTGGCCCACACCCTGGGCGTCGCCGCCCGCGCGAGCGTTGCCCTCGTGGGGATCGGCGGCACCAACGACGACGCCACCATGGTTCGCTCCGGGTGCCTCTCACTCGAGGAGATCGCGCGGCTGCGCGAGCAGGGGGCGGTGGGCGACGTCCTGGGCAATTACGTCGACGCCCGGGGCGCCCCCATCGCATCTCCGCACCACGATCGTCTCATCGCCCTGTCGCTCGATGGCCTGCGGCCCATCGGCACCGTGGTGGCGGTGGCCAGCGAGGCGGAGAAGCCCCTCGCGATCCTGGGCGTCCTGCGTGCCGGGGTGGTGGACGTTCTGATCGTCGACGAGACGAATGCGCACGCCGTCCTCGCGCTCTCGCGCGGCGAGGACCGGGCCCGGACCGGGGGTGATTGACCCGACACATCGCACCAAGCCACACAGCAGGCGCAGCCCGGACGGGCTGCAGGAGGAGGTCATGCCAGTCGTCCAGACCAGGGAGATCGTCCAGCGAGCGTTCAGGGAGCGCTACGGGGTCGCGGCCATCAACGTCGTCAACGACCTCACGCTCGAGGCGGTGCTCGCCGCAGCGGAGGAGCTGCGGGCGCCGCTGATCGTGCAGACATCGGTGAAGACCGTGAAGTCCATGGGCGCCGATGTCCTGTACGCCATGTGGTGCGAGATGACCCGGAAGATCACCGTGCCGGTCGCTCTGCACCTGGATCACTGCCCGGAGCGCGAGGTGATCAGCCTCTGCCTCGCCAAGGGCTGGAACTCAGTGCTCTTCGACGGCTCGAAGCTCACCGTCGAGGAGAACAAGCAGCAGACCCTCGAGGTCGTCGCCGAGGCGAAGCCCTTCGGCGCCCTGGTGGAGGGGGAGATCGAGCCGTTCAAGCGGGTCGAGGATATGTCGGACGACGAACGGGACAGCGAGCAGGCGCTCGAGACCGCGCTCGACTTCATCCGCACCACCGGCGTGGATGTCTACGCCCCGGCCATCGGCAACGCGCACGGCATGTACCGCGCCGCACCCAAGCTCGACAACCAGCGGGTGACCGACATCGTCGAGGCGACCGGGGTCCCCGTGGCGCTGCACGGGGGGACGGGGATGACCGCGGACCAGTTCAGCGACCTGATCAGCCGTGGCTGCGCCAAGGTCAACATCTCGACCGCGCTGAAGATCCGCTTCATGCAGTCGGGCTATGACTACATGACGGAGCACCCCGGCGAGTACGACCCGCCCAAGCTCTTCGTCGCGCAGCGGGCGGCGGTGAAGGCCATGGCCGAGGAGCACATCCGCATGTTCGACAGCGAGGGGAGGGCGTGGTGACCCCGACCCTCATCTTCGACTGCGACGGCGTGCTGGCCGATACCGAGCGTGATGGTCACCGACCGGCCTTCAACCAGACCTTCCGGGAGTTCGGCCTTCCCATCGAATGGTCCCCCGACGAGTACGCGGTGAAGCTCCAGATCGCGGGGGGCAAGGAGCGGATGGGCAGCGAGCTGACCCCGGAGTTCCTGCGGGCAAACGGCCTGCCGGAGGACGACGAGGCGCGCACGGACCTGCTTGCCCGGCTCCACAAGCGCAAGACGGAGATCTACAAGGAGATGGTCGCCGCCGGCAAGCTGCCGGCGCGACCGGGGATCCACCGGATCATCGTGGAAGCCCAGGACGCGGGGTGGACCCTCGGGGTCTGCTCCACGTCGGCCGAGCCATCGGTTCGCGCCATTCTCGAACAGGCGATCGGCGAGGAGCGGGCTGCCCGATTCGACCTGGTTCTCGCCGGCGACGTGGTGGAGCACAAGAAGCCGGCGTCCGACATCTACCTCCTCGCGCTCGAGCGGCTGAGCTGCGCACCGAGTGAGGCGCTCGTGGTTGAGGACTCTCGGAACGGTCTGCTCGCTGCTTCCGGGGCGGAGCTTCGGGTGGTGATGACCGTCAACGGCTACACAGAGGAGGAAGACAACACGGAGGCAATTCTGGTCGTCTCGTCGCTCGGCGACCCTGACGGGGAACGGACACGGGTCATCGCGAACCGCACGTCCGCCCAGCCAGGCGACTACATCACCCTGGCAGACCTGGAGCGGTGCATGGCTGCCTGACGCCATCCACCGGTGGTCGTTGGGTTCAACGAGGAGGTCCGTATGGCAGATCAAGCGTTCGACGACGTCGACCTCGTGATCAAGACGATGGCGACGACAATCGTCGATAACGCGGAGTACTTCGCCCAACTGGACTCGATCGTCGGGGACGGCGATTTCGGGTTCTCGCTGCGGAACGGGTTCGAGGTCGTCGTGAGCGACTGGGACACGTTCGACCGATCGAGCGTCGGCACGTTCCTGAAGAAGATCGGGTTCGTGATCTCGGCCAAGGTGGGTGGGGTGAGCGGGCCCATCTGGGGGACCGCCTTCCTGCGCGCCGGCGTGGCCGCCGGGGACAGGACCGCGCTGGCGCCGGATGACGTCATCGCCTGCCTGCGGTCCTCGATCGAGGGAATCATGCACCGAGGCCAGTCCTCGCTGGGCGACAAGACGCTCCTCGACGCACTGGTCCCCGCCGTGGACAGCCTGGAAGCCAGCTTCGCCGATCCGGCCACCGCGGCGGACCACGGCGTCGCCGCCGTCCAGAAGGCCGCGGACGTCGCGGTGAAGGCGGCCGAAGACACCAAGACCATGCAGGCAATGCGCGGACGGGCCGCGTACACCGGCGAGCGGAGCATCGGCTCCGTGGATGCCGGCGCAACCGCCATCGGCGTGATCCTGCAGGCGATAAGCAAGGCCTGGCACGACAAGTACACCAACTGAGGAGGACCCAGCGTGAAGAAGTTCGTCAACGACCCGCGGCAGTTCGTTCCCGAGTTCCTCGAGGGGATCCAGCTCGCGAGCGACGGCTCGCTCAAGTACGAGCCCAAGTACAACCTCATCTATCGCGCGGACATGCCGAAGAAGGATCGGGTCTCGATCATCCAGGGCTCCGGCTCGGGACATGAGCCGGCGCACACCATGATCGTGGGTCCGGGCATGCTCGACGCCGCCTGCCCCGGAGACGTCTTCGCCGGACCGCCGGTCGAGTTCGTCACCGAGACCTCGAAGCTGATGGACACGCCGGCCGGCGTGCTCTACATCGTCAACAACTACACCGGCGACCGCACCGCCTGGGAGATGGCCAAGGAGCTGCAGGAGGCCGAGGGCCAGAAGATCGGCTACCTGCTCGTCAACGACGACGTCGCCGTGAAGGACTCGACCTGGACGGTCGGCCGGCGCGGTGTCGCGGGCAACTTCTTCGTGATCAAGGCCGCCGCCGCCATGGCGGACAAGGGCGGATCACTCGAGGAGTGCGTCCGGGTCGGCGAGAAGGTGATCGCCAACGTGCGGACCATGGGCATCGCGCTCTCCTCGTGCACGCCGCCGGTGCGCGGCACCCCGCTCTTCGAGATCGGCGACGACGAGATGGAGATCGGGATCGGGATCCACGGTGAGCCGGGTCGCGAGCGCGCCAAGCTCGTTCCGGCCAACGAGATCGTGGACATCCTGCTGGATGCCATCGTGCCGGACCTGCCGTTCGCGTCGGGCGACGAGGTCGCGGTGATGGTCAACGGACTGGGCGGCACGCCGATCAGCGAGCTGTACCTGCTGTACGGCATCGCCCACAAGAAGCTCGCGGACAAGGGGATCAAGGTGTTCCGCAGCTATGTCGGCGAGTACTGCACCTCGCTCGAGATGGCGGGAGCCCACATCTCCCTGCTGAAGGTGGACAGCGAGCTCAAGGAGCTGCTCCTTGCGCCGGCGGAGATCGCCTATCGCGTCTTCTAGACCGATACCCGCGTTACAGCGAGCGGGCGGCCCGGCCGGGCCGCCCGCTCGGTTGTGCACCGGCGTACCGTTTGACGCCGGGGAATCACTCCCGGTGCCCACACCGTGCGGGGCGGGCCGATGGGCGTCCGCGAGGAC
>CAWBBG010000002.1:0-88748 GCA_963787025.1 uncultured Chloroflexia bacterium
CCAAAGGCGTGAGCGGCGTCACGGAGCGACGCGACGCTGCCCGGATTCTGGTAGGCGACAACTCCGATCACCGCGGTACCCATCACCGCGCCGAACCACCCCGGGTGGAACCCGTGGAGGCGCCCAAGCGGGGGCACCACTGCCGGAGCGGATGCTGACGCGATCGCCACGGAGGTCTCCTCATCTCGTTCGTGAGCGGGTCCGGTCAAAGCAGATCGAGGGCCATCTTGGCGGCTATGACCCACAGCAGCACGCCGATGAACCGCTTCAGTTGCAGGCCCGTCAGGCGGGTGCGCATGACGTAGGCGCCGACGAACGAGCCGGCGGCCGCCAGCACACCCATGACCACGAGAAACACCGGATCGAGGCTGCTCACGGCGACGTGGCCGAGGAAGCCGGACAGCGAGGAGAAGACGACGGCGAGTGCGGTCGTCCCGGCCGCCATCTTGGCGTCCAGCCCGGTCCAGGTCAGCCCAGGCAGGATGATGTTGCCGCCGCCCACCCCGAGCATCCCCCCGAGGAAGCCGGCGACTCCCCCCACCCCGGCACCAACGCCCGCATCCGCCGCGATACCGCGGGATCGAGGGGAGGTGCGCGGCCGGTAGAAGAGCATCATCGCGCCCGCGAAGACCAGGAAGCCGACAAACAGCCCGAGCAGGATCGAGCGGTCCACTCCGACACTCAGCGCGGCACCCACCGGGGCGAGGATCACCGCCGTAACGAGCACCGGGATTCCGGCTCGCCAGTCGATGAGGCCGGCCCGCGCGTAGCTGACGGTTGCCATCGAAAGGCTCACGGCGTTGAGCAGGAGAGCGGTCGAAGTCGCTTCGGCGAGCGGAACGCCCAGATAGTAGAAGAGCGGCACGAACAGGAACGCGGCACCCAGGCCGGCCATGGCCATGACGCCCGAGAAGGCGAAGACCGTCGCGCCGCCGATGAGATAGAGCGCCATGGCAGCAATCCGCCGGTTCGGCTCAGCGTGGGTAGCCGGAGCAGGCGGCGCAGACCGCGGTCCCTTCGACCACCCGAAGGTACGGCTCCGCGACAAGCTCGTCGCATCGCGGACAGACCGCGAAACGCACGACCTCGTCCGGCTCGCTCCAGGCACGCGCCTCGACAGGCCCGACGCTCATGACTGCCTCGGCCGAGGCATCCCAGACCAGGTGCACGACCTCCGTCTGCTCCTCGTCGGGGATCTGCGAGGCCGGGACACCTGCGGCGCGCTTCCGCATGAACGGCGTGGCCTTGATCTGGGGCTGGAGGGTCGGCCGATAGGCGACGCGCACTGCGCGGCCGGCAGCCTTGTCAATGAGGGTCACCGCGAACTTGCCCTCGAGGCTCTTCTCGATGTTGCCCTTCCCGAACGTGCAGCCGGTCGTGAACTGGATCCCGTCGCCGAAGCACATTCCGCCGTGGTAGTCGCCGATCTCGATGATGGCGTGCAGCTCCTTGGCTCCCGCGCGGCTGACGCCCAGCTCTCGCAGTGCCGCCAGGCCGAGGCGCACGCCCGCGGTGCTGGCCCAGCACTTGTGGCCATGGAATGCCAGGGCATCGGTCAGGATGGTGGTGTCGTCGGTTGTGATGACGCTCATGACGTGGTTCTCCTAGAGTCCGAGGGCGTTGAAGCCGAAGCCGACGGCGACGATGCCGACGACGACGCCGACGAAGATGCCGATGAGCCGCGGGCGAATGGCCCGCCGCAGGATGACGCCCCGCCAGCGGGCGACCGCCGGCGGGACGATGAAGCGCGTTCGCATGGCGGGTGCTGGAGCGTGAGGGTGCTCATCGGAGGACCGCCTTCAGAGAGGTCAGGGCTGCACGGCAGGCCGCTTCATCCCGCTCGTAGTAGACGCGCCGCGAGTCGGCTCCAACCCGAGCGGCCCGGACGAGGCCGGCGTCGCGCAGCCGGGCCAGGTGGTTGCTGACGTTGTTCTGGCGCTCGTCGAGGGCCGCGGCCATCTCACAGACGCAGTGCGGCCCGCCGCGCAGGATGACGAGAATGCCGGCGCGCGTTCGATCGGTCAGCAGCGTTGCGACCTCGATGGGCGCCGCGACATCAGGCGCTGCAAGCCCCATGCGCAGATTGGGCAGGACCGGCAGCTCAACGGACATCGGGAACCTCCAGGGATGCGCCGGTGACGGTGGCTCGAGCCTCGAACACAGTGCCCCGAGCGATGGTGCGGGTGATCGGCAGTGGGGTCCGGATGAAGAACATCTCAAGGACTAATGTCTCATCGCGGCCTGATGCATTCCACGGCCATACGGCCCCTACCTCCGGGCGGAAGGTCATGGGGGACCTTGTTTCCCGTGCAGCAGGTCGAGGGCCGTCCGCGAGGACTGGCGCTGGAGGGGCCCCGCTTGCGGCTCGTGCGACCCTAACCTCATGACCAACCGGCAGGCCATCCGACGCTACTACGACCGCATCGGCCGCGGCCAGGTCACGCAAGCCTTCTACGAGGATCCGGCTACCGAGCGGCTGCTCCAGCACGGCGACTGGGAACGCGCCGATGCCGTCATCGAGTTGGGCTGCGGTACCGGGCGATTCGCCGAGAAGCTGCTCCGTGGCCGCCTGCCGCCGGCGGCGAGCTACCGGGGCTTCGACCTGAGCGGGCGGATGATCGATCTCGCCACCGCGCGGCTGAGGGCGTGGGCCGATCACGCGAGCGCGCAGCAGACTGATGGTGAGCCCCCGCTGCCAGTGGGCGACGGCGCGGCCGACCGGTTTGTCGCGACCTACGTTCTCGACCTCATGAGCCGCGACGAAGCACAGCACTGGCTGGCGGAGGCCCAGCGTGTTCTGGCACCGGGCGGCCTGCTGTGTCTGGTGTGCATCACCCAGGGCACCGGGCGAATCTCCCGGTTCGTATCAGACACCTGGACGAGTATCTGGCGGCGGCGCCCAACGCTGGTCGGCGGCTGTCGGCCGATCGAACTGCTCGACCTGCTGCCCGGCAAGGACTGGGCCGTCGCGCAGCGCGAGGTGGTGACGGCCTGGGCGGTCGCCTCGGAGGTGGTACTCGCTCGACGCGTCTGACGCCGATGCGACGCTGACGCTGGCGCTGGCGTTGCCCAAGTCCGGTCCGCTGCACGAGCCGGCCCGGACGCTCGCCGGACGGCTGTACGATGCGCGCTGTGCACGCGCCGCGAGCCTTCGTGCGCAGTCTTCTCGCCATCGGTGACGAGCCCGATGACGACGACGACATGCGCCTGCGCAAGCGGATGGGCGTGGTCGCCGGGTACTTGACGATCGTCGCACCCCTGGGCGCTCCGGCCCTCGCTCGGTGGAATCCCATCGCCGACCTTCTCGCGCCGGTTCTCTCGCTGTGGAGCGTGGGAAACCTGGTCCTCCTGGCCCGAACACGGCGGTTCCGGCGCTACGTCGTCCTGCTTCTGGTGGGCGGGCTGATGTTCACCATGCTGATGAACGTGGTGATCGGCGGGCTGACCTCCGGGGCCGGGGTCGTCTGGGTCTTCCTCACCCCGGTGTACGCGATCCTGGCGCTCGGTCCGCGCGCAGCCGTGCCGTGGTTCCTCGTGTTCGTCGCAGTGCTGCTGTTCTCCGCGGGCATCGACCCCATCGTGACGGCACTCATCCAGCCGCCGCCGTACGCCGTCCAGCTCTTCAGCTTCGTCCAGAACATCGGCCTGCCGCTGGGCATCACCTTCGCGCTCTTCTACTACACCGATGTCCGCCGCCGGGCGGCGGAAGCACGCTCCGACGAGCTGCTTACGAACGCCATTCCGGTGTCGATCGCCCGGCGCCTCCAGCACGGAGAGGAGCGGATCGCGGAGGCCTACCCGGAGACGACGGTGCTCTTCAGCGACATCGCGGGCTTCACGCCGTGGGCGAACCAGACCGAGCCCGCGCGGGTGGTGGGCCTGCTCGACGATCTCTTCAGCCGCTTCGACGAGCTGGTCGCCGAGCGCGGGTTGGAGAAGATCAAGACCATCGGCGACGCCTACATGGCCGTGGCGGGGGCGCCGGAGCCGATGGAGCAGCACGCCGATGCGGCGCTGACCATGGCGCGACGGATGCTGACCGCGGTGGCCGAGTGGCGCGCCGAGCACGATGTGCCCCTCCAGGTTCGGATTGGCCTGGCAAGCGGACCCGCGGTGGGCGGCGTCATCGGCCGTCGGCGGATCCTGTTCGACCTGTGGGGTGACACGGTGAACACGGCCTCCCGGATGGAGTCGTCCGGGGTGGCGGGGCGGATCCAGGTCGCGGCAAGCACCTGGGGGCGCGTCTCCAACCGGGGTCCGTTCGAACCGCGCGAGGTGGAGGTCAAGGGACTGGGCCTGATGCGCACCTACCTGTTTACCGGGGGACCAGCCTGATCACGAGGAGGAGTTCCACTCGATGCACGTCCTGCTGTACCTGCACATCCTGACCATGTTCACCGCCGTCTCCCTGGCGGCCGGATCGAGCATCCTGGTCCTGATCGCGGCTCGCCGCCGTGACCGAGGGGTCGTCGCCGCGCTGACGAGCCTCCCGATCGACCGCATCGTGCCGCCCTTCTATATCGTGGGCGGTCTGTTCGGGCTGGCGACCGCCCTGGTGTTCGGGTACGACCTCCTCGCGCCGTGGTTGGTGATCGCCTATCTGATCTTCGCGGCCCTGACCGCGCTGGGGATCCTGTACAGCGGTCCGTTGGTGGGGCGCGTGCATGCGATCGCGTCCGATGCGGCGGCTGACGAGGGGGCCTTCGCGGACATCATCCGGCGATTCCAGCTGGACGCGGTGCTGTCGCTGGGCGGGATTGCCCTCATCGTCGCGGACATGGTCTTCAAGCCGTTCTCGTGAGCGTGCCCGCTGCGTCAGGGCAGCGTGGCAAGGACCCCGGCCGCCACGCTCTCGTCGGAGGAGTCGACCTCGTAGGCGATCCCATTGCTGGCGTACCAGTAGCTGACGATCGGCTCCTCGGGGAAGATGCCCTTGGTGACCGTCTTGCCGCCCAGGGTCAGGGTGGAAGTGGCCAGCCCGGGGTAGTCCACGCGCCAGGCGTCGATGATGGCTTGCACGAAGCCAGCTGGATCGACGCCTGCGGTCTGGAAGGCTACCACCGCGAGATCCATGCCGCCGGACGGGTCGTAGGACTGCGCGATGCTGAGATCGTTCGGGGTCAGCTCCAGGCCCGCGAGGTAGGCGGTGATCGACTTGCTCCAGTCGTCGGTGCCCAGGATGGTGCCGCCCTTCCAGCTGGTGGTGGTGAGCGGCGTCTCCGCGTACGAGGTGGGCAGGACCGCCTCGAGCTGCGGGGCATCGTGGCTGGTGGTGTCCGCGACGCTGGGCGCGGGCTGACCCGGATTCGGCGTGGGCGCGCCGGTCAGGGCGACCCCCGCCGGCCGGGTCAGGATCAGCACGACCACCGCGGTCCATCCGGCCACCGCGAACAGGAGCGAGACGACCGTCGCGATCGGCCACAGGAGGCTCGAGCGTGGTTCCTCATGGCCGCGGCGCGACCTGCGAGAACGGATGGGGCGCTCCGGCGGCTCGGGCGCAAGGGTCTCCGGGTCCTTCCTGGTGATGGCGGGCTCCTTCGGGGCAGGCGGGGTAGTCGGGGCGCAACCCGTGTGCTGCGCACAAGGATGCCATCCTTGGCTGAGAGCCGTCTGAAAGACCGATACGAACGCGAGGACGGGCGCCGCACCCGGGCCGCGAACGCGGGTGCTGCTACAGGAACGTGAACAGGCTCGCCATGCGCGAGAAGGCGTTGCTGAAGATCAGCACGCCGATGACCATGATCAGCAGTCCGGCCGTGACGCTCACCGCGCGATGGTGCCCGCGGAGGGTCCCGATGAGCGGACGCAGGCGCGGGAGCGCCGCCGCAGCCGCGAGGAACGGCACCGCCAGCCCCAGGGAGTAGCTCAGCAGCAGGACCAGCGCGATGGGGGCGTCGTGCGACGAGGCGCCCATGACCAGGATGGCCCCAAGCACGGTGCCGATGCAGGGGGTCCAGCCGATCGCGACGAAGGCGCCCAGGGCGAGGGCGCGCGCCACCCGACCGGGTGGCAGGGCGGACGCACGCGGCCCCGCCACCGAAATCCGATCAAGGATTGGTCCGAACACGCCGGTCGTCAGCAGTCCCAGGACGATGACCACCACCCCCGCAACCTGTCGGATGGCGGCCACCTGGAAGAGGCCCTGTCCCAGGATCCCGATGGGGGTGCCGACCAGGACGAAGACGGCGGTGAAGCCCAGGACGAAGAGCACGGCCTGGCCCATCACCGGCCGCACGCCGATGGCGACGGAGGCGCCGGTGGCGTCCGATGCGACCGGGCCCGCGCTCGCCGATTCGCCCAGGAACGCCAGGTAGACCGGGATCAGCGCCAGGACGCAGGGGGAGGCAAAGCTCAGGAGCCCTGCAGCGAACGCCAGCGCGATCGAGACATCCACGTCAGAAGGGCTGCACCTGGCTGGTGAGCGGCGCCTGGCCCGGTTCCAGCACGATGGGCTGGGCGATGATCCACAGCGAGAAGACGGTGTAGCCGATCATCAGCAGGGCGAGGGGTATGCCGGCGCGGACCGCGCGCCGGGGCGCGTCCCGCAGCGCGATCCGGTGCGAGAGCGCGATGGCAGCGATGTGGCCGATGACGATGGCCCCCACCGACAGGTACCAGACCAGGCCCGCGTTGAGCGTGTCGAGCGTGGGCGCCACCGAGGTGATCGGGTTGCGGACGAGCTCCGGCAGCCAGATGACGCCCTGCAGGACCAGGGTCAGGTAGTGGGCGATCATGTAGCCGGCGGAGATCGGCAGCAGCGTCGCCGCGTAGGCGCCCACGACCGACCCGAGGCTGCCCCTGGCGCGGGCGCGCTCGCTGAGCAGGCGGGTGATCGCGGCCACGATCACGAAGGCGATGAAGAAGGCGACCCACAGCAAGAGCAGGCCGAGCGTCCCGATGGTGAGGATGGCGCGGAACGCGTCGAAGGTCGGGTAGACGTAGGGGAAGAACCAGTTGGTCACCTGGGCCCACAGGTTCGTCTCGCGCAGGCCGTCGTAGCTGACCCCGGAAAGGGCGAGGATGATGAAGGCTGCGTCCGACCAAGTGCCGCGGCGCACCTCGGTGAGGCCTGCGAACCAGGGCCGCAGCTCAGGTTGGCGCTCGGAGGCATCCGCAGCGACCGCGCACTCGGGACAGTCGATGCAACGCTCCGGGTTGCATCGCTCCGTGCAGCCCGCGCAGGCATTCGGGTTGGTTACGCGGCGCCCGACGGGCCCGATCCGTCCGAACCACCCGAAGAGCACCTCGAACAGCTCCGCGTTGCGCAGCCAGGCGACCCGCCCGAAGGCGAGCATGCCCACGAGCTGCACCAGCGTGTAACCGATGAGGAGCGAGGCCACGATTTCCGGCTGCGTGGCGCCCGGCATCACGAGCTCGCTCCAGATGCCGGCGAAAAGGAAGAAGACCGCCGGCCAGCGGTTCACGCCCGGCGGCATCTGGAGTCCCAGGTCGAGCCGGTCAAGCCCGAAGAAGCGCGCCAGGCGCTCGAGGAGGGTGAAGGTGGCCCGGAAGGGGCTCAGTGAAGGCCAGGGATTACCGAAGACGGCCGATGCGATGGGGACGCCGGCCCAGATGAAGATCCAGAACAGGACGGTGGGCAGCGGTGTCTCGCCGCCGATGACAAGCGCCCCGACGATGGCGCCGTACCACCAGGCCAGCCCGATCAAGACGATCAGCCAGCTCAGCAGCCGGGTGGGACGGGCTGGCAGCGCCAGCCGGGGGTAGCGGGGGGCGGCGGGGCTGACCTTGATGGCGACCGCGGAGACGACGAACGAGGCGGCGACGGCGATTCCGGCTCCGGCGAGGTACATCCACAGGGGAATGGGGAGCTGGAAGACCTGGCCCAGGGCGTGGGCAGAGGCGGGCAACGGTGCCGCGAGAAGCCCGGCCACGGCGCCCAGAAGCGCCGCGATGCCGAGACGCCTACTTGACATTGACCGTCAGCAGGCCGACCTGGGACTCGGCGGACCCGTCCGCGGGGTGGAACTCCATGACGAACTGTCCCACGTGGCTGGCGGTGAACGTGAGGGTGGCGTCCTTGCCGGGCAAGACCTCCACCTCGGCGTTCTGGTCGTCGTAACCGTGCAGATGCACCGCCCCGTCGCGCTGCGAGGAGACCTTCAGGGTGACCTGCTGGTCGTGGCAGACGTTGAGGTTCTCCGGCTGCAGCCTGCCCGTGGCAGGCAGGGTCGCCGAGAGCTCCACGCTGCTCTGCGCGCAGGTGGACGGGTCCGTCTGCTGTTGCGACACGCAGGCGCTGAGCAGCGTGATCGCCAGGACGGCGAGCGTGGCGAGACTGGTGCGCGCGACCTTCATCATCGGCAGGGAGGCTCGGTATCGGATCCGGATGGGTCCCCGAATCCTAGCCTGTTTCCCCGCCTGGGTTAGTCAGTCCTCGGCGAAGAAGGGATCGTCCCCGTAGATCTCGAGCCACTGGCGACGCATCAGGCGGATGGTCGCCACCACCTGCCTCTCCGTGGATCCAGCGGGCAGCAGGCTCGCGATGCCGGACCGCACGCGCTCCGCGCCCTCCACTCCCAGCAGCGCCAGGTAGTCGCGGACCCGTTGGGCGGGTGTCTTGCCCTCCCCGCGCATCCGGACCAGGACCTCTGCCTCGTGCACAAGGCCGTCCGCGTAATCTCGCTCGTCCCGCTCCAGCTCGGCCATCAGCGCCGGGATGAAGTCGAGGCGTGGGTCCGAGTAGGCCCAGCGCACGAAGCTGTCGAGGCGGCCGGGAGCGCGATCATGGTGTCCGGCGTGGAACTGCTGCAGGTACTGCTGTCGCTCCGCCTCGGTGCGGGTCAGCGCGATCTGCACGATCTGCCGCATCTCCGGCGTCCATCGGCGCAGCGACTCGACGAACTGGCGCAGGCTGAGGCTGCCCGGGGTCTGTGGTCGGAATCGGTGCTCATGGGTGGCATGCACAGGCCCGTATACTACCGGCCGTGCGCCGCCTCCCGGGCGCCGCGCCCCCCGGCGCGCAGCAGCCCCGCAGATCCCACGCCCTGATCGAACCATGCCCCCCGGTCTGACCCGCCACTGGCGGCGACTCGCGGTCGTGGCGGTCGTGCTGCTTGCGGCGGGCTGCGACGCTGCCCGTCTGGCGGCCGGCCCTCGCCCAGGACCAGCCCTTGCGTTACCTGGGAGGCAGTCCCGGCACGCTGGATCCTGCGCGCATCAACGACGCCGGCGACGTGCAGCTGCTCCTGCAGGTCTACGCGGGCGTGACGCGGCTCGACGAGCGTGGAAACCCCTACCCGTCCCTCGCCTCCTCATGGGACGTCTCCGCGGACGGAATGACGTACACCTTCCACATCCGCGGGGGGCTGCGCTTCTCCGACGGCTCGCCACTCGACGCGACGGATATCCGCCGCTCCTGGCTCCGGCTCCTGGATCCATCGGTGCACGCCAGCGCACCCGACGTCCTCAACGTCATCGTGGGCGCCACGGACCGCATCGCGGGGAAGGTTGGCGAGGACGGGGTGGGGATCACCACCCCTGACGCCCACACCCTGGTGGTCCGGCTGCGCCACCCCGCCGGCTACTTCACCGCCATCACCGCCACCCCGTCGACCTTCGTGGTGCCGCGAAACGCGGCGTCGTCGGGTGACTGGCAATCGACCGATCACTTCGTGGGCTCGGGCCCGTACACCATCTCCGGCTTGAACGGATCGACCCTGGTCCTGACCGCAAACGCCAACTACGCCGGCAGCCCGCCACCGATCAGCGAGGTCGACTGGGTGACCAAGGTGGACAGCGATACGGTGACCGCGTACAGCAACCAGCAGCTGGACCTGGCCCAGATCGCCGGGACCGACGCGACCTGGATCGCCTACGACGGCTCCCTGGGCCCCGCGCTGCACCAGGCGGCGGCCCTTTCCGTCCAGTACCTGGGCTTCGACACGACCCGACCGCCCTTCGACGATGCGCGGGTGCGTCGCGCCTTCGCCCTGGTTCTTGACAAGGCGCGGCTGGTGGCCCTGAGCGAGGGGGCATCCGCGGAGGTGGCCAACTCCATCGTGCCGCCCGCGCTCCAGCCACCGGGTATCGGCCCCGATCCCGACCAGGACGTGGCACGGGCCAAGTCATTGCTGGCCGATGCGGGCTACGCCGACCCGACCCGCCTTGGGACGATCACCGTGAACGGCACCGGGCTGGGCGTCTCTCCCATCGTGGCGACCTGGCGCACGGAGCTGGGCGTGAGCGTCAACGTCGAGACGATGAGCTTCAACGACTACATCGACGCGCTGGACGGCGGCCGCACGCCACAGGTCTTCACCATCGACTGGGTTGCGGACTACCCGTCGCCGCACGCGCTCTACGACCTGCTGCTGTCACCGACGGCGCACAGCAACTACGGCCACTGGCAGGACCCGACCTTCGCCCGGCTGCTCGACGCCGCTGCGGCAGCCACGACGGAGTCGGACCAGGCAGCCGCCTACGCAGCGGTGGAGGCGGAGGTGGACGGACAGGCGCCGGTGATTCCCTGGGCATACGACCGTTCGTCGTGGCTGGTACGGCCGGGACTGCGCGGGCTGGGCGAACTCACCGTCGGCCTGCTCGACTTCGGCCTGGTGAGCTGGGGCGGGTGATGGGCAGATGAGACGGCTCGCCTCCCTGCTGGCGATCGCGACCCTAGTCCTGGCCACCGCGGTCCTGGCACTGCCGGCGCCTGCCGCCGCCTTCAGCGGGTTCGGGACGCAGACCGCAGCGGAGCAGTACGGGCAGAGCATGACCTTCTCGGTCGCGCTGCCGGGCGGCGCGCCGGATCGGCTCGAGATCCTCCTGCAGTTCGGGCCGGACCCCGATTCGACCTTCGTGGCGCCGGTCAACGTCTCCGGGACCAGCGCCACCTACACCTGGGACGCCTCGACGCAGTACATCACCCCGAACACCTCCATCACCTACCGCTGGCGCGCGACGAGCGGCGGAACGGCGACCGTCTCGCCGGCGGGCACGCTGCTGTACGCGGACAACCGGCCTGGCCTTGACTGGCACAGCGCCCGCATCGGGCAGGCGACCGTGCACTGGTACGGCGGGGCGGAGTCCCAGGCCCGGCGCTTCGGCGATCTGACCAGCGGCGCGGTCACCCGCGCGACGCAGACCCTGGGCCACCCGCTCGACGGGCCCATCGACATCTTCGTGTACGCCCAGCGAAGAGCGACTTCTTCGGCGCCCTGGGTCCTGGGGCCCGGGAGTGGACGGGGGCGGCGACCTTCCCGGATATCCGGACCATCTTCATGTGGCTGGGCGGCGGCGGCAGCGATTACCTCGACACCGGCGCTGATCCACGAGGTGACCCACGTCGTCTTCTACGACGCAACGCGCAACCCGTACCACGACCCGGCACATTGGCTCAACGAGGGCTTCGCCGTCTGGTCGCAGCAGGAGAACGCGGACGCCGCGGCGCAGACGGTGCGCAGCGAGGTCTCCAGCGGCCTGTTCAGCTTCGACGCCATCACCGGCCAGTTCCCGATCGGGAGCCGCGGATCGTCCCTCTCCTACGCGGAGGGGGCGACCATGGTCGACATGATCATCCGGACCTACGGCCGCAAGGCGATGGCCGGCATCGCGACCGCCTACCGGGCCGGTGCGACCGACGCGGATGCGTTGCAGGCCGGCACGGGCGTGAGCGCCGATCAGCTCTACGCGGCGTACTTCCGATCCTTCGGCGCCAGCCAGCCGCAGCCGGTGGCGGCCGCGACTATCGGGCCGTCCGTGGTCGACACTGGTGCCCAGGGCTCGGCCGCCTCCGGCGCGCCCGTGGCGAGCGTGAGCGGTGCCAGCCCGGCGCCGTCAGGTGGTTCGCCGGCCGCTGATGCGACCGCGAACGCGTTCCTCGGCTGGGTCGCCATCATCGTCCTGGTCATCACCGCGGCGCTGGGGGCATTCTGGTACCGGCGCAGGATGGGGGCGGTCGATGAGTGAGCGTCCAGGGTCGCGGTCGGGGCGCCCGCGCCTGCCGCGTCTGACAGGGCGCACCCGTCCGCGCCTGCGCCCGACGTGGGCGCTGTCGATGGCCGTCGCGCTGGGTATAACCGGGCTGGTTGCCGCGGCGCAGTGGAACAGCAGCGTCGTCCGCCAGCAGTACACCACCTCGGCCCAGCAGGTGCTGGCGGGGCAGGTCGTCACACTCGAGGACGAGCAGAAGTCGCTGCGTCAGCAGCTGGCCGATGTCGAGGGTCAGGTGCAGGAGTTCCAGACCCAGACCGCCGGCTCGCAGTCCGCGCTGGACCAGGTGAACCAGCAGCTGGCCGCGGCCCGGCTGGCCGCCGGGCTGACGAAGGTGAGCGGGCCCGGCGTGGTGGTCGAGATCGCGGACTCGAAGCGACCGGTGCCGGCCGGGGACAACCCGCAGAACTACATCGTGCTGGTCGACGACCTGCACGACATCGTGGCGGCCCTCTGGTCGTCGGGGGCTGAGGCGATTGCGATCAACGGCGAACGCCTGGTGAGCACCTCGTCGATCTACGGCGTGGGGGCCTCGATCCTGGTCAACACCGCATTCCTGTCGCCGCCGTTCCGGGTCGAGGCCATCGGCCCGGACGGCCTGCTGGGACGGTTTCTCTCCGATCCAGCCTACCTGGGTCGGGTGGCGCACCGGATCGATGCCTTCAGCCTGGAGTTCGCCTCGCAGGCGAACGGCTCCCTGACCATCCCGGCCTTCATCGGTAGCACGCGCTTCCGGTGGGCAGTGCCAACGGCGAACAGCTGATGGGCAGCCGGGCTGCACAGGTGAGCCTCACTGCCGTGGCCATGCTCATCGGGCTCCTGCTGGTGGGACAGCTGCGCTCGCAGGCGCGCCCGACCGAGATCAGCAGCCTCTCGGCGCAGGACCTCTCGACGCTGATCGAGACCCTCTCGGACCGCAACCGCGAGCTGCGCGCCTCGCTCGCCGACTCGCGCGAGCAGCTGCGTGAGTACCGGGTCGCGGAGGCGCAGGGGCAGAGCGCGCTGGATGTGTCGCGCGAGGACCTGCAACGCATTGTGGCCTTCGGTGGTCTCGGCGGAGTGGAGGGTCAGGGGATCGTGGTGAACGTGAACGGCGACCTTGACTCCATCGCCGTCAACGATCTGCTCAACGAGCTGCGCAACGCCGGGGCGGAGGCGATCGCCGTGGACCAGGTCCGGATCACCGCGGGCTCGGTGTGCGTGCAGGGCACCGATTCGCTGACGATCGACGGCACAGCCGTCGGCCGAGCCTTCACCATCCGCGCGGTGGGTGATCCCGCGGGGCTTCTCGCCGCGCTCCAGCGGCCGGGCGGCATCATCAGCCAGCTGAAGCTGTTCGTGAACGCCACGATCGACGTCCTGCAGACCGAACAGGTGATCATTCCGGCCACGACGGTCGACCTTGCGCCGAAGGTGGCCCACACCGTCCAGTGACCGGTCTGCGGCCCGGACTGCATGCTAGAGTGACGCCTTGTCCGCGCCGGGCGGTGCCTCAATGCGCCCAGCCCCGCGCACACCACCTGTGATGATCCAACCGGATGGTGCCGTGAACGACCTCCTCAACCGCGCCCTCGATGCCGCCCGCCGCGCCGGAGCCTCGTATGCCGACGTGCGGGTGGTTGAGCACCAGACCGATGGGCTCACGGTGAAGAACGGCGTCCTCGAGGCCGCGCACGCCCATCAGACTGCCGGACTTGGCGTTCGCGTCCTGATCGGCGGTGGCTGGGGCTTCTCGGCCAGCGCGCTCCTGGAGCCCGATGAAGCCGAGCGCGTCGCCCGTGAGGCGGCCGCCATCGCCCGAGCGAGCGCGAGCGCCCGGCGCGAGCCGGTGGTGCTCGACGACACGCCTGCCGCGCGGGGCAGCTACCGGACCTCGGTGGTCGAGGATCCGTTCCACGTGCCGCTCGACGAGAAGCTTCGGATCCTGCTCGAGGCGGACGCGAACATGGCCCGCGTCCCGGGCGTGACCGTGCGCGAGGGAAGCATGGAATGGAGCCGTCAACGGAAGACATTCGTCTCCACCGAGGGCGCGCACCTGGAGCAGGAGCTGGTCGAGGCGGGCGGAGGCATCGAGGCCAGCGCCGTGAACGAGAGCGAGCTGCAGGTTCGCAGCTATCCGCAGGCCGGCGGCCAGTTGGTGACCGGCGGCTTCGAGGCGGTTCGCGCCCTCGATCTGCCGGGCCATGCACAGCGGATCGCCGAGGAAGCGGTGGCGCTGCTCGACGCGCCGCAATGTCCCGCCGGGGAGATGGACGTCATCCTGGAGTCGAGCCAGCTGGCGCTGCAGATCCACGAGTCGTGCGGCCATCCCATTGAGCTCGACCGCGTCCTGGGCATGGAGGCATCGTTCGCGGGCACCTCGTTCCTTACCCTGGACCGTCTGGATCGGCTGCAGTACGGCAGCGGGCTGGTGAACATCGACGCCGATGCCACCGTGCCGGGCGGCCTGGGGACCTTCGGCTGGGACGACGAGGGGGTTCCTGCGCAGAACGTGCCCATCGTCTCCGGCGGCCTGTTCGTCGGCTATCTCACCAACCGCGAGACGGCACCGCGCGTCGGGCACCGAAGCATGGGCAGCGCGCGCGCCTCCGGCTGGGACCGGATCCCCATCATCCGCATGACGAACGTCAGCCTGAGGCCCGGTGCCAGCGGGAGCGTGGAGGACCTGATCGCCGACACCCGCGAGGGGATCTACCTCGATACGAACCGATCCTGGAGCATCGACGACCGCCGGCTGAACTTCCAGTTCGGGACGCAGGCGGGCTGGCTCATTCGCAACGGACGCCGGACGCAGCTGGTGCGCAACCCGACGTACACCGGGATCACCCCGCGCTTCTGGGGCAGCTGCGATGCCATCGCCGGCCCGGATGCCTGGGTCCTGTGGGGAGTGCCGAACTGCGGGAAGGGAGAGCCCATGCAGACCGGGCACGTCAGCCACGGTGCCAGCCCGGCCCGCTTCAGGAGCGTGCAGGTGGGCGTGGGCCGATGGTGAGCTTCGATCGCCACGATCCGGTGGCCGCCGCCGGGATCCTCGATCGCGTGCTGGCCATGGTGCGCGACGGTGAGGCGGAGGCGGCCTACACCGGCCGGGACCACGCGCTCACCCGCTTCGCGAACTCCCAGGTCCACCAGAACGTCGCAGATCACGACGCCACCCTGCGGGTGCGCGTGACCATGGATGGGCGCACGGGGGTGGCGGCGACCAACCGGCTCGATGAAGCCGGCCTGCGCGCTGCGGTCGCCACCGCCACCGAGATCCGCGACCACGCGGCCCGCAACCCGGAGGCCGCGCCCCTGGCCGAAGGTCCGATTGGCGAGCACTCCCTGGTCGGATGGTCGGCGTCGACCGCTTCCGCGGATCCCGCGCTGCGCGCCGCCGCCGCGAGCTCCGTCATCGAGGCGGCCGTTTCCGCCGGGCTCGAGGCGAGTGGTGCCTTCTCGACCGAGGCGACAACCATGGCCATCGCCAACAGCCGCGGGCTCCGGAGCTCCGGGAGCACCACCCAGGCAACGCTGTTGACGGTGGTGATGGGCACCGACGGTGCCTCCGGCTACGCGCAGGCGACCAACGCGGGGGTGGACCGTATCGACGCGGCCGCGGTCGGCGCGGAGGCGGTGGATCGCGCGCTCCGCTCGGTGGGGGCCGGCGATCTGGAGCCGGGCGAGTACCCGGTCGTCCTGGAGCCGTACGCGGTGGCGACCCTGCTGGAGTACATAGGCTCGATCAGCTTCTCTGCGCTCGCGGTACAGGAGGGGCGCAGCTTCATGGAGCTCGGTCGCACGGTGATGGGCCCCCAGGTCAGGATCTGGGACGACGGGCAGGACGAGGCCGGCTTGCCGTCGACCTTCGATTTCGAGGGCGTCCGAAAGCAGCGCGTGGACCTGGTGACCGATGGCGTGGCCACCGGGCTGGTTCATGACACCGCCACCGCGCGACGCGGCGGCACCCGGTCCACCGGCCACGGCCTGCCGGCGCCGAACGCGTGGGGACCCATGCCGTGGAACCTGTTCATGGCCGGTGGCGCCGATACGCGCGATGCGCTGGTGTCGCGGCTGGACCGCGGCATCTGGGTGACCCGCTTTCACTACGTGAACGTCGTGCACGCCAAGCGCGCGATCCTGACGGGCATGACGAAGGATGGAACCTTCCTGGTCGAGAATGGGCAGGTGGTCCGTCCCATTCGCAACCTGCGCTTCACCCAGTCGGTTCCCGAGGCGTTCAGCCAGATCGGCGGCATGACCCGCGAGACGCAGCTCGTCGCGCCGGAGTACAGCGGCATCAACGTCCGGGCGCCGGCGCTGCTGATCGATGGCTTCGGGTTCACTGGTGCGACCGCCGCGGAGGAGGCTGGGTGACGGTGGCCCATCCACTCGACCTGCGAATCGGCGACCGGGTGCGCCTGCGACGGGCACATCCCTGCGGAAGCCGGGACTGGGACGTGGTCCGGCTGGGAGCCGACATCGGCCTGGTGTGCCGCGGCTGCGCGCATCGGATTCTGATGGACCGGCTCACGGTGGAGCGTCGCTTCACGGAGTTCCTGGAACGCGGCCCGGAGACCCCGGCGTGAGCATGGAGCTGCCGCCGGATCTCTCCGCTCAGGACCTGAGCGGTGCCGGCGGCGTCTTCAAGAACCGGTCGTTCGTCGCGCTCTGGACTGCCCAGGTGCTCAGCCAGCTGGCGAGCAACATGGTGCTGGCCGGGCTCATGGCGATCGTGGTGGGGACCACCGGCTCGAACACGGCGAACGCCATCCTGATCCTGACCTTCCTGTTCCCGGCGGTTGCCTTCAGCGCGCTCGCCGGGGTCATCGTCGAGCGGACCGACGCCCGTCTGATCATGCTCGCGGCAAACCTGCTGCGCGCGGCAGGCACCGTCGCCTTCATCTTCGTGGGATCGAACATCGTCCTGATCTACGTCATCAACCTGTTCGTGTCCACGGTGACCGCCTTCTTTGCACCCGCGGAGCTCACCTCCATCCCGCGGATCGTGAAGCACGGCAACCTGATGGCCGCCAACTCGATCTTCGTGCTCACCATCAACGCGACGTTCGCTATCGGGTTCGGTTTCCTGGGGCCGTTGCTGCTGACCACCGCGGGTCCCACCGCCGTGTACGTGGTGGTGGCGATCATGTTCGGCCTGGCGGCGCTGGCCATCGTCCCCATTCCGGGCGTGCGTCCGGACCACGGGCGGGCCCCCATCGACGCCGGGCGGGCGCTCACCGCCGTCGTCCTGGAGCTGCGCGAGGGGGTCGCCTTCGTGCGGCGCACGCCGCGGATCGCGTGGTCGCTCATCTACCTTGGGATCGCCTCGTCCCTGATCGGGGTGATGGGCGCGCTGGGACCCGGTTTCGCGACCCAGATCCTGCAGCTGCGAGCGGAAGACTTCTTCTTCATCATGGGTCCGGCCGGCCTTGGCGCGGTGATCGGGATCCTCTTCCTGAACTCGTACGGCAAGCAGCTGCCGCGGCGGTTGCTGATCGACCTCGGCCTGGTCGCGATGGGCATCACCCTCATGGGACTGGCCGCGGTCAAGCCGGTGGTGCGTTTCCTGTCGCCGGCGATCCAGCCGCTGGAAGCCAACCTGCCGCAGATGGTGAGCCCACTGCTGTCGCTCATCGCCGTGGTGGTGGTCATCGCGATGACCGCGGGACTGGAGTACGCGTTCGTGGCCATCCCGTCGCAGACCGCGCTCCAGGAAGAGCTTCCCAAGGACGTGCGCGGGCGCATCTTCGGGATCCTGAACACGCTGCTCTCCGTCGCGTCCTTCCTGCCGGTGCTCGTCGCTCCAGCTGCGGCAGACCTGCTGAACATCGTCTTCCCGGGTGCCGGCATTCCGGTGGTGATGCTGGCGCTCGGAGCAGTGACACTGTGGGCCGGGATCGCATCCTGGCGGCGGAACGCGGCGGAGGGCCTGCACAGACAGGGGCCGAGCGCGCCGGAGGAGCGGTCGCGGACCCAGGGGTCGCCGGCCGATGGCGACTAGGGCCCTCGCCGGGGGCGTTCTGCTCGCATCTGGCCTGATCGCCTGGTTGGCCGTCACGTCGGTCGTCGCCGCGCGGGGACTCCAGGCGGTCATCGGCGTGTCCGTGATCTATGTCGGGTATCTCGCCCTGCGCGGGTGGCAGCGCTTCGCCGCCGCTCTGCGCACGCCCGGGCCGGCGTCAAGCGCGACGCTCGCATCCGACGCGCCCTTCGTGAGCGTGCTGGTTCCAGCGCGCGACGAGGCGCCCGTGATCGCCGGCATCGTGGCCGACCTCGTTCGCCAAACATATGCCGGGCCCGACGGTGCGCGGCGGTTCGAGGTCCTGGTCGTGGACGGAGGGTCCACCGACGGGACCCCCGAGATCGTGGCACGCGCGGCAGCGGACGCCGGCGCACCACCTGGGCTGGTCCGCGTGGTGAGGTGCACCGTGGATGCCGCACCGCAGACCAAGGGAAATGCCCTCGCGGAGGGGATGCCCCACGTCCACGGCGAGCTGGTCGCGGCCCTCGACGCGGACTCGCGCATCGGTCCCGGGTTCCTGGAGGGCATTCTCCGCGCCTGGGCACGAGACCCGGACGCCGCGGCCATCCAGGCGCGCCGTCGGCCGTTGAACGCCCGAAGCAGCTGGCTGACCGCGGCCCAGGGAGAGGAGCAGCTCATGGACCTCGCGAGCCAGTGCGGTCGGCGCAGCCTGGGCGGGACGGCCGAGCTGCGGGGGAACGGGATGGTCGTCCGGCGCGCGGCGCTGGAACGGGTGGGTGGTTGGAGCCGGAGCGCCATCACGGAGGACCTGGAGCTGTCCACCCGTCTCGCCGCCGCCGGCGCGCACGTGGCCCTGGCCCCGGAGGTGACGGTGGAGGAGGAGGCGGTGGAGGCGCTGGGCGCTCTCTGGGGTCAGCGGCTGCGCTGGGCGGAGGGCAGCCTGCGGCGCCTGATGCGGCTTGGTCCGGCCGTGCTTGCGGGAGACGCAGCGCTCTCCCGCAAGGTGGACTTTCTCGCCTTCACCACGGAGTTTCTCATCCCGCCGCTCTTCATCACCAGCATCGCGGCGTCCGTGCTCACGATTCCGCTTCCGGAGCGCATGGACTGGACGGTGCCCATCTCGCTGTTCCTCGGGTATGGCCTGGGTTCGTTCCTCTTCGCCCTGGCCGGGCTGGCCGCGGAGGGTGAGCGAGGGCTGTCACTCCTGGGGCGGTCCAGCCGTGGTGCGCTCTTCCTCTCCCATTGGCTGCTGGTGGTGCCGGTGGTCCTGGTGCGCATCATGCTCGCGGAACCCACACGCATCTTTCGCAAGACGCCACGCGTGGGACACGGTCAGGTCCAATGAGCCCGCCTCGTCCCGACACGGTGGTGACCGGCCAGATCGTGATCGACGCGCGCCCGGACGGACTGGAGACGGCCGAGGCGGTGGGCATCGCCGATGGGCGGGTGGTCGCCATCGGAAGCCGGGTGGAGCTTCTGGCTGCGGCAGCGCCGCGCGCCACGCTGATTCGGGCGGACGACATGGCCGTCGTGCCGGGACTGCACGACTTCCATCTGCACCTGGTCGGCATGGCGCGCGCGCGACGGAGGGTGGACCTGGCGGGCGCCGGGAGCATGGACGGCATCGTGGAACGGGTTCAGATCGCGGCACGGGCCACCCCGGTGGGGGAGTGGGTCCGAGGCGACGGCTGGACGGCCGAAGTGCTCGACCGCGGGTCGCTGCACCGGCTGGAGGCAGCCCTGGACGGTAGGCCGGCATTCCTGCAGAGCCACGATCGCCATTCGGCATGGGCGTCGAGCGCGGCGCTGCGCCGGGCAGGGGTCGCGGAGGATCCGGCAGACCCGGTGGGAGGCCGATTCGAACGCGACCCCGTGGGGCGCCCGGACGGCGTGCTGCGGGAACGCGCCGCGGACCTGGTTGGCGAGCACGCGGGGCGGCTGGAGGGCACGGCGCTGCGCGAGGCGCTGGACGAGGTGGTGGCCACGCTTCTGAGCCTGGGGCTCACCGGTGCAACCGACGCCGGTGACGCGACGGCGGGAAACGGCATCGGCCGCTTCGCGGAGCTGGGCGACTCCTTCTCGCACCTGGTGGAGGCGCTGGATGTCCTTGACGGTCGGCTGTGGGTGAACCTGGACCTGCCCGCGGCCGCAATCGACGCTGCCGCTGCGGGCGGCCTGTTCAGCGGGGCGCGAGTCGGGGGGGCCGAGACGCTGCGCGTCGGATGGGCAAAGGTCTACGCCGACGGCGCCCTGGGGTCGCGGACGGCGGCGGTCTTCGCGCCGTACCGATGTGCCGGGGGCGGCAACGGGATCCTGCGCCTCACCCCTGCGGAGCTCGACGAGATCGTGGCGCAGGCGCGGGCCGCACGGATCGGCCTGGCGATCCATGCGATAGGGGATCGTGCGGCGGCGGTGGTCCTGGACGGCCTCGAGCGGGGAGGCCGGCCGGCGCCCGATGCACCACCCGACCGCATCGAGCACCTTCAGCTGGTGCGGCCCGCGGAGCAGCAACGCCTGGCGGCGGTGGACGTGACGGCCAGCGTCCAGCCCCTGCACGCTCCATCCGACCGCGATACGGTCGAGCGCTGCTGGCCCGACCGCCTGGTCGACGCCTACCCGTGGCGCTCGCTGGCTGCCGCGGGGGCCCGTCTCGCGTTTGGCTCTGATGCGCCCATCGAGTCGCCGAACCCGTGGTCGGCGATCCACGCGGCGGTGCATCGCCGCCTGGCGGGCGAGCCCGGCCCGGGCTGGCGGCCGGACCAGGCCCTCGGCCTGGACGCGGCGCTGATGGCCTACACCCGGGGTCCGGCCCTGGGCGCCGGACGAACGGACGTCGGCCATCTGCACCCCGGGGCGTGGGCCGACCTGGCCGTGCTGAGCAGCGATCTGGCCACCCTCCGCAACGCCGGACCGGAGCTCGGTCAGCTGCGCAGCACCATGACCATGGTCCGTGGGAGGGTCGTTCACCGCGCATAGCGCGAAAAGGCCGTTGCGCGGCAACCTTTCGCGCCGTACGATCAGTATCCGATCTGTGGGGGCTCTACTGCTGCGGAGGAACGGATGATGGGCGATTCTCCCGACGATCGTCGACCATTCGAAGTCGGCGGCGATACGTCGGTTCCAGTGGGCCCGGGTCACGCCACGCCGGAGCCGTCGTTCGATCGCACCCGCCTCGACTTCGGCCATCACGCCGGCCAGACCATAGAGGAGCTGGCGGAACGCGATCCGGACTACCTTCGCTGGCTCGCACGCCATCCGTCCGGCGCGCGGTACCGCGCCGAGATCGAGCGCGTGCTGGGGCCCCTCCCGATTCTTCCCGGTCGCTGAGCAGCGCCACGCCAGGCGCTGCGAAAGTGCTGGCGTCGGGCGGACGTCGGGGGTAGGATGGAACCTGGCCCGGTTCGCCCGCGGTGCGACCGTCCAATCTGCTGCCGGCCCGATCTCGATCCGGCTTGGCTCGGAGTTTGGCTCTGCCGCTGACGCGGCAGCTTCCGCGAGGCGGGGAGACCCGCTGAACCGGGCCACTGCCATGCCCGAATGACCGCCGACATGCGGTCACGACCGAGTGGACGAGGCCGCCGCGTTCCCGCGACGGCTCCGTCTCGACGCGACCAGGGTCCTCAGTGGTCGCTCAGCTACCCCGGAGCTCACTGCTGTACTTGATCGAGTCGTAGATGTCGGGCTGGTCGGGGCCGGTCACATGGATCGTGCCCGCGGCGCCCTTGAGCGTCCGATAGATTGCGTGGTCCACCATCAGGTAGTTCCCTGGCACTTCGACCTTGAACTCAACACCGGCGGCGCCCCCGGACGGCACGATGGTGGTCTGCACCGCGTGGTTCTCGAGCGCGAACGACCCCTCGACGTACACGGTGTCGAACATCTCGCCGATAACGTGGAAGCTCGAAATGAGGTTCGGCCCGATGTTGCCGACGAAGAGCCGAACCGTATCACCGGTATGGATGACGTCGTCGTTGTAGACGCCCAGCGCCCGGTCGCCGTTGACCGCATCCGGCCGTCCGTTGAACACGACAAACGTCGGCTCCTCGAGAAGGCCGTTGCTGAGATCGTTGTCGAGGAGTCCCTGCTTGGTGAGGGAGGAGGCGGCCCTGTCACCGCCTGCTGACGTGTAGAACTCGCTCTGCATGATGTAGTACTCGTGATCCACCTTCGGCAGGCCGCCGGCGGGCTCGACGACGACGAGACCGTACATGCCATGCGAGATGTGGATCGGAATGACCGGGTAGGCGCAGTGGTAGATGTAGATCCCCGGGTGCAGCAGCTTGACCTTCAGCTCGCTCTCGGCGCCCGGTGCGGTGTCGAGCCGGACCGATCCGCCGCCAGGGCCCGTCACGGCGTGGAAGTCCACGTTGTGCGGCATGGTGCTATCGGCCGGGTTCTTGAGGTGGAAATCGATCGTGTCGCCCACCATGGCCCGGATCATCGGCCCGGGGACGGCCCCATCGAAGGTCCAGTAATCCATGTAGGTGCCATCCACGACCTGCGCGATCCCTTCCTTGATCTGGAAGGTGGCGTTGATCGTAATCGGCCCGGTTCGGGTGACCGGCTTCGACCACGAGCCGCCGTCATAGACGGTGTAGTCGGGGCTGTCGGGCATGTCCGTGGGGTGGCGGCTGACCTCGTCGATGGCGACCGCCGGCGGGCTGCCCGCCGGCGTGGCCGCGGCCGACGCGCCGGCGGGGGCACCGCTCGCCACCGGGAGCTGGCTCTGGACCGTCGCGGCCGTGTTGTTCGATACGGCGGCGTAGATGAGCGCCAGGAAGATCATGCTCACCACCGCCGACGTCGCTACGAGGACCCGTGTCATTGTCGTCGTACCTCCATGGGCGGTCCGCGGGTTGACGCCGACCGCTCGTCCGCTAAAGACTTACCTATGTAGTAAGCCTTTCATGGCGTGCTGAACAGGGGCCGTTGGTCACGAACTTTCCGGGATGCGTGACGAGGGGCAGGGAACGTGAGCGGGGGAGGAGAATGGCGGCGCGATGAAGATCGAACTGACGAAGCGGGGCGACTATGCGGTGCGAGCCATGCTGGCGCTCGCCGCGGCGGGGGAGGCAGCCCCATTGACCGGGCGTCAGCTCGCGGAACGGACCGGCGTCCCGCCCAGCTTCCTGCCGCAGGTCATGGCCGGCCTGTCCCGGGCTGGCCTGGTCAGCGGGCGGGTGGGACGCATCGGTGGCTATCGGCTGGGACGCCCGGCATCGTCCATCTCACTGCTGGAGATCATCGAGACCATCGAGGGCGACAGCCGCCGGACGACGTGCGTCCTGCGCAACGGCCCGTGCAGCATCGACGGCCGCTGTGCCGCACACGCCTCCTTCTACGCGGCGCAGGAGGCGCTTCGCGCGTCGCTCCAGGCCGCGACGCTGGCCACCATCGGCGGCTAGCCGGCGTCGATCTCCCGCTGCAGGCTACGAACCTCGCGGTAGGCCGCGATGGCCAGGATCCGCCGGAGCTCCGGGCGCTCCAGCTTGAGGAGCGGGCTGCCTGGCCGTTCCGTCTCGAGGCGCACGATGGCGTGGTCGACCATGTAGCGAAGCCAGTTGAGCCGATGCGGAACGTCGTCGAGGTCTTCCACGCAACGCCTCCCATCCGCAGGTATACCACGACACGGGCCCGCGCCGATAGAATCCCGCCGTGCACCCGCGACGCGTGAATCTCGGGCTGGGACTCGCCGGCGCCGGCGGCCTGGCGATCATCGTCCTGTCGCTGTTTCCTGCGTGGCTGGCCCATGATCGCGTCCTGCTTGGCGAGGGGCCCCGGCACGTCCACACCGAGCTGGGTGCCTGGACCTCCCAGTCCGTCCCGGTGCTGGGCGCCGGGGTGCTTCTCGTGGTGCTCGCGGGGATCCTCGCGGCGACGCGGCTGGCGGGGGTGCGGCGCGTGGCGCCTTCGTGGGTGTTCCTGGCGGCGTGCGCCGGCTCAGGACTGCTTGCGGCCGGGCTGCCGACGATCTCCCAGTCGGGACACGCGTCGGGCGTGTCGCTGTCCGCCGGGTGGGCGCTCCCGGCGGGCGTGCTGCTCGCGCTCCTCACCGCCGGTTCGAGCCTTGTCGCGAATACCCGGAGACGGCGGCTGGCGCTGATCGGCCTCGTACTCGTCGTGGTGTTGGGTGCCGGGGGGTGGGGCGCACGGCAGCTCGAGCTGAACCTGGCGGAGGGTACGGGGCGCCACTACAGCCAGGGAAGCTATACGCGCCAGGCGATCCTCGGCGAGCCGACCGAGACGCTCACCTTCACGGCGACCACCATCAGCGTGGGCGACCGATGGTCGGGGACCTACGAGGGCTCCGGGCGGGTGGTCTCCATCAGCGGAGACCCGGCGTGCCCGGACGTGCGCGCCTCGTACCACGTTGACAGCGCCGGGAACGGCGGGATCACGTGGGAGATGATCATCGACACCTGTGCGGACGGGGCCCGTGCCAAGGACCTGACGACCGGCACCTGGGCCCTCGACCACTGAGCGGCCGGCCGGTCCCACCGCGGCGGCGCCCTCGATAATGGGCGGCATGCACGAGCATCGGGTGGTCGTCGTCGGCTCCATCAACGTCGACCTGGTGGTCAACGCCGACCGGCTTCCCGCACCGGGAGAAACGGTCCTGGGTGGAACGTTCGCGCAGCATGACGGCGGAAAGGGTGCCAACCAGGCCGTTGCAGCCGCTCGGGCCGGCGCCAGGGTGACGCTCATCGGGGCGGTCGGCGACGACGCGTTCGGCGTGGCGGCGCGTGCCGCGCTCGCGCGCGAGGGGGTCGGCGTAGGCCGCGTCGTCAGCCGCGGTCCCGCCACCGGGGTCGCGCTGATCACGGTGGATCCCCGCGGGGAGAACCAGATCGTGGTGGCTCCCGGGGCCAACGCGCTTCTCCTTCCGGAGGATCTCCCCGCGGATGCGCTGGACGGTGCGGCGGTGCTCCTCACCGGGTTCGAGGTTCCCATGTCGGTGGCGATCGTCGCGGTGCGCCGCGCTGCGGACCGGGGTATTTCCGCGGTGGTCAACGCGGCGCCGGCGGCCCCGCTGCCGCCGGCGCTGCTGGAGCCGGCGCCCATCCTTGTGCTGAACGAGCATGAGCTCGCCGCCGTCACCGGTGAGGGCGCGCTCGATGCGGCCCTCGACGCGCTCATGGGACGGACGTCGGGACCGGTGGTCGTGACACGCGGTGCCGTGGGCGCGATCCTGGCCCGTGGGCTGACGCGAACGGCGATCGCTGCCTTTCCGACACGCGCCGTGGTCGATACCACCGGCGCCGGCGATGCGTTCGTGGGTGTCCTGGCCGCCCGGCTTGCGGGCGGCAGTGCGCTCGAAGAGGCGATCGTCGCCGGGGCCGCAGCAGGGGCGCTTGCCGTCGCACGCCCCGGAGCGCGCGGAGGGATGCCCAGCGCGACGGAGCTGACTGCGTTCCTCGCCTCCGACGGGGGCTGAGCGCAGTGGGCGCGGCCCCTCGGTCATCCGCCAACAGTCCGAAGAGCACTGGCCAGCGGGGTGCGGGCCGCGGCAGCGTGCCGGCATGACCTCATCGATGGCTTCGCACCCGCCAATCTCGGCCGCCGCGCCGAGCGACTTCCTGACCCTGGACGACCTGGGCCCCATGGGCCTGCGGGCCCTGCTGAATTTGACCCATCGGCTCAAGGGCAAGCCGGACCTGATCCGGAATCGGCTCGCCGGTGGGCGCATCGGCCTCATATTCGACAAGCCCTCGACCCGCACCCGGGTCAGCTTCGAGTCCGCCGCCTGGCAGCTGGGCATGCTGCCAATCACGCTGCGCTCGGACGAGCTTCAGCTGGGGCGCGGCGAAACGGTCGCCGATACGGGGCGGACCCTGTCCCTGTACCTGGATGCCATCACCATCCGCACGTTTGCGCACGAGCGCGTGGTGGAGCTGGCCGATGCCGCCTCCGTCCCGGTCATCAACACCCTCACCGATGAGCACCACCCGTGCCAGGCGCTCGCCGATGTCCTGACCCTCGAGGAGGAGTTCGGTCACCTGGACGGCCTGACCGTGGCCTTCGTGGGCGACGGAGACAACGTGAGCCATTCGCTGATCCAGGCGGCGGCGCTGACCGGATTCGACCTGCGGGTGGCCACACCGGCCGGCTACGAACCGTCGGAAACGATCGTGGCGGCGGCCCGCGCGGTCGCGGGCGAGACGGGTGGCTCCATCAGCCTGACCAGCGACCCTGCCGAGGCGGTCTCGGGTGCCAACGCGGTCTACGCGGACGTCTGGACCTCCATGGGCAGGGAGGGCGAGAAGGCCGCCCGCCTGGCGGCGTTCAGCGGGTTCACCGTGGACGAGGCGCTCATAGGCCGGGCGGCCGACGGCGCCATCTTCCTGCACTGCCTGCCGGCGCACCGCGGCGAGGAGGTCACCGACGCGGTGATCGACGGCCCGGCGTCGCGGGTCTGGCCCCAGGCCGAGAACCGCATGCACACCGAGGCCGCCCTGCTCTACGCGTTGATCACGGGCGACCTGGAAGGCGCGCGGCTCGTCTGACTAGGGGCAGCGCAGGTCGGCGTCGAAGCCGTTGGCGAAGTACTGCGCCAGGTCGACCGCGCCACCGGTGAACCCGGTGGTCGAGGAGCAGCGGCTCTGGGCGCCACGGATGGTGCGAGCACCTGCGACCCAGCTGGGATACGCCTCAAACCCGGTGGGATCGCCGGTGATGGTGCTCCATTGGCTGGCCGTCGAGTAGAAGCCGATGGCGGTGACTCCGCGCGAGGCGAGGTAGGCCGCAGCACCCTGCAGCGCGAGGACGTTGAGAGTCACGTCCGTGCGCCAGCTGTTGGCGGTCTCGACGTCCAGCCACCACGTGTTCGCGTAGGGCGTGGCGGAAGAGTCCGACTGGTTGACGTCCCCTAGAGACGCGTAGGCGGCGACGGCGGTCTGGTACGAGTTCTCCGCAGCGTTCCAGCCGTAGTCGTAGTTGCAGGCATTGGTGTCGCGGTCCGTGAGGGCGGTGGAGTTGTCCAGGTTGCAGGCGTACGGAGAAGCCTGGCCGTCCGGCCAGTAGCTCGATATCGCCGGACCGGGATCCGCGGTGTTGGCGTACAGCTGGGCGTGCTCGCCGCTGGACGTGGCTTCCGCCCAGGCGAGCTCGCTTGGATCGGTGCCGTTCGCGCCAAGGCACGGGTTCGGGAGGTAAACCCTGCCGCCGTTCACTCCAACGATCCCGAACAGGACATCGGTGGGGAACGCGTGGCCGCACTGCGGGTAGGAGATGTCGTAGCCGGTTGGCTTCCCGCCCCCGCCACCGCCCCCGCCACCGCCGTGGGCTCCACCCTGGGCCTGCTTCGCGTCGATCACGGTCCGAGCGGGCACGACCGAGGCCATGGTGGACCCGACGGCCAGGCTGGGCAGGGCGACCATCGCGGCGGCGGCAAGCAATGCTGCTCCCGCGAGGCTGAACCTGACGCGTGTTCGACGGTGCCGGGACATCTCGCCTCTGCAGTGGAAAGGGGGCCCAGAGGCTACTCCAAGCCTTGGCGGGATGCAATGAACAACGACCGGACACCGGTCTGCGTCCGTTGCCAATGGGAGGCGGACCGGGTGCGCCTGCGCGTCGGAGAGGCACTGGTCAGCAGGCGCGCAATCCGGGAGATGATCGGGCACATGGCAGTCGCCACGGGTCGCCACGGCATGGACGCCAGGCAGGTGCTTTTCGGGGCGTTGGCCGGTGTGCTACGGTAGCCTCCCCAGGCACCGATGGGCGGCTAGCTCAGCTGGTTAGAGCACTTGCTTGACATGCAAGAGGTCACTGGTTCGAGTCCAGTGTCGCCCACCACACACCGTTTCCGAGCACGGATGGACCGCCACGCAGGGACCCCATGACCCAGCGCCGGGAGCTGGCCAGGGTCATCCGGGAAACTCCCAACCCTCGGCACCGTGAGCCGTTCCCCCTAAAGGCACATTCCGGTCAGCTCGTGCTGATTGGGATTGAGGGTCAGCCTGAACTCGGCGCCGTTGACGCTGGCTTTGAAGGTCGCCGTCGACTCCGACGTCAGCCACATCACGCCCGGGACTGCGTAGGGATAGAAGACGTCGGGCCCCAGGACTTGGCCGGCCAGTCGTTGCCCTGCAGGTCGATGTCCCAGTACCCGTCGCCGATGCGCACGGGGAGCGAGCAGTAAAGGGTCAGCTGATAGACGACCCCGATCTGCGGGTGCGGACCCGGCGTTTGCAGCAGGGCGGTGCACCCCGCAGCCAGGACCAGCAGTAGGACGAGCGCGACACGACGCATGGCCTCCTTCCCTTGTTAGCAGCTGCCACAGAGCTACAGGCAGGCGTCTGCCGGATCTGGATTCTCGACTCCGGCACGTGCCATCGGCAGCTCTTCCCCGTTCACATCGGCGCGAAACACCGCCGTCGTGGGCGACGTGAGTCTGATCACTCCTGGCACCGGATACGGCTGGGAACCCTCGTCTTTGGGCAGCGGTGGCGGCCAGTGCTGAATGGTCCGGTCGAACGTCCAGTACGCGTCGCCGATCTGGATCGGGAGACCGCACGTCGTGCGGGTGCGGTAGTTGACGCCGATCTCTGGTGTCTGGCCGGGACTCGGCAGGGCCACCGAGCTCGGGGGCGGCGCAACGAACAGGGAGCAGCCTGCCAGCAAGGCAGCGGCGAGCAACGTGGCGGCCAGTTTCATGGGTCCCTCCCCTGGGCAGTCCGACAGAGGGTAGTCGGCCCCCGTCCGTGCGCGCCATCCCCCAAGCGTCCTTAAGACCGGGACCCGCTGCCCAAACGACGTCGCGCTGCTGGAACCTCGCCGCTCATGCCCTCCTGCCGTTCGTGGAGTGCCCCATCCCGAATGCCGCCACCTCAGCCCGCAAGGGCGAGGGCGACGATCGCCGGCAGCATCGTGAGCGCTGCGGCGCCGGCGGCTGCCTCGAACTGCGCCAGGCGCGGAGCGAGGCGGTGAGTGGTTCGGTGCCCGGCGAACCAGACGGGCTTGATGATGGGACGGAAGGGCGCGCGGATCACGGTCTTCTGGGCGCGCGAGAGCATCAGGGTGTCGTGCACGAATCCGGTGCCGGACTGGATGTCCGCCGGCGTTGAGCCGGGGAACCCTCCCCAGGGTGTGACGACCAGCCCGTATCCGAGCGCGGCCCAGCCGTTTACGGCAACCGTTCCGTAGCGAAGCTCCGTGATCGCTCGGTCGAGCGCGGCTGCCACGCCGGGCTGCCGCTCCGTGCTCGGGTGGACGAGGATGGTGGCGTTCAACGTGCCCCACAGGGTCCCGTTCGCGAACCCGACCGCTTCGCGGAGAAACGCAGCCGGGTCGGCCGCGTCGAGCGCGGTCTCCGCGAACACGCCGCAGAACGCCTCGGTCGTGAAGCAGGGATCGTCGCCATCGGCCGGGTCGACGCCGGGAATGAGGACCCATGGCAGCCGATCCTCGGCAGGGGCACCGGTACCCACGGCTGCGCCGGTGGCTGCTCCTGCAGGCGACATGCGCGCTTCGGGGTGTCGCGAAACGAACATGGCATGGCGGTCGGCGGCGCCGGGGTACCAGGCCGCTCGGGCGGGGATGCGAGCGAGCTGCCGTCCGAGCGCCTCGAGGAACGCGTCGCGCTGCGGCCATGCCGCGCTCGTGACGAGAACCCGGGCAGCGTTGCAGTTGAAGCCCGCGTTGTTGGTGAGCATGGTCGCCACGTTCTCCGCCTGGCGCTCGAGGTCACGGAGGCTCCAGCTCCCCGGAACCACGATCACGGGGCTCACGTTGCCAAGCTCGGCGGTCACTCGCTTGTCCGTCACGGGTGCTCCGCGCTCACGTCGGCGTTCGCCATCTTCACCAGGCCCGAAGACGATCGCCTCGTAGGTGCGATCGGAGCCGGTGATGTGGATCTCGTCGATCCCGGGGTGGGCGCAGAGGTACGCCCCCTCGCCCGACCCGCCCTGCACGAGCCGCAGGACGCCGCGTTCCACGAGCGCCCCGAGGCCGCGCTGCAGGATCGGCGCGAGGTACCCGTTCACCGGATGCGTCTTCAGGACGACGGCCTGGTTCTCCACGAAGAGCTTGTGGAGGACATCCATGGGCCCGATGGAGGAGACGTTTCCGGCGCCGAGGACCAGGCAGACACGGCCCGGGACGGGTTGCCGATAGGCGACGGCCTGGGTGCCGGGCATATCGTCGGCGGTGACGCCGCGGTCCATCCAGACGTCGGCCCGGATGCCCGGATAGAAGAGCCGATCGAGAAGCGAATCGGGGAAGACGCCGGCGGTGAGCTGACCGTCGGGACGCGTCCGGATCGGACCGGGGATGCGTGGGGGCCTGCCCCGACCGATCGCCTCGAGCGCGCGCCGGAGGAGGCGCAGGTTGCGGATGACGAAGTACGGGCCGACGAGCGCTTCCTCGCCGGACTCGGGGGCGCGAGGGTCGAGTCCCTCGGCGGCGATGCAGGCGGAGGTCCATTCGTCCGCGACCGCCGCCACGTCCCGAATCATCCGGTCGATGAGTGCGATTCGTTCGTTTGGCGTGGTGCCGACCCAGGCGTCGCGGTTGACCCTGACCGCGTCGACGGCAGCGTCGAGGTGGGCCCTGGTGGCGGTCGGAGCTGCCGCGGGGTGCGTGTCAGGTCCGTGGTGGAGATGCTCGTGCACGGCGGCCGCGCTGGGCTGCGGGCCGCCGACCGTATCGGGGTCGATGCTCATCGGATGAACCTGAACTCGGCGTCGGTCGGATTGTAGTCGCGAGAGGGGAGAGACAGGTGCTACCGCGCGGCGTCTGCGGACTCCATGGCCGCAGCTGGGCAGTCGATCCCGCAAAGTTCTCTCCGGCATGGACGTCAGAGGGAATCTTCCGTGGCGCTCGTCAGGCCACGATTCCACAGACCGAGCTAGCCCTGTCTATGGCACTGGCGGATTTCTGCTGCTAAAGCCACGTTGCGCCGGCTGCCGCTTCGACTTCGGGCCGGCAATCACGCCCCGGAACGCCGGACCGCCCTCAGAACGGCAGATACAGCCCCGCGGGGTCGGGAACCGTCTGCAGGGACGGGCCTGTCGCGTTGATCCCGAAGACCCAGGTCAGGACGAGCAGGAGACCGACGACAGCCGCCGCAATGACGAGCACCCAGGCGAGATCGAGGTTCGAGTAGGAGGAGACGCGGCCCGAGTGGGTCGTGCTTCGAAGCGTCATGGTGCGCCTCCGTGGGCCGACGGATACAGTTTTCCGCCAGAGGCTCCGCGCAGCTCGTCGACCCGTCCGACTCGCGCGTTCGCGAGCCGCTGGCGTCAACACCCTACGGGCCGCATCGTCACGCGGTCGGCCCGCCCGTTCAAGTGCCGTTCGGCCTCGCCGAACGGGCCATGCTGGACATGAAACGCGTCGAACTGCTCGCTCTGCGCTGCGAAATGGTGCGCCGATTCCTCAGGGCTCCTGCTTTCGTCCGACGATGGCAAGCGAGGTAGCGCCGCGGATGCCGACCTCGTGGAGGCGGCGTCGCAGCTCGTGCCCGCGCGTGATCAGTGACGGTTCGGGATCGGCCCAGGCCAGGTAGCGGTCGATCACCGTGTCCATCTCGGCGAGCGACTCTGGGTCGAGCGGATCGTCTTCGGGGTAGGTGACATCGGTCAGTCGCAGGTCCGTCAGGCCCAACGGCTCGACCAGTGCCACGAGCTCGCCGCGCGCGTACGTTCGGTGGTGGAGGATGCCGCGCCGGCTGTCCACGGCCGCCCACCAGTGATGGAGCTCGACGTGCGTCTGCTGCGGCGGGGCCTGGCCGTCGCGAACCATCTCGAAGACCACGAACCCGCCGCCGGGCCGAAGGACGCGCTGCATCTCGCGAAGCACCGCGGGGGGATCGGAGAAGTGGTGGAGCGAGTTCGAGACGCTGACGGTGTCGAACGCGTCGCGCGCAAAGCCGGTGGCCGATGCGTCCCGTGCCTCGAACCGCACCCGTTGCCGGTCCGCCACGGCCTCAACGAAGTGCGTCGCCTTTTCCGGGTCGCTGTCGATGCCGATGATCTCCTCGTAATCGGCGAGCCCGTCCGCGAGGAAGCCGATGAACCCGCCGGTCCCGGTGGCGACGTCCAGGACCCGTCCGCCGTGGAGATGGCCGAGCATCTGTCGCGGCTCCGGGATCATGGGATCCTCCGGCGGTTGCGGGCCGGCTCGCCCCTGGCGGACGCCGCGGGTGCATCGTGGCGAGGCATCGTCACCTCTCGTACGCGTTCCACTTCCTGCCGTTCAGCTCGTCCCGTGGCCAACGGATCGATACGAGTATGCGGTCGCCACCAGGCAGATGAAGTAGGTCACCAGCAGCGCGAAGCCGCCGGCACGCGAAACGCGGAACCCGGCACCGATTACCGACCACTGCGCCAGGTAGAACGAGAGGAGGTACGGCCACAGCCAGGCCGTGTGACGGACGTCCAGGTGGAAGACGGTGTCCACGCCCAGCTCCACGATCGCAAAGGCAACGAACACGAGGGGCAGCCCAACCTCCCAGGCGGAGGCACCGCTGCGCGATGCGATGAGCGCCGCGCCGAGCAGGGGGATCGCCATGGCGGTGCCGGCCAGCCCCAGGGTGTGCGCCCAGCCGGGCGTCACCACGCGCGCGGTGAACATGGCCGCGAACAGGACGTTCGCCAGCGAGCCGGCACCGATGACGAGCGTTGCGTACATCGACAAACGCGTCAGCGCGCGGCGGACCGGCGGCCGAGGACGGCGCCGACGATAGACACGGCGACCCCTGCGCCCATGAATCCGTAGGCGATCAGGCGCTCCTCGCCGAAGGCGATCCCCATGACCACGAGGACCGGTCCAAGGGTCGCGAGGCGCCCTACTGCCGCGGCGGGTTGCCTCTGCCTCCGCATGATGGCGAGGGCGATCGCAATTGCCATCAGCAGGGCCACCACCCCTGCCACGAGCACCCAGCCTTCAGCCATGCCCTGCACCTTCCTTCCCGTTGCAGGTCGACGCACGTTCAGCCTGTGCCGTACCTGGTTGCTCGGCAAGGG
This sequence comes from uncultured Chloroflexia bacterium, assembly GCA_963787025.1. GTDB lineage: Bacteria > Chloroflexota > Limnocylindria > QHBO01 > QHBO01 > CAVXEH01. Next base: position 32,881 of record CAWBBG010000002.1, read on the forward strand.
CCGCTCGGCTCGATCGATTTCGCCGGCGTTCTACAGGGGACCGAAGCGGCGGCGAACCAGGCGCGTCACGGCCAGGGCGGCGGGCAGACCGACCAGTGCGCCACCGACGATGATCGCCCAGGCGCCGGTCCCGAGCGGAACGGCGTCGAAGAGCGTCCCCAGCGGCGAGTAGAGCAGCGCGAGCTGGAGGACCAGGCTCACGGCGACGGCGAGGACCAGCCAGCGGTTGCCCAGCAGCGGTGAGTGCTCGTGGAGGCGGATCACGACCAGCCGGAGGTACTCCTGGGCGACCAGGGCGGTGAAGGTCATGGTCCGCGCCGTCTCGAGGTCGAAGAGGGCCATCCCGAGGGCAAAGGTGGCCAGCACGATGGCAGAGATGACGAGCCCCACACCGACCACCAGGGCCAGCATGGCGCGGCCGATGATGGGGCCGCGACGCGGCGGCTGCTCCATGAGACCCGGCGCTGCGGGGTCCACGGCGAGCGCCACGCGCCGGCCCGCTGTCGGTCGCGAGGTTCACCCACAGGATCTGGACCGCCGTGATGGGCAGGAGGCCGAACAGCGAGGCGACCAGGATGACCAGCACCTCGGCGACGTTGCCGCTGAGCAGGTAGTTGAGGAACTTGCGGATGTTCGCGGATATCCGGCGTCCCTCCTCGATGGCCGCCACGATGGTGGCGAAGTTGTCGTCCAGAAGGACCATGTCGGACGCATCGCGGGCGACGTCGGTGCCCCGCACGCCCATGGCGATCCCGACATCGGCCCCCTTCAGTGCCGGGGCGTCGTTGACGCCGTCACCGGTCATGATCACGACGTGGCCCCGCTCCCGGAACGCGTTGAGGATGCGCAGCTTGTGGGCGGGCTCGACCCGGGCGAAGATGCCGCTCTCCTCGACGATCTCGTCATCGTCGAGCGTGTCGAGGTGGCGTCCCTCGATCGTCCGTCCGTGCAGGCCGATCTCTTCGCCGACCGCTGCCGCGGTGCGCGCGTTGTCCCCGGTGATCATCACCACCCGGATTCCGGCGGCGGCGGTGGCGCGGAGTGCCGGGCCCGCGGCCTCCCGCGGTGGATCGGCGAGGGCGGCCAGCCCGTAGAAGACGAGGTCGGTCTCGATCGCCTCCCGGTCGGTGGGTGCGCCGCTGCGTCCCGCGAGCGCCAGCACGCGGAACGCCTGCCCGGTGAGATGCTCCTGGACGGCCGCGATCGTGTCCCGGTCCTCGGCCGTCATCGGCCGTGGAGCGCCGTCGTGGAGGATGCGCGTGCATCGCTCCAGCAGGACTTCTGGCGCGCCCTTGGCGAACACCCGGGTCGTTCCATCGTCGCCCTCGACCACCACGCTCATGCGCTTGCGCTCCGACGAGAACGGGATCTCCTCGATGCGCTCCCAGCCGGCGAGATCGGTCCCCGCCGCGAGCGCACCCCGCAGCAGAGCGACCTCGGTGGGGTCGCCCAGGAACGTGCCTTCGTCGCGTCGGTGCGCGTTGTTGCACACGCCGGCGGCGAGCAGGGCGAAGCTGTCACGCATCGTCGTCGGCACGCCGTCGACCGAGAAGGCGGGTGACGTCGGGTCGCCGCCGACATCGATCCAGGCCCCATTCGCATACAGGCGCCGGAGGCTCATCCGTCCTTCGGTGACGGTGCCGGTCTTGTCCGTGCACACGACATCGGCTCCGCCCACGATCTCGACCACGGGCAGCGACCGCACCAGGGCGTGGCGGTCGAGCATCCGTCGCGTGCCGAACGCGAGGGCCAGGGTCATCACCACAGGCAGCCCCTCGGGGATCGCCGCGACCGCGAGGGCGACGGCGGCCACGAACGTCTCGAGCGGCCCGAGGCCGCCCACGGTGAGCTGCAGCCCGGCGATGACGACGATGAGCGCGCCGATGATGGCGGTGATCCGGCGGCCCAGGATGCCCACCTCGCGCTGGAAGGGCGTTGGCCCCTCGTGGATGGCCTGGACCGCGCGGGCGATGGCACCGACCTCGGTCGCCATCCCGATACGGGTCACGACGGCGCGACCGCGCCCGGCGACCACGGCGGTGCCCAGGTAGACCATGTCGGTTCGCTCGGCCAGTGGCGTCGACGCCGGTACCGGCGCGACGGACTTCTCGACGGCCGCGCTCTCGCCGGTCAGCGACGACTCGTCGACTCGCAGGTCGTGGACGCGGACCAGGCGTCCATCGGCCGGGATCCGGTCGCCCTCCTCGAGGAGCACGATGTCACCGGGGACGACCGCGGTCGCGCTCAGGATGCCCGGTGATCCGTCCCGCAGGATACGCACCTCGGGCACCTCGAGACGGCGAAGCGCCTCGATGCCGCGCTGGGCGCGGAAATTCTGGACGAAGCCCAGCGCACCATTCAGCACCACGATGGCCAGGATCAGGATCGCGTCGCCCCAGCTCTCCTGCTCCGGTTCGAGGATGCTCGTGAGGGCGAGCACCGCTACCGCGCCGATGAGGATCAGGACCAGCGGGTTGCGCACCTCGTCGACGAGGAGGTGCCAGGCGGGGATTCCCGGCTCCTCCCGCAGGCTATTCGGGCCATACCGGTCGTGACGCTGTCGGGCCTCGTCGGTGGACAGCCCCCCGGAGGTGCTGCCGAGTCCCGAGATGACCGCATCGTAGGGTTGCGCGTGGGGTTGCGCGTGCCCCGGCAGCTCCGTGTGCTGCGCCTGGCGGTCATCGCTGGGCATCGCGTTGGCCATGCCCCGACGCTACGGGGGACCGCCGTGGGCCGACAGGGCCGAATGGGCCGACCGGACAGGAGGCAGCGCCGAATCGCCGGAACCTTTCGACTGGAGCAGCGCGGCTCACGGTTGCGGCTGCTGCGCGTTCGGACCCTTTGCGGTGCGCGCTGGTGGGGGTAGGATGCGCGCCAAGCCGGCGGACACGCCGCCGTGGCGCAGGAGGAGACGACGCGTGGATCTCGTACCGACCCTGGCCAGCGTACCCCTGCTGGCGAGTCTCGATCGGAAGACGCTCGAGCGGCTGGCGGAGCACGCGAAGCGGCGAAGCTACGCGGCCGGCGAGGCGATCGTCACGCAGGATGCCCCTGCATCCGCGCTCTACGTCATCCTGAGCGGACGCGTCACCGTGGAGCGCGGCGAGGACGGGTCAGCGGAGCAGGTCGGCGAGCTGGGAGCCGGAGAGTTCTTCGGCGAGCTCGCGCTGATCGAGGAGCATCCGCGCACCGCCACGGTTCGAGCCAACGAACCCACCGAGTGCATCCTCTTCGTGGCCTGGGAGTTCACGGCGCTCCTCAAGGAGCAGCCCAAGATCGCGATCCCGATCATGGAGGCGCTCATCGCCCGTATGCACCGCCGGGAGCACCACCTGCGCTAGGGTTGCAGGCGCCGACGCCGCCACCCGCCGCCGGCGTGGCGCAGGTACTCGACCCGGTCATGGAGCCGATTCTCGCGGCTCTCCCAGAACTCGTAGGCCTCCGGCACCAGGCGGTAGCCGCCCCAGAAGGGTGGCAGCGGGACGTCATCGGTCGGAAACCGGGTCTCCATCTCGGCGTACCGTGCCTCCATGGCCTCCCTTGATTCAATGACCGCACCCTGCACGGAGGCCCAGGCGGCCAGCCGGCTGCCGCGCGGTCGTCCGGACCAGTACGGGTGCGACTCCTCGTTGGTGAGAGCCTCGACCGTCCCGGCCACCCGGACCTGCCGGTCGAGCGTGGGCCAGTGGAACACCGCGGCGGCGCGGGCATTGGCGGCGAGGTCGCGGCCCTTCCGGCTGCCGTGGTTGGTGTAGAAGCAGAGCCCCTTGGGCTCCAGGCCGCGCAGGAGCACCATGCGGACTGATGGCGCACCGTCGGCTCCGGCCGTGGCCAGCGCCATGGCGTGGGGCATAGCCTCGCCGGCGGCTGACGCCTCGTCGAGCCAGGCACGGAGTTGGCGCAGCGGATCGGCATCCAGCGAGGCCGGGTCGACGGACATCAGGAGCCCGTCGTGGCGCCGTCATGGGTGGCGGCGACGATGGCAGGCAGGAGCTCGGCCAGGTGCGCCATGTCGTGGGTGTCGTTGTAGGCCGCGGCACTGACCCGCACCAGGCGTCGCCAGGGACCGCCGTCGGGACGCTGCGGCCAGGGCGTGACCATGACCTGGATGCCGGCCTCGAGGAGGGCCGCGTGCACCGGGTCCGCATACAGGTCCACGCCCTGTACCGCGGCCGGCGCGGTCACGAGGGGCAGCGGAATCGAGGCCATCGAACCGATCATGGTGTCCGGCGCCGGCGTCGGCACGTCGAGCACGCGGCAGATCCGGTCGCGCCCGTCGATCGCCAGCCGGTGGTTGCGCTCCTGCAGTGCCGACCAGCCCCCCGGGAGCAGCCCCGCCCCGAAGCGCAGCGCATCCGGCACGGCGAGGAAGGGAGTGGGATCCCCGGTGCCGGTCCAGTCGAACTCCAGGCGGAACCGGCTGCGGTCGGTCCGTGGCGAGTTTGCGCCGTGGCTGATCACCAGCGGCCGGACCCCCGCCTGGCGATCGGATCGCACCCACAGGAAGGCGGCTCCTTTCGGAGCGCAGACCCACTTGTGCAGGTTGCCGGTGTAGTAGGCCACCCCGAGCTGTTCGACCGAGAACGGCAGCATCCCCGGCCCGTGCGCGCCGTCCACGAGGGTGTCGATGCCCCGCGCCGCCATTTCGGCCGCGATGCGCTCGACGGGAAGGGCCAGGGCGGTCGCGCTGGTGACGTGGTCGACGACCACCAGCCGCGTCCGTGGCGTGACGCGCTCGAGCATGGCCGACACCACCGCGTCGGGGTCCACACCGGGGAACGGGAGAAGCGCGGTGACCACGCGGGCGCCGCTGTCGGCGGCCAGCGCTTCCATCGCGTTGCGGACCGCGTTGTACTCGTGGTCGGTCGTGAGGAGCTCGTCCCCCGGCGCGAGGCGCAGGGAGCGCAGGACCGTGTTCGCCCCGGTCGTCGCGTTTGGGACGAACGCGACGGCATCGGGGTCCGCGCCCATGAACCCGGCGAGGACGGTTCGGGCCTCGTCCATGGCGGTCTCGAGGTCGCGCGCATAGAAGCGCACCGGCTCGGCTTCGATGCGCGCCCGCCAGGCCTGCTGGGCGGCCAGCACCACTCGGGGCGTGGCGCCGAACGATCCGTGGTTGAGGAATGTCACCGCGGGATCGAGGGTCCAGTGCGAGGCGAACGGCGACGGCATGGGCCGGTATCGTAGTCCGATGCGCCGTCGTTCCGCCGCCCGCGACCAAACCCTCGGCTCGATGCCGGAGGCGGTGGTCTTCGACCTGGACGGGACGCTGGTCGACACCGTCGGACGCCGGATCGAGGCCTGGCTGGCGGTCTTCGCCGAAGAGGGGATCCCGGCGACCGGCGACCGGGTGGCGCGCCTCATCGGCTCGGATGGCCGCTGGATGGCACGACTGGTGGGATCGGAATCGGGGATCACCATCGACGACGCGCGAGCGGAGCGGATCGATGTCCGCTCGGGGGAGATCTACGGCGCGCTGAACGTCGATCCGCTGCCGTTGCCTGGCGCCCGCGAGGCGACCCAGCTCCTGGATCGAGCCGGGATCCCGTGGGCCATTGGGACCTCCAGCCGGCGTGAGCAGGTCGCTGCATCCGTCGCCGCCCTGCGCCTGCCACGGGAGCCGATCGTGGTCGATGGTACGCACGTGGCACACGCGAAGCCCGCGCCGGACCTGCTTCTCCGCGCCGCGCAGGAGCTCGCCGTCCCGGCAGATCGTGCGTGGTACGTCGGCGACTCCACCTTCGACATGGAGGCCGCGGTCGCGGCGGGCATGCGCCCCATCGGAGTGACGACCGGTGCCTCGGATGCGGCGACCCTGCGTAACGCAGGCGCTGTGGAGGTGCTGGCGACCCTGGAGCGCTTCGGGGCGCGCCTCGAACCAGAGGCCGGGAGACCCGCCTAGGCGGTGGTCGTCACGTCGCCGCTGGAGGGGTTCACCGTGATGGGGATCGCTGTCAGGGGACGGTTCGTGGGCCCGCCCAGGACCTGCGCGTTGTGCGCCGGATCGAACTCCGCGCCATGGCACGGGCACCACATGATAGCGCTGCCGGGGTCGTACGCGACCGTACAGCCGGCGTGAGTGCAGACGGCGTCGTAGGCCACCACCGATCCGGACGGCAGCTTGATGACCAGGACGGGGTCGCCCGTCGCGGGGTCGTAGGTGGTTACCGATTTGGCCGATGCCAGCTGGTTCCCGCTCGCCAGGAGCGTCCCGGTCGCGGCGGGCGCCGCCGTGGGCGCCGCCGTCGACGACGTTGCACCACCGCCCGCTGCCGTACCCCCTACGGGGGGCGGTTTGGCGGTGGCCAGCGCGGACCTGTCGTCCCCGGTGCTCCTCCCCTCGGTCATGGCGGCGATGCGGCCGACCAGCAGGGATGGCCCGGCGATGAGGAGCGTGGCTGCGCCCAGCCCCATCATCTGCAGGAAGCGCCGCCGCTCTTCCGAGATGGGTGCGGCGATCATCGAGCGGCGGTCGAACCCCGGGCGCCGTCGTGGCTGCTCTCGCGACTCGAACCAGGCGGGGAGGGTCCAGGCACCGCCGGTGCCCGCCAGGGCAAGGGTCAGCCATCCCGCGGCATACGGCAGGTCGGGCCCGTAGAAGTAGGGTGTGGTGGACCACGAGGCGGTGAGCCAGAAGAGGATCGAGACGGTGGCACCCAGTGCGGCGCTGGGCCGGAAGAGCCAGCCGGCCAGGGCTCCGAGGCCGATGGCGATCTCCAGCACGGCAATGGTCGCGCCGATCAGGACCGGTGCCTGGAGGGCGATACCGTGGATCAGGAAGGACAGGGGCGAGTTGCGGGCGAATGCCTGCAGTTGATCGCCGATGGAGCCTGCGCCGGTCGCGGCCAGGAACGCTGGATCCATGAGCTTGACGAGGCCCGCGTACAGGAAGGTACCGCCCAGGAAGATGCGCAGCGGGATGAGCGCCATCGTGGCGATGGTGCCATCTGTCACGTTGCGTTGCTCTGCGCGGTTGGGGCGTCGGGCCGTCAAGGCACCGCCTCGCTGTGGGTTCCGGTTCTCAGCCTGCTTGGCCGACGTTGCGTCTGGAGAACCGGTGCGGTTAATGATTCGAAACGCGGCCGGAGATCGTTGCGCCGCGAATCAAGCCCGCTACCATCCGTACATGCCCCTCGATCGCTACCGCCGCAAGCGGGACTTCACCCGCACTCCGGAGCCGTCACCGGGCCCGCTCAATGAGACCAGCGGCCGGTTCGTGGTGCATCGACATCGGGCAAGCCGGCTCCACTACGACCTGCGGCTGGAGATGGGCGGGGTGCTCGCCAGCTGGGCGGTGCCGCGTGGGCCGACGCTCGATCCGGACCGGCGGCGCCTGGCGCAGCACACCGAGGACCACCCGATCGAGTACCTCGCATTCGAGGGCGTCATCCCGGCCGGGCAGTACGGGGCGGGCGAGATGATCGTCTGGGACTGGGGCACCTACGAACCGGAGGAGACGGAGGATCCGCGCGCGGCGGTGGCGGCCGGAGAGCTGAAGTTCGTCCTTCATGGAGAGAAGCTGCGTGGCCGGTTCACGCTGGTGCACACCGGTGGACGACGGAACGCGGCCGGCCGAGCGTCGGACCCCGATGCCTGGCTCCTCCTGCACAAACGCGACGAGCACGCGCGGTCGGGCTGGGACCCGGAACAGCATCCGCAAAGTGTCCGCAGCGGTCGCACCAACGACGAGCTGGCGGCTGGCCTGGCAGCGCGCTTCGATGCCGACCCGCCTGCCGCCCCGCTGGCGCTCGACCTGACCGGTGCCCGCGAGGCGCCGATGCCCGACTTCGTGGCGCCCATGCTCGCGATGCCGGTTGACGCGGCGTTCACCGCACCCGATTGGCTCTTCGAGGTGAAGTGGGACGGATACCGGGTGGAGGCAGTGGTCCGCGACGGACAGGCTCGGCTATGGACGCGCAACCACAAGGACGCCGCGCTGCTATTTCCCCGACCTGGCGGGTGCCGCGGATTGGATCGCCGCGCGTGAGGCCATCGTGGACGGCGAGGTCGTCGCCCTCGATCCGCGAGGAAGGCCCTCTTTCAGCGCTCCTCCAGGAGCGGACCGGCATGCAGGGCCTGGGGGCGGCCGCCGGCGGAGTCCTCGCGCGCGGTGCGCCGCGTCCGACGCCGAGGAGCGGGCCGCGATTCCGCTCGTGTACTGGGTCTTCGACCTGCTCTACCTGGACGGGCGATCGCTCCTGGCGGTGCCGCTGCGGGCAGCGCAAGGCGCTGCTCCGGCGCCTGCTCCGCCACCCGCTGGTGCACTACGCCGAGCACCTCGACGCCGATGGCGAGGCCTTCCTCAGGCGGCGCGCGAGCAGGAGCTGGAGGGGGTCGTCGCCAAGCGTCGCGACGCGGCGTACGAGCCGGGGAAGCGTTCCGGCGCCTGGTTGAAGGTGAAGCTGCGACTGGAGCAGGAGCTGGTGGTTGCGGGCTGGCTGGAAGGGCAGGGCAGCCACGCGGACCTCGGCTCGCTGGTCGTGGGTGTCCACGTGGCCGGTCGCCTGCGTCATGCCGGTCAGGTGGGGAGCGGCATCGATGGGCGCCGCCGCCGCGAGCTGCTGGTGGCACTCCGCGCCATCGAGCGCGCTGACGCGCCGCTCGATCCGGCCCCCGATCTCCCGCGGGTTCACTGGGTCGAGCCGCGGATCGTGATTCGGGCCGAGTTCGCGGAGTGGACGGCGGACGGGCTGCTGCGCCACGCTTCGTTCAGGGGCATGGCGCCGGACCGCGACCCAGGCGAGGTCGTGCGCGAGTCGTCGCAGTCGGTACGTCGCGTCCTGGCAAGCGGCCGGCGTCCGCCACCGGCGCGAGTTGCCCGCCGCACGGCCGCACCTGCGAGGGAGGGCGGAACGTTCGAGGGAGCATCGGCGGCGGAGCTGGCGGCCCTGGAGACGATCGCCGACGGCGAGCGCTGGCTGGTCGGTGGTCACGAGGTGCGTCTCACGAACCTCGGCAAGGTGATCATCGAGGGAGACCGTGCCCGGGGCCTCGCGGCCGTCACCAAGCGTGATCTGGTGCGGCACTACTGCACCGCGGCTCCCGTGCTGCTGCCCTACCTCGCGGGGCGCGGGACGACGGTCCAGCGCTTCCCCGACGGGACGGCCACGGACGGCTTCTGGCAGAAGGACCTGCCAAGACACACGCCGGACTGGGTCGATCGCTGGACCTTCCAGCATCGGCGTGAAGGCCCCAAGACCTATCCGATCGTCAACAGCATCGCCACCCTGGCATGGCTGGCGCAGGAGGCAGCCGTGGAGCTTCATCCGTGGACGTCGACCACGGAGCGCCCGGATCAGCCGAGCTATGCGCTCATCGATATCGACCCCGGTGAGGCAACCACCTGGGAGGAGGTGCTTACGCTGGCGCGCCTGTACCGCACCGCTCTCGAGCACCTCTCGGTGATCGGTGCGCCGAAGGTGACCGGGAAGCGCGGGATCCAGGTCTGGATCCCCATTCGGACCGGCTATGGGTTCGACGAAACGCGCGACTGGGTGGAACGGCTCTCGCACGCCGTCGCGGCAACCGTGCCGGACCTCGTGAGCTGGGAGTGGTCGAAGCGGGCCCGGCGCGGACGCGCCCGGCTGGACTTCACCCAGAATGCCGTCAACCGGACGCTGGTGGCCCCGTACGCGGTACGGCCCATGCCCGGAGCGCCGGTCTCGGCCCCGATTGCCTGGGACGAGCTCGACGATCCTGCGCTGCGCCCGGATCGATGGACGGTGAGCACCATCGGCGCGCGGATCGCCAGCGTGGGTGATCTCTTCGCGCCGGTGCTACACCGGAATCAGGATCTGCCGGCGCTGTGACGCGCCGGGACAGGCTGTCTCGGCGAACTACGCCGGGAAGCCGCTGCCGTTGGTGACGTGCTGCACGATGGACACTCCTTGGGCACCGCCGGCTCGTTCGGCCGGTCGTTGCATGCACCGTCGCGGGATCGGCCTGCGTGGGCAATGGCTCGTCCGTACCAGGGACGACGATCAGGGCCGTACTTTCGGGGGAGCCCGTGGTCAAATACCGCTTGCCATCCGGGGTACACTTGCGCAATGCCGAGAACGAAGGTCGCGGCTCGTCCGACCGAGCGAGACGCAGCGCTTGCTGCCCGCATTGGCGAGCGCATCCGAGAGGCGCGACATCGCGCGGGCCTGACTCAGCAGGCCCTGGCGGGGGAGCGCTATACGAAGGCCTACGTGAGTGCGCTCGAAACGGGCATTGCTCGCCCATCCATGGTCGCCCTGACCTACCTGTCAGATCGTCTGGGCCTGCCGGCAAGCCACTTCCTGGATGAACGGCACCCGGCGTGGAGCCGTCTGGAGATCGACATGCACCTCGCCGCGGGCGAGTGGCAGGCCGCCGCGGACGGCTATCGGGCAGTGCTGGACGATCCGCTCGAGGAGCCGGCACGTGCCGAGGCCCTCCGCGGACTCGCGGAGGCGGAGGCGCGGCTGGATCATGGCCGTGCCGCCGTTGCGGCCGCTTCGGAGGCGGCGCGACTGTTCACGGAGCTTGGGCGTCCGGCGGACGAGGCACTGGCCCGCTACTGGCTGGCGTACGGGATGTATGAATCGGACAACGAGGGAGATGCACGCAGCCTCCTCACGGCGCTCCTTGAGCGGGTGCGCGGGGGCCTGAGCGTTGAGCCGGACTTCGAGCTCCGGCTGCTGATGGCCCTGGCGGCGGTCGAGTCACGCTCCGGCAGCTACCGTGAGTCGCTGGACCACCTCGAGGCGGCGCGTGGGATGGCCGCGGATCTCGACGATCGTCGGCGCGCGACGTTCCTGTTCGGTCTGGCAGTCAGCTACCGCGAGACCGGCGATCTGGAGGCTGCCATCCGCACCGGCACCCAGGCGATGGCGCTCTATCGCGCGGCTGGAGCAGATCTGGAGAGCGCCTCCATCGAGAACGACCTTGCCCTGGCGTACGTCGCATCGGGCAACATCCAGCGGGCGCGTGGTCTCGCGGAGCAGGCACACCGCGCGGCAGAAGAGGCCGGGGATGACCGCCTCCTGTCCGCGATTCTCGAGACCGAAGCACAGATCGCGGCCGCAGCGGGTGATCGCCCAGGCGCGCAGGCGCTGGCGGATCGGTCCGCAGAGCTCGCCCGCGCGAGCGGCAACCGGCTCGCCCTGATGGCATCGGTCCTGACTGGCGCACGGATGCTCCGCGATGGGAATGAGGTGGCCCGTGCCGAGGAGCGGTACGCGGAAGCCGCAGCCATCGCGCGTGATGGGGGTTCCACGGGTCGGTTGCGTGAGGTGCTCCGGGAATGGGCGGACCTGCGCGCCGATCGCGGCGATCACCGCGGCGCGTACGAGCTTTCGAGGGAAGCACTCGGAGTCAACTGAGTATTGACAGGTGTGGTTGGGTGCCCTTAGGCTGATGTGAACCCCGGTTGGATGGGCACGCGCTGCTGGGGGGCGGCGTACCAACTGTGGATGACGGGGGAAAGGGATCGGAGAGCGGGCACTTCTCCGATCCCTTCCTTTTGCCCGGACTGCTGTAGCCCTCCGCGCCCGCTGCACCCGAGCCGCCGCAGGAACGGAAGCGGGTTCAGGATGGGGCTGGCCCGGCCGGCGGCACCACCGTGAACGACCCCGCTGCGATCGGTGCCGCCTCAGGGTCAAGGTAGATTCGCAGCACGAAGTCACCAGGCCCGAACGCCTGGATGAGCCCGTCGGTGGTCACGAGGTAGGCGATCACCGGGCGCTCTGCCAGGGTCTTCTGGGCCCGTGGCGCCTGTACCTGGAGCAGGCCTTCGGCGGTCGCGCGCAGGACCTCCACGTACACGGTCTGCTGTCCGACGTCCGTGGCAAGGCGCACGGAGTAGGCAAAAGGCTCTCCCGGCCGGAAATGGGCGGTGCGCTGCGTTGCCTCCCCGGAGTCATGGTCGATGGCGGTGCCGAACACGACGGGAAGGGTCGTGGGCGCCGGAGAACCGGTCGCAGCGGCCGTTCCGGCGTCTCGCCCAGGGCGGCCGACGATGAACGCGACCGCCACCACCAGACCCACGACGGCGACCCAGCCGAGGACCGATGCCCGGCGTGCGAGGCCAGGCTCACCACGAGGACGCGCCATGGGGCCACGACCGTGGGTGGCCGCTGCGCCGGGCGCAGCCTGGGAACGCCGACGACCACGGGGAAAGGGCATCAGGCGGCCATCCTAGTACGATGAGGACATGCCTCGACGCCTCTTCGTCTTCGACCGGGCCGACCGATTCGTGGCTGCCGCCATCGGTCAGCCGGGGAACAGGGTGTTTTACCTGCAGGCCCGACAGAAACGGGCGGTCGTCACGGTTGGGCTGGAGAAGACGCAGGTTGCGGCGCTCGCCCAGCGGATAGGGGAGCTACTGGTGTCGGTGGGGGCGGTCGGACAGGCGCCGGTCGGAGCGGCCGGGAGTGCCCCGGTGCTCGAGGAGCCCGTCGTCGAGGCGTTCAGGGTGGGTCTGCTTGCCCTGGGTTGGGACCCGGAGGCGGAGTCGGTCTTCGTCGAGGCACGGTCGATCAACGAGGACGGCGAGTATCCAGAGGTCGCGGATGACGAGCCCGATGGACCGGATCTGCTCCGGGTACGGATGAGCGCGATTGGCGCCCGAGCGTTCGCGGTCGCCGCCAGCGCCCTCGTGGCGGCCGGGCGGCCGGCCTGCCCGTTCTGCGGCCAGCCCCTGGATCCGGCCGGCCACTTCTGCGCACGCATGAACGGCCATCTCAACTGAGAGGTGCGGGCTGCCATGACCCGAGGCGCCGGATCGGCGGACGAGCGACGACGGACCGCTCCGCTGGAGCAGGCGGATCCTGAACGTGCCTTTCGGGTGGACTGGATCGATGCCAGGGACCTCGTCGACGGGGCGCCCGGCCGCCTGGGGCTGACCTTCCTCCCCGGCAAGCACGGCGTTTCGTCGCGGTATCCGGGACTCGTCTATGCCCGCGATCTGGCGGAGGACCTGGCCGCCCTCCATGCGCACGGTGTCCGCCTGCTTCTCCTGCTGGTCGAGGATCACGAGCTGCGGCGGTGGGGCGACCCCGACATCGTCGCGGCGGGGGAGCGGGTTGGCGTCACGGTGCATCGCCACCCGTTGCCGGACGGTGCCGCACCCACATCGGTGGACGAGATGGCGTCGCTCATCGCAGCCCTGCGCTCGGCGCGAGCGGATCGGGACGTGGCGGTGGCCTGCATGGGCGGAGTCGGTCGTACCGGGACCGTCGCCGCGTGCGCGCTGGTCGAGGCCGGCCTGAGTGCTCAGGCTGCCATTGAGCATGTCCGACGCGTGCGCCATCCGGATGCCGTGGAGACGCATGCGCAGCGCGCATTCGTGGCCCGCTACGCTGCTGCGCGCACCGGCGCAGCGCGGCCGCGGTGATCGACACCCTGCGAGAGAACGGCTAGCGGTGGCCCTTCGCGGCGGCGGTGAGCGAGGGAGAGCTCACCTGCTCGAACGAGAGCAGGAATCGGCGGAGCAGGGCGTTCAGCTGCTCCTTCTCGTCCAGCGTCAGCGCTGAAGCGATGAGTGCCTCCTTGGTGGCCTGCGCATCGGTCGAGGTCTGCCACGCCTGCCACCCCGCGTCGGTCAGGGTCACCTGCAGGCCGCGCCGGTCGGAGGGGTCAGGCTGGCGGCGGATGAGGCCGGCCGCCTCCATCCGGTCGAGCCGGTTGGTCATGGCCCCGCTGGAGAGCCCCATCTCGCCGGCGAGCTGACCCGGGGAGCGGCGGTACGGAGGCCCGGAACGCCGGAGCGCTCCCAGCAGGCGCCACTCGCCGCGATGGAGGTTCTGGAGCATGAGCGTCTCCTCCATGGCGTGATCGAGGTGCCGCGCGATCTTCTGGATTCGCTCCACGATTCCCTCGGTGGCCAGGTCGAGATCCGGGAGCTCGCGCTTCCAGATCTCGAGCATGCCGTCGATATGGTCGCAGTCCGCCGGGTCGAGCTCGGACGCTGCAGGTTGCTTCATGCACAGGAGTCTCCACATAAAGTGTCTTGACGTCAAGAGACCAATGGACTACAGTTCGAGTAGTTCGATCTCAAGATAGTTGACGTAAAGGTAGCGACCGCCGAATTCGACGGTCGGAGGAATTCCGCGATGTACTTCGAAGCGTTTGACCCCGTGTTGCTGCAGGTGAACGGCGATGCGTACGTTCGCGCGCTGCAGGAGACCATGGCTGCTGATCGGCGGATGGCGGCGATGGCCGCGACGCGCCGCTGGATCGGGGAGCGCCTTGTCCAGATGGGCGAGTCCCTGGCTGCCGACTCGTCCCTGCGCCAGGCGCCCAACGCCGCGCATGCCGGCCAGCAGGGCTGCTGAGCGGAGAGTTGACCGCGCACGGCATCATGAGCCGTGCGCTACGACGCCATCGTCATCGGACTGGGGGGCATGGGCAGCGCGACCGCGGCACATCTCGCGCATCGGGGCTGGCGCGTCCTTGGCCTGGAGCAGTACGACCTGCTGCATGAGCGTGGATCGTCCCACGGCCTGACCCGCATCATCCGACTGACGTACCACGAGCATCCGGCCTATGTACCCCTGCTTCGGCGGGCCTACGAGCTGTGGCACGCCCTGGAGGCGGAGGCGGATGAACGGCTGCTGGTGCAGACCGGCAGCCTGGAGGGGGGACCAGAGGACGGAACCACCTTCCGCGGTGCCCTTGCCGCCGCCGAGCTCCACGGGCTGCGACACGAGGTCCTCGATGCGCGCGAGATGGTCCGGCGCTTCCCGGCGTACCGCGGCTTTCCGGAGGCGACGCGGGCGGTGCTGCAACCCGACGGCGGGCTTCCTGCTCGCCGAGCGCTGCGTGCTTGCGAACGTCAACGTCGCGCTGCGTCACGGTGCGGAGCTACGGTTTCGAACCCCGGCCATCGCGTGGGAGCCGACCGACCAGGGTGGGGTCCGCGTCACCACGCCCGCGGGGACGGACGAAGCGGAGCGGCTCGTCATCTGCGGCGGCGCCTGGGCCGCGCGGCTGGTGCCGGCGCTGGGCGGGGTCGCCAACCCTGAGCGCCAGGTGCTGGCATGGCTGCAGCCGACCCGGCCGGAGCGCTTCGAACCCCGGATCTTCCCGGTCTTCCTTCTCGACGTGGAAGAGGGGAGCTACTACGGCTTTCCGGTGCACGACGTGCCCGGCTTCAAGTTCGGCCGGTACCACCACCGCGAAGAGAGCATCGATCCGGACAGCCCTGACCGCGCCGTCGATGTCGAGGACGAGACGCTCCTGCGCTCGTTTGCGGAGCGGTATTTCCCCGATGGTGCCGGACCGACGGTGATGCTCAAGGCGTGCATCTTCACGAACACCCCTGATGAGCATTTCGTCCTCGACACGCTGCCCGAGACACCGCAGGTCAGCGTTGCGGCTGGGTTCAGCGGACACGGCTTCAAGTTCTGCTCCGTGGTGGGCGAGGTGATGGCGGATCTGGCGATGCACGGTGACACCAGCCACGACATCGGCCTCTTCGAGCTCGCGCGCTTCCGCGACTGAACCCGGAAGTACGGGGCGGGTACTGCACCTCACCGCACCTGGTCGGTTCGGTGCAGTCCGCCACGAGGCCCCCGTTGGCCAGAGGTACCACTTCGTCATAGGCATATCCGGGTGCGAGATCCATCCTATCGGTGTGATCCGCAATAACTGGAACCGTGAAATGAACCGCCAAGAGCGTCTTAGCGAGCTGAGCCCAACCCGCCGAGCGCTGCTCGGAGCGGGTATCGCAACCATCGCTTTCTCCCTCATCCTGAGCATCGCCCCAGCGTTGGGGAAGAACGCGAACGCCGGCACCGTCAAGATCCATGACGTGTCGAGCGGACAGACATACGACGACAAGGCCAACGACCCGACCGTGTGTGCGTTCACGGTCATCTTCGACTTCAGCGACCCGGTCCAGCAGGGAACCTGGGAGATCCTTGTGCAGGATTCCGGGTGGATCGCGACCGGAAAGGCCGGGACGTACGACACGACTCTGGATGGCACCTACGAGACCGACCTCGTCACCCTGGCGGCCGGCCACTACAAGTTCGAATACCAGCCGGCGGGCACGGCGAACGGCAGCAAGAGCAAGGTGTTCACGGTGGGCGAGTCGTGCGATGCCGCCGATCCGGCCGACACTTCAACGGCCTCGCCGACACCCAGCATCGTGGCCGATCCGGCCGACACTTCAACGGCCTCGCCGACCCCGAGCATCGTGGCCGATCCGGCCGACACTTCAACGGCGTCGCCGACCCCGAGCATCGTGGCCGATCCGACCGACACTTCAACGGCGTCGCCGACCCCGAGCATCGTGGCCGATCCGACGGCCAGCGCAACGACGTCGGCGACCGAGGGTGCCGTGGCAGGCGTGACCGGGTCGAGCGAACCGTCGGCCAGCCCTGCCGAGGGCACGACGATCAGCGACGGGACCACCGACCAGCTCCCGAACACGTCGATCGGCGACACCATCACCTTGACCAGCCTCCTGACGGCGCTGGGCCTGCTGATGATCATCGCCGCCCACCCATTCATCCGTCGTTCGGCGCATGCGGATCGCGCCTGACGGAGCGGGGCCAGTGTGCCCATTGCCCCGCGAACACGCCGGCCCATTGCCCGGGCCGGCGTGTTTCTTTGTCCTTCACGATTCCGTCACGGCGTCGACATCGGCCTGGCACGAGTCCTGGGGCAAAATGGCGGCATGCAGAAGCTGACCAAGTCCGACGTGGAGTGGGCCCGGGAGCTCACAGCGGAGCAGTACCGGGTCCTTCGCGAGAAGGGGACCGAACGGGCCTTTACGGGCGTCTACTGGGACGAGCACCGATCGGGGGTCTACCGGTGTGCGGGCTGCGGGAACGAGCTGTTCGGCTCGGACACCAAATACGACTCCCGATCCGGCTGGCCCAGCTTCTTCGCCCCGTTGGCTGATGAGTCGGTGGAGACGGAGACGGATCGATCCTTCTTCATGACGCGCACGGAAGTGCGCTGCGGCCAGTGCGGCGGTCACCTGGGGCACGTCTTCCCCGGACGGACCGCGTCCCACGGGTCTGCGCTACTGCATCAACTCCGCGGCGCTTCGCCTCGAGCCGACGGCGTCGTCAGCGGACGAGGCATAGCCTCCGGCTGGTCCGCCGGCATGGCGGCGAGCTCCACGAACCGGCACAGGGCATTGGCCAGCCGCATCTGGAAGGGTGTGTGGGCGCTCACGCGCAGCAGGTCGGGCGACCCTACCACCACCGCGAGGCAGCGTCCCCGGGAAGTGGCGACGTTGAGGCGGTTGAGGGAATAGAGGAACTCCATGCTGCGCGGAAGCTCGTCCTGCGAGGAGGTGGCGAGCGAGTAGATGACCGCGGCCGCCTGCTGCCCCTGGATCTTGTCGACGGTACCCACCCGCGGCGTGCCGCCCCGCTCAGCGGCGATGGGGCGCAGGGTCTCCTGGAGGAGCTCCACCTGGGCGTTGTAGGGGGCCACCACCAGGATGGCCGCCGGGTCGAGGGGACGGCGCTCGCCCCGCTGATCCGTCCACACGCCGCGGATGAGATCGCGGTACAGCCCTGCGACCACCTCCGCCTCCTCCTCGCTCGACGTGCGGTTCCCCGCGTGGGAGACGGGGAACCAGCGGACGCCGGTGCCGCTCAGGACCCCCGGAGCGTCGAGAGCCTGGCGTCGCGTCTCCGGCGCCGGGCGCAGCTGCCCCTCGTAGAAGATCTCGCTGGTGAATTGGTTGACGTCCGGATGCAGTCGATGCGTCTCCGGCAGGAAGAGGCCGCGGGAAGGATCCACGACCGATCGTCCGTCCAGGACGAACTCGAGGGCAGAGACATCCACGCCCTCGGGGTGCGCGCCCTTCTTGACCTGGGACAGCTGCTGTGGATCACCGAGCAGGACGATGTTGCTCGCGGCCCCGGAGACGGCGACGACGTTGGCCAGCGCGAGCTGGCCCGCCTCGTCCACGAACAGCGTGTCGAGTTGGCCCTCCAGCTCAGGCCGGGCCCACAGCCAGGTGGTCCCCGCGGCAACCTGCGCCGCGCCGCTGGCAAGGTCGTCGGCGACGTCCTGGTTGGACCGCGCGGCGGCGTATCCCCAGGCGGGGTCCGGCTGCTCGCCGTTCTCGAGCTTGCGGACGGCGCGCACCGGGGTTCCCGAACTGCGGGCATGCACCAGCACCTCGTCGAGCAGGTTGGTCAGGGCCCGGTGCGTGAACGCGGTGATGCCCACGCGCTTCCCGGCACGAACCAGATCCAGAATCATCTCTGCACCGACATAGGTCTTTCCGGCGCCGGGCGGCCCCTGGACGGGAAGGACCGTCTGGTCGAGCGAGCGGATGAGCCGGCGGGCCGCGACGTCGATGGGCTCGTCGCTGGTCAGCGCGCCACCCGCCGGTTGTCCGGTCCGGGGTGCCAGGCGCAGCAGGAAGTCCCGCGCCGCGCGGTACGGGCCCGGACCCGACAGATGATTCGCGGCGACCCATGCACCGATCCGCTCGAGAGCACCCTTCTGCGCGTCCGCGATGATGGGCCCGTGGGGGATGAGTGATGTCGGATGCGGACGCTCCGTCCGCCGGCTCCACTGCAGGTCCAGCGTCCCGTGCAGCGGATCGAGGTCCACGATCCTGCCCGCCGGCGCCGCGGTCGCCGGGTTGACCGGTTCGTCGTTGAGCTTGAGGCGATACGGCTGCTCCGGATCGAACCGGTAGCGGTGCCGCACCGACTGCTTGGGCCGATCCACCTCGCCGACCCAGGTGATCTGACCGATGGACTCCTCGTCCTCCGTGAGCTCCCCGTCGGAACGGCTGCAGCGGTCGAAGAACGTCCACCATTCGACCTTCTCCTCGCGGCGGTGCCATTCCAGCAGGTTGGCGAGAAGCCAGGTCGCTTCCTTGGCGGGGTCGGCGCGGCGGCGCTCCGCGACGAGCGGGACGGATTCCAGCAGGCGCTCGGCGAGGTCACGGATCCTCACGTCGCGGGGCGATGGCGGCTTCTCCGGCTCCTCTGGCGGCCCGAGCCGAGGGACCGGCCGGCCCGATGCGTCCTCCGCCTCCACGCGACGCGCCTCCAGCCAGTCACGCAGCTCCTGGTTGGAGCGGCAGTCGTCCCGGTTGTACTCCGCGATCTCCAGCAGGATCGTGTGGTCCGGGCTCCCTGCCACGACCGATCGAATGTAGTCCTCGTAGCGCACGATGCTGGACGCGGCGTCCTTGAGGGGAACGTCGCGGGCAAGCGCGTAGAGCGGCTCGAGCTTCTTGATGGAATAGCCGGCCGTTCCGACTCGCACGCCCTGGCGAACCACCTTGAAGAGGTCCACGAACAGCCCGCCGCGGAGCATGGCGTCGACCTCTGCCTCGCGCGTGGCATGCCGGGTCGAGAGCATGCCCATCCGCCCGCGCTCGTAGGCGGCGTAGTGATACACGTGCATGCCGCGGTTCTGCCGCCATCGGTCCATGACGAAGTCCACGAAGGCCTCGAACGCGACCTTTTCCTGATGGCGCGAGTGTGCCCACCAGGCGCGGAAGCCCGGCGTCCCGTCGGGTTCCGGTTGCATGGGATCCCAGATCCCCAGGAGATACTCGAGACCGTCCTCCTCCGCGTACGGGTCACCCTCGATGTCGAAGAACAGGTCCGCCGGGTCCGGCCCAGGCAGCGCGGCGAGGCCCAGGCCCGGGTGCAGCGGGAGGAGGTCGTACGGTGGGACGGTCGACCCCCGTGAGCGGTGCTGGAGGGCTGCCTGGGCGTGCAGGTTGGCGAGCGCCTGGTCCGCGATGCCGTCCACGGATGGCAGCGGGCCCGACAGGGTGGCGAGAGCAGTGAGGGTCCCGATGCCGGCAGCGCTCAGCCGCCGTGCCTGGTCCGTCCGAAGCCCGGCGACCTGGCTGAGGTGGTCCGCCTCGCGGCGCAGGGCCGAACAGTGCACATCCCAGCGGCACACGTCGCAGTGGCCGACAGGGTCGGGCACGACGGGCAGGGGATAGCCCGGCGGCGCCTCCATGATCGAGGCGAGGAACCGACTGCGAATGCTTCGGAAGTAGGCGAGGTAATCCGCCAGCCGGTGCGCCTCTACCCGGTGTCCGCTGCCGCCCAGCGCCACGTGCATCCGCTCCGGCATCCGTCCCTGGATGCGGGCCACGAGCTCCGAGTACACGCACATCTGGATGAGCGCCCCGCCCTTCGTGCGTCGCGCGAGCTTGGTGTCGAAGACCTCGTAGGAGTGCTCGCCGAGATTGCTGGGCCCGTCGACACGGACGAGGAAGTCCACGTAGCCCAGCCAGGTCCCGTCGAACAGGGTCGCCTGGTAGATGACATCCGCGCCCGCGCCCATGAGCTGCCGGGTTCGGGCGGCATCCGCCTCGATCACCTCGCGTCGGCGGGAAGGGTCCGGCGGATCCGGGGACGTACGGCCGTCAACCACTGAGCGTCCCTGCTCCTGGAGCCAGGCGAGAAACCGGGTCTCGTGCTCGAGACCGCGATCCCGCAGAACCCGAAGGTCCGGATCGTCGCGAACGGGACGCACGACGAGCCCTCCCAGGGCGGCGCGCTCGAGCGTGGTCAGATGCTCGCACTCGAGGAAGCCGACCAGGTCCGTCGCCGAATACACGGTGCGACCGTCCAGGTCCTGCATCTACGGTGTTCCCCTCATGGGCGCAAGCCTAGCGTCTGACGCGACAGCTCAGCTGTCCCGTGGATGCATCCGACTTTCAGAATGCGTTCATCGGCGCGGATCACTCTCGCAGCCATGAGATGGAAGCTGGTCGGGGCCGGACTCTTCGTGCTGGTGGGAGTCGCGGCCGTCGTCGTGGTGGTGGTCCGTCCGGGCGCAGCCTCGACCGGAAACAACCAGTACCTGACCGCGCAGGTGACGCGGGCGACCGTCACGAACGACATTGCTGCGAACGGAACGCTCGCTCCCACGATTCGCTACGGGCTCTCCTTCGGACAGGCCGCGTCGGTGCTGGGCGCGAGCACCTCGAGCGCCGCGTCGAGCGGCGCCGGAAACGGATCCGGCTCCACGACCTGGCCCGTGAAGACCGTCGCCGTTGCCCCCGGCGATGCGGTCAAGAAGGGCGACACGCTTGCCACGGCCGACACGAGCGCCCTGAACGCGCAGATCAGCCAGGCGACCTACAACCTGGCGTCGGCGCAGATCCAGCTGGCTCAGGCCCAGTCGAACCTGGACTCGGCGGTCGGCGACCAGGCCATCTGGCAGGCGAAGAGCCAGTTCTACAACGCCAAGAACTCCCTGGCCACCGCGACACAGAACAAGGCCAACCTGGAGGCAGAGCTGGCACTGGCCACGATCACCGCGCCGGCGGACGGGATCGTCGAGGCCGTCAACGTGACGGCCGGCGCCGACGCTCCCTCGGGGAACGCCATCATCCTCGACGCAGGCGGGCTCCAGGCGGTCATCAGCGTGACCGAGACGGACCTTCCGAACGTCAAGCTGGGCCAGGCGGCAACCGTGGCGGTCAACGCGATCGACACGACCGCGCCCGGTACGGTGACCGCCATCTCGCCCACGTCCGCGGGCGGAAACAGCTCGGTCGTCACCTATGACGTGACCGTGGGCCTCTCTTCCGTGCCCGCCACGGCCCGCTCCGGCATGAGCGTCAGCGTCTCCATCACCATCGCGCAGGCGACCAATGCCGTGGCCATCCCGTCCATCGCGCTCCTGGGACAGACCGGCAACTACACCGTGCGGGTGATGGACGCCTCCGGCACTGTCAGCGACGTAGCGATCAGCGTGGGCCTGATCACCGGCAACCTGACCGAGGTGAAGTCGGGCGTTTCCGTGGGCCAGCGGGTGGTGGTGGGCGTCTCGAACGCGAGCACCGGCACGACCACGACGACCGGCGGCGGGTTCGGCGGCCTGGGTGGTGGATTGGGTGGGGGCCTGCGCGGTGTCACCGGTGGCGGCGGGGCGTTCGGCCGATGACCGCGCCCGGACCGACGGTCCCCCTCATCGCCCTTCGGGCCGTGACCAAGAACTACCACCTGGGCCGGGTCGCGGTTCATGCGCTGCGCGGCGTGGATCTCACCATCGCGCAGGGCGAGTTCGTGGCGATCGTCGGCCCGTCGGGGAGCGGAAAGTCGACGATGATGCATCTCATCGGCTGCCTTGACCGACCGACGGGCGGCCAGTACCTCCTGGGGGGCGTTGACGTGGCGACGCTGGACGACGACGGCCTGGCCCGGCTGCGCAGCCTTGCCATCGGGTTCGTCTTCCAGTCGTACAACCTGCTGCCGCGCACCAGTGCGCTGGAGAACGTCGCTGCGCCCTTGCTCTACCAGGGCGTGCCACGCCGTGAACGGCTGCGCCGCGCGCAGGCCATCCTGGAACGGCTGGACATGGGGGACCGGCTGCGGCACGACCAGACGGAGCTTTCGGGCGGCCAGCAGCAGCGGGTCGCCATCGCGCGCGCGCTCGTGACCGAGCCGGCGCTGATCCTCGCTGATGAGCCCACCGGCGACCTTGACTCGGTCGCGGGCGCGGAGGTGCTCGATATCTTCAGTGAGCTGCACCGCTCCGGGCGCACGGTGGTGCTCATCACGCACGATGCGGACGTGGCGGCCGTGGCACCGCGTCTCGTCCACGTGCGCGACGGCCTGCTCGAAGAGCAGGAGGCGGCAGCGGCATGAATTTCGTGGAGCTGCTCAATCTCGCCATCTCGCGGCTGGCCGCCGCGCGCCTGCGCGCTGCGCTCACCATGCTGGGCGTGGTGATCGGCGTGGGCGCGGTCATCGCCCTGGTGGGCGTCGGCGACGGGGCGACGCAGGGGATCACATCGCGGCTCGAGGGACTGGGCACCAACCTGCTCACGGTCAACCCGGGCCGCGTCTTCACGCGCGGGACCTTCGGCGCGGCGGGCTCGGCGACCACGCTCACCACGGAGGACGCGACCGCCATCGGCCAGCTGCAGGGAATCGCCGCGGTGGCTCCGGAGGTCCGCTCGCAGGGTCTCGTCATCTCCGGCACCCAGAACACGACAACCTCCATCGTGGGCACCACGCCGTCCTACCTGGACGTGCGCAACTACCAGATCTGGCAGGGTTCGTTCCTGACCGATGCTGCCAACACGGCGGCGATGCGCGTCGCCGTGCTGGGAGCGACGACGGCCAGCAACCTGGGCCTGGGGGCCAGCGACCTGGGCCGGACCATCACCATCGGCGGGATCCCGTTCGACGTGATCGGCATCCTGCAGCCCAAGGGCAGCGCGGGCATCGGCAACCAGGACGACGAGGTCCTGATCCCGATGAGCACCATGGCCTCCCACTTCGCCTCGGGTGACGGCGTGCAGGCCATCTACGTCAGCGTGGCCAGCGCGGACCAGATCAACGTGGCGAAGGACACCATCACCGCCACGCTGGAGTCGCGTCATCGCATACCGGCCGGCGGCACCGACGACTTCTCCATCGCGGACCAGGCGCAGCTGCTGGGCACGGTGAGCTCCATCTCCGGGCTGCTCACCGTCCTGCTCGCCGGGATCGCGTCCATCTCGCTGGTGGTCGGCGGCATCGGGATCATGAACATCATGCTGGTCAGCGTCCGTGAGCGGACGCGCGAGATCGGCGTCCGCAAGGCGATCGGCGCCCGCCGTCGCGACATCCTGGCCCAGTTCCTGGTCGAGGCGCTGACCCTCTCGCTGCTCGGCGGCCTGCTGGGCATCGCGGTGGGGCTCGCCGCCAGCTGGGTGATCGGCATCATCGCCGGGTGGGGCTTCGCGTTCAGCCCGGTCACCGTCCTGCTTGCCGTGGGCTTCAGCCTTGGCGGTGGGCATTGTCTTCGGGGTCTGGCCGGCGCGCCAGGCAGCACGCCTGGACCCGGTCACCGCCCTTCGCTACGAATGAGGTCTGTGTACGACAGATGAGCACCGAGATCCCCGAGATCCCCGAGAAGGGGCCAAACCAGGCGCCGCCGGCGACCGATCCGGCACCCGCATCCACCCCGCCGCCGGCCTTCAGTCCGCCGCCGGCGATCAACCCGGCCATCTTCTCGTCCGTCGCGGCGGCCAAGCCACGCGCCCGGGTCACGCTGACCTCCATCCTCCTGGCCGCCGCGGCCGTGGTGGCGGTGGCCGGCATCGCCTTCGCCGTGGGGCGGGTCACCGCACCCGCGACAACCGCGAACTCGACCGGGTTTGGTCGCGCGTTCAACGGCGGCGCCGGGGCCAACGGGGCCAACGGAGGGTTCCCGGGCGCGAACGGGGGTACTCGCGGTGGCCTGTTCGGAGGTGCATCGGGTGGGATCGAGCTGCGGGGCACGGTCACCGCGGTCAACGGCGACACGCTGACCGTGCAGCTCCAGAACGGGCAGACGGTGAAGGTTCAGACCAGCGCCTCGACCACCTATCACACCCAGGTCACCGGGTCTGTGTCGGATGTGGCCAGCGGCAAGAGCGTGATCGTGCAGGTCGATGGGGGCGGGCTGCGCGGCCTGTTCGGGCAGGGCGGCACCGGATCGGCGACGGTCCCGGCCCTTGACGTGACGGTCACCGGGTCCTAGGCGCGCGGGTTCTCCCGAGTGC
Organism: uncultured Chloroflexia bacterium; assembly: GCA_963787025.1. GTDB lineage: Bacteria > Chloroflexota > Limnocylindria > QHBO01 > QHBO01 > CAVXEH01. The sequence continues at coordinate 57,341 of CAWBBG010000002.1, forward strand.
CATAGTTCGGCAATGCACCTGCTCGTCGTCGAGGACGATCCCCGGCTGCGCCGTCTCCTCGTCCGCCTGCTTGGGGTGGACCGCCACGTGGTGGAGGAGGCGCCGGACGCCGGAACGGCCCTGGACCTCGTGCGCCTGACCGATGGCCTGGACGGCATCATCCTTGACGTGGGGCTCCCGGACCGCTCCGGCCTGGAGGTGGCGCGCGAGCTGCGGGCCCGCGGCTCGTCGGTTCCCATCCTGATGCTGACCGCGCGCGATGCGATCGAGGACCGGGTGCGTGGCCTGGACGCCGGGGCAGACGACTACCTGGTCAAGCCCTTCGCCTACGAGGAGCTGGCCGCGCGCCTGCGGGCGCTCGGCCGCCGCCGGCGCGCGCCGACGCGGCGATCGGCACGGTTGGTGAACGGACCCATCGTCCTGGACGATGCGATGCGCGAGGTCAGCGTGGACGGACGGCCCGTCTCGCTCTCACCGCGCGAGTTCTCGCTGCTGGAGTGCTTCCTGCGGCACCCCGGGCAGGCGCTCTCCCGCGACCAGCTGCTCGATGCGGCGTGGCCGTACGGCGTCGCGGTCACCCCCAACACGGTGGATGCCTATGTGCATCTCCTCCGCGAGAAGCTGGGTCCGGCCGGCGGTGAGCGGATCCGGACGGAGCGCGGGGTCGGGTACCGGCTGCTGGCACCGGACCGCAGCGCGAACGAGCGCTGAGATGCGTTTCTTCCGCCGGCCTCCGTTCGAGGATCCCACCACGCCGGGTGACACGCGGCTGTTGAACCGCGTCCGGTGGCGGCTGGTAGCCTGGAGCGGCGCCATCACCCTGGCCATCCTCCTGCTGCTGGGCGGCGCCATCTACGCAACCACCGCGTCAAACCTGGCGAGCGCGACCGCGTCTGCGCTGGAGACGCGTGCCGCGGCGCTGCGTGTCGCGGTCCAGCAGCTGAGCCGGCCGGTCCTGCCGGACGCGGAGCTGTATCGCACCATTGGCCTGGCGATCGGCGGTCCGGCTTCGGGCACCATCGGTTCCATCGTCACCCCCGACAACGTGGCGTTCGTCCCGCGCGACGCGATCGCACAGGACCTGCCTGTCGAGTCCGGCGTCCGCGCGGCTCGCACCTCCGGCGCCGAGGACATGCGGGTCGAGAACCTCGGCGGCGCGTCGGCGCGTGTGCTGTCCGTGCCGGTGGACCAGCGCGAGGGGCGCTACGTCGTCCAGGTGGTGGCGTTCCGCACGGCGGAGGAGAGCACGCTGCGCACCCTCGTCCTGGTCCTGCTGATCGGCGGCCTGGGCGCCGTCCTGCTGGCCACGGCCGGTGGCTGGCTCTACGCACAGCGCGCCCTGGTCCCCATCCGGGAGTCCCTGCGCCGTCAGCGAGAGTTCGCGGCCGATGCCTCACATGAGCTGCGCACACCCATCACCATCCTGCGCACATCGCTCGAGGATCTCCAGCGCAACCCGGAAACGCCGGTCGGCCAGGTGGGGACGGCGCTGGAGGACATGAGCGCAGAAGTGAGCCACATGACCGACCTGGTCGCCGGCCTCCTGGTGCTGGCGCGCGCTGACTCGGGCGTGATCGAGGTCCAGCACGATCCGGTCGACCTCGCGGACGCGGCCGCGGCGGCGCTGGGTGAGCTCACGCCACTGGCGCAGCAGCGCGGCGTGGAGCTCGCCCTGGACGCGGTGCCCACCCAGGTGCTGGGCGACTTCGGCCGGCTTCGGCAGCTGGCCGTGATCCTGATCGACAACGCCATCCGGCACGGCGGGGAGCAGGTGCAGGTGGACGTGTCGGTCCTGCGGGATGGCGCGACCGCGCTCCTGCGCGTGGACGACACCGGTCGCGGGCTGCGCCCGGGGGAAGAGACACACGTGTTCGAGCGATTCTGGCGGGGGACGGATGCCCCGGCCGGCGGCCTGGGCCTGGGGCTGGCCATCGCCTCGTGGATCGCGGAGCGGCACGGCGGATCGATCAGCGCCTCGCAGCGGCCGGGTGGCGGCGCCCGGTTCGAGGTGCGGCTGCCGGCGTCGGCCTGAGTCGCCTCCGGGTCACAAGGGAAGGCGCACCACCGTTAGCGCCCAGCTGCAATCGGAGTCCACGTGGAGGAACACGTCTCCGGTGAGGGTCGCGTGCTGGGCAAAGAAGGCGGGCTGGGTGGTGCCGGGCGCGGGCGCCAGCGTGTCAACGGTGGTGGTGAGGAAGACGACGGGCGTGCCACCGGCCGGTGTCAGCGATCCGGTGAAGGTGCAGGACGACCCGTCCTGCGCGCCGATCGGGACGGCAATCGCCCAGCGCAGCGCGGTGCTGCCTTCGATCCGGAACGGGCCGAAGTCGCCGCTGGTGGTCTGCGCGTAGCCGGCCACGAAGATCGGGTCGGCCGGCTGGGGAGTGGGCTGTGCGCCGCTGGCCGCCAGGAAGGCATCCGGCGCGAAGCCGGCCGCCAGCCAGCCTTCGAGGTAGTCGGGCGCGGCCGGGTCCACGTCGCGCACGAGGTACCAGCCGTAGCCGTTGGTCCTGACCGGACCCAGCACCACCTGCGCCATCGCCCCGGCAGGCAGGTTGGCCTGCAGCCCCCACTGGGTGCCGGGCAGGTCGCGAAGGCGAAGCGTGCTCAGCGCCTTGACACGCGTTCCGGCTGCGAACAGCGGCACATCCGCCTGGTCCGGCGTGGGCGAGGGGGTAGGCGACGGACTGGCGGTGGGTGATGGAGTAGCAGTGGCCGATGCAGATGGCGCGGCGCTGATCACCGCAGGCGCGCTGCTCGCCGGAGCCGATGGCGCCACGACGCAGGCCGACGCGCCGGTACCCACGATCGTCAGGAATGCGAGGAGCCGCAGCCGCCTCACGGCAGGGGCCGCTCCTCGAGCGGGACGTCCCAGTGCGCCTCGACCAGCTCGAAGCGGCGCTGCTCCTCGGCGCGGTAGCGATCCTGGTCGGGGAAGAGCCGCCGGGCGACCTCCGGCTCGGCGTGCGCCTGCATGGCGGCCCAGTCGCGGTAGGTGATGGTGATCAGGAACGTCCAGCCGGCGCCGCCGTCTCCGTGGAAGCGCGGGCCGTATCCGCGGACCTCGAGGAGGCGACCGCTGCCGACCTGCTCGGCCAGGATGGGGTAGTGGTTGCGCGTGAAGAGCTCCCACCATTCGTCATGGAAGCCCCAGCGGATGCGGTAGAAGTAGGCGACGGTGACGGACTGGCTGCCATTCATGCTCATGACACTAGCCGATGCCGTTCCATCACGTCGTTGCCGCGCGCGCCAGCGTGGCCGAGACATCGGGCCGGACCGATTACCTTCGGCACTTGGCGAAGCCGGACCGCCCCCGGACCATCCTCGATCGAGGAGGTGGGGAACATGCGCCGATGGCGATGGCTTGGCATTGGCGTGATCGGCCTGGTGGTCCTGGGTGTACCCGGCTACACCGGGTACGTTGGATACGAGGGCTCGCGGCAGGCGGTAGCGCGGACGACAGAGCTCATCGACTGCCGGACCCCGCAGATGCAGTTCGGCTGGTCGTACGAAGCGGTCAACTACGACCCCGCGGACGACGCCCGCATCGCCAGCCAGAACCCGGATCCGGAGCACTGCACCTACCAGGGAACCACGGCCGGTGACGAGATCGTCACCGCGGACGGGGTGCATATTGCGGCCTGGTACATCCCTGCCGGAAACGGAGCCGGACCCACGGCGCCCACGGTGGTGCTGGTCCACGGGTTCCACGCGACCAAGGCGGGCATCCTCAAGTACGGGATCGGGCTGCACGATGCGTTCAACCTGGTCTCGTTCGACATGCGCAACGCCGGTCGCAGCACCGGGGTCCAGACCACCGATGGGGTGCTGGAGCAGAAGGACCTGCAGGCCGTCCTTGACTGGCTGGTGGCAACGAAGCAGCCGTCGCATATCGGCGTGCTCGGCAACTCGCTCGGGGCGGCAACGGCGCTGGCGGAGGTTCGTGACGATCCGCGGGTGGAGGCACTGGCCCTCGACTCGATGCATACCCGGATCCGCTACCAGATCGAGGCGCGGGTCACTCACGGAGGCTACCCGAGCTACTTCGGCACCACCTGGGCCATCATCACCGGGGTCTCGATTCGCACCGGCGTGGACATCGAGTCGGTGGACGCGGCGGAGACGATCAATGAGTACGGCACGCGCCCGCTGATGCTGACTCACGGCAAGGCTGACAACGAGGACCTTCCCGTGCGGACGCAGGCTTTCTACGACCAGGCGGTGGCGCTTGGCATCCCTGCCGAGCTGCACTGGTGCCCGGATTCGGGCCACAATGCGCCGGCCGGCATGCCGGCCGAGGTCTGCAGCGCCGATTTCGCGGATCTGGACCCGCGACTTCTTCGTGAAGGCCCTGGCGACCTAAAGGAGGACGGCGAGCGATCCCGATCGCCAGGCCGATGGCGGACCCGCCGGCGATCATGCGCAGCGCCCGCGCGCGTCCGCGCGGCGGGCGGCTGCCTCCTGCACCGAGGTCGTGGTTCCGACGCTGCCGAAGTTGAAGACGCCCATCCAGCCGAACGCAACACAGAAGCGAAGGATGGCCTGCAGGTAGGTGACGGCCGTGCCGGCCGCGGGGATGGCGATCACCAGCCGCCAGATGGGCGGCGCGCCGATCACCAGCAGGGCTGCGAGGAGCGCGAGGGTGATGATCGCCCCGACATGCCCCGCGCGTCGGCGTGCGGAGATCTCCTGCGGACCGATGTTGCAGGCGCCGGCGTGGTAGCCGGTCGATTCAACGAATGTCATCGCGGTGTTCTCTTGCTGCATGGCAACTCTACGCTCCTCGTCTTCGGCGAGGGATACGGTGTGCCTGCCCGGGTGGACCAACGGACGAACGGCACGGGCAAGAACGGGCCAATCAGCCCGTGACCATGTGGGGTCGGCTGATCGAGCATTTCCTGCCGTGGTCGTGGAGGCGCCGCCGGTCCTTGCCTGCAGCGGCCTGGCGAAGCGCTTCGGGGCGCGCCAGGCGGTGGATGGGGTTGGCTTCAGCATTGCCCACGGCGAGACGTACGGACTCCTCGGCCCCAACGGCGCGGGCAAGACGACGACCATCTCCATGGTGTGCGGGATCCTGGCCCGTGACAGCGGTGAGGTGCTCATTGACGGGCAGCGCCTGGATCCGGGCACGACCTCGGTCAAGGCCGCCATCGGCTACGTCCCGCAGGACCTTGCCATCTATCCGGACCTGTCGGCGCGGGAGAACCTGTCCTTCTTCGGCCGTCTGTACGGCCTCGGCGGTCACGAGCTGCGCGAACGGGTCGAGGAGGTCCTGGGCGTCATCGACCTGGCAGACCGGGCCGGGGAGCGGACCGCGAACTTCTCCGGCGGGATGAAGCGGCGGCTGAACATCGGCATCGGGCTGCTCAACCGGCCGCGCCTCCTCATCCTGGACGAGCCGACGGTGGGCGTCGACCCGCAGAGCCGCAACGCGATCCTGGACAGCGTCGCCGCCCTCTCCGCACAGGGGATGGGGATCCTGTACACGACCCACTACATGGAGGAGGCGGAGCGCCTCTGCGACCGGGTTGGGATCATCGACGAGGGGCACATCATCGCGGAGGGGACCCGGCGCGAGCTGGTCGCCCTGGTCGGCGGACTCGACCGGGTGAGCCTCGCGGCATCCGGCGACGTCGTCGCCGCCGCAGCCGAGATCCGGGCGATCGACGGCGTGCGGGAGGCGACGCCGCACGAGGGCGGCCTGGACATCCTGGTCAGCGAGGCGCGCCAGCACCTCCCCGCCCTGCTGCAGGCGGCCTCGCGCGACGGCGTGGTGGTGAAGACGGTGGAGGTGGTGGAGCCCGACCTGGAGGCTGTCTTCCTGCACCTCACCGGCAAAGCACTCCGCGACTGAGGAGGCCGGACCGATGCGCGCTGCGCTGGTGATCGCCGCTCGCATCCTGCGGCAGCGTCTTCGCGACCGCTCCGCGATCATCTTCGCGATCGTCACGCCGCTGGGGCTGGCGCTCGCGTTCGCTTCGATCATCCCGGACTTCAGCGGCTCGTTCCACACGACCATCGCCGTCGTCGACAACGACCGCGGCGAGGTGGCTGCCATGCTCGTCGACAACGTGCTGGGCAGCTTGAGCGGACCGGACGGCATCCTGGACGTCACGTCGCTGCCCGACGCGGCCACAGCGCGCCAGGCCGTGATCGACGACGAGGTTGGCGCGGGCATCGTCATTCCACCGGGCTTCACGCCATCGGTCCAGGGCGGGGCGCCGGCCGAGCTGACGATCCTCGCCGGCGGCGGAACGGTGTCCGGCGAGATCGCCCGCGCCATCGTCGATGACTTTGCCAATCGATCGGCACCGTGCAGCTGATGGTCGCGACCGTCGACCTGTCCGGCGGCGCGGCCGATGCGGAGACGATTGCGGCGGCACAGCAGGCCGTCCAGGCCACGAGCCCGTCACGGTGGAGGACCTGGTCGCCCAGCACCGCCAGGCGAGCCTCGCGACGTTCTACGGCGCCGCCATGGCGATCATGTTCGTGTTCTTCGCCACCCAGTACGGTGCGCTCGCGTTGCTGGCCGAACGCCAGGATGGCACCCTGAGCCGGCTCCTGGCGGCGCCCATCCCGGCCTCCGCGATTCTGCTGGGTGGCGCCCTGGCGTCGCTTGCCCTGGGGTTCGTCTCGATGCTCGTGCTGGTTGGCGCCACGTCGACGTTCGGGAAGGCCGACTGGGGACCGCCGCTGCCGGTCCTGGTCCTGGTCGTGTCGGCCGTGGTGGCGGCATCGGGCATCTCGATCCTGCTGGCCGGCTTCGCGCGGACGGCCGAGGGCGCCGGCGGCGTGAATGCCATCGTGGCCTTGATCCTCTCCGCCATCGGCGGCGTCTTCATCCCCCTCAGCCAGGCGCCCGAGCTGCTGGGGCGCATCGCGCTCATCACGCCACACGCCTGGTTCCTGCGGGCCATCGACACGCTCTCCGTTCCCGGGGCCGGAATCGTGCAGATCGCGCCGTCGTCCTGGTGCTGCTGGGGATGGGGGCGGTGACCGGAGGCATCGGGCTGGCGCGGGCCGGGCGGGTGCTGGTGGCGCGATGAAGGTCCTGGAGATCGCCCGCGTCAACATGCTGCGCACCATGCGCAACCGGATCGCGCTGTTCTTCATCGTGATCTTCCCGATGGTGCTGATCGTGGTCCTTGGGATGACGTACGGCGGCATGGGCGCTGGCCGCGTGGGTGTGGCCGACGCCGACGGCGGACCCCTGGCGCCGTGACCTGGTCGCGCGGCTGAAGGTCGGTGCGCTCAACCTGGACGTGCGCACGTATGACACCCCCGATGCGCTGCGGGACGCGGTCGAGCGCGGATTCGTGAACGTTGGACTCGCGATCCCGGCCGGGTACGACGCGACGCTGCGGGACGGCGGGGACGTGACGCTCGAGTACCTCTCGCAGCCGTCGAGCGTGTCGAGCGCGGTGCGCACCTCGGTCGATGCGGCGATCGCCGGGCACGTTGCCCTGGTTCGCGCGGCGCGGTTCACCGCCGCCCAGCGCTCCATGACCTTCGACGCGGCGCTGGCCGCCGCGGAGGAGGTGCAGCCGCGATCAAGGGCGTGACCGTGGTCACCGATGCGGTCAGCGAGGCGGCCGCCTATCCGAGCGGGTTCACCGTGGGCGCCCAGTCCCAGGTGATCCTGTTCATGTTCCTCACCTCGCTGACGCAGGCGGTGGTGCTGATCACCTCGCGCCAGCTGGGCGTCACCCGGCGCGAGTTCGCGACACCCACGTCGGTGAGGACGATCATCGCGGGGAGAGGCGCTGGGTCGCTACGCGTTCGCCCTCTTCCAGGGGTTCCTGATCGTCATCGGCTCGGCGTTGATCTTCGGGGTCGACTGGGCCGATCCGCTGGCGACGACGGCGCTGATCGTCGTCTTCGCCGCGGTCTGCGCCGGCGCGGCAATGCTTGTCGGCTCCGTTGCGGCCAATGCGTCCCAGGCTGGTGCCTTCGGCCCGGCGCTGGGGATGCTGGGTGGCCTGCTGGGCGGCGCCATGGTCCCGCTGGAGGTGTTCCCCGCCACGCTGCGCACCGTCGCGCACATCACGCCCCATGCCTGGGCACTGGACGCCTTCCGCGAGCTGAGCCTGCAGGGCGGACACCTGCTCGAGATCGTGCCGCAGCTTGCCGTGCTGGTCGGCATGGCCGTCCTGCTCCTTGGCCTCGCGGTCTGGCGTCTGCGGCGGGGCATCCTGGTCGGAGCCGGCTGAGCAGGTCGGCGAAGACGCCACCCCATTGCCGGAGGCTCATGTATCCAACTGGCGTGATTCCTCGTCCTTAGAGGTGAGACGGCATCGGTCTGCACAACCGATGGACCGCGAACCAATGCAACGAGGAGCACAAGCACCATGATCTTCCAGAACGAGGGAACCATCGACCGGTTCCTGCGCGTCATCGCCGCCGCCGGGCTCCTGGGCCTTGCCGCTGCCGGCATGCCAGCGGCCCCCTGGCTCTACGGCACTATTGCCGTGGCGGCCATCCTTGCCGTCACCGGCGTGGTTGGGTTCTGCCCGCTGTACGCGGTGCTGCGACTCAGCACGAAGCCCGTTCGCCACTGAGCCCGCCCCTGCCGAGCCGATCGGCCCTAGGAACGAGGGCCCGATGACGGATCACCATTCGTTCCCGTGACAGACCTGCGTGAGCCGGACCAGCTCGCCACCCGCCTCGCCATCGAGGCACCGTGGCTCGTCCGGCTCGCGTCGCGCCTGACCCGCGATCCGGCCGAGGCGGAGGACCTTGTCCAGGAGACGGTCGTCGCGGCCTGGCGGCGACGGGGGCAGCTCCGGGATCCGGCTGCCCTGCGCGGCTGGCTGCGCCGGTCGCTCGTCAACCGGGTGGTCGACCGGTCGCGGCGAAAGACTGCAGAGCTGCTCGACTTCGCCGCCGTGGAGGCGGACTGGCGCGATGACGACTTCACCGTGGACCCGGTAGCGGTCCTGGAGCGCGCCGAGCTGCGCGACGAGCTGGAGGACGCGCTGGTGCGGCTGCCGGTCATCTACCGGATCCCCGTGGTCCTGCACGACGCCCTGGACTGGAGCGGTCCGGAGGTGGCCCAGGCCATGGCCATCGGCCTCCCGGCGGCCAAGCAGCGGGTGCGGCGCGGCCGGATGATGCTGGTCCATGCGCTGGCCTCGGACGACGCCCGACGTCGCGCGTCACTCGCCCAGCCCCTGCGTTGCTGGAAGGCCCGCCGCCTCGTCTCGGGCTACCTGGACGCGGAGCTGCAGCCCCCGGAGAAGCTGGCCGTCGAGGAGCATCTCGCCAGCTGCCCGACTTGCCCGCCCCTGTATGCCTCGCTGGTGGGGATCCGCGACGCCATGGGTGCCCTTCGCGACCCTGACAGCGTCATCGAGGAGGAGATCGCCGCCCGCATCATGGACCGAGCCACGGGGCGGGGAAATGCCCCGGCTCGCGGCCGAGGCATTTCGGTGACGGGGCGGAGGGGCAGCGGCTAACCGCCAAAGACCCACTGGTGCATGATCACTGTGTTGTTATCGGTGAGCTCGAAGACCGCGAACATCTTTCCGCTCGCGGTGTCCGAGCGGTAGGTGCCCGCACAGATGTACAGGTCTCCGTACTGGATGACGGCTCCGGTGCGGGTTATCTTGAAGTTGACCGTTCCGCGCTCACGGATGGACTGGCTGATCGCATCGCGCCCCAGGTAGATCTCGTTGAAGTCGCTCGAGCTGACGGCGAACCGAGCGTCTCCGTTGTACCGGAGATCGGCGTTGACGGCATACAGCGCCGCTCCCGCTGCGCCATCGCCTCCCGCGCTCCACGCAGTGAACGAGTCGTCGATGACATTGGGGTCCCCTCCGGTGACGTCCCACTCCGCGGCTGGCGCGGGCGGCGCTCCCGCAAGGAGGATGTTCCACTGGTGGCGGATCTTCAGGTCGGAGATCAGGTACACCGCGAACCCGTAGCCGTCACCCGCCGTCCCGGCGTAGGTGAAGGCATGCGCGGCGTATGACCCGTTCTCCAGCACTGACCCGGTCCGTGTCAGCGTGAAGTCGATGCTGGCCCGATCGGCCACCGTTGCCTTGATCTGGTCCAGGCCGTCGTACTTCTCCGTCCAGTTGGGCCAGTCGCGAGCGACTCGCAGCGTGGCATCAGCGACATAGAGGTTGTCGAGTGCCTTCGCGTCGTAGGCGTTCATGGCCGCGATATTGGCGTCCACCAGCTGCGCCACCGTCGTTGGAGCGGTGGCCCCGGTGGCGGGGGTGGGACTGGGAGTCTGGGTGGTGCCAACCGGCGCCGCACGGTTCGAGATGAGATACGCGCCAATCGAGACGGCCAGGATGGCGACGACAGCGGTCACCGCCATCCAGGTGGTCGTGTGCGTGGCCGCCAGGAAACGGGGCCACGTCGTCGTGCGCTGTGACATGGTGTCGACCTCCCTCATGACCCGGGGCAGCAGGTCATCGGGGGCGGCGGGAGCGTTGCGCGCCATCCACGGCTGAAGGATCGGGTCCATGCCCTCGTCACGGGTCATGCGAGACCTCCCTGCAGCGTGAGCCGGTTCTCGGCTTCAATCGCCGCGCGCATTGCCCCCTGGGCGTGGTGCAGGCGCGACTTGGCGGTGCCAAGCGGCACGCTCAGCGCGTCTGCGATCTCCGGGACCGACAGCTCCAGGAAGAAGCGCATGACCAGGACGGTTCGCTCGCGCACGGCGAGCCGAGCCAGGCACCTGCCCACCGCGTCACGGTCTGCAATCGCTGTCTCGGGCACTCCGCTGCCCATCAGGTACTCGGGAGCTCGCTGGTGAGCCTCGTGGGCCGCTCGTGGCGGGCGAGGTCCAGGCAGGCGTGCACGAGCACCCGGTGAAGCCAGGCATCGAACCGATCGGGGTCACGCAGCCGGGGTAGGTCGCGCCACGCGCGAATCAGTGTCTCCTGCACGGCATCCTCGGCCAGCGTCGGGTCATGGAGGATCAGGACGGCCGCGCCGTAGAGCCGGTCGATGACAGCAGCACCCAGGGTTCGAAGGCCCCTCGGTCCCCGCTGGCCGCCTGCACCACGACGTCACGTCTCATGATCTGCTGCTCCGGGTTTCGCCAGAAGAGGCGTACCCCGACCCACAACCGTTCACTATTCGCCGAGCCGCGCCATCGAACGCCACACCGGAGCGGCTGACCAGTGCCGGAATGCCCAACTCTCTCTGCAGAGAGGCAGCGACTGGAGCGATGGCCCTGCGGATGGGGCGGAACGGCACTGGAGTGCCGACAGCAGCGCCGCGGAGCATGCGCTCGACAACCAGATCCGTCTCGAGCGCCGCGACGCGGAGGTCCTGCCCATGTCGAGTGACCTCGGACGCCGCCTCATTCGGTACCTGGCCGCCCTGCTGGCGGCGGGGGCGGCCGTCGTCTACCTGCTCATCGGCTTCGATGTCGTCAGGGTCGTCGACGATCCATCCACCGATGGAGCGGGCCTCTTGCCCTTTGGTCTCCTGTCGGGGGGCGCGTTCCTGCTGGGAGCGATCCTGCTGACCCTGTTCGATCGGCGCATCCTCTGGGTCGCCGGAGGACTCTTCCAGGTCTTCGCCATCGCCATGTACGTCGCCGTCGCGCCGCAGCGGCATCCAGCGTACGAGCCGTGGGGATTGGCCTCAAGGTGGTCCAGGCGGCGCTGCTCCTGGCACTCGTCTACCTGGCCGTGCGACGGCCACGCTCCATGAGCCGCCCCGTGACGGCCGGTTGGCGGATCGGCCGATGAATACCGTCGTGGTCTACGCCACCCGCACGGGGAACACGCGCCGCATCGCGGAGGCGATGGCGCAGGTCCTCCGCGCACGCGGGACGGTCACCCTGCAGGCCGTGGAAGACGCGCCTGCGCTGCTCCCGGCCGGAACCGATCTGCTGCTGGTGGGTGGGCCCACCGAAGGTCACGGCGTCACACCGCCGGTGGCCACCTATCTCCATCGGCTTGACCGGGCAACGATGCGTGGCCTGCCGGCCGCGGCCTTCGACACCCGCTTGTGGTGGCCGCGCGTACTGGCAGGCTCCGCGGCCGCCGCCATCGGCCGCCTGCTGCGCGACAAGGGTGCGTGCATCATCTCCGAAGAGATGAGCTTCATTGTCAGCATGAAGCCGGAGCTGCTACCGGACGAGGTCCAGCGTGCAGCCGCGTGGGCAGGTGAGCTCGCGACGGCCGTCGAGGCGCGGCAGGGTGTAGTCGCGGCGGTGTAGTCGCGGCGGTGTGGTGGCGCCGCTCCGGTATCGGCCGTCTCGGCAGACACGAGCGCCGGACGCGCCGTAGCATTGGTGCCGATGTTCGAGACCGAAGCGGAGGTCGACGAGCTCCAGCGGCTCTTCGACGAGACGCTGCGCCACGCCAACCCGCACATGCGGAGCATCGTGCATCCGGGGCGTCGCCTGAGCGCGCGGCAGGTGGTCCGTTACCTGCAGGGGACCAGGCACGTGGCGTTGGCCACGGTCAGCCCGGAGAGCGAGCCACGCGTCTCTCCGCTCGATGCGCTCTTCATCCACGGGCGTTTCACCATGTCGACGGGGCTGCGCGCCACGAAGGTGCAGCACCTCCAGGCGAATCCCGCCTGCTCCGCGGTGCACATGGACGGCGATCGGATCGCGGTGGTGGCCAACGGCCACGTGGAGTGGATCGAGCCGGAGCATCCGGACCACCACGTGATCCACCGCACCTGGACGGAGACGTACCAATCGGACCCGTACACCTGGGGGGACATCGTCTTCTTCCGGCTGATACCGGTGACGATGTGGGCCTACGCCATGAACCCCGACGAGTTCCCGTCCGACTGACCGCGACCGCTGGCATCGGCGCACTGCCTGGTGCCGCCGGTTGCCTCGCCGGGTCAGTGGCTCAAAGTCGGGCGCCGGTGGTATCCGGGGGTTCCGGACGCTCGGGGCGGTCGTCGAGGCCGTCCACGGTGATCCCGTTCGCCGTGTCGCGGGACTCGCGGTAGGGCTCCTCGATCTGGGTCACCGGGCGTGGCTTGTTGACGATGAGGTGATCCAGGGTCCCGAACAGGCCCGCGACCACCGCACCGGCGGACGGATCGGAAGGAAGCGGATCGTTCGGACCGCGCTTGCGACGCCCCATGTCACACACCTTACCGCCACCGCGCCCTGTCCGCACCCGGTGGGACGGCGTGATTGGCGCCGCGCGCACGGCGTGGAGGCGGCACGATTGGCGGAGGACCGGTAGCATCTGTGTCGTGAACCGACAGCGCACCAGCTGGCTGATGGACATGGACGGCGTCATCGTCCGCGAGGGCCACCTCGTGCCGGGCGCGGACCGCTTCCTCGCCCGCCTGCACGGAGACCGGCCATCCGTTCCTGGTCCTGACCAACAACTCCATCTTCACCACGCGCGACCTCGCCGCCCGCCTTGCCGCATGGGCCTGCAGGTGACGCCGGATCCATCTTCACCTCCGCGCTGGCAACGGCCCAGTTCCTCGCGGACCAGCGACCGGGCGGGACCGCGTTCGTCATCGGGCGAGGCGGGCTCACGAACGCGCTGTACGAGGTGGGCTACACGCTCTCCGAGGCAGACCCGGAGTACGTTGTCCTTGGGCGAGACGCGCACGTACAGCTTCCAGCGCATCAGCCGCGCCATCCAGCTCATCGGCCGCGGGGCGCGCTTCATCGCCACCAACCCGGACCCGACCGGTCCCAGCCCCGACGGACCGCTGCCGGCCACCGGCTCCGTCGCGGCGCTCATCTCCAGCGCCACCGGCGTCCAGCCGTACTTCATCGGCAAGCCGAACCCGTTCATGATCCGATCCGCGATGCGCACCCTGGGGGCCCATTCGGCGTCGACGGTGATGATCGGCGACCGCATGGACACCGATATCGTCACCGGCCTTGAGGCGGGCTGCGAGACGATCCTGGTCCTCACCGGGATCACCCGGGATGAGGCGCAGGCGGACCGCTTCGGCTACCGGCCGACACGCATCGTGAGCTCCGTGGCGGACCTGGTGGACGAGATCGAGCCCATGGAGGCTGCCGACCCTACCCCGGCCGACCCGACCCCGGCCTGACCGCCCCCGGCCTGACCGTTGCCCGCGCGAGTCTGGCCGGTGCCCGCGCGACGTCTGGCCGGTGCTGACGATGCCGGCCAACCACGCGTGAGGACCCTCCGCAGCGAGGGCGGGGGCGGGCTCGGACCCGGAGCGGGTGAGACGTTTCTCCGCGCCGTCGACCAGCGCGCGCAGTCGGGCGTTGAAGGCACCCCCGGTGCGCTGGACGCCGTGCCCGGCGCCGCGAATCACGACGCGCTCCGCGTCCAGCTCGCCACTGATGACGTCGCACACGACCTCGGCGGCCGGGTCGTGGCCGCCGGAGACCACCAGCACCGGGAACCCGCCGCGTCGCAGCGCGTCGAAGTCGAATGCGGCCTCGAACGGATACCGCTCGACCAGCGTCGCTCGCACCGAAGCCTCCATGGCCGGGCTGAGTGTCTCCGGCACCTTCGCCTGCGAGCCGACGCTCTCCAGGAAGCGGACGAAGGTCTCGCGCAGGGTTCCCTGCGTCTCGAAGGCGGTCGTCACCCGGGCGATGGCCGCCTCGACGGCGGGGTTCCCACGCGCCAGGCCCAGGGCCGGCGGCTCGATCACGCACAGCGACCGCACCCGCTCGGGCACCAGCCCGGCCGCCAGCAGGGCGATGACACCCCCGTACGAGTGGCCGGCGACGTGCGTTCCGGGCTCGATCAGCTCCGCCATCTCGCGCGCCTGGACCTCGAAGTCGATGCGATCCAGGGGTGGGTTGGGTGGATAGCCGGACCGATGGGGCACGATCAGCCGATACCCCTGCTCCGCCAGCTCCCGCTGCGCGGACCAGGTCGCCCAGCCCGGAGACGTGCTGCCGTGGATGAGGAGGAGGCGCGGCCCGTGGTCTCCCAGCCGCTCGATGTGCATGCGGGCAAGTCTAGGGGCCGGTCTCACGGCGCGTGGAGGGCCGGGTGGGGGAGGGCCGGGTAGTCAGGGCCGGGCAGCACCCGCGGCCCAAGTTGCGCTCGCGGCCGGGATGGTGCTCGCGCGCCGGGTGTTCGCCAGACGAGCGTTGTGACCGGCGGCGGTGCCCGGGAGGCTTCTCCGCGGTCGTCCGGTCCGCCCAGCGAGCAACCTGACCGGTGACGCCGGGTGCGAGGAGCTCCCGACGGTCGCAGCGCTCGCTGGACGAACAAGTGACGAACGCGCGCGCCGGTTCCAGGCTGCTCCGTCAGGGTTTGGCGATGTAGCGGAACTTGATGCGCTTCTCGCCGCCCACGAAGGGGCCCTCGCCACGGGCGTAGAGCTCCACGACCACGGGCATCAGTGCCGGGTACTCGCCGAACGCCTCGCGGTAGTCGCGGTTCATGGAGCGAAGGTGCGAGGTCAGCAGCTCCGCCACCTGCGCTCGGAACGCCTCGTCGGGCGCATCCCGCAGCAGCTGCACCGCCACCCGCGGGCGCGTCTCCCCGGGCCGATCTTCCATCACCGAGAGCTGGTACGACAGCACCCGCGCGGCCACCGACTCATCGGAGTAGATGGCGGACTCGATGTCCTCCGGGTAGATGTTGGCTCCCATCACCGAGACGGTGGAGTCCTTGCGCCCGAACACGAACAGGTATGGCATCCGGATCAGCCGCCGTCCGCCGGCGGGCACCAGCGACTCGAGCTCCACGCCCACCGTCGACAGCCGTTCCCGCATCTGGTCGTCGCGCAGGACCCCGCCCTCGTCGTGCGGGTTGTAGCGGATCTTGGGCGAGAGGGTCGCGTGGCGCGCCACGGTGAAGAGGAGCTCGCGCTCCGTATTCGTCTCGATGTGGTGGAAGAACGGGTTGAACTGGAAGACCATCGGCGACCGATCCGCCTCGCCAAAGACCGCCTCGGCCACATCGGGCCGCTCCAGCGCCAGGCGTCGGAGTGCGATGGAGACCGGGGTTTCGGCCGCCAGGCCGATCTCGACATCGGTCACGCCGTAGCCTGAATAGACCGATGCGAAGTGCCGGCCCAGGTAGGTGCGCAGCGACTCGGAGTTGCCCTCGCCACCCAGCAGGGCGGACATGGTGTATGCGGACCAGTCGAGCCCGCGCCGCTCGCCCTCGTCCAGGAGGACCTTGAGGAACGGCGGGTAGCCCACGATGAGATACCGATGCCGCGGCCCCAGCTCGACCAGGGTGTCGAGCACCTTGTCGAGGTCCGGCCCCGTGGGCTTGACCAGGCCACGCTCCTCCAGCGCGGCAGCGGTGGTCATGCCCGTGGCCCAGGCGCCCATGGAGAACGTGTTGAGGACCACCAGCGGCCGGTCGCCGAACGTGTAGCGGGCGAAGAAGGCGATCATCCGCCGCACGTGGCGCCGCTCCTCCGCGCCGCGGGCCCAGTTGTAGGGCGTGCCCGTGGAGCCGGAGCTCTCGTCGATGGTGGTGCCCACCAGCGGCAGACGCCCGTCCACGCAGCGCTGGGTGAGCGGGTAGGGATCGATGTAGCGCTTCTTGTCGGTCTCGGGCAGGTCCCGCAGGTTGCGGATGTGGTCCGGGTTCAGGCCGGCCTTCTGCAGGAAGTCGCGGTAGGCAGGGACGTGGCGCCCGGCATCGCGGGCGGCCCTGAGAGCGCGGGCCTGGCTGAAGGCGTCCGCCGGCCCGGGCGGCATGACCTCCAGGAACCATTGGAGGGCGCCGTATCGGCGGGCCACGCTGCGCAGCAGGATCTCCAGGGCCCACTGGGAGACGGGGCCGGGCAGCGGCCCCCGGCGCGTGGTTGACGCTGGTTGGGACGCTGCGGACGCGGCCATCGGGCCCTCCTCTCGCGGTAGGCGCCCAGTCTCCACCCATTTCGCGCGAACGCAAGAGCCGATGGTCGCCGCCTAGTGCGGATGCCCTCCCCAGGCCTGCCCGGCCAACGCGGCCACGTTGATCGCCCGCTGCAGCTCGTCGTCGCTGAGGCGGGTACCGGCTTCCCGGCAAGGATCCGCGCTTCGCATGACGCGCAGACATACGTCCGGGCGCCATCGGGGTGCGCGATCACCCGCCGGTCGGAGAAGAGGACGCTGCCCGCTGCGGTCTCGTCGCCGCATACCTCGCAGACTTCGACCGGCTGCGGGTGACTGCGTGATGTCGATGGATCGGATGCCATCGCAAACCCCCTCGTGGTCGCGTCGCTCCCTGGCTCCGCGTTCCGGGCTGAACAGTGGTCGGCTCCGTCCTGCGCGTCAAGGCCCGGGTTGCGGCCATCAGCCGATGCGACCGGGGCGCTTTTCGCGGCCGGTGATGGCCGCGGCCGGCACTGCGCTTGCCGCGTCCCCCGACATTCCAGTCCCGCTAGCACTGCGACCATCGGGCGTCGCACCAGCCGCCGCACGGCCGTCGCGCCGGCCGCCGGGCCGTCGTTTGGCTAGCCACACTAGCCGGGCGTCGGAGGTGGGTTCAATCGGCCGGTGCTCAGTCGACGTACGTCCAGCCAGGCAAGAATCCGCGCCTGAGGATCCAGGAGGTCGGATCAGACGAAGACGAGACCGTTCGACGCGGGCACGTGCCCCTGCTGGAGCGCACGAAGCACCAGGCGCGGCCGCAACGGGAAGGCGGGCGTGAGCGTGGGTGTCGCCGCGGCCACGGCGGCGCGATTGTGGCGGGAATCGGCCAGGATCAGCACCATCCGGTCGAGGCCAGCGGCCTGCTGCTTGAGCAGGGCTGCGCGGACCTGGGCCTGCGCGTCGGTCAGCCGAGTGATGATCTCCAGCCCTACCGAGCGGCCGGCGCGGCGGATCACGGCGTCGACGGCACGCCTGTCCCGCGGATCCCGCGACACCGGCGCCTCTGTTCGCCAGGACCACCGCTCGCCGATGCGGACGCGGGCGCGCGCCAGGACGCGCAGCTGGCCTGCGTCACGCAACGGTGATCCACCCAGAAAGGATCGGAACGTGACATCGAGCCCGACAGCCGATCCCCACATCACGGCGCGAACCGGATCGGGCATACCCACGCCACGCTCCCACTGCGACACGAGCTGGTGCGAGACCGCCAGTGCCCGCGCCACCCTTCGCTGGGAGAGGCCGGTGGCAAGGCGAGCTGCGCGCAGGTCGCGGACCAGCTCGCCAAGCTGCCACTGACCGCGCCGGCGCGCCTCGCTCATGGGGTCGCGGCGGACGGACATGCGGTCAGCGTGCCGCGTTGGGTGTTACGCGGTCCTTACCGACGAGTTTGGCGGATGGGTTCTGGCTGACGAGTTCTGGCGCATGGGTTCTGGCGGATGGGTTCTAGCGAAGCTAGCCGTCTGCCCACGGTCGCGTGCGACCGCCGCGAAGTGGCAAGCCCACCTAGCCGGGCGACGGAGGAACGGCGAATGCGCCGCCGCCGATGGTCACAACACTAGCCCCACCAGAATCGTGGCGGTGGCAGACCGTGGGGTGCGTGGGAGCGCCAGGACGCCAGGCCCGGGGAGGGCCTGGCGTCGAGGGCCGGGGATGCGAGGGTCAGTCGGTCAGGTTCAGGTACAGCCCGACGAAGTCGTAGGCCTCCTGGTTGTCCACGCGCCACGAGTAGTCCGCCCCGTGGCAGGTGTTGCTGTCGCCGTACGAGACGACCGCCACGACCTGGTTCGTGCCGTTCACGAAGAGCGGTCCACCGGAGTCACCGAAGCACGAGCCGCCCGTCCCGCCAATGGGGCTGGGGTTGTTGAGGGTGTGCAGGTTGCCGCCCTTCGACGCGTGCCCGTTGACCTCCACGATGCGGGAGGTCGACTTGTACCGCGACGCGACATCCATGGGATGCGGCTGGATGGCCTGGATCCCGTAGCCCACCGTCTCGACCAGCGAGTAGTTGCGGTTCTTGGCGGTCTTGGCAAGTTCGTCGACGGTTCCAGATGGGCGCCAGCTCCCCGTACTGCGACATGGTGACGCCGCCGGAGTCCAGTACGACGACGCCGTCATCGTAATTCACCGGGAACTGCGCGAAGTTGGCGTACAGCGGGTTCGGATGCGAGACGCCGCGCACGTAGCCGTTCTCGTTGAGCCACTTCGCGCGAGCCTTGTAGAGCGTGCCCTCGTCGATGCCGGGGGTGCGGGCCGGCCAGCCGGCGAGGACATCGGTCTCGGCGAAGGTGACCCACACGTCGGTGCCGCCGCTGGGGCCGATATCAACGCCTCCGCTCCCGATGTCGATGGTGCAGTGGCCCGCTGTCAGGAAGACCGTGGGGCTCAGCAGCGTGCCGGAGCAGCTGTACCAGCCGGGCTCCGAGGCGTCGAAGAAGATCATGAAGCCCACGTACGGGTGCGCGCCCTCATCGGGCTGGCCGTAGGTGATGGCGGACACGGGGGCGGCAGCGAAAATCAGCACCGCGGCCGCGGCGATGAGCGCCGTCTTGAGTCTGGTCACGTTGATCCTCCAGGCGGTGTCTCGTCCGTCGCGGTGGATGAGCGGAGGCCAAGCATAGCCGCGGAGCCTCGCTCCCGGCCCGCGTGCGCAGCGGATTCCGGTGCGCGCTGTCACTACCATCCAGGTGGCCGATGAGGTCCGACCGTGAGCACGGTCCGGTGGTCACGCAGCGGCGAGCGAGATGCAGCGGCGGGGCGCGTTTGGTCATGTCGGCCACCTTCCCTCCGGTGCCGATGTGTTCGTCTGACGAACGTTGTGACCGGCGGGAGGTCGCCACGAGGCCCTTGCGTCGTCCTCCGGTTCGCTGGCCGAGCACCCTGACCGGCGGGCCCGCGCAGCGTGAGCCCCCGGCGGTCACAGGGCTTGCCTGACGAACACAGGACCCGCGTGGCGGCGCTCAGGGCGCGGGGCCGATGCCCACGCGGCTCAGGGCAGGAAGCGAGCGGGATCCAGTTCGGGCGGGATGAATGGCCTCCGGCCAAGGATGTGATCCACCACCAGCCGGGCCGATGCGGGCCCCGTGGAGATCCCCCACGGGCCGTGCCCCGCACACACGAACAAGCCGCCAATCCCCGGCACAGCGCCGATGAGCGGCCGCCCGTCGGCGCTCATGGGCCGGGCGCAGGCGCGAACACCACGGATGGGCGCATCCTCGACGCCGGGCACGAAGCGCGACGCGCGCACCAGGACGGGCTCGATCCAGGCCTCGGGATCCGGCTCGTCCGCGAGGAACGTGGCGCCCACGGCGCTGGTGTCCGCAAACGGAACCAGGCTGAAGTCCTGCTCCGGCCCGGCCTCCTCGCCGGCAAGCATCGAGCCGATGCCCGCCTCTTCCAGGATGTGGCGCGGGGGAGCGGCTACGTCTGCCTCCACCACGACACCCCAGCGGGGCGCGATGGGCACGCCACGCCCCAGCGGTTCCAGCAGCTCGGAGGTCCAGGGGCCGGTGGCGACCAGCACCGCATCGGCGGGGATGGCCTGGCCGCCAACCTGCACGCCGGCCACCACGCCCCCGCGCACCGCCAGCCGGGCGGCTCGCCCCTGGCGGATGACCGCCCCGCGCGCCTCGGCCAGGGTCGCGTAGGCATAGGTGGAGGCGCCGGGTGCCACCGGGTAGCCGATATCGGCGCGGCATGCCCAGAGGCCCTCGGCGAGGGCAGGCTCCAGCCGACGCAGGTCGTCGCCGCCCAGGACATCGGTCCGGACGTGGTCGAAGGTCGTCGTGATCTCCGCGGCCTCGGCGCGGACCACGTCCTCGTCCGGGGTGACGAACAGCATCCCGACGGGCTCATCGGGCAGGTGGAAGCCGGATCCAGGTGTGGAGAGCTCGCGGTAGAGCGCCACCGTCTCGTGGTAGAGCGGGTCCAGCACCGGGTCGAACGGGTGCTGGACGATCCCCTGGTTCGCGCCCGAGGCGCCGGAGGCAAGACCCTCGCGCTCCACGAGGGTCACCCTCACGCCGGCATCGGCCAGGAAGGCGGCAGCCGAGGTGCCCACGATGCCACCGCCAATGATCACCACGTCGGTCGCGCGCGCGAAGCTCACCTGCAGAGGGTACTCGTCCGGCGTGCCGCCTAGACGCCGATGGCGAACGTCACCTGCACGTCCACCTCGAGGTCCGTGGTGCCCGCCTGGATGGGGGTCGCCGCGTCCGCCGCGGCCCGCAGGTCACCGGTCATGTAGGGCACCGGCGCCGGCGCGGACACTTCCGTGATGAAGATCACCGAGCCCAGCGAGACGCCGGCGGCCTGGGCCAGGGCGGTGGCGCGCTTCTTCGCATCGGCCATTGCCGCGTCGCGAGCCTGGGCCGTGGCGGCGGTCGGATCGGAAACGGAGAAGCTGATCCCGCCCACCTGCGTGGCGCCGGCGCTCACCGCGGCATCGATCACCGCGCCGCTGGTCTTGATGTCGCGCACCTTCACGGAGAGGTTCTGGTTGGCCTGGTAGCCGGTGACGCGCGGCGGCGTGGTCCCGCCCGACGAGTACGCGTACTGCGGCTGGAGCGAGACCCACTGGGAGGTCATGTCCTTCTCCGCAACGCCGGCCTTCTTCACCGCGGCGATGATCTTGGTCATGGTCGCGCTGGCCTGGGACTGGGCCGCGACCGCGGTGGGGGCCTGGGACTGGATCCCCACCGAAAGCGTCGCGAGGTCCGGGGTCAGGGTGATCCTGCCCACTCCCTGCACGGTGATGCCGGTGGTCGGCGCACCGCTGCTGTTGGTGGTGACGGGCACGGTGGTGGTGGTGGCCCGGGCGACGGATTGCCAGGCGCTCAGGTTGAGCGCGACGAGCGCAAGCGCTGCGAGGCCGATGGCGGCGACGAGCACGGATCGGGCGAAGACGGAGCGGGGGAGCGACATTGGGGGCACCTCGTAACTGCGGGTCTGGCGGTCTGGCGGTCTGGCGGTCTGGCGGTCCATTCACCAGACGGCCGCGCGCCGCTCGCGGTTCCCTCCAGCCACGGCCGTACCGCCCGCGGTGCGTCGACAGTGCGTCGACAGTGCGTCGACAGTGCGTCGACAGTAGAGGCGGTTCTAGCCTGGCTAGCCGTACGACGCCTGGGCTCCGTCTCCCTCGTCGCGCTGCTAGTCACGCTAGCCAGGTGATCCGCCGGACCCCGGTGCGGGTGGTTTCGCCGGTCGTAGTGCTAGCCGGACTGGAACGCTTCCCTTGAAGCGTGCCACCCGGTGGGTAGCGGACGGGTATCGGACGGGTAGCGGACGGGTAGCGGACGGGTAGCGGACGAGTAGAGTTGGGCACGCCATGACTAACTCGAAGGCCGATAGCGGCCGCCTCCTCTACCTGTCCCGCGCCGATGTCGAGGCCGTGGGCCTGGACATGCGCACCGTGATCGACCTCCTCCGCCAGGCCTTCCTCGAGAAGGGTGAGGGGCGCACGGAGATGCCCCCCAAGCCGGGGATCCACACCCAGCCCGACGCGTTCATCCACGCCATGCCGGCCTACATCGAGTCCATGGGCGCGGCGGGCATCAAGTGGGTGAGCGGTTACCCGGGCAACCAGGCCAGGGGGCTGCCCTACATCAGCGGCCTCCTGGTCCTCAACGACCCGGAGACGGGAATCCCGCTATCGGTCATGGACTGCACCTGGATCACCGCGGTGCGCACCGGCGGAGCGACCGGCCTGGCCGCGTCCTACCTGGCCCGCCCGGAGTCCGAAACGGCGGGGATTCTCGCCTGCGGGGTTCAGGGGAGGACCAACCTGGAGGCGCTATCGGTCCTGTTCACGCTCAAGAAGGTCTACGCCTACGACGTGGTCCCGGCTGCGCGAGACCGATTCGTGACCGATATGACCGCGAAGCTGGGCCTGGACGTGGTCGCCGTCGATACCCCGCGCGAGGCAGTGGTCTCCTCCGACCTGGTGGTCACCTCCGGGCCGATCCTCCACGACCCGACGCCCACCATCCCGGCCGGCTGGACGCGGCCGGGGGTGTTCGCCAGCGCGGTGGACTTCGACAGCTACTGGACCGGGGAGGCTTTGGCGGAGTTCGACCGGGTCACGACCGATGACCACGCCCAGTTCGCCTACTACCGCGAGCAGGGCTACTTCGCCGCCACCCCGGATCCGGCCGCGGACCTGGGCGAGATCGTGGCGGGACGGAAGCCCGGGCGAGAGCGCGACGACGAGCGGATCATCGCCATCAACCTGGGGCTGGCCCTGGACGACATGGCCGTGGCCCCGGAGCTCTATCGCCGCGCCGTGGCTGACGGACGGGGGACCTGGCTCCCGCTCTGATCCTCGTGGAGGTCTCCGCGCCGGCGGTGTTCGTCCAGCGAACCTTATGACCGGCGAGGTGCCCGATCAGCCCTCCTCACCGGTCGTTTGGTTCGTCCGGATGACCCTTGGACCGCCGAGGGCATCGGTTGGCGGGGTTCTGCGGGGTTCGGTGACGCTCGGCGGTCGTAAGGCTTGCCTGGCGAACCATCTGGTCCGGGTTGTGGAGCGGGGTGCGCCGTGCACCCAGTGAAGTCCACGGCGCGAACGCTCTACGCCGAAAAGGGACCTTTGGAACTTGTAGGACCGCGCACCCAGGTGGAGCCTGTCTCCGCACGTGAGAGCCGGCGACCCTGCGCCTGCGGAAATGCCACCGCTGCCGTGGTGGGCACCGGGCGATGGCACTCACAAGGAGGGACCTTGTCACGCGTCGCGCGTGCGCGTCACTGACCGCTGCTCTTGCCCTGGTTCTTGTGCTCCCCATGGCCCCCGGAGGTGCCCTCGCGGCCGGGCCGCCGGATAACGATGACATTGCGTATCCCGCACCGGTGAGCCTGCCGATCTTCGGGGTGGCGCCGGATATGACCAATGCAACTCTCCAGGTCGGCGAGCCGCTCTGTGACGAGACCGATGGCCAGATGAATGAGAGTGTCTGGTATCGCATGGATCTGGACACCGCGGCGGTCGTCCGCGTCGAGGTCAACGGCGAACCGTTCCATCACGTCACCGCAGGGATCTACGGTCCGTTCGACGAACTGCCCACATCAGCGGAGGACCTCCCGCAGCTTGGCTGCATCTACGACGCGGGACCCGACTACGCCGGAACGGAGCAGTACGCGGCGGGCACGTACCTCGTTCAGCTGAGCGCGGTTCCGGACGCCGAATCGCCGTCACTCAAGATCGAGGAGCTGTTCACGATCGTGAATCCGTGGTCCGTGCCGTCATCGGTCTCGGTGCCGGCGGGGATCCCCACCAGCATCGAGTGGGGCTGGTACGCGTGCACGGTTGGACTGGCCAAGACGGCCCCCGCGGCCATCGCCCAGACCTACGTGCTGCGCCTGGATGGCAACGACGTGAACAACCTCTCACCGGAAGACTCGGCGCTCCTCTGGTCGCCGGTGGAGGTGGCCGGACGGTCCGAGGCTTGCCAGAGCAGGTCTCCAAGTGGGGGAATCGTGGGCTGGGTGTGGTACCTGGATCCACCGCTGCCCGCCGGTGACTACCAGCTGGACGTCGTCATCGTGGCGACGCGGAACTTGACGGATGGGTTCGCCGACGAGAACGGGAGGCCCATCCGCTACCCGGCCGGTACGGTGTTCCTGAACCGGAACATCTCCATCAGCGTGGTCGCCAGCGACTAGCGCCAGCAGGCGCTGTCGATCGTCGCTCCAGCGAGTCCAGGGCCGGGTGGCTGCAAGGTCGCCCGGCCCTCGCGCGCCAGCGTCAGGCCGGGGTGTCACCGGTGACGGTTTTCGCGGCGAGCTCCTCCGCGTACTCGATCAGGTCCAGGTCACCGGGGGAGCGGCCCTCGGCAGTGAGCAGCGCGGCAGCCTCCGATCGGTGCTGCGTCCCGTGGTTCACGACGTGCAGGAGCATCTGCCAGACCGGCACGCCCTCTTCGACGTGGCCCAGAAAGCCATCGGTCAAGGTGGGCAGCCAGGCGTCGACCGCCTCCCACTCCGCGTCGTACATGGCGCTCAGCTCCTCGGGCGTCGGGAGCGGCTCACGCTCCGGGCTCGGCTCCTGGCCATCCTGCATGAACCCGTGGCGCCAGCGCTGCGCGGCACCCAGCTGGTGGACCAGGATCCCGCCCAAGCCACGCTCGTCCACGACGTGCGTGCGCGACCAGACCTCGGGATCGAGTCCCGGGAGCTGCGCCAGGATCCGTTTCGTGGCCCAGCGGTCGTAGGCGTACAGGGTGCGGACTTCATCGGCTTGCATGGGGGCACGGTAGCAGGCAGAGCCGCCGATATCGGTCAGTAATTGGCCCGGTGGCGGTTCGTTCTATCCCTGCTAGCCGTGCGACGGCCGAAAAGCCCGTCCATGGTTCGCCTACCACTCCCGCTAGCCAGGCGACGGCTGAAGCACTGATATCGGAGTCTCGGTCGCCACAGTGCTACTCCAGGTAGCCAACGACCGATGGGTCGCCGAATCGTCCGATCAGATCAGCCCCGAGCTACCAGAGCGAGTGGATAACCTCCGCGGCGCCCCAGCCGATGGACTCGCCCTTGTCAGCTCACGCGAAGTGAGCGCTTTCCTGGGCCATGCGTTCCCCGGTGGGATACTGTAGATGGGCGCGCGCGAGGGCACCCAGCAGTCCGGAGTAGCCTCATATGACGATCAATCGGCCTGTGTTTGTCGCGGGAGTTCTGATAGCGCTCATCGCGGCCGCACTCCTGTTCCTGGGCGTCATTGATTCGGGCCCTGCGGCGCTCATCGGCATCGTGGGTATTGGTGTCATCGGCGCGTCAAGTGTCTCGGGACGCCGCAAGTCCTAGGTGCTTGACCCGGCCCGCTCCGATGCCCCAGCCGGGGAACTCCCTGCTGCGGCGCCCGCTGCAATACGCGACAGATGAGCCTGTCAGGGTGGCGGGGAACAGTAGGGTCGTGAACGACGTGAGACCGATGGCGAGGGACACCGCACCGGACCCCCGCTCAACGCCTGGCCCGGGCGAGATGGCCTGTGCGGTCTGCGGCCGAGACCTGTGGTGGTGCGGCCTGCCCCCGGACATCGACGGCGACGTCTGGATCTGCGGCGAGTGCGACGCCGCCCGCAACTTCGACTCGCTCGAGGATTACTGAGCCGCCGGGAGCAACTGGGAGAATCGGCCTACATGGATCCGGCACGCCTCCTCTTGCATATCGACGCCAGCCGCGCGACGCTCCGCCGCACGGACGTAGCCCGGCGCACGCCATGCGGGCCGGGCTGAGAGAGGGGAGCGGAGCATGCCGCTGGGACAACGCGCGATTGCCTGGAGTCGACGCGCATTCGCCGGCCTGGGACTCACGGGGCGCCTCGTCCTTCTCGCCGGGCTGCTCCTAATCGCGGTGCCCGCCTATCTCGTGGCAGGGCTCTGGTTCGACCTGCTGTACGCGGCGCTCGGGTGGCTCGCGGGGCCGCGGCTGACACCCAGGGTCCGTGCCGTCATAGCGGCTGCCACGGTGTTCGTCCTTGTGGTTGCGGTGGTGGCGGCTTCGCCACGGCCGGCACCCTCGGCGACGCCCGGAGCCGGGACGAGTGCCGTAGCGCTGGCCACCGCGTCGCCGACATCCACTCCGACCCTGGCTCCAACGCCCGTGGCCACCCCCTCCCCGGGCGGGGCTGCGACATCGGTCCCGGTTGATCTCGACGACGGAGCAACGGGGACCGCTCCACCCGCGCTGCCGACTCCGGCGGCATCCACGAACCCGGACGCCGCGGCCGTCGGCTGGCTGCCCGGCGAACCCGATCCCGTCGCTCACGCCCGGGCGCACTGAATCCCGACGTCACGCAGGCCACCATCGGCTCCACCATCTGCGTCTCCGGCTGGACCGCCACCATCCGGCCGAGCTCCAGCTACACCACCAACCTCAAGATCCAGCAGATCGGCCAGTACGGCTACACCGATACCAGCACCGCCTCCTACGAGGAGGACCATCTCGTCTCGCTCGAGCTGGGCGGCGCGCCACGCGATCCGGCGAACCTGTGGCCCGAGCCGTACAGCGCGTCACTCGCGGACGGGCGTGATACGGGCGCACGCGTCAAGGACACGTTCGAGAACTCCCTCAAGCGGGAGGTCTGCGCCGGGCAGATCACGCTCGCGAAGGCGCAGGCGGAGATCGGCATTCACTGGGTCCACGCCTTCTACGGGATCCCGCTCTCTGTGGGCGCGTCGACCGCACCCACCGGGACCACGGCATCCGCCACCCCGAAGCCGGTGTCGACGCAGACGCCTGTGACGACCGGCATCCAGCTCAACGTCCGGATCACGAGCGTCGTAGATCCGGTCATGCGGGGCACCACGGCGAGCGTCTCCGCCGCGACGACCGCGGGCGCGGCCTGCACCATCAAGGTGACGCTCCCGTCGGGTCGAGTCTCGACGGTGGCCGCGTTGCTGCAGACCCTGACCGCATCCTCGATCGGCGGGCCGTGAACTGGACCTGGACGGTCACCTCCAGCACCGGGACCGGGACAGCACAGGTCAAGGTTTCGTGCGCCCGGGCCGGGGCGACCGGCACCGCATTGACAACCTTCGCCATCACAGACTGACGCGGACGCCCAGGCTGGGGCGGACGCAGCGTGGCATCACTCGGCGAGCTGCAGCGCCTCCTCCCACGCATCCTCCAGCCCGAGACTGGTCACCCAGGCGAGGACGTAGTCCCGATCGAGCGAGCCGCCGCTGGAACGAAGGATCCCGGCTACGTCGCGCAGCTGCCGTTCGGACTCACCGCGTTTCGCCCATTCGAGCTTCGCAAGGATGGTGTCCTCCGCCGTCGCCACATCCGCCCGGACCTCTGCCAGTTGGAGCTGCTGGCGCCGGTCGAATTCAGCGCGCGAAAACGGGCGTTCCTTGCGAACGATGAGGTCGACCTTCCAGCCACCCACCTGGTCGATCGCGTTGAACTGATCCCGTCGGCGAACGGCGTCGCGAGCAGCCTCGAGGTCGACGTAGTAGTGGTGCCGCTCCAACGCCGATACGAGGCGCTCCACGCGCTGGGTGTCGATGTCGATGACGAGGTCGATATCCAGCGTGGTGCGCGGCTCGCCGTGGACGGAGCTGGCCAGGGATCCGGTGAGCATGTACGGAATCCCCAGGCCCTGGAGCAGGCGCACGACCTCGGCGAGGACGTCGCCCTGCGTCCGCAAGCCCCCGCTATCGGCCGCGCCGGACACGTTCCGCGAGCGTCTTGCCGAGCATGGCCGTCATCAGCGCTTGGTGAACCTCGTCCTCCGCATAGTCTGGATGCCGATGACGGATCCCGGCCTCGGTGAGGGCCCGGGCGTCGTCGCTCATGCCCAATGCGATGCGGAGCCGCTGTGCTGGGTGCATACCGCGCAGCACATCCGCATGCAGGCCGGAGGCCGATGGCGAGGTATCCGCGGAGAACGGCCTGAGCTCACGAGGCACACGGTGATCGTAGTCGCTCACGTGACAATCCTGCATCACCAACGAGACAGCTCCACGGTCGCGATGCCCGCAGCGACCGGGAGGGGCGGCCGGACATGGCCGATACTCGGGAGCGCGATAGAGCCGCTAGGCTGAGACACCATGAGCCAGGCCCGACTGATTCTCACCTGCGGGTTGCCCGGAACGGGCAAGACCGCGCTGGCGCGGCAACTCGCCGCCGACCGGGGCGCCGTGCGCCTCACGAAGGATGAATGGCTCTGGGCCCTGGGATCCACTCCCTGGGACATGCCCACCCAGGAGAAGGTCGAACACGAGCTCTGGCGCCTCGCCCAGGAGATCCTGCGGCTCGGCCCGAGCGTCGTCCTCGATTTCGGGCTCTGGGCGCGCGAGGAGCGTGACGAGATGCGATCCGTGGCGCGTGGCCTTGGTGTCGGCGTCGAGCTGCACTACCTCGACGCGCCCGTCGAGGAACTCTGGCGGCGCATTGAGGCCCGGAACTCTGAACCGCCCTGGGACAGCCACCCGATCCGCCGCGCCGACCTCGACGGGTGGCTGCGCGCGTTCCAGGCGCCCGATGCAGCCGAGTTGGCCCTCTTCGACCCCCCGCCGGCCTCAAGCTGAGCCGCGGCCGGGGTCGGTCGGAGGAGGCCCTCAGCTGCGCTTCACCCGGTAGTCGATGAACGTGGCGAACGCCGACTGGCGCACGCCCAGCTGCTCGAGCTCGATGCGCCGCTCGAACCCCTCGAACAGGCGCTTCCCGCCGCCCAGCACCAGGGGCGCGACGACGATCGACAGCTCGTCGACGACATCGGCCAGCAGGGCCTGGCGGATGAGATCGGCACCACCTGCGAGGTGAACGTCCTTGTCACCTGCCGCCTCCCTGGCTCGTGAGAGCGCCTCGTCCAGGCTCCCGACGAAGGTGAACTCGTCGCCATCGGGCTGCTCTTGTGGCCGATGGGTGAGGACGAAGGTCGGCACGCCCCACGGGTTGCGGTCGCCCCAGTGCCCGGCCGCCTCGTACATGGTGCGCCCGACGATGGCCGCGCCCTGGCTGCGCATCCCCTCGTCCAGGTACTCCTTGTCGACGCCGGTCGCCTCGCCCTTTGGGCCGGACTCGTACGTCCAAGGCGCGCCAAACACCCACGTGTGCAGCGCCTCGCCGCCCTCGCCCAGTCCCTTGTCGGGACCGTCGTTGGGGCCGGTGACGTAGCCGTCAAGCGAGATGGTGATGACGGCCTTGACCTTGGTCATTGCTCATTGCTCCTTGGGGTGCCTGTTCGTATGACGCCTCGAGCGCGGGCAAATCATCGGGCCGACCTCACCACGGCGACCCACCGCCGCCTACCTGCGCACCGATGTTCGCCAGACTGACCTTACGACCGCCGAGGATCTCCAAACCGACCGCCCAACGGTCGATGCGTTGGTCAGATGGACCAGGCGACCGCCTAACGCCATCCGAACGGCCCGGAGACCGTCCCCATCGGTCATAAGGTTCGTTTCCCGAACATGGCACCATTCGGGCCGCCTGGTCGCCGCTGTTCAGTTGAGGATCTCGCCCCGCTCGTCCTTGGGGATGGCTGCGAGGCGGTCGCGCCAGGCCTGCAGCTCCACGGGCGTCAGCCGCTTCCAGTCAGTTAGCTCACCCACGATCCGCAGCGGCTCCCGGCTGCGGTAGGACCGGGTTGGGTTGCCGGGAAACTTCTTGTCGGTCACGTTGGGGTCGTCCTCGAACGGCCCCGTTGGCTCAACGACATACACGCGCGGATCGCCGTCGCCCGGCGCGAGCTCTGCGGCGAGCCCGGCACCGTCGGGCAGCGCGGTGAAGTAGATGTGATTCATGACGACCTCCGGCCGGTAGTTCGACCGATAGCCGGCCGTGAGGAGATCGCCAACCCGCAGGTCGGCCTTGGTGCCATGGAAGAACGGACCCTTGTCCAAGAGCTGCCCCTCATCTACACGATGAGATAGTCGACCACATTGATGCCTTTTGTGCCCAGTTCGGTATACGCGCGATGGGCAATTGACCAAGACGTACGTTTCGTACGATACTGCCTGGATGAGCGAGCATCGGATCAGCGAGGCACGCGAGAGCTTCTCGACGACCGTGAACCGCGTCGCCTTCGGACATGAACGGGTCGTCCTCACGCGCCACGGAAAGCGGGTTGCCGCCGTGGTGCCCGTGGAGGACCTGGAGCTTCTCGAGGCCCTGGAGGATGCGCGCGATCTCGACGAGGTTCGTGCCGCATTGGCAGATCCCGAGAACCGCGATCCCGTTGCCTGGGACGAGCTGAAGAACCAGCTTGGCGGCTGACGATCCGTCGTGCATCGGATCCAGGTCCTGCCCTCGGCAGCGCGTGAGCTGCGCAAGGCGCCGGTCAGCGTTCGCCATCGGCTCATCAGCGCCATCGACCGATTGTCGACCCAGCCCAGGCCGCCGGATGCGCGCAAGCTGCGCGGGACCGACGAGGTGTGGCGCATTCGCGTCGGCGACTACCGGGTCCTGTACCAGGTCCGTGATGACGTGCTTCTCGTCCTGATCATCAAGGTTGGCCACCGCCGCGACGTCTACCGCTAGCCCCAGGCGTCAGGAGCGGTCCCAGTCAAGCAGCCGGCTTCTGGGATTCGAGAGGGGCACGCGGCGGTTCGGCCCGAGTCGCTAGTAGACCTCGTCGTGCGAACCCAGGTTGACGAGGAACGCCACGTCGCCGTCCCACCGAAAGAGAACGCGCAGGTCCTGGTCACGCTGAAGGCCCAGTAGTCGGCGAGCTCGCCCTTGAGCTTGTGGGTGTGAAGCAGGGGATCCTGCGGGTCGGCGGCGAAGCGGCGCAGGGCCGCGCGCAGCATGCTCGCCTGAGGATCCTTCAGCTTCCGGGCACGACGCAGGAAACGGCTCGAGAGCGCGATCCGCACGTCAGGCCCGCAGCTCGTCGATGAGCGCCTCCACGTCGTCGAAGGAGCTGGCATCGCCGGCGCGGTACTCGGCCTCCGCCTCGCGCACCTCGGCCAGGAACAGGGCGCGGCGCAGGGCAGCCAGCTCGGCCTGGTCCCGCTCGTAGCGCTCCGGGTTGACGAGGTAGGCGGCCTTCCGCGAGCGCTGGAGCACAACCGTAGGCTCAGTCGAGCTGCCGAGGTCATCGAGGATCTCGGCCACACGTTGTCGCAGGTCGCTGACCGGTACGCTCTTCATGACGCTAGAGTGTACACCAGCCTGTACGGAGGTCAATCAGCGCTGCCGGGTCG
>CAWBBG010000003.1:0-57678 GCA_963787025.1 uncultured Chloroflexia bacterium
TTTCACGCTCAGTTCTCGCGGAGCTACCGGGCAGACGGCTCCCGGATCACGGCTGCGGCGCTGCGCGATGAGCTCGCACTCATCAACCGGCGCGGCTTCGCGATCTCGCTCGGAGAGCGGGTCCATGGCGCAGCATCGGTGGCGTCGCCGGTCTTCGATCGCCGTGGAGAGGTGGTTGGCAGCATGAGCATCGCCGGCGTCGCGTTCCGCCAGGACGCGACGGCCCTGGAGCGCCTGGGGCCGGCCGTTCGGGACGACGCGAGCCGGCTGAGCGCCGAGCTCGGCTGGGAGTCCTCGGGACACACCAACGCCGACGCTGACGAGGGCGCGACGAGGGGATGATCCGGTTCACGCCGGGGAGCGTACCGCCCCCGTGATCGATCTCCTCGCCCGGGCCGGCTGGTCGCTGCTGGCGCTCATCGGCTTCATGACCTCGTCTGGGTGAGCCTGCCACGGCGCAACTCGAGCATCGTCGACACCTTCTGGGGGTCCGGCCTTCCTGGTCCAGGCGTTCGCCGACCTCGCGACCCGCCGGACGGGTCCGGCCGGGTTGTCGCGGCGCTGTCCGAGGATTACCGGGGCCCGACGCCAGGGTTGCTGGGGGCGGTCATTACGGAACGTAATGACCTGCGGGGTTGGAGGCGCGACCCTGCCGACGTGTCTGTTCACCGAGACCCGCTTGACTTCGCGCGAACTGCAGCGTTCAGGGGCAGCGGCTGCCCCGATACGTCCCCTGGACATGCAACGGCCGCACCGCACCGCACCGCCCCGCATGGGGCGGCGAGCTGTCCCGGGCAGTCGGCAAACGCGTGCATGGCGAGCGTCGGCCGGTGAAGGGGGACGACCGGAGGGATCGCGCGCGCATCCGGCACCATCGGCGGCCCCTTTCCGCCCTGGTGGTGTCGGATGCGCGGGCTGCGATCTGACGACATGGCGAAGCGCAATCATCAGCGGCGGACCCGACCGCACCCGCCCGGCTTGAAGCGGCGTCCCACCCGGACGACCCGTGACGAGTTCGAGACGAGGCGCGCTCTTCAGCGCTGGGAGCACCAGGGACCGGCCGCCGAATCGCAACGGCAGACCGGATAAGCGACCCCGGCGCGAGCCCCCGACCGAGTGGAACCGCCGATCGATGCTGCCCAATGACGCTCAACAGCTTGCCGCTGCCACGAAACCGAGTGGACGGTCAAACGTTGGGACGCATAGGACTGGACTCGACCGAGTAAACTGGTTCAACTGATTTAATCGGTCACGGAGGCTTCGTCTGAGAGATGGCATACGGTGAGGGGAATCCGGCTGAGTCCGGGTCTGAGCCCGAGTCGCTCCGGGCGCTGGTCCTCCATGACCGCCCCCTGGTCGTGGACCTCATCACCCTGACGCTCAACCACGGCGTGTTCGCCGTGCGCGCGGCGAACAACCTGGACGAGGCGGCGGCGATCCTCGCCGACTGGCTGCCGCACATGGCCGTGGTCGACATGGACCATGATGACAGCACCGCCCTGCTGCAGCGGCTCGGCGCCGCGAAGGTCCCTGACGGGGAGCTCGACGCCGGCCCTGGGTCTGACCCGACGCGGCGATCTGAAGACGAAGCTGCGGGCGTTCGACCTGGGGGTCGACGATATCGTGACCATGCCCTTCTCACCCGAGGAGCTGCTGGCGCGATCCATCGTCATCACGCGACGTGCCGTGGGAACCGGCCCGGCCCATCATTCCCACCATCAGGCTCGGCGAGATGGAGATCGACATCCTCAACCGCCAGGTGCGCGCCGGCGACTCGATCGTGCACCTGTCCGGCATCGAGCAGAGCCTGCTGTACCTGCTCGCCAGTCGTGCCGGACGAGTCGTGACCCGCGACGAGATCCTGGACGCGATCTGGGGCACCGACTTCGTATCCGAGAGCAACATCGTCGATCGCCACGTTCGCAGCCTGCGCGTCAAGCTCCAGAACGACTATCGCCACCCGCGCTTCATCGCCACCGTCCCTGGCCAGGGCTATCGGTTCATCCCCACCTTCTCCAATCTCGGCTGGGGCGGCGCGGAAGAGCCAACCGCCGAGTAACCGGCCGCGAGGCCGCGCGGAATCCAGCAGGCCAGCGGCGGATCGGACACGCGCCCGCCGCGTGGGGGCGCGACGACCCTTCGCACGCATGGGCGCAGCCAATCCAACCTGGGCTCGCATGACGACCCGTCATGACGCTGCGGTGCACCGCGAGCATCCTCCTGGGCAGGATCGGCGGCGCGTACGCGCTGTGAGTGCGTGTCCGAACGGTCGGTGAATTGCCCCTGGCGCTGATCATTGCGAGGGCGGAGGACCACCTGCACGCGATGCGGGCACGGCTTCCCGGCGCCAGGATGCCCTTGCGGGCTGGCATCCCTACCACCCTTGCCATTGGCGTCCTCGCCACCGCGCCGATGGCCCACACCGCCATCCGTGCGCCGTTCGGCTCAGGGATGGCTGTCCCTTCCGCAACCCACAGCGCGGGATTTCCGGCGCGCGCAACGAGCCGGGCAAGAGCCCACGGCCGCCGGATGGACCCCTGGCTAGACTTGTTCCGCACGGTTCGAGCCACGACGAGCCCGCGGTCACGGCATGTCGGGGTCACCGGCCCCGTGGGGGTGCCGAAACCCGGAAGGAAGGCGACGGTCGCAGACGATGATCACAACAGGCGGGAGCAGCCGCTCGAGGCCCGCACGCTCGGACGCGTTCGTCTTCTTTGGCGCGACCGGGGACCTGGCGTTCAAGCAGATCTTCCCCGCCCTTGCGGGTCTCGTCCGCGACAGCGGCTGGACGATGCCGATCATCGGTATCGCGCGCCACGGTGACGTGGCAGGGCTTCGGGATCGCGCCGCGAAGAGCCTCGAGGCGCATGGGATCAAGGGCGCGGCGGTCCGCCATCGGCTCCAGCAGCAGCTTCGCTTCATCAAGGGGTCCGATGACGACCCCGAGACGTTCCGCCGGCTGCGCGCGGAGCTCGGCAACGCGCAGCACCCGCTCCACTACCTTGCGATTCCTCCGTCGCTCTTCGGCGAGGTGGTGCGCCTGCTGGGTGAGTCTCACTGCGCCGATGGCGCGCGGGTCATCGTCGAGAAGCCGTTCGGCCGGAACCTCGCGGGCGCCAAGCGACTCAACGCGACGCTCCACACCGTCTTCGGCGAGCACCAGATCTTTCGGATCGACCACTACCTGGGCAAGGAGCCCGTCCAGAACCTGCTCTACTTCCGATTCGCCAACCGCTTCCTGGAGCCGATCTGGAACGCGAATCATGTCGCCTCGGTGCAGATCACGATGGCCGAGGCGTTCGGCGTGGCCGACCGCGGCGCGTTCTACGACGGTGCTGGAGCGATCCGAGACGTGGTCCAGAACCACCTCCTGCAGACGGTCAGCATCCTGGCCATGGAGCCGCCGTCCGGGCTCACCGCGGAAGCGCTGCGCAACGAGAAGTTCAAGCTGCTCGATTCGATCCGGCCGCTCAGTCCGGAAGACGTCGTACGCGGCCAGTATTCCGGCTACCGCAAGGTCCGCGGGGTGGCAGCCGACTCCAGCGTCGAGACCTACGTCGCGCTCCGGCTCCGCGTCGACACCTGGCGCTGGGGTGGCGTGCCCTTCTTCATCCGCACCGGCAAGTGCCTGCCGGTGACCGCGACCGAGGTGCTGGTGGAGCTCAAGACACCGCCGTTCAACGTCTTCGCCGAACGCGGGAAGCGCCATGCGAACCATCTGCGATTCCGGCTAGGCCCGGACATGTCGATCTCGCTTGGGGCGCGGGCCAAGAAGCCGGGAGAGGGGATGGTCGGGGAGGAGGTGGAGCTGTACGCATCCCACCAGAGCGGCGGCGAGCTCCCGCCCTACCAGCGCCTGATCGGAGATGCGGCGGCGGGGGATCCGGTGCTCTTCGCCCGGGAGGACACGGTCGAGGCGGCCTGGCGCGTCGTGGATCCGGCGCTGGATCAGAAGGAACCGCCGCATCCGTACCGGGCGGGCAGCTGGGGACCAAGAGCCGCCGACGCGCTCATGCAGCCCGGTCAGCACTGGCACGCGCCGGCACCGGCCGCCGCCGACACGGCAGCGGGCTTGACGACTCGAAACCGCGGGGGTCGGTGACCGTCGGCGTGGAGGGATTCCGACCTGGGCGGGAGACCGTCGTCACGCGCGACTCGAGCCACCCCGGGTGCGGCGTCGAGCCCGGTACCAGGCCAGGTATTCCACCAGCTCCGCACGCTCGTCATCGGTGAGATCGGCGAAGAGCGCGACGCTGAGCGCCCCGCCTGCGGGCTGGGTCGCGGCGCCAGGCACGCGGTATCCGCTGAGGCGCATCAAGTCACCGTACGGCACCTGCAGCGCTTCACTCAGCTGATGCAGGACATGCGGCGAAGGCTTCTTGACGGCGTCGTTCTCGAGCCTGCTCAGGTAGGCCGCCGAGATACCCGCTGCGCGCGCCGCGTCATTGACCGACAGCTGCCGCACGCCGCGCGTCTGCCTCAGCACGGATCCCAGCGATGGTGTCACTCCTGCTCCTCTCTCCTACAGTGAGCGCCGATGACTACAGTTGACAGTAACAGGTCGAGGTGATCTACTGCAACGACGGTAGTGGCCGGAGTGTCTCCCGGCGGTGGTCTTGATGACGCCGCTTCCCCGGATGCCTTCGTTAGCGAATAGGAGCAGCCGATGGCCATTGTCGAACCGGTCGAACCGGCGGTCGTCACGACCCAGGAACCCGCTGTGGTGGCGCCCGCCACACCAGCCATCACGACACCGCGGAGCACGACGGTGCGACCCGGCGGCGTCGAGCTCAGCCGCCGCCTCGTGGTCCTGATCTTCGGATTGATCCAGCTGGTGATCGGTCTGCGCGTGGTGCTGCTGGCGCTCGACGCTCGCGCCGGGAACGCGCTGGTCTCCGGCATCGTCAACGTCAGCCAGTTCTTCGTCGCCCCCTTCAACGGCGTCCTGCATACGAACGCGCTCCAGTCGGGCGGCGCAATTCTCGACCTGGCGGCCATCGTGGCCCTCGCGGGCTGGACGGTCCTGGAGGTCGTCGCGCTGTGGGCCATCGGTGTGTTCCGCCGCGAGCCCGCGTAGAGCCGCGGTTACGAGCGCGGTGGCTGCCATGCCAGGCAGCGCATCTCCGACATCAACCATGAGCGTCGACCGTCAGGGGGACGGTCACTTGAGAGGAACGGAATCGTAATGGGATGGTTCGCATGGATCGTGGTCGGCGCCATTGCCGGCTTCCTCGCCAGCAAGATCACCCGTAGCCGCGAGGGCCTGGTGATGATGGTCCTCGTGGGCATCGCCGGAGGCCTCGTTGGCGGGTTCGTTGCCACCAACCTGCTGCACGTTGGCTCGGTCAACGGCTTCAACGTTGAAAGCATCCTGATTGCCACTCTCGGCGCCGCCGCCGTCCTGGTGGTCATGCACCTGGCCACTCGCCCGCGTGGCCTGGCCCGCCTGTGGCGCTGATCCACGCGCCAGTCCCTACTGGTGCACGACTGGTGCACGCGAGGCGACGAGCTGTGGATGCAGGCGAGCTCATCGGCTTCATCGAGTCCAGCGCTGGAGGCTGCACCTCCCGGGGCGGCCTGGCGAGTCCCGTGCGCGGGCTGGCGTAGACTCGTCTCATGGCCGAGGAGCTTCGTCCCGAGCAACCGTTTGGCTTGAAAGGTGCCAATGAGAACATCTGGCACGTCGCAGCGGCGGAGCGCTGGAGCGACGGTCAGCTCATCGGACATCGCACGTTCTGCGGCCGCAACTACGCGGAGCCCGTCGCCCAACACGACCTTGCCGGGCTCAGCGAAGTCTGCTCGGACTGCACGGCCCAGGTGACCGAGCGTCATTAGCGGTTGTCCGCTGTCACTGCGGCCACCGCGTGCTCCTCGCGGCTGTCAAACGGCAGCTGATCCGCCGTCCTCCGGGCGCGACCCGTGCCATCATGCCATTCGGCACTGGTCCAGTGCCTTAAGCATAGACATGCTACTGGCATATGAACGCCCAGACCCATGCCGGCCATCACCCGGATCCGCACCCTCATCGGGGCGGCTACCGGGGTTGGGTCCGTTCCGGTGGTCGACGCGGCCGCTGGCTGGAACCGTTCCTGCTGCGCCTCGTGGCGGATGGTGAAGCCCACGGAGGAGCGCTGATCGCGGGTCTGAACGACCTGTGCCTCGCGCCGGACGGCGTGGACGTCGGCATGGCCTACCGGACCCTGCGCGAGCTCGAAGGGGAGAGCCTCGTGGAGTCGGCCTGGGTGATGGAGGATGGACCGCCACGGCGCACGTACCGGCTGACCTTCGCCGGCCGCCGGGCGCTCGAGGAGTGGATCGGTGTCATGCGTGAGCGTGCACGGCTCATCGATGCCTTCCTCGACGGGACGGACCGCCTGGGTGCGGACGAAGGAGGCTGACATGGGATGCTGGCACGACAGGTATGACCGCCACGGCTGTGGACCGTGGCACGGGGCCGCGTACGACCGCGGTTGGTACGAGCCGATCGACTCGTACGCCGACCTCGATTGGCCGGCGCGTCGAGCGCGTCGTCGTCTTCGCCGCCCGGAGCGGGAAGCCGACGTGGAGGGCCTCGAGGCGCGGCTCGACGATCTCCGCGAGGAGATCCGCAGGGTGGAGGAGGAGCTCGGCGGACTGCGGAGCGCGCGCCAGGAGACAGAGGTGCCCGGCTAGCGGCTGCAACCAGACCGGACCGGGAAACGTGGCCGCCACCGTTCGGCGGCCCACGCTCTCCCCGCAGATACGCACGGAGGTGCAGGATATGATCGCGCCGACCCAGAGCGTCGCCGGCACGCATGGCGTGGTCGCGGAGACGCTCGCGCGCCTCCTGGCCGACACGTACACGCTCTACCTCAAGACTCACGGATACCACTGGAACGTGACCGGACCGCATTTCCGGTCGCTGCATCTCATGTTCGAGGAGCAGTACGTCGATCTTCGTGAGGTGGTCGACGAGGTGGCAGGGAGGTGAGCGATGCTGCCATTGACGAAGGTCTCCCATGAGCACCACGACCTGCTCTGGCGCTATGTGAACCAGCTGAACGAGCTGGCCGACTGCCTGAACGGTGATTGCCTGGACAGCACCCGCCTCGCCAGCCAGCTGCCGCAGCTGCGCGAAGTGCACCAGGGCCTGGTGAACCGGCTCATCCCGCACATGGAGGCGGTCGAGGCGGCGGTCCACCCGATCCTCGATCGGCTGCTCACCACGAGCGGGGTGACGGCCCCCATGGCCATCGAGCACGACGAGATCCGCCGCCTGGTCGCTGCGCTGGGAAGCTTCACGGACGATCCAGCGGTGCAGATCGACCGTGCCGCGGTCATCACGATGCGGAGGGTGCTGCTTCGGCTCTACGTCCTGCTCAAGACGCACCTCTCAGAGGAGGAGCTGTACATCCCGGTGCTCGAGGGCCGGCTGTCGGTGCCGGAGGAGGCGGCCCTGGCACGTGCCCTGGACCATCTCGCAAGCGAGCGGCTCTAGGCGGCCGGCAGGCACGCGACGGAACCGATCCGGCCGTCGCGGCGTCTATCGGTGTGATGCCTCGCCCTTTCTCTGTCGGGATCCTCATCGCCATCGTGCTGGCGATTACGGCCTGCACGCCGGCCGGGTCGCGCGGTCCAGCATCCGAGCCGGCGGTGCACGTCCTGGGGATGGTGACCGCCGGTCCAACCTGCCCGGTCGAACGGGACCCGCCGGATCCCGCCTGCGCACCGCGGCCCGTCGACGGGGCGGTGATCTCGATACGCGACGCGAACGGAGGACTGGTGGCGACGGTCACCTCGGCGGCCGATGGGAGCTTCACGCTCCAGGTGGCGCCCGGGATGTACCGGCTCGTGGCGCAGCCCGTCGACGCGCTGCCGGGCACGCCCTCGCCGATCGACCTGCAAGTCGGGGCGGGGGAGCGCGAGGTACCCGTGACGGTCAGCTACGACACCGGAATCCGATGAGGGCCCGCCAGATCAACTGTTATCGGCTGCCATCACTAACACCGGGCGTCCTGGCCCGTTAGTACTGGTGAGCCGGGGCTCTGTGTTAGCGGGCAACCGCTAGGGCAGCCACAGAGACCCCGGCATCAACATGTCCGGAACCTGGCCGCGCGAAGCGGGGAGCGGGGAGCGGGGAGCGGGGAGGAGCGGCGGCTCAGTCGGGGTGCTGCGACGGCTCCCAGTCCGGGTCGACCGGCGCGGTGGGACCGACGTCATTCGCCGATGGGAGCAGGATGGCGCCGTACAGGCCCATGGCGATCCCGAAGATACCGAGCATGGTGGTGCCGGCCATGTCGTGGCTGAGGGCCCAGTAGACGAGAGCCACGAGCAGGATCCCGAGCGGGATGATGATCAAGCGCTTGGACATCGGGAGGATTCTACCCGAACCCTGCACACCCCCCGCGCCACTGCCAGCAGTTCGTGATCCGCAATATCCTCTGTAAACCTGCGGAAATCTCGCAGCCTTCAGACGATCCAGCCGCAGTCGGTCCGGTGCACGGCCGCCGCCTGGCCCACGGGCCTGATGCCGGTGAGCGGAGCGTGCCCCCGCACCAGCGGCGGGCCGCCGGCCGTTTCGTCTTCGGCCTCGAGGGTCCCGCGACGCGCGAGGGGATCCACGACGGTGGGGGAGGACTCGGCGATGTCCGGGACGTTGAGCGCGGCCCCCGCCGACGGCTCCTGGCGCGCGGTGACCACCGCGCCGTCGGGGTAGCTGAGCCACAGGCCGCGCATGCGGGCGATGAAGTGCTCGGCCATGCCCGGGACGAGCAGGTCCACCTGGCCGCTCGAGCTGCGGCGGTAGCCGCGCGGGCGCTCGTCCGCCTGGACGCGGTCCACGAATGGCCGCGCAAGGAGCTCGCGGATGGCGATCGCCACGTTCTCGTCGGCCTCCACCGTGGTGGCCCCACCGCTGAAGATGGAGCGGCCGATGACCTGCGGCACGGCAGCGCCGGCAGCCGTGCGGAGGACCTCGTAGACGATCCGATCCGCGGTGCGGGGATCGGTGGCACGGTTGATCACGAGCGGAGAATAGCAGGGGAGCGGCGTCGTCCGGCGCCCCGGGGCGCACCGCGTCCGAGCGGGTCCAGGCGGGTCTCTGCTCGGCTATCATCGGTGCATGAGCAGCGCCACCGTCGAGGAGCAGCCGTACCGCGAGATGGTCGCGGCACAGTCGGACGAGCAGATCGACCATTGGGCGGAGGATCTCTTCGTGGACTTCGCCAAGCGGATGGGGGTCGGGACCGCGATCGCCGCCTTCTGCACCGTTGCCGAGCTCGATGCGCGAGGGTTTCAGCGGGCGTTCCTGGTCGGCGGCGGGCCCGATCACGTGGTCGGCATCGACACCGCGGGACGGCTGGCCGCGCCGATCTTCGAGCTGCCGCGGGCCATTGCCGGGCTGCGCAAGATCGACCCGCAGGCGCGGCAGCGGCTCGTCGACTTCCTCGTGGCCCAGCGCGAGGTGATGGCCTACACGCCGTAGCCCGGCGGCGGGAAGGGCTACTCCTCCAGGCCGGCGCGGAGAATCGCGATCGCGTTCTCCAGCTTGAGCCGGGTGATCGTCAGGTACTTCGCCAGGTTCGCCCGATTGACCTCGGGGATCTGTTCGAGCACGTCCGGATGACGGAGCAGGTCGACCAGCTCCTCAACGGCGCCGCCAAGCTTGCTCTTGGTGTCGATCAGCGCGTCGTCCGCATGCCGTGCCGCCGCCACCGCCCCGGCCTTGGTCCGCGCCCGGCGCCGGGTGGTCGCCACCGGTGCCTCGCCCTCCTCGGTCTCGCCGCCGGTGATCGCTCGCAGCTTGGCCAGGGTGAGGTCTCCGCTCGCGACGCGCTTCGCCAGCCGCCGTCGCACGCGGTCGTCGGTGATGCGCATCAGCTCGTACGCGTGGCTGATGGTGTCTTTGCGCACGGACACCAGGTCCCGAACCTCAGGTGGCGCGTCGGCCAGCCGCAGCCGGTTCTCGACGTAGCCCTTGTCCTTGCCGATCTTCTGGGCGAGCTGGCGGACGGAGTAGCCGAGGTCGGTCATCTTGCGGTACATCGCCGCCTCCTCCAGCGGGGAGACGTCCTCGCGCTGCAGGTTCTCGATGATCGAAACCTCGAGCGCCGTCTGCTCGTCGAACTCCACCACGATGGCCGGGATCGTCGACCGCTCCGCCAGGCGCGACGCGCGCCAGCGCCGCTCACCGGCGATCAGCTCGAACTCGCTGCCGACCGGACGTACAAGGATGGGCTGCAGGACGCCGTGCTCCCGGATGCTGCTCGCCAGCTCGGTGAGCGAGTCCTCCTCGTAGGAGAGGCGCGGCTGCGCCGGGTTGGGAAGGATGCGGTCCACCGCGACCTCGCGAATCGTCGCGCGGGTGGCGCGCGACTCGATGAGCGACACGACGCCGGGACCCAGGTCCACGGAGGCCGCCTCGTCGAAGAGCCGGTGGATGTTCTCGCGGAACGCGGGACGCTTGCTAGCCAAGTTCAACGACCTCCTGCGCAAGATCGCGGAAGGCACGCGCCGCGGCTGAGTTGGTGGCGTACTCGGTCACCGGCTTGCCGGTCAAGGGTGCCTCGCCGAGCTTCACCGTGTTCTTGATCATGGTGTCGAAGACACGCTGGTCGCCGAGCTCGCGGAGGTTCTCGAGCATCTCGCGGGCGAGGACGGTGCGCCCGTCGAAGAAGGTGGCGAGCAGCCCCATGATTTCAAGGTCGTGGTTGAGCTTGAGCTTGATGGTGTTGATCACCTTGATCAGGGCGGTGAGGCCCTTGATCGCGTAGTACTGCGTCTGCACCGGGATGATGACCCGGTTGCTCGCGACGAGCGCGTTGATGGTGAGGAGCCCGAGCGTCGGCGGGCAGTCAATGATGATGACGTCGAAGCTCGTCTCCGCCCACCCGGCGATCGCATCGCGCAGGACCATCTCCCGGCCGATGGCGGTAAAAAGCTCGACCTCCGTCGAGGCCAGCTCGAGCGTCGACGGCGCGACCCACAGGCCGGACATCTCCGTCTGGCGCACGATCGCTTCGAGCGAGGCGCGGTCCTCCGACAGCACGTTCGACATGGAATGCCGAACGTCCGAGAGGGAGATGCCGAGGCCGACCGTCAGGTTGGCCTGCGGATCCATGTCCACGCAGAGGACCCGGTACCCGAGCTCGGCCAGCGCGCCGCCGAGGTTGATGGAGGTGGTCGTCTTGCCGACGCCGCCCTTCTGGTTCGCAATGGATATGACCTTGGTCAACGCAACACCTATGTGTGGCTCGGCTGGCGGGAGAAGGCCGCGGCTGCGGTAAACCGATGATAGCCGTGCTGACCCGCGCGGGTCCATCGGAGTTATCCACAAGGTGTCCCGGACCTGTTGTCTTTGTGCAAAGACGAGCGCCTATACTCGAACTTGTCCACCAGCATCGACGGGCCCATAGCTCAGTGGTCAGAGCATCCGGCTCATAACCGGCTGGTCGCAGGTTCGATCCCTGCTGGGCCCACCACGCACTCGGAGGAGATCCGTGTCCACAGCGGACAAGCATGCACGGCTGGCGGAGCTGCGTCGCGAGGCGATGCTCGGCGGCGGCGAACGCCGGATCGAGCAGCAGCATGCGCGCGGCAAGCTCACCGCGCGAGAACGGCTCGATCTGCTGCTCGACGAGGGGAGCTTCTCGGAGCTGGACGCCCTCGTGACGCATCGGGCCAGCGACTTCGGGCTTGACTCACAGCGCTATCTGGGGGACGGGGTGGTCACCGGCTTCGGGCGGATCGACGGCCGGCTCGTGTTCGTCTACGCACAGGACTTCACGGTCTTCGGTGGATCGCTCTCGGAGACGCACGCGGAGAAGATCTGCAAGGTGATGGATCTGGCCATGGAAGCCGGGGCACCCATCATTGGACTGTCGGACTCCGGCGGCGCTCGCATCCAGGAGGGTGTCGTCAGCCTTGGCGGGTACGCGGAAATCTTCCTTCGCAACACGCTGGCCAGCGGTGTCGTGCCGCAGATCTCGCTGGTCCTGGGTCCGTGCGCCGGTGGCGCGGTCTACTCGCCGGCGATCACCGACTTCACCGTGATGGCCGATGGCACCAGCTACATGTTCGTCACCGGACCGAACGTGGTGAAGACCGT
This sequence comes from uncultured Chloroflexia bacterium, assembly GCA_963787025.1. Taxonomy (GTDB): domain Bacteria; phylum Chloroflexota; class Limnocylindria; order QHBO01; family QHBO01; genus CAVXEH01. The sequence goes on from CAWBBG010000003.1 coordinate 12,086, forward strand.
GACCCACGAAGAGGTTGACTTCGAAGGGCTCGGCGGTGCGCGGGTCCATAACGAGACCAGCGGCGTGGCGCACTTCCTGTCGCCCGGGGAGCCGCAGGCGCTTGCCCTGGCGCGCAGCCTGGTCGGCTATCTGCCGCAGAACAACGTGGAGCTGACCCCCGGGATGGGGGAGTGGCAGCCGCCCGAGGTCGACGGTGCGACCCTGGACGCCGTGGTGCCTGACTCACCGCAGCGTTCCTATGACATGCATACCGTGATCCGGGGGGTCGTGGACGCCGGCTCGTTCCTGGAGGTCCACGCGCACTACGCGCGGAACGTCATCTGCGGCTTCGGCCGGATCGAGGGTCGCAGCGTGGGCATCGTGGCCCAGCAGCCGGAGGTGCTCGCCGGGGTGCTCGACATCGACGCCTCCGACAAGGCGGCGCGCTTCGTGCGCACCTGTGACGCCTTCAACGTCCCGCTGGTGACGCTCGTCGATGTCCCCGGATTCCTGCCCGGGGTGGACCAGGAGCACCGGGGGATCATCCGCCACGGCGCAAAGCTGCTGTATGCCTACTGCGAGGCGACGGTGCCCAAGCTGACGGTCATCACCCGCAAGGCCTACGGCGGGGCCTACGACGTCATGAGCAGCAAGCACGTCCGCGGTGACCTCAACTTCGCCTGGCCGACGGCCGAGATCGCGGTGATGGGCGTCGAGGGGGCGGTGAACATCATCTTCCGCGACCGCATCGCAGGTGCGTCGGATCCTGCCGCGGAACGGGCCCGCCTGGTCGCAGAGTACGAGGAGCGCTTCGCCAACCCGTACATCGCCGCAGCCCGCGGGTATGTCGACGAGGTGATCCTTCCCTCCGAGACACGGGCCCGGCTGGTGGCCGGCCTGGCGATGCTGGAAGGCAAGCGGCAGACCCTGCCGCGCAAGAAGCACGGCAACATCCCCCTGTGAGGGGCCGGCTGTCCGTGTGCAAAGACACCTCGCGGCGGAGCTAGGCCGATGCCTCCGCCATTCCGTCGCATCCTGGTGGCCAACCGGGGCGAGATCGCGATCCGCGTCATCCGCGCCTGCCGGGAGCTGGGCATCGAGAGCGTCGCCGTCCATTCCGACGTCGACGCGAATGCCCTGCACACCGAGATGGCCGATGTGGCGGTGGAGATCGGGCCCAGACAGCCCTCCGAGTCCTACCTGAACATCGACGCGGTGGTCGACGCCGCCCGGCGAAGCGGCGCGCAGGCCGTGCACCCCGGATACGGGTTCCTTTCCGAGAACGCGGAGTTCGCGCGGGCCGTCATCGCCGCCGGCCTGGTCTGGATTGGTCCACCGCCAGAGACACAGCACGCGCTGGGCAACAAGCTGGCCGCCCGGCGCTCGGTCGCGGCTGCCGGGGTTCCCATCGTCCCGGGCCTGGTCGTTCCCCTCGACGCCGGATCGGCGCCCGACCTGGCAAAGGTCGGCTACCCGGCGATGCTCAAGGCCGCGGCCGGTGGCGGCGGTCGCGGGATGCGGCGCATCGATCGAGCGGAGGACCTGCCGGCGGTGCTTGCCTCGGCACAGCGCGAGGCGGCCGCGGCGTTCGGCGACGGCACGGTCTACGTGGAGCGGCTGGTGAGCCCGGCGCGTCACGTCGAAGTGCAGCTCCTGGGCGACCAGCACGGCAACCTGGTCTGCCTCGGAGAGCGGGACTGCTCCGTCCAGCGCCGCCATCAGAAGCTCGTCGAGGAGACGCCGTCGCCGGCGGTCACACCCGGGATCCGGGCCGCCCTCTTCGAGAGTGCCCGGCGCGTGGCGGGGACGGTGGCCTTCAGCAACGCCGCCACCGTCGAGTTCCTCCTCGATGCCGAGGGGAACCACTACTTCCTGGAGATGAACACCCGCCTCCAGGTGGAGCACGGCGTCACCGAGCTGGTGACCGGGCTGGACATCGTCGCCTGGCAGATCCGGATCGCGGCCGGCGAGCCGCTCCCGCCGGAGGTGCTGACCGTGGAGCCGCGGGGGCACGCCATCGAGGTGCGACTCTACGCGGAGGATCCGTATGCCGGCTTTCGCCCGGTGGGCGGTGCGGTGACCGCATGGCAGATGCCCTCCGGGCCCGGCGTGCGCGTGGACGCCGCGGTCAAGCCCGGCCTGCCGCTGACCCCCGAGTACGACCCCCTGCTTGCCAAGCTGATGGTCCGCGCGGCGGATCGGGCGGCGGCGGTGGACCGCCTGCGGCGTGCGCTCGACGAGACCCTGGTGGGTGGTCTGCAGACCGACCTGGGGTTCCATCGCTGGCTGGTCGACGAGCCCGCCTTCGTCGCCGGCGAGTACGACACCGCGATCATCGCCGAGCGCTGGGGCGAAGGGCCCGACCTCGCTCCGCTGGAGGCGAGCCTGGCGGCGCTCGCCGCGGTCGAGGGCCGGTCGGCTGCGGCCGAGGGCCCCCGCGGCTCCCACCGGCACCGGCACCGGTCCGGCGTCGAGGGCGACTCGGCGTGGGCGCGGCTCGCGCGCCGGGAGGCGATCGGGGAATGAGCGACCACGAGATCGTTGTCGGCGGCGCGCGGGCCGAGCTACCCGACGGCTGGCGCGTTACCTGGACGGATCACGCTTCCGGGGTCGCGCGGCTGGCGAACGGGAGGACGACGATCCCCGTCGTCATCGAGGGGTCGGGCGCCGAGTGGTTCGTCACCCTTCGTGGCCGCCGCATTCCGGTCACGGTCCGCACCTGGCGCGAGCGGATGCTGGCCGAAGCGGAGGTCGCGTCGCAGGCGGCCGGCGGCCCCACCGAGGTCAAGGCGACCCTCCCCGGGTTGGTCGTCGCGGTCGAGGTGGAGGAGGGGAGCGAGGTGGCGCAGGACCAGCCGCTCCTGACCCTCGAGGCGATGAAGATGCAGAACGAGGTCCGGGCGCCGCGTGCCGGCCGGATCGTCGCGGTCGCGGTGTCGGCCGGACAGGCGGTCGCCACCGGCCAGCTGCTCATCCGGATCGAGTAGCCCGCACCCCGCCGTTGCTACGGGCGAGGCCCGCTCGCCAGACGTCCCAGCCAGGGCGACCGCCAGGGCTACCGCCACGGCGAGCACCAGGTCGAAGAGGAGTGACACCCGGAAGCCGAAGAGCTCCGTGGTAGGCCCCAGCTCGATCCCCAGCCGGTGCCCGGAAACGTAGAGCGCCGCGAAGGCGGCGACGATCGGCAGCAGGGGACCCAGCGGGATCCGCGATCCCACGAGCCACCAGGCAAGCAGCCCGGCGATGATTGCTGCGGTGGTGAAGACGGCGAGGACGCCGAATGCGGCGGCAGGCATACGTGACGAACCTTCCAGGCTGCGGGGCAAGTGGGGCCTGACGAGTCTGCCATGGTGGCGCCGTCGGTACAATCGCGCCCTGATGCCACAACAGCCAGAGACCCCGCCGCCGACCCACGACCGGACCACCTCCGGCATCGACGTCGCAACCGTCTACGGTCCGGGCTCCGCCGCCGAGCACGGCGAGGAGCGCGCCCTTGGCGCCCCGGGCGAGTATCCGTTCACGCGAGGCATCCACCCGAACGGCTACCGCGGACGGGCATGGACCATGCGCCAGTACGCGGGCTTCGGCTCGGCCGAGGAGACGAACCGGCGCTTCCGCTACCTCCTCGCATCGGGGCAGACCGGTCTCTCGGTCGCCTTCGACCTGCCGACCCAGATCGGCTATGACAGCGACGATCCGATGGCGGAAGGCGAGGTTGGGCGGGTGGGCGTGCCCATCGACACCGTGGCCGACATGGAGCTCCTGCTCGACGGGATCGGCCTGGACCAGGTCAGCACCTCCATGACCATCAACGCCACGGCGGCCATCCTGCTCGCCCTGTACGAGACCGTCGGCCGGCGCCAGGGCGTGGACCCGAAGCGGCTGCGCGGGACGATCCAGAACGACATCCTCAAGGAGTACATCGCGCGCGGAACCTACATCTTCCCGCCGGCACCGTCGATGCGGCTGGTGACCGACACCTTCGCCTACTGCCGCGCCGAGCTGCCCTCCTTCAACACGATCAGCATCTCCGGGTACCACATGCGCGAGGCTGGATCCACGGCGGCGCAGGAGGTTGCCTTCACCATCGCGAACGCGATCGCCTATGCCGATTCGGCCCTGACCGCGGGGCTCGCCTTCGACGAGTTCGCGCCCCGCCTCTCGTTCTTCTTCGCCGCACACAACGACCTGCTCGAGGAGGTGGCCAAGTTTCGGGCCGCGCGGCGGGTCTGGGCCACCGTGGCGCGAGACCGCTTCGGGACGCGCGACCCGAAGAGCATGGCGATGCGCTTCCACGTCCAGACCGGGGGCTCGACGCTGACCGCCCAGCAGCCCGACGTCAACGTCGTGCGCACCACGATCCAGGCGTTGGCGGCGGTCCTGGGTGGCGCCCAGAGCCTGCACACCAACGCTCTGGACGAGGCGTTGGGGCTGCCCACCCCGGAGACCGCCCGTCTGGCGCTCCGGACACAACAAGTGTTGGCTTATGAGACCGGGCTGGCGGCGCCAGTGGACCCCTTGGGCGGCGCCTACTACCTCGAGACGCTCACCGATCGGCTGGAGGATCGGATTCGCGCGGAGCTGGCCGCCATCGAGGAGCGCGGCGGAACGCTGGCGGCGCTGAACGCGGGCTACCAGCAGGGAGAGATTGCTGACGCGGCGTATGCCTTCCAGCGCGCCGTGGAGGATCGCAGGCAGGTCGTGGTGGGGGTGAATGCCTTCGCGGAAGGTGAGGCCCAGCGGCCCGCTCCACAGCGGATCGACCGCGAGGCGGAGGAGCGGCAGGTCGCCCGGACCCGGCGGGTGCGCGCGGAGCGGGACCAGGCCGGGGCTGCCGCGAGCATCGCCTCGCTGCGCGCCGCCGCCGTCGGGACGGAGAACCTGCTGCCGCGGATCCGGACCTGCGTGGAGGCCAGCGTCACGCTGGGTGAGATCGCCGGGGCGCTCCGCGCCGTCTGGGGCGAGTACCGGCCATGAGCACCCGAATCGGTCCCATCGACCACGTGGCCGTCGTCGTCCGCTCGCTCTCCGAGTCGCTCCCTCGCTACCAGGCCCTGCTCGGGCTCGAGCCGCACGACGAGCCGATCCTGATCGAGGCCCAGGGCGTTCGGCTCGTCTTCCTGCCAACCGGTCCGGAGCCGGCTGCCCGGATCGAGCTGATCGAGCCGGTGGACCCCGAGAGCGGCGTCGCCCGCTTCCTCGAGGCGCGCGGCGAGGGGCTCCACCACGTCTGCCTGCGCAGCGAGGACCTTCCGCGGGACCTGGCGGACCTGGTCGCCGCCGAGGTGGAGCTCATCGATGCCGCGCCGCGCCCCGGGGCAGACGGGCAGGTCGCCTTCATCCACCCCCGGACGCTCAACGGCGTGCTCTGGGAGCTTCTGCAACCGGACGAATAAGCCCGCCCGGGCAGCGTCAGCCTCGGACGCCGGCCGCCCGAAGCAGCTGCGGAATGTGCGACGGCGAGTCCGCCACCGCGATCCCTGCGCCCTCCAGCGCCTGGCGCTTGGACTCCGCGGTTCCCGAACCGCCCGAGATGATCGCGCCGGCGTGACCCATGCGACGTCCCGGCGGGGCGGTGCGCCCGGCGATGAAGGCTGCCATCGGCTTGCGCACCTCGCGCGCCACGAACGCGGCCGCCTTCTCCTCCTCCTCGCCGCCGATCTCGCCGATCATGACGATCGCCTCGGTCTCCGGATCGGCGTTGAAGGCCTCGAGCACGTCGGTGAAGTTCGTGCCGACGATCGGGTCGCCGCCGATGCCCACGCAGGTCGACTGGCCCATGCCGGCATCGGTCATGGCCTGCACGACCTCGTAGGTGAGGGTGCCTGATCGGCTCACGAGCCCGACCGAGCCGGGGCGGTGGATGTCGTTGGGGATGATCCCCACCTTCGCCCCATCGCCCACGCTGGTCAGGCCCGGGCAGTTGGGGCCGATGAGCCGGGTGCCCCTGCCCTTGAGGACGTGATAGACGCGGAGCATGTCGAGCGCCGGGATGTTCTCGGTGATGCACACCACGAGACCGATGCCCGCCTCGGCAGCCTCCAGGATCGCGTCCGGAGCCGCAGATGCAGGGACGAAGATGCAGCTCGTGTTGGCACCGGTCTCGCGGACCGCGTCCGCAACCGTGTCGAAGACCGGCACCTGCCCGTCCAGGGCGGTCTGGCCGCCCTTGCCCGGGGTCATGCCGGCCACGATGTTGGTCCCGAACTCGCGCATGGCCCGGGAGTGGAAATCGCCCTCGCGCCCGGTGATCCCCTGGACCACCAGCCGCGTCTCTCGGTTCACCAGGATGCTCATGCCACGCCTCCAGCCGCCGATGCGGCGACGACCGCCTTGGCGGCCGCGTCATCCAGCGAGTCTGCGGTGATCAGCTTCGCCTCCGCCAGGATGGGGGCGGCCTCCGCCGAGTTGGTCCCCACGATGCGGACCACCATCGGCACCTCGCGTGTCAGCGCGGCGCGAGCCTCGACGATCCCGCGGGCGACCTCGTCGCCGCGGGTGATCCCCCCGAAGATGTTGATGAGGATGGCACGCACGTTCGGGTCGTCGAGGATGATCCGGAAGGCGGCTGTGACCTTGTCGGCCTTTGCGCCACCACCGATGTCCAGGAAGTTCGCGGGTTCACCGCCGGCGAGCTTGACGAGGTCCATGGTGGTCATGGCCAGGCCGGCCCCGTTGACCATGCAGCCGATGGTGCCGTCGAGCTTGATGAAGTTGATGCCTGCCTCGCGCGCAGCGATCTCCGACGGCTCCTCCTCGTTGAGATCGCGCATAGCCTCGAGATCGGGGTGGCGGGGGAGCGCCGAGTCGTCGAGGACGATCTTCGCGTCCAGCGCCAGCAGCCGGCCGTCTGTCGTCACCACCAGCGGGTTGATCTCCGCCAGGTCCGCATCCGAGGCCACGAAGGCGTCATACAGGCCGCGCAGCACCGCCCGGAAGTCCTTGCGCAGATCGGCGGGGATGCCCAGGAAGAAGAATGCCCGCCGGATGTTGTGCTCCTGGAGTCCGATGAGAGGGTGCAGCGGCAGGCGCAGGATCGCATCAGGGTTCGTGCGGGCGGTCTCCTCGATCTCGACCCCGCCCTCGGCACTGGCGATGACCGTGATCGCCCTCGCCGCGCGGTCGAGGATCAGCCCCAGGTAGTACTCCTTTGCGATGTCTGCGGCCGGGGCCACCAGCACGGTGCGGACGGTGATCCCCTTGATCTCCATCCCGAGGATGGCGGCCGCGGTCTCCTGCGCCTCGTCCGGCGTCGCGGCGAGCTTCACGCCGCCCGCCTTCCCGCGCCCGCCGACGAGCACCTGGGCCTTGACGACCACCGGCCCTCCGATCCGCTCCGCTGCGGCGCGGGCCTGCTCCGGCGTCGTCGCCGTCTCGCCCGCGAGCAGCGGCACGCCGTGGCGGTCGAGGATCTCCTTCGACCGATACTCCTGGAGCTTCATGCACTCTCCTGTCTTCGCAGCAATGGCTCCGCCACGGCGCGCGCGCACATGCGGGGCAGCAGCCTGGGCGGGAACGGCTCGATTGTACCGGGGTTCGGCGCGAGGCTCTCCGGCGCTTCGCGTTCGGCCTAGACTGCGCGCGGTACGCCGGCGCTTTGACCGGCGACGACTCGAAAGGAACCACACCTGCCGTGAGCTACGCCATCACCCTGATTCCCGGCGACGGGATCGGTCCCGAGCTGTCGGACGCGGCACGCGTCGTTCTCGAGGCGACCGGGATCGCGTTCGACTGGGACGTCCAGCAAGCCGGTGAGGCGACCATCGCCAACGAGGGCACGCCGTTGCCGGAGCGCGTCATCGAGAGCATCCGGCGCAACGGCATCGCCCTCAAGGGGCCCATCACCACGCCGGTCGGGTCCGGCTTCCGGAGCGTGAACGTCGGCTCTCCGCCAGGCCCTGGAGCTGTACGCCAATGTCCGTCCCGCGCGCAGCATGCCGGGCGTCGGTGACCCGCTACGACAACGTCGATCTCATCATCGTTCGCGAGAACACGGAGGACCTGTACGCCGGGATCGAGCACCGCGTCGGGCCCGACGCGGCGGAGAGCATCAAGATCATCACCCGCGCCGCGAGCCAGCGCATCGCTCGCTACGCCTTCGAGTACGCCGTGCGCAACGGCCGCGCGAAGGTGACCGCCGTCCACAAGGCGAACATCATGAAGCTCTCCGACGGCCTCTTCCTCGAGAGCTGCCAGCAGGTCGCCGCAGAGTACGAGGGTCGCATCGCGTTCGAGGATCGGATCGTCGACAACATGTGCATGCAGCTCGTGCAGAAGCCGGAGCTGTACGACGTGCTGGTCCTGCCGAACCTGTACGGCGACATCGTCAGCGACCTGTGCGCCGGCCTGGTGGGCGGGCTGGGCGTGGCCCCGGGCGCGAACATCGGCGAGAACGCCGCGGTCTTCGAGCCGGTCCACGGCTCGGCCCCCAAGTACGCCGGCCAGAACAGGGCCAATCCGACGGCGCTCGATCCTCTCGGCGGCGCTGATGCTCCGCCATCTCGGCGAGATCGCCGCGGCCGAAGCGGTGGAGGTGGCGGTGCGTGCGGTGATCGCCGAGGGCACGACCGTCACCTACGACCTGGGCGGCACGGCCGGGACCAGGGAGTTCGGCGAAGCGGTCGCCGCACGGGTTCGCGCGGCCTGACGCCGGTCGCCGCGCTAGAATCGATCCGCCGCAACCGTTCAGAGGCCTCCCGACGCCGTGCGCCGTGGAGCCTTCCAGCGCGAAAGGGGATGATCTCAGCGGGATGTTCCGATACCGCGTTTCCTGGGCACAGCTGGCCTGGTTCGGCCACCGCCTCTCTGGCATCGGCGTGCTCGTCTTCCTCTTCCTCCACATCGTGGAGACCGCCACCGTCTCCTTCGGCCCGGGCGTCTACGACTGGACGCAGACGCTCTACCACAACCTGCCCATGAAGCTGGTCGAGGTGCTTCTCATGGCGGCCCTCGTCTATCACTCGCTCAACGGGCTGCGGGTGATCGCCATGGACTTCTGGCCGCGCCTCACGATCCACTACCGCGCCCTGACGTACGCCGTGGTGAGCTCGACCGTGGTGGCCATGATCCCGCTGGGCCTGATCATGATCACGCCCTACCTCCCGTGGGGCCACGCATGAGCCGCGAACGGACCATCTACCTGTCGGGCACCAGACCCCTCGCGTGCCGCCAAGACCCGTCCGGAGAACGCCGGGTTCGAGCGGTTCATGTGGTACTTCATGCGGATCAGCGGCGTGCTGCTCGTGCTTCCTGGCCCTTGGCCACATGATCATCATGCACGTCGTCACCGAGCTCACCGGCCAGGAGGTCAACTTCGCCTTCGTCACCAGCCGCTGGGGAACGCCGTTCTGGCGAATCTACGACCTGCTGCTGCTGCTGCTCGCGCTTGTCCACGGGGTGAACGGGGCCAGGGTCGTCGATCGGGGACTGGTCCATCGCGGGGGCTGGCGGACGTTCCTCATCCTGGCCCTCGGCGCGTTCACGCTGGTCTGGCTGCTGCTGGGGATCTTCGTGATCATCGCCTTCAACCCCGATACCGCGCCGCCCGGCCTCAGCCCGCTGAGCCTGCTGCCCGGCACCATGGGAGGCTCTAGACCGATGGCCACGCCGGCCCGCCTGACCCCGCCCCCCGGGCTCAACATCCACGAGCTGGATGCCGTCGTGATCGGTGCCGGTGGCGCCGGCCTGTACGCGGCGCTCGAGCTCAAGCGCGACCTCGGGCCGGACCGGAAAGGTGGCCGTGATCAGCAAGCTCTATCCGTCCCGGTCGCACACCGGGGCGGCCCAGGGCGGGGTCTGCGCCGCGCTGGGGAACACCGAAGAGGACCACTGGGAGTGGCACTGGTTCGACACCGTGAAGGGCGGCGACTACCTGGTCGACCAGGACGCGGCCGAGGTGATGTGCCACGACGCGGTCGAGACCATCATCAATCTCGAGCATCTCGGGCATGCCGTTCGACCGTACCCCGGAGGGGCTGATCGACCAGCGGCGCTTCGGCGGGCACACCCGCAACTACGGGGAGGGCCCGGTCCGCCGCGCGTGCTTCGCGGCGGACCGCACCGGGCACGCCATCCTGTACACGCTCTACCAGCAGTGCATTCACCACGAGATCGCCTTCTTCGACGAGTTCCAGGTCCTCGACCTGCTCATGCCGGCGGGCCCGACGGACCGGTCGCAGGGGTCGTGGCGCTGCGAGCTCTCCACCTGGGAGATCCACATCTTCCGGGCGCGGGCCGTCCTGTTTGCCACCGGCGGGTACGGCAAGCTCTTCAAGGTCACCACCAATGCGCACACCCTGACCGGTGACGGAATGGCGATCGCCTACCGGCGCGGTCTGCCGCTCGAGGACCTCGAGTTCTACCAGTTCCATCCCACCGGGATGTACAAGCTGGGCTTCCTGCTCTCGGAGGCGATGCGCGGGGAGGGCGGCATCCTTCTCAACGACAAGGGCGAGCGCTTCATGGAGCGGTATGCGCCGACCATGAAGGATCTCGCCAGCCGCGACGTGGTGAGCCGATCCATCTACCTGGAGATCGCCGAGGGACGGGGGATCGGGGGCAAGGACTACGTCCACCTCGACGTCCGGCACCTGGGCGACGAGGTGCTCAACAAGAAGCTGCCGGACATGACCGGCTTCATCAAGACCTACTTCGGCCTCGATCCGCTGCACGACCTGGTGCCGATCCAGCCCACCGCGCACTACGCGATGGGCGGCATCCCGACCGACGTCGACGGGCGCGTCCTGGGCGCCCTCTCCGACGACGGGAAGCAGGCGGTGGTGCCCGGCTTCTACGCGGCCGGCGAATGCGCCTGCGTCAGCGTCCACGGGGGCAATCGCCTCGGGACCAACTCGCTGCTCGATCTGCTCGTCTTCGGCCGGCGGGCGGGGATCGCGATGGCGCAGTACCTCCGCGAGGCACCCGTGCCCGAGGTCGATGCGGACGCCGAGGCGCCGGTACGCGACCAGGTCGCCGCGCTCATGAACTCGGTCGACGGGGAACGCCCGGCGGCGATTCGCGAGGCGCTGCAGGCGATCATGTTCGACAGGTGCGGTGTATTCCGAACAGAGGAGTTCCTCACCGAGGCCCGCGACGTGGTGGCCGGCCTGCGCGAACGCGCGAAGCACCTCCACGTCGAGGACAAGGGCTCCCGCTACAACACGGACCTCGTCGACGCGCTGGAGCTGGGCTACCTGCTCGACGTCGCCGAGGCCACGGTCGCATCGGCACTGGCGCGCACGGAAAGCAGGGGCGCGCACGCGCGCGAGGATCACCCCGAGCGCGACGACGTGAGCTGGCTCAAGCACTCGCTTGCCTATCGCGACCCAGCGGGCGGCCAGCCGCGCCTCGGCTACAAGCCGGTGGCCATCACCAAGTTCCAGCCCAAGCCGCGCGTGTACTGAACGAGCCGATGGAAGTCCAGATTCGCATCCGCCGATTCAATCCAGAGCTCGATCGAGCACCTCACTGGGAGGAGTACCGCGTCGAGGCTGAGCCGTCCGACCGTATCCTGGATCTGCTCCAGCAGGTGAAGTGGTACCAGGACGGGACGCTCACCTTCCGGCGCTCCTGCGGACACGGTGTCTGCGGTTCAGACGCGATGCTCATCAACGGGCGCAACCGGCTCGCCTGCGAGTACCTCGTCAAGGACGCCGGACGGAAGATCACCGTGGAGGCGCTGCGCGGCCTGCCGGTCGTCAAGGACCTCCTCGTGGACCAGACCGGCTTCTGGGAGAAGTACCGCGCGGCGATGCCGTACCTCCTCAACGACGACGTTCCCGAGGACGGCAAGGAGCGGCGCCAGTCCCAGGCCGACCGCGCGAAGTACGAGGACACCTCCCGCTGCATCACCTGCGGCGCGTGCACCACGGGCTGCCCGGTCTTCTGGACCAACAGCGACTACATCGGCCCGGCGGCGATCGTGAACGCCCACCGCTTCATCTTCGACACCCGTGACCACGCACACGACGAGCGGCTGGAGCTGATGTCCGACGCTGACGGCGTCTGGCGCTGCCGCACCGTCTTCAACTGCGTCGAGGCCTGCCCGCGTGGGATCAACGTCACCCGCGCCATCCTCGAGGTGACCCAGGCGATCCAGGGTGGACGTGGCTGACGCCGGCCGCGGCCGGCGCCTCCTGATCCACACCGATGGTGCCGCCCGGGGTAACCCCGGCCCGGCCGGCCTGGGGGCCATCCTGCGCGACGCCGAGACGGGGGAGACGGTCGCCGAGCTGGCGACCTACCTGGGCGTGCGGACGAACAACTACGCGGAGTGGACCGCTGTGGAGGATGCGCTTGCCGAGGCCCTGCGCCTGGGTGCGACCCGCGTCGACCTGCGCATGGACTCGGAGCTGGTCGCCCGCCAGATCTCGGGCCGCTACCGGGTCAAGCACGCCGACCTGAAGCCCATCCATGCCCGGGTGATGGCCATGCTCGGCCGGCTGGAGGGCTACAGCGTGGGGCACGTGCCGCGGGAGCTGAACAAGGACGCGGATCGCCTCAGCAACGTGGCCATAGACCAGCCGCGCGCGGTTCGCTGAAGGCCGGCCGATCGGCCGCGATCCGAACACGCGTTCGGTCGCGTACAATGCGGCTCCCTGGAGGCGGCCGGACGGCCGCGGGCGCGATCGCCGAAAGGCGGCGTCCGAGGAAAGTCCGAGCTCCATAGAGCAGGCTCGCGGGTAACGCCCGTCCGCCGTGAGGCGAGGACCAGCGCCACAGTGACGATGCCCGCGCAAGCGGGAGTGAAACGCGGCAAGCTCGAGCCGGAGCAAGACCGAATAGGAGGGCGATACCGGCGTTCGCGCCGGTGCAGGCTGCTCGCTCAGCCCTCGGGTAGGTCGCACAGATGGATGGCCGTCCCCGGACCGATGGCGACATCGGCGCGGGACAGAACTCGGCTTACAGGCCGCTCTCCAGGGACCTCCGGTCAGTCCTCGTCCGCGCGCCACACGGTCGTCGCCGTGCACGCGTTGCAGATGGCCCTGGCCTCGTCCATGTTGCCGAGCGGCAGCGGATGCTCGCGGCCGCCAAGGAGGCAGTCGACCCGCACCCGGCCACGGTCGCCGCCCGGCACGATGGAGACATGCCGGACGCTGCAGCGCCGAATCCGACCCTTGCGAGGGATCGGCGCGCGTCCCCCCGGTCGATCGGTTCGAGTGCCACTGGTCAGCTCCCCTTGGTCAGGGTGCCATGCGACACCGCGCCACCCCTAGCGTACGCAATCGAGGCCTCGCGCCTCAATGACGCATTGGTACCCCTCCCGTCACCCCCACCCCGGGTATCGTATGGGCGGCGGATGGGACGCTAGACTCTCAAACGGCTGGCCAAGGTCGTGCGCGACCCGTGGTGCCGGCAACCCTGAGAGGAGGGACCGTGTTCGGTCGGCGCAAGCGCGAGGAGCAGGCGGCTGAGTCGGTCCGCGAAGCCGATCGCCGCGCGGTCTTCGCCGAGCTGGCGAAACGCCCCGAGGGCGTCTGTCCCTTCCTGGGCGTGGTGGATGCCCGTGCCGAGTATCGGCCGGAGCCCAGCGGCGAGCACCGTTGCTACGCATTCGGCGATCCGGCTCCCGTCTCCGACGAGCAGCAGCGCCACGTCTGCCTGGAAACGGGCTACTCGAACTGCCCCCGCTACCTCCGCGGCGTGCTCGTCATCCCCTCCGAGGAGCTGGAGGCCCTGCGCCATCCACAGGCAGCCGCCCCACCTCCGGCGCCCGCACCGAGCGCGGAGGGGCGCGGCTCCCGGAGGGGCCTTGCCCTGGTAGCGCTCCTCGTGGTGCTGATCGCCGCCGTGGGAGCCGGCGGCTTCTTCCTGCTCGGGGGGCCCAACGGGTTTGCCCTGGGGCCCACGCCGAGCCCGAGCATCCAGCCCACGCCCAGCCTTCTGCCCAGTGCGTACGCGTCAGCATCGGCGTCCCCGTCGGTGAGCGGGACCCCGGTGCCTGCGACGTCCACCCCCCGCCCGACGCCCATCGTCGTTCCGTCAAGCGGCGTGCTCCCCACGCCGGGACCGTCGGACACGCCCACGGGCACGTACGCCGTGGTCGTCAAGGCCGGTAGCTACCCGGTCTTCGTCGTCGACGACAGCGGAGTCGTGACCGCGCAGAAGACGGCGGTCTTCGCGCCGGAGGGTGTCCCGTACTCCGGTGCCCCCGTGCAGCGCATCCAGGGACAGGACGGCCGCATCTACTGGCGGACCGAGGTGGGCACCTACACCGGCCTCGCGTACACCAAGGACCTGTCCGGCGACTTCGCCATCTACGAGGTCTATTCGACGTCGGTCCAGGGCGTCTACACGTACCAACAGCTCTCCGACAGCCAGCTCTGACCGTCGCCTCGGACTAACGAGGCGGTCCTCTCGTTCGGACCCCACTGGCCTCCCGATCCGCGCGCTCGACGCGGATGCACGCCCCCGGCCAGTACGAATGCCTCCGTCTCTTGCGCCCGGATCCCTTGACGGGAGGTGTCTGCCCTGTAGAATGGCGGCCTGTGGGTCCAAATGGGGCTAAATGGGGAAGAGTGGTAGAACCCACGCATGACGCAGGCATCCTTTCTTACCGGTGAGTTCCGGCACGCACTCGACGACCGCGGTCGCATTGCGATCCCGTCGCGTTTCCGCGCCCGCCTCGCCGAGGGTGCGACGCTGGCGCGCTGGCTCGACCGCTGCCTCGGCCTCTTTCCCGCGGAGGAGTGGAACGTCCTGGCGGAGAAGCTCCGCGCCCTGCCCATGACCAACCCCAACGCCCGCGAGTTCGCACGCTTCATGTCCTCCGGAGCGGTCGACGTGGAGCTCGACCGGCAGGGGCGTCTGCTGGTGCCGTCCTACCTGCGCGAGTACGCCGGCTTGACGGAGGGCGAAGCGGTCGTGGTTGGCGCGCTGAACCGGCTCGAGATCTGGGCGCCGGGGGCGTGGCAGCCGTACCGGACCCGGATCGAGAACGCGCCGGAGGAGCTGGCGGCTCATCTGCAGGACCTTGGGATCTAGGGCGCGCAACGCCATGACGCACGTTGCGCAGACCCAATTCATGCGTCTCCGGGCCGATCGGCCCGTCGTCCGACCTGAGAGGTGCGGTCCATGGGAGAAGGGCACCTGCCGGTCCTGGTCGAGGAGGTTCTCGCCCTGCTCGACCCGGGGACGGGTAGCTCCGTGGCCGACTGCACGGTCGGAGGCGGTGGGCACGCCGAGCGGCTCCTGGAGACGACGTCACCGGATGGTCGCCTGCTCGGCCTCGACGCCGACCGGGCGGCCATCGCGGAGGCGTCTCGCCACCTGGCGCGGTTCGGCGACCGCGTCGAGCTGCGCCAGGCCAACTTCTCGTCCCTGCTCGACGTCGCGACCGCTGCCGGCTTCATACCGCTCGACGCGGTCCTCTTCGACCTGGGCCTCTCCAGCTATCAGCTCGCCGATCCCCAGCGTGGCTTCAGCTTCGCCAGCGGATCGGCGCCGGACATGAGATTCGATGAAGAAGCCGGTCTCTCAGCCCTTGACCTCATCGATGCGACCTCCGAGCGAGAGCTCGCCGGCATCCTCGCGACGTTTGGTGAGGAACGCCGTGCAGGCCGCGTCGCGAAGGCGATCCTGGCGGCGCGTGCGGAAGGGCGGCTCGTGAGCGCCGTGGACCTTGCCAGCGTGGTTGCCGCCTCGGTCGGGCGGCGGGGCGCAGCCGGCCGGGGACGGATCCATCCTGCGACCCGCACCTTCCAGGCGCTGCGCATCGCGGTGAACCGCGAGCTCGAGGTGCTCGGCGCCGGGCTGGCCGGGGCTCTCGCGGCGCTTCGGCCCGGCGGCCGGATGGCCGTCATCAGCTACCACTCCGGTGAAGACCGGATCGTCAAGCGGTTCATCGCCCGCGAGAGCCACGACTGCATCGAGGACCCCCTGCCGCCGGTCTGCACCTGCGGCCACCGGGCGCAGCTGCGCCCGGTCACAAAGGGCGCCGTGGCGCCGACCGACGCCGAGGTCGGCCGCAACCGCCGGGCCCGCAGCGCACACCTGCGGGTCGCCGAGAAGCTCGCACCCGCGGGCAGCTGAAAGGAGGCACCATGAGCCGAGGACGACCACGACACCAGACCAGCCGGCGACGCACGTACAGCGGCCGCCAACGCGAGCTCCGCGACCGCCACACCCGCGCCATCGTGGAGGACCGGCACTGGCTCAAGGAGGCTGTCTCATTCGAGATCGAGGAAGGGCTCGACTTCGAGTCTCCGACCTCGTGGGGGGTCCGCCTGCACGGACGCCCCAGCGCAGCCTGAGCCATGGCCGTCATCGGCGCACGTCCTGCCACCGGAATCGGCGGTCTCGGCCGCCGGTCTCGGCCGCGACCCGCTCGGGGATCGCAACGGCAGCGGGTGCGTCACGTCGGCGCACTGCGGCAGCGGCGACAGGCAGGTGCCGCCGGACTGCTGGCCACCATCGCTGCGGCGGCGGGCCTCGCATTCTTCTACCTGTCGCAGTCGAGCAACGTGGCCGCGGTCGGATACCAGATCGACAGCCTCCAGTCGCGGATCTCGGCGCTGAGGGCGGACCAGCAGCAGCTGGTGATGGAGATAGGCGCCGCGCGAGCTCCCTCCGAGGTGCTCCGGCGGGCCAGCGCCGACCTGGGCCTGATCCCGCTCGCCCAGTCAGCCGTCACCTTCGCCACCCCCACCAACGGCGCGGGAAGCGCCAACCCATCGCCAGACACCGCCCACTGAGAACCGAGCGTCCGACCAGGACGCCCGATGGAGTCGCGCATGCTCGCCAGGACCGATAGCCGGGGTCGTGCCCTCTTCCTGCTGGTGGTGATGGCGCTGATCGCCACGGTGGTCGGCGGGCGGCTCGCCTGGTGGCATGTCGTCCAGCACGATCGACTGGCGGCGATGGCCGCCAACCAGATGGCGCAGCGCGAGGAGATCCCCGCAGAGCGCGGCGAGATCCGCGATGACCATGGCGTGCTGCTGGCGACATCGATCCAGGTCTTCTCCGTGTACGCCACCCCGCCCCAGGTGACCGATCCGGAGAGCGAGGCCTCCATCCTGTCGATCGTCCTATCGGTACCCGACACGGACCTCCTGGACCTCTTCACCAGCGGCAAGGCCTGGGTCTGGCTCGAGCGCCGCGTGGATCCCAAGGTCTCGGACCGCGTTCGGGCCCTGGGGCTTCCGGGCATCGGGCTGCTTCCGGAGACCCGCCGCGTCTATCCCGACCGCCGGCGCGGCCCCCGGATCGACACTGGCATCGCAGGTGCTCGGATACGTCAACGTGGACGGGTCGGGGCAGTACGGCGTCGAGGGCGCCGAGAACGCGCTGCTTGCCGGGACGTCGGGCACGGTCGTCGCGCAGGAGGACGTCGCCGGTCGCCAGATCGCCGACTCGATCACCTCGGCCCAGGCGCCGGTCAACGGCGCTGACCTGAAGCTGACGATCGACGCGGGTCTCCAGCACATCCTGGAGGCCCGCCTGTACCAGAGCTATTCGAAGAACCTGGCGCCACGGGGCGACGGGGATCATCATGGACGTGCACACCGGTGCCATCCTGGCCATGGCCAGCTTCCCGACCTTCGACGGCAACGACTACAGCCAGACCGATCCGACGCTCTTCAACAACCCGGCGGTCGCGCACCCGTACGAGCCAGGCTCGGTCATGAAGGCGTTCACCATCGCCGCCGCGCTGGATGCCGGTGCCATCACCACCACGACGAAGGTGCTCGACAACAACAACCTGGTCCTTCGCGGGGTCCGGATCCAGAACGCGGATCGCTACACCTGGCGCGTACGGCCACGGCGAGATCACGGCCCAGCAGGTGCTGCAGCTGTCGAACAACAACGGCGCGGCGCGCATCGGGCTGAAGCTGGGTGGCGAGAAGCTGTACCAGGCATTCCGCCGGTTCGGGTTTGGCCAGCCGACCGGCATCGACATCGCGGGCGAGGTCGGGCGGCACGGTCTGGGATCCGGCCAGCCCCAACGCCTCGGGTGACCTCACCACCGCCCAGAACGCGTTCGGCCAGGGCCTCACGGTGACCGCGGTCCAGCTCGTGGCCGGGTATGCCGCCATCGCGAACGGCGGCATCATGGTCACGCCGCACGTGGTGGCCGGCTGGACCGACGCCGGCGGGACCTACCACCCGACGGTGCTGCCCGAAGGCGAGCGGATCATGAAGGCAGCAGACCGCGCAGCACCGTGGTCCGGCTGCTGACCGGCGCCATCGACGGCGGGATCGCCCACGCTGCCAGCGTCCCCGGCTACGCGATCGCCGGCAAGACCGGCACGGCCCAGATCGCCGGCCCGGTCAAGGTGCGCGACGCGAGCGGCAAGCGGTGACGCGCATCGAGTACATCGAGGGCTGGGTCGACTCCTCGTTCATCAGCGTCTATGCCGGCCACGCAATCC
Source organism: uncultured Chloroflexia bacterium (assembly GCA_963787025.1). GTDB lineage: Bacteria > Chloroflexota > Limnocylindria > QHBO01 > QHBO01 > CAVXEH01. Next base: position 30,434 of record CAWBBG010000003.1, read on the forward strand.
CCAGCTCGTGACACTGATCCTGCTGCACCGCCCCGCGGTCTGGGGCCGCTACGAGATGGTCGAGCGGCCGGAAACCGTCTTCCAGGACCTGGCGCCGCAGATCCTCGACTACCTGGCCATTCCGCCGGACCGGCCAACCACCCCGGTCGCTGCCCGGTGAGCCGGTCGCGTGGTCCCGGCGCCCTCGTCCTCCCCGGAGGCGGACTGATAGACTCCGCGGGAATCTCCGCAGGGTGTCGCGTGCCTCCGTCGATCCGCATCGAGGACCTCCTCTCCGTCACCGGCGGCCGTCTCGTCGGCCCCACGCGGGTCGACGACGTTCGCGGGTGCCGGCGTCGACTCGAGAGCCATCGAGCCCGGGCTCCGTGCTTCGTGGCCCTGGTCGGGGAGCGGGTGGACGGGCATCGGTTCGTCAACGAAGCGCTGCGCGCGGGCGCGGTCGCCGCGCTCGTCTCCGCCCCGGTCCAGGCGCCCGCCGGCGTGGACGCCGCGGTCGTCCGCGTGCCGGACGCGCTGCGTCGCGCTCCAGCAGCTCGCCGCGTGGTGGCGTTCGCGGTTCGCGGTGCGCGTGGTTGGCGTGACCGGCTCGACCGGCAAGACGCTCGCCAAGGAGATGATCGCCGACGTCCTTGTCGCGGGGCCATCGCGTCCTGCGCAACGATCGGGAATCTCAACTCGGAGACGGGTCTGCCCATGACCCTCCTGCGACTGGAGCCGACCGACGAGCTGGCGGTGCTCGAGATGAGCATGTACACCGTGGGCGAGATCGCGCGACTGGCCGAGATCGCCCGGCCGGAGGTCGGCGTGGTGCTCGCCGTGCATCCCACCCACCTCGAGCGCGCCGGGAGCATCGAGCGGATCGCCCTGGCCAAGTCCGAGCTGCCCCGGGCGCTGCCGCCCTCCGGGCTCGCGGTGCTGAACGCGGACGATCCACGCGTCGCCGCGATGCGGGACGTCAGCCCGGCCCGCGGTGTCGGACCTTCGGCGTCGCGACCGCCGCCGACGTGGTGGCGACGGGGATCGTCAGTCACGGCATCCACGGGACGGAGTTCACGCTCCACGCACCGTGGGGCGAGCGCCGGATGCGAAGCGGCACTCCGGGTCGGCACCTCGTGCCGCACGCGCTCGCCGCCGCGGCCGTCGCGGAGCACTTCGCGTTGCCCCTCGACGAGGTGGCCGCCGCGCTCGCCGCAGGGAGCCACGCGCCGCATCGCATGGCGGTGGGGGAGACCGCGAGCGGTGCCACCCTCGTGGACGACACGTACAACGCCTCGCCCGTCAGCGTCCATGCGGCGCTCGTCTTCCTGGCGGAAACGCCCACGCCCCGTGGGCGCCGCCTGGCGGTGCTGGGCGACATGCTCGAGCTGGGGCCCGACGAGGAGCGGCTCCACCGCGAAATCGGTGCCGAGGCGGCCGGGACGGTGGACGCCCTCCTCGCGGTGGGGCCCCGCGCACGCTGGATCGCCGACGCCGCGCGTGCCGCCGGCCTGGCGACGGTGCTCGTCGCCGACGACGCCGACGAGGCCACCCGCGTCGTCGAGCGCGACCTCGCTCCCGGGGTCGGGGACCTGCTGCTGATCAAGGGGTCGCGCGGCGTGGAGCTGGACCGCGTCGTTGACGCGCTCGCCGGTGCGAGGAGCCGCGGCTGATGCTGGCCATCGTCGTCGCCCTGCTGCTCGCCTTCGGTGGCGTCGTGGCGCTGGCGCCGGTGTACATCGGCCTGCTGCAGCGGCTGGGCTTCGGCAAGCAGATCCGGGCCGAGGGGCCGGCGGGCCACTTCACCAAGGCGGGGACGCCGACGATGGGCGGCATGCTCATGATCGTGGTGGTGATGTTCCTGGCCATGGCCATGCGCATCGAGGACGTGAGCACGCTCACGCCCATGCTGACGCTGGTGGGCGTGGGCATCCTGGGCGCGCTCGACGACTACGTGAACGCACAGACCGGGATCGGCATGCGGGGCCGCTACAAGCTCGTCTGGCAGACGGTGGTGGCGCTGCTCGCCGCGTGGTACATCCAGCGGCACTTCTCGATCAACGAGATCAGCGTGCCGCTGGTCGGGGACGTGGGCATCCTGCCCATCCTCTTCATCGTGTTCGTCGCCTTCGTGATCGTGGCCATGAGCAATGGGGTGAACCTGACCGATGGCCTCGACGGGCTGGCAGGCGGGGTGCTGATCTTCAGCTTCGTCGCGTACCTGCTGATCGCGCTGGTGCTGGCGGTGCCGCAGGCGGACACGAACTCGACGCCGAACCTGGCGATCTTCTGCGCCCTGATCATCGGAGCGCTGATGGGCTTCCTGTGGTTCAACGTCCATCCTGCGCAGCTCTTCATGGGCGACTCCGGGCGCCCTGGGGCTGGGCGCCACGCTGGCCGTGGTGGCGACCATCACCACCCAGCTCCTGCTGCTGGCGGTCATCGGCGTGGTCTTCCTGGCGGTGACGTCTCAGCGTCGTGCTGCAGGTCGCGTCGTTCAAGCTGCGCGGGCGGCGGATCTTCCGCATGGCCCCCCTGCAGCACCACTTCGAGCTGGTCGGCTGGGCCGAGGAGAAGATCACGGTGCGCTTCTGGATCGTCTCCGCCCTGGCCGGACTGCTGGGCTTCAGCCTCTTCCTGGCCACCGTGAACGGGCTGTAGGCGGGACCGATGATGACCGTCGACCGCACGATCCGTCGCGTGCCGACCTGCGTGGACGGCGGGTCCTGGTCCTGGGGCTCGCCCGCTCTGGCGTCGCCGCGGCGCGATTCTCGCGGACGCCGGCGCAACGGTGACCGTCTACGACCGTCGGTCCGCCGCCGAGCTGGCGGCGGCCATCGACGGACTCGAGGGCCGGGCGGTGGCGCTGTCCCTGGGCATCGACGCCGAGGCGGCGACCCGCCTTGTCCTGGCCGCCGATCTGCTGGTGAGCAGCCCCTCCATCTCGCCACGCTTCCCCACCACCGACCCGTGGCTCCGCGAGGCGCTCGTCGCGGTGGAGGCCCGCGGCGGGGAGCTGGTGAGCGAGATGGAGCTCTTCCTCCGCCTGACCCGGTCGCGGATCCTGGGAATCACCGGGACGAAGGGCAAGACGACGACGACCGCCCTGATCGGTGCCATCCTCGAGGCGGCCGGGTCCCCGCACGTGGTTGGCGGCAACATCGGGACCCCGCTCATCGAGCAGGCGGACACCCTCGACGAGCGCACGTGGGCGGTCCTGGAGCTCTCAGAGCTGCAGCTGCCGACGATCTCGCGCGGCGCCGACGTCGCGGTCTACACCAACATCCTCGCCGACCACCTCGATCGTCACGGAACGGTGGAGGCCTACCGGGCGGTGAAGTCCCGCCTCGCGCGCCTGACCGTCGAGGGCGGCGGCGAGGTGATCCTCAACGCCGACGATCCCGGCTGCGAGGCGCTCGGGCGATCCCTGGGGAACCGTGGGATCCACTGGTACCTTGGAGGCTCGGGCGAGGCGCGGGAGGCGTGGGAAGCCGACGGGTGGCTGTACCTGGGCAGGGACCGGCTGCTGCCGATCGCCGACGTCACGCTCCCGGGTGCGCATCTCCGCGCCGACGTGCTCGCCGCGTCCCTGGGTGCTCGCCTGGCGGGCGTGGCCCCGGATGCCATCGCGCGCGGGATCCGCGGCTTCCGCGGCGTTCCGCACCGCCTCGAAACGCTCGGCCGGCGTGCCGGTGTGCGCTGGGTGAACGACTCGCAGGCCACCATCCCGGCGGCCACCATCGCGGCGCTGGATGCGTTCGATCCATCGCCCGTGGTGCTGATCGCGGGCGGCAAGGACAAGGGACTCGACTACCGTGCGCTTGCCGACCGCATGGCGGACCGCTGCCGGGCCGTGGTGCTCATCGGTGAGACCGCGGAGATGCTGGCACGCCTCGTCGCGGGGCGTGCGCCGCTGCAGCGGGCCGGCTCGATGGACGAGGCGGTGAGGATCGCGGCCACGCTGGCGCGCACGGGCGACGTGCTGCTGCTCTCGCCGGCCGCGACGAGCTTCGACATGTTCGCCGACTACGCTGCCCGCGGGGACGCATTCCGCGCCGCCGCCGCGGCCCTGGGGGTCGGCCCGGACGAGCCGGCGGAGGACGCACGATGACCGCCGGAACGGTCGCCGCCGCATCTGCGCGCCGTCGCCGGGAACGAAGCGGCGTTCAGCGCGAACGCCACCAGCTGTCCTACCCGCTCCTGGTGTCGGTCATCGGTCTGGTGGCCGCCGGCGTGGTGATGGTCTACTCCGCCTCGTCGGTGCGCGCCTACTTCTCGTCCGACGACCCATCGATGTACGGCGTGCAGCAGCTGATCTGGGCCACGCTGGGGATCGGCGCCATGGTGCTCGCCAGCCGCATCGACTTCCGCTGGCTGCGGTACATGGCAATCCCGGCCTACGTCCTCACCCTCGTGCTGCTGGTCGCGGTCCTGGTGCCCGGGATCGGCACCTCGGTCTCGGGATCGCGCCGCTGGATCGTGTTGCCCGGGATGGGCGGCTTCCAGCCTGCCGAGCTGGCCAAGCTGGCCGTCATCCTGTACCTGGCCCATTGGCTCGACCGGCGGGGGAAGCTGGCCGGCACCTTCTGGAACGGGCTCGTGCCGTTCACCCTGCTCGTCGCGCCGGCCTTCCTGCTCATCGCCCTGGAGCCGGATCTCGGGACGGCCGGGGTCTTCGTGGTGGCAGCCCTGGCGGTCTTCTTCATGGCCGGTGCGAACCTGCTGTACCTGGGGGCCATCGGCACCGCGGTGGTCGCCGCAGCGGGCGTGATGATCGCCAGCACCCCGTACCAGCTGCAGCGCGTCGAGGGCTTCCTGGACCCGTTCCGCGACCCCCTGCACACCGGCTACAACGCCGTGCAGGCGCTCATGGCGCTCGCGCTGGGCGGGGTGACCGGGCTGGGCCTGGGCGCGAGCCGGCAGAAGTTCCTCTACCTGCCGGCGCCGTCGACCGATTTCATCTTCGCCATCATTGGCGAGGAGTGGGGGCTGGTCGGGACGCTGGTGGTGGTGGCCCTCTTCCTGGTGATCGCCTACCAGGGCTACAAGATCGCGATCCAGGCGCCGGACACGTTCTCCGGCCTGCTTGCCTGCGGCCTGACGACCTGGCTCGTCGTGCAGGCGTTCGTCAACATGGCCGTGGTGACCGCGCTTGCGCCGGTCACCGGTATCCCGCTGCCGTTCATCAGCTACGGCGGCTCGGCGCTCACCATCAACCTCGTGGCGGTCGGCATGCTGCTCTCCATCAGCCGCGAGACCTCACAGTCAGGATCATTGATCGATGCGGTGTTCGGTGTCGGGCGGCGGAACAGGCGGGCACATCTACCCCGCGCTGGCCGTCGCACGGGCTCTGCGCGACGCGCAGCCCGACCTTGAGCTGAGCTATATCGGCGGCGTCCGGGGCCTGGAGCGCCGGCTGGTCGGCGATGCCGGCGAGCTGCCCTACTATCAGCTCGTGGTCCGCTCGCTGCGAACCGCCGGGCGCGACGCGCACCTCGTCCTGGACCCGGCGCGGGTGGCGGCCAGCGTCCCGCAGGCCTGGCTCCTGCTTGGGCGGCTCCGGCCGGCCGCGATCTTCAGCACCGGCGGGTACCTGGCCATGCCGCTCGTGCTCGCAGCCCGCGCGCGCGGCATCCCGATCCTGGTCTGGGAGGGGAACGTGGTCGCCGGGCGCTCGACGCGGGCGGTGGGACGGGTGGCCACCAGGATCGCGGTCTCGTTCCCGCCCACCCTGGCATCGTTCCCCGGACGCTCGTTCGTCTCCGGCACGCCCATCCGGTCGTTCGCGGGCATTGACCGTGAAACCGCCCGGGCCGGCCTGGGGATCGAGCCCGGCGAGCGCCTCCTGCTCGTGTTCGGGGGGTCGCAGGCGGTGGCCCGCATGAACGGCGCCGTGCTTGGCGGTCTTGGGGAGCTCCTGGCCGACTGGCAGGTGCTCCACGTGGCCGGCACGGCCGGCCTCGCCGACGCTGAGCGGGCACGGGAAGAGCTCCCATTGGCGCTGCGGTCGCGCTACCGGCCAGAGGCGTTCCTCACCGACGGCATGGCGCCGGCCCTGGTCGCGGCGGACCTCGTCGTGGGACGGGCCGGCTCGTCCACCTGTGCGGAGGTCGCCGCGACCGGCACCGCCTCGATCCTGGTGCCCTACCCGTACGCCGGCTCCCACCAGAAGGCGAATGCGGCCTGGCTCGAGAGCCAGGGAGCGGCGGCGGTCGTCGAGGACGCTGCGCTGACACCCGACCGGCTCATCGCCGAAGCCGGTCGCCTTCGAGACGACGCGACGCGCGCGCCCATCGCGGATGCCGCGCGGCGCCTGGGTCGGCCCGACGCCGCGGCGTCCCTCGCCGCGGAGCTGCTCGCCATGGCGACCGGGGCACCGCTCCCCTCGGAAGGACCCGCCGCATGAGCTCCATCGACCTGTCCCGGCTTGATGCCCTCGCGGCAAAGCGAGGGATCAGCCTCGAGCGCGATGCGCCGCTGGCGCCGCTCACCACGTTGCGGGTGGGTGGCCCGGCCGACCGCCTGCTGCTGGCGCGCGATCGGGCGACGCTGCTGGCGGCGCTGCAGCTGGCGCGGGACGCGGGAGTTCCGTGCTTCCTGCTTGGCAACGGGAGCGACCTGGTGGTGGCCGATGCCGGGATTCGCGGCCTCGTCGTCCGGAACCGCGCGCGATCGGTTCGGATCGAGGGGACGAGCGTCACAGCCGACGCCGGCGCCGCGATGGCGATGCTCGTCAAGCGCTGCGTTGGTGCAGGGCTGGCTGGGCTCGAGTTCGGGATCAGCATTCCCGGGACGCTCGGCGGCGCCGTGTGGGCCAACGCCGGTGCCCACGGGCGCGAGATGCGCCACGTGGTCGTCGGTGTCGAGACCTGGTCACCAGCCGCCGACGACCCGGTGACCGTCCCGGCCGCCGACTGTGCCTTTGCCTACCGCGACTCGCGCTTCAAGCACAGCGGCGAGACGGTCATCGCGGCGAGCCTGGCGCTGGAGCGTGGTGACCCGGGCGCGATCGCGGCGCAGGTGGCGGCCCATCAGGCACAGCGGCTGGCCACCCAGCCGCTCGCCGATCAGAACGCGGGGAGCGTCTTCCGCAACCCACCGGACGACCATGCCGGTCGGCTCGCGGACGCCGCGGGGCTGAAGGGCTTCCGCATCGGCGCCGCCAGCGTGAGCACGAAGCACGCGAACTTCATCATCACCGGCCGCGGTGGCACGGCGGCGGACGTCCGTGCCGTGGGCGAGCACGTGCGTCGCACGGTGGCCGAGCGCTTCGGGGTGGCGCTCCAGTACGAGATCGAGTTCGTCGGTGACTGGCCGGCGCAGGAGGCCCAATGACCGAACGGGAGGCGCCGCGACGGCGGGTCGGCGTGTTCGCCGGTGGACGCTCCGCGGAGCACGAGGTCAGCGTCAGCTCGGCCGAGGCGGTCCTGCGTGCCATCGACCGCGAGCGGTTCGAGCCATACCTGATCTACATCGACCGCGACGGCCAATGGCACCTGCCTGCCGGCCCGGCTCCCGAGCTCGGGGACCGCTCGCTCGCCGCCCTGCTCGGGACGGAGACGCCGACAGCGCAGGTCGCCCGCCTGCGTGCCGCAGCCGGTCTCCCGGTGCCGAGGGTCTCCGACGCCGGCGCCCTTGACTCGCGGCAGGCCCTGCGATCGTTGGCGGATGCCATCGACATCGCGTTCCTGGTCATCCACGGTCCCTTCGGGGAGGACGGGACGCTCCAGGGCTTCCTCGAGATGGCCGGGATCCCGTATACCGGGGCCGGTGTCCTGGCCAGCGCCGTGGCCATGGACAAGGTCGTCTTCAAGGACCTCATGCGCGGTCACGGTCTGCCGGTCGTGAAGTCCGCCTGGTTCCGGCGCTCGACCTGGCGATCGTCGCCCGATCGCGTCCTGCGCGACGCGCTGGCGGCGGTGGGGGAGCGGGTGATCGTGAAGCCGGCCCGCCTCGGGAGCAGCGTGGGCATGACCGTGGTCCATGGAGTCAGCGAGCTCCCGGACGCGCTGGAGACCGCCTTCCGGTACGACTCCAAGGTGATCGTCGAGCGCTACCTCGCCGGCGTCCGAGAGCTCGAGTGCGGCGTCCTGGGGAACGAAGATCCGATCGTCTTCGAGCCGGGCGAGATCCGCCCCCATCACGAGTGGTACGACTACGAGTCGAAGTACGTCGCAGGGCTGGCGGATGTCGATGCCCGTGCCGATCTGGAGCCTGCCCTCGCCGCGCGGCTCAAGGAGCTGGCCCTCGCCGCCTATCGTGCGGTGGACTGCGCCGGACTCGCCCGCGTCGACTTCCTGGTCAACCCGGAGGGGATCTTCATCAGCGAGATGAACACGCTGCCGGGATTCACCGCGACCAGCATGTATCCCAAGCAGGCCGAGCTCGCCGGGATCGGCTTCGACGTCCTCATCGAGCGCCTCATCGACCTGGGATTCGAGGCGCAGGCAGAGGAGCACGCGGGCGCCGGCGACGAGGAGCCGGAGTGAGGCTCAAGCGAGGTGCTGGTCCCCCGCAGCGCGGCGCCACGCCCCGCGGTGCCCAGCCCCGCGGTGCCACGCCCCGCGGCGCCCAGCCACGCACGGCGGCCACCGGCGCCCGGGGAGGACAACGTCCTGCGGCCCGACCGGCATCGCGATCGCGCCGGGGTGCGGCGCATGCGCGTCGAGGCGGCCCGCGGATCGGCCTGCCCGATTGGCCGGCGGACCGTCCGGAGGACGCGTGCTGGCCGCCTTCCTCGCGCTGGTATTCGCCGGCGGCCTGCTGTTCCTGGTGAACGGGCCGTGGCTGCGGGTCTCGTCGATTGCGTGGGCCGGGGTCCGTTACACAGCGGACGACCAGCTCACCGGCGTCCTCGACACGGTTCGCGGCGAAAGTCTCCTCACCGTCGATTCTGGCCTCGTGGCGCAGCGCCTCGCATCCCTCCCTGCGGTGGCATCCGCGCAGGTCGAGACGAGATTTCCCGACGGCGTGGCGGTCCGGCTGGTCGAGAAGGCACCGGCGCTGATCTGGCGCACCTCCGCCGTCCAGCTGGTTGTGGCGGATGACGGGATCGTCTTCGGTGAGATCGCGCTGACCGCGGCGCTCACCGGCGAGTTCGCCGCCCTGCCGCTCATCGACGATCGCCGCGTCGCATCGCGCAACATCATCATCGGCGACGCGATCCCGGCCGTCGTCCTCGACACCGCGAAGCAGCTGCAGGCAATCGACCCGGCGTCGCTCGGATCGGTGGCTGCCGGCGTGTCGGTGCGGCTCGACGACACCTGCGGCTACTCGCTGCTTCCGCGCCCGTCGGGGTCGTGGCGGGCCGTCTTCGGCTGGGACGGCCTCGAGAACGGGGTCCCGCAGGCTGTCGCGGCGCACATCGCCGACCAGGTCGCGGCGGTGCGGACGCTCTTCGCGGCGCACCGCGAGAACACCGTTGGCTGGGTGGATGTCCGGAACCCCGGGAAGGTATATTGGCGCTCGAACGGCCCGGGTGGTTCTGACACATGCTGAGGTCTCCCCGCGGTCCCCTCCCACCGGCAATCGGTACCGTCCCTGATGTGGCTTCCCCTGGTCGGCCTTGCGGTCGGCATCGCGCTCGGGCTCATCTTCGGCGTCAACGTCAGCGCGGAGCTGGCGCGCTACAGCGCGGTCGGCATCCTAGCCGGGCTCGATTCGGTGCTGGGCGCCATCCGGGCACAGCTCGACGCTCATTACGACAACAGGGTCTTCCTCTCCGGCTTCGTGACCAACGCGCTCGTAGCGGTCCTGCTCACCTTCGTCGGCGATCGACTGGGGATCGACCTGTACCTCGTTGCGCTCTTCGCCTTTGGGCTGCGCATCTTCCAAAACGTGGCGCTCATCCGGCGCCACTTCCTGTAAGGTCGAATCATCTGAGCGCCCCCTCCGGGCGCACGGTCAGGAGGTAGCTTGGACAGGGAAACGGTCCTGGTCGGCATCGACGCCGGCACGACCAAGGTGACGACCCTCATCGGTGAGGTCGGTCGCACCGGCGACGTGAACATCATCGGCTACGGGATCGGTCCGTCGGTCGGGATGAAGAAGGGGATGGTCGCCAACATCGACCAGACCGTGAACTCGGTCGCCCAGAGCATCGAGAAGGCGGAGCGCCTCTCCGGATACAAGATCAGCTCCGCGTTCGTCGCGGTGGGCGGCAGCCACATCACCAGCCAGAACAGCCGTGGCGTGGTGGCCGTCTCGGGGCACAAACGCGAGGTGAGCCGGGAGGACGTGGCGCGCGCGACCGATGCCGCCAAGGCGGTCCAGGTGCCGTCGAACCGTGAGCTGCTCCACGTGGTGCCGCGCGGCTTCATCGTCGACGGGCAGGACGGCATCAAGGACCCGCTGGGTATGAGCGCCGTGCGCCTCGAGGTGGAGACCCACATCGTCGCCGGCGCGGCGACCTCGGTCCAGAACCTCACCAAGTGCATCACCCAGGCCAGTGTCCAGATCGACGAGCTGGTGATCTCCTCGCTCGCCGCCGCGGAGGCGGTGCTGACCGATACGGAGAAGGACCTCGGCGTGCTCGTCGCGGACATCGGCGGCGGAACCACCGACATCGCGATCTTCGTGGACGGGGCCGTCTATCACTCCGCGGTCCTGCCCGTCGGCGGCATCAACGTCACGAACGACGTGGCGATCGGCCTGCGCACCAGCCTGAACCTGGCCGAGGAGATCAAGATCAAGCACGGGACGGCCAACCTGGCCGACGTCCAGCCGGAGGAGCTGCTCAACGTGGCCGTCCTGGGAGAGGACGGTGGGCAGACCATCCAGCGCCGCCGCCTGTCGGAGATCATCGAGGCCCGGATGGGCGAGATCTATTCGCTCATCGCGGAGGAGGTCAAGCGCTCGGGCCACGCCGGGATGCTGCCTGCGGGTGCCGTGCTGACCGGGGGTGGGGCGCGTATCGGCGGCGCCGCCGAGCTCGCGCGCGATGTCCTCAACATGCCCGTCCGAATCGGCGCTCCGCAGGGGGTCGGCGGGCTCATGGACCAGCTGGGCAACCCGGCATTCTCGACCCCGATCGGCCTGCTGCTGTGGGGCGCCACCCACCTGGGCGAGGAGCCGATCGGCTACGCGACCGGCTCGTCCTTCTCGGGCGGCATGGGCCGTGTGGTGGACTGGCTGCGGGGCCTCTTCCCGGGCTGATTCGCGTCCCTGTGGTGCACAGGACCGCCGGCCGTCCACCGCACGTTGGCGAGCTGTGGATAACTTCGCACCGGCCTGTGGAAAAATCGCCAGCGGACCCGGCAGCGGCTCGCTATCATCGGACAAACCCGCGCGAGACGGGTCGATACCACCACACCCGCGCAGGAGATCTGGAATGCCGCTCCGTTCGGACGCAGAACACTTCGCATTGATCAAGGTCATCGGCGTCGGCGGCGGCGGCTCCAACGCCGTGAACCGGATGATTCGCGCCGAGATGATGGGCGTGGAGTTCATCGCGGTGAACACCGACGCGCAGGCGCTCCTCCAGAGCGACGCACCGCACAAGATCCGCATCGGCGACAAGCTGACCCGTGGGCTGGGTGCCGGCGCCGATCCAGGGGTCGGGCAGCGCGCCGCGGAGGAGGACTCGGAGAAGATCTACGAGGCGCTCAAGGACGCCGACATGATCTTCATCACCGCCGGCATGGGTGGCGGCACCGGCTCGGGCGCGGCGCCGATCATCGCAGAGATCGCCAAGGACCTCGGGGCGCTCACGGTGGGCGTGATCACCAAGCCGTTCTCCTTCGAGGGCGTACGCCGCAAGCTCGTCGCCGAACAGTACAGCGAGGGCCTCAAGGACAAGGTCGACACGCTCATCACGATTCCCAACGACCGGCTGCGCGAGGTGGTCGACAAGAAGACCTCGATCCTGGACGCCTTCCGGGTGGTGGACGACGTCCTGCGCCAGGGCGTGCAGGGGATCAGCGACCTGATCACCGTTCCGGGCCTCATCAACCTGGACTTCGCCGACGTCAAGACGATCATGCGCGACGCGGGCAGCTCGATGATGGGCATCGGGACGGCGACCGGCGAGAACCGAGCCGTCGAGGCGGCGCGCGCCGCGGTCATGAGCCCGCTGCTGGAGGTCAACATCCAGGGGGCCCGCGGGATCCTGTTCAACGTGACCGGCGGCAGCGATCTCGGACTGTTCGAGGTGAACGAGGCCGCGGAGGTCATCAAGGAGGCCGCCGACCCGGAGGCAAACATCATCTTCGGCACGGTCATCGACGACCGGATGCGCGACGAGGTCAAGGTGACCGTCATCGCCACCGGCTTCGACGCCGCGAAGAAGGTGCGGCAGCCCGGCCGGCAGGCTGGCGCGGAGGCATCGAGCGGCATGGAGGCGTCGCTCGACGAGCGGAGCCGCGAGATCCTCGCCGAGATCGAGCGCGAACGGGAAGAGCGTGCCTCGCTCGAGGAGCAGATGGGGCAGGAGTCCCCGTTCGCGCGCAGCCCGCAGGCGGAGCCGCGCGAGTCGCGGGTGACGGAGCGGCAGCCGCTTCCGGTGCGGCCGAGCCTCGACCGCCCGTCGTACGGCGAGACGGACCTGGACATCCCGAGCTTCCTGCGCCGCAAGGGCGAGTAGTCCGCCGGGCTCGACCCGCGGACCGCCCATGCTGCCCGCCGACGAGCCTCGGCTCGACGAGGGGCTGGTTCAGGAGCGCCTGGCGCGCCTGACGGCGCGGCTGCGCGCCGCCGCCGAGGGAGCCGGTCGGGACCCCGACGGGTTCCGGGTCGTGGCGGTGACCAAGGGTTTCGGGCTCGAGGTCGTCCAGCTCGCCGTCCGCGCGGGCCTGACCCGACTGGGGGAGAACCGGGTGCAGGAGGCGCTGCCCAAGATTGCCGCGCAGCCAGGCGTTGAGTGGCACCTGATCGGGCACCTGCAATCGAACAAGGCCCGGCGTGCCGTGACCGCATTCGGCTGGATCCACTCGCTTCACGAGACGTCGCTGCTCGAGCGCCTCGAGGCGGTCGCCCATGACGAGGGCGTCGCCCCGCGCCTCTTGCTGCAGGTCAACCTCACCGGTGAGCGTACGAAATCCGGCTGGGTTCCGGACCGGCTTGCGCAGGCGATGGGCGCGGGTGGCGAGCTGGGGAGCGCCCTGCGCCGGGTGCGACACGTCCGGGTCGTCGGCCTGATGACCATCGCGCGCCTGGGAGCCCCGACGGCCGCGGCGCGCGCCACCTTCGGGCGCCTGCGCGAGCTGCGCGACGAGCTCCAGCAGGTCAGCGGCATGGCTCTGCCGGAGCTCTCCATGGGGATGACCGCGGACGCGGAGGCGGCGGTCGCGGAGGGAGCGACGCTGGTCCGGGTGGGGACCGGCCTCTTCGGACCACGGCCGGGGTAGCGCATCGCGCCGGCCGCACGGGGATCCGCTGCTATCCTGAACGGCCATGAGCCAAGTCCTGGTGTCCTTCGTGACCCTGCTCGGCGCCGTCTACTCGCTCCTCATCCTGGCCCGCGTCGTCCTGAGCTGGATGAATCCCATGGGTGGCGGCCCGTTCACCGCGTTCATCTACCAGCTGACTGAGCCGGTCCTGGCGCCCATCCGCAGGATGATGCCGCCCATGGGCGGGCTGGACTGGTCACCCTTCATCGTCCTGCTGCTGCTGAGCCTCCTGCTGCGCTTCTTCGCCCGGATCTGACCGACGCCATGGCAGCGGAGGAAGAGGCGGTGATCGCGGTGACGGTGGTTCCCCGATCCTCCCGGGACGCGGTGGGCGCCATGGAGAACGGCGTCGTCCGCGTCCGCGTGACCCGGCCGCCCGCGGATGGTGAGGCGAACCGGGCCGTGCTGCGGCTGCTGGCCGACGCGCTGGACCTGCCGCCTTCGGCACTCGCGCTCCTGGCCGGCGCACGCTCCAGGCACAAGCGGATCCGGGTGTCGGGCCTGGCCCTGCCGGAGGTGGGGGAGCGGCTCGCCCGCCGTCGTCCATGACCCCCGCTCGATTGCCGCTCGCCGGTTGGCGCGACTATACTGCGGCTCCCCTCGTGGGCGATTGGCTCAGCTGGTTAGAGCGCACGGTTCACATCCGTGAGGTCACTGGTTCGAATCCAGTATCGCCCACCAACCACACCCACCCGCGAGCCTGACTGACCGATGCTTCCCGTGCGCCCGCGCGGCAACGTGGCGCCACCCGACCGGGTCCGAACCATGTTCGATCGAATCGCCCCGGTGTACGACGCCATGAACACGATGATGACCGCCGGACTGGATGGTCGCTGGCGGCGTGCGGCGGTGGCAGCCGCCGCGGTGCACGGGGGTGATCAGGCACTCGACGTGGCCTGTGGCACGGGCCGGCTCACCGAGGCGCTGGCCTCGGCGGTTGCGCCCGGCGGCCGGGCGGTGGGCGTCGACGTCTCGCGCGGGATGCTGGCGCGGGCCACCCGCCGTGCCGCGCACGCGATCGGCCCCGTGGATCGGCGTGTGACCCCGGAGTACAGCCTCGCCGATGCGCTGGCGCTGCCCTTCGACGACGGCGAGTTCGATGCGGTGACGATCGGCTTTGGCCTCCGGAACCTGCCCGACTACGTGGCCGGGCTCGCGGAGATGGCCCGGGTCACCAGGCCGGGCGGGCGAGTCGTGGTGCTCGAGATCGCCATCCCGCAGAACGGCCCGGCCCGCTTCCTGTTCGAGACCTGGTTCCGCAGGGTCGTCCCGGTCCTGGGCAGGGTCGCCGGGCGGACCGCCGCCTATCGCTACCTCCCGCAGAGCCTGCTCGAGTACCCGCCACCCGCCGCCGTGGCGGCGCTCATGGAGGACGCCGGTCTCCAACGTGTCGGATGGCGATGGCTGCCGTCGCACATGGCCACCCTGCACGTCGGCACCCGGCCTGCGCCGTGAGCGCGCCGCCCGGCACGCTGACGGTCGCCATCTTCGGCGAGTCCTACCTGCCCTACCTGTCGGGCGTCACCGTTGCCACCGAGGCCCTCGCCCGCGGCCTGGGGGCGGCGGGCCACCGGGTCATCCTGGCGGTGCCGAAGCCGGCACGGGGGCGCCTGGCGGCCGGCGGTGGGGCCACGGGTCCCGAACCCGAGATGGCCTGGCTTCCGTCCTACCAGGGGCCACCACCCGCGCCGCCCGATTACCGGATGCCGTGGCCGGTGCCGTCAGCGTGTGCTGGCGGGCGTTCGCGCGGCTCGTCCCGACGTCGTCCACGCGCAGTCGCCGTTCGTTTCCGGCCTGATGGCGCGACGGGTCGCGCGCGCCGTGGGAGCGCCGCTGGTCTTCACCCACCACACCCGGTTCGGCGACTACCGGCACTACCTCGGCCCGCTGGCGGCTCCGGGATCGGCGCTGGTCGCCACCTACCTGCGGTCGTTCTGGTTCGGCTGTGCTGCAATCGTGGCGCCCGCCGCGGACCTCGCCGAAGAGATCGAGCGTGCGCTCAGGTCGACCCGGGCCGGCGATCGGGGTCGTCCCCTGGTACGCGCGATTTCGACGGGCATCGACCTCGAGGTCCTGCGTGCGCTGCAGCCGGTGGATCCGCGGACCGAGGCCGGCTGGCCCGAGGACTCGATCGTGGCCGTCTCGGTGGGCAGGCTCGCGCGCGAGAAGAGCAGCGGTCTCCTCCTTGATGCCTTTGCCGCCGCCGCCCGCATCGACCCGCGGCTGCGCCTGCTCCTGGTCGGTGGCGGACCGCTCCACGACACGCTCAGCGCCCGGGTGGTGGACGAGGGCCTCGCCGCCCGCGTCCGGCTCACCGGTCGCATGCCCCGCCTCGACGCGCTCGCGCTCGCCGCGGGGGCGGACCTGTTTCTCTTCGCCTCACGCACGGAAACGCAGGGCCTCGTCCTCGCCGAAGCGATCGCCGTCGGGCTGCCGGTGGTGGCGCTGGACGGTCCCGGCGTGCGTGATTCGGTTCGCGACGGGACCGACGGTGTCGTGGTCGAGCGATCCACCGGCGCAGCCACGCGGTCGCTCGCCGATGCGCTGCTGGCCCTCGCCACCGACGGGCCCCGGCGCGCCGCAATGAGTCGCGCGGCACGCGACGGGGCGGCGCGGTTTGCGGCGGAGGCACGGGTCAAGGAGACGATCGCCCTGTACCGGTCGCTTGGCCGACGCGGAGGCTGACACGCAGGTGCTTGCAGGGGGCAGGGGGCCGCGTACAATGCTGACCATGCGAGTGAGTCTGACGGCCCGCCTCGTCTCCCACCCTCCGATTCATTTCGGAGCTGGTCGTCGCAGTGCCGGGCGCGCGCGGCTCGGTCTCTCGATGGGGACGACGGTCTACCACCCGGGGCACCGGCAGGCCGCAACGGTGACCGCCCTTCGCTCGAAGACCAGCCGCTTCAGCTTCCCGGCGGTGGGGCGGGTCGGTCGTGTCGGAACGCGCCGGCAGGTCCCACCCCTCGGGCTTCCGCGCGCGCATCGCGGCTGACGCGGGCGTGGCCCCGCTCCGAAACGCGCGCGCCACCTCGGCCGGGGGAGTCGTGCACCGGCCCGTCGACGGTCATCGGGAGATTCTCCTCGTCCACCGCCGCACGCCGCGCTTGTGGGCCCTTCCCAAGGGAACCCCGGACGTCGGCGAGACGATCGTGGAGACGGCCCTGCGCGAGGTGCGCGAGGAGACCGGCATCGCGGTCGAGGCTGAAGATCCGCTGGGCGCCATCACCTATTTCTTCGTTCGCGAGCGCACGCGTTTTCACAAGATGGTGCACTTCTTCCTGATGCGACCCGTCGGTGGCAGCATCGAGGAGCACGATCACGAGTTCGACGAGGTGCGCTGGTTCCAGCTCGAGGAGGGCGCTGCAGATCATGACCCACGCGACTGAACGCGAGGTGGTGGCGGCGCGCTGCGCTGCGACTCGCGCAACGCGAGGAGGCGGCGAGCGCATGAGCGCCACGCAGACGGACCTGCGCCGCACACCGCTGAACGAGGTCCACCATGCGCTCGGGGCGCGCATGGTGCCGTTCGCGGGCTGGGAGATGCCGGTCCAGTACGCCTCGATCCTGGACGAGCACCGGACGGTCGCGGACCGCCGTTGGACTCTTCGACCTGTCGCACATGGGCGAGCTCCACGTCTCCGGTCCGCAGGGGCTCGATTTCCTCCGATACGCGGTGATCTCCGATCCGGCCACGCTGGCTCCCGGCCAGGCGCAGTACTCGATGCTGTGCGCCGCGGACGGCGGAATCGTGGACGACCTGATCGTCTACCGGATCGAGGACGGCGTACCTCGTCGTCTGCAACGCGGCAAACCACGAGGCCGTCGTCGCCCACCTCGCGCGACTGCTGGCCTCGCCGGGATGGACGCCGTCCTCGAGGACCGGAGTCGACGCCACCGCGCTGGTCGCCCCGCAGGGCCCCGAGCGGCCGCGTTGCTCACGACGCTCGACGGACGCTCGACCTGTCCGGCTCGGCTACTACCACGCGATGCCGGGAAGGTGGCGGGCGTCGGACTGCCTCGTTGCCGCGACCGGGTACACCGGTGAGGACGGGTTCGAGCTCTTCTGCGCACCCGCCGACGCGCGGGCGCTGTGGGACGCGGTCGACGATGCGGGGCGGCCGTTCGGCATCAAGCCCTGCGGCCTGGGCAGCCGCGACACGCTGCGCCTCGAGGCCGGCATGCCGCTCTACGGCAACGAGCTCGACCGGCGGACGAACCCGTACGAGGCGAACATGGGACGGGTGGTCAAGCTGGAGAAGGGCGAGTTCAGGGCCGCGAGGCGCTGCAACGGATCCAGCGACGCTGGACCGGAGCGGAAGCTGGTGGGCCTGGTGATGCGCGAGAACGCCGTCCCGCGTCACGGGTACCCGGTGCTGATCGACGGCGCCGAGGCGGGAGTGGTGACCAGCGGCACGGCGTCGGCGACGCTCGGCCAGAAGATCGCCATGGCCTACCTGCCGGCCGCCGCGGCGGCCGTCGGGACGGAGGTCGCAGGTCGTCGTCCGGGATCGCCCGTACCGGGCGGAGCAGGTAAAGTTGCCCTTCTACAAGAGGCCGCGCTGAGCGGCGTCGTGCCGGCGTCCCCACGGTCCGCCGGGCCGCGCCATCGGCCACAACCGCGCGCAGAGGCAGGAGCAGGAGGTCCGGTGAGCTATCCCCCAGGGCTCCGGTACACCAAGGAGCACGAATGGGTGCGGGTCGACGGGACGAGCGTCACCATCGGCATCACGAGCTTTGCCGCCGATGAGCTGGGCGACATCGTGTTCGTCGAGCTGCCCGAGGTCGGTACCGCGCTGAAGCAGTTCGCGGGCTTTGGCGTGGTGGAGAGCGTGAAGGCCGTGAGCGATCTGTTCGCGCCGGTCTCCGGCACGGTCACCGCCGTCAACGAGCGGCTTGGCGACGAGCCCGAGCTCCTCAACAGCGACGCGTTCGGCGACGGTTGGATCGCCACGGTGGAGCTGGCTGATCCGGACGAGCTCGACGCCCTGCTCGATGTCGACGCGTACTCCGCGCTGACCAGCTGACGGTCGGGTCGCCATGGCCTACAGCCCGCACACCAGCGCCGATCGCGCGACGATGCTCGACGCCGTCGGCGTGGGAGGCATCGACGAACTTTTCGCCGACATCCCGGCCGGCGTCGCACCGCGCTCGTTCGCCATCCCGGCACCGCTCAGCGAGCAGGAAGTCCGCGCGGAGCTGTCCCGGCTCGCAGATCGGAACCACCTGCCCCGGGCGAGCTTCCTGGGTGCTGGGGCCTACCGCCACCTCGTACCCGCGGTCGTGGGCGAGGTGATCGGCCGGAGCGAGTTCGCCACCGCGTACACCCCGTACCAGCCGGAGGTCAGCCAGGGAACCCTGCAGAGCATCTACGAGTTCCAGACGCTGGTCTGCGAGCTGACCGGCATGGAGGTCGCAACCGCCAGCCACTACGACGGAGCGACCGCGACCGCCGAGGCGGCGCTGATGGCCTGCCGCCTCACTCACCGGGACCGGGTAGCCGTCTCGATGGCGGTGAACCCGCAGGTGCGCCGGGTGCTGGCGACCTATTGCTCCGGGCCCGGGATCGAGGTTGTCGAGGTTCCCGCGGACCTGGCAGCAGGTGGCACTGGCCTGACCCGGGTCGACGAGGTGGGGCGTCTGGTGGACGAGGAGGTCGCCTGCTTCGTCGCCCAGCAGCCGAACTTCTTCGGCGAGGTTGAGCCGATGGCGGAGCTCGCCGCCGCGGCGCACCATGCGGGCGCCCAGTTCATCGCATTCGTCGAGCCGACCTCGCTGGCGGTCCTCGCCGCGCCCGGCAGCTATGGCGCCGACATCGTCACCGCGGAAGGCCAGCCGCTCGGCATCCCGCTTTCGTTCGGTGGACCCTACGTGGGCCTGATGGCGGCACCCATGGCCTCGGTGCGGCAGATGCCGGGCCGATTGGTGGGCGCGACCCATGACGGATCCGGTCGCCTGGGCTACGTGCTCACCCTGCAGGCCCGCGAGCAGCACATCCGGCGCGAGAAGGCGGCCAGCAACATCTGCACCAACCAGGCGCTCTGCGCCCTGGCCGCGACCACCTACCTCTCGGCGGTCGGGCCGGCGGGTCTGCGGGAGGTCGCAGAGCTCTCCATGGTCCAGGCGCGCCACCTCACCGCCACCATCGAGGCGGCGGGCCTCGGCGAGCGACGCTTCAGCGCTCCGTACTTTGCCGAGGTGGTGCTCAGCATCCCGGACGCGGCGCGGCGGCATGCCGCGCTGCTCGAGCGCGGAATCCTGGCCGGGCTCCTCGTGGAGCCGCACCACCCGGAGCTGACCGACTGCCTGCTGCTCGCAACGACGGAGCTGACGACGGACGACGACATCGAGCGCCTGGCGCACGGGCTGGAGGAGACCGCATGAGCCTTGCGGACCGGTCGGCGCGACCCTCCGGTGCCCCGCAGGCGCCGGACCCATCGGGGCGTGGTGCCGCCTTCACCTCGGCCACGGGGAGCGGTCCGCTCACCGTGGTGGAGCCCCTCATCTTCGACCGTTCGCGGCCCGGACGCCGGGCCGTGCGATTCCCAGCGCCATCTGCCCAGGCGATCGCAGCTGCCGGTACACAGCCCGTCCTCCCGCCGGCCTCGCTCCGGGCGGGCGTGCCGCGGCTCCCCGAGGTCAGCGAGCTGGAGCTCCTGCGCCACTTCAACCGGCTGAGCCACCTGAACCACGCCATCGACCTGGGCTTCTACCCGCTCGGCTCGTGCACCATGAAGTACAACCCCAAGGTGAACGAGTGGGCCGCCGGTCTGCCGGGCTTGGCCGGTCGCATCCGCTGGATCCGGCCGAGATGAGCCAGGGGAGCCTCGAGCTCCAATGGCTGCTCGCCGAGCTCCTGCGAGAGCTGAGCGGGATGGCCGCCATCTCGCTCCAGCCGGCCGCCGGAGCCCACGGGCGAGCTGACCGGGATGCTCATGACGCGTGCCTACCACCGGTCGCGTGGCGAGGGCGGGCAGCGAACCCGGGTCCTGGTGCCCGACAGCGCGCACGGCACGAACCCGGCCACCGCCTCCATGGTGGCTACACGACGGTCACCATCCCGTCCAACGAGCGTGGCGGCATCGACCTCGATGCCCTGCGCGCCGCGCTTGGACCGGACACCGCGGCGCTGATGATCACCAACCCCGCACGCTGGGCATCTTCGAGGACCAGATCGACCAGGTGGTCGCCGCCGTCCACTCCGCGGGCGCCATCGCCTATATGGACGGCGCGAACCTGAACGCCATCCTGGGCCGCTTCCGCCCCGGCGACGCCGGGTTCGACGTCATGCACTTCAACCTGCACAAGACCTTCTCGACGCCGCACGGCGGCGGCGGGCCCGGCGCCGGACCGGTGGGGGTCAGCGCCCGCTGGCGCCCTTCCTCCCGGCCCCGCTGACCCGCCTGGTCGAGGGCGACGCTGACGAGGTGCTCGCCAACGCGTGGGCCGGTCGTTCGACAGCCGGGGCGCGCTTCGCGCTCGAGGCGCCCGATGAGCGGCCGGCGGCCATCGGCCAGGTGCGCGCCTTCACCGGCAACTTCGGCATGCACGTGCGCGCCTATACCTACATCCGGTCGAACGGGGCCGCCGGGCTGCGCGAGATCAGCAATGACGCGGTGCTCGCCGCGAACTACCTTCGGGTTCGCCTGGCGGATGCGTACGACCTGCCGTACGACCGGATCTGCAAGCACGAGGTCGTCTTCTCCGGGCGCCGCCAGAAGCGCGAGCACGGGGTGACGACCCTGGACATCGCCAAGGCGATCCTGGACCACGGAATCCATCCCCCCACGATCTACTTCCCGCTCATCGTGGAGGAGGCGCTGATGATCGAGCCGACCGAGACGGAGAGCCTGGAGACGCTCGACCGCGTTCGTGGACGTGATGCACCAGATCGCCGACACGGCGGCCGCCGACCCGGCCGCCCTGAAGGCCGCGCCGCTGACGACGCCGGTGGGACGCCTGGACGAGGCGGGCGCCGCGCGGCACCCGAACCTTCGCCACGAGTTCGCGGCGATCCCGGACGACCCGGATGAACCCGGCCGAGGCGCGGGGGGTACTATGGATACCGATCGGCCCATCTGATCACGGGGTGCCAGTGGCAACGACGCAGCCGGATGGCCTCGTCGAACGGATCCAGTCGGGGGACCTGGAAGCGTTCGAGGAGTTTTTCAACTCCTACAAGCGGCCGGTGTACACCACCGCGCTGGCGATCACCCGTGACCCGTTCCTTGCCGAGGAGATCCTCCAGGATTGCTTCGTCAAGGCCTATCGCGTCCGCGACCGGCTCCGCACGGACGTCTCGCCGCTTCCGTGGCTCCAGCGCGTGTGCACCAACCTGTGCTACTCGCGGGTCTCGCGACGCCGGGCGACCGCGCAGCCGCTCACTGCGCTGATCATCAACCTCGTCACCGACCTGACCAGCCGTCCGGAGCAGGTGGTCGAGTCGCGGGAGATCATCGAGGTGCTGCAGCGCGGTATCGACGCGCTGCCGCCCAAGCAGCAGACCGCCATCATCCTCTACTACCTGCACGGGTACTCGCTCGCGGAGTCGGCGGAGATCGCGGAGTGCAACGTGGGCACCATGAAGTCCCGGCTGCACTACGCGCTCAAGGCACTCCGCGCCCAGCTGCCCATCGAGCGTCGTGCCTCCGTGCACGCGGACTCGAGGTTGGCGTCTCATGAGCTGCCGTAGGATCAGCCGTGAGCTGATCGAGCGCTTCCGGTTTGGCGAGGAGCTCGATTCACGGTCCGCACCCCATCTGGCGCACCTCGCCGACTGTGACACCTGTCGCAAGGAGGTCGGCCTCGAACGATCGCTGGTGCTGCGGCTGCAGCGCGCGCTGCGGGCCAGGGTCGCGGGCCAGGATCCATCGCCACGCGCATTCAACGCGGTGCGGATCCGAGCCATCGCCGAAGAGGACCATGTCAGCTGGCGATCACGGCTTTTCCGGGTCGCGCGTCTGGCGCCGGCCGGGGCGGCCATGGCGCTCATGCTCGCAGCGGTCATCAATGTCGCCGGCGACCGGCAACCGACCCTTCTCCAGGCGCGCACTGTCGCGTGGCCCGGGGTCATGGAGCGCGCCGACAACGATCCCCTCACGCCGCACGAAGCCGCGTGGTGGCTCGCGTACCAGGCGCCTCCGCCGATCCCGTCGCCGGCGACCGGTGTCATGCCGTCGGTTGATCCGTCCGCGGACATCTCGCCAGCGAACCTGCCCAAGCCGGCGACTGGCCTTACCGAGTGACCCAGGCTTCCCGGCGGGGCCTGCGAGTGTCCGCACTGCTGGCGGTTGCTGCCATCATGCTTGGCGGCTGTGCGGCCCCCGGTTCGGCGTCCACCGGTCAGGCAAGTCCACCGCCGGCCACGCCAGCCGCGTCGACAGCCACCGGGCTCCCGGTCTACATGCGTGTCGTGGTCCCTCCGGCACCCGGACCAGTCAAGTCGTTTCGCGGCAACATGGTCCAGCAGGTCTATATCTCCGACGGGCGGATCAGCATGTACTTCGAGCTCCAGAACGTCGGCGAGGAGCCGGTGACGTTCCTGAACACCCTCTACGACTACGAGCCCACGCAGCTCTACACACCGGCCGTTCGCCTGGAATGGAAGAAGGGCGGGAACGCGGTTTACACGCGCGCGGGCCGATTCTTCCCCAGCCCGGCCGTCGTCCAGCCCGGGCAGTCCGCGGTCTACATCATGGGCGGCCAGCCGGTGACCGGCTCCGGGACGCCGGCGGGCCTGGTGACCCACATCAAGTACTGCCCCACGCGAGGGATGAACGACGTGCCGGGCATTCCGCTGACCGTCGCGGACCTGCACTGGGCTGCCAGCGGCGCCGATGCCGTCACCGTGACGGGCACGCTCAAGGAGACGACCGGCACGCAGCGCAACAAGCCGCCGACGATCGGCGTGGCCTTCTTCGACGGGAACGATCAGCTGGTGGGAGCGGTGGTGGCGGTGGCCAGCGGGGCGGCGATACCCGCCGATGGCCGCCGTGCCTTCTCGATCTCCGGGTCCGGGGTCGACACGGCGGCGATCGTGCAGGCGCGAGCCTATGCCTTCATCCCCTGATCGGTGGGCCCGCAGGACCCACGGGGGATTGAACCTTTCCGATGCGTATCGGGTAGCACATGTATCCCGGCTCAGCGGCTGGAGCGCTGATGCTTTCTTGACGTTACGTTATGCTCAGGGCAATCATTGGCGGGCCCTACGCCCGGCGAGGCGCTTGCTGGCGCCTGCGTTCATGTCTTCGGAGCTGCCTTCGGGGCAGGGCCGGGCGCTATCGGACGGACGGGCGCTTCGCACGTAGGAGAGGAGGTACACCGCGATCATCGCGCTGACGTCATGACCGAACGGTCGCTCGCGGGCACTGCCCATTTGGGCGTTCCCCACGGATCGGACCGATTCCGCCGCCCTCCGCGGCGGTCACCTTTGACGCCGTACCGGCGAAAGGACGAGGTGTATGTGGATTAAGAAGAGCTTTGGAGTCCTGGTCGCGTTGATGATCGTGCTCGCGGCGTGCAGCACGAACAACAACACGGGCGCGAGCAGCCAATCGACAGGAGCCTCTACAGCAGCTAGCGCGACGCCCGCGCTGGCGGCCGACCAGACCCTCCACGTCGACATGGGCGGCGAGCCGCCGACCCAGGACCCGACGCAGGCGACCGACTCGCAGTCGATCACCGTCCTGCGGAACACGACGGCAACGCTTGTCTACTTCGACAAGCAGCTGAACGTCATTCCGTGGCTGGCCAGCAGCTGGGACATCAGCCCGGATGGCACGGTGATCACCTTCCACCTGCGTGACAACATCAAGTACTCCAACGGCGATCCGATCGTTGCTGGCGACTTTGTCTACAGCTGGCAGCGCCTGATCGACCCGCGCAACGCCGCGGGCTACAGCTACATCATGGCCGATGTCAAGGGCGGCTCCGAGCTGCTGGGCGTGGACGTCAAGACGACCTCCGACGCCGACATCGACAAGATGCTCAGCGACTTCGGCGTCGCGGCGCCCGACGACAAGACCTTCGTCGTCACCCTGGCGCATCCCGCCGCCTACTTCGTCTATATCGCCACCCTCTACGGCACCGTGCCGTTGGAGAAGAAGTGGGTCGAGACCAAGGACTTCACCGAGGCGGCCAACTGGGTCGGCTCGGGTCCCATGACGATGAAGGAGTGGCAGCACAACTCGAAGATCGTGCTGATTCCGAACCCCAACTGGAACCCGGACATCAGCAGCAACTTCGGCGGCGCTCCGACCATCAAGGAAATCGACTACGCCATGATCACGGACCCGTCCGCGAGCCTGGCGGCCTATGAGGCGAACGAGCTCGACATCGCGGGCGTGCCTTCGCAGGAAGTCTCCCGCATCCAGAACGACCCGACGCTGAGCCAGCAGGTGCTGTCTGGGGCGACCCTGTCGATCACCTACTTCGGCTTCGACGTCAAGCAGGCCAAGAGCCCGTTCACCAAGAGCGTGAAGCTGCGACAGGCCTTCAGCGAGGCGATCGACAAGAAGACCATGATGGCGACCGCGTTCAGCGGCATCGGCGTCGTGGCCGAGTCCCTCGTCCCGCCGGGCATGCCGGGCCACCAGGACACGGTCTTCTATCCGTTCGACCTGGCCAAGGCCAAGACTGACTTCGATGCGGGCCTGAAGGAAGCGAGCGTTGCAAGCGCCAGCGACCTCAAGCTGCAGATCGGGTACAACACCGGCGCCAACTGGGAGAACAAGGTCGCCTTCATGACCGAGGCCTGGCGGACCGCCTTCGGCGTCACCGTCGAGCCAGTCGGCCTGGAGTGGGGCGCGTATCTCGACCGGCTGTCGAAGGACCCGTTCACGATCTTCCGTCTCGGATGGGGCGCGGACTACCCGCACCCGAACAACTTCCTGACGGACCTGATCAGCTGCACGTCAGCGAACAACAACATGGGCTACTGCAACCCGGCCGTCGACAAGCTCCTCGCTGAGGCAGCCACCAAGCCGACGCTCGACGAGCAGATCCCTCTGTACAACCAGGCGCAGGAGCAGGTGATGGCCGACGCTCCGGTCATCCCGATTCGCTTCGGCCAGCGTTTTGGTCTCGTCAAGCCGTGGGTCCAGAACCTGAACCCGTCGGCGCAGGACTCCCAGATCTCGGGTGAGAACTTCCTCTCATGGGTGAGCATCGCCGCCCACTGAGGATGTGACTGACCCCCGAATGGGGTCGACCAACTGGTCGGGTGGACCGGTCCTCCGGTCCACCCGACGGCCACAGCCGCCGCGAACGGACTTGCGGCGCCTGTGGCCGTCGGATACACGAACCCCCCAGGCATAGGAGAGCAACGTGGTCGGCTACATCATCCGGCGAGTCCTGTGGATCATCCCGGTCCTCTTCGTCGTGTCGTTGATCACCTTCACGCTCATGCACGCGGCGCCGGGAGGGCCGTGGGCCCGCGAGAAGAAGCTGCCGCAGGCGACCATCGATCACCTCAACGAGAAGTACGGGCTCAACGACCCGATCCCGGTCCAGTACCTGCGCTGGGTCGGCGGGCTGGTGACCGGCGACCTGGGGCCGTCCTACAAGTACCTCGACCGGTCCGTGAACGACATCGTCGCTGACGGGATCGGTACCACGGCACAGCTGGGCATCCAGGCATTCCTGCTCTCCGTGATCATCGGCATCCCGCTGGGGGTGATCGCGGCGTTACGCCACAACGGCTGGCCGGACTACCTGGCCACCTTCATCAGCGTGCTGGGGATCTGCACCCCCAGCTTCGTGGGCGCCATCGTGCTGCTCGTCATCTTCAGCGTGACGCTGAGGTGGTTCCCGACCTTCGGCTGGGACGACCCATCCCATTGGGTGCTGCCCACCGTGGCCCTGGCGCTGCTGCCCATCGCCCAGATCGCGCGGTACACGCGGGCCAGCATGCTGGAGGTGACCCGCAAGGACTACGTGCGCACCGCGCAGAGCAAGGGGCTGAAGGAGCGCACGGTGGTGGTCGTGCACATGATCCGCAACGCCATGATCCCGGTGATCACCATCCTGGGCCCCATCCTGGCCTTCCTGATCACCGGCTCGTTCATCATCGAGACGATCTTCTCCATCCCTGGCATTGGCAAGTACTACGTCACCAGCATCGGCCAGCGTGACTACGGCGTGATCATGGCCATGACCATGCTGTACGCTGCCGCGATCGCGGTCATGAACCTGGTCGTGGACGTCCTGTACGCCTACATCGACCCACGCATCCGGTACAACTAGGAGGCCGGGGAGCAATGGCGAACCAGACACAGGCACTCGAGGTCCCCGGCGCCCTGACCCACAAGCCCACCAGCTTGTGGGGAGATGCATGGAGCCGGCTCCGGCGCAACAAGCTGGCGCTGGTGGGCGGCTTCGTGGTGCTCTTCCTGCTCCTCGTGGCCATCTTCGGGCCTTACCTGACGCCGTACGACTACCGCGTGCAGGACTTGAAGAGCATCGCGCTCAACAACTACCAGGTGATCCCGCCGCTCAAGTTCGGCCACATCCTGGGCACGGACGAACTTGGCCGCGATCTCCTGTCGCGACTCATGGACGGCGCGCGGATCAGCATGACCGTGGCGGTCGTGGTCCAGATCGTGGTGCTGCTCATCGGCCTGCCCATGGGGGCCGCCGCCGGCTGGTTCGGCGGACGGGTCGATACCTTCCTGATGCGGTTCACCGACGTCGTGTATGCCTTCCCGGACCTGCTCTTCATCATCCTGCTGTCCGTTTCCTTCCGTGACACGTACTTCGGCAAGGCGATGGACGGCCTGCTCCTGGTCTTCGTGGCCATCGGCCTCGTGTCGTGGGTGACCATGGCCCGCCTCGTGCGCGGCCAGCTCCTCTCCCTCAAGGAGCAGGAGTACGTGGAAGCGGCGAAGGCGA
>CAWBBG010000004.1:0-27628 GCA_963787025.1 uncultured Chloroflexia bacterium
AGGAACCGCCGCACCTCGTCTCGCTGCGTCGCCTCGTCGGGGCCTGCGGCTGCAGCTGGTTCGTCCTCGCGCCGTTCCGCGGGGCTCGTCTCGTCCCCGTCTGCTCGCACCCCCAGCCCCCTCCTTCGATACTCGCTCATCGACTTCCCCAACGAAGCCGCTCGAGGATTGCCCATCGGACGGGCGGCGTGGTCAAAACGGGCAAATCGCCCCACGGTCATGGTCGGTGGTCAGCCAACTTGCGTCATGACTGACCGTCATCTGTGACCGTGGCGGTGGTCAGCCGGGGAGCGGCGTGCCCTGATGGAAGCGGACCACCCAGCAACCCTCGCGGCGCACCCAGATCGAGGATCTGTTGGCGGGTTGCCTGCCCTTGGTCCGATACGTGACCAGCACGACGTCCGTTCCCAGCGCCGTGGCCGCGAAGTCGTGGATCGTCACCGGCTCCGGGCTCGGTGTGGCGGCCAAACGCTGGCGGACGGTCTCAGCCGTCCAGGTCCGCCCGCTGGAGCCGAGCTCGAGGAAGTCATCGGCGATGAGACTGGCCAGGCCGCCGGCAAAGTTGCTACCATCGCGGGACGCCAAGGCCGATTCCAGCCGAAGCAGCTCATCCCGGATCTGCCGGGTGGTCATCGCGGGCCTCCATTGACAGGCGGTCCGGCGGCACCGGACAATCCGGTGACATCGGCTCCGCCCAGACGATCGGCACAGTCGGTGCCATGTGCACGTTTGGAGAGAAGAGGATGCCGCTCTACCTGGATACCCACAAGCATGTTCCCGGTTTGACCGCCGAAGCGGTCGCTGATGCGCACGCTCGCGATCTCGAGGTGCAGGGCAAGCACGGGGTGAGCTACCTGCGCTACTGGTTCGACGAGGCCACCGGGAAGGTCTACTGCCTGGCGGAGGCCCCCAGCGCCGACGCCTGCACGGCGGTCCACCGCGAGGCCCACGGGCTGGTGGCCGACGAGATCGTGGAAGTCAAGGAAGGATCCTAGCCAGGGCCGACTCCGTGGAGAGCCGGCGGCCTTCCGCTCTCGCTTCGTCGAAGGGGCCGTCGCCAAGCACCTCCTGCACCCTGCGCCGGAACGCCTCGTACTCCTCGCGCACGGCCCTCGGAACGGGGGCGCGGATGAGGTCGCGCACACGCTCCGCGGCTCCGAGGAGGACGGCCGCGCCGCGCGGATCCGTCTCGGTGATGATCGCGGCGAGCTTCTCCATGGCCGACGCGATGCCGGGCAGGTCGCCCAGCGCGCGCCGGATCTCGAGGCTCTCCACGTAGAGCGCACGGGCGCGTTTGAAATCGTTGGCCCGCACGGCCACGTCGCCCATGTGCGCCAGGGCGCGCGCGACGCCGCGTTCGTCCCCGAGGCTCCGCGAGATGACGAGCGCCTGCTCATGCAGGCTGGTTGCCTCGTCCCGCTGCCCCAGCCGGGCCAGCATGACCCCCAGGCTGTCCAGGCCGTAGGCCTCCCCCCACCGATCGCCGGCCTGTCGAAACGCGGCCACCCCCTCGTCGTACTGCGCCCGTGCCTGCACCGGATCTCCGTCCAGGGCCACCGCCTCGGCGGAGTTCACGAGGGCGAAGGCCACCACGCGCGAGTCACCGCGTTCCCGGGCCCAGGGGATCACCGTCTCGTACAGCCGCCGTGCCGCCGCGTAGTCGCCTGAGAGTGCCGCCGCGTTGGCAAGGTTGTTCGCTGCCAGGGCGATGCCGTTCGGATCTCCCACCTGGCGGTGCAGCTCCAGGCTTCGTTCGTGAAGGGCGGAAGCGCCGGCCTGGTCGCCCAGCATGAAGGCCAGGATCCCGGCGCCGGTGTAGGCGTCCGCCTGCAGCGCCGAGATCTCGCCACTGGTGGCCTGCAGGAAGCGCTCGAGCCAGCCCCGCCCTTCCGCCAGGTGCCCGTGGATCTCCCAGAACCGCCAGAGGCCGGCGGCCAGGTGCAGGCCCTCGCGTTCCTCGCCGGGTTCGTCGAGGCTCCACTGCAGCGCGGTCCGCAGGTTGTCGTGCTCCCGGTCGAGCCGCTGCAGCCAGTCGGCCGACTCGGCTCCCTGGAAGAACTCCGGCTCCGCGCGAGCCACCATGGCCAGGAACCAGTCCCGGTGCCGGCGCAGCACGTCGTGTGCCTCGCCGGACTCCAGCAGCCGGTCGCGCGCGTACTGGCGAATGGTCTCGAGCTGGCGGTAGTGCGCCTCGGATCCGGCCGTCTCCGCGATCAGCAGGGACTTGTCGACCAGGTGCGTGAGCAGGTCGAGCACGGCGGAGGCATCCACGTCGGGTCCCGCACAGACCGCCTCGGCGGCGTCGAGCGAGCAGCCTCCCACGAAGGCGGCGAGCCGTCGGAAGACGATGCGCTCGTCCTCGTCGAGCAGGTCGTGGCTCCAGTCGATCGTCTGTCTCAGGGTCTGGTGGCGCGGGACCGTGACCCGGCTGGAGCCGGTGAGCAGCCGGAAGCGGTCATCGAGCCTGGTGGCGATCTGCTCCACGGGGAGCGCCCTGACCCGGGCCGCCGCCAGCTCGATGGCGAGAGGCACGCCGTCCAGCCGTCGGCAGATCTGGGCCACCGCGGATGCGTTCTGTTCGGTGATCTGGAAGCCGGGAGCGGCCGCCGTGGCTCGTTCCACGAACAGGCGGACGGCCTCGTAGCGCGGCAGGTCGGCCGGCGTCGCGGTGGCGGGGTCGGGGACCGAGAGCGATGGGACCGGGAAGACCGCTTCGCCACCAATGGCGAGCCCTTCGCGGCTGGTCGCCAGCACGCGGAGCGAGCCGCAGCTGCGCAGCAGCGCATCGACCGTGCGCGCCGCTTCGTCGAGGAGGTGCTCGCAGTTGTCGAGGACGAGCAGGATCCGCCGGCCCTGGAGGTGGTCGATGAGCGTGTCCAGGATGGGCTGACCGGGAGCGTGCATGACGCCGACCGACTGGGCGATCGCCGGGGCCACGAAGTTCGGCTCCGTGAGTGGACCGAGGTCCACGAACCACATGCCTTCGGGGAACTCGTCGAGCATCTCACCCGCGAGCTCCACGGCGAGCCGCGTCTTGCCCACCCCACCCGGCCCGGTGAACGTGACCAGCGGGGCGGAGACCAGGACCTGCTTTGCTTCGCCGATCTCCCGCTCCCGCCCGACGAAGGTGGTGAGCTGGCGCGGAAGGTTGTTGGGCCGGGAGTCGATCGAACGCAGCGGCGGGAAGTCGCGCTCGAGGCCCGGAGCCTTGACCTGGAAGAGTCGCTCGGGTGCGGGAAGGTCCTTCAGCTCGTGCTCGCCCAGGTCCACGAGGCCCATCTCGTCGGGCAGGTCGCTGCCGGCAAGGTCGCGGCTCGTCTGGGACAGGAGGATCTGACCACCGTGGCCCGCGGCACTGATCCGCGCTGCGCGGTGCACGTCCAGCCCCACGTAGCCCGCCTCGCTGCGTGCCGGCTCGCCGGTGTGCATCCCCATGCGCACCCGGAGCGGGATCGGCCATGTATGCTCCGCCAGCGCCCGTTGTCCCTCGACCGCGGCGAGGACTGCGTCCCGGGCACGGGGAAATGCGTAGAAGAAGCCGTCCCCGGCCGTGTCGATCTCCGAACCTCCGTGCGCGTCGAAGGCTGCGCGAAGAAGACGGCGGTGATCCGCCAGGACCGTCTCGTATCCGGTCCCGAGCTCACGCAGGAGGCGGGTGGAACCCTCGATGTCGGTGAACAGGAGCGTGACCGTGCCTGGTGCCACGCTGCTCATGATGGATCTGCTCCGTTCAATCAGGAAAAGGATCCGGTGCCAAGGTTGGCGTGGGCGCGTCCCCGTCGTCTCGGACCTTCACGCTCGGACCGCCATTGTCAACCAGTTCGCCGCTGACCGCTTGGCCCTCCGGTCGCGGGGAGGGCCTGATTGGGTCTCCATGACGCCGGCGGGGGGCGCATCATCGCATGGTGTTGTCGCTGCGACCAGGATCCATCCATGCCTGACCTGACCGATGGGCCTGCTGGTCCGCGAGCGCGGCGCGTTCGCGGATCCTCGAGGTCGACCGGGTGACGGCGGATCCTGCAGCGGAGCGGGAGGCGCGATGGCAGGCTGCCAGCGGCCGGCTTCGCACCCTCCTTGAAGAGGACGTGGCCCTCACACCGGTGCTCAGGCGGGCGGTAGCGGAGCAGAGCCAGCGTTATCGCAGCATCTCTGCCGTGCCGCTGGCCTCGCCGGGCGACGTGGATGCCTATCTTGCGTCGCGGATGCCGGCCACCATGGCGGCCGTTGGGGCTGCCATGCGCGCCGTCGCGCAAGCGCTTCCGTCCCTGGCGCCCCGGATCATGCTCGACGTGGGGACCGGCACCGGCAGCGCACCCTGGGCAGCCACCGCCATCTGGCCGTCGATCGCAGCCATCACCGCACTTGACCGCAGCCAGCCCATGCTGGATCGGGCACGGCGGCTCGCGGCCGCTTCCGGGGTCGGGGCGCTGGCGGGAGCGCGGTGGGTCCGGTCGGACCTGCGAGCGGCAGCCCCGGACGCCGCGGACCTGGTGACGGCGACCTACCTGCTCGGAGAGCTTCCCGAGGCCCTCCGGCTGGCGGTGCTCGACCGCCTGTGGGCAGCAACGGCCGGGGTGCTGGTCATCGTGGAGCCGGGATCGCCGGAGGGGTTCGCGCGGGTGCGGGCAGCCCGCACCCGGCTGATCGCGGCCGGGGCGAGCGTTGCGGCACCATGCCCGCACGATGCCGAGTGCCCCATGCCGGACGCGGACTGGTGCCACTTCGGTGCCAGGCTCTCGCGCAGCCGGCTCCATCGACGGGCCAAGGGGGTCGCGCGTCCCTTCGAGGACGAGCCGTACGCCTACGTTGCCGTCACGCGACAGCGAGTGGAACGGGCGGCGAGGGTGCTGGCGCGTCCGCAGGTGCGAGCCGGGATCGTTGGTCTGCGGTTGTGCACCGTTGACGGCATCCGCGACCGGGTGGTGAGCCGCCGCGAAGGGCCTGCGTACCGCGAGGCACGCCACGCCGGCTGGGGATCGCCGTTCGCGGCGTCGGCGACGAAGGAAGCTGGAGACGAGCGAGCATCGCAGACGCGCCGTCCCTCCGGACACGAGAATCCCCCCGGCTGATCAGCCGGGGGGATTGGCAAACCCGAGCCGCGGCTCAGGCGTGGCTGTCGCGCTCCATGCACTCTTCGCAGAGGGCATCCGCGGGGATGGGTGGCGTGGGCCGGCCCATCTCCCGGCCGGGACGACCGCCGCACAGCGGCAGCGCGTCCTCGCCGAGGATGTGGACCTTGCTGAAGTGACGGTCCGGATAGCGCCAGGTCAGGTAGCGGCGCCTCGGTGCGGCAGAGGTCTCGTTCGTCATGCGCAAGCCGTGGTCAGGCTGACTGGACGTTGGTGGCGCGGGGACCGCGCGGGCTCGACTCGACGTCGAACGTGACCTTCTCGCCACCGACGAGACGGTCGAAGTCCAGCGAGGCGGCAACGCCGTCACGATGGAAGAAGTAGTCCTTGCCGTCGTCAGCGGTGATGAAGCCAAACCCGCGATCGCTGATCAGCTTCTTGACGGTTCCTGATGCCATGGGTGATCTGAATCCTCCGATATCGGCCGGTCGGGCTGAGCCGACACGGATTTCAGGCGCGATGCGACGAGAAGCAATCGCTGCAGTAGACGGGGCGGACACCGCTGGGCCGGAACGGAACCTGGGCCTCGCGCCCGCAGTCCGCACACGTGGCGGTGAACATCTCGCGGGGTCCGCTGCTGAAACTGCGGCCGCCACCACCACCACCGGTCTGGCCACGGGCCGCCTTGCGAGCCGCACGGCAGCTCGGGCAGCGTCGCGGCTCAGTGAAGTCGCGGCTCGCGTAGAACTCCTGCTCCGACGCGCTGAAGGCGAAGTCCTGGCTGCAGTCTTCGCACCGCAGGATCTTGTCGGAATACGTGTACAACGAAAATCACTCCTTGCTCGTGCGGCCTCAGCGACACATCTCGCCGAGAACCGATGAGAGGAGTGATCGTGCAGCCGCGTTGCTCGCGCCCTATAGCGCTTTGAGGAGGATAGCACACCCCTATACGCTCAGGCTATCCCCAAAATGGTGTCTGTTGCGAGGTCGCACCACGCACCAGTGGGACGCTCGTGGCGTTCTCGATCCGGGTTGCCGTTCCTGCGTGGATTGCCACGGAAAGCTCACCGTCATGGACCCGGACGTGCTCCAGTGCAACGCTGGGAAGCCAGTCGGGGAGGTCCGGATCGAGGTGGATGCGGGGTCCGCGTGGACCCGATCGCACGTCGATCCCGCACACCAGGAGGATCATGCGAAAGAGCGCGCTGGCCGACCAGGCCTGCGGTACGCATGAGCCGGGGCACGGGGCGGGTGGCCCCGTGGTTCCACGCCGCAGCCCGCTGAAGAGCTCGGGGAGCCTGTGCCCCGGCAGCGCGGCAGCCGCATCGAACAGGGCGCTGGCAATGGTGTTCACCGATGCGCGGTGGCCATGGGCGGCGAAGCCCGCGGCGATCATTGCGTTGTCGTGGGGCCAGACGCTGCCGGTGTGGTAGCTGAATGGGTCGTAGGCGGGGTGCCCGGCGGCGAGCGTGCGGATCCCCCAGCCGGACCACATGTCCTCGGCCATGAGCCGCGAGACCACGCGCTCGGCGCGAACCGGCGGCACGATGCCGGTGGCCAGGCAGTGCCCGGCGTTGGAGGCGACGGAGCGGATCGGCTCCTTGTTCCCGTCGAGCCCGAGGTAGTAGGTCCCCTCCTCCTCCCACCAGAAGGTCTCGTTGAAGCGTCGGTGGAGGACGGCCGCGTCGGAGCGGAGTCGGGCGGCATCGGTGTCGCGGCCAACGAGGGCGTAGAGGCGGGCCAGGGCCAGGCGCGCCTGGTACGCGTAGGCCTGGTGCTCGCACAGGGCGATGGGCAGGGGAGCCAGCGATCCGTCGGCATGAGGGATGGCGCCCACATCATCCTTCCATCCCTGGTTGGGGAAGCCGTGCGGGGAGCGGGTCGCGTACTCCAGGAACCCGTCGCCGTCGCGGTCACCGTATCGTTCGATCCAGCCCATCGCCGCCTCGGCGGCCGGGAGCAGGCGCTCCACCATCGCGGCATCGCCGGTCCAGTCGAAGGTCCGTGCCAGCAGCACCACGAAGAGCGGGGTCGCGTCGTGGGTGCCGTAGTACGGCTGGAAGGGGAGCAGCCGGCGCTCGGCCAATTCGCCATGCCGGATCTCGTGGAGGATCTTGCCCGGTTCCATGTCCCTGGCCGGGTCGGCGTGATCGCCTTGCAGCGCCGCCAGCGCGGACAGGGCGCCGCGCGCGAGCTCCGGGTAACCGGGCATCGCCTGGAGGGCGGTGATGATGGAGTCGCGGCCGAAGAGGGTCAGGTACCACGGCGAGCCCGCCGCCGCCACGACCGCGCCCCCGGACTCCGGGGTCTCGAGCCGGAGCGTCTCCAGGTCCCAGACGGCCTGGTTCCAGGCGGTCTGCACGGCCGGGTTGGTGGTCCGCAGGGTGAGAGCGCCACGCGGCAGCCCGTCCTCCTCGGGCGGCGATCCGGTCAGCAGGTGGCAGGTGGCCGTCGAGGCTCCGGCAGCCTCGGACGCGGCGCTGTCGGAGCCGAGGATGGGAATCCAGTGCAGGCAGACGTGCCAGGTTTCCTGCGGGCGGAGGGCGATCTCGAAGACGATCCGTCCGTCTCGAAACGCCGGCTGCGAGGAGGCCTTGTCACAGCGGACCAGGCAGGCCCGGGCGAAGGGTCCGCTCCGGTAGTCGAGACGGAGCTCGGAGCGCTCCGCGGACCAGCCCACCGATGGGTGGCGCTCGAGCTGCGGCGCCACGCCGCGGACCTCGAACATGTCGGCAAAGTCGCCGTCCAGCTCCACGGCCAGCTCCACCCGCGCCGCGCTGCGGCCGGCGTTGCGCAGGTCCAGGTCCTCGTGCACCGCGTCCGTCACGGAACGGTCGACGGTCAGGAGCAGGCTTCCGGCCGGGGGCCCGTCATGTCCGGGCTGCGGGGAGGCGCTGCGCGCCACGTGGCGCGAAGAGTAGAAGCGCATGGCCACCTCCTCGACCAGCTCGGGAGGCTGCCCGTCGAGGGTGATCCGATGTCGCGAGACGAGGCGCGTGTCACGGGCGTAGAACCCCAGCTCTCCGCCGTCGAGCACGCCGCCGGGCCCGGCGATCAGGACCCGGTCGCCGCGGCTGATGGTGAGGGTCGCGGCGGTGTCCGGGTTGCTCATGACCGCCATCTTGGCGGATGCGTCATCCGGTTGCCGCCGTCGCCAGCGACCGCACGATGGCGGTGACGTCCACCGTGTCGCTGTTCGCGAGCACCACGATCACGATCCCGCTGCCGACGAAGTCGTCGAGGGCGCTGGCGTATCCAACGGTTCGCCCATGGTGGCCCACGGCCACGGCGCCGCCGATCGTCCGGCGCTGGGCTCCCAGCCCGTAGTCGAAATCCGGCAGGAAGCGGAGCATCGCGTCCAGTGACGCATCCGGCAGGACCCGGCCCCCGTACAGGGCGGCGCCCCAGCGAGCCAGGTCGAGCGCGGTCGCGGAGATGCCGCCTGCGCTGGCAGCGATGTCCACGAAGGCCCGGTTGGGCATCAACCCGTCGTCGACATCCGTTGCCCCGGTGGAGCCGCGCCCCGTCGCCGAATAGCCAACGGTCAAGGGCGCTCCGGGATCCTCCTCCGGCTGGTAGCGGATCGACGCCAGCCCCAGCGGGCCGGTGAGCCGATCGCGGATGAGGCTCGCCAGCGAACGCCCGGTGACGTGCTCGAGGGCGAGCCCCAGGATCAGGTAGTTCGCGTTCGAGTAGGCCCAGCCGCGACCGGCCGCGAAGAGCGGGGCGGGGATCGCGCCCAGGAGCGTCCCGGAAGGTATCGCCGTGGCCGGCGATCTCGACGCCGCGAGGAGCAGGGCGGCGGCGTCGATGTAATCGGCCACCCCCGAGGTGTGGTCGAGCAGCTCGCGCACGGTGACGTCGGCGGAGACCGTGGGGGGAAGAACGGGCAGCAGCGATCGAATGGGCGCGTCGAGCGACAGGATTCCCGCATGGGCCAGGAGCAGGACGAGGCTGGCGACGAAGGTCTTCGTCACGCTGGCCACGGCCAGGCGGGAGTCCGGCGTCATTGGTGCCTCTTGGGCCAGGTCCGCCCATCCGGTGGCGCCCGTCCAGGTACCCGCGCCGGGAACGAGCACGGCGGCAGATACGCCGACGGCACGCTGGGCCTGCGCGGCCGCCGCGAGTGCGGCCTCGAGCACCGCGGCGCGGGCCGGGGGGAGCGGTACGGCGGGGTAGGCGACCCCGGCCGCTGGCCGCACCGGCGTGCGCTCGTGGGTCAGCAGGGGTGGCGACGGGGACACCGCTGCGGGCGCGGCGGTGGCGGAGGCTGGGGTGGGGCTCGTGCCGGCAGCGCAGGCGGTGAGGACCAGGGCCAGGGCGATGAGCGTGGCAAGCGCACGATTCACCCCTGGACGATACCAGCGCCCGGGGGTACCCCCGCGAGGGGGTCATCGGCTAGGCTAGTGCCATGAACCGTGTGATCCAGGTCGCTATCAACGCGATCGCCCTGTACGTGGCGGTGCTGATCCTCCCGGGGCTCGAGTTCACGGGCGGCGAATGGTGGAAGTTCGTGCTGGTCGCCGTCGCGTTCAGCCTGGTGAACACCTACCTGCGACCCGTCCTGCGGGTCGTCACCCTGCCCATCTCGATCCTGACCCTGGGCCTCTTCCTCATCGTGATCAACGCCCTGATGCTGCTACTGGTGAGCGCCATCGCCGAGCAGCTCTCGCTTGGTTTCACGGTGCACGACTTCTGGTCAGCACTGCTGGGCGCCGTGGTGGTCTCGATCGTGGGCTGGGTCCTGGCCGTGACCCTCGCGCCGGCACGCGTTGCCGGCCGCGTGCTCTGACCGTCGCCGACGATCCGATGCCGGCGCCGCGCGGCATGCCGCGGGTGATGGCGGGACTCCTGGGGCTGTCCATGGCGGTGCTGATCCTCCTCACCGGACCGCTGATCCTCTTCGACCCGTGGTACGTGTCGGTGGAGCAGGCGCGCAACGAGGTCCCGGCCCGGCTGGAGACCACCCAGGCGGAGGTGGATCGGGTCACCGGCGCCATGCTGTGCGACCTCGTGTTCGGCTGCAACGACTTCGGCGAGGGGCTCCAGGGTGGAGCGCCTCTTCTGACCGATGCGGAGCGCAGCCACATGCGCGACGTCTCCCACCTCGTCCGGCTGCTGGTGCTGATGTGGCTCGGCGCCGCGGCCCTGGCGGTCCTCTGCCTGCTGGTCCTGCGGCGCGCGCGCCGGTCCATTGGCTCCGCGCTCATGGCCTCGGGTGCGGTGGTGGGCTCCCTGGCCGTGGTGCTGGCGGGGATCTTCGCGGTGGCGTTTGACCAGGCCTTCCTTGCCTTCCACGAGGTCTTCTTCCCGCAGGGCAACTTCCTGTTCGGACCGGATTCCAACCTGCTCCGTCTCTTCCCGGAGGGGTTCTGGTTCGACGCGTCCATCACCGCCGGCATCACCATCATCCTCTCCGCGCTGGCGGTGGTGCTGATCGGGTGGCGCCTGTGGCGTGGGAGTGCGCCCTCTCCCGCCTGATCGCCCGGCCCGACGAATCGGTTGGAGAGCGCCCTCGGCTACACTCGCGCCATGGGCTCCGCCTTCCGCATCGGACGCGTCATGGGAATCTCCATCGAGATCCACCCGTCGTGGCTGGTGATCGCGTTCCTGGTGACCTACTCGCTGGCCACGGTCCAGTTCCCCCTGGAATACGAAGGCTGGGGCACGGGGATGTACTGGCTGGTGGCGGCGGTCACCTCCGTCCTCTTCCTCGTTTCGGTCCTGGGTCATGAGCTCTCCCATGCCGTCGTGGCGCGCCGCTTCGGGGTCAAGATCAGCGCCATCACCCTCTTCGTCTTCGGGGGTGCCGCGAGCATGGAGACGGAGCCGAAACGAGCGCGCGACGAGGCGCTCATCGCCGCCGCGGGACCGGTCGCCAGCCTGCTGATCGGCGTCGTCCTGTTGGCCATCGCCATCGTGGTCCAGCAGGAGCAGATTGCGGCGCTGGTGGGCTGGCTGGGGTTCATCAACCTCACCCTGGGCGTCTTCAACCTCGTGCCCGGCTTTCCCATGGACGGGGGACGCATCCTGCGGGCCGCGCTGTGGCGCCTCCGCGGGGATCGCTATGCGGCCACCCGCAACGCGGCAACCGTCGGGCAGCTGATCGGCTATGTGCTGATCGCACTGGGCATCCTGCTGGCATTCCGACCCGGCGGGATCGTTGCCGGCATCTGGTTGGCGCTGATCGGCTGGTTCCTGTCGAGCGCTGCGGAGCAGGCCGCGACCCAGACCAGCATCGAGCACACGCTCCGCGGCGTCCACGTCCGCGACGTCATGGAGCCGGAGCCGCCATCGGTCTCACCCAACGAATCGGTCTCCAGCCTGATTCACGACCGGATGCTTCACGGCGAGCACCGCACCTTCCTCGTCCGCTACCCCGATGGCGGGCTGGCCGGCATCGTCACCCTCTCCGATGTCCGGCGGGTTTCGCGCGATGCCTGGGACCAGGCGCGGGTGACCGACGTGATGACCCGCTACGCCGATCTGGCGATGGCCGGCCCGGACGACGAGGTGGAGTCCTCCATGCGCCTGATGCAGGAGCGCGGGGTCAGCCAGCTGCCGGTGGTGACGGAGGGGCGCGCGGTGGCGGGCCTGCTGACCCGGGCCGGGATCATGCGCCTCATCGAGACTCGGCTGCGCCTGGGGGTCTGAGGACCAAGCCGATGCTGTCCCTCGAGGAGGCCCTGAGCCGGTTCCTGGCGCGGGCGCAGCCGACCGACGGAGAGCGCGTCGCGGTCGAGGCGGCCCTGGGTCGGGTGCTGACCCAGCCGTGCATCAGCGCGGCGGTCGCGGTTCCTCCCTTCGACAACAGCTCCATGGACGGCTATGCCGTGCGAGTTGCCGATACGCCCGGTGAGCTGGTGATGGGGGAGGAGAACCGTGCAGGTCGCGGACCGGGCTCCCCTCTGGCACCCGGGACCGCGCGGCCGATCATGACCGGCGCGCCGCTGCCCCCCGGTGCGGACGCGGTGGTGCCCATCGAGGAAACGGAGGAGCGTGCGGGGCGCGTTCGCCTTGCGCAGATCGCCCCGGGTGCCTTCGTGCGCCGCGCCGGGAGCGATACGCCGGCCGGCACGCAGGTCTGCCTGCCCGGAGCCCTGACGCCCGCCGCGATCGCCGTGCTCGCGTCGCTGGGCGTCGGCGAGGTGGAGGTTCATCGCATACCGCGCGTGGCGCTGCTCTCCACGGGGGACGAACTGGTGGGTCCCGGCCGGCCCCTTGAGCCCGGCCAGATCCACGACGCGAACGGCCCGGCGCTCGCGGCGGCCGTGGCTGACGCCGGCGGGGTCGCGCTGCGACTTCCCATCGTCGGCGATGACCCCGCCGCAGTGCAGGACGCCTTGCACCGGGCAGCTCGCGAGGCGGACCTGGTGGTCACCTCGGGGGGTGTCAGCGTGGGCCGCCACGACCAGGTGCGCGCCGTCCTGGAGGCGCGCGGTAGCCTCGACTTCTGGCGGGTCGCGGTCCAGCCCGGCAAGCCGCTCGCGGTGGGCTCCTTCGAGGGAACGACGGTGATCGGGCTGCCCGGCAACCCGGTGAGCGCCCTGGTGACCTTCGAGCTCTTCGTGCGTCCGTACCTGCGCGCCCTGGTGGGCCTGAGCGGCGACGGCCGGCTGCGGGTTTCGGCTCGTCCGGAGTCTTTTATCGCGAAGGATCCGCCACGGCGGGCGTTCCTGCGGGTGGCGATCCGCCGCACGGCGGGGGAGAATCGGGCACGCCCGACCGGCGGGCAGGGATCCGCCCAGCTCCGCCCGCTTGCCGAGGCGAACGGACTGCTGATCGTGCCGGAGGGTGAGGCGGCCGCGGATCCCGACCGGCTCTACCAGGCCATCGTGACGGGGCACCTGCCATGACCGATCCAACGCACCTCGATGCCGAAGGCGCGCCGCGCATGGTCGACGTGTCGACCAAGCCGGTCACCGCGCGCCGCGCCGTGGCAGCGGCCACGGTTCGGATGCGGCCCGACACCCTAGCCGCCCTTCTCGACGCGGGCGGGCCCAAGGGCGACGCGCTGACCACCGCTCGCCTGGCCGGCATCGCCGGTGCGAAGCGGACGCCGGACCTGATCCCGCTCTGCCATCCGCTCCCGCTCGATCACGTTGGCGTTGAGCTTTCGCCGGATCGGACCGCCGGGACGGTGCGCATCACCGCGGAGGCCTCCGCCGTGGCACGCACCGGGCGTGGAGATGGAGGCGCTCACTGCCGCGACGGTCGCGGCGCTGACCCTGTACGACATGGCCAAGGCGCTGCAGCGGGACATCGTGATCGAGGCGCGTGGAGCTCATCGCCAAGGAGGGTGGGCGCAGTGGCCCATGGCACCGCGGGCAGGCCGGGATGCCGGGAGCCACGGAACCGGCACCGGAGCCCGGCGCATACGAGGCGGCGGTGATCACCTGCTCCAATCGCTCTGCCGCAGGTGAGCGGCCCGACACCGGCGGGCCCGCGGTGGTCGAGGCCCTGCGCAGCGCCGGCTGGAATGTCTCGCCCGACCCGCTGGTCGTGCCGGACGACGAGGAGGCCATCGCCGGCGCGCTCGTGCGCCTGGCGGATGCGGGGTACCGCGTGGTGATCACGACCGGCGGCACCGGCCTGACGCCAACCGACGTGACACCGGCGGCAACGGTGCGGGTCGCCGACCGCCTGGTCCCCGGCATGGCCGAGCTGATGCGGGCGCGCGGCCTGGCGTCGACCCCCATGGCATCCCTGTCACGGGGCGTGGTTGGCGCGCGGGGCGAGACGCTGATCGTGAACCTGCCGGGGTCGCCACGCGGCGCGCTCGAGTCGCTGGAGGTGATCCTGCCGGTCCTGCGACATGCGACCGAGCAGCTCGCCGGCGGCGATCACGGCTGAGCGCGTCGCGCAGGTACCGCCACCCAGCACAGATGGCGCGCGGCGCGGCACCCGGCGCCGGTAGGATGGGCCGCGCATGGAGGCAACCATCCCGCTCTACCCGCTGGTCGTGGTCCCGGTGGCGGCGTCGCTCTTCTTCTTCTGGCGGCGCCTGACCGCACATCTCGCGATCCTGCGCCTGGGCCGGCCGCTCGATCGGCGGGATCGGCCCATCGAGCGCCTCAAGGGCGTGGCGGTCTTCGTCATCGGCCAGCGCAGGCTGCTCAACGACCTGGGCCCCGGGCTCGCCCACGCGTTCGTCTTCTGGGGTTTCCTGATCCTGCTGGCGACGAGCGGGAACTACCTGACCAACGGGCTGGTCGAGACGATTTTGGCCTGGCCTCTGGGCGGTGTGATCTGGGACCTGGTGGTGGGCCTCGCCAACCTGTTCATCGCCTTGATCATCGGCGCCCTGGGCTACGACGTGGTGCGGCGGACGATCCGCCGGCCCGTGCGTCTGGCGCTCTCGCGCGACGCGTTCATCATCCTGGCCCTCATCGCGGGCGTGGTGCTGACCGAGGTGTTCGGTGACGCCTTCCGCTTCGTCGCCCTGCCGAATGATCCGGCGCGCCCGTTCGCCCTGCTGGCCGGGCCGCTGTCGCTGGCGCTGGAGCCGATGGGAGCCGATGCGGGCGCCATCGGCTACGGGCTCTTCGGATGGGTGCACATCCTCCTGGTGCTGGGCTTCCTGACGTACCTGCCCTACAGCAAGCACATGCACATCTTCATGTCTGAGCCCAACGTCTATTTCCGTAACATCGGCGCGCGCGGTGCGCTGAGGAAGATGGACCTTGAGGCGGAGCCGCCCGAGGGCGAGGAGCTCGTCTTCGGGGCGAAGACGCTCAAGGACCTCACCTGGCGTCACCTGCTCGATCCCATGAGCTGCACCGAGTGCGGGCGCTGCATGGAGTTCTGTCCGGCGGCCATGACCGGCAAGACCCTGTCGCCCAAGCACTTCATGGAGGGGCTGCGCGACCAGATCGTGATGACCGAGACGGCCCTGGCGGCGGCCGCCGGCGCCCAGCGCGCAGCGAAGGGCGGCGCCGCGGGGGAGCCGAGGCGTCGGAGACGGCGCTCCGGCTCGCGAAGGAGCGCGCGCAGGAGGCGCTGAGCCTGCCCCTCGTCGACAATGCCATCCCCGAAGAGGCGGTCTGGCAGTGCACGACCTGCGGCTGGTGCGTGGAGGGCTGCCCGGTGCTCATCGAGCACGTGGACTCGATCGTGGAGATCCGTCGCAACCTGGTCCTAGAGGAGAGTCGCTTCCCGAAGGAGCTCAACGTTGCCTTCCGCAGCATGGAGACCGCCGGGAACCCGTGGGGGCAGCCGAAGAGCGCCCGGATGGACTGGGCCAAGGGCCTGGACGTGCACGTGCTGGACGGCGCGGATGGCGGCCACGGCGGCCTGCCCGATGGCGGGGTGCTGTACTGGATCGGCTGCGCCGGTGCCTTCGACGACCGGAACCGCAAGGTGGTGCGCGCCATGGCCCAGCTCCTCGACCAGGCAGGGCTGCCGTTCGCCGTCCTGGGGTCGCGGGAGAGCTGCTCGGGGGACCCGGCGCGGCGCGCCGGCAACGAGTACCTGTTCCAGATGCTCGCCGAGGAGAACGTGGCGACGCTCTCGGAGGCGCACGAGTCTCACAACGTGCGGACCGTGGTGGCCAGCTGCCCGCACTGCTTCAACACGCTGCGCAACGAGTACCCGCAGTTCGGTCTCACCGGCATCGAGGTGATCCACCACACGCAGCTCCTGGACCGGCTGGTGGCGGACCGGAAGCTGAAGCCGGACCGCAGCAACCCGGCCGTGGTGGCGTACCACGATGCCTGCTACCTGGGCCGCTACAACGACGTCTTCGAGCCTGGTCGTCGGGTGGTGGGCGCCGTCCCCGGGCAGCAGATCGCCGAGATGGACCTCCATCATCGAAAGGGGATGTGCTGCGGCGCGGGCGGTGCCCGGATGTGGATGGAGGAGACGGAGGGGCACCGGATCAACCATCGGCGGACGGAGCAGGCGCTGGCCACGAGCCCGGACGCCATCGCCACGGCCTGTCCCTTCTGCCTGATCATGCTTCGTGACGGCACCGGCGACCTCGGCCGCGAGGAGGTCGTCGTCAAGGATGTGGCGGAGCTCTTGGCGGATGCGACCGGCGCGTGGAATCGTGAGCTCCGTCAGGAACCGCGGAATCCGCAGGAATCCGCGGAATCGGGATAGCGAGGCGCACCGCCGCCACGGAATGTGACGCTGGATCGGGCGTGGGGATCGAGCGTTCAACCCTCGCGGGAGGAGCCACCCGGGTCGCCCATCCGGGCACCTTCAACGGCGATCTGTGGGCGGCGGCCTT
Organism: uncultured Chloroflexia bacterium; assembly: GCA_963787025.1. Classification (GTDB taxonomy): domain Bacteria; phylum Chloroflexota; class Limnocylindria; order QHBO01; family QHBO01; genus CAVXEH01. Next base: position 16,300 of record CAWBBG010000004.1, read on the forward strand.
CTATTTCCTCGCCAACCGTGGCATCCTGCTGCCACCGGGCCCGGACGACCAGTGGACGCTCTCGGTGCAGGACACCGAGGAGGAGATAGACCAGTACGTCTCGACATTCCGCGACTTCGCGCAGGAGCTGACCGCCTTGCTGACCCTCGGGATCCGGGCTTCCCGTTGCGCGCTCCTGCGGTCGACGCCGCGGACGATCGTCGCGTCGTTGATGCATGAGGAAGGGTGTGATGGGAAGTCTCGAGCGTTTGGCGCGGCCGTTCAAGGGCATCGGAAATGCGCTTGCCGGCATGACCGGCGCGGTCTACCGCGGGCTGGGTGCCCCGGGGCGACTGCTCCAGGACCTGATGAATGGCTCCATGCTTGGTCATCCCCTGCACGGGATGCTGACCGATGCGGTCGTCGGCGCCGTGACGGCGGTGCTGGTGCTGGACGCGGTGGCGGTCTTCTTCGGCGCCGACGTGGAGACCGCGACCCTCATCGTGCTGGGCTTCGGGGCTCTCTCGGCGTGGGGTGCGGCGCTGGCCGGGATCACCGACCACAAGGACATCGATCCGGGTGATGCGCGCAACGTGGCGACCCTGCACGGGCTCAACAACCTGACCGCAACCGTGCTCTACACGATCGCCTTCTTCGTGCGGTTGGCGGGCGGCGTGGCCGCCGGGCGCTGGATCGCGCTCCTGGCGTTCGTCATGATCGCCGGCGGTGCGTTCGTCGGTGGCCATCTCGTCTACAAGTGGGGCGTGATGGTGAACCACAACGCCTTCAGCCACGCCCGGCGGGCCAAGGAGTTCACCGCGGTACTGCCGGCGGCGGAGCTGGCCGAGGGGACGCCCACGAAGGCGATGCTGGGCACCACTGCGCTCGTCCTCGTCCGGCGCGGGGACCTGGTCCATGCCCTCGGGGATACCTGCTCGCACGGTGGCGGGCCCCTGTCGGGTGGTCGCCTCGAGGGTGATTCCATCGTGTGCCCGTGGCACGCCTCCGTGTTCGGGATCCGTGACGGGTCCGTGCGCCACGGACCGGCGGCCACGCGGCTGACGACGTACGCCGCCCGGATCAACGAAGGGCAGGTCGAGGTGCAGGGACCCGCGAGCTAGGCGCGTGGGTGACCGGCCCGCGCCCGATCGGAAGCCCGCCCGCGCCCGATTCGGTATCCTTTCGGGACCACCGCGATCCCGTATCGAGGATGCCGCGTGACCTACCTGACCACCCCGGACCACGATGAGCTGCGCGCGGTCGTCCGTGAGCTGGCGGAGGAGCAGATCGCTCCCCGTGCGCCCGAGATCGACCAGGCGGCGGAGTTCCCGTGGGACCTCAAGGAGTTGCTCGCCAAGCAGGACCTGCTGGGCACCTGCTACGAGGAGCGCTACGGAGGGACGGCGCTGGACGGCGTGGCGCAGTCGATCCTGGTCGAGGAGATCGCGCGGGCAGACGCCACGACCAGCCTCATCCCCATCGTGCAGAAGCTCGGCTCCCTGCCCATCCTGCTGGCGGGGAACGACGACCAGAAGCAGCGCTACTTCCCGAAGCTCGCCTCCGGGGAATGGCTGATCGCCTTCGCCCTGACGGAGGCCGCCGCGGGCAGCGACGTGGCGAGCAACCGCATGCGCGCGGTCCGCGACGGAGCCGGCTACCGCCTCACCGGGGAGAAGCGGTTCATCACCCACGGTTCGGTGGCCAACCTCCTCACCGTGTTCGCCCTGACTGATCCGGCGGCGGGAGGGCGCAAGGGGATGAGCGCCTTCATCGTCGAGACGGACACCCCCGGCTTCGCCGCTCCCCGGGTCGAGCACAAGATGGGGATCCGCGGATCGCCAACCGCCGAGCTGACCTTCGACGACGTCTTCGTGCCGGCGGAGAACCGCCTCGGGGCGGAGGGAGACGGCTTCAAGATCGCGATGGCGACCCTGGATCGCTCTCGACTCGGCGTCGCCGCCCAGGCGGTGGGGATCGCCCAGGGCGCCATCGACGCCGCGGTGCCGTATGCGGCCGAACGTGAGCAGTTCGGGCAGCGGGTCGTGGACTTCCAGGGGATCCAGTTCATGATCGCCGACATGGCCTCCCAGACGGAGGCCGCCCGGCAGCTTGTCTATGCGGCCTCGGCCCGCGTCGACGCCGCCGTGCCCGACGTCCCGTACTGGACCAGCACCGCCAAGCTGATCGCGGGCGACACCGCCATGCGGGTGACGATCGATGCGGTCCAGATCCTGGGCGGCTACGGATTCATCAACGAATATCCGGTGGAACGCATGATGCGTGATGCCAAGATCACCCAGCTGTACGAGGGAACGCAGCAGATCCAGCGCCTGGTGATCGCTCGCCAGGTGCTACAGCGGAGCGGAATCCCGGTCCGCTCCAAGACAAGGAGAGAGACCGGAGCGTGAAGATCGTCGTCTGTATCAAGCAGGTCCCGGCCACGACCGCCGAGAAGCGGTACACCGCGGACATGCGGCTCGACCGAATCGGGGTCGAGTCGGTCATCAACCCGCTCGACGAATACGCCATCGAGCAGGCGCTCAAGCTGCAGGAGTCGGGCGCCGTGGACACGGTGACGTACCTGTCCATGGGACCCGAGAGCGCGGCCGAGGCGCTGCGCCGGGCGCTGGCCATGGGCGGCGACGATGCCGTGCTCGTGACGGATTCGGCGCTCGCCGGGGCCGACCAGTGGGCGACGGCGCGCGTCCTGGCTGTTGCCCTGGACCGCCTGGCCGGCGATGTGTCGCTGATGGGCATGGCGTCGGACGACGCCCGTGGGTCGCTGGTTCCCGGCGCGGTCGCCGCGATTCGCGGTGTCCCGCTCCTCTCCTACGGTGCCCAGCTGTGGATCGAGAGCGGCACCGCACGCATCCGTCGTCTGAGCTCGAGCGGCTTCGACATCCTGGAGGCGCCGCTGCCCGTCGTGGCCAGCGTGACCGACCAGGTGGGCGAGCCACGCTACGCCAGCCTCAAGGGGATCATGGCCGCCAAGCGCAAGCCGCTCGAGACCTGGTCCCTGGACGATCTTGGTCTCTCCGCGGACGAGCTCGGCGGCGGGGCGCTGACCGCCATGGTGGAGGTGCGGCCGCCCGAGGAGAAGGGACCCACGGAGCGCATCGAGAACGTGTCGGCGGACGAGGCGGCGGTCAAGATCGCCGACTGGCTCGCGGCGCGCAAGCTGATCTGAGGCGAGGAGAAACCGCCATGAGCAACGACATCTACTTCCTCGCGGAGTTCAGCGACGGGGCGCCCGCGCGATCGGCGCAGGAGCTGGCGACCGGGGCGGCGACGCTCGCCGCACAGAGCGGCGGAACGGCCGTCGGTCTGGCCTACGGTGACGGGGCACAAGAAGGAGCGGCCGGCCTGGGGACGTGGGGCGCCCAGCGTGTCATCGTGCTGGGCGAAGGAACAGGGCCGGCGGTCGGTTACGCCGCCGCCGCCGCGGCGGCCATTGGCGAGGGTGGGCTCGCCCTGCTCGCGCCGGCGACCCCCAACGGTCGCGATCTGGCGGCTGCGCTGGTCGGACGGCTGGGACTGCCGGCACTCGGGCCCGTTCGCGCCGTCAGGTTCGAGGATGGGGAGCTGCGGACGGAGGCGTCGACGCTGCAGGGCACCTACGTGACCGTCTCCACGCCGGTCGCAGGGGCCCCCTCACCGGCCGTGGTGCTGGCGCTCGCCAACACGTTCAGCCCGGAGGAGCGCGGGGGTACGGCGTCGGTGGCGGATGCACCCAAGGCGGCGCCGGACGCGTTCGGGGCCGCGACGATCGTAGAGCGTCACGCGGAGGGCAAGGCCACCGTCAACCTGGAGGAGGCCACGGTCATCGTCGCCGGGGGCCGCGGCGTGGGCAGCGAGGAGGGATTTGCGCCGCTCCAGTCGCTCGCAGACGTGCTGGAGGGTGCGGTGGGAGCCAGCCGCGCGGCCGCGGACGCGGGCTGGGTCCCGTACCAGCTCCAGATCGGTCAGACCGGGAAGATGGTCAAGCCGGCGCTCTACGTCGGCTGCGGAATTTCCGGTGCGATTCAGCACCGGGTGGGTATGCAGACGTCCGAAAATGTCGTAGCCATCAACAAGGACCCGGACGCGCCCATTGGCGAGTTCGCGGACCTGTTCGTGGTCGGTGATCTGTTTGCCATCGTCCCCAAGCTCACCGAGGAAATCCGCCGCAGGAAGGGAGCCTGACGAGACCGATGCCGATGCGCCCGCCCCCACCGATCGTCGTTGCAGCCGCCGCGGTCTCGCTCCTGCCGGCCTGGTTTCGCGGCAGCCGCCGACCCTTCTCCGGCCAGGCGCGCGAGCTGGTCGCCTATCGGTCGGCACTCGCGTCGCACACCAGGCGGGTCAACACCGTGCTCAGCGAGCTGGGTGACCTGGTCGATGCGCTGCGTCGCGGGGCGGTGGAAGTGGACGATGCGATCGAGCGCCTCGCGGCGGGGGAGGACGAGCTGGACGGCACCGCCGAGGCACTGCGCGAGATGGCGGCTCCGGAGGACCTGCACAACCTGCACCTGGAGTACGAGGCGAACCTGGAGCGGGCGCTGCGCGGGATCGTGACCGCGGAGCGCGGCTGTGGCCTGACTCGCCAGCGGCACCGCCCGCCCGACGACGAGGAGCCGGTCGCCTACTGGAAGCGCGGCTACGCCAACATCGTCCACTCCCGGATGCGGATGGAGGAGATCGTGGATGTGATGCTGGTCTGGGAGCCGGGGCGCCCGGCGGTCGCCAACGTGAGCGCGCGAGTCCGCCGCGAGGGCTGATCCTCCCCACGCCACATGTTGTGGTATGCTCGGCGCCGATACCACCACTGGTAGTGTCCGCACCAGGAGTCAGCATGCGCTGTCCACGCTGCAGCGAGCAGAGCACGCGGGTCATCGACTCGCGGGACCTCGAAGGGGGCAGCACCATCCGCCGGCGGCGGGAGTGCGAGGCCTGTGCATACCGCTTCACCACCTACGAGCGGCCGGAAGGCGCCCGCCTCATCGTCCTGAAGCGCGACGGTGCGCGTCAGGAGTTCGACCGGGCCAAGGTCCAGGCGGGGCTCCTCAAGGCGCTGGAGAAGCGCCCCGTGACCCTGGAGCAGGTCGAGCAGGCGGTCGACGACATCGAGAGCACCGTCCGCGCCAGGGGAGAACCGGAGATCTCCAGCAAGGAGATCGGCCGCCTCGCCACGGATGCGCTGCGCGACCTTGACCAGCTCGCGTACATCCGGTTCGCATCGGTCTACCATTCGTACGAGGACATCGACACCCTCAAGCGAGAGGTGGACCGGCTCATGAGCCAGCGGCAGGGCGCCACGGAGTGATCCTTTCCGACCGCGACATCCGCGCCGCCGTGGAGGCGGGGCGAATCGTGATCGACCCGTTCGTCGCGGAGGCGGTGCAGCCCTCGAGCGTGGATCTCCATCTCGATCGCCGCTTCCGGGTGTTCCGCAACAGCCGGTATCCCTATATCGACGTGCGCGAATCGCAGCCGGACCTGACCGAGCTCGTGGAGATAGAAGCCGAGCAGCCGTTCATCCTGCATCCGGGCGAGTTTGTGCTGGGCTCCACGCTGGAGCGAGTCGCCCTCCCGGACGACCTCGTCGGCCGATTGGAAGGCAAGAGCTCGCTTGGGAGGCTCGGCCTCCTGATCCACTCGACGGCGGGCTATGTGGATCCCGGATGGGATGGGAACCTGACCCTGGAGCTCTCGAACGTCGCGAACCTGCCGATCACGCTCTACTACGGCATGAAGATCGGCCAGATCAGCTTCCAGCGCATGAGCTCGCCGGTGGAGGTCGCCTACGGCGATGCCCGGATCGGCTCACGCTATCGGGGCCAGCGCGATCCCACTGCCAGCCTCTACCACCGTGATTTCGAGCGCAGCCGCCTGCTGCCCACCGACAGGGAGGCCTAGGCAACGAGCCGATGATGACCGACGCACCGCTCTACGAGATCACCCCGGCCGAAGAGGCGCGCGAGTACGCCGGCGGCGTCCGGGTGCGCCTGGTGCGTGCCGGCTGGTTCCGGCCCGATGCCGGCGGCTTCTTCGGCGTCGTGCCCAAGCCGCTGTGGTCGCGCATGGTCGACACCGACGACCGCGGCCGGCTCCTCTGCCGGTTGAACCTGCTGCTCGTCGAGGCGGGCGGCAAGCGGATCCTGCTCGAGACCGGCACCGGCGAGCGTATGACGGACAAGGATCGTGACCTCAAGGGGATCGAGGGCGGGAACCCGGCGGTCGCGCTGCGCGAGGTGGGGGACGATCCGGATTCGATTGACTTCGTCATCGTCAGCCATCTCCACTACGACCACGCCGGCGGGATGGTGGATGTCTCCGGCCAGCCGTTCTTCCGACGCGCCCGCTACGTGATCCAGCGTGACGAGGTGGCGGCGGCGCGCAGCGACGAGCTGCGACTGCAGGGGATCATGGAGTCAGAGCAGCTCGAGCAGGTCCGGGCCGCCGGTCAGCTGGCGGAGGTGCACGGCGATGTCGAGGTGGTGCCCGGCGTCAGCGTCCTTCGGACCGGCGGGCACACCCGCGGATCCCAGGCCGTCCTGCTGGGCACCCGTCCGGCGGCGGGCCATTCCGGCGAGCCATTGCCCAGGGCCGTCTTCTTCGGGGACCTGATCCCGACCCGCTGGCAGCTGCCGGTGCGCTGGACGAGCGCGTATGACGACTATCCCATCGATGCGGTCGAGGCCCGCAACCGCCTGCTTCGCGAGGTGATCGGCGGCGGCTGGTGGGCCTACTTCACCCACGATCCCGGTGTGCTCCCGATCCAGCTCGAGTGGACGGAGAAGGGGAGCATCCGTCCGGTCGCGTCCTGACCTGATGCGGGCCGGGCGGGTATCATGAGCAGGCCCTGCCAGCCCCCTTCGTGAGGTTATGACTTTCGTGACTCTTCGACCGCGTCTCGCGCTGCCCGCCGGGCTGCTCGTGATCGCCGCCCTGCTCGCCGCCTGCTCCGGAACCGCAAGTGGCACGCCGCCGCCCAGCAGCGCCGCCTGCGCCGTGGCCGATGCCACGAACACCGTCCAGCTGAGCGCCAAGAACATCAAGTTCAGCGCGCCGTGCATCGAGGCCGCCGCCGGCAGTCCCATCAAGATCGTGTTCACCAACGAGGAGTCGGTCCCGCACGACGTGGCCGTCTATACGGACAACACCAAGTCCGAGGAGCTCGTTCGCGGCGACATCATCACGGGGCCAAATGCCACCACCACCGTGACCGTACCGGCCCAGCAGCCCGGGCAGCTTTTCTTCGAGTGCACCATCCACAACGCGATGAACGGTGCGCTCGTGGTGAAGGCGGCCCCGTCTTCGACGTCAGCCTACTGAGGCTCTTTGCTCAGCCGCGAGGGCACGCAGCGACCCGGGGTCGATGGGCGCCTCCAGGCGCTCGGCGCCGTCCAGGCTGACGACCGGGATCCGGAAGCCGTAGCGGACGATCAGGTCGTCATCGGTGTCGATGTCGACCCGGCCATAGCCGTCCGCTCCGAGCTCGCGGTCCAGGACCGCAGCCGCGTCTTCGCAGAGGTGACAGCCGGCGCGCTCGTAGAGGACGAGCCGTTGGCGGCCGGCGGACGGCATCGGGCTGGTTCTCACGCGCGTCACGATACCGCGGTGGGCTAGGATGAGCGCACGGCGCCCCCGTAGCTCAGTGGAAAGAGCGCCGCCGTCCTAAGGCGGGCGTCGGGGGTTCGAATCCCTCCGGGGGCGCCAGTTGATCCCCAACCCATGAGCATCGGCCGATCTCCGGTGGCGTCAAGTCGCACCCCCGCTTCGGCCATCTGCTGTTGAGCCTCATCCAAGGTCCAACATAGGGTTTCTGCAACAGGCCGCTTGGCCCCTTGCGCCGACCGGGGTTCTGCCCGACATTCGAGACGGAGGACGGAACGAAACGGGCGTCCGGGGTGCCTATGCCAGTAGGAAGGAGTGGGGGAACCCCAAGTTGGAGCGTGATCTGGTGATCCAGGCGCGCGCCGGGGACGAGACGGCCTTCGAGGACCTGATCGCCGCCCGGCTCGATCGCCTGTATGCCACGGCCAGGCTCATCCTCCACGATCCGGTGCTGGCGGAGGACGCCGTGCAGGAGACGATGATCAACGCCTGGCGTGACCTGCCCGGCCTGCGTGACCCCGAGCGCTTCGACGGCTGGCTGCGCCGCGTCCTGACCCACGCCTGCCTCAACCTCGCGCGGCGATCGCGCCACGCCCGCGCCGAGCTGGAACTGGAGCCCGACGTCCTGGCCACGGGAGACGCCTCGGTCGCCGTCGCCGAGCGCGAGGCGCTCCAGCGGGCCTTCACCACCTTGAGCGCCGAGCACCGCGCGGTCATCGTCTTGCGCTACTACCAGGGCTGCTCGGTGCCCGAGGTGGCCGAGGCCCTGGGCCTGCGGCTGGGCACTGCCAAATCCCGCCTGTCGCGCGCCGAGGCAGCCCTGCGTGCGGCGCTCGAGGCCGATGGGCGCCTGGCACCCGAGGGAGGTGCGGCATGAACGAGCAGACCCGCTTCGAGACCGAGGTGCGCGCCTACCTCCACGCGCAGGGCTCCGGGGAGGCCCCTTCAGACCTCCTCGCCCGCGGCATGTCCGGTATTCGCCACGTCGGGCAGCGCCGGTCCTCGACGAGCCGGTTCTCCGGAAGCTGGGCCCTGCCCGGCGTCGGGGCGGCCGCGGTGGTGGCTACCGCCCTGCTGGTCGCGGTCCTCATCGGTCTGCTGCCACCGACACCCACCCCGGTCGGACCCAGCCCCAGCTCGTCCCCGATCGCCGAACCCACGGGCAGCCCGGTCGCTACATCGAGCGCCACGCCCACGCCCGTCGTGGTGCCTGCGCTGCCCGGCTTCACGACCAACAACCCGACGGCACCCGACGCGACCTGGACGAGCCTCACCTGGCGAAAGCTGGCCGCTGACGATCCGCTGGCCCAGGTCCGCAAGGTCATCCGCTGGTCAGGCGGCTTCATCGCCCTCGGCCAGGACCAGGCCGCCGGCGACACGAGCTGGACACCGGTCTGGACCTCGTCTGACGGCGTCACCTGGACCTCGCTGGACCCATCGGTCTTCGGCTCGGGCACCATCATCTTCGACGTCGCCGAGCTGCCTGACGGCGGCCTCGCGGCGCTGACCGGAGCGGGCTGGGCGGATGGCCTCACGACCGTCCCCGCCCAGTCCTGGACCTCGAGCGATGCACGAACCTGGACGGCCCATCCCGGCCCAGACATCATCGCGCTGTCCGGGCTCCAGTCGAACAACCGACCGCTCCTGACCGCTGGACCGGCGGGCGTAATCGCATCCAGCTACTGGAGGCCGACCACCGCGGCCATCTCCAGCGACGGCATCACCTGGACCGCGCTGCCTGACACGGCGCTGCCCGACGGGTTCGCCATGGGCGGCCTGGCCGGCACAACCGACGGCTACGTGGCCGTGGGAGCCACGCCCATCGATGCCGACCACGATCAAGGGACCGCGATCTGGTCGAGCGACGGACTGCACTGGACGCAGGCTCCGCAGCTCGTGGCGCGAGCCGGGATCGTCCTCGCCTCGAGCGGCCCCACATGGGGCGCCACCGGCTTGTGGACGGGTCGCTCGGGCTTCCTTGCCCACGGGGGAGTCTTTGGTGCGCCCGGAGCGGAGATCTGGTGGCAGTCAAGCGACGGTCAGAGTTGGCAACACCTCACCGGCTACCCACCGCTCGGCCCCACACAGGGCGAGGGCGAAGGAGTCGGCGGCGCTCCCAACGGTTGGGTGAACAGCGATGGGCAGCGTCTGGTGGCGGTCCCGTTCACGGGGAGCCCAGCGTGGGTCTCCGCCGACGGACTCCACTGGAGCCGGCTGGGCTTGTCCGGCGCCACGCTGCCCAATCAGGTGGGGCAGTTGATCGTCCTGCCTGGCGGGGTGCTGCTTGTCCAATCCGGCGACAACGGCTCGACTGTCTGGTCCGGGGGCGCATCCGTCAAGTAGTCCCGATTCATCGTCGCTAAGCGGCGACCGGCTGGAAACAAGGTGGCCGGCGTCACCGTACCGCGAACTCACGGCAGCGATGTGGCGGTGGTGTCGCGAGCAGTCTCCGCGGGTGAGGACGTTGGGAGGTCCACGCCGCAAAACCCATCACGTCGCCATTTGATCCGGTGACATCTTCGATTACGCGTTCGATGACATCTTCCCGGCTACCCGACACGCGGACCGGGTGGGACAACCTGACCACCAAGCGAGTGGCAGCCATCCCCCGAAGGTAAGGTGACCCAGCAGACGCTCTCAACCCACATCACGTGCCGCGTCCTCGAGCGTGGTGGGATTGACGCGCGACTGGAACCACGCTCATGCTCGGGACGTCTTCTTGGGCATGAGGGGGAGCTGGCGAATGGCGTGGTCCGTGAGCGGGGGATTGCGCGCTGCGCCGTGGCTTGGGCTGCTACTTGTCGTGGCGGCCTGCTCTACCACGAGCGGCCCATCGGTCTCGGTAGGCCTCGCCTCACCGGAGCCATCGGCCGAGGCGTCCGGGTTGGCCCACTTCACCCAGGACGAGTGGGGCTTCGACTACCCGGCTGCCTGGCGCTACTACCCCATCGAGGGCTTCGTCTTCTCCTTCTACAGCGTGCAGGGCTACCTGGCCAGCACGCCGGTCGACACCAGCCAGATCTGCCAGACGACGGCGAACTCGCGGAGCTGCAACGCCCACGGCTACGACCTGCCGGCGGGCAACGTGGTGATCACCATCGGCAACGGCGGCAGCCCGATGATCGACCCGGTCGCCTTCTTCGACCATCCGTCGGACGGGACGCGGACCCAGGTGGGCGGCATGGCGGCGATCTTCAGGGAGGACCAGCAGGCGTCTGACCACGTCCTCCTCACCTGGAAGATCCAGCGTCCCCTCTCCATCGACAACTGGCTCCAGCTCGACGCCGACATCCGTGGTCCCGGCCTGGCCGCCCTGCGCGCGCAAGTCGAGGCGCTGATCTCCAGCGTCCGCTTCACGCCGGCCCCGACGCCCATCTCCAGCGACCCGGCAGTCGCACAGGACGTCGCCCGCAAGGCGATGGCCCAGTTGAAGACCGATGCCGCCTATGTGTGCTTCCCGGACGAAGCCGGCACGTCGCACCAGACGACCATCACCTCGATGCCCTTCGGACCCACCCTCTCGAGCCCGATGCCGGTGACCTGCGCGGTGGCCATCAGCCCGACTGACATCGGCTTCTGGAAGCTCGACCTCACCATCTCCTGGACAGCTGCCGGCAGCCGCAAGGCCGGCTCCAACATCACCACCCAGTGGCTCGCGCCTGACGGTTCCCTCGGTGCCTCCACTGGCAGCGGCGACACCCCAGATGGCTGAAAGGAGGGAGCGCGATGGCAGCTCTGTCACCGGTTGCCCGCG
>CAWBBG010000005.1:0-71429 GCA_963787025.1 uncultured Chloroflexia bacterium
TCCGGGCCGGGGTGCATGAGCTCGGCCTGAACACCCGGACCGGCCTCCACCTGGGCGAGGTGGAGATGCGCGGCGAGCAGGTGAGCGGGCTCGCGGTCCACACCGCGGCCAGGATCATGGGAGTAGCCGCCGACGGCGAGATCCTCGTGTCAGAGGCCCTGCGCGAGGCGCTCGAGGGGCCGGAGGTGGCCGTGCGCGACCGTGGCCGGCACCACCTCAAGGGCGTACCAGGCGACTGGCAGCTGTACGCCGTCGAGAGCGCGGGCTGATGCTGGGATACCATCGCCTTCTGCCGACGAACGGGAGGAACGCTCGTCGGCCATTCACGTGTGATTCGTTCGAACTGGCGCCCGCTTCGATCACCTCCTCAGGAGGAAGAGGAGACCGGCGATCACGATCACCGCGATCCCGGCGACGAAGATCCAGGTGCCCCACCACTGCAGGCGGTTCACCCGCCCGACGACGATGAGAACTGCCGAGATCACCGCCAGCAGGGTGAGGAATGGATGAGCCCTGACACGATTCGGCACCGAAAACCTCCGATCTGAGCGGCCCCATGGAGCCGACACGAGTCACGCACCACGGTCCTCAACCGCGGAACGCATCCATGAACCGCACCCGGGCGCCGATGCGCATGGCCGAGTTGGCGTAGACACGTCCGGCCAGCCAGATGAGCCCGGCAATGGCTGCGACGATGAGGACGAGCGCGAGTGCGAACTGCCAGGCCGGCACGTCGCCTCCGGAGATACGCACCGCCATGAGGATCGGCGCGAACGGGGGCAGCACGGAGGCGACCGCAACGAGCGGGCTGGCCGGGTTGGCCAGGTAGAGATAGGCGAGCAGGTACGCCCCGATCTGGAAGAGCGAGAACGGGGCAACGGCGCCCTGAACCTCTTCCGGCCGCGACACCAGCGCGGCCAGCGTCGCGTAGGCCGTCGCGTAGAACAGGAAGCCAAGCAGGAACCACAGGATGTAGCCCAGAATCGCAGCCGTCTCGAGCGCCGGCGTGGTCACCACGTGGGTTGCGGCGTTGGTGATGAGTGCCGCCATCGCCACCAGCCCAAGCTGCACGAGGCCGATCAGTCCGATCCCCGCGACCTTGCCCGCCAGCAGCTGGCTGGGCGGGACGGTGGCGAGCAGGATCTCCATGATCCTGGTGGCCTTCTCCTCGACCACGCCCTGCGCCACCTGGTTCCCCCAGAGGCCGAGCGCAATCCAGAGCAGGATGCCGACGGCCAGCCCCACCACCCGCTCCTGGGTCAGCCCAGGGTTCGTCGGCTGGAGGGCCTCCACCCGGACCTGTGCCCCCCTCATCACCGACGCCAGGTCCACCGGGGACAGGCCGGCCGCCGCGAGGTCGGCGGACAGCACCGCCCGTTCGAGCGCAGCCTGCACCAACGAGGGGGCCGCCTTCTGCACCACGGCGGTCGGCGACGTCGCGGACCCGGTCACCAGGACGTCGAGCGTGCCCGCGGACACCTGGGCCCTGCCCGCGGTCTCGTCCGTTACGTCACTGACGGTGACCGGCTGCCCCAGCGAGGTTGCCGACGCGGTGAAGGCCTGCTCGAGCGCCTGCGATCCGCCGCTGAAGGCGACCCGCACCGCTCTGGTCTGACCGCCCAGGAGGGAGAAGCCGACGATTCCCACGACCACGAGGGCGACCATGACGATGGTGCCGCCGATGAAGACCCGCGAGCGCAGGCGGACGAGGGCCTCGCGCCGGGCCACGAGGATGAAGGCCGGCAGCCCGCGCTGCTGCGCTCTGAGCGGTTTCGTCACGGTCGTGTCTCGCGGATCGCGTCGCGGAACAGCTCGGTCAGGCTCGCCTCCGCCGGCCGAAACTCGTGGACGGGACCGGTCTGGAGCGCGGCGTCCAGGATTGCCTGGTCGTCGGTCCCGGGTGCCAGCTCAAGGAGCGTGCGGGCGCCATCGGTTCGGACCATGGTGACCCCTGCGACCGATGCCGCCCAACCGGGCGCCGCCATCGGCGCATCCACCCACACCCGTTGAGGGCCACCTGCGCGCAGCTCGGCGACCGTGCCCATCGCGACCATGTGGTGGCGGTCGATGATGCCAACCCGATCGCAGATGCGCTCGACCAGGTCGAGCTCGTGGCTGGAGAAGACCACCGCCACCCCCGCGTCCGCCCGCTCGCGGATGACGGCCGTCATCACGTCGAGCGCCACCGGGTCCAGCCCGCTGAACGGCTCGTCGAGGACCAGGATGTCCGGCTCGCAGACCAGCGCAGCGGCCAGCTGCATGCGCTGCTGGTTGCCGTGGCTCAGGGCCTGCAGCTCGTCATTGCGGCGGTCGGCAAGGCCGAAGCGCTCCAGCCAGTCCGAGCCCGCGCGCTGCGCATCGCCGTCCGTCATGCCATGCAGCTCGCCCAGGTAGGCCAGCTGCTCGATGAGCCGCATCTTCGGGTACAGGCCGCGCTCCTCGGGCATGTAGCCGATCCGCCGCCGGGTCACGAAGTCCAGGGGAGCGCCACCCCACCGAACCTGGCCGGCATCGGGCTGCAGCACGCCCAGGATGATCCGCATCGTCGTCGTCTTGCCTGCGCCGTTGCGCCCCACGAAGCCGAACAGCTCACCAGCGCGAACGTTGAAGGTCAGGTTCTCGAGCGCCACGAGGTCGCCGTACCGTTTCGAGATGCCGTCGACCTCGAGCGCCCGTACCTCGTCGTTCATCTCGTCCGTCTTCCGGGTGTGGCCGGCTCATGCGCCGCGGAGGACGTCCGGCGCTGCGTGCTCCGGGGCCCGGGAGACTCGGGTCGGTCGTGGTTCTCCTCGGCATCGGCCTCATGGTGTCCCGCCTTGCGCCCCAGGCGGCCCGCGTCGCGCAGCGCCTTTCTGAGCAGAAACTCGATCTGGGCATTCAGGCTCCGCAGGTCTTCGGCCGCCCATGCCTTGAGGGCGGCCATCGTGGCTGGCTCGAGCCGGAGGAGGAACGGTTTCCGATCGTTCGCGCTGGCCATCGCCGTTAGTAGAGGCTGCCGGCGTTGACTACCGGCTGGCTCTCGCGCTCGCTGCACAGCACGACCAGCAGGTTGCTGACCATGGCCGCCTTGCGCTCCTCGTCGAGCTCCACGATCTGCTGGCTCGACAGCTGCTCGAGCGCCATCTGGACCATGCTCACCGCTCCGCCCACGATGCGCGTCCGGGCGTCGATGATGGCGCTTGCCTGCTGGCGCCGCAGCATCGCTCCAGCAATCTCGGGGGCGTAGGCCAGATAGCTGATCCGGGTGTCCAGGACGTCGATGCCCGCCTTGTCCAGGCGGCCCTGGACCTCGCGCTGCAGCTCCTCGCCGACCTCGTGGGGGTTGGCGCGCAGCGACTGCTCCTCGCCGTGACCGTCATAGGGATACGCAGTGGCCAGGGTGCGGATCGCGGCTTCCGCCTGGATCCGGAGAAACTGCTCGTAGTCATCGATCTCGAACAGTGCCTCGGCGGTGTCGACGACCCGCCAGACCACGACCGCGGCGATCTCGATAGGATTTCCGTCGTGGTCGTTGACCTTGAGCCGCTGGCTCTCGAAGTTGCGGACCTTGATCGAAATCCGCAGCCGCCGCGAGAACGGATTGACCCACCACAGGCCCTGCTGCTTGAGGCTCCCTCCGTAGCGCCCGAAGAGCACGAGCACCCGAGCCTCGTTCGGATTGACGACCGTCAAACCCCTGGTCCCGACGACGATCACCACTGCCAGCGCGAGTAATCCGATGCGGTAGGCTCCCGGCGCGATCGAGACCGGAGGTGCGCCATTCGCGAGGGCGTAGGCAACTGCTGCTACCAGCAAGAAGACGCCAGCCACGAATCCCAGCAGGACCGGGTACCCCGAAACCGCTCGCCCTTGCCGTTCCCGAATCATCGACCCACCTGACAGCGCAACGATATCGAGAAGATATTACCGCGTTGCTGTCCCGGACGAGCGGCTGCGCGCCGAGCGGGCAAGCTCAGTCCACCAGGTGGTAGGTGACCCGGTACCAGGAGACGCCGAACGGCCGGATCTCGCGCTCCTCCGTCGCGACCACCCGGTATCCGCGTCGGGCCATGACGACCATGTCGTCCTCCATGTCGCGAAGGGCGGACTGCCGCCAGCCGTCCATCCCCCGCGACGCCATGAAGAGGGCCAGGATGGGGCTGATCAGGCCCAGGACGCTGCCGCGTCCGTAAGTCCTGACCACGGTGCGCGCCGGTTTCGCCCTGCCCAGGGGGCCCATGGTTGCCGCCCGCCTCCCGCTGACGCCCGTTTCAGGCTCCCCACATGGTAGCGCTCCTCCGGGGGGTATCCCGCCAGGCAGCGCCAATCCGTCGCCGACACCGCATCATTCACGCGTGCAACTGCATCGGGACCGGTGGCTCGAGCTGGCCGCGCTGGGCGCGATTCTGGCCGGCGCGGCGATCCTGCGCTTCGCCGATCTCGCCACGAACCCCGGTGGCCTCTACACCGACGAGGCGACCGAGGCCGTGTCGGCGCTCCGCCTGCTCCACGATCCGGGCTTCCACCCGATCTTCTTCCCCGATGGCGGAGGGCGTGAAGCCCTCTTCGCCTACCTGGTCGCGGGCGCGTTCGCGCTCTTTGGCGAGACCACGCTGATCCTGCGGGGAACGGCCGCGGCCATCGGGGTGGCAGGCGTGGTCGCCATCTGGTGGCTGGGCCGTCGCTTCGGGACGACGGTGGCGCTGGTCGCCGCGGGATGGTCGGCCGGGTCGCTGTGGCTGGTCTGCGTGAGCCGTGATGGGATGCGCAACACGCTGGTTCCCCTGTTCGGTGCATTGGCCCTGGTGACGCTCCTGGCGTGGCACCGGCGCACGGACAGATGGACGGCCCTCGCGGCGGGTGCGGCCGTGGCGCTCGCGTCGCTGTACACGTACCAGCCGCTCAAGCTCCTCCCGCTGGTGGCCATCCTGTGGCTCGCCTGGCTACGACAGACCGATGGCGACGCCTGGCGGCGTCTGCGCCCCACCCTCCTCCCAGCGACCATCGCCTTCCTGCTGGTGTCCGCACCCATGCTGTGGGTGGCCGTGACCGATCCCGGCGCCTACTTCGGCCGGGCCGTGGGCGTCACGCCGCTCAACCCCGGCCTGGGGGTGAACCCGGTCGACCACATGCTGGACACGCTGGGCATGTTCTTCGTCGCCGGCGATCCGAATCCCCGGCACGATGTGGCGGCGC
This sequence comes from uncultured Chloroflexia bacterium, assembly GCA_963787025.1. Classification (GTDB taxonomy): domain Bacteria; phylum Chloroflexota; class Limnocylindria; order QHBO01; family QHBO01; genus CAVXEH01. The sequence continues at coordinate 5,176 of CAWBBG010000005.1, forward strand.
TCCCCATGCTGGGTTGGCCGGTTGCCCTGGTGGCGCTCGCGGGACTCGGACGGATCTGGCGTCGGCGACGCGATCCCGGACACGCATTGGTGGGCCTGGCGCTGCCGATCTTCCTCCTCCCCCCGCTGATCGCCGTCGAGGGCGGCACCCCGCACTTCCTGCGCTCGCTCGGCCTGGCGGCGCCGCTGGCCGTGGTGGTGGGGCTCGGAGCCGCGGAGCTGCTCGCTCGCGCGCGCGCCGCGGTGGGGCAGCGCGCCGGGTGGGTGGTCGCCATCGGCCTGGCGGGCGGGTTGGTCCTGCTGGGTGCTGGCACGGCCACGGCCTACCTGGAGCGACCGGCGGCGGACCGCTCTGTCGCATTCCGCTACGACCTGGTCGCCCTGGCCGAGGCGGCCGGGCCACAGGATGCCGTCATCCTGGACGACTACGACGCGTCCGTGGTCCGTTTCCTGGACGCGCGTGCTCTGCCCGCCATCATCGCGCCGGGCGAGCCCATCGCCCACGGTGCCTATCGAGCCATCCTGGCGACGAGCCGCGAGGCGCTCTCCGCTGCGCTGGGAGCCGAGGCCGCGTCGGCCGAGGTCGTGGCCCGCGGCCCGGGAGGCGCACCGATGGTGTGGGAGGTGGGCCGGTGAGCTGCCCGGGACGGCCGCGTGGGGTGCATGATGCATCGATGCAGCCAGGCCACGCATGAAGAGCGCCGAGCGGAGCGCGGTGCTCGACCATCCGGCGGAGATCGTGTTCGCCTTCCTGGCCGACATCGGCAACCTGGCCCGCTGGCAGTCCGGCGTGGTCCGCGCCGAGCAGACCTCTCCGGGTGCGGTTGGGGTCGGCACGACCGCCGTCGTCGAGCGGCGCCTCCTGGGGCAGGAGGTCCGTGCCGACATGCGGGTCACCCGCTTCGAGCCGGGTCGGGCCATCGTCCTCGAGACCGACGCCTCCGGTCTGCACGTGCAGGCGTCGATCGATCTCGAGTCGATCGGTGACGGCCAGTGCCGGGTGACGTTCGGGATGACCATGGACGCGACCAACGTCTTCATGCGCCCGCTGGAGGCGATGGTCGCCCAGGCAGCGGAGGGCGACATCGGCGCCAGCCTGGAGGCACTGCGCCGCGCGATCGCCTGACGGCGTCTTGAGGGTGGCCGAAGTCCTCCGGTATACTCTGTGGCGAACGCGTTGACGCGGGAGCAGTACGCGTGTGCCTCGATCTCAGCGAGCCGGGCCTGGTGCGAGCCGGCGATCGAAGGACGCGGAACTCGCCCGCCGAGCAGTCGGCTCACACCGACCGGATGGCGTCCGATATCGCGCCGATGAGTGGACCGATCGTGGGGTTGTAGCTCAGCTGGGAGAGCACCTGCATGGCATGCAGGGGGTCGGGGGTTCGAGTCCCCCCAGCTCCACCACCCAATCGGCCAAGTCATGGTGGTACCGCGAAGAGCCCCCTTCGTCCTGACGCGAGGGGGGCCTTCTGTTACCCGGAGACGCGAAGGAGCGGCATGGTCACCCCAGGTGCGGCGGGCGAGGTCCGTGATGCCGGCGACGGCCGGCGCTGGATCCTGCGTCGCGCCCGACCCACCGATGCGCGTGCCCTGGCCCGTCTCTTCGCCGCCGTCCGGGCGGAGGGCCGCTGGCTGGCGACACCGCCGTCGGCGGTCAGCGAGCCGTCGGAGTCGTACTTCATCGGCGAGATGATCCGCGCCGGAGACAGCCTGGTGCTGGTGGCGGAGGCGGACGGCGACGTGATCGGCAACGTGCTGGTCACCACGGAACGCTCCTCGGTCAGCGGCCACATCGGGACCCTCTCCATCGCGATCCTCGACGGCTGGCGGGACGTGGGCATCGGCTCCGCGCTGATGCGGGCTGCGCAGGACTGGACCCGCGAGCAGGGCCTGGTCAAGCTGGCGCTTGGGGTCTTTCCCGACAACGCGCGGGCGATCGCGGTCTACGAGCACGTCGGCTTCGCCCGCGAGGGACTGCGCCGCCGGCAGTACCACGTGGCCGGCGGAAACTACCGCGACGAGGTGCTGATGGCCTGGTTCCCCGACGAGGCTGGCGACGACAGGGCGGGCGAACCATGACCGACGATCGTGTCGACCGCGCGCGCTCCTTCGACGCATGGGCCGGCGAGTACGACCGCTATCGGCCCGGCTATCCGGAGGAGCTGTTCGAGACGATCCAGGCACGCCTCGCGCTCCCGGCGCGGCCGCACGTCGTCGACCTGGGCGCCGGCACCGGGCGCGCGAGCCTGGCGATGGCGGCACTGGGCTGGCGTGTGACCGCCGTCGAGCCGGGGAAGCTGATGCTCGAGCAGCTGCGGGCGCGAGCCACGAACGAGGGCCTTCTCGTCTCGACGGTACAGGCCACGGCCGAGGCGACCGGGCTGGATCCGGCCTCCGCGGACCTGGCCACGGCGGCGCAGGCCTTCCACTGGTTCGACCACGGCCGCCGCCCTCACGGAGATGGCCCGCATCGTGCGGCCCGGCGGCGGGATCGCGCTCTTCTGGAACGTGCGGGACGCGGAACGCTCCCCGTTCGTGGCCGACTACCACCGGCTGCTCGCCGAGCGCTTCGGCGAGGCTGACACCGGCGAGCACCTGCAGGCCGGCCACGAGACCGGGCAGGAGCGGACCCGCACCGCCGTCGAGCGCGCCGGCGGCTTCGAGCGAGCTGGAGCTCCTCACCCTCGAGCACTCGGCCTCGACCACCGTCTCGGGCTTCATCGGAGGGCCTTCACCGCGTCGTACGTCCGATCGCTCTCCGCTGATGAGCAGGACCGCTTCCGCATCGAGCTGGGCGGCATCCTCGGCCGGCACGGTCACAACGACGAGACGCCATTCGACCTTCCCTACCGCATCGACCTTTGGATCGCACGGAGGCACGCATCATGACCACGCAGACACGCGCCCGCGCCGGACGCGCCGAGCGCTTCGAGCCTGCCTCGTACGAGGCGAAGTGGCGGGAGCGCTGGGAGACGGACGGCCTGTACCTGGCTCGAGACGACGACCCGCGGCCGAAGCGATACGACCTGACGATGTACCCCTACCCCTCGGGCAACCTCCACATCGGCCACTGGTACGCCATGACCGGGCCCGACATCGTCGCGCGCATGCATCGGATGCAGGGCTACAACGTCATGTTCCCCATGGGCTTCGACGGCTTCGGCCTGCCGGCCGAGAACGCGGCCATCGATCGCGGGATCCATCCGTCGACCTGGACGTACGCCAACATCGCCACCATGCGCCAGCAGATGCGGCTGATGGGTACCAGCTTCGACTGGGCCCGCGAGGTCGTGACCTGCGACCCGAGCTACTACCGCTGGCAGCAATGGCTCTTCCTGAAGCTGTACAGGGCGGGCCTGGCCTATCGGGCCATGGGCAGCGTCGACTGGTGCCCGAAGGACAAGGTCGTGCTGGCTCGCGAGCAGGTCGAGGGCGCAGACCGGCATTGCTGGCGCTGCGGCACGCCGGTCGAGAAGCGCGACCTGGAGCAGTGGTGGTTCCGGATCACCAACTACTCCGACGAGCTGCTCGACTTCGAGGGGCTCGACTGTCCCGAGCCGATCAAGCTGATGCAGACCAACTGGATCGGCCGGTCCGAGGGCGCGGAGATCGACTTCCCGGTGGAGGCCGATGGCGTCGAGCCGATCCGGGTCTTCACCACCCGGCCGGACACCCTGTTCGGCGCGACGTTCATGGTCCTGGCGCCGGAGCATCCGCTGGTCGAGCATGCTGACGACGCCGGAGCGGCGGGCCGATGTTGAGGCCTACACGGCGGTCGGCGCGGCGCGAGACCGAGATCGAGCGGATGAGCGACCGAGCGCGAGAAGACCGGGGTCTTCATCGGTGCCCATGCGGTCAATCCCATGACCAACGGAGCGGATCCCGATCTGGATCGCGGACTACGTCCTGCCCGGGCTACGGCACCGGCGCGATCATGGCCGTCCCCGCCCACGACGAGCGCGACTACGCGTTCGCGGAGAAGTTCGGCCTGCCGATCCGGTACGTCGTGGCGCCGGCATCCGGCGAGCTGCCGGACGGCGAGGCCTTCGTGGCGCATACCGAGCGACGAGGTGCTGGTCGAGTCGGGCGAGTTCACCGGCATGCCCGCCGCCGAGGCGATCGGGGCCATCACCCGGCAGCTGACCGACCTGGGGCTCGGGCAACGCGGCGGTCACGTATCGCCAGCGTGACTGGCTGGTGAGCCGCCAGCGCTACTGGGGGGCGCCGATCCCGATCGTCTACTGCGACGAGCACGGGGCGCAGCCGGTCCCGGAGGACCAGCTGCCCGTGCTCCTGCCGTCCGACGTCGACTTCGCGCCGACCGGGGTCGCGCCCCCTGCAGTCGCACCCCGAGTTCCTCAACACCGAATGCCCGGTGTGCGGCGCGCCGGCGCGCCGCGAGTCGGACACCATGGACACCTTCGTCGACTCGAGCTGGTACTTCCTGCGCTTCTGCTCGCCCGACGAGGACACGGCACCATGGGACCGCGACCGGGTCGACGCCTGGATGCCCGTCGACCTGTACACCGGCGGGGCGGAGCATGCCGTGCTGCACCTGCTCTACTTCCGCTTCTTCGTGAAGGCCATGCGCGACCTTGGCCTGCTGGGCTTCGACGAGCCGACCATGGTGCTGCGCAACCAGGGCCAGATCCTGGGCGCGGACCACCAGCGCATGAGCAAGTCACGCGGCAACGTCGCCAACCCCGACGACCTCGTGGCGCGCTACGGATCCGACGCCGTGCGCCTGTTCCTGATGTTCATCGGCCCGTGGGACCAGGGCGGTCCGTGGAGCACCACCGGCATCGACGGCGTCCACCGCTTCCTGGGTCGCGTCTGGCACCTGGCCTGGCCGATGGCGGCGCAGCGGCTGAGCGGGGACGGCAGCGCCGATGCCGAGCGCGTCGCTGCGCCGCGCCACGCATCGGACGATCGCGCGGCGTCACCGATGACTACGAGGCGTTCCACTTCAACACCGCCATCGCCAAGCTGATGGAGCTGTCGAACGCGATCGGCGAGGCCCGCGAGGCGGGCATCGCCAGGCGGCCCGGCATTCGACGAGGCGGTCGACACCCTGCTCCTGCTGCTGGCGCCGGCCGCCCCGCACATCAGCCGAGGAGCTCTGGGAGCGGCGCGGGACATCCATACAGCGTCCACCAGCAGGCGTGGCCGGTCGACGACCCGGCCTGGCGGCCGCGGACATGGTCGAGCTGCCGGTCCAGGTCGACGGCAAGCTGCGGGATCGGCTGCGTCGTCGCCCCGGACACGGCCCCCGAGGAGATCGAGCGGCTGGCACTCGCCAGCGAGCGGGTGCAGGCGTACCTGCACGGGCGCGCCCCACGTCGCGTGATCCAGATCGCCGGGCAAGCTGGTGAACGTGGTCACGCCGCGCGACTGAGCGACACCTGGGGCAAACCTCCGGGTAACGTTCCGGTAAGGCAGGGTCGCCTAGGCTGCGACCCTGCTTCCGGGGCCCGGCGCCGAGTGCCCGGGCGCCGGACCTCGGACGCAGTCGAACCGCCTCGCCTCCCCTCGGAGGCCTGCTGCCCGTGACACTCGTGGATCGCGTCCTGCTCGCCGGCATCGCCGGGTCGTTCGTTCTCGCCGGGATCGCCGTCTGGCTGCTCGTCGCCGCGCCAAGCTCGCAGGCGCCGATCGGTGCGGACCCCTTCGCCACCGCCTCGGCCCTGCCCAGCGCCTCGTCGTCCGGCACGGATCGACAGGATGACGGACTGATCGTCGACGTCGAGGGGGCCGTTGCCGAGCCGGGGATCCGGCGTCTCCCGGCCGGCGCTCGGGTAGCGGACGCCATCTCCGCGGCCGGTGGCTACGCGCCCGATGCGGACCTCATGGCGTCCGCGCACGGGCTCAACCTGGCCGCCACCCTCGCGGACGGCGACCAGGTGTACGTCCCGCGCATCGGGGAGACCGCCACCGCCGGCGGATCGGGCGGCACTGGCGCAGGCGGTGGCGGTGGCAGCGGGCTCGTCAACCTGAACAGCGCTTCGACCGAGGAGCTCGACGCGCTGCCGGGGATCGGCCCGGCCACCGTCGCGAAGATCCTGGCGGCCCGCAGCGAGCAGCCGTTCCGGACGCTGGACGAGCTCGTGGATCGCAAGGTGCTCACCACCGCGCAGCTGGCCGACATCCGAGACCTGGTCACGGTCTGACCCGCGCTGGCGGCAACCGCGACCATCGGTCGGTCCGAGATGCCACGTACGGCGCTGGTGCTTCCCGGGTGCCTCGCCGGGCTGACCGCCGGCATCCTCCTCGCCGACCCGGCGGACGCGCCACCCCCGTACCTGGGACCGCTCGTCGCGGGTGCGCTCCTCGTCACGCTGCTGTCGCTGGCCGTGGCGGCCGCCGACCGCCGCCGGGTGCGGCGATCGGGACGCGCGGCGGTGCTGGTAGCGGCGGTCGCCGCCGGGATGGCGCTTGGCACATGGCGGGCGGCGGCGTCCGGGCTGCCCAGCGGCCCTGCGACGGTGGCCGGCTGGCTGGCCCCGGGTGGGAGTGGCGAGGCCGACGTGCGCGGCACGGTGGTCGACGACCCGCGACCACGGGAGGATCGCCAGCAGATCGTCCTCGACGAGGTCGCCATCGACGGCGTGGCGGTGCGTGGTCGGCTGGTCGCATGGCTGCCGCGTGCCCTCGAGATCCGGACCGCCGATCTGGTCGCCTTCCACGCGCGGCTGGAGGCGCCGCAGGATTTCGACGGGTTCGACTACCGCGCCTACCTCGCTCGCCAGGGGGTGGGCGCCATCGGGCGGGCGTTCGAAGCGCAGGTGGCGCACCCGCCCACGGTCTCGCCGGCCACGGCCCTGGCCGGCGCGCGCTCGGCGCTGCTCGGCGGCCTCGACGCGATCGTCCCCGAACCGGAGGCCGCGCTGGGCGCGGGAATCCTTCTGGGCGTGCGGACCGCGATCGACCCGGCGGTGAGCGACGCGTTTGCCGTTGCGGGACTGACCCACGTGGTGGCCATCTCGGGGTGGAACATCGCCATCGTCGCCGCCCTCGTCGCGCGACTGCTCAACGGGATCGCCGGCCGGGCCGGCGGCCGCCTGCTGGTACCGGCGTTGACCCTCACCGCCATCGGCGCGTACGTCGTGCTCGTCGGCTCCAGCCCATCCGTCGTCCGCGCAGCGCTGATGGCGACGGCGCTGCTGCTCGGTCGCCAGGGCGGCTCACGGGCCCATGCCGCTTCCGCGCTGATGCTCGCGGCGTGCGTGATGCTGGCCGCGGCGCCCGCGGTCCTGTGGGACGTGGGCTTCCAGCTGTCCCTGCTCGCCACCGCCGGCCTCATCGCCTTCGGATCGGGCTTCGCTGCGCGGCTGGACGCCTGGCCCGCGTGGATTCGCGAACCCGTGGCGCTGACCCTTGCGGCCCAGCTCACCACGCTGCCGATCATCCTCCTGACATTCGAGCGCCTGAGCCTGGTGGCACCCGTGGCGAACGTGCTCGTCACTCCCCTGGTTCCGCTCGTCATGCTCGCCTGTGCGGTGGCAGCCCCGGTGGGACTGGCAACGACCGCCATTCACCTCCCCATCCTCGCCGATGCCGCGACCTGGCTGGCCGGCGGGTGCGCCTGGCTGGGCCTGCGCGCGATGATCGCGATCGGATCGACCGTCGCATCCGTGCCCTTCGCCTCGCTCCCGGTCAGCCTGCCGCCCCCGCTGGCGCTGGCGTGGTACCCGGCTCTCGTCGTGGCCTGGGGCGCCCGTGCGAACGCCGGGACCACGGCCCGGGACGAGGCGGTCGCGCTGGCCGGCCCGGGACCCATGCACCGCCTGCGACGAGCGGCGGGGCGCGGGCTCGGCCTCACGCTCGCACCCGTGCGGCTCGCGGCTCGCCTCGTCGCGACGCCCCGTCGGCTCCTCGCGATGCTGGTCGTGGTGCTGGGGGTGACGACGCTGGCCACGCAGCCGGACGGCCGCCTCCACATCGCCATGCTCGACGTGGGCCAGGGTGACGCCATCCTGGTCACCGCTCCCTCGGGAACGACCATGCTGGTCGACGGCGGTCCGGACCCCGATGTCACCCTTCGTCGCCTGGGCGCCGTCGCTTCCCTGGTGGCGACGGAGCATCGATGTCGTGCTCCTCACGCATCCGCACCAGGATCATGTCGGCGGGCTCCCGGCGGTGCTCAGCCGGTTCCGGGTGGCCACCGTCCTGGACGGCGGGCGGGCGTACCCCAACCCCGCCTACGCGCAGCTCCTGGCCCTGGCGAACTCCCGGCCGCGCGGCACGTACCGCCTGGCGCGCGCGGGATCGGTGATCCGGCTCGACTCGCGCACGATGCTCACGCTGCTCTACCCGTCGGAGGCGGACGTCTCGGCTCCCCTGCCTGCCGGCGACATCAACAACGCGTCGGTCGTGGGCCTGCTCCGCTTCGACCGCTTCGCCGCGCTCCTCACCGGTGACGCCGAGGCACCCGTCGAGGCGCTGCTCGCTCAGCGCGACGCCCTGGTCCGGGTCGACGTGCTGAAGGTGGCGCACCATGGCTCGCGCTCGGGCACCACGGCACCCTACGTGGCAGTGCTGCGCCCGGCGCTCGGCCTGGTCAGCGTGGGGGCCGGCAACGAGTACGGGCACCCCAGTGCGGATACGCTGCAGGTCCTTGCCGACGCGGGGGTCAGCGTGCTGCGCACCGATCTCGACGGGACGGTGGAGGTACGATCCGACGGCGCCACGTGGTCGGTGACGGCGCGCGGTCGCAGAGGTCCGGCACACGCCGCCGTGGCCGGCGGCGCCGCATCGAGCGTCGTGGTCTCCGGGCGAACCCGCCCGCTGCGCCGCGTGGCCCACGACACGCCGACCCTCGCTTCGACGGCCGGAGCGGGTAGCATCGGCACATGGCAGTTCCCGATCGCGAGGAGGCAGCGCGGATCCTCGCCGGCCGCCGGACCCCGGCTGGCATCGTCCGGCACTCGGAGGGTGTGGCCCGCGTCGCGGTCGCCGCCGCGCAGATGGTCGCCGCCGCCGGGATTCCCGTCGACCTGGCCGTGGTCGAGGCCGCCGCCCTCCTCCACGACATCGACAAGCCCCGGACCCGCCGGGACGGTGGTCCGCACGGTGAGGTGGGCGCCCGCCTGCTCGAATCCATGGGCTTCGGCGAGCTGGCCGCGGCCGTCTCCTCGCACCCGATCACCTGCCTCCTCGACGAGGATCGCTTCCCGCGCGGCTGGGAGCCGGTCCTGGTGAGCCTCGCGGACAAGCACGTGGAGCAGACCTTCCTGACCATCGACGAGCGCCTGGATCGGATGGCGGATCGCCATCCCCAGTATCGAGAGGAGATCGACGCGGCCCGCCCCTTGGCACACGGCCTGGAAGCAGAGCTTGCCGAGGCAGCCGGCATGGGCGTCGACGAGGTGGTCGACCAGCTCCGCCGCGCCTGGGAGGCGGGCGCAGCGTTGTGAGCATCCACCTCCTTCTCGCGCACGGCGACGACAGCCTGGGGCTCGACGAGGCGGTCGACGCCCTGGCGCGCCAGCTCGGGGAGGTCCCGCGCACGGAGCTCATCCCGGAGCGCTCGCCGGAGGAGCCGCTGCTCGACCGTGCGCGCGTAGAGGCGGCCTCCATTGGCCTGTTCGGCCCGCATCTCGTCGTGCTGCGCCGGCCGCTGCGGGCCGCGGGCCGCTCCGGGTCCGCAACCGAGAAGCTGATGAACCTCGTGCGCGAGCTCCCGGACGAGGCAGCCCTGGTCCTCGTCGAGGAGCGCCCGTCCCGAGACGCAGGGCGCCCACCCGCCCTCCTGCGCCGCCTGGCCGATGCCGTCCGCGAACGGGGAGGGTCCGTGGTGGAGCGCATGGCACCCCGACGGTCGGAGCTGACCGGCTGGACGCGCCAGCGCGCCGCGACGCTGGGCATCACCATCGAGCCCCGCGCAGCCGCGCTCCTCGCGGAACGCGTGGGCGGCGCGGTCTGGGAGACGGATATCGAACGCGGTGAGCAGACGCGCGTCGTCGACTCCGAGCTCCGCAAGCTGGCGACATACGCTGGTGAGCGACCGATCGGGGTCGAGGATGTCGAGGCCCTCACGCCGGACACCCGGCCCTCATCGGTCTTTGCCGTCACCAACGCCGTGGATCGGCGAGAGCCGGCGGCCGCGGCCGCGGCCCTCCAGCGTGCCCTGCAGGAAGGACAGCCCGTGCTGCGCATCACGGCCTCGCTGCACAGCCGGATCGCAGATCTGATCGTCGCCAGCGACCTGGTCGCCCGGGGGGCGACGCCCGCCGAGCTCACCCGGCGCGTTGGCCGCGGGAAGGCGCGAACGGCCGAACGGATCGCCGCCGCGGCGCGTCACTATCGGCCCGAAGAGCTCGAGTCGATGCTGCGCGGGCTGTTCGAGGCGGACCTCGCCATCAAGGAGAACCGCGTCGAGCCCGAGTCCGCCATCGCGGCGTGGCTGGGCGAACATCTGCTCGCCACCAGGACAGCCTCCGGCTGATTCAGTGCGTCGTGCCGGCGCGCATGGCGGGCGGGCAATCGGCGCGCACGACGCAGCCCCGCTGGTGGGCGGGACGGCGTCGCCGGAGGGCTACCGGTTCAAATGGGGTCAGGCGGCCGGCGAGCGGAGGATGCGATCGCTCTCGATGGCGAAGATGCAGCGCGCCTCGGAGAGTCCGAGGGTTCCGATCAGCTCCTGCTCGACATAGAGCTGGCGACACGGGATGCAGAGCGCCCCGGGGATCTCGAAGAAGAGCCGCTCATCGGCAGTCGTGTCGCGGAAGGTGGTGTCGAAGACGCTCGTCAGGAGATCGCCGTCGCAGAAGCGGCAGCGCTCCGTGGATCGCCCGTCCGTTCGCTCGTGCATGTGCCGAGCATGGATTCAGCCTGCCGGGGCCTCAATAGGAGTACCGGGGTATGACCCACCGGTACCCATGCAGTACCCGGGCCGATCCGAGCGAAGCGCGGCGACCCGGCTCAGACGATGCGGACCACCTGTGCGGCGTTGCTCCACAGGCGCTCGAGCCCGTAGTACTCACGTTCCTCGGGGGCGAAGACGTGCACGATCACGCTCCCGTAGTCGATGAGGACCCAGCTCGAAGCCCTCGCCCCCTCGACGCCCAACGGCCGAGCGCCCTCCTCGCGGAGCACATCGACGATGGCGCCGGCCAGCGCACCCACCTGCCGGTCGCTGCGACCCGAGCAGATCACGAAGAAATCCGCCATGCTCGTGACCTCGGCGGTGCGCAGCAGGACGACGTCGCTCGCCTTCTTGTCGGACGCGACGTCAACGATCCGGTGCGCGAGCTCGGACGGGTCGGTCAGCGCGGTGCGGGCGGGTTCGGCCAGGTGTCGTGCTCCCTGCAAGTCGCTGTCAGCGCCGGAAAAGGCGCCGATCGGCGATCAGCTCTTCCACGGCCAGGGGAACAAGGTAGCGGATGGCGCGGCCGGACGCTACTCGCCGTCGGATCTCGGTTGCGCTCACGTCCAGCCCGGGACCCTCGAGCAGGTGGATGCGGGCGGCCGCCTCCCCGAATCGAGCCCACAGCTTCTCCGGGTCGGGCATGGGGCTGCCGGGCCGCGGACCCACCGCCCACTCCACGAGGGAGAGCAGGCGATCCGGCTCCCGCCAGGTGTCGATCTGCGCGAGCGAATCCGCGGCCATGACCAGCACAAGGGTCGGGTCGGGGCCGTACCGTCCCTGCAGCTCGATCATGCTGTCGACGGTGTATGACGGTCCGGGCCGCTCCATCTCGATGGTGCACAGCTCGAGGAGCGGGTCACCCTCGATCGCCCGCCTGGTCATCTCGAGCCGGTCCTCCGCCGCGGTGACCGGCTGTCCGCGCTTGTGGGGCGGCTGGGCGGCGGGCATGACGAGCACCCGTTCGAGCCCCAGCGCATCGGCAGCCAGGGTCGCCAGCCACAGGTGCCCGACGTGCGGTGGGTCGAATGTGCCACCCAGCACGCCTATCCGTCGCGGACCGTCGGCCGGGTGCTCTCCGCTCATTCCTCGCCCCACTCGAGCTCGGCTGTCCCGATGTGGACGATCACGCCGGCCACTGCGCCGCGGCGAAGCAGCTCGGCCTCGATACCCAGCCGCTCGAGCAGCAGCTCGAACCGCTCGCGCGACTCCTCGTTCTTGAAGTCGGTTCGGTTGGCGGCCTCCTCGATGCGCCGCCCGCGGACCCGGAGCCCGTCGGGCTCGGCGACCACCTGCCAGCCGGATGCCAGCGGATCGAAGCGATGAACACGCATCTCATCCTCGGGGGTGGTGCGCTGTGCGTCTCCGGCCGCCGCCTCGTCGAGCGCGGCTGCGAGGGCCGCGCGCAGCTCGTCCAGACCGGTCCCGTCGTGGGCCGAAACGCCGATCGGCCGCCGGCCTGCGTCCTCGCCCGCGTCGCGGTGGAGCGCATCGCGCAGGGACGGCCAGCGCTCGCGGACCACGGAAAGATCGAGCTTGGTGACCGCAATCCGCATCGGTCGCTCCAGGAGCGTGGCGTCGTGCAGCCGCAGCTCCTCGAGCACGCCGTGCCATTCCGCGACCGGATCGTCGGCATCGCCGTTGACCACGCCCAGCAGGACCCGGGTGCGTTCGACGTGGCGCAGGAATTCGTGGCCCAGGCCGTGCCCGGCGTGGGCGCCTTCGATCAGGCCCGGAACGTCGGCGATGACCGCCGTCCGTTCGTCGAGATCGGGATCGTCACCCACCGCCAGCACGCCCAGGTTCGGGCTGGTGGTCGTGAACGGATAGGCACCCACGCGCGGGGTGGCCGCGGTCAGCGCGGCCAGCAGGGTCGACTTTCCCGCGTTCGGCGCGCCGACCAGCCCGATGTCCGCGATCGACTTGAGCTCCAGCTCCAGCCAGCGCTCCTCGCCGGGGTCGCCCTTCTCGTAGTGACGCGGGGCCCGGTGGGTCGCAGACACGAAGTGCACGTTGCCGCGGCCGCCGCGGCCGCCGCGCGCCACCACCAGGCGCTCCCCGGGCACAAGCAGCTCCCCGATCCAGCCGCCCTCCTCGTCGCGGACCACGGTTCCCGGCGGGACCGGCAGGATGGTGCCAACGCCATTCCGCCCGTGCGAGCGCCGGCCGGATCCGCGACCGCCGGGCGTGGCACGAAAGTGACGGCGGCGCCGGAAGTCGCCGAGCGTGGTCATGCCCGCCTCGGCGACCAGCACGACGTCGCCGCCGCGCCCGCCGTCGCCGCCGTCGGGTCCGCCGCGGGGAACGTGTGCCTCGCGCCGGAACGAGCTCGCGCCGTCGCCGCCGGCGCCGGCGGACACGAAGACCCGGACGTGGTCAGCGAACATCGAGGCGATCATACCCGGGCAGCCACGCGCGCCGAGGGCCACGATCCGGGGTCAGGAGGGGTCAGCGCGAGATGTAGCGCAACGGGTTGACGAAGACGCCGTTGATCGACACCTGGAAGTGGACGTGCGGGCCGGTGCACAGGCCGGTGCAACCGACCGACGCGATGCGCTGTCCGCGCGAGACGGCCGCGCCGGGACCCACCAGGATCGCGCCGAGGTGGTTGTACACCGTGTGCAGACCGTTGCCGTGATCGACCTCGACCACGAGCCCGCCGCCGTTGGTGCGCCATCCGGCCCAGATGACCGTCCCGGAGGCGGCCGCCAGGACGGGGCTGCCCGCAGGGACGGCAAGGTCAACGGCGAGGTGCCCGGACCAGAAGTATTGGGTGATCACCGCGTGGGGGACCGGCCACAGGAGCGTGCCGTTGCTCACCACCGCGGCGATCGGCCGCGTCACGCGGGGGGCGGGGGTGGGGGTCGGGACCGGGGTGGGTGTTGGGGTGGGGGTCGGGAATACCCGCCGCGAGAGGAGCGGATCCGTGTCGGCGGTCTGCGGCTGGAGGACGAAATGGGCCGACTGCATCGCCTGGGCCTGGGTGGCAGCGCCTCGCGCAGTGGCGACGACGTCGAAGGTGAGCCCGCCATCTCCGGAGGCTGCCTTGTGCACCGCGGCGAGACCGAAGGCTGCGCTGAAGGCAACCAGCCCGACGACCGCCAGGTGTGCGACGGCGCGGGAAAGGGGTCGTGCCTCAGTCAGTCGGGGCAGGCGGCGATTTCGCTCGGGCAATAGCTCAGCTCCAGCAGACGGGTGCGGGCGACAGCTGTCCGACCAGCCGTGCGGATCCAGTACCCCCGAATCGGAACGGTACGGCCCGAGTCGTACGCTGACGATGGTACCAGTCGCCCAGACAGAGGGTCAACCGGGCCAGGCGTCACCAGGAGTGCGGGACGTTTGGCTCTAGGGCCCTCGCGAGCCAAGCTGCAGCGGCGCCGATCCGGATGCGGTCAGGGGCGTCCCATCCGACGTCACGAGCGTGATCCACGCGACCTGCCGGCCGCCCGCCGGCGCCGCCGGGAGGTTCACCGTGAGCTCCACCGACTCGCCGGGCCCCAGCGCCGGCACCGTCACGTCGAGGGCAGCCAGCGATCCCGGTGCGGCGGCCAGGTACGGCATCGGCGTGGCGCCCCACCCCGCCTCGAGCTGCATCCCGGACGGCCAGGCAGTGCTCCCGGTGTTGGTGAGCCGCACCGGCAGCGTGCCCTGGGCCGGTGCTACGGGCGGCCAGAACGGAGGTCCGTCGCCGGGGACCACCGTCGGCTGGGTGCCGACCACGCTCCCCGGGAGGAGCGCGTCGATGCGTGCCGCGAGCGTCCGGGACGCGAGGTACTGCGCGATCCCGTCGAAGATCCCCTGCGCCACGGCCTGGTAGCCGGCCGGAGTGGCGAGCAGCTCGCTCTCGGCCTCGAGCGAGATGGATCCCACCTCGCTCAGGATGCCCGGCATCAGGAGACCGCGCCGGGGTTCGTTCGGGGCGCTCCCGGCCGGCTTCAGGAAGTACAGGTAGGGGGCGGTGCCATCGATCCCGCGGTCCTGCCGCTCGTACGTGGTGGCTGCCGCCATGGAGGCCACCACGCCGTCCTGCACATCCTGGGCCAGCTGCCGGGCGGCCTCGGCCCACGGCAGGGCATCGGTGTAGTAGGTCTGGGTCGCCGCGATCTTGTAGATCTTGCCGCCCTGGGTCATCGAGTTGATATGGATGCTGATGGCCAGGTCGGCACGCGCCACGTTGGCGAGGTCGATCCGCGCCGACAGCTCGTCGCGGGTGTTCGTCGCATCCGGCACGCCCGGACCGAAGCCGGTGATCCCGTCGCCGTTCACGTCGCGCCAGGGCGACCCGTCGCAGCCGAGCGGCGCGTAGGTACCGCCCGCGAGCGCCGAGTCGTCGCTGCGGGTCAGGACGACCTTGATGCCCTGCGCCTCCAGCATGTGCCGCAACGCCAGCGCGATGCCCAGGGTATCGGCCTTCTCCGCCTTGCCGGGCTTGTTGTCGTACGGATCGGCGACACCCCAGTCCAGGCAGCCGCCGTGGCCTGGGTCGATGGCCACCACGATCGCACCGGGGTTCGGGGCGTAGACGGTGCTGGACCCGCCGGGAGCCGGCACGACCTGCCCCGGTGCAGGCGTGGACGTGGGCGTCGGCGTGGGGACGACCGAGCCCACTGATGGCGTGGATTCGGTCGGGGACGGCGACGGGCCGCCACAGGCGGCGAGGAGCACGGTGAGGCCCAGGGCGACGACGAACGCGGGACGCGATGCCGGACGGTTCAGCGCTCGGAGGCCTCCACCGACTTCGAGAGCGAGACCAGGAATTCGGCGTTGTTCTTCGTCTTGCCCAGGCGCTGCATGAGCAGCTCGATCCCCTCGTTCGGACCCAGCGCGCTCAGCATGCGGCGCATGGTCCACACCATCCGCAGGCTGTTCTCGTCGAGGAGAAGCTCCTCGCGACGGGTACCGGAGCGGAGGACATCGATGGCCGGGAAGATCCGCTTCTCGCTGAGCTTGCGGTCAAGCGCCAGCTCCATGTTGCCGGTGCCCTTGAACTCCTCGTAGATCACGTCGTCCATGCGCGAGCCGGTGTCGACCAGGCAGGTCGCGATGATCGTGAGCGATCCGCCATGCTCGATGTTCCGGGCGGCGCCAAAGAAGCGCTTGGGCGGGTAGAGCGCGACCGGGTCCACCCCGCCGGAGAGGGTCTTGCCGGACGCCGGCAGCGCAAGGTTGTAGGCGCGGGCGAGCCGCGTGATGGAGTCGAGCAGGATCACGACGTCGCGGCCGGTCTCTACCTGGCGCTTCGCGATCTCGAGCGCCATCTCCGCGACCCGGGTGTGGTTCTCGGTCGGCTCGTCGAAGGTGGAGGCATAGATCTCGCCCTTCACCGACCGCTGCATGTCGGTGACCTCTTCGGGACGCTCGCCGATGAGGGCCACCATCAGCAGCGTCTCGGGGTAGTTCTCGGTGACGCCGTGGGCGATCTGCTTGAGCACCGTGGTCTTGCCGGCCTTGGCCGGCGAGAGGATCAGCCCGCGCTGGCCCTTGCCGATGGGGGCGATCAGGTTGATCAGGCGCTGGGTCAGGTTCTTCTGGTCGACCTCGATGTCGAACATCTCGTCGGGGAAGACCGGGACGAGCGCATCGAAGGACGGGCGCCGCCGTGCGGTGTCCGGGTCCACCCCGTTGACCGTGTCAACGCGAAGCAGGCCCCAGTACTTCTCCTGGTCCTTTGGCGGGCGGGTCTGACCGGTGACCCGGTCGCCGGTCCGCAGCGCGAAACGACGAACCTGGCTGGAGCTCACGTAGATGTCGTCGGGTGACGGCATGACGCCGTGACGCCGGAGGAACCCGAAGCCCTCGTCGACGATCTCCAGGATCCCCTCTGTGGCACCGGCCTGCCCGTTCTTCTCCGCGGTCTTGCGCGTCGGGGCCAGCGGGACCGCGTCAAGGAGCTTGAGGACGAGGTCCTGGTGCTCGAGCTCCTCGAAGTTCTCGATCCCATGCTCGCCCGCCAGCTCGCGCAGCTCGTCGACCGGCTTGGCCTGGAGCTCCGCCAGGGTCAGCGGCTCCATCGGCCCGTCGTCCTCGGTGGGGAAGGGGCCGGCATAGATGCTCGAGTAGCCGCCGGTCATGTAGTCGTTGCGGCGTCGGGGGTAGTTCTGGCGCTGCGCGGGGCGGCGCGGAGCGCCACCTTCGGAGCGGCGGCGCGACCGGTTGCGGCGCGGTGTACGCGCTTCCTCGTTCATGGTCGCAGGGTCTGCCGGGTGTCATTCATGGGAGTGAGAGGACCTCTGTCGAAGGTTCACCGGAGGCCGGCTCGGCCGGCACGACGGTTTGAGCCGCCCGCCATCCCCAACCGGTACGTCGCACCGGATCGAGGACTGGATGATTGCTAAGCCTCGCGCGGGCGGGGGCTGACGTGCGGGGCGACGCGCGGCGGTCGAGTGGTCAGATCTTGCGGGTCCCGGCTCGCGTCGTGATGTTGGGCCCGCCGTATCCGCTCATCTCTCCGATGAGCTGCGTCCGGATCTTGCGCAGGACCGGCCGCCAGTCGAGGGAATCATACCCGAGGTGCGCAACCACGCGCTCGGCGTTCCAGCCGAGCCCGCGGGCGAAGAGCGCCCGGAGCTCCGACCCCGCCGCATCGACGCGCCACCAGCCCTCGCCGTGCCGCCGCGCCATGGCGTCATCCACCGCGGCGCCGAGCATCATGGCCCGCAGGTAGGAGCCGCGGTACATCGCATCGTCGACGAAGGCAAGGTAGAGCGCGTCGGGAACCCGCACGCCGGTCAGCAGCCCGTAGGTCCCCGCGAACGTCGCGCGCTGGACTGCGTCCGGGGCGCCGCGGTGGAGACCCAGCTCCGACAGGTGCAGGGCCGCCAGGCGGCGGAGCCGGTGGAGGGTGCCAAGCGCCATGAAGTCCACGAACGCGCGCACCTCCTCGTTGGGCATGCCGAGCTGGTCGGCGAGCCAGTCAGGTTCTCCGGGGAGCGCGTCGAAGGCCATCGCGTAGCCCTCGGTGACGCTCGCGTCCCCGAGCAGGCGTGCCCACGCCGGCAGGGCGGGATCCACCTCGCTGAAGTGGACCAGGTGCGCCGCCTCGTGCAGCCCGGTTCGGTAGTCCTGCCATCCGCCCTGCGGGCTCAGCACCAGCCGGACGTCCCCGGGTGCGCTGACGACCGCGCAGAAGGCGCGGGAAGACTTCCCGGGACGTGGCTCGACATCGATCGTGGCACCGGTCCGCGTGGTCAGCGGCATGCCGAGACCGGAGAAGGTCGAGTCGAGAACCTCCAGCATGCGGCGCGCCGGGAACCACCCGTCCCAGCCGCTGCCGCGAAGGATGTGCCATGCGTCGGCGAGGGTGCCGTCGCCCTGCTCGATACCGATGGCGGCCATGGAGCGGCGCATAGCCGCGAAGTAGCCGGTCTCCGTGGCGGCCAGCGCCTGGCGCACGGAGACCCCCAGGGCATCGGGATCCCAGCCGCGCGTGACCGCCACGAGCTCCACGTAGTCGCGGTACCCGAGCTCGGTGGTGAGCGCGTGCATCCGATCCAGCCGCTCGCGGCGCAGCGGATTGATCACCTCCACCGCCTGCAGCCAGCTGTCGAAGATCGCATTCCGCTCGGTGCGGTCGGCGATCGCGCTGATCCTCGGCCGCACGGCCCGGTATCCGATCGGTTCACCGCGCCACATGATCACCGCCCGGCTCTCGGCGGTGGACACCGCGTCGGTCAGGGGCGCCACCGCCTGGTGGAGGTAGCCATCGGTAGCGAAGGCAAGGAGGGCGCGCACGCGATTGACCTCCTCATCGTCGCCGCCGGCCTCGAGGAGTGCGCGGAGCGCGTCGACGGTCGAGCGCGCGAAGAGCGCCGCGTGGCGCGCGTAGATGGGCGTCAGCTGCAGGTCGTCCTTCAGGCCGGCGCCGTTGCGATACTGCTCCTCTTCCAGCTCGGCAAGGAACGGCTCGATGCCGCGCTGGTAGGCATCGGCGTCAAACCTCTTCGTGGGGGTTCGGCTGCGGCTGCTGGTCGGCATCGGCTCAGGAAGCCCTCGTTGGCGTCGCCGTCTCGGCGGCTGCTGGCGTCGTTGTCGATCCCGTCTCCGTGACAAGGCCGGACCTGCGGGCAGCGGCCCCAACGAACTCACGGAAGAGCGGGTGCGGCCGATTCGGACGGCTCTTCAGCTCCGGATGGGCCTGGGTCGCCACGAACCACGGGTGGTCGCGCAGCTCAATGTACTCGACCAGCCGGTCATCCGGGGAGACGCCGGAGAACCACAGCCCGGCTTCGCCGAGCCGATCGCGGTAGGCATTGTTGACCTCGAAGCGGTGCCGATGGCGCTCGTAGGCGATCTCGGCCCCGTAGGCCTCACGGACCAGGCTCCCCTCCTCGAGACGCGCCGGGTAGAGCCCCAGACGCATGGTGCCGCCCTTGTCGGCGACCTCGTGCTGGTCCGGCATCAGGTCGATCACCGGGTTGGCGGTGAAGACGTTGAACTCGCTCGAGTTGGCGTCGTCGGTGCCCAGCACCTCGCGCGCGAACTCGATCACCGCGCACTGCAGGCCCAGGCAGAGCCCCAGGAACGGGACGCCGTTCAGACGAGCCCAGCGAATCGCGCGGATCTTGCCTTCCACGCCCCGGTACCCGAAGCCACCCGGGACCACGATCCCGGAGACCCCCTTCAGCTCACGCTCCACCTCGTCCGGTTCGAGGCGTTCGAGGTGCTCGCTCCGGATCCAGCGCACCTTGACGTCCACGCGGTGGTGCAGCGCTGCGTGCTTGAGCGCCTCGGAGACGCTGATATACGCGTCGGGCAGCTCGGTGTACTTGCCCACGATCGCCACCTCGAGCTCCGGGCGCGGCGATCGGATCCGTTCCACGAGCTCCTGCCACTCGTGGAGATCCGGCGCGCCACCGGGGATCTCGAGCTCCCGCACGAGCAGCTTGCCCAGACCGGCGCGCTCGAGCTGGAGCGGGACCTCGTAGATGCTCCGCGCCGTCTTCAGCGGGATCACCGCGTGGACGTCGACGTCGGTGAACAGGGCGACCTTGTCGAGGATCTCCTCGTCGATCGGCTCGTCGCTGCGCAGGACGATCACGTCTGGCTGGATGCCGATGCCGCGCAGGGTGCTGACCGAGTGCTGGGTCGGCTTCGTCTTCAGCTCGCCGGTGGCGCCGATCGAGGGCAGCCAGGTCACGTGCACGTAGAGCACGTTGCGGCGCCCGACATCCTTGCGCATCTGGCGGATCGCCTCCAGGAAGGGGAGCGACTCGATGTCGCCGACGGTGCCGCCAACCTCCACGATCACCACGCCGTGCGCGGCGAGACCGCTGCCCTGCACGCTCCCCGTCCCATCGCGTGCGACGCGCTGGATGCGCTCCTTGATCTCGTTCGTGATGTGCGGGATGACCTGCACCGTGCCGCCAAGGTAGTCGCCGCGCCGCTCCTTGGCGATCACCGTGGAGTAGATCCGGCCCGTGGTCACGTTGCTGGCCTGCGAGAGGTTCTCGTCGATGAACCGCTCGTAGTGGCCCAGGTCGAGGTCCGTCTCGGCCCCGTCATCGGTCACGAAGACCTCGCCGTGCTGGTACGGCGACATGGTGCCCGGATCGATGTTGATGTAGGGGTCCAGCTTCAGGATGGAGACGGGGATTCCCCGGGACTTGAGGATGCGGCCCATGGACGCCGCCGTGATGCCCTTCCCGAGGGAGCTGGCGACGCCACCCGTGACGAAGACGTACTTGGGCATGCTGGAACCCTTTCGCGGAGATGACCCAAGCGTGCGAACGGGGCGGCCGACGGGACCCGATTCGGGCAACACGCGAGCACAGAACGTCAACCTCTGCTCGGGAGGCCAGTCTAGCGCACCGGCCCATGCGGCCGCCAGCCCTTCGTCGACGAGCCTGCCCGACGTTGCTATACTAGTTGCAGACGCAACTAGCCAGCACCACACTCAGGCGAGGCACCATGAACGACCAGGTCCGCCGGGCTCTAGCCCATCCCGGCCTCATCGACATCACGACCACCGGCCGCCGCTCAGGCGCGCCGCGCAGGATCGAGATCGTCTACCACGTCTTCGACGGACGCATCTACATCAGCGGCATGCCGCGCGCCAACCGACGCCGAAGCTGGCTCGCGAATCTGGAGGCCGATCCTCGCCTCACGATCCACCTCAAGGGCGGGCCCGTGGCGGACGTGCCGGCCACGGCCCGGATCATCGATGACCCGACCGAGCGACGCGAGGTGCTGCGGCGGATCATCGCCACGGCGTGGAGCGACCAGGACCTCGAGCAGATGGTCGCCCACTCCCCGCTCATCGAGGTCACCGTGGAGGCGCTGGCCTCCTGAGCGGGAGCCCGGTATTTCGGGGGCCGGTCGTCATCGGCGTGCCGGGCCAAGAGACTCTGGTGGCGGCGGTGCGCACCGCGAAGGATCGCGAGGTAGCCCGCATAGGAGACCTGGCCCGTGGACCCCGTGCTGCTGGCGCGGATCCAGTTCGCCCTCACGATCGCGTTTCACTTCATCTTCCCGGCGATCACCATCGGCCTGGGATTGTTCATCGCCGTCGTCGAGACGATGCGATGGCGAACGCACCGTGAGCTCTATGACCGAATCGCCACCTTCTGGACCCGGATCTTCGCCCTGACCTTCGCGGTGGGGGTCGCCACCGGGATCGTCATGGAGTTCCAGTTCGGAACGAACTGGTCGCGGTACTCGACCTTCGTGGGAGACATCTTCGGATCGCCGCTGGCCGCCGAGGGCGTGCTGGCATTCTTCCTGGAGTCGAGCTTCCTGGGCATCCTGCTCTTCGGCCGCCAGCGCATCGGGTCGACCCTGCGCTGGATCGCCGCCGTGCTCGTCGCGGCGGGAGCCACGCTCTCGGCCTTCTGGATCATCGTCGCGGACTCCTGGATGCAGACGCCCGCGGGCTACGAGGTGGTCGGCAACAAGGCCGTGCTGACCGATTTCTGGGCAGCCGTCTTCAACGCCTCGACCCTGCCGCGCTACTTCCACACGGTCGCGTCCGCGTGGGCGGTGGGCGCGTTCCTGGTGGTGGGCGTGGCGGCCTGGTACCTGCTCCACGGCCGGCACCGTGACGTGGCCGCGATGACGATCCGTATCGGCCTGGTCCTCGCCTTCACCGCGGCGATCCTGATGTTCGTGACCGGCGACGGCTCCGCGCGCCAGGTGGCGGCCACCCAGGAGGCCAAGTTCGCGGCGATGCAGGGGCTCTACTCGACCACCAGCGGGGCGCCGCTCGTGATCTTCTCGCTGCCGCCGACGCAGGATCCGGCCACGGCGGTGAACGGCCCCGAGGTCGTCATCACCCGGCTCCTCAGCTTCCTCGCCTTCGGCAACTTCGAGGCCGCCATCAAGGGCCTCGAGGCATTCCCGACGAGCGACTGGCCCCCGGTCGCCGCGACCTTCCTCGCGTACCACAACATGGTGGTGCTGGGCACGGTCATGCTCCTCGTCATGCTGGGCGGGGTGTGGGCCTGGTGGCGCGGGCAGCTCCATACCTCGCGACGATGGCTGTGGACCGCCGTGATCGCCACTCCGGCACCGCTCATCGCGGTGCAGCTCGGATGGGCGACGGCGGAGGTCGGTCGCCAGCCGTGGATCGTCTACGGACTGATGCGGACCTCGGACGCGACCTCGCCGGTCGTGTCCGCGCCCGAGATCCTGGCCTCGATCATCATTCTCGGGCTGCTCTACCTGCTGCTCGGGGCGCTGTGGCTGTTCCTCCTGGGCCGGGAGATCCGTCACGGGCCGGCCCCATCGCCGTTCCCGGAGGATCTGCCGACCGCCCCGGTCGCCGCGCCGGCGACGGCCGCGGGGGTCGCGGCGCAGCAGGGAGGCGCCTGATGCCCGATCTGCCGACGATCTGGTTCATCCTGGTGGGAGTGCTCCTTGTCGGGTACGCCGTCCTGGACGGGTTCGACCTGGGCGTGGGCATGCTCCACCTGGCGATCGCGCGCACTGACGAGGAGCGCTCGGTGCTGATGCGCGCCATCGGCCCGGTATGGGATGGAAACGAGGTCTGGCTGCTCACGATGGGGGGCGCGCTGTTCGCGGCCTTCCCGGTCGTGTACGCCACCGTCTTCTCCGGCTTCTACCTGGCGCTCATCCTGCTGCTGGTCGGCCTCATCCTGCGCGCGGTGGCGCTCGAGTTCCGGCACCACCTGCCCGATGCTGGCTGGCGCGGCATCTGGGACCTCGCGTTCTTCGCGGGCTCGCTCCTGCCCGCCCTGCTCCTGGGGGTCGCCATAGGCAACGTGGCCTACGGCCTGCCGTTCAACGCCGAGGCGCAGTACACCGGCGGGCTCCTGGGCCTGCTGAACCCGTTCTCGCTGCTGGTGGGCCTCGTGTCGGTCGCGATGTTCACGCTGCAGGGCGCCCTGTGGCTGACGATCCGAACCGAGGGTGACCTGCGCCGCCGCGCGTGGCGGGTCGCGAGCCTGGCCTGGCCGATCTTCATGACGCTCTGGCTGGCGATCACCGTGTTCGCGCGGGTCGCCGCCGGACACCTCTGGGACAACTTCGCCACCCCGCTGGCCTGGGTCGTCCCGGTCCTCTTCGTCGCGGCGACGCTCGCCACGGGAGGTGCGATCCTGTCCCGGCGGGCGACGACCGCGTTCGCCGCCTCGTCCGCGTCGATCGCCGGCCTGATCGGGATCCTCGGCGTGGGCCTCTATCCGAACGTCGTGCCGGGCCGGGATGGGGCGAGCGGGCTCTCGGTGGCCGGTGCGGCCTCGTCGGACCTGGCCCTGACGGTGATGCTCGTCATCGCGCTCATCGGCATGCCGCTGGTCCTCGCCTACACGGCCTTCATCTACCGACACTTCTGGGGCCCCGTCGACCCGGAGATCGACGAGGGCTACTGACCGGCGGGCGCATCCGCGGGCGCATCCGCGGGCGCATCTGCGGGTGTCCCGGGGCGGTCCGGGGCGGGCCCGGCCGCGGCCTATCATGCGGCGATGGCCGGTCAGCACGCTTCGCAACGGGAGCAGGCGCACGGTGCAAACGGCATCGGCGCGCCGTCTGACCGACGGATGCGGGCACGTTCACCAATTCCGCCTGCGATCCGGCTTGTCCACCCGGCCCCCACGCTCGCGGTTGTCACGCTCGCCCTGGCGCTCGGGGTGATCACCTCGGTCCAGGCCGGCGGCGCGCCCACCTGGAGGCTGGCCCTGGTCACCGTCTCCGTACTGGGCTCGCAGGTCGCGACCGGGGCGCTCAACGACTGGGCCGATCACCGGCGGGACCGGGTCGCGCGTCCGGAGAAGCCCATTCCCGCCGGCGAGATCACGCGGGGCACCGCCCTCGCCATTGCCGCGAGCGGCGCGATCCTGCAGGTCACCGCCTCGCTCCCGCTTGGTGCGGCCGCCACCGGGCTCGGCCTCGCGGCCCTGCTCAGCGCGACGACGTACAACCTCGGCCTGTCGCGGACCAGCCTGTCGCCGATCCCCTACCTGGTGAGCTTCGGCCTGCTGCCGCTATGGGTTGCCGCGGGTGCCGGCGTTCCGCTCGACCGGGTCCTCCCCGCGGTGCCGCTGGTGGCTCCCTTCGCCGTTGCCGCTCATCTTGCCAACACGCTGCGCGACTGGGAGCCGGACGCCGCCGGCAGGTCCGCAAGCCTGGCGCAGGTGCTGGGACGCCGCTGGTCGCGTCTCCTGGCCCTCGCGCTGGCCCTCGGCGTGGGCGTTGCCGTGGCCGTCATCTTCGTGGCCGGCGGCCGGCTCTCGGCGGCGAGCGCGGTCCTGGGCGGTGTCGGCCTTGCCGCGGTGGCGCAGGGCGTCCGCGGGGACGACGCGCTGTGGCGCGGGATGCTGATCGCGGCCGTCTGCTGGACCGCCGCCTGGGCACTGGCCACGGGCTGACACGACGAACGGGCGCCCCCGGGGCGCCCGTCGGCTGGCCGTGTCGGTCGCGATCTCAAACGGTGTCGTCGATCTCCAGCGCCTCGTCGTCACTCTCCTCGGTGAGCTTGAGCCACACGAAGAGTCCCGCCAGGACGGTCAGCGGGATGACGATCACGGCGGCGAGGAGCGCGCCGATGCCGATGAGCAGGACCTTGAGTGCCTTCATTCAGACCGCCTCCCCTGAGGGTTGCGCGCCGCCGTCCGGCGCGACCTGTCGCTGTTCCGGTGCAGCCTCGATCATAGCCAAGATCTCCTCTTTCGTGAACTCGGCCAGCTGGTGGCCGATCCGCGCGGTGCTGGCAACGAGCATGCGCAGGACGAACGAGCCGTCCTGCTCGAAGAGGAAGACGTCGCGCGGCCGCTCGCCGTCGAGCCAGTGGCCGATCACCCGCATCGCCTGTTCGTAGTAGTTGGCGATCTCGACGTGCGGGTGCGGTTCCATGGCCGTCCCCCGATGCGCGGCCGCTTCCTCGATCAGCTGGGCCGTCCGCTCGTCCAGCAGCTCGTAGGTCCGCTTGGCCAGCTGCCCCGAGGACTCCGACCAGGCTCCCGCATTGGGAACGGTGAGCCCCTGCAGGAGAAAGCCGTCGTCGAGCTCCAGGAGAAGGAGCTCCTTGAGACGCTCGCGATCGGCGAAGGAGCCGATGGCGCGGAGCACCTCTTCCCAGTCCTGGCGCGGGCTGCCTTCATAAATGCGCATCGGGAGCCTCCCTCGGAATCGAAGGATCGATTCGCCCGCAGGATACACCGCCGCGGCCGCGCTCAGCCCGGTTGCCGTTGCCTGCATGCCACGGCGATTCGTGCCGCCGTGCGGGCGTTGTGCACGATCAGGCCGATGTTCGTCCGCAGGGTACGTCCGCCGGACGCCTCTGCCACCCTCGCCAGCACGAAGGGAGTCACCGCGCCGCCGCGCACGCCGTTGCGGTCCGCGTCCGCCAGCGCTTCGTTGATCCAGCGCTCAACCTCGACGGGATCGAGAGCGACGCCGGCCGGGGGTGGCTGGACGACGAGGATGCCACCCGCCCCGGGCAGCCCGAGGTGCGCGGCGATCGCCTCCGCGGCCGCAGCAACGTCGGGGACGCTGTGTGGCACCCCCAGGCCGGAGCGCGCCGAGTAGAAGGCGGGCAGCTCCGTCACCCCCAGCCCGACCACCGGCACCCGCCGTGTCTCGAGCATCTCGAGCGTGGCGGGCAGGTCGAGGATCGACTTGGCGCCGGAGCAGACCACCGCGACGGGCGTGGCGGCCAGCTCGTCGATGTCCGACGAGACGTCGAAGGTCGTGCCGGCCCCACGGTGGACGCCACCGATTCCACCCGTCGCGAACACGTCGATCCCCGCCCAGTGGGCGATGCGCATGGTCGCGCTCACGGTGGTGGATCCCAGTCGTCCCGTCGCCAGCAGCAGCCCCAGGTCGCGCGAGGCGCCCTTGGCCGCGCCGGCGGCGGGATCGGCGAGGCGTTCCAGCACGGAGCGGGGCGCACCCACCAGCAGCCGGCCGTCGTCGATCGCGGTGGTGGCCGGCACCGCGCCCTCTTCGCGGACCGCCGCCTCCGCGGCCAGCGCGGTCTCGAGGTTGTGGGGCACCGGCAGACCCTGGGCGACCAGGCTCGATTCGAGGGCAACCACCGCGCGTCCCTCGTCCAGCGCGGTGCGCACCTCGTCAGAAACCGCAAGCGGGTCGGTGGGGCTCATGTGCCCGTCACGGTAGCGGGTCCGCGCTCGCCGAGAATCCGGCCCTGGGCGCCGGGGACCCGCGCCGCCGATCCACCGGCCCGCGAGGCGCGCGCAAGCGCGGACGACACGGCGCCGGACATCGGGGGCCACCCGTCGTCGCGGAGCGCCGCGATGAGCGCGGCGGTGAAAGCGTCGCCCGCACCGGTGGCGTCCACGACCGGGGAAGGGTCTTGCGGGGCGGGCGCATGAACGATGGCGCGCCCGGCCAGGCAGGCATCCGCTCCGCCTTCGCCGGCGGTCACCACGACCAGCGTCGCCGCGTCGGCCAGGCGGGATACCGCGGACGGGGCGTCTGCCGCCGGATCCTCGACGAGCCAGCGCGCCTCTCCAAGGCCCACGACGAGCAGGTCGGGCCGGATCTGACCGAGCGCCCATCGCAGGGTCTCGGCCGCACGGTCGTCGCCCGCGGATCCGCCGGCGACGCTCACTCTATGCCCGTTTGCCCTCGCGGCGAGCACCCCCGCAACCGGGCGCGCTTCCCGCGGGTCGCGGAGCACGTAGCCGGAGCAATGGATCCAGCCGGCCTCGCGCACGGACGCTGCGAGTGCGTCGGCGGCTGCCACGAACGTCGCCCGGTCGCTCAGCATCGTCCGCTCTCCGGCCTCGTCGAGCAGTGCGACGACGAGTGAGCTGGACCTCACGGGCGTCGCGGCCAGCCCCACCCCCTCCGCTTCGAGGCGGGCGCGCAGCCAGTCCCCGGCCGGGTCGCGGGCCAGCGCCGTCACCAGCCGCACCGGGACGCCCAGCCGCGCGAGGCGGACGGCAACGTTCGCCCCCTGCCCGCCGGGCGAAACGTCGATCGCGGCGGGGCTGTCCCCGCCACGCACGAGAGGGCCGTGCTGCGCGGCCGTCACGTCCAGGGCACAGTCTCCGATCACGCACACGCCGGAGTCGGCGCTCACCACGGCTTGCGGCTCGCGAACCCCTCGGTGGTCGAGTGCCAGAACGCGAGCTCGGCGTCGGAGAGCTGCCAGCAGAGCCAGGCCGGGGCCCCGTCGCGCCGGGTCGGGATGTCAACCAGCCCGCTGTCCAGGTCGCGCACCTGGACCCCAAGCGAGTCCAGGAGGGCGAGCAGGCCCTTGATCCCTTCCCCGACCTGGGCCAGGGCCGCCTCGCGGTCCTCGACGCCGGCATGCGAGGCG
The DNA here is from genome assembly GCA_963787025.1 of uncultured Chloroflexia bacterium. Taxonomy (GTDB): domain Bacteria; phylum Chloroflexota; class Limnocylindria; order QHBO01; family QHBO01; genus CAVXEH01. The sequence goes on from CAWBBG010000005.1 coordinate 32,777, forward strand.
CCGGGTCCGTGGGACAGGTGAGCCGCGTGCTCCGCGTGCAGGGCCGCCAGCGCCTCGTCGAAGAGCCGCTTCTGGATCGCGAGCTGCAGGAGGACCGCACGCACCTGGGGAATGAGCGCCCGGGCCGCCTCGAACGTGTAGCTGGGTTCCTCGGTCATGGGTCGGAATGGATGGTAGCCCGCGCTCGACCGGCCCGCAGCCCTTTGCTAGCATCGCTGCGACGCACACCGGCCAGGCCTGCTCCGCGCCGCGACGGCGCCTGTCGGATCCACCGTGGAGGGTGCATCCGCACCATGTCCGACGAGATGCGCCGTGGCCGTGGGCAGAACGACAAGCTGCCGCCGTCGCCCCACGAGGACCCGTACACGGCCTACCACGACTTCGACCTGCCCGCGTACATGGGCAGCACGACATTCCAGAAGCTTCCCTGCTGACCGATGCCGCCGATCTCGCGGAGCGTCACCCCGACGTGGCCATCGTGGGGGCGCCCTTCGACGATGCCGTGAGCCACCGCCCGGGCGCCAGGTTCGGGCCGCGCGCGATCCGCACCGCCACGAACCACTCGGGAAGCCTCAACTCGCTCCAGCTCGGGATCCAGCCTTTCGAGTGGCTCGACTGCGTCGATGCCGGCGACGCTCCGGTGACACCGGCGAACCTGGCGCGCGGGCACGAGGTGATCGGCCGCAAGATCGCGGACGTGGTCGAGTCCGGCGCCATCCCCATCGTCCTGGGCGGCGACCACTCGATCACCTTCCCGTCCGCCACCGCCGTCGCTCGCCACGTGGCTCCCCGTCGCCTGGGGGTCGTCCACTTCGACGCCCACGCCGATGCCGCGAACACCACCTGGGGCGTCCTGGCCTCGCACGGCACGCCGATGCGCCGCCTGATCGAGTCCGGCGCGGTCGCCGGACGGAACTTCGTGCAGGTCGGGCTGCGCGGCTACTGGCCCCCGCCGGAGACCTTCGCCTGGATGCGCGAGCACGAGATGCGCTGGCATCTCATGACCGAGATCGAGGCCCGCGGCGCGGAGGCGGTCATCGCCGATGCGATCGCGGAAGCGCTCGACGGGCCGGACCTGATCTACCTCTCGGTCGACATCGACGTCATCGACCCGGGGATGGCGCCCGGCACCGGGACCCCGGAGCCCGGCGGCATGCTGACCCGCGAGCTGCTCCGAGCGATCCGGCAGGTGGTCGGCGCCGTTGAGCTGGCGGGGATGGACGTCGTGGAGGTCTCACCGCCCTACGATCATGCGGACGTGACAGCCGCGGCGGCGCATCGCTGCGTGATGGAGGCGCTCAGCGCCCTCGCCGCGCGGCGCCGCGATGCGGGGCTCGACCCGAACCCGACGCTCCTCTGACGCCGCGGGTCAGCCGCTGACGGTGAAGGCGCCGGTCGCCACCTGGGTGCCGGTCAGGTTGACCGTGATGTCGTAGTCACCCGCCGCCAGCCGGGTGAAGGTCATCTGGATGTAGCCGGTGCACGGCTTGTCGGGGGTGCAGCCGATGTTGGTCAGCTCCACCGAGCCGTCTCCGACCGACGATCCGTCGGCGTGGTTGAGGATCGCGACGCCGAGCACGTCGCTGGAGCGGGCCTTCTGGAAGCCGACCCAGATCCAGACCTGGCTGCCGCTGATGGTGCTGCCGTCCTTCTTGCAGCCGTGGAAGTCCATGTCGCTCGTCGCGCAGGGCTGCACCTGGGCGCTGAAGTCCGCCGGGACCACGGAAGGCGCCTCGGTCGGCAACGCAGTGGCGCCGGCCGACTCCCCCGCGGAGCCCGAGGGCGACTCGGCCGCCGTCTCGGTGGGGGTGACCGGCTGGCTGACGGCCGGCGTCGGCGTGGGAGACGCGGTCGCCTGGGCGGCCCGCGGGCTCGAGTTCAGGACGGCGAAGAAGAAGGCGCCGCCGAGGAGGGCCGCGACGCCGAGGATGACGAATCCCAGCACCGCAAAGCCCCCGGCCCGGCCCGGCCCGTCCGAGTAGCCATCGGCCGTGTACCCGTCGTCGCCGTACCCGCCAGCGCCATCGTGGGCGGCGCCATACCGTTCGTCCTGCGAGTAGCGATTCTCGGTGTACCGCTCGTCCGGCTCGGAGGTCGGGATCGGCGGCACGGCGTCCGGGCCCCGCGCCGGGACATACGCGGCAAGTGGCACGGCGGCCGGTGGCACGGCAGCCGGTGTGCCGGGCGCGGTCCGAGGAGTGCGGGTGGGGATCGGACGGCTCGCGAAGATCGTGCGACGGCCAGCCGGGCGCGCCCGGCCGGCGCATCGGCCAGGTGGTCGACGCGGGCCGGTGGCTCCTCCTCGACCTCCGGCGCGTTGCGGGCGAGCGCATCGGTGGGTTCGGCGACGAAGGGCGCGGCGGCGCCGGCGGCATCCGCGGCGTGCCAGTCGGATGAGCCGCGATGGTATGGATTGTCGCCCCCGCGACGCAGGCGGATCCGCTCCTCGAGCTCCTGGCGGTCGAGGCCGCGTGGACGCCCCGATCCGTCGGGGAGGACGCCGTCGCAGTGCAGGCACTGCGGCGCGATGGGCGTCATGAGCCCGCAGGTGGGGCAGCGAATCTCGCCTGGCATGGTGGGGCCTAGTCGTTCGTCTTCGACATCAGGCGGGCATTGTGCACGGGGCGGCGCTTCATGCCAACCCACGCCCGGCCCGGGTCGGTCGTGCCGACCGGCCCGTCACCCGGCGGTTCGCAGCACAGCAGCAGGCGGGCCGGCGCACCGTCACGTCCGAACAGGAGCGCCGGGAAACACAACGGCTCGTAATCGCCGGGCTCATGCCCCGGGCCGCTTCCACTCGCTGCCGTCCGCGAACCGCTCGCGCTTCCAGATCGGCAGCCGATCCTTGATGGCCTCGATGAGGTGCCGGTTCGCCTCGTAGGCCGCGGCTCGGTGCGGCGCGGCGGTGACGATGGCCACCGCCGCCTCGCCGAGCGGCACGACGCCGGTACGGTGGACGACCGCCACCGAGACGCCCCAGCGGTCCACCACCTCGGCGGCCAGGTCGGCCAGGGTTTGCTCCGCCATCTCGGTGAAGACCTCGTACTCGAGCTCGACCACGGGTCGCCCGTCGTCGGCGTGGTCGCGGGCTCGCCCCACGAAGGTCACCACGGCTCCGTGTCCAGGGGCCGCGGCGCCGCGCTCGAGGGCGGCCACGTCGATGGGCGCCTCGGTCAGGGAGGTATGGACTGCGCCGCCGCTCACCGGGGGAAGGAAGGCGATCTCGTCGCCATCGACCAGCGGCATCTCCCAGCCCACGGACGCGCCGTTCCGGGCCGGGCGCACGAACGGTCGGTGCGGGGCAAGCCCGGGGAAGCGGGCGACGAGGTCCTCCCAGGCCTCCGCGACCGTCGCGCCGTCGTCAACCGCCCGCACTTCGCGGTCGATCGAGAGCTCGCGGAGGATGGCGAAGCAGCGGATCCGGATCTCCATGCAGCCCTCCGTCAGACCGGCACACCGGTGAGGTACGTGATCGACGCGCCCGCGATCGAGCCGGCCATGACCAGCGCCAGGCCGATGTACAGCAGGCCCGTGGAAGCCTGCAGGCTCGCCGCGCGGCTGGCAAGCATGGCCAGGACGGTCACCACGATCGGCAGGCAGGTACCGGCCAGCAGGCGGAGCCAGGTGATGGGGCTCATCGGTCCGCTGACGGCGTCCCCCGGGACGGTGAGCACCGCCGTCGCGAAGAGGAGGACCTGAAGCACGAGCGCCCCCAAGGCGATCCACATCATGCGACGCAGGGGGGTTGGCGACAGCCTTGGAGTGACGAGGTACCAGTGTCCCAGGAGCATGGCGGCGTTGACGGCCCCGAGCGCCAGGCCCACGAGCAGGAGCTGGGCCGCGAAGAGCGCCGGGCTCGCCGACCCTCCCGCGAGGGCCAGGACCACCATCGACCCCAGGCCGACGGCGCCGCTGACGATGGCCAGCGCGCTCCGCGGCCAGCGCCGGATAGACGCCGCCAGGTAGGCGAGCGTCCCCACCGCGAAGGCGAGGACGAGATCGCGGCGCAGGCCGGCCGTGCTGGCCGCCGGGACGCCTTCCGGGAGGTTCAGCTCCGAGACGAGTAGGATCAGGACGCACACGGCGGCGAAGCCGGCCATGAAGAGCCGGTAGCCACGCGTGGTCCCGCCCAACCGCTCGGTCAGGCCGACCACGAGGAGCGAACCGGCACTCAGCGCCGCCCAGAAGATCCAGTTGACGTAGGGGAGGGCCGCAATCGACACCGCCCGGGAGGATAGCCTATGAGCCGACCAGAGTCCCCCGGGACTGCGAATCCGGGCAGCGCGTATCCACCGATCTCCGACTACGCACCCATCGGCGACTGCCGAACCATGGCGCTCGTGACCCGCGCCGGCGCGATCGAGTGGTGGTGCCAGCCGCGCTTCGACGCCCCATCCGTCTTCGCGGCGATGCTCGACCGGCGACAGGGCGGGTCGTGGCGGCTGGAGGGCGACGTCGCCCCCCTCGGGCGCCGCTACCTCCCCCACACCGCCATCCTCGAGACGCGACTCCGTGTTGGCGACGCGATCGTCTCCGTCACCGACTTCCTGGCGGTGGTCGGCAAGGAGCGGGCCGCGCTAGGCCCGGCGCCGTTCGCCCGGCAGAAGCTCGTCCGCCTGGTGCGCTGCGAGGAGGGGACGGCCACCCTCGCCATCCGGGCCGAACCGCGACCCGACTACGGCGCGCGACGACCGCGCCTCCTGCTCGCCGGGCCGGACGGCCAGCGGCGGCGGACGCTCGCCATGACGGTGGGCGGTGAGCGACGAAGGCTGCTGTTCGGGTCGACGCTGCCCTGGGGTCCAATCCGCGACGCCGGCGCGTCGGTCACGACCACCCTGGCCCCCGGTGACGAGATCGGCCTGGTCATCGACTACGGTCCGGGCGATCTGGAAGGCGAGGAGGTCGGCGCGGGATCGCAGCGGGATCGCCACGAGGAGCAGACCGAGTCGTTCGAGCTGGAAGATCTGCGTCGGTGGCGCGACGAGACGGCCGACTTCTGGCGCAGCTGGTCGGCGGTCAGCAACTACCACGGACCGCACCAGGCGCTGGTCGAGCGGAGCGCGATCACCCTGAAGCTGCTCACCTACCACCCGACCGGCGCCATCGTCGCCGCGGGCACGACGTCGCTGCCGGAGCAGATCGGCGGCTCCCGGAACTGGGACTACCGCTACACCTGGCTGCGCGACGCGAGCTTCACGCTCTATGCCCTGCACCAGCTCGGCTATCGCGCCGAGGCGGACGCCTACATGGAATGGATGCAGCACGCGGGCTCGTCGCATGATGGACCGTTGGTGCTATACGGGATCGACGGCAATCCGGCCCCGCAGGAGCGCGAGCGGCCGCTCCTCGACGGGTACCGCGGGTCGCGCCCGGTCCGCACCGGCAACGCGGCGGCCCTGCAGCGCCAGCTGGACATCTACGGCGAGTCGCTCGACGCCGCGTACCTCGACGTCCGGTCCGGCAGCCAGCTCACCGCGGAGGAATGGGACCGGTTCAGCGGCTACGCGGACATGGCGGCCGTGCGCTGGCGGCTTCCCGACACGAGCATCTGGGAGATGCGCGGTGGACGCCGCCACTTCACCTATTCGAAGGTGATGTGCTGGGTGGCGGTCGACCGGGCGGTGCGCCTCGCCGAGATGCTGGGGCGGGCTGACTCGGAGCGCGAGCGGATTGATCGTTGGCGGCAGGCCGCTCGCGAGATCCGCGACGCGGTGATGACCCGCGGCCGGCGCAAGGATGGCGCCTTTGCGCAGAGCTTCGGCTCGGAAGTGATCGACGCATCGGCCCTCGTCTTCCCCCTCGTGGGCTTCATCCGCGGGGACTCACGAGCGGCAGAGGCGACCCTGCGCGCGGTGCAGAAGGAGCTGTCGCACGACGGCCTGGTCCTGCGCTACAAGCCGGACCGCGCCGTCGAAGGGATCACCGGCCGGGAGGCCGCGTTCCTGATCTGCGGCTACTGGCTGGTGGACAACCTGGCCCTGCGCGGCGAGCTGGACGAGGCTCGGAACCTCTTCGAACGTCTCTCGACGCACGGCAACGATGTCGGCATCTTCAGCGAGGAGTGGGACGCACGGACCGGCGAGGCGCTCGGCAACCTCCCGCAGGCGTTCACCCACATCGCCCTCATCAGCAGCGCGCACAACCTGCAACGGGCGGAGCGCGGCGAGATGCACGGGCGGGTCCGGCGGGACGCGCTCGGCGACTGACGGGACCGCCCGCGGCGCTAGTCTCACTCGCCCTTCGCGAGGCTGCCCGTGAGACCGATGCGCACCCAGCCGTCGGCGTCGACGGTGGTCGGGAAGGTCTCCAGCGGCTCGGTCGCCGGTGGAATGACCGCCGCGCCGGTCCGCACGTCGAAGCAGGCCTGGTGCCAGGCGCAGACCAGGTACCCGTCATCGGGATCAAAGCCGGCCTCGGAGAGCGGAAAGTCCTGGTGCGTGCAGTTGTTGGCGGTCGCGAAGAAGGCCCCGGCATGGCGCACCAGGACGACGGGCGTGCCGTCGATCTCCACCGGCAGCAGCTCGCCGTCCCGAAGCCGGTCCGCGGGCAGGATTCGCGCGAACCGGACCGCAGCGCGCGCCGGGTCAGGAGGCTGAGTCACGGGAAGACCGGAGGCCTCGCGCTCGATCCAGGGTATCCAGGATGAATCCGGTCTTTGCCTCGTTGTAGGCGATCGGTCGTCACGGTAGCGCCTCGCCAGCCCGCGCTTGAGCGTCGCGTAGGCGTCGCGGGTGGCGACATCGGCACGCAGGAAGTCCCGGAAGAGGAGGTGCCGCCGCTCCCACGCGGACCCGGCGCCACAGACGTGGACCTGCACCGCGCGCGGTCGGTCGCCCGCCGGCCGGAAGTAGCGGTGCTCGTCGTCGCGGGCGCGGAAGCCACCCGGCCCTCTCGATGGCCGCCACGTAGGCGGTCTCGTCGCCCACGTCCGGGACGCTGACCTGGACGTCGATCACCGGCTTGGCCGCCAGCCCGGGAACCGATGTCGAGCCGACATGGTCGATGCGGCGCGCGACCGGACCGAGCTCGCGGCCGAGGCGATCGCGCCACGCGTCGAACATGCCTCGCCAGGCGGGGTCGTACTCGACCACCTCGATGGGATCGCGCCGGGTGCGACCCGAGGCGGCGATGATCTCGAAGCCTGGCTCGTGCGCCTCCAGCACGTCGAGGGTCACGCGCGTCCGCGGTTCCGCGGGCAGCTCGTCCACCGCCACGCCGCGGCTCGCCGCCTCGAGCGCATAGCGATCGAGGAGCGTGGCCCGCGGCCCGAAGCGCCGGTGCAGCCTGTGCCACGCCTCGCCGGGATCCCTCGGCGCCGCCGGGTCGACGCCCGCGGCGCGCAGCCGCTCGGCCAGGTTGGCGTCCATCGGCGAGCTAGACGGGCCGAACGAAGGCAAGCAGGCGCGGCTCGGTCATGTCCTCGATCGACCAGCGCAGCCCCTCGCGCCCCAGGCCGGAGTCCTTCACGCCGCCGTAGGGCATGGGGTCGATGCGCCAGGTCGGGACGTCGTTGACGATGACGCCGCCGACCTCCAGCTCGTCGTGGGCGTACAGGGTCCGCTCCATGTCGTTGGTGAAGACGCCGCACTGCAGCCCGAACTGGCTGTCGTTGATCTCGGCGATCGCCGACGCAAAGTCCGGGACCGCGAAGAGGTTCACGACCGGCGCGAAGACCTCCTCGCCGCAGACCCGGCACGACTTCGGGCGCGTCGACGAGGACGGTGGGCGGGTAGTACAGGCCGTCCGGCTCGCCGCCGGCGAGCGCCCGCGCCCCCTGCTGGATCGCCTCCGTCACCCACTCGTGGGTGCGCGCCACCGCCTTCGCGTCGACCATCGGGCCCAGGTCGTTTTCCGGGTCGAGCGGATCGCCCATGCGGAGCCGCTGCACCTTCTCCACGAACCGCCGCTGGAACTCGTCGAAGATGGACTCCACGACATAGACGCGCTGGACGCTGATGCAGACCTGCCCGGCGTAGGCGAAGGAGCCGAGGACCAGGCGGTTCACCGCCCAGTCCAGGTTGGCCGTCTCGTCGACGATGGCGCCCGCGTTGCCGCCCAGCTCCAGGACCACCTTCTTCTTGCCGGCATCGGCCTTCATCTTCCAGCCCACCGCTGGTGACCCGGTGAAGCTCAGCAGCTTGAACCGATCGTCACGGACCATGGCATCGCCGGTTGGACGATCCATGGGCAGGATGCTGACCGAGCCCTTCGGCAGCGAGGTCTCCTCGAGATAGCGGGCCACGCGCAGCATGACCAGCGGATCCTTGGAGGGCGGCTTCAGGACGACGGTGCAGCCCGCCGCAATGGCGGGTGCCACCTTGTGCGCCGCGAGGTTCAAGGGGAAGTTGAAGGGGCTGATGCCCGCCACCGGGCCGATGGGGTAGCGCCGGACGAGGCCGGAGCGCCCGCGGTTGGCCGCATTCCAGTCCAGCGGCATCCACTCGCCGTTGATGCGCAGCGCCTCCTCGCCCGCCGTGCGGAATGTGAGGGCCGCCCGGGCCACCTCGCCGCGCGCGTCCTTGACGGGCTTTCCGGACTCGCGGGTGAGAAGCTCCGCGAGCTCATCCGCCTCCTCGAGGATGCGGTCGGCGACATGCGCGAGCGCATCGCGGCGCTCGAAGCTGGCGAGACGGCGGGTCTGTGCAAAGGCCTCGACCGCGGCGGCGGTCGCCTTCTCCAGCTCCGCCGGACCGGCCTGGCAGGTGGTCGCCACCAGCTCTCCGGTTGCCGGGTTGCGGATCTCCAGCGGGGTGCCCGCCGTGACGAACTCGCCCGCAAGGTAGATCGGGAACGATTGCGGCCGCGACCTGGGTCGTCATGGCACGATTCTAGTCTCGCCCCTCCGAATCTCACGCATGGACCGAACGGGCCGTTTCAGCTAGCGTGACACCGGTGACCGACACCGAGCTGGCGCCGCCCGAGCCACGGCCGCGAGCGACGTCGCCGCGGCCACCCGGGACGCGCGGATCGCGTACGCGTCCCTGACCGGCATGGCCGTCTGCTTTGGCGGCACCTGGGTGGCTGCGGACATCGCCGTGGAGACCCTGCTGCCGTTCACCATCGCCGCCATCCGCTTCGGGCTCGCCAGCCTCCTGCTCTGGCTCGGCGCGCGGGCGCTCCGGATGCGCCTCGCCCCGGTGCGGGCCGCAGACCTGCCACTCATCATTGGCCTGGGACTGACCGCCATCGCCGGCTACAACTACCTGTTCCTGACCGGCCTCACCCTGGCGCCGGCCACGGACGGCTCGCTCATCGTTCCGGGGCTCGGCGCCGGTCGCGACCGCCCTCATCGCCGCCCCGGTCCTGGGGGAGCGGCTGCGGCGCGGCACCATCGCGGGTCTGGTCCTGGCCATCGTGGGGTTGCTCCTGGTGGTGAACCCGCAGGGGGGCAACGCCTCGGCCGACCGGTTGCTGGGCGACGCGATGTTCCTGGGGGGCGCGGTCCTGTGGGGCATCTACTCGGTCCTGGGCAGGATCGCCGGCGCCCGCTTCGACCCGGTCAGCGCAACGCTGTACGGCGCCGTCGCCGGGACCCTGGTGCTCCTGCCCCTGGCTCTCCTCGAGGGCGGACTCTCCCGCGTCCCCCACGCCGCCATCGGCGGCTGGATCGGCATCGGCTACCTGGCGGTCTTCGGCACCGTGGGCGGCTTCGTTGCGCTCCACGTGGGGATCCGCCGCATCGGCGCATCGCGAGCCGCCGCGTTTGCCCTCCTGGTCCCCGTGTTCGGCGTCAGCTCATCGGCCTGGCTGCTGGGGGAGCCGCTGGCACCCCTGACGCTGGTGGGCGGCGCGGTGATCCTGGCCGGCCTGTGGCTGGTGGAGCGCGCCGGGTCGCACTGAGGGCACCGCCCAAACGCCCCTCCATCGCCGGCCGGAATCCCCCGTATGATCGAGCGTGATGCGCGATCCCGTGTACCTGGCCCTCGAGCTTGGCGCTGCCGCCTTCTTCGTGTGGGCCGCGGTGGCTTCCCTGCGCCGGGGGCGGCTGCCGTTCCTCGAGCTCCTCTCGGCGGCGATCTTCGGCATCCTGCTGGAGGAGGGCGACCAGCTCATCTTCGAGACCTACCACTACTCGTCGCACTTCTCCCTCACCGTCGACCGTGCCCCCATCGTGATCGGCCTGACCTGGGCGCTGATCATCGCGGGGTCCATGCGCATCACCGATGCGCTGGGCGTGCGCAGGCGCTACGCGCCCTTCGTCGACGCCGTGCTGGCCATCAGTCTCGACCTCGCCTTCGATGCCATCGCCATCCGGATCGGGCTCTGGACCTGGCGCGGGATCGGTGCGACCGAGGGCTGGTTCGGCGTCCCCGCCGGCAACTTCTACGCGTGGCTGTGGGTGACCCTCGCCTTCAGCGTCCTGACCCGCTGGCTGCGAGACGCGGCTCCCCGCCGCCCCGCGCTCGCCTGGGGCCAGCTTGCCGTGCCGATCCCCGCCTACGTCATCCTGCTGGCAGGCCTGGTGCCGTTCGCCATCCTGCGACCGATAGTGGATCCGCATCCGGGAGGCGGTCTCTGGCTCTTCGGCGTGGCGCTGGCAGGCTTCATGGCGGTGGCCGCCTACGGCGTCTTTGGACCGCGTCGCGCGGAGCCGAACGGCGAGCGGCTGGCCATCATGGAGCTGCGTGTCGCCTTCGCCAGCCGCGTCGCCATCCACCTCTTCTTCCTGGGCGCGCTCATCGTCCTGGGGCTCGCACCATCCGTGCCGGTCCTGCTGGCCGTCGCAGTGCTGCTGCTTGCCGCAGAGCTGCCCCTTGCGCGCCTCGCGCGCCGACGGCACGCGCATGCCGAGCGCACCACCCGGGGCGCGCACCGCGCGGCACATCCCGTGCCGGAGCCCGCCGATTGAGTACGCTGGGGCATATGACATCGGGAGCGGCGCAGACGCCGGACTGGGACCAGGCCACCGAGACGGTGGTCGAGCACCTGCGCGCCCTGATTCGAATCCCCAGCGTCAACCCGCCCGACGGCGGTGCCGACCTGGCGGCCGGGCGCGATCCGGCCGGCGGGGAGACGGCCGCCGCGCGCTACTGCGCCGAGGTCCTGGCCGGCGCCGGCATCGCGGCGGAGGTTCTCGAGACCGCGCCGGGCCGGGGCAGCTGCTTCGCGCGCCTGCCGGCCACCGTGCCCGATCCCGAGCCTCCACTGGTCCTGCTCTCGCACGTCGACGTGGTTCCCGTGGAGGCGGCAGCCTGGGCACGAGATCCCTTCGCTGCCGACCTGGTCGACGGGGTGGTCTGGGGACGCGGCGCGGTCGACATGAAGCAGATGGTCGCCATGGAGCTGGGGGTCATGACCGCGCTCGGCGCGTCCCCCGCGGAGCGACGGCGCGACGTGATCTTCGCCACCCTCGCCGACGAGGAGGCTGGAGGCCTCTTCGGCGCCCTGCACTGGGTCCGCGAGCGACCGGACCTCTTCTCCGCCTCCGATGGCCGACCGGCGGCCGCGGCGATCAACGAGGTTGGCGGGTACTCGATGACCATCGGCGGGCGGCGGGTCTACACCATCCAGGTCGCGGAGAAGGGCATCATCTGGACCCGCATCCGCGCCGGCGGCACGCCCGGCCACGGGTCCATGCCGCACCGCGACAACCCGGCCGTGAAGCTGGCGGCAGCGGTGACTCGCCTCGCCACCGCGCCGCACCCGGCACGGCTCATCGCGGTCGTCGCCGATTTCTTCTCGTCCCTTGGGCTGGGTTCGGTGGTGCGCGCGGCCGAGGCAGGCGACGAGGATGCGGTCCGCAACGAGCTCGAGCGGCGGGTCGAGGACCCCGTCCTGCGCCGCTCGCTGGACGCGATGCTGCGCGACACGGTCACGCCCAACGTCATCCACGTCGGGCAGAAGATGAACGTCATCGCCGGGTCGGGAGAGGCGGAGGTGGACGTGCGGACCCTGCCCGGGACGGATCAGGCCCAGTTCCTCGCCGGCCTGCAGGCGCTTGCCGGCGACGAGGTCTCGGTCGAATCGGTCCACACCATGCCGTCGGTCGAATGCCCGCCCGATGCGCCCATCGTGGCGCTCATGGACCGTGCACTGCGGCGGGCGGACCCGGAGGGGATCCCGGCACCCATGATGATCACTCCCGGCACCGACGCCAAGGCGATGAGCCTGCTGGAGATCCCCACCTACGGCTTCATGCCGCTGCGCCTCGATCCCGACGTCCCGTTCCTGTCCCTCTTCCACGGCCACGACGAGCGGGTGCCCGTCAGCGCGCTGCGCTTCGGCCTGCCCGTCCTGCACGAAGTCGTGAGCGGGTTCGTGAGCGGATCGTGAGGCTGCGGGACCGGGCCCGGAATCGGTTGCACGCTTGGCCTCGGCTATACTCGCTGGAACTCTTCCGCTCCGACACGCAACACACATGACCGACCAGACCGATACCGCCGCGCCCCCCAGCGCGTCGTCCCGGCGGCACGCCTTCGTCTTCCCCGGCCAGGGCTCACAGTACGTGGGCATGGGCGCGGAGCTCGTCCAGCGTTCTCCCGCCGCCGCCGACGTGCTTGCTCGCGCGGACGCGACCCTGGGCTTCCCGCTCTCCCGCCTGATCCTGGAGGGTCCGGCGGAGGAGCTCGACCTGACCATCAACGCCCAGCCCGCCATCCTCGCCACCAGCGTGGCGTACCTGGAGGCGATGCGCGCCGATGCAAAGGAGGCTGGCGTCATCCTGGCGCCGATCGAGGTTGCAGGGCACTCGGCAGGGCAGTACGCGGCGGCCGTCGCCGCGGACGCGATCGACTTCGAGACCGCGGTGCGGCTCGTTCGCGAGCGCGGGCGCATCATGCAGGAGCGCGGCATCGACGGTGGGATGGGTGCCGTCATCGGCCTCTCGGACGAGCAGGTCCACGAGATCGTGACCCAGGCACGCGAGCACGGTGAGATCGGCGTGGCCAACGCGAACGCCCCCGGCCAGATCGTCCTCTCCGGGGTGATCCCCGCCCTGGTCTTCGCCCTGGAAATGAGCAAGACGGTAGGGGCCCGCCGCGCCGTGCAGCTGACGGTGAGCGTCGCGAGCCACTCGCCGCTCATGCGACGTGCCCGCGACGAGTTCGGCAAGGTCCTCTCCCTGGTGCCCTTCCGCGACCCGGTGGTCCCCATGCTGGGCAACGTGCATGCCACGGTGATCCACACCGCGGAGGGGCTGCGCACGGAGCTGACCGATCACCTCGTCCACGGCGTGCAATGGACCGCCACGGTGCGGCAGATGGTCGCCGACGGCGCCACCGATTTCGTGGAGATCGGCCCCGGCCGGGTCCTCTCCGGGCTCATCCGTCGAATCAGCCCGGACGCGTCCGTGCACACGACCGACGGGGCCCCGGGCCGCCCCCTGTGGCTGCCGGAACGCACCGAGGAGACCCCCGCGTGACGGCCCGCCGCGCCGTCATCACGGGCCTGGGCGTCGTCTCTCCGGTCGGGATCGGCTCCGACGCAACCTGGGACAACCTGGTCAACGGGCGCTCCGGTATCGCGGATATCACCCTCTTCGACACCTCGGCCTTTGACACCCACATCGCCGGCGAGGTGAAGGGTTTCGACGCCGGCGCCTACATGGATGCCAAGGACGCCCGCCGCCACGATCGAAACACGCACTTCGCGGTGGCCGCCACCGGCGAGGCGCTGGGCGCCGCCGGACTGCTCAACGCGGACGGGCGCCTGGACCCCTCGCAGGCGGACCCCGACCGCTTCGGCATGGTGTTCGGCACCGGCATCGGCGGGATCGGGATGATCAGCGAAGGGCTGAAGACCCTCGCGGAGCGCGGCCCCGGCCGCGTCTCGCCGTTCCTGCTGCCGCACATGATCCCCGACGCCGCGTCGGGCATGGTCGCCATCCAGTACGGGTTGCGTGGCCCGAACATGGCCGTCGTCAGCGCCTGCGCGACCGGGGGCCACGCCATCGGCGAGGCGATGGAGTCCATCGTCCGCGGCCAGGCTGACCTCATGCTCGGTGCCGGGACGGAGGCGGTGGTGGTGCCGCTCGCGCTCGCCGGCTTCAGCCAGATGAAGGCGCTGGGCTCCCCCATCGACCCGGACACCGGCGAGTACAACCCGGCCGTGGCCAGCCGTCCCTTCGACGCCACCCGCAACGGCTTCGTGGTGGCGGAGGGCAGCGCCGTCCTGGTGCTGGAAGAGCTCGAGCACGCGAAGGCACGCGGTGCAACGCCCATCGCGGAGGTGATCGGCTACGGATCCTCCTCAGACGCGTACCACATGGCGGCCCCGGCGGAACGTGGCGAGGGCAACCAGCGCGCCATGCGCGCGGCGCTGGCCCGCGCCGGCATCGGTCCGGAGGCGGTCGACTACATCAACGCGCACGGGACCAGCACGCCGCTGAACGACCGGTACGAGACCTTCGCCATCGAGGCGGTCTTTGGCGAGCACGCCAGGCGGGTCGCCGTCAGCTCCACGAAGAGCATGACCGGGCACATGATGGGTGCCGCCGGAGCCCTCGAGGGGTTCGTCTGCGCGAAGGTGCTGCAGACCGGCTTCATTCCGCCCACCATCAACCACCGGCACCCCGATCCGGAGCTCACCCTCGACTACGTGCCCAACGTCGCCCGCCAGGCCGACGTGCGCGTGGCCCTCTCGAACTCCATGGGGCTCGGGGGTCACAACAGCACCGTCATCCTGCGCCGCTACGAGGAGTGATCCGCCTGCAATGACCCGCGATCCCGGGCGTCGAGCCGTCATCACCGGGCTCGGTGCCATCACGCCCATCGGGAACGACCCCGAGACCTTCTGGAAGAACCTCACCGCCGGCGTCAGCGGCGTGGCTCGCATCACCAGCTACGACCCGACGGGGGAGGAGGTCCAGATCGCCGCCGAGGTGAAGGACTTCGACCCGCGGACCTGGATCGACTTCAAGGCCGCTCGGCGGATGAGCCGCTTCAGCCAGCTCGCGGTCGCCGCAGCAGCGCAGGCGCTGTCATCATCCGGCCTCCAGGTCACCGACGCGAACCGCGACGAGATCGCGGTCGTGGTCAACACCGGGGGCGGAGGGATCGGTGACGTGGCCACCGGCGAGCGGGTCTTCCTGGAGCAGGGCGGCAGGCGGGTCAGCCCGTTCATGGTGCCGATGCTCTCGCCGTCCATGGCCGCCTGCCAGATCAGCATCCAGAACAAGCTGCGCGGACCGGTCATCACCTCCGTCGCGGCCTGCGCCTCCGGCGTCCAGGCCTTCGTGGAGGCGCAGCGGCTCATCGAGCACGGCGACGTGGACGTGGCGGTCACGGGCGGGACGGAGAGCGCGATCCTGCCGGTCGCCTTTGCGGCGCTGGCCAACATGGGCGCCCTCTCCAAGCGCAACGCCGAGCCCCAGAAGGCGTCCCGACCCTTCGACGCGACCCGCGACGGCTTCGTCTTCGGCGAGGCGGCCTGCGTCCTGGTCCTGGAGGCGGCAGAGCACGCGGAGCGGCGCGGTGCCACCATCCTCGCGGAGGTCGCGGGCGGCGCCCTCACCGGCGACGCGTTCCACATCAGCGCCCCCGATCCCTCCGGCTACGGCGCCACCCAGGCCATGGTCCGCGCCCTGCGGGATGCGGGCGTGGCTCCGGCGGAGGTCGACTACGTCGCGGCCCACGGCACCAGCACCCCGCTCAATGACGCCACCGAGACGAAGGCGATCCACGCCGCGTTCGGCGAGCACGCCGGCGAAGCTGGCGGTGAGCTCCAACAAGAGCATGGTCGGCCACACGCTCGGCGCGGCAGGCGCCGTCTCGGCCCTGGCCGCCACCCTGGCCATCCGCGATGGCCTGATCCCGCCCACCATCAACTACGAGACCCCGGACCCGGACTGCGACCTGGACTACGTGCCCAACGTCGCGCGCAGCGCCGCGGTGCGGACCGCGATCGTCAACGGGTTCGGTTTCGGCGGCCAGAACGCCGTGGCGGTCTTCCGCGCCTACGACTAGCCGGGCCACGCCGGCCCTGACCCGGGGTCCAGGCCGGACATCCGGACCGTCGGCGCCATCTCGTGCAGGTGCGTGGCCATCGTGCAGTCGTGCAATCGTGCAGTCGTGCAATCGTGCAGCACGAAATCGGCCCGACGGCGGTCGGGGGACGGGCGGCGCGACCGGAGTGCGCGACCGGAGTGCGCGACCGGAATGCGCGGGCCACGCGCCGACCACGGTGCGTGGCGGGGTCCGCCAGCGCGGCCCGGCGCGACCGGAACTGCGCGAGACCGGCGCATCGAGCCTGGAAGGCAGCGACCGGGGCGGTGGTACGCCGGACCCCCGGACCATCGTGGGCTTCCCCTTGGACGCACGCCCCCTACCATGCAGGCATGAAGGTGCACGCTGCCCGCACCCCACGCTTCGGGTTGCCCCGGCCATGACCGAGGTCAACGGCCTGCGCCTGGCGTACCGCGGCCTGGTCGCGGGCCTGGCGGCGGGCTGGGTCTGGCTGGCGATCGCCCTCGCCGGGCTCCTGGCCGTGGGCGCCGACCCGATCGCGGCCACGCGCCACCTGGGCGATGGTCCCGCATGGGCCGCCGTGGCGACGGTGGCGCTCGTGCAGCTCGCCGCCGGCTTCGTGGGCCTGTGCTTCTCGTACTTCTTCGGCCGCTACTTCACGATCCGCACCACGCTCGCAGTCTCGGCCACCGCCTTCGCCCTCCTGGGCTGGCTGGCGGTCTCCGACCTCGCCGGGGCGGATGCCCAGCGCTGGTCGGTCCAGCTGGTCCTGGCGGTCGCATCGCTCGCGTACGGCGCAA
Source organism: uncultured Chloroflexia bacterium (assembly GCA_963787025.1). Taxonomy (GTDB): domain Bacteria; phylum Chloroflexota; class Limnocylindria; order QHBO01; family QHBO01; genus CAVXEH01. The sequence goes on from CAWBBG010000005.1 coordinate 49,479, forward strand.
TCCTGGGCAGCGCGCTCCCCGTCCGGGGCGAGGTGCTTCGCGCCCCCTGAGCGCCGGCCCGCTCAGGCCTGCGGTTCGTCTCCCTCCACCCAGAGCTCCGGTTCGTGGCGGGGGCCGCGGCCGGGCAGGGATGCCACCCAGTCCCGCAATGCGCTCTCGGCGGTGCTGAACGCAAGCGCATCCCAGGGGATCTCTTCGGGGGTGAACCCGCGCACCTCGCTCGACTCGGCGCCGGGCAGCGGCTCACCACCCACCACCTGCGCTTCGTAGATGACGGTGACCACCCCGGCATGCGGCCGCGAATAGAGACCGATCAGCCGCCCCACCTCGACCAGCAGCCGGGTCTCCTCCTCCGTCTCGCGGCGCGCGCCCTCCTGGGCAGCCTCTCCGAGCTCCAGGAACCCGCCCGGATAGCTCCAGCGGCCCGCACCGGGCTCGATCGCCCGGCGGGCCAGGTAGACGCGCCCCTCTGAGAGGGGCAGGGTGCCCACCACCAGCCGCGGATTGCGCCAGGTCACGTGGCCGTCGGGACAGACGAGGCGCGGCCGGTGCTCGAGCTCGAGCGTCCGGACGCTCAGCGGTTTCCCGCAGGCCGGACAGAAGCGTGGCTCCTCGCCGAGCGTCAGCGGGAGATGCGCGCCGTTCGGGGTGATCGACATCGGTCGATCTTAGCGGCGCAGTGCGGACGCCCCGGCTCGACGGTGCCAGCAAGCACCGTCCGAACGGTCCCGGGCTTGATTCACATATCGCCATGAGCGCATGCTTGGAGTCTCACACCCGCGGCTCGCCCAGGCCGCAGTTTGCCACGCATCGAGGAGGCTCTATGGGTCCAGTCCCTTCACGCCGGGCAGCCTGGTGGCGCGCCCGCACCCTGCTGGTTCTCGGGTCGGCAATGGCGCTGCTGCTGGCGGCCCTGACCCCGGCCCTCGCCAAAGACGGCGACGCGCAACTGCCCGTCGACCACTTCCTCCGAACCAACGTGTTCACCCCCGTGGGCGGCAACGCCGGGGGCGGCGTCAGCAACTTCAAGAACCGCACCGGGTTGATCTGCTCGACCCCGACCCAGACCGGCACGAACGTCAACACGGACTGCGAGGGGGTGGCACCGCACAACGAGACCACCATCGCGGTCAATCCCAACGACGCCAACAACATGATCGCGAGCGCCAACGACTACCAGCTGCGCGTCTCGCCGGGTGGGTACGTCTACGAGACGGCCTACTCGCGCGCCCACGTCACGACCAATGGTGGCAAGACGTGGAGCACCTACGGCATCGACTACCACAGCTACGCGTCGACCGGCGATCCAATCGTCGCCTTTGACGACTCCGGGAACGCCTACCTGGCGACCCTCGGCTTCGTCTGGTCGCAGGGTGCCGGCAACGGCACCAACCCCGACATCCTGGTCGCGCATTCGACAAATGGCGGGAAGACCTGGTCCACCCCCTCGCGCGTGGCGAGCGGTACCGGGAGCTGGGGCAGTGTCAGCAGGTTCTCGCTCGACAAGGAGAACATGACCGCCTGGGGTGACGGCAACGCGATCGTCACCTACACCCGATTCATCCAGGGCCAGCACGGCAGCTACGCCGGCTCGCCGATCATGGCGGTCGTCACCCACGACGGCGGCAAGACCTGGTCAAAGCCGGTCGAGATCTCCGGCTCGGCGGCCTTCTGCTTCGGCGGCACGTGCAACCTCGACCAGGGCTCCAGCCCCGTCGTCGCCGATGACGGCAGCATCTACGTCAGCTTCATGAACTGGAAAGACCCACTGGGCAGCACCGGGCGCGACCAGTACCTGGTCGTGAAGGTGTCCCCCGACACCGGCGCGCTCGTCGACGGGCCGTACCAGGTCGGCACGATCTACGACGGTTCCACGGACTACCCGCTTTCCGGCGTCAACCACGACGGGAGCCAGACCTACCAGGACAGCCAGTTCCGCAGCTGGGCCTTCGGCACCATCGCCGCCGACCCAAATGACGCGAAACATCTCGCGCTGGTCTGGAGCGACATGCGCAGCAGCACGCTGCCGGCTCCGGCGAACCCGTACGCCACCACCACGAACTCGGACATCGTCGTCGCGCAGTCGTGGGACAGCGGGCAGCACTGGTACGGTCCCGGAGGAATCAGTGGCCCAGGCGCCGTCGCCGCCGTCGGCGATCAGTTCCAGCCGTGGGCAACGTACGACACCAATGGTCTGCTACGGATCACGTACTTCGACCGATCGTACGACCCGGCCAACCACGAGTACGGCTACACCCTGGCGACCGAGACGTCAGCCGGATCGCTGACGTTCACCACCAGCCAGCTGACGGACACCCTGTCGGATCCCACCCAGGGCGACCGCTGGTTCTCGGGGACGAGCCCCAACGCCGCCTTCCCGAACCCAACCAGCTTCCTGGGTGACTACAGCTGGGTCGCGTCCGATCACAGCGGCGGCGTGGTCGCGGTCTGGACGGACCTGCGCAATCCCGTCCAGTTCGGCAGCCGCTCCGGCTCGGGAGAGGACATGTACTTCGCCGCGGCCCCCTAGTCACGGCAGCTCCCTCCATCGCGGTTCGAGGCCGGCCTCCGGGCCGGCCTCGACCGTCCCCTACAATGCGGCCATGCCCTCACTTCCCCCGGTGCGCCTCTACAACTCCCTGACCCGGAGCGTCGACCCGCTGGAGCCGCACACCCCCGGCCGGGTGGGCATCTACATCTGCGGCCCCACCGTGTACCGCTACGCGCACATCGGCAACCTGCGCAGCTTCCTCTTCGCGGACGTGCTGCGGCGCGCGCTCGAGTACCTGGGCTACGAGGTGAAGACGGTCAAGAACATCACCGATGTCGGCCACATGCGCGACGACACCTTCGACACCGGCGAGGACCGCATGGAGCTGGCGGCGGAGGTGGAGGGCAAGACGCCCGAGGAGATCGCGCAGTTCTACACCGATGCCTGGCTGACCGACGAAGCGGCCATCAACATCCTGCCGGTGGACGTGTACCCCAAGGCGACCGAGCACATCAACGAGATGATCACGCTCACCCGGCGGCTGCTGGACGAGGGCCTCGCCTACGAGGTGGACGGCACCGTCTACTTCGACGTGAGCGCCTTCCCCGGCTACGGCAAGCTCAGTGGCCAGCGCCTGGAGCAGATGCGCGCCGGCCATCGCGTCGAGGTGGAGTCGGACAAGCACGATCCGGAGGACTTCGCCCTCTGGAAGCGGGCTGGTGCCAGCCGCCTCATGAAGTGGCCGTCACCGTGGGGCGACGGCTTTCCGGGCTGGCACATCGAGTGCTCGGCAATGAGCCTGGCGCACCTGGGTGACTACGTCGACATCCACACCGGCGGCATCGACAACAAGTTCCCCCACCACGAGGACGAGATCGCCCAGTCGGAGGGCGCCCTGGGTCACCAGGTGGTGAGCATCTGGATGCACGGCGAGTTCCTGACCCTGGGCGAGGCGAAGATGGCCAAGAGCGCCGGGAACATCATCCGGGTCACGGACCTGCCGGAGAAGGGCTTCGAACCGCTCGCCTTCCGCTACCTGGCGCTCACCGCGCACTATCGGTCCAAGCTGGACTTCACCGAGGATGCCATGCACGCGGCGGCCGCGGGCCTGCGCCGGCTGCGCCGGGCGACCCACCCGGAGGACACCGCCGAGGTGGAGGGGGTCGACCTGTCGGAGGAGCCGATGGCCACCTACCGTCAGCGGTTTGCCAATGCGATGGCCGACGACCTGGCGACACCCGCCGCCCTGGCGGTGGCGCACGCCGTGGGGTCGGCCGACGACCTGCAGCCCATCGAGCGGCGGGCGCTGCTGCTCGACTTCGACCGCGTCCTGGGCCTGGGGCTGGACGAGCCGCCGGAGGAGACCGATGTCGAGCTGCCGCCCGGCCGCCGAGGAGCTCCTGGAGCGGCGGGCCGCTGGCCCGGGCTGCCCGCGACTTCGCCACGTCCGACGCCCTGCGCGACGAGCTCGCCGCCATGGGCGTGGAGGTGCGCGACACGCCCGAGGGCCAGGTCACCACCATCCGCCGCTGATCCGGAGCCGGGTGGTCCGGGGCGGTCTGCACGGCTATGGCCCCGTGGGCACCCGTACCACTTCGTCCACGTTACGGGTACGCACGGGGAATGGTGCTCGGCCACGAACGCAAGAGGGCCGCGCGCATCAGAAGCGGCTTCGCGAGCGTGGAGAAAGGGCCGGATCCCGGGGGATCCGGCCCTTTCCGTCTGAGTCCACCGCGCCCGGGTCTATCCCAGCGGCGCGGGATAGGTGGTCAGCCCTGGCTCACCGCAATGCGGTACACCCTTGAGACCGTTGTTGTAGTCGTTCAGGAAGTCGGCCAGGGCAATGGCCTCGGCCCGATCCGGGTTGTTCTTCGGAATGCTCTCCTGGGAGTCCCACTTGTCGAGGAGCGCGTAGGCGTCCGCGAGCGTCTGGGTCAGGCCGGACACATTGCCCGCACCATTCAGCTGGTTGAGCACGGCGGCCATGTACTGGTGAGCCAGAATCACCCAGGCGTTTCCGCCCTTGGGCTTCATCTGGAACACGTCATACCAAGTATCGCCGCTGTCGAAGAACTCTGAGTCGGGACCGGTACCGAACGACCCTCCCGTCATGGCTGCCGTCACCAGATACCAAGTGTCGTCCGGGTGTGCGGCAGGACCATAGATCGAGTGGGTCTTCCAGTAGCCCTGAGTCAGGGTGCAGCCGGGAGCGACCGGGTAGTTCCCGAAATCGTTCGCCCGGAACGCCGCCCCCGACGTTGCCGTGAACGTGTAGCCGTACTGCATGTAGGTCACGGGCGTGCCCGTGAGCGTTGAGCAGTTGAACAGCGACTCACCGATCGGCGGAATCGTGCTCGCGTTCGGGAAGGATTCGAACCACGTCAACAGGACGCTCGTCTGATCCTCCTCGCAGACCGCATACGTATGGCCCGGAACGAGCATGCCGAAGTTGTAGCTGCCGTTTGAGTCGGTCGAAGTCGTCGTCACGTAGGCTGGAGTGGACGTCACGTCCCACAGATCGATGCGCTGTCCGGTGATCGGCGTATCGATGCTGGAGTTGTACGACCCATTCGCATCCTGGTCCTGGAACTTCATCCCGGACTTCGTGGCGTACGTCCAATTGCCAAAGTCGTTGCCGCTCAGGTCAGTGCCCGAAGCAGTCGTGAACTTGTAGCCGTAGGCCGCGTTGCCTCCGATCATGTCGCAGTGGGCGTAGATCGCCTCACCGGAGGGATCAGCGGTCGAGGCGTTCGGGTAGCTCTGCACCCAGTCAGTCACCGAGGCTTCGCAGACGAAGTAGGTGCCTGGACCCAGGTTGCTGAAGCTGTAGCTGCCGTCGACCAAGCTGGTCGTGGTCGAGGTCAGCGTGTCGGTGCCATCGAGGACACCGGTGGTGCTGCCATCGTCCTTGTAGAGCTTGATCGTCCAGCCGCCGGTGTAGGCGCTGTCGGACGAGATGTTCCCATCGCCGTTGGCATCCACGAACTTCGTGCCGCTCTTGGAGACCAGCTCGAAGTTGCCGAAGTCGTCGGCGGTCAGGTCAGTGCCCGAAGCAGTCGTGAACTTGTAGCCGTAGGCCGCGTTGCCGGCGACGTTGTCGCAGGCGCCGTAGATCGCCTCACCGGAGGGATCAACGGTCGAGGCGTTCGGGAAGGTCTGGTTCCAGCCGGTCTTCGTTGCTTCGCAGACGAAGTAGGTGCCTGGACCCAGGTTGCTGAAGCTGTAGCTGCCGTCGACCAAGCTGGTCGTGGTCGAGGTCAGCGTGTCGGTGCCATCGAGGACACCGGTGGTGCTGCCATCGTCCTTGTAGAGCTTGATCGTCCAGCCGCCGGTGTAGGCGCTGTCGGACGAGATGTTCCCATCGCCGTTGGCATCCACGAACTTCGTGCCGCTCTTGGAGACCAGCTCGAAGTTGCCGAAGTCGTCGGCGGTCAGGTCAGTGCCCGAAGCAGTCGTGAACTTGTAGCCGTAGGCCGCGTTGCCGGCGACGTTGTCGCAGGCGCCGTAGATCGCCTCACCGGAGGGATCAACGGTCGAGGCGTTCGGGAAGGTCTGGTTCCAGCCGGTCTTCGTTGCTTCGCAGACGAAGTAGGTGCCTGGACCCAGGTTGCTGAAGCTGTAGCTGCCGTCGACCAAGCTGGTCGTGGTCGAGGTCAGCGTGTCGGTGCCATCGAGGACACCGGTGGTGCTGCCATCGTCCTTGTAGAGCTTGATCGTCCAGCCGCCGGTGTAGGCGCTGTCGGACGAGATGTTCCCATCGCCGTTGGCATCCACGAACTTCGTGCCGCTCTTGGAGACCAGCTCGAAGTTGCCGAAGTCGTCGGCGGTCAGGTCAGTGCCCGAAGCAGTCGTGAACTTGTAGCCGTAGGCCGCGTTGCCGGCGACGTTGTCGCAGGCGCCGTAGATCGCCTCACCGGAGGGATCAACGGTCGAGGCGTTCGGGAAGGTCTGGTTCCAGCCGGTCTTCGTTGCTTCGCAGACGAAGTAGGTGCCTGGACCCAGGTTGCTGAAGCTGTAGCTGCCGTCGACCAAGCTGGTCGTGGTCGAGGTCAGCGTGTCGGTGCCATCGAGGACACCGGTGGTGCTGCCATCGTCCTTGTAGAGCTTGATCGTCCAGCCGCCGGTGTAGGCGCTGTCGGACGAGATGTTCCCATCGCCGTTGGCATCCACGAACTTCGTGCCGCTCTTGGAGACCAGCTCGAAGTTGCCGAAGTCGTCGGCGGTCAGGTCAGTGCCCGAAGCAGTCGTGAACTTGTAGCCGTAGGCCGCGTTGCCGGCGACGTTGTCGCAGGCGCCGTAGATCGCCTCACCGGAGGGATCAACGGTCGAGGCGTTCGGGAAGGTCTGGTTCCAGCCGGTCTTCGTTGCTTCGCAGACGAAGTAGGTGCCTGGACCCAGGTTGCTGAAGCTGTAGCTGCCGTCGACCAAGCTGGTCGTGGTCGAGGTCAGCGTGTCGGTGCCATCGAGGACACCGGTGGTGCTGCCATCGTCCTTGTAGAGCTTGATCGTCCAGCCGCCGGTGTAGGCGCTGTCGGACGAGATGTTCCCATCGCCGTTGGCATCCACGAACTTCGTGCCGCTCTTGGAGACCAGCTCGAAGTTGCCGAAGTCGTCGGCGGTCAGGTCAGTGCCCGAAGCAGTCGTGAACTTGTAGCCGTAGGCCGCGTTGCCGGCGACGTTGTCGCAGGCGCCGTAGATCGCCTCACCGGAGGGATCAACGGTCGAGGCGTTCGGGAAGGTCTGGATCCAGGCCGGTCTTCGTGCTTCGCAGACGAAGTAGGTGCCCGGACCGAGGTTGCCGAAGAGTAGTCGCCCGAGCCGTCGGTGGGCATTGAGGTCACGTACTCGCTGGCATCCGGATGCCGTTGGCCGTGGCGTTCTCCTTGTAGAGGCGGATCGTCCAGCCGCCGGTGTAGGCGGAGTCGGACGAGATGTCGCCGTCGCCGTTGGCGTCGACGTACTTGGTGCCGCTCTTGGAGACCAGCTCAAAGTTGCCGAAGTCGTCGCCAGTCAGGTCAGTGCCCGAGCTGGTCGTGAACTTGTAGCCGTAGTCGCGTTGGTCCGGCTGTTGCCGGCGTCGTTGGCATCGCGCAGGAGTTGATCACCTGCTGCCGTGGTGTTCGGGAAGGTCTGGATCCAGGCACTGTCGGCGGCTTCGCAGACGAAGTAGGTGCCCGGACCGAGGTTGCCGAACGAGTAGTCGACCGAGCTGTCGGTGGGCATCGAGGTCACGTACTCGCTGGCATCCGGATGCCGTTGGCCGAGGCGTTCTCCTTGTAGAGGCGGATCGTCCAGCCGCCGGTGTAGGCGGAGTCGGACGAGATGTCGCCGTCGCCGTTGGCGTCGACGTACTTGGTGCCGCTCTTGGAGACCAGCTCGAAGTTGCCGAAGTCGTTGCCAGTCAGGTCAGTGCCCGAGCGGTCGTGAACGTGTAGCCGTAGTCGGCGTTGTCCGGCGATGTTGCAGGCGTCGTTGGCATCGCGCAGGAGTTGATCACCTCGCTGCCGGTGGTGTTCGGGAAGGTCTGGATCCAGGCCGGTCTGCGTTGCTTCGCAGACGAAGTAGGTGCCTGGACCGAGGTTGCTGAAGCAGTATGTCGACCAAGCTGTCGGTGGTCGAGGTCACGTATCGGTGGCATCAGGATGCCGTTGGTGCGGCGTTCTCCTTGTAGAGCTGGATCGTCCAGCCGCCGGTGTAGGCGGAGTCGGACGAGATGTCGCCGTCGCCGTTGGCGTCGACGAACTTGGTGCCGCTCTTGGAGACCAGCTCAAAGTTGCCGAAGTCGCGGGACTCCGTGCCGCCCAGAGCCGAGCGTCACGGACTTGCAGTACGGAGCACTGCCCCCAGGATCCGTGTTCGCCCAAGACGAGCTCAGGAGGTCCTCGCAGACCTTGTAGGTGCCGGGCTCGACATCGGTGAAGCTGACGTCACCGTTGCTGTCGGTGACCTTGGTGTCGAGCACGTTGTTGCCGGTGCTGTCATACAGCTTGATCGTCCACCCGCTCAGGCCAACATCGGTCGCGGCATCCAGGCTGCCGTTGCCGTTGATGTCGTTGTACTTGTGCGCGTTGATCGTCCCGCAGGTTGCGAAGTTCCAAGGACGAAGTCCTCGGTGCTGGAATCAACCGACGAACCCGCGGAACGGGTCTCGGCGAGCACATTCGAGAAGCAGGGGATGCCGTTCGGGAAGAAATGCGAGAGGTCGATGCCCGTCTCGTTGAATCCGCCGGCCAAGATCTCGCTGGGCCCCGGGGTAACGTTCCCAAGCTTCTTCCCCTGGTAGGGCCACGCGACCGTGATCGTCGCGTCGTTGTTGACGCTGCAGACGTAGTCGCCCGCCGAAGACGAGCGACAGTCCAGGCCGACGAGGATCGGCGCCGCCGAGAGATGGCCCGCGGCTCCGTCCGCGCCCTGCCACTCCCAGACGTTGATGTTGCCGAGATCCGTCCCTCCCCCGGTGTAGGCGCTCTCGATGAGGAGGTCCCCAACCTTGTGGATGCCGCCGAAGGTACCGTTGGCATTCAGGGAGATGTGATCCTGGAGGATCCAGAACCCAAGCTTCGCGTTGCCGTTGGTCGCGACGCGGTCAGCGCCCAGATACAGGTACTCGGGCGCTCCGCTGTAGAGCGACGCGTACGCATTCTCGAGATCGGTCTTGTCCGAAGGCGAACCGCGGCCTTGTAATGCCAAGCGGAGATATCGGCTTGTCCTTCGAACCCATATCGAACTGGTTGTCGCCGGACGTGGCGCTGTACACATCGGAAACGAATGCCGGTAGTTACAGCAGCGCTGCTCGTGTTCGTCGGATAGATCTGGTCCCAGTCGTCTCCGGGACCAAGCGGGCTCGACGCATTGTTTGCAACGCTGTTGCCATCCAGCTCGAGCGGTCCCTCCTCATGGACCGCCATCACGGCTGCGCCCACCACCAGCGCGAGCGTCGCGCCGGCCGCAAGCGCTGTCAGGCGCCACGTGCGACGACTGGTGTGTGATCGGTGCGGACTTGAGGACATGGTCACTCATCGCTCATCCTCCCGGAGAGCAGGCACGCATATGTGCGTGCCGACCATTTCCAGGCATATGAAGTCTCCAGCGTTCCTCTCCTCCCGGTACGGAGACCGGACTGGTGTGCTCGGTGGGCGCGGCCAACCGGGCACTCAAAGAAGCCACTCGCGCGTGGCTCGGTCAGGACGCCGCGCAGACAGCACGACGCACCTACGGATGGGGAGTCGTCCCCGGTATGACGGCTGGGCAGCGTCGCCGGTGGACTGTGAAGGCCCGAAGCATTGCGATCCGGGCACCTCGACCGGTGGTGGGCATCAGGGCGAGTACCGGTCCCCTATGACCCTAAGGTCTGGTATCAGACCCGTCAATACCAAACGCGACAGTCCCGGACGTCCCCCCAGCGACCGATGACGGCCGGGCACTGAGCCAGACGGGCTGGTACCACGGGATGACCATTGGCCGCACCTGCGGCACCGATGCAGCTGCCTGAGCGTGGCCAATCAGCTCAGGGCAAGAGCGAGGGCAGCTCCAACAGCAGCTTCGAGCGCGCCCACATCGGTCCCAGGCCGGCGGCGCGGGCCGCCGCATGGGCCTCCAGGTCGGTGTGCGGACCGAACAGGACGACCCGCGGCCGGGCCGATTCCGGTGCGTCCTGGCACCACTCGGCAAGCGCATCGCCCCAGCCGGGCTGGCGCTCCGCCCAGTCCACCAGGACGAGCGGCACCGCCTCAGCGGGCGGCAGAAGGGATGGCTCGTCGACGCGGACGAACTCGGCTCCGGCACGCGCGGCAGCGTCGGCGATGCGCGTCGCGAAGAGCAGCTCGCGGGAGACGAGGGCGACGGTCAATGATCCGGGTGCGCGGCCTGCTGGGGCGGCCTCGAGACCGGGGCCTCCGCCGGTCGTGGCGCCTGACCGTTCGACGGCGCCTGCCCGCGATGTGCCGCCTCGCCGGTCGGGTTCGGGGGGCCGACGTGCTGGCCGTTGGCGTGCTGGCCGTTGGCGTGCTGCCCGCTCGGGTTGCCTTCCATCACGTAGCGCGCGATGCGCATCGGATAGATGCCGACCACGACCGGTGCCTGGACCTCCACGGAGAGCTCGAGACCAATCTCGTCGCGCGTCCACAGGTCCTGGATCTTGAGCGCCTCGCGCTCGGGCAGCCCCACGAAGGCGGTCCGGCCCTCACGCGCGATGGCGCAGATGCAGTCCGGGTCGTCGAGGCCGAACCGGCGCCGGATCTCGGCGACCGGAACGTAGGGTCGTGACGTGATGAACCGCCGAAGACTCGATGTGCTCGGGGCGCTTGGATGAGCTCATGACGTTGCCCGAGTCTACCCCCGGCCGGCGGGCGGCGCAGCAGGTCGGTCCGTCCTTCCCTCCCCGAAGAGGCCGCGCAGCACGAACATCACGTTCGCCGGACGCTCCGCCATGCGGCGCATGAAGTACGGCCACCATTCCGTCCCATAGGGGACGTAGACGCGCATCCGGTAGCCGTCCGCGACCAGCTGGCGCTGCAGGTCGCGGCGGATCCCGTACAGCATCTGGAACTCGTAGCGGTCCGGTGGCGATATCCTCGTCGGTGGCGAAGCGCGTGATGGCCTCGATCATCTCCGGGTCGTGGGTGGCAACGCCCGGGTAGGTTCCCGCCCGGATCAGCGTCTGGCACAGCGTCCACGAAGGACTGGCCGATGGTCGGCACGGTCGTGCCAGGCGATCTCGATCGGCTCCGCGTAGGCACCCTTGCAGACGCGGACTCGCGCACCCTCCGCGGCGAGGGCGGCGACATCGGCCTTCGACCGATGCAGGTAGGACTGGAGGACCGGTCCGGTGTCGTAGCCCTCCGCGCGCATGCCCCGCACGACCTGGAGCGTGCGGTCCACGTAGTCGCTGGCCTCCATGTCGAGGCGGACGAAGATCCCGTGGCGCCGTCCCGTCTCGAGGACCGGGCGCAGCACCTCGCGGCAGACGTCGACCCCGAGATCGAGGCCCATCTGGGTCAGCTTGATGCTCACGTTGGCATCCAGGCCCTCGGCCGCGATCCGCCCGATGGCCTCCACGTACGCCGCCGCGGACTGCTCGGCGGTCGCCTGGTCGCTCACCGATTCCCCCAGGTGGTCCAGGGTGGCCTGCATGCCCGCCGCGTTCAGCTCGCGGACGGTCTCCACCGCGCGGTCCAGGGTGGTGCCCGCCACGAACCGCAGGGGGAGACGCCGGGCGACCGGGGTGCGCAGGGCCAGGCGCGCCAGCCATCGGCGGTGCGCGAGCCAGAGGAAGAAGGCGCGAAGCGCCGCGTCGAGCATCTGATGGCGAGTGTAGCCCGCTACCGGGCCCGGCCGTGGCCCCAGCCGCGCGCCCGCTCCACGGCTCCGCGGATCAGCCGCTTGCCGGGTACCGATCCGTCGCCGGGGTACTCGCGGCGACCGGTGCCGATGCCGGTGGCGCTCCCCGGATGGATGTCCTCCCCGTCGATGCGGATGGTGGGCGAGCCGGGGAAGCGCAGCAGCTCGGCATCCGCCAGGGAGCCCACCGCGATCATCTGGACGGGGGTCTCGAAGGCGTCCTCGCTGAGCACCTCCACCAGGTTCTGGCGGGCGGTCATGTAGCCGGGATCGTCCTCGGTGTAGAGCAGCTCCACGCGCATCGGTTCGCCCCTTCAGCTGGTGGCCAGGAAGCCGATCAGGCAGACGAGGGCCACGATCGCCAGGGCCGCGGCGAGGTACAGCCGTCGCCGTTCCGCCCGGGTGGGCCCCTCGCGCAGCGAGGGCTGCGATCCACGCGGCGCCCGACCTCGCCAGGCAAGGTAGCGCTCCGCGTTGAGATCGCGCGCGTCGCGGGACCGATACCCGCGCCAGGCCGGCCATCCCGTCGCATAGGCGGCGGCGCCGGCGATCCCGGTGGCGACCAGGAAGAGCCAGGGGGTCATGAGCCGGGTTCCTCGGCGAACGCGTCGCCCGCCGCCGCCGCATCCAGCAGCCAGGTCACGTCCGCGCCGGTGACCCGTGCCGCCGGGAAGCCGGCTGTGGCCGGAGCGCATGTGGCGAATGGCGTTCACCTTGTTCTCGCCGGTGACGAGGAAGACGACCTCGCGGGCCGCGTTGATCACCGGATAGGTGAGCGTCATGCGCCAGGTTTCCGCGGCGCGCCACCAGTTGGGGACGACCCAGCGCGTTCGTTCGCGGAGAGCGGCGCTGCCCGGGAAGAGGGAGGCGGTGTGCCCGTCCGGTCCGAGCCCCAGCCACAGCAGGTCGAAGGCGGGCAGCTCGCTCCCTGACACCCCGAAAGCCAGCCGAAGCTCCGTCTCGTAGGCAAGCGCCGCCCCGTCCAGGTCCTCCGACTCGGCCTGCATGCGGTGGATCGCGCCCGGACGGACGCCGCGCAGCCGCGAGATGAGCATCCGGTACGCGGTGCCGAAGTTCGACTGAGGATCGTCCGGCGGCACGCTGCGCTCGTCGCCCCAGAAGAACTCGACCCGGCCCCAGTCGACCTGCGAGACCCGCGGCTCGCCGTGGAGCAGCGGGAAGACAGCGTTCGGGGTCGTTCCACCCGAAAGGGCCACCCGGAAGACCCCGCGCGCCTCGATGGCCGTGGTCGCGGTCGCGACGAAGCGGTCCGCCGCCTCCCGCGCCACGTCGTCGCGATCCGGCAGGACCAGCCAGCGTGCGGCGCTCACCGGTGCATCGCTCATCCGCCCAGCTCCTGGACCGCGGCCGGGGCCGGGATGCTCTCCGTGGCCGCGGCACCCGGGGCGGCGGAGGCGAGGAACACGACGGCTGCACTCAGCGCGGCGTCGTAGACCGGGTCCGGGGCGTCGGCTCCGAGCTGGGCGCTGAGCAGCTCCGCCTCGCGCGGCGTCTCCATGGTGATCTTGCGCAGCAGCGCCGTCATCCCGTCGGCGTTGGTGGCGACCGTCGCTTCGTCACGGTCACGGTCGATGATGAATTCGGCGGCCCCGGTCTCCCCGTGGGCGCGAAGCCGCACGCTGGTGAGCTCGCCCGGCACCAGCTCATCGGTCGCCTCCGGCTCGATGCGCAGGTCCACCATCTCGTAGTGGCCCTCGAGCTGCAGGCGGAACCCACCCTCGTCCAGGGGCGCGACCGTGCGGTGGCGCCGCCAGTCCAGGCGGGAGGCGATCCAGCCGGCCAGGAGCACCGGCTCCGCCATGGGCGCAGCGACGTCGGGCGCGACCGCATCGGCATCCTGCCTGCGGCGGCGGCTTCCGTGGCCGGTGGGCACCGCGTAGCGGATCACCATCCGGTTCAGGTTCGGGAGGTAACGGCGGAAGCGCGGCGTGTCGAAGAACTGGGCGATCCGCTCCTGCCAGCCGGCGAGGCGCTCCCAGGCGAGATCGCCGATCCCGATCTGCTCGCGCAGCGACGAGAGCCGACGCATCCCGGCCAGGAGGGCGCCGAAGTCGGACGAGTCGACGATGAGCCGGTCGGAGACGTCCGCCAGCTGGTCGAAGACCGGGTGCCGGAAGGGCGGGTCGCCGGGCCACCAGACCGATGTCGGCAGGTCGTGGATCAGGATGGGAGCCACGACCCCGGAGAGGTGCTCTGCGGACTCACCGCGGACGGTGAGGACCACCTCCTCGTAGCAGATGCGCTCGTCCGGCGAGCCGGGAACGGTATGGCAGTGGGTGGAGATCCGCGCATCGAGCGGATCTCCCCTGGCCTCGTGGTCGGCGACGAGCACGATGGCCCGCGAGGGGTGCCGGATCCCCAGGCTCATCATGGCGTGCACCGCCCGATCCGCAGCGGCGGAGTCGACGACGGTCACGATCAGGTTGAGGACCGACGTGCGCGCGTGCGGCAGGCCCTTCTCCCGGATGCTGGTCTCCCCGTCGGTGGGACCGGACTCCGCGGTTCCCCACAGCCGGGCAAGCTGGGCCTCGATGGCGGACACGGTCGTCCCGCGCTGCTCCCACACCGGCGTGGCCAGCGTCTCCGCCTCGCCGAAGCGCATGAGGTGGCGGTGGACGGCGAGCTCGCGCTCCGCGGCCGTTGGCTGGCGCCCGGGCATCGGCCTACAACCGTCGCCAGGCGCGGCGGTCGCGCGCCAGCATGTCGTCGCTGGCCGGCGGCCCCCAGGTCCCGGCGGCGTAGAAGTGCAGGGGGCCGCCCTGCCCCTCGCCCCAGGCGCGCATGACGGGATCCAGGATCTCCCAGGCCCGCTCCACCTCGTCGTCGCGGGTGAAGAGCGACGCGTCGCCGATCATGGCGTCGAGGAGCAGGGTCTCGTACGCGTCCGGCGAGTCGACGGCGAACGAGGAGCCGTAGCGGAAGTCCATGTTCACGCTGCGGATCTGGAGCCCCTGTCCGGGCACCTTGGCCCCGAAGCGCAGCAGGATCCCCTCGTCGGGCTGGATGCGGATGGCGAGGATGTTCGGGTCGATCTGGGAGGCGCCGGTCCGCGCGAACAGCGCCAGCGGCGCGCGGCGGAACTGGACGGCGATCTCCGTGACCCGGGTCGGCATCCCCTTCCCGGTGCGCAGGTAGAACGGCACCCCGGCCCAGCGCCAGGAGTCGATGGCCAGCTTGAGGGCGACGTAGGTCTCCGTCTGCGATTCCGGATCGACCTCCGGCTCGTCGCGGTAGGAGCGCATCTTCTGGCCCTCGACCCAGCCGGAGACATACTGGCCGCGGATGGTGCGATCGGCCACGTCGGTGACGGCCATGGGGTGCACCGCCCGCAGCACCTTGAGCTTCTCGTCGCGGAGGTCGGATGCCGCGAACTCCACGGGAGGCTCCATGGCGAACATGGTCATCAGCTGCAGCGCGTGGTTCTGGACGATGTCGCGCATGGCACCGATCTGGTCGTAGAACTCGCCGCGGGCCTCGACCCCCACCGTCTCCGCCACGGTGATCTGCACGCTGTCGATGTAGCGCCGGTTCCAGATCGGCTCGAAGAGGCCGTTGCCGAAGCGGAAGACGGCAAGGTTCTGGACGGTCTCCTTGCCCAGGTAATGGTCGATGCGATAGATCTGCTCCTCCTCGAACGCCTCCCGGATCTCGCGGTTCAGCTTGCGCGCCGAGCCCAGGTCGTAGCCGAAGGGCTTCTCCACGATGACCCGTACCCAGCCGCGCTTCCCATCCGGGCGCCGATCGCCGTCCGCCGAGAGGCCGGCCAGTCCCAGCTGCTTCACGATCTCCGGGTAGAGGAGCGGCGGCACGGCGAGGTAGAAGAGCCGATTGCCGGATGTGCCGCGGTCACGGTCGATGCGGTCGAGGAGCTTGGCCAGCTCCTCGTAGGAGGCCTGGTCGTGGAACTCGCCGCGGTGGTAGCGGATCCCACCGCTGAACGACTCCCAGACCGACCTCTTCACCGGTCGGTTGCGGCTGTACGCGTCGATCCCTGCGCGGAGATGATCGCGGAAGTCGTCGTCGCTCATCTCCCGCCGCGCGAAGCCCACGACGGTGAACTCCGGCGGCAGGAAGCCGCCCAGCATGAGGTTGTAGAGGGCCGGCCCCAGCTTGCGCTGGGTGAGGTCCCCGGTCGCGCCGCAGATGACCATGGTGCACGGTTCGGGGATGCGCTCCAGGCGCAGCCCCTCCCGCAGCGGGTTGACGAGGTGACGGGCACCGTCCGGTCTGTGATCGGCCTGCTCCGGCAGGACCGGCGGCGGCGTCCTGGGCGTCGCGGCAACCATCGGCGTCCTCAGTGCTTCTCGCCGCTCGGGTCGTCGCCCGCGCTCACGATGGCGTGGCCGCCGAACTCGTTGCGGAGCGCCGCCAGCACGCGGTCCGTGAACGAGTCCGGCTCCCGCCGGCTGCGGAAGCGCTCCATCAGGGACAGGGTGATGATGGGCGCCGGGACGTCATGGTCGATCGCGTCGAGGACCGTCCAGCGACCCTCGCCGGAGTCGTTGACCCAGCCCTTGATCGACGCCAGGTCGGGGCCTTCCCGGGTGAAGGCGCTCGCCGCCAGCTCCATGAGCCACGATCGGATCACCGAGCCGTGGTTCCACATCTCCGCGACGGCCGCCAGGTCCACCTCGTAGTCCGACGAGGCGTGGAGGATGTCGAACCCCTCGCTGATCGCCTGCATCTGGCCGTACTCGATCCCGTTGTGGACCATCTTCACGTAGTGGCCCGCGCCGGCCGGTCCGCAATACAGGAATCCGGACTCGGGCGCGAGGGTCTGGACCGCCGGCTCGAAGCGGTCGTAGATCTCCCGCTTTCCGCCGAGCATGGCGCAGAAGCCGACGGTCAGGCCCCACACGCCGCCGCTGACCCCCATGTCCAGCCATTCGAATCCACGCTCCTCGACCTTCGCCGCCCGCCGCTGGCTGTCGTGGAAGTTCGAGTTGCCCGCGTCCACGATGACGTCGCCCTTCTGCAGGATGCCGGTCAGGCGATCGATCATCTCCTCGGTCGCATCACCCGAGGGGACGCTGATGACGACGTGGCGCGGCGCCTCCAGCATGCCGACGATGCCCTCCAGCGAATCGGCCACCGCGATCCGTCCCGCGTTCTCCGGCTCCGCGGCAAGCTGCTGCGCCACCTCGAGGTGACGGTTCCAGGCGACCACCTCGTGTCCGCCGCGCGCCAGCCTGCGCGCCATTCCGGCCCCCATCCGGCCAAGGCCGGCGACCGCGATCTGCATCGGCCGTTTGCTCCTTTCGTGTGTATCCGTGTCTGATGTGTGGTGCCCGCGGGCCGCGCCGTCAGAGGGCGGGGAGCGCGATCGCCTCCCTGATCGAGCGCTCCAGGCGGTCCAGCCCGCTCTCCTGGTCGGAGAGGTGGACCCGGATCACCCGGCGCCGGCGCTTCTGCAGCGAGGCAAGGTCGCCCAGCGCCTGGGCCGCCACCAGGATCCCGAAGCTCTCCATCCAGCCGGGAATCGGCAGGTCCCGGTGCGGCTCCGCGGTCACCTGCAGGTACACGCCGGTCGGCGGTCCGCCCTTGTGCAGCTGCCCCGTCGAGTGCAGGAAGCGCGGACCGAACCCGAGCGTGGTCGCCACGCCCAGGCGATCGCGCAGCGCCAGGCGCAGCGCGCCCAGGCGCGCCTCGAGGTCCGGGTCCCTCGGCAGGTAGGCCAGCAGCGCGAAGTAGTCACCCGGCGACACCAGCGAGAGGAGCTGGCGCACGGCCCCGTCGACGCTCACCGGCGTATCGCCGATGGCGTCCGGATCCGCGTACACCGCGAGGCCCTCCTCCGCGACGACAGGCGCCGGCGAGGGGAGCGCCCCGTCGCGGGCGTATGCCGCCAGCAGCGCCTTGGTGGCGTCCTTGGACTCCTGGACGTTCGGCTGATCGAAGGGGTCGATCCCCAGGACGATGCCCGCGGCGGCGGTCGCGATCTCCCAGCGCAGGAACTCCCCGCCCACGTCGATGACCTCCGCCACGCCGATATGTCTTCACCGGGTGGCCCAGCCGGACCAGGTCCGCGGCCAGCGCCTCGAGCGCCGGGTCCGCCTCTGCGGCGAGGGTGAGGAACACGAAGCAGCGATCCGTGCCGTAGGCCTCCGGCGCCCCGGGCGTCTCGCCCACGACGGGCACGATGCCCCGTCCCCTGCTTGCCGGTGCTCTCCGCAACGAGCTGCTCGACCCAGTCGCCAAAGGCGGCAGCCGGGGTGAGGTGATCACCGTGAGCTTGTCCCGCCCGGCGAGCGCCGCCTCGCCCAGGAAGGCGCCCAGCCGCAGGCCGGGGTTTCTCGATGCGATGGCGCGGCATGCCCCGGCCATGGCCGAGGCGCGGGCCAGGAGAGCCGGCAGGTCGACGCCGTGAAGGCGGCGGGCACCAGCCCGAAGACCGTGAGCGCCGAGTAGCGGCCGCCGACGTCTGGCGGCGCCTCCACGATGCCGCGGAACTCCTGGGCACGAGCCAGTGTCCGCCAGCGAGGTGCCCGGATCGGTGATGGCGAGGAAGTCGAGCGCGGGGGCGAACGCCGCCATTGCGGCGTGGAACGCGTTCGGCTCCGTCGTCGAGCCCGGACTTGCTGCGAGACGCAGAAGACGGTGCGCTCCGCAGTCCGCCCACTCGCGGAAGCCACGGACCGCGTCGGGATGCGTGGAGTCCAGGATGCGCAGCTCCGCCGCGCTGCCGAGGGTCGCCAGGGCGCGCCGAAGACCCGGCTGAAGAGCTCCGGTGCCAGGCTGGACCCGCCCATGCCCAGCACCGCGGCGCGGCGGTAGCCGTCGGCGGCGACCCCCTCGGCCAGGTGCTCGGAGCTCGGCGACACGCGCCGACATCGCCTCCGGCAGGTCGAGCCAGCCCATCCATGGCGCGAGCGCCTCCGGCGGCTTGCCCGAAGCGCCCCACAGCGCGCCGTCCTTGGCCCACAGCCGGTCCGCGACGCGATCCCGATCCCACGCCGCCAGCCGGTCGCTGATGGCGGTCGCCAGCG
The DNA here is from genome assembly GCA_963787025.1 of uncultured Chloroflexia bacterium. Taxonomy (GTDB): domain Bacteria; phylum Chloroflexota; class Limnocylindria; order QHBO01; family QHBO01; genus CAVXEH01. The sequence continues at coordinate 68,316 of CAWBBG010000005.1, forward strand.
AGCCTCCGGCCGCCGTGCCGGGTGCCTGCTCGCTCATGCGGTCGCCAGAGCCTCTCGCTTGCCGTCGATGGTCGCGATCAGGTCGTCGAAGCTCTTTGCGAAGGCCTTCACGCCCTCGTCGAGAAGCTCCGCGGTGACCCGCTCCATGCTGACCCCGCTGCCCTCGACCGCGCGGATGGCGTCGTGGGCGCCATGCAGATCGCGATCCAGGGTCCGGCGCACGTCACCGTGATCGAGGAAGGCCTCGATGGTCTCGGTGGGCATGGTGTTGACCGTCTCCGGACCAATCAGCTCCGCCACGTACAGGATGTCGGAGTAGTCCGGGTTCTTGGTCGAGGTCGACGCCCACAGGCAGCGCTGGACGCGGGCACCCGCCTCGCGCAGCTCCGCGAACTCGGGGCCATGGAAGATCTCCAGGTAGGCCTCGTAGGCGAGCCGTGCGTTGCCGACCGCCGCCGCTCCCCGGGCGTTCAGCGCCGCATCGGTGCCGTTCGCCTCGAGCATCGGGTCCACCTTGGTGTCGACGCGGCTGACGAAGAAGCTCGCCACCGATGCCACCCCGCGGACGTCCTGCCCGGCGGCGAGACGGCGCCGCAGCCCGCCGATGTAGGCCATTGCGACGCGCCGGTAGACCTCGACGCTGAACATGAGCGTGACGTTCACGTTGATCCCGTCGGCGATGGCCGCCTCGATGGCCGGGATGCCCGCCTCGCGTGGCCGGGATCTTGATGAAGATGTTGGGCCGATCGACCAGGCGCCACAGCTCCCGGGCGCGGGCCAGGGTGCCGTCGGTGTCACCGGCGAGCTCCGGCTCGACCTCGATGCTCGCGAACCCGTCGCCACCGCCCGAGGCGTCGAAAACCCGGCGCAGGCGATCGGCCGCGTCACCCACGTCGCCCGTGGCGATGGCCTGGTAGATGGCCTGGTTCCCCTCGCCGGCGTCGATCATGCGACGGATCAGCGCGTCGTAGTGCCCGCCGGCGACGGCCTTGGCGAAGATGGTCGGGTTGCTGGTGAGGCCCCGGATCCCGGTGTCGATCAGCTCATCGAGCCGGCCGCTCTCGATGAGCTGGCGGTCGATGTAGTCGATCCAGGGCGACTGGTCCTGCTCCGCATGGAGCTGCTGGAGCGTGTTCATCGGAGCCTCCTTCTCAGACCGATGCGCCGGCCGGCGTGCCCACCAGCTGACGGGCGGCCCGTGCAATCGCCGCGGCATCGATGCCGGCGGCGGCGAGCTGCTGGGCGGGTGTCGCGGATCCGGGCATGTGGCGGACGGCCAGTCGGACCACCCGCGGGTGATCCGCGCCCAGTGCGGCGTACGCCTCGAGCACCGCGTCGCCCAGGCCGCCCTCGGGGAAGTGGTCCTCCACCGTCACGATGGCCCCGGTGTCGCGCGCGGCGGCGAGGAGCGTATCGGTGTCGACCGGCTTGATGCTGTACAGGTCGATGACCCGCGCCCTGATCCCCTCGGCGGCAAGCGTGTCCGCCGCCTTGACGGCCTCGTGAAGCGTCACGCCGGCGCCGATCAGCGTCACCTGGTCGCCGCTCGACTCACGCACGACCCGGCTCCCGCCTATCGGGAAGCCCTCGCCGGGCGAGTAGATGACCGGCGTCTTCTCGCGCGTGGTGCGCAGGAACACGATCCCCTCGCGGTCCGGAAGCTGTCGCATCAGGTCCGCGGTCTGGTTCGGGTCGGACGGGTAGAGGACGGTGCTGCCGAACACCGCGCGCAGCGACGCGATGTCCTCGAGCGCCATCTGCGAGGGTCCATCCTCGCCGATGCTGACGCCGGCGTGGGACCCGACCAGCACCAGGCTCGCCCGGCTCACCGCGGCCATCCGAACGAAGTCGTAGGCGCGCGACAGGAACGCGGCGAAGGTGCTCGCGAATGGACGCCAGCCGCGGACCTGCAGGCCGACCGCGGTGGCGACCATCTGCTGCTCGGCGATGTACATCTCGAAGTAGCGATCCGGGATTGCGTCCCGGAACGCCTCCGAGTAGGTGGAGTTGCCGACCTCGCCGTCGATCGCCACCACGTCGCCGCGCGCCTTCCCGAGGGCGACGAGCGCGTCGCCGTAGGCGCGCCGGGTGGCCTCCTTGCTGCCCAGCTCGTACTTCGGCAGCACGAGCGCACCGGACTCGAACTGGTGCGGCGCGTCGCTCGCCTCCGGCTTGGGGACGTCGACGTGCAGATCACGGAGCCCGCCGAGCTCCTCGATCGCCGCTTCCGGGTGCGGCAGGGGCTTGCCGTGGAAGCCGTTCTTGTTCGCGACCTCGGCGACACCGTGCCCCTTCTCGGTGCGGGCCACGATCATGGTGGGACGGCCGTGCGTCGCCTTGGCCTCTTCGTACGCCGCATCGACGGCGGCCACGTCATGGCCATCGATCTCGATCGCGTGCCAGCCCGAGGCGCGGGCCCGTGCGGCGTAGCTGTCGAGGTTCCAGCCGTGCATCGTCTCGCCGGTCTGGCCCAGGCGGTTGACGTCAATGATGGCGGTGAGGTTCTCCAGCCCGGCGAAGGCGGCATGCTCGACCGCCTCCCAGATGGAGCCCTCCGCCATCTCCGAGTCGCCGCACAGGACCCAGACCCGGTACGGGAGGCGGTCCAGGCGCTTGCCGGCGAGGGCGACGCCCACCCCGATCGGCAGGCCCTGGCCCAGCGAGCCCGTGGCGACGTCGACCCAGGGAAGCACCGGGGTGGGGTGCCCCTCGATGCGGCTGCCGAGCTTGCGGAAGGTGAGCATCTCCTCGTCGGAGATCGCTCCCGCCGCCTTGTACATCGCGTACAGCAGGGGCGAGGCGTGGCCCTTGGAGAAGATGAGGTGGTCGTTGTTGGGGTTGGCCGGCTGATCGAAGTCGTAGTGGAGGTGCTTCGTCATCAGCACCGCCATGAGGTCCGCCGCGGACATCGATGAGGTCGGGTGCCCGGAACCCGCCGCCGCGCTCGATCGGACGGAATCGACGCGCAGCTGCTGGCCGAGCTCGCGCCACAGGTCGTTGTCATTCGTCACGTTGCTCGCTCCGAATCGGTACGTTTCGTTCGTCGTCGTGAAGTCTGCACCCCATGATACGAGGCTGCGCCGCAGTCCCCAACCGACCCCTCGGGGCTCCTCG
>CAWBBG010000006.1:0-65444 GCA_963787025.1 uncultured Chloroflexia bacterium
GTGCCCCACGAGCGGGGCGATGAGGACGATGATCTGGTCGGCGGGGCTGCCGACGCGTGTGCTGGTCATGGTGCGAAGTTCATGTTCTCCCAATGGTTCGTAGAGCGGTGATAGTTACCACAACATGAAGCATTCCGCAAATCTGAACCGTCCAGCTCTGCCAGATGATGTCGCGCTGGACCGCGTGGGGGCCGGAGCCTGATGGGCGCGCGCGCGGACCTGGTCGCCATCCGGGAGGAGCTCCCCGCCCTCGCCGGCGGCTGAGGCGCTCAGGGCTCCCCGTCGACCTCGTCGAAGCCGCCCTGCACGTTGCGCCGCAGGCGAATGCCCGGCCCACGGTGCATCACGCCCCCGCCGCGGTCGCGCAGCTCGATGCAGATCCGATAGGTGACCCCGAAGCCCAGGATCGGCACCACGAAGATCGCCACCCGCAGGATGTTGGTCATCACCTCCACGGGCACGCCCAGGACCAGCGAAAGGACGTCGTTCCCGCCCCCGATGGTGTAGACCACGAAGATCAGGAGGCCCGCGACCCCCAGGGCGGTCCGGATCGGGTGCTCATAGGGCCGGTCGAGCAGGTTGTGCTCCGCACGATCGCCGGTGACCCACGATTCGAGGAACGGCCACAGCGCCAGGACCGTGAAGAGCAGACCAGGAATCAGGACCCCCGGCACGAACGGCGAGGGAATCGTCACCCCGAAGAGGGTGAACCGGAAGGGCGGAAAGAGACGCAGAGATCCCTCGAGCCAGCCCACGTACCAGTCCGGCTGCGCCGGAGCGCTGACCGTCGTGGCGTCGAAGGGGCCGTAGCTCCAGACCGGGTTGATCTGGACCAGGCCCCCCATCAGGGCCAGGACCGCGGCGGTCAGGATCGCCAGCCCGGTGGACTTGAAGACCTGGCTGGGCCAGAAGCTCTTGCCCACCACGTTGTGCTCCGTCGCACCCGGGATGCGGTACTGCGTGTGCTTCTGGATCCACAGGATCGCCAGGTGGGTCAGCACCCCGCCGATGAGGAGCGCCGGCAGGAGCATCACGTGGAAGACGAAGAGCCGGCTGATGATCTCCTTGGTCGGGAACTCGCCGCCGAAGAGCAGGAAGCCGAGATACGGACCGACGAACGGGATGCTGATGACGACCGAGTAGATGATCCGCAGGCCGGTCCCGCTGATCAGGTCGTCCGGCAGGGAGTAGCCGGTGATCCCCATCGCCATCGCCATCGTCAGCAGTCCGATGCCGACCAGCCAGTTGAGCTCGCGCGGCTTGCGGAAGGCGCCGGTGAAGAAGATGCGCATGACGTGGATGGCGATGGCGGCCACGAAGATCAGCGCGGCCCAGTGGTGGATCTGGCGCATGACGAGGCCCGCGCGCACCTCGAAGCTGAGACGCAGCACGCTGTTGAAGGCCGCGGAGACCTGCTGGCCCTGGAGCGGCGCCCAGGGTCCCGCGTAGGTCACCTGGGTCGCGTCCGGGACGTAGAAAAGGGTCAGGTAGACACCGGTCGCGACCAGGACCGCGAGGCAGAAGAGAGCCACCTCTCCCAGCAGGAACGACCAGTGGTCCGGAAAGATCTTGCGCAGGCCGGTACGCGCCCAGGAGGCGGTGCCCAGCCGATCGTCGATCCAGGCCAGCATCGGCTCAGGCGCCCTCGCTCGGCTGCGGATCGGTCATGTTCCAGAAGCCGGGACCGATAGGCTCCGGGAAGTCGCCCAGGGCCACCAGGTAGCCGTCCGCGTCGACCTCCATCGGCAGCTGGGGCAGGGGTCGTGCGGCCGGGCCGAAGACGACGGTGGCACCGTCGAGAACGTCGAACGTGGACTGGTGGCACGGGCAGAGAAGCTGGTGCTGCTTGGCCCGGTAGAGGCCCACCGGGCAGCCGGCGTGGGTGCAGACCTTGGAGTAGGCGAGGGCGCCGTCCGGGGCCCATGTGTTGCGACCGTCCGGCAGCTTCAGGTCCGCGGGACGAACCTTGATGAGCAGGGTCTGGCTGTCGGGCCGGCCCACGAAGCCCTCGGGGAAGACGGTGCGCACGCTGTTGAGCGGCAGGTCGCCCGGGCGCACCGGGTGACCGGCGCTGTCTACCACCCGACGACCCTTGCGCCACGCGGTCCTGAACAGGTCCTGCCCGGGGGTGGGTCCCAAAGAGAAGGCCGGCAGGACCAACGCGGCCGCGAGCGCCGCCCCGGCGCCGGCCAAAAGCCGGATCAGGAAGCGTCGACGGCTGATCTGCTGCGGTGCCAGCGCCGCATCGGCGGCGGCTCGAGCCTCCGCGGACGAGGCGAGCGAATGCCGCTCCTCGGACTCGGTCGGCGCGTCCAGGAGGGCCACGGCCCAGATGATGATGGCGGTTCCGAAGCCCCCCAGCGCGAGGGCCAGGAAGATCGCCTCGACCTGCGGGCCTCCGTTGACCAGGTAGATGATCACCAGGCCGATGGAGGCGGCAATCGAGACCAGGAGCGAAAGCGTGATACCGCGGGATGCGGTCATGACGAGGCCCCCTTCCAGTCTCGGGCGATGAGCACCATGATGACGAGCAGCAGCGCGATGCCCACCAGCCAGGCGGCATAGCCCTCAGGGACCGGACCGATGCCCCCGATCGAGAACCCTCCCGGGTTCGGCGCGGAGTGCAGGTACTCGACGTAGCTCACGATCGCGTTCCGATCCGTGTCGGAGACCCCGCTGAAGACGGGCATCTGCCCGGGACCGATGATCATGGCCTCCGCCACCTGGACCGCGGTCGCCCGGTCAAGCGGCGGAGCGAGCGCCCCACCCCCCACCGCGCCCCCATTGGCCGTGACGCCGTGGCATGGAGCGCAGTTCTCCACGAACAGCCGTTGCCCGTGCGGGATCTGGGCGGCATCGATGCTTGGCGCTGGAATCGCCGGTCCGGGGGCGAGGGACGCGACATAGGCGACCAGGGCCTTGATCGAGACGTCATCGAAGGCCGGCGGCTTGCGAACCGGCTGGGACCCGGTGGGTCCGGCGAACGGCATGCGGCCGGTGCGCAGCTCGAAATCGGCAGCCGCCGCGCCCACGCCCGCCAGGTTCGGCCCGATCGCCGTTCCCCCACCGTCCGGACCGTGGCAGGTCTGGCAGTGCGCAAGGTAGAGCGCCCTGCCGGCCGCGACGTCGCTCGCCGGGTCGGCCATGACTGCCGTTTCCGGCTGCCGTTCTGCGGGCACGGCGAACACACTAGGGACGAGCGCGAGGGCGGCGGCGCTGCCGAGCAGCACCATCGCGAGAAGCCGGAGCCGTCGCATCAGTCCCGCAATCATAGGGCCCATGCCCTCAGCCGGTGGAGGCGAGGCGCCAGACGAGGATCAGCAGGATGCCCAGCGCGACCGCGGTGACCCAGGCGCGCGGACGCGGCGGTGCCTCCGAAGCGAAGGTCGCCGCCAGCGGAAGGACCGCCGTCGCGGCGAGGCCGTAGACGAGGTGCAGGGGCTCGGCCGGGCGTGACCCGGCGAGGTAGGTCAGCGCACCAATGGCGGCCTGCAGCACGACCAGGCCCAGCACGGCGGACCGCAGGGGGTCCACCCATCGGGCGCCACCGCGCAGCCCCGCCCAGGCGGCGCCGACCGTCGCCAGGGCGGCCGCAATGAACACGACGAGGGCGCCGACCGCGTGCAGGGTGGGCACGGCTCAATAGACCCACGGGATGAACCGACGGGTCCGCGCCACGTACGCCGCGTAGCCGGCATAGCGCTCCGTGAGCCATTGCTCCTCGCGGCGGGCCTTCAGGTCGAACCAGGCTGCGAGCGCAAGGACGAAAACCAGCGACAGCGGACTGGTCGAGACCAGGGCCCAGCCGAGGGAGCCTGCGATGATGCCGGAGTAGATCGGATGGCGCAGGCGCCCGTAGACCCCGTGCTCCACGAGCTCCGCGTCGAGCCGGGGCCGCGGCACGGCGGTCAGGTTGCGTCCCAGGCCGCGGAGGCCGGCGAGGCTGAGCGCTCCCCCACCGGCAATGAACGCGATACCCACCGTGGCGGCCACCCATCGAGCGTTGCCGTTGAGCGACGGGTACGGCAGGGCCAGCGCCCCGCTGACGGCGATGCCCATGAGCAGGACCACCTGACCTGCGACCCAGCCCTCGCCGTGGGGACCCAGGGCGGGAATACGCGATGACGACACCGGCTAGCCCGGGAAGAGGCGACGAAGGCGCCGGTACGCGTTGGCCGCAGGACCCCGCCGGCCGTGCAACCAGTCCTCGTTCGTCGAGCCAGGCAGGTGCGGGCGCGTGGTTGGGAGCACCGGCTCGGACGCCGCCGGCGCAGGTGGTGGCGCGATCAGTGGCTCTGATGGTCGCTGTGGGGCCGCGGCGGTCGCGGACGTCTCCGGCCCGTCGGCGTGAGACGACGGGGACTCGGGCACCATCGCGGGCTCCGCCGTGTCTGGCTGCACCGGCGGGGGTGCTGGCGATTCCACACTCACGGCCTCCAGCGGTGCCCGTAGCGAGGCCAATGCTTCGTCGAGCTCCTCGGCGCCGGGAAGGGTCACCTCGCCGGCGCCCGGCGCCGGTGGGGCCCACGCCGATGGCGCATCTGCGACCGGCGGCTCGAAGACCGGCGCATCTGCGACCGGCGGTTCGAAGATCGGCGGTTCGAAGACCGGCGCCCCGGTAGGCTCCGCCGTGTCGGCCGCCGGCGTTGTCACTGGCTCCAGGTCGGGGGACTGAGGCTCGGACGGACCGGGATGCTCACCGAGGAGCGAGCGGATCGCCGAGAGCTCCGCGTCGTCCCACCCTCGCAATCGCGCCAGCCGGTCGAGCTCCTCGTCCTCGGCCGAGGGCTGTGGCTCCTCGTGGATCTCCGGTACCGCCGCCGTCTCTGCCTCCCCGAGCCCGCTCCACGCGGTGGTGCTCGGCCGGAACTCATCGCCCAGCCACATGAGCTCTTCCTCGTACGCGTCCGACGACGCTGCGGACACCCCCCGAGGCGGCTCGACCGGCTCGCTCGCGACGTCTGGCTCGGGCAGGTCGATCACCGACTCGGCTGCCGGTTCGTAGAGGAGCAGGTAGTCGTCCGTGGCGTCTGCAGCGTCCCCGATGGACGTCGTTGGCTCCTGGGCTGCCAGCCCTTCGATCTCGGCCGCGATCTCCTCCTCCGGCGGCGCTGGCCAGGCAGCCATCTCGGGAATCGTCCGCAGATCATCGGATGCCGCGGACGGAACGGCGATCTCGGGCGCTTCCGACTCGGGTTCCGGCATCATTCGACTGGCATCGGCTTCCTCGTGCGGCTCCTCGGCGTCGGCCTCTGCGGGGACTGGCTCTCCGGTGTCGGCGTCGGCCTCAGCCGCGACATCGGTCGCCGTCTCAGCATCTGCCTCTGCGGGGACCGGCTCTGCGGTGTCGACTTCGGCCTCTGCCGGAATTAGCTCTACCGGGACCGGCTCTGCCGCAGAGAGGGCCGCAGGTGCGGAGGGTTCCGGCTCCCAGCCGCCGGCGATATCCTCCTCCGCGATCCAGTCCGGCTCGTCCCACTCCGACGAGTACCCCACCGGCTCCTCGACCTCGGACGTCGGGGGCTCGGTCATCGCCTCCGCCTCGGGGGATGGCTCGCCCGCCATCGGCTCCTCGACCTCGGCCGCCGCGCCTGAAGCAACCTCCTCTTCCGGCAATGCCGCGCTGGGTGCCACGGATGCGGGCGCGGTGAGCTGATCCGGTTCCAGGAGTGCTTCGGTCGTCACTCCGGGCTCGGCCATCGGGAGTGGGCCGGTACCCGCGGCCTGCTCCCGCTGCAGGCTGGCAAGCGCCTGGGCCGCTTCCTCGGCGCCGGGAAGCTGAGCGACCGTCGGGTCCTCGGCGCGTGCCAGCGCCTCCGCGATCCCGCTCACCGCTGACCGCGAGCCCTGCCGACGACGGCGTGGACGGCGTGACACCTCCGGCGCGGCTCCCGGCTCGGGGTCGGGCTCGGGCTCGACGCGATCCTCCGTGGCTGGCGGCTCCCCCGCGTCGGAAGGCGGGGATGCCTCGGCCCGTGTCTCGGTTGCGCCCGCCTCGGCCTGTGTCTCGGTTGCGCCCGCATCGGCCGGGACCGCTGGCTGCGGGGATGGCGTTTCCTGCAGCGCAGCACCATCCCCATCGGCAGACGCGACGGGCTCTGTGGATGCGGGCTCCGGGGGTTCGCCGGGAGGCGCAGGCTCGGCGGACTCCGGGGGCGGTTGCACTCCGGGCGCCTCAGGTGCGGAGGGTGCCGCCCAGTCCGACGCCCATCCCGAGGGGCCGGGAAGGCGTAGATCCAGCCGTGCCTCGAGCACCTCGACCCGCGTGCGCAGCCCGGCCACCTCGCCTCGGGCCTCTCCCAGAGCCAGCAGGGCCTGGCCGTACCGCTCGGTCAGGTTCCGGAACTCCGTCAGCAGCTCACGGAACGGGGATGCCTCGAACGCGGCATCGTTGTGATCACCCTTCCCGTTGCCGTTCTCGGTGCCCGTATCGGCGCGGTCCAGCGCTTCCCCGGCCTGTGGGCCCGATGGGATCGCAGCGGTCGTCCCACGCAGGTAGACGCGCATGCCGCCATCGTCCTCCGGGGTCCCGGCCAGGACGCCTCGGGCAAGCAGCTCCCAGACGCGTCCCTTCGGCACCCCGAGGACGGTTGCCGCCTCCTCGACCGAGTAGCCTTCCATCAGGGGCAGATAGGGTAACGCCTCGCGTCCGCGTCGGCGATAGATGCCGGGCCACGCCGACGACAGGCGGCCGTGCCGCGACAGGCGATGCCGTGCTCCCGCACCACTGCGCACAGGCGCCGCGCAGCCGATCTTGTCCGTCGCTATCATCCTCGGGCCCATGATCTATTGCAGCCTGTGAGCAAGCCCATTTGAGCAAGCCAGTCGAGATTCCGGTTCTCGCCGAGCACGACCTGAATCTCCCCAGCGGCCTCGAGGGACTCGGGGAGCTGGCGTATAACCTGTGGTGGAGCTGGACGCCGCGGGCAGGCCGGCTCTTCAGCCGCATCGATTCGACCCTCTGGGCACGCCACCACAACCCGATCCCGGTCCTTCGCGGCACGGACGCAGCTCGCTGGGCCGATCTCACGGCGGACGAGGATTTCATGGTCGACGCCAGTCGACTCCTCGACGAGTTCGGCCGCTACCTGGCGAACGGCTCGGACAGCTGGTACCGGCGTGCCGCCGAGGAGGATCCCGATCGGGCACTCAGCAAGCCGGTCGCCTACTTCTGCGCCGAGTTCGGCATCCACGAGTCGATGCAGATCTACTCGGGCGGGCTCGGCATCCTGGCCGGCGACCACTGCAAGTCCGCGTCTGACGCGGCGGTGCCGTTCGTGGCAGTGGGGCTCCTCTACCGACACGGCTACTTCCGCCAGCAGATCGACGCCGACGGCCACCAGGAGCACACCCAGCCGTACCTGGACCCGATGCAGCTGCCGCTCCGGCGCGCCCGCGCCCGGGACGGCTCGCCGCTGCGCGTCTCGCTCGACTTCCCGGGGCGACTCGTCAACGCCGCGGTGTGGGTGGCCCAGGTGGGTCGTGTTCCCCTGCTGCTGCTCGACACCGACATCCCCAGCAACGACCCTGCGGACCGGCCGATCACCGACATCCTCTACGTCCGCGGACGGGAGATGCGCCTCTGCCAGGAGATCGTCCTGGGAATCGGCGGGGTGCGCGCCCTGCGAGCCTTGGGGATCGAACCCGGCGTGTGGCACCTCAACGAGGGACACTCGGCGTTCCTCCTGCTCGAGCGAGCGAGCGAGCTGGTGGCCGCATCTCCTGGTCTCCCGATCCGCGAGGCGCTGGGACGCGTCGGGCGCGATGCGGTGTTCACCATCCACACGCCCGTACCCGCAGGCAACGAGGTCTTCGACCGCACTCTCGTGAGCAAGAACCTTGCGCCGTGGTTCGAGCACACCGGGTGTGATGTCGGCGAGCTCCTCGAGCTGGGACGTGGCCACACCGACGACCCAAACGCGCCGTTCGACATGACCGCGTTCGTCCTGCGCAACACCGCCGACGCGAACGCCGTGAGCCAGCTGCACGCCCGAACCGCTACCGAGACCTGGCAGGGGATCGCCGGCCACCCCATCTCGGCCGTGACCAACGGCGTCCATGTCGCAAGCTGGCTCGGTCCTCCCCTGCGCAACCACTACGAGCGGGCGGCGGGCGTCTCGCTCGCGTCGGATGTCCCGGGCCCGGAGCCGTTCGAGCAGCTGAGCCGCATCAACGACAGCGATCTGTGGGGTGCCCACCAGCAGCAGAAGCGCGAGCTCTTCGGCTTCGCGGAGCGCCGTCTGGCCCGACAGTTCGCGCGCCACGGCGAGTCGCCCGACGTCCTGCGTCAGATCCGCGGACGCCTCGATCCCGAGGCGCTCACCATCGGCTTCGCGCGCCGCTTCGCCACCTATAAGCGGGCGGACCTCATCTTCCGCGACGAGGACCGGCTCGCCCGGCTCGTCTCGAACGCGGAACGGCCGGTCCAGATCGTGCTGGCCGGCAAGGCCCATCCCGCGGATCGACCGGGCCAGCAGGTGATCCAGCACATCTTCAGCCTGAGCCGCTCCGGGCAGCTGCGCGGGCGGGTGTTCATCGTCGAGGATTACGACATCCGCATCGCGCGCTTCCTGGTCAGGGGCGTCGACATCTGGCTCAACAATCCACGTCGGCCGATGGAGGCGTCAGGCACCTCGGGAATGAAGGCGGCCATCAACGGCATCCCGTCGGTGAGCATCCTCGACGGTTGGTGGGACGAGGGCTTCAACGGGCGGAACGGGTGGGCCATCGGCGGACGCGAGACGAGCGGGGACGAGCTGGCCCAGGACGAGGCCGATGCCGCTGAGCTCTATCGGCTCCTGGAGGAGGAGATCGTGCCGCGCTTCTTCACCCGTGACGGGGACGGCGTCCCGCGCGCGTGGGTCGAGGTCATGCGTGCCGCGGTGGCGGGCTCCATCTGGCGCTTCTCCACGGCCCGGATGCTGGGCGAGTACGTCGATCGGCTCTACCTGCCGGCCTCACGCGCCCGCGTCTCCGCGGGCTGAGGACTCTCCGCGGGCTGAGGATCGCGCGATCGGACGCCCGGACGCAGGACAGACTCAGGGCAGGTACCCGAGAGGGTTCCGCCAGGCGCCGTTGAGGTTCACCGCGAAGTGCAGATGGCACCCGGTGGCGAACCCGGTGGCTCCCTCGTAGCCGATGACCTGACCGCGAACCACGCTCTGGCCGGGGTGGACGACGACCCGCGCCAGCATGTGCCAGTACCACGTCTGCAGCCCACCGCCATGGTTGATGATCACGCCGTAGCCATAGTCGTACGGGTAGAGCGGCTGCCCGGAAGCGGCCACCACCCCGTTCGCCGCTGCCTTGATGGGCGTCCCGCAGCCGTGGGCCATGTCGAGACCGGTGTGGAAGTGCTTGTAGCCGGCGTATGACGGCTCCATGTAGAAGGTGGTCGGCCCGTAGTACTGGGTGATGGTGGTGGGGTACTCCGGCCAGATGAAGCCGCCCGGCCCCACCAGCGAAGCGGCCGCCTGCTCCGCCTGCAGGCGCTTGACGAGCGCCGCCTGGGCGGTCGCCGCCGCCTGCACCGCGGCGATCGACTTCTTCAGGTTCGCCTGGGCGGACAGCGAGGCGTTGAGCTTTGCTTCCTGGTTGGCCTTCTCCTGCTCCCACTGCTTCTTGAGCTTGGCGAGCTGCGCCTGGAGCGAGGTGAGCTCAGCCTGCTGGGCCGTGAGCTGGGTCTGCTGGTCTTTCGCCTGGGTGCGCGCATCGGCCAGGGCCACGCGGCCATCGGTGAGCTCCTGCTGCTTGGTCGCGAGCTCTTCGCGAATCCTCTGGATCTCGCTGGCAAGCGCCTTGTCCTGGTCTGAGACGGTCAGCAGGTAGCCGACCTGGTTCGTCGCCTCGTCCAGGGATCGGGCGGACAGGAGGATCTCGAGCAGCGAGGTCTGGCTCTGCTCGTAGGCGGTGCGCAGGTGATCCTGGAGCAGCGACTCTCGCGTCTGCAGCTCCGCGGTCTGCACCGTGATCTCGTCGGCGACCTGCTGCAGCTGCGCATCGAGCTGGGCGATCTGGGTGTTCAGCGTCTCGAGCTGCGCCTTGACCTCGTCAACCTGGGTGGTGATCTGGTCCACCAGGCCCGAGACCTGCTGGTACTGGGCACTGACCGAGGCAAGCTTGGTCTTCGCCACGGCGAGGGCGTTGTCGAGCTGCGTGGCGGTGCTGCGGAGCGCTGCGAGCTGCGCGCGTTGCGTCGCGAGGGTGTTGGCGAGCTGCTGCTGCTTCGCCTTGGCATCCGACAATGGGTCGCCGGCGAGGGTCGTGCTGGCCGGTTGGGTGCCCACCATCATCCAGGCGACGGCGACCAGCGCCACCACGAGCGCGGTGAGTCGTGTCCGTCGCCTCATGCGGCGCTCTTCCCGATTGCGTGCAATGCGCGGATGCCCCGGTGTTACGTGTGCCGCGACGCATCGTACAGAAGATCGACGGCCGCGTGACAGACCTGAATGTACTACACCGTAGTACCTGAGACTACCTCGCCGGTCCGGCGGGTGGCTCCACAGGCTCGGTGGTCGGGGTCTGTCCAGCCCTGGCGCCCCGCGCGCTCGCGTCCGCCTCGAGCGCTCCGGCCCGCACCAGCTCTGCCCCGAGAAGGAGGATCACACTCGAGAAGTAGAGAAAGACGAGGACCGAAATCGCCGTCCCGATGGGCCCAAAAAGCGTGTCGTACTTCGCGACGCTGGTGGCGTAGTACGTGAAGCCGATCCGGAGCGCCGTCCACAGGATGGTGGCAAGCAGCGCCCCCGGCCAGGCCTCTGCCACCGTCACGGGTCGGTTGGGTACCACGCGGTAGAGGATGAGGAACGCGAAGAAGACAAGGCCGACGGGGATCAGGAAGGTGATCACGGAGAAGGTGGCGGCGGTCCCCGGGACGGTCAGGGCGGACGAGATGGTGCTTTGGAGGATCCTCGTCACCAAACCGAGCGCAACCGATGCGGCGGCCAGGATGCCCGTCGCGGCCAGCAGCGCCAGGCCGATCAGGCGATCCTTCCAGAAGGCCCGCTTCGGGGCGAGGACGAAGACCCGGCTGATGCCCGAGCTGAGGGCACCGAAGGCGCCCAGGGCGGACCACAGGAGGAGCGCCACGCCGATGACTCCCACCCCTCCCCGTGCCGCCACGGCACGGTCGATGAGCGAGCCGATCTGGCCCGCGTCCACCGGCAGCGCGTGCGCCACCCGGTCGATGACGAACGTCCGCGCGGTGCCCGCGCCCACGATGTAGCTGGCGGCCACCACCCCCAGGATGAACACGTTCACCAGCGACAGGGTGATGAAGTAGGCCATGGCGCCGGCGTACTGGAGCGCCTCGTGCTTGAAGAAGCCGGTAGCCATCGCCCGTGTCACCCGGGTCGTCCGGTAACGCCCCGACCACTGGTCCAGGCGCGCGATGCTGCGGCGGACGCGATCCCTCATCTCCCTCCAAGGCTACTCATCTCGGCTAGGCTGTCACAATGCCGGGCCGCACGTCGGAGACCATCGAGCTCGACGGGTTCGCGGTCACCATCTCCAACCCGGGCAAGGTCTTCTTCCCCCGCATCGGCCTACCAAGCACGACCTGGTCACGTACTACCTCGACGTCGCGGACGGTGCTCTTCGCGGAGTCCGCGACCGGCCGATGGCGCTCAAGCGGTTCGTGAACGGCACCGGGGGGGAGGCGTTCTTCCAGAAGCGGGCACCGGCATCGGTCCCGGAGTTCGTGCGGACCGTGGAGCTGCTCGTTCCCGTCCGGCCGCACCGCCGACGAGGTGGTCGTGTCGAACCGCGCGGCGCTGGCCTGGGTCGTGAACCTCGGCTGCGTCGACCTCAACCCGCACCCCATCCGCGACGACGACATCGACCATCCCGACGAGCTGCGGGTGGACCTCGACCCGGGGCCCGGCGTCCTGTGGGAGGACGTGCGACAGGTTGCCCTTGCCGTCCGCGAGGTCCTCAGCGACCACGGCCTGGCTGGCTGGCCCAAGACCTCCGGCTCGCGCGGGATCCACGTCTACGCGCGGATCGAGCGGCGCTGGGGCTATGCGGAGGTACGCAACGCGGCCGTTGCGCTCGCGCGCGAGGTCGAGCGGCGCGTCCCGGCCATCGCCACCAGCAAGTGGTGGAAGGAAGAGCGGCACGGCGTCTTCATCGACTACAACCAGAACGCCAAGGACCGCACGGTGGCGTCGGCCTACTCCGTGCGTCCCGTGCCCGAGGCGCGGGTGAGCGCACCCCTCACCTGGGACGAGCTTCCCGAGGCGGAGCTGGGCGACTTCACGCTGCGCACCATGCCGGCGCGCTACGCGCGGCTCGGCGACGTGGGCGCCGGGATCGACGACGCGGTGGGGTCCCTGGATGCCCTCCTGGAGCTCGGCGCGCGCCAGGCCGCCGAGGGCCAGGGCGAGGCGCCCTGGCCGCCGCACTACGCGAAGGCGCCAGGGGAGCCGCCACGCGTCCAGCCGTCGAAGCGGCGGCGAGGCCCCGACCCGCGACCGCCATCCGACCCGTCGGCACCCCGGGGGCGGCGTGGGTCCGTCCCGCCCGCTCTGCCCTCTGCGGTCGCCCGTGACGCTGGCGGGACCGTCAGTCCCACCGGGCGGCGCCGCTCGCGGCACCCCCTGCTGGTGGTCGCCCAGGCTGCGAAGAAGGATGACGCGCTGGCGGGCCTGGACCGATGGCGTGATCGCCACCCGGCGGCGGCGCGGCATCTCGCCGTCGACGATGTCCTGGTGGACGGGATGCGCGGCCGTTTCACGCTCTGGTGGCGGGTGCGGGTGAACCTGCGCCACGTCCCGGAGGACCAGCGTCCAGCCCCGGAGCCGCCCGATCCGGACTACGACCCGTGGGCCGGCGACCGGGAGGTCGGTCGCCGCTAGACGGCCTCGGCGAGGGGCTCGCCGAACTGGCTCTGGTAGAGGTCGGCGTAGAAGCCGGCGCGGGCCATCAGCGAATCGTGGGTCCCCTGCTCCACGATGCGACCGTGGTCCATGACCAGGATCTCGTCGGCGTTGCGGATGGTCGAGAGCCGGTGCGCGATGACGAAGCTGGTGCGACCGTGCATGAGCCGGCTCATCGCCCGCTGGACCAGGACCTCGGTCCGCGTGTCAACCGAGCTGGTGGCCTCGTCGAGGATCAGGATCTGGGGATCCGCCAGGAAGGCCCGGGCAATGGTGAGCAGCTGCTTCTCGCCCTGCGACAGGTTCGATGCGTCGTCATCGATCACCGTGTCGTAGCCGTCCGGCATGGTCCGCACGAAGTGATCAACGTGCGCGGCCACCGCGGCCGCCACGATCTCCTCCTCGGTCGCGTTCTCTCGCCCGTAGGCGATGTTGTCCCGGATGGTTCCGCCAAAGAGCCAGGTGTCCTGCAGCACCATCCCGAAGGTGCGGCGCAGGTTTTCGCGGGTGAGCTCGCGCGTGTTGACGCCGTCCACGCGGATGGTCCCCGCGTCGATCTCGTAGAAGCGCATGAGGAGGTTGACCACCGTCGTCTTGCCGGCCCCGGTGGGGCCCACGATCGCCACCGTCTCGCCCGGCTGGACGCGGACATTGAGACCATCGAGGAGCGGCACATCGGGGAGGTAGCGGAACGAGACCTCCTCCAGGGCCACCGCACCCTCGACGACGGGCAGGACGCGGGCAGCCACGACATCGGCCTCCATCTCCGGCTCGTCGAGGAGCTCGAAGACTCGCTCGGCCGAGGCGAGCGTCGACTGCAGGATGTTCATGATGCTCGCGGTCTGGGCGATGGGCATCGTGAACTGGCGCGAGTACTGGATGAAAGCCTGGACGTCGCCCAGGGTCATCGTCCCCGAGGCCACCTGCAGCCCGCCCACCACGGCGATCGCCACGTAGTTCAGGTTGCTGATGAGCTTCATGGTGGGCAGGATGATCCCGGAGATGAACTGGGCCCGGAAGCTGGCCTGGTAGAGCGATTCGTTCTGCTCCTCGAAGCGGCGAATGGCGTCCTCGCGATGGCCGAACAGGTTGACGACATTGTGGCCGGTGTGGGTCTCCTCGACGTGCCCGGTGAGGTCCCCGGTCTCCTTCCACTGCGCCGCAAACTGCTCCTGGGACCGCTTCGCGATCAAGGTGGTGGCCACCCCGGCGACCGGCAGGACCAGCAGTGAGAAGAGCGCCAGCAGCGGGCTGATGGTGAGCATCATGATCAGCACCCCCAGGAGGGTGAAGACCGCGGAGATGATCTGGGCCATGCTCTGCTGCAGGGTGTTCGCGATGTTGTCGATGTCGTTCGTCACCCGGCTCAGCGTGTCGCCCCGCGGATGGCTGTCGTAGTACGCCAGCGGGAGTCGCCCCAGCTTGAGATCCACCTCCCGTCGCAGCCGATAGACCGTACGCTGTGAGACCCCGGCCATGATGTACATCGAGAGCCACTGGAAGACGGAGCCGACCAGGTAGACGCCGGCCAGGATGCCGAGGATGGTCCCCACCGCGCCGAAGTCGACGCCGACGCCGATGGTGACGTGCATCCCGGAGAGCATGTCCGCAAACTGTCCCCGGTTCTGCTCCCGGAGCGCCTGCTCCACCACCTGCTGGCTGGTCCCCGGCGCGAAGAACTGCCCGAGCTGCTTGCCGATCAGGCCCTCGAAGAGCCGGTCCGTGGCCATCGCCAGGATGCGCGGGCCGATGACCTGGGCGACGACGCCCATGATCGCCAGGCCCACCACGACCACCACCTTCGGCATCTCGGGTCGCAGCTCGGCGACCAGGCGACGGAGCGATCCTCGGAAGTTGCGCGCCTTCTCGCCGGACATGCCCATCCCGCGCATGGGGCCGAAGCCGTGGCCCATGGGACCGCGGCGCGGACCTCCGGGCGGCACCCGACCTCCCGACCCGGTGACAGGGCGCGGTCCGCTCATGCGGCCTCTTCCCGGGTGAGCTGCGAGTAGACGATCTCGCGATACGTCTCACAGGTCTCGAGAAGCTCGGCGTGGGTGCCGACGCCGGCGATGGCCCCGCCATCGAGGACGATGATCCGTTCCGCGTGCATGATGGTTCCCACCCGCTGCGCGACGATGATCACGGTGGCGTCCTGGGTCTCCTCGCGCAGCGCGGCGCGGAGGAGCGCATCGGTCCGGAAGTCGAGGGCGCTGAAGCTGTCGTCGAAGACGTAGATCGGCGGCCGCTTGACGATGGCGCGCGCGATGGCCAGGCGCTGGCGCTGGCCGCCCGAAACGTTGCTGCCGCCCTGCTCGATGGCCGCCTCGAGGCCGCCCGGCATCTCGGAGACGAAGTCGCGGGACTGCGCGATCTCGAGGGCCTGCCACAGGTCGGCATCGGTTGCCTGCTCGTCGCCGTAGCGCAGGTTGTCTGCCACCGTGCCGCCGAAGAGGAAGGCCTTCTGCGGTACCTCGCCGATCAGCTGCCACAGGTCCTCCAGGCGCAGCTGACGGATGTCGACCCCGTCGATGGTGACGCTGCCGGAGGTCACGTCGTAGGCGCGGGTCAGGAGGTTGACGAGCGTCGTCTTGCCGCTGCCGGTCGACCCGATGATCGCCGTCGTGGCGCCCGGCTCGGCCGTGAAGGTGATGCCGGCGAGCACCGCTTCCTCCGCCCCGGGGTAGCGGAACTCGACCTCGTGGAACTCGACCCGCCCACGCGGGTGGGCCAGCTCGACGGGCGTCTCGGGATCGTGGAGCGTGGTCTCGGTGTCGAGCACCTCGGCGATCCGTTCGCCGGAGGCCGCGGCCCGCGGCACCATGACGAACATCACCGTCGCCATCATCACCGCGAAGAGGATCTGCATCACGTACTGGATGAAGGCGATCAGGTTGCCGATGGGCATCTGCCCCGCATCGATGCGCAGGCCGCCGAACCACATGATCGCCACCGTCGACAGGTTCAGGATGGCGAAGAGGGCCGGGATCATCAGGGCGAAGAGCCGGTTGACGCGCAGGGCCGTGTCGGTCAGGTCCTGGTTGGCGTCGTCGAAGCGGCGCTCCTCGTGCTCGGTGCGCACGAAGGCACGGATCACGCGCACCCCGCTCAGCTTCTCGCGCATGACCTGGTTGATGCGGTCGATCTTGACCTGCATGGCCCGGAAGAGCGGGAGCGCCCGGGCGGCGAGGGTGCCGATGACCGCGGCCATCAGCGGGATGATCAGCAGCAGGAGGCCGGAAAGCGGCACGTCCTCGCGGAGCGCCATGATCACCCCGCCGACGGACATGATGGGCGCCATGACCATCACCGTCAGGGACATGACCAGGACCATCTGGACCTGCTGCACGTCGTTCGTGTTGCGGGTGATCAGCGACGGCGTCCCGAAGCGGTTGATCTCGCGCTGCGAGAAGCCCATGACGCGACGGTAGACGTCGCCGCGCACGTCACGCCCGAAGGCCATGGCGGTGCGGGCACCGAAGTACACCGCCACCACCGCGCAGATGGCGAGGGCCAGGGTGACGAGGAGCATGAATCCCCCCGTGCGGGTGATGTAGGCGGTATCGCCCGTGGCGACGCCGTTGTTGATGATGTCGCCCATGAGGCTGGGCAGATAGAGGTTGCCGATCGCTTGGGCCGAGACGAGGGCGATCACCAGGAGGAGCGGTCGGAGGTAGGGGCGCAGGTAGTGCCGCAGGAGCCGAATCACCGCGCGGTGCCGCCTTCCGCTTCCGCGAGCCGCTCGCGCGCCGCCCGCATTGCCCGGATCCCCTTGAGGAAGGCCGACACCTCCCCTTCGTCCAGTTCGGAGAGCAGACGTCGCATGCGCTCGCGCCGTCGCGCGCCCAGGTCCCGCGATACGGCCGCGCCGGCCTCAGCGAGGTGAATGGCAACGACGCGTCGGTCATCCTCCTCGCGCTGACGGTGCACCAGCCCCCGTTCCTCCATGCGGTCGACGATTCCGGTCGCACTCGCCTGGGAGACGTCGAGCGCCTCCGCCACGGCGCTCATCGAGAGCGGGCCCTGTGCCTCGAGGAGGGCAAGCACCGTGAGATGGACGATGCTCAGCGAACCGCGGTGCCAGGCGGAGAACATCCGCAGGCGATCGCTTGGCGCCCAGCCGGTCAGCTCGTCGAGGAGCTCGTCCGCCGGGAGCCGCGGCGCGTCACCTCCCGGCGGATCTCCCTCGCTCCCGAGGCTAACATTCAATGCCACCCCGAAAGTATAGGTAACACTAAGGACTGGCTGTCAAGCCGGCCTGCGCGCCGGCGGGCGGCCATCCACTGATGCTGGGCCGATCACCATCGGCCGGAGCTTCGCCGTCGTGGTCCTCGTCCTCGCCTGGCTATCTGTCCCTGCAGGTCATCTGATGCAGTCGGAGGTATCGGTGTTCTCGTTCTTTCGCAGAAGCACTCCCGAGATCGACGTCGAGGAGCTCGATGAGCTCCTGCGCGCGGGCGGCGCCCGGGTCCTCGACGTTCGCGAGGGCTGGGAGTATGCCCGCGGGCATATCCGGGGCTCCCTGCACATCCCGCTGGGTCAGCTGGGAGCCCGCGTGGGCAAGGTGCCGCGAAACAAGCGCGTCCTGGTGATCTGCCAGTCCGGCAACCGGAGCCGCACCGCGACCGACTTCCTCCTTGCGCAGGGATACGAGGGGACCGCGTCCGTGCGGGGCGGCACGAACGCCTGGGCGCGCAGCCGGCGCAAGCTGGAACGCTGAACCGGACGCGGCACGAGATCGGACGCCGAGCGCGTTACCAGGGCCGTACGGCCGCCGGCCACGTCAGCCGCGGGCGAGGCGCTGGGTGAGACGAGCCTGAACCGTCGGCCACTCATCGGCCAGGATCGAGTAGTAGACGGTGTCGCGGATGAAACCGTCGGGGAGCCGCAGGTGGCGACGCAGGACGCCCTCACGCACGCCGCCCAGCCGCGTGATCGCCGCCTGGGACTGCAGGTTGCGCCCATCGGTCTTGAGCGCAACGCGCGTGGCGCCCAGCTCCTCGAACGCGTACCGCAGCTGGAGGAGCTTGGCCTCGGTGTTGATCGCCGTTCGCTGGTGCGAGGGCGCGATCCAGGTCCAGCCGATCTCCAGGCGCCCGTCGGCCGGCGAGATATCGCCGAAGCGGGTGGATCCCACCGCGCGGCCCGAGGTCCGGTCGACGGTGGCCCACGCGACGTAGCGTCCGGCGGCCACGCCATCGAGCGCCTCGCGCAGCCAGGCGTCCCAGCCGTGGGCCACGATGTTGGTGCCCATGTATCGGAAGGTGTCCGGATCCTCGCCGGCCGCCGCGACCAGGTCGTCGCGATGCTGTGGACCCAGGGGCTCCAGGCGCGCGTGGATGCCCTCGAGAACGAGGGGTTTCGGCGTGTTCATCGCGGTCGCTCCTCCCGCTCGCTCAGCCGGCCGCGGTGCGTGCAGCCACCTCGGCCTCCACCCAGCCGGGAATCTCGCGGCGCAGGGTCTCCAGCGGCAGCGAGCCGTGGGCCAGGACCTGGTCGTGGAAGGCCCGCACGTCGAAGCGCTCCCCCATCCGCCCCGACACCTCGTCGCGGGCGCGATCGATCTCGCGCTGGCCCATCTTGTATGCCAGGGCCTGCCCGGGCCAGATCGTGTAGCGGTCGACCTCGATCTCGGCGTCGACCATGGGCAGCGTCCCGCGCTCGTGCATGAATCGGATCGCGCGGTCGCGGTCCCAGCCCATGGCATGGAGCCCGGAGTCCACCACGAGGCGGGACGCGCGGAAGGCCTGCGTCTCGAGCATTCCGACCCGCTCCTGCTCGTTGGCGTAGAGACCCATCTCGTCGGCGAGACGCTCTGCGTAGAGACCCCAGCCCTCCGCGTAGGCCACGCCGGCCATCCGCGAGCCGAAGCGACGGAAGACGTTGAGATGGTCGAGTTCCATCTCGATGCCGATCTGGAAGTGGTGGCCCGGAGTGGCCTCGTGGAAGGTGATGGCCGCGATCCTGTGCAGCAGCCGGTCCTGGGGCTGGTAGGTGTTGAGGTAGTACTGCCCCTGGCGAGAGCCGTCGATGGTGGGCGGCATGTAGAACGCCGGGGGCGACTCCCGCTCGCGGTACTCCTCGACCGCCATCACCGTGCAGTCGGCCATCGGCAGCCGGCCGAAATAGCGCGGGGCGGCCGCGTAGGCGCGCTGGGTCTGCTCACGCGCCATACGGATGATCACGTCCGGGTCCTGGGTCCGGTTCGCGGGGTCGTCGGCGAGCGCTGCGTCGAGCGCGAAGCGATCCGCGTGCCCCAGGCGCCGGGCGATCGCGTCCTTCTCCGCTTCGATCCGCTCGAGGTCGGACAGCCCGAACTCGTGGACCTCCTCCGCGGTGGCCGCCACGCTGGTCTGGGTCCGGATTGCGAGCCGATAGGCCGCCTCGCCGTCCGGCGTGCCCGAGATGCCGGGCATCGGTCGCGCATGGCGTTCGTACTCGTCGGCGAGGAAGGCGCGGTAGGCTTCAATCGCGGGGATCACGGCCTCTTCGGTTGCCCGTTGCACCTGCTCGCGGGCCGCATCGTCCGCCACCCGGGCAATGCGAATCACGGGCGACTGGTCGACCGGGACGGCGAGGACGCGGTCCATCTGCTCGATGGCGCGACGGACGGGCACCGCCGCCGTGGTCCGGCCGTCGGCGATCCCCTCGCGCAGCCGCTCGATCTGCTGCTCGATCAGGACGGGATAGGCCCGGAACCGCACCAGCAGCTTCTCGAGACGCTCCGGGGTCGAGGCGTCCTGGTACTGGGCCACGGTCACCGGCAGGGTCTGCACGCCCCAGATGTGGTCGATCGCGAGCTGGTATTGCTTCGCCTCGAGGAGCTCGAGCACGTTGTGCGCGACGAGCATCACGATATCGCGGGTGATTCGCTGCTCCACGTCGAGCGCCGCAGGATCGATGGCCTCCGCCTCCGTGATGACGGTGCGCGACAGGGCCGCCTCGGCCGCGAGCCCGGCCGGGCTCAGGTCGGGAAGGCGGTCGTCGTATCGGTCATCGCCCAGGATCGTGGCCTGCAGCGGGTCGAGCTCCAGGACCCCCTCCCAGAAGCGCGTGGCGAGCTCGTTGACGGCACGATTCGGATCAGTAGCGGACAAGGGCAGGACCTCGATGCTGGAGCTGAGCGGTGCGGGCTGGGCCGCGGGGAGTGTAGCGCGCCCGGCGCATGGGGACGCGACCCGCGCTAGCGCGATCGGCCACCGAAGAGGTCGGCGAGCAGCGCCGGCGGCGTCTCCTCGAGCTGGTCGTAGCGGCAGTCGGATGGCGGCTTGTCGGGGCGCCAGCGCCGGAAGGTCGCCGCGTGGCGGAAGCGGTCACCCTGGAGGTGATCGAAGGCGACCTCGGCCACGAGCTCCGGGCGAAGCGGCTCCCACGAGAGATCCTTGCCGCGGTTCCAGCGGCTGGTGGCGCCCGGGAGTCGCCGGCCCTCCGCCGATGCCTGCTCCTCCCATTCGCGCCATTCGCGCCACGGGTGACCGTCCAGGGCATGCGCTCGGTATGGCGCCAGGAACTCGACCAGCTCGGCGCGCTTCGCGTTCGTGAACGACGAGGTGACGCCCACGTGCTGCAGCTGGCCATCCGCGTTCCACAGTCCCAGCAGCAGCGAGCCGATCAGCGTGCCCGGCCCGTTCTTGTGCCAGCGGAAGCCGGCCACCACGCAGTCCGCGGTCCGCTGGTGCTTGATCTTCGCCATCTCTCGCTTCCCGGCGGCGTACGGCCGGTCCGCGCGCTTGGCGACCACCCCGTCCAGGCCCGCGCCCTCGAAGACCTCGAACCAGGTCTGCGCCGTGGCCGGGTCGTCCGTCGACGGCGTCAGCAGGACCGATGGCGGCGGGTCCGCGAGCAGGGCCAGCAGGTGACGACGGCGCTCGGCGAACGGCGCGCCGCGCAGGTCGGCGTCGCCATCGGCCAGGCAGTCGAAGGCGACGAAGGTGGCCGGCGTCTCCGCGGCCAGCATGGCCACCCGCGAGGCGGCGGGGTGGATGCGCAGCAGGAGCGCGTCGAAGTCCAGGGCACCGTCGCGGGCGATCACGATCTCTCCGTCCAGGACCCAGCGCGCGTCCCGGGCCGCCCAGCGCGCGCAGCGGCGCCTCCAGCTCAGGGAAGTAGCGGTTGAGCGGCTTGAGGTCGCGCGACTGGATGAACAGCTCGCCGCCGTCCCGAAAGACGATGGATCGGAAGCCGTCCCACTTCGGCTCGTAGATCCAGCCCGTCGCCGTCGGGGATGGCCGGCATGGGCTTCGCGAGCATCGGCGCGACCGGGGGTTCCAGCGGATACGGCATGTGCGGATGATACGGACCCGACGGACGCATACTGCGCACCATGAGTATTGCGATCCAGTTCCTGGGCGCGGTCGGAACGGTCACCGGCAGCCAGTACCTCGTCACCTGCGGCGACGCGCGCATCCTGGTCGACTGCGGCATGTTCCAGGGTTCCCCGGAGGAGGTGAGCCGCAACCGGATGCCCTTCGCCTACGACGCGGGGACCGTGGATGCGCTGCTGCTGACCCACGCGCACCTGGACCACTGCGGCCGCATCCCGGCGCTGGTCAAGGCAGGGTTCCGCGGGCCCATCCACGCCACCGGCGGCGACCCTGGACCTGGCGGAGATCGTGCTGCGCGATTCGGCCAAGCTCCAGGAGGAGGCGGAGCAGCGCTGGCTGCGACGGCACCCGGAGGCCGCGACGCCCGCCGGGGATGCGGCGTCCGAGCCCGAGCCCGACGAGGGCGATCTGCCGAAGCGCATCCGCGAGGCGCACCCGGAGGCCCACACCACGACCCGGGCCGCCATCTACCGCATCGCCGACGTGGAGCAGACCATCCCGCTCTTCGCCCCGGTCCCCTACGAGACCGAGCTTCGACGGTGGTGCCCGGGATCACTGCCGTCTTCCACGACGCGGGGCACATCCTCGGCTCCGCGATCATCGAGCTGCGCCTGACCGACGGCGACGCCACCACCACCGTCGTCTTCTCCGGCGACCTCGGCCGCCGCGACACCCCGATCCTGCGCGATCCGACACCGGTCAGCCACGCGGACTACGTCCTGGTGGAATCGACCTACGGCAACCGCGAGCACGCGCCCATGGAGCAGTCGGTCAACCAGCTGGCCGATGCGGTCAACGAGGTGGCCGGGGACCGGGGCGTGCTCCTCATCCCCTCGTTCGCCATCGGCCGCACCCAGGAGCTCGTGTGGGAGCTGGACCAGCTGCTGCGCGACGGGCGGATCCCGCACGTTCCCCTGTACCTGGACTCTCCCATGGCCAGCCGCGCCAGCGACGTCTACGACCGCCATCCCGAGACGTACGACGCCGAGACGGCCGCCCTCCTTCGCACGGGCGATTCCCCGCTCGAGTATCCGGGCGAGGAGTTCACCAACGAGGTCGACGCATCGAAGGCGATCCGCACCAAGCCACGGCCGATCATGGTCGTCGCGTCCTCGGGGATGCTGACCGGTGGTCGGATCCTGCACCACCTCAAGGACTTTCTCCCCGACCCGGGCTGCACCCTGCTGTTCATCGGCTACCAGGGCCAGGGCACGCTGGGGTATGCCATCCAGCACGGCGCCAAGGAGGCGCACATCGACGGCAAGAAGTTCCCGATCCGCTGCCGGGTGCGTTCGATCTCCGGCTTCTCCGCCCATGCCGACGAGCACGAGCTGGAGGATTGGGTCCGCGGATTCGCCGCGACCGGCGGCACGACCGGGTCCGACGGCGCGCCCAAGCGGTTCTTTGTGGTCCACGGTGATCCGGACGCGGCGCAGGCCTTCGCCGACCGGATCCATGCCGACCTCGGTTTCGACGTGCACCTGCCCGCCTACCGCGAGACGGTCGTTCTGCGCCCCTGAGGAGCGTCCGCGGCCCGGGCCGGCGCGTCGGGCGCGGCGGTGCGTGTGGACAACACGTGGATAACAGCCTGACAATCGCTGAAGTTGGTGGACAACTACCCTTGGCAAGACGGGTCTCCGGGCCGTATCGTTAACGGCGTCCCGGAGGAGCCGGGTCGCGGCCCTGGAGATTGCATCAAGGGGCTGTGGCAGGGTTCCTTCGGGACATTTGCGTGCCCGCCGTCAGCCGCGTCGGTCATCGTGACAGCGGTTCACGAACGATCCGCCGGTGCCCTGACGGGGCCCGCTCAGCTTCGGCGCAGCAGGTAGCCCCGGTACGAGGGGCGGAAGCCTATCTCCCGCAGAGGCTCCGCCAGCGGTGATGCGGCCACCGGCTCGCGGTCGATGCGCTCGATGACAAGCTCCCGGAATGGACCGATGGGAGCCACGAGCTGCTGCAGCGCGCCGAGGGCGAGCGCCGCGCTCGCCGGGTCGTTCGCGGCCGGGAAGGTGACCAGCGAACGGCCACCGCGCTCCAGGTAGAGGACCGCCGCGCCGTCCACCAGCACGACGTACGCCCCCGCCGCGCGCTGCAGCGAAACACGGTCATCGCGCTCGCGCCGGGGCCAGGCCAGGGCGGCGCCGTACGGCTGCGCGGGGTCGGCAGCGGCAAGGTAGAGGACACGCGGCACTTCGGGTGCGTCACGCTCCGCTCGCAGGCGGTCGACCGCGCCCGGGAGTGCGAACTGGGCGGCCCCAAGGCCGGCGACGAAGTAGCCGCGCCGCGCACGCCCCGCTTCCTCCATGGCCTTCAGGATGGTGTACACCGCCGAGAAGCCGCCCGGGAGACCCTCGGCCATGACCGCCTCGCGGGTCACGACCCCGTGCCGCTCGAGCAGCGCCACGGCGCTCGCGTGTCCGCGCTCGGTGGGCGTCCGCACCTCCCCGACCAGCTCCGCCACGGAAGACCAGCGCCCGGCGCCGCGCGGAGGGCCCATGGAGAGCAGCCGACCCGGCCGGGGCGATCGGGTCCCGGACGCCCGGGACCGGGAACGCGGAAGCGAGAGGGCGCGCAAGGGACCGAAGGTGTCGTTGGTCACCTCGCCCGCCCAGACGAGATCCCAGAGGGCATCGAGCGCATCCTCGTCGCTGCGCGCCGCATCGGCGACGGCGGTGCGAAGCTCCCGGAAGAACGAAGCCCCGCGACGGGAGAGGTGGTCGCGAATACGGTCGCGCAGCTCGCCGCTCGGTCGGTCGCCATCGGCTCCCGGACCGGTGCTCGCGAGCAGTGCGACACGGTCCCGCCGGAAGAGCGCGATCCGCCCGTCGTCGCGACCCAGCGACCCGCGGCCCACCCACACGACCTCGCCCGCGGCGCCCAGCTCGTCGAGCAGACGCGGCGTGTAGTCACGGACCCTGGCCCGCAGCACGTCGCGCTCCAGGATCGACGCAGGGATGGCCACGCCCTCCAGCTGCCCCACCACCTCGAGCAGGCGGTCGATTCCGGCGGCTCGTGACCCGATCCCGTGCCAGGCGGGCAGGAACCGGCCCAGTGCCTCGGGCGGCACCGCCTCGACCTCGCGCCGGAGGTGCGCCAGCGTGCGGCGCCGGAGGAGCCTGAGCACCTCGGGGTCCGCGAACTCGGCGGATGAGCCGCCTGGCCGGAACGAGCCTTCGGCCAGGCGGTCGATGGCGACCAGGTGTGCCAGGCGGGCAGCCGTCAGCGATGGGGCAAGTCCCCATCGGGCCGCCGGCTCCGCCGCGGTGAACGGCGCGCGCGTCCGGGCCCAGCGCGCGAGGAGCCCATCGAGCGGCTCGCCGTCACCGGGGGCCAGCCAGGCCTCCGCCACGCCCGGCGGCGGGCTCACCCCCAGGGCGTCGCGATAGCGGGCGACGTCCTCGACGGCGATCCAGCGCTCCTCGCCGGCGACGCGGACCGACACGGCCCGCCGGTCAGCCTGGAGCGACGCCAGCGCCGCGGCGGCCACGACGTCGCCCGTGACGCGCGCGGAGACCTCGTCCGTCGACAGATCGCCCACCCGTCGAAGCAGGTCGTGGACGCCGTCGACGGTGTGCGGCCGGCGTCCGCCGGCCAGCGCCTGGAGCTCCAGCTCCACCTCCGCGACGGCGGCCGGATCCAGGAGCTCGCGCAGCTCATCGGCGCCCAGCAGCTCTGCGAGGAGCTCGCGGTCCAGCGCCAGGGCCTGGGCGCGGCGCTCCGCGAGCGGCGCGTCGCCCTCGTACATGTAGGAGCCCACGTAGTCGAACAGCAGGGAGGCGGCGAATGGCGATGCGCGCGGTGTCTCCACGCTCACCACGCGCACCTGCCGTGATCGGATTCCGGCCAGCACCTCGCGCAGCGCCGGCATGTCGAAGACGTCGCGCAGGCACTCGCGGTAGGTCTCGAGGATGATGGGGAAGCTGCCGTACTGACCGGCAACCGCCAGCAGGTCGGCTGACCGCCGGCGCTGCATCCACAAGGGGGTCCGCTGGCCCGGCCGGCGGCGCGGCAGAAGCAGGGCCCGTGCAGCATTCTCCCGGAAGCGCGCGGCGAACAGGGCAGTGCCGCCCAGGGCACCCATCAGCAGCTCTTCCGCCTCGTCCGGCTCGAGGATCAGCTCCGACTCGGGCGGTGCGTCATCGGCTTCGGGCAGGCGCACCACGATCCCGTCGTCGGACCAGAGCACCTGGACGTCCACGGTGTAGCGCTCCCGCAGGCGCGCCTCGACGGCCATGGCCCACGGCGCATGGACCCGCCCGCCGAACGGCGTGAGCAGGCAGACCCGCCAGTCACCCAGCTCGTCGCGGAAGCGCTCGATCACGATGGTCCGGTCCGTGGGCAGGACACCGGTCGCCTCCCGCTGGTCGGCGAGGTATGCGACCAGGTTGCGGGCGGCGAGCTCGTCGAGCGCATGGTCGCGCCGCAGGCGGTCGGTCGCGGCATCGGCCGCCATCGGCTC
This sequence comes from uncultured Chloroflexia bacterium, assembly GCA_963787025.1. Taxonomy (GTDB): domain Bacteria; phylum Chloroflexota; class Limnocylindria; order QHBO01; family QHBO01; genus CAVXEH01. The sequence goes on from CAWBBG010000006.1 coordinate 25,659, forward strand.
CAGCTCACGCAGGAACGAACCGATCGCCCGCCCCAGCTCGATGGGCCGCCCAACGCCGTCCCCCTTCCAGAACGGCATCTTGCCGGGCTGGCCGGGCGCGGGCGTGACGATGACCCGATCCGGCTTGATCTCCTCGATCCGCCAGGTCGAGGCACCCAGCAGGAACGTCTCGCCCACCCGGCTCTCGTAGACCATCTCCTCGTCCAGCTCGCCCACCCGCCGTCCGCCGCGTCCTGATCCGTCGTCGGGCAGGAAGACGCCGTACAGGCCCCGGTCCGGGATGGTCCCGCCCGAGGTGACGGCCAGCACCCGCGCGTCATTCCGGCTGGTGATCGCGTCGGTGGTTCGGTCCCAGACGACCCGTGGCCGCAGCTCGGTGAACTCGTCGGACGGGTAGCGACCGGAGAGCATGTCCAGGACCCCGGTGAGCTGCTCCCGGGAGAGGTCGCGGAAGGCGTCCGCGCGGGTGACGAGCGCCAGGAGGTCGTCAACCCGCCAGGTGTCCATGGCGCAGGCAGCCACGATCTGCTGGGCCAGGACGTCGAGCGGGGCGCGGGGTGGGCGCGTCTCCTCGATGTCACCTGCCAGCATCCGCTCGGCGACCACCGCCGCCTCCAGCAGGTCGCCCCGGTACTTCGGGAAGATCACCCCGGTTGATACCTCGCCGACGCCGTGCCCGGCCCGACCGATGCGCTGCAGACCGGCCGCCACGGATGGGGGCGCCTCGATCTGCACGACGAGGTCGATGGCGCCCATGTCGATCCCCAGCTCGAGGCTCGAAGTGGCGATCAGCGCCGGGAGGCGTCCATCCTTGAGGGCCTCCTCGATCTCGAGCCGCTGCTCGCGGGCGATGCTGCCGTGGTGCGCACGGACCAGCTCCTCCCCGGCCAGCTCGTTCAGGCGGCTGGCCAGGCGCTCCGCAAGCCGGCGGGAGTTGACGAAGACGAGCGTGGACCGATGTCGCCGGATCAGCTGGAGCAGCTGCGGATGGATCGCGGGCCAGATCGAATGGCGTGCCTCCGGCCCGGCAGCGGGACCGGCCGGCTGATCCTCCGGGTCGAGCAGCTCCCCCAGACGGCTCATGTCCTCGACCGGCACGCTGATGGTGAGCTGCAGCGCCTTGCGCGTCCCCGCGTCGGCGATGGTCACCGCGCGGCCGGGCCCCGCTCCGCCGAGGTAGGCCGCGATGGCCTCCAGCGGGCGCTGTGTCGCCGACAGGCCGATGCGCTGCGGGGCAGGGTGGCCGGCGCCGGTCACCAGCGCCTCCAGCCTCTCGAGCGACAGGGCAAGGTGCGTTCCCCGCTTCGTCGCGGCCAGGGCATGCACCTCATCGACGATCACGTGCTCGACCGCAGCGAGCACCTCCCTGGCCCGACTGGTGAGGAGCAGGTAGAGGCTCTCCGGGGTGGTGACCAGGATCTCCGGTGGATGCTTCGCCAGGGCGCGCCGCGCTTCGGCGGTGGTGTCACCGGTGCGCGACGCCACGCGGACCTCCGGCAGCGTCACGCCGCTGCGTTCCGCCGCGCGGCGGATCCCGGCCAGCGGGGCGCGCAGGTTGCGCTCCACGTCGTAGGCCAGCGCCTTCAGAGGGCTGACGTACAGGATCCGCACGCTCCCGGGGTCCCGGCCGGCGCGCTCGCCGCGGCGCGACGGCGCCGGCAGACGGGGATCGGTGAAGCATCGGTCCAGGCACCAGAGGAAGGCCGCGAGGGTCTTGCCGCTGCCGGTGGGGGCGTGCAGCAGCGTGTGGGCTCCGCCGCTGATCGCCTCCCACCCGATGCGCTGCGCGGTCGTGGCCTGCGCAAACGCCTCGGCGAACCAGGTGCGGGTGGGTTCGCTGAATCGGGCGAGCGGGTCGGCACGGCTGCGAGGACTCACGATGCCGTCGAGTCTACGTCGGGAACCTGACAGAACCCGACGTGATGGGTCGGAACGGTGTGCCGGACACACGATGACCCCGGAATCCTTTCGGACCGGGGCCATCGGTGGGCGCCTGGGCCGAGCTCCCGGCGCCTCGAGGCCGATGGAAAGCCGCGACTCCTTCCAACGGCGGCATCAAATGGGTCCGCTCTCGGAGCTGACTCGCTTTCGCCGGCCCCAGTAGGCCACGGCGGGCCGGCGCGTCGAGTGTGCCGAATGGCCCATCCGGCACGGTCGGAAGTCACACCGGACCGGGACTTCGCTCGCGGTACCCTACGCGCATGCCTGCCCGGTACGCGCACCTGCCGCTCACGGCCTTCCTCGCCGCCCTCGACGAATGGCGCGCGCGGCCGGTTGCCGCGGAGCGCCCCGCCCTCGAGCAGGCCCTGGCCGCCCTCGTGGAGCACACCGGGTTCCGGGGGGCGGCCGTGCTCCTCGACGCTCCCCCGCTGGTGCCGGTCGAGCTCCGGGCCGGTACCCTCGCCGCGCAGGCAGGGAGCGCGGGTGCCACGGGCGCGCAGATCATCGACCTGCCGCTGGTGACGGAGATGACCGCGACGCCGGTGGGGACCATCCGGATCGACGGGGAGGGGGCGATCCCGCATGGACCGCTGGAGCTGGCCAACGCCATCGCCACGGCCATCGAGGTGACCAGGGACCGGGAGCGCGCCCGACAAGCCGAGGCGCACCTCGCCGCTCTCGACGAGGCGGTCCGCGGCATCGCCTCGGTGCTCGACCTCGATCGCGTGCTGCAACCGATCGTCGATCGCGTGCGCGGCCTTGTCCACGCCGACTACGCGGCGTTGGGCATCGTCAACGACGAGGCGATCATCGAGCTGTTCATCACCAGCGGGCTCAGCCCGGGGATCGCGAGCGCATCGACCATCCGCCTCGCGGACACGGGCTCCTGGGTCTGATCATCCGCGAGGAGCGCCCGTTCCGTATCGACGACATCGCGACCGATGAGCGGCGGTACGGGTTCCCGGCGAACCACCCGGAGATGCATCCCTTCCTGGGCGTGCCGGTCCCTTCCCTGGGACGGACGGTGGGAAACCTCTACCTGACCCGGGGACCCGGCGGACGCCGCTTCACCTCGGATGACCAGGAGCTGGTCGGGCGGTTCGCGCTCCATGCCGGGATCGCCATCGAGAACGCCAGGCTCCACGACCGTGTCCAGCGCCTGACCATCGTCGAGGAGCGGGAGCGAATCGGCCGCGACCTCCATGACAGCATCATCCAGCGCCTGTACGGCATCGCGCTGTCGCTCGAGGACGTGCCGGACCTGGTGGCGGAGGACGAGGCGCTGGCGCGCGGCCGAATCGAGGGTGCCATCGAGGCCCTGACCGGCACCATCCAGGAGATCCGCACCTTCGTCTTCGGCCTCCAGCCGGTTCCGCTCGACGAACGTGGGCCGGTGGCGGCACTCGAACAGCTCGCCGGTGAGATGAACCGCAACATTGGCCTGGAGGTCTCGGTCCGTGCTGAACCGGGAATCCGGCCCCCCATGGAGCAGGTCGCCGAACTCCTGAGCGTCGCTCGCGAGGCCCTCACCAACGTCGCACGCCACGCGGACGCGCGCGCGGCCGAGCTCGATCTGAGCGATGATGGGACCGCGTTTCGTCTCGAGGTCATCGATGATGGACGCGGATTCGACGTGTCGGCCCCCGCCCCGGCGGGTCATCATGGGCTTGAGAACATGCGCCACCGAGCAGCGCGGCTGGGAGGAACACTCGAGGTCGTGAGCCACCGAGGACGCGGGACACGTATCATCCTCGCACTGCCGCATCGTGCGGAGTCCCCCGGTAACAGCCGGACGTCGGAGTCGGAAGTTTGACCGAGCAGGAAGAGAAGATGCCCACATCGGACACGGACGACCAGGGGACGCTGGCGCGACCCCTGCGGCTGCTGGTCGTCGACGATCATGAGGTGGTGCGCCAGGGACTCGTGGCGCTCCTGGACCGTCGCGACGAGTTCCAGGTCGTGGCCGAGGCCGGCACCATGGCCGAGTCGATCGCCGCCGCGCGGCGTTTCCAGCCGGATCTGGTCGTGATGGACGTGCGTCTCCCCGATGGGTCCGGCGTGGAGGCCTGCCGCGAGATCCGCTCCGAGCGCCCGGAGACCAAGGTCGTGATGCTCACCAGCTACCCGGACGAGGAGGCGGTCCTCTCCGCGATCATCGCCGGGGCATCGGGCTACCTGCTCAAGCAGATCCGCGGCCGCGACCTGGTGGCCGCCCTGCAGTCCGTCGCGCGCGGTGACTCGCTCCTGGATCCCGGCGTGACCGAGCGCGTCCTCGAGCGGGTGCGACGTGCCGCCACCGGTGGCGAGCAGGACGAGCTCTCGCAGCTGACCGCACAGGAGCGCAAGATCCTGCTCCTCGTCGCCGAGGGAAAGACGAACAAGGAAATTGCCAGCGAGGTCTTCCTGTCCGACAAGACGGTGAAGAACTACGTCTCGTCGATCCTCTCCAAGCTGAACCTCGAGCGCCGCGCCCAGGCTGCCGCCTTCGTCGCCAAGCACCGCCTGGGCGAGTAGACCCGCTCCGGGTCATCAGCGCCGGCCGACGGCCATCCCCAGCAGCGCCACGGCGACCGACACGGCCGCAACGGCGATGGCCGTTCCGAGGATCGCAAGGGCCGCGTTGCCGGTCAGGAGACCGGCGCCGAGAAGCAGTGCACCGCCATTGATGGAGGCCAGCCGTGCCCTGGGCCAGCGACCCAGGATGCGGCGCTGCGCAGCGTGGCGGGCAGGGTCTCCGGGACCCACCGCGGGCGCGAGGTGGCTCCAGGAGCCGATGAGCACCTGGATGACGCACCCCACCACGAGCGGACCCATGAGCCGGTCGACCGACCAGCCCGCCGGATCCGCGCCGGAGACGAGGACAGCCGCCGCGGCGACGGCGACGCCTGCCGCCAGCCACGCGGTGCCGGCCGACAGGTGGCCGATGGTGAGGCGGTGCCAGTCGAGGTCCGTGGTCCACCGCCCGCGCGGACGGGCATTGCCGGCCCCGGTGACGAGCATCGCGGCGGCCCCAGCGACGGCCAGGGCGGCTCCCAGGCGTGCGACGCCGTCACTGCGCAGCGCATAGCCCAGGGCCACCAGCGCCGGACCGGCCGACAGCCCGCCCACGAGAATCACGAGGGTCCGGCTGGGGATGATGCGTGAGCCGACAACCGTGGGGAACAGGTGGATGAGCGTCGCGGCGATGACCAGGGTCACGAAGCCGACGAGATTCAGCCAGGCGTGCGCCGGCTCGAGCCACGCCCAGCGCTCCACGATGGCCGGCACGCCGGCCAGGCGGAGCCCCGCCAGGCTGACGCCCACGGCAACCTCCGCGAGGGCGAGCCCATAGGCCAGCTCGACGATTCCGCCACGACGCGCCAGGCCAGCGCGGGTCGGCAGGAACGCCGCCGCCGCCGTGCCCGCCACCCCCGAGATGAAGACGACCGCGCCCGCCGCGCCGATACCGGATGCGCCGGTCGAGACGCCGATCACGCCGAGCAGGACGCCGGTGGCCAGCAGAGAGAGGGCGCCGGCACGCCAGCGTGGCTGGGCCGGACGGCTCGCCGACAGGGAGACCGTGAAGTGCGGCAGGAGCGCCCCGATCGCCAGGCCCGCGCCGCCGGCGAGGACCAGGTGCAGCGCCACCCAGCGGGCCGATCCGACCACGCCGGTCAGCCAAACGACGATGGCCGCCACGAGGAATCCGGCAGCGCCGACCATGCCTGCAACCACGACGCGGCGCTCTGCACCACGGTCGATGGCCGCCCGCGCGGAAGCCGCGCGCGGCGAGATGGGGACCGGACGCGACGATGGCGCGTCAGCGTCGCTCGCGGAAGGTCGCTGCATGCCGATCAGTATCGAGCCGGCATCGCATCCTGGTGTCCGGACCGGGGTAGACTCCGCCCCGTGCCGGACGACCCCACCCCATCAGAGACCGGCGCGCGACCGGTGGCACAGGACTGGCGCGCCCTGCTGGCCATCTACGCCATCACCTCCCTGGTGGAGGCGCTGGGTGTCAGCCAGGTCTTCGCATTCCTGCCCCTCCGACTGCGGGAGGTCGGTGTCCCCGAGGACCAGGTCATTCCGCTCACGGGCCTGTTCACCGCCCTGATCTTCGTCTTCGGGATCTTCCTGGTCCCCTTCTGGGGCGTCTGGGCCGACAAGATCAGCCGCCGCGCGGTGATCGTGCGCAGCGCGATCGTCGAGACGGTGGTCTTCGCCGGCGTCGCGCTGGCCGCTCAGCCCTGGCAGCTGGCCGCGGCGCTCCTGCTCACCGGTCTCCAGCTGGGAAACACCGGGGTCATGCTCGCCGCGCTCCGCGACGTGGCTCCGCCACGACGCATCGGGACGATCAGCGCGGCCTTTGGTGCGATGAGCCCGGTCGGGTTCGCCATCGGCCCCGTGCTTGGCGGTTTCATGGTGGACGGCCTGCACCTGCCGCTCTCCGCCGTCTTCTGGAGCGGTTCCGCGCTCTCCATCGGAATCGTGGTGCTGCTCCTGGGAGCCTCGCGCGAGGTGCGCCCCGAGGTGGTGCCCGCCGGTCGCACGCTGACCCTTGCGATCGACGCCGTGCGCGGCACGCTCGGCGACCCCACCGTGCGTCGCCTGTTCGCGATCTTCGGCGTCGCGATCCTCGGCAACCAGATGATCCGGCCCTATCTGCCGCTCATCGTCCAGAACCTGGTCGGGCTGGGACCGGGGCTGGCAAGCGCCATCGGCCTCGTGGTGGGAACGGTGGCCCTGGCCGGCGCCCTGGTCTCGCCGCTCAGCGGACCGCTCGGTGATCGCATCGGTCTACGGCCCGTGCTGGTCGGCGCGCTCGTGCTCGACGGGCTGGCGATCGCCCCCATGCCCTTCACCGGCACGTTGGCGCTGCTGGCGCTCCTTGGCTTCGTCTACGCCGCCTCGTATGCGGCGGTGCAGGCCATGATCTTCGCCCTGGTCGCCACCGAGGCGCCTCCCGAGCGTCGGTCCGCCACCCTGAACCTGGTGCTCCTGCCGCTGTACGTGGCCGGGATCGTGGGACCCAGCCTGGCGGCCGGCCTGGCGGCGACCGCCGGTCTGAGCGCCCTCTACCCGGTGGCCGGCGGGTTCATGGTCGTCAGCGCGCTGATCCTCGCCGGCGTTGTTCGCCCGCGGCGACGCAGGGCCGCGGAGGCCGTCGCCGGGGACTAGCGCGGCCTGCCCCTCTCACGCGTCGCCGTCGACCAGGGTCCGGTAGAGCGCGACCGTCTGGTCCGCGATCGCGCGCCAGCTGAAGCGTTCGACCGCCCGCTGCCGCCCCGCCGTGCCCATGGCGGCCCGCCGCGACGGGTCGGCGACCAGCTCGTTGATCGCCGCTGCCATGGCCCGCGCGTAGGCCCCCGGGTCGGCCGGCGCCATCGGCTCATCCGAACGCAGCTCGAGGGGGACCAGGAGCCCGGTCGCCCCGTCGACCACCACCTCCGGGATCCCGCCAACGTCGCTGGCCACCACGGGGGTCCCGCAGGCCATCGCCTCCAGGTTGATGATCCCGAACGGCTCGTAGACCGATGGGCAGCAGAAGACGGCCGCGTGGCTGTACAGCTGAACCTTGGTCCGCAGATCGAGCATCTCCGGGATCCAGGTCACGCTCCCGTGCTCGGCCTGGGCGGCGGCCACACCCGCCGCCATCTCCGCGCCGATCTCCTTCGTGTCAGGCTGGCCGGCCGCGAGCACCACGCCGATGCCGGGGTCCAGGTGCCGGATGGCCCGCACGAGGTGGATGATCCCCTTCTGCCGCGTCACGCGACCCACGAAGAGCACGTAGGGTCGCTCCGGGTCGATCCCGCGCGCCGCGAGCGCATCGGTCTGGTCGGTGCGGGCGTACTCCGCCGCGTCGATCCCGTTGTGGATGACGTGAATCCGCTCCTCCGGCACCGCGAACAGACTGAGCACGTCGGCGCGGGTGCCGGCACTGACCGCGACGACCGCGTCCGCCATCTCCAGCGCGGTTCGCTCGATCCAGGTCGAGATGTCGTAGCCGCCGCCCAGCTGTTCACGCTTCCATGGCCGTAGCGGCTCGAGCGAGTGCACGGTGATGACCAGCGGGATGCCGTAGGCGAGCTTGGCGAGAATCCCGGCCAGGTGGGTGTACCAGGTGTGGCAGTGCACCAGGTCCGCGTCGACCGGCTCCACCACCAGGCCGACATCCCGGCTCAGGGTTCCCCACAGCCCTCGGAGCTGCTCCGGCGCCGCGCTCACGTCGTGGGCGGGCGGATAGGCGCGCACCTGCCAGCCGTTCTCGTCGGCGGACGCGCCGGCGAAGCTGCGGAGATCCACCTCGACCAGGCGCCGCAGCTCGCGGGTCAGATAATCGACGTGCACGCCGGCCCCGCCATACACGTGGGGCGGATACTCGTTGGTCAGCAGGAGTGCGCGCATACGGCGCAAGAGTAGCGCCGCCGTGACATGCGTCGTGCCGCTTCGGGCCGTTTGGCCCCGAGCGACCGGATACTCCCCAGTAGTATCATGGCGACATGACCGTTGAACTCACCACGCCACCGCCCACCGCTGCCGCGGGCGACACCGCGACCGAGGTGACCATCCCCGTCATCGGGATGACGTGCGCCAGCTGCGTCAATCGTATCGAGCGGTTCCTCAACCGCGCCGATGGCGTGGCCGAGGCGACCGTCAACCTCGCCTCGGAGCGCGCCACGGTGCGCTTCGACTCGGCGCTCATCGACCGGGACGCGATCGTCAAGACCATCGAGTCCGCCGGGTACGAGGTGGCCGCCGAGCAGCCGGTCGGCGGCGTCACGGAGGCGGGGGCCGCCGAGCGGGCAGATGCCGCGGAGACGGCACAGCGTGCCGCCGAGCAGCGGGAGCTCATCACCGGTGCGGTGCTGGCCAGCGCAACCGGGCTGGTCATGATGGCGGTCATGCTCTGGCCCGGCGGCGTGCCATGGCCCATGGAGCACGTGAACGTCTGGCTCCTGGTCCCGGCCACCCTGGTCGAGTTCATCCTCGGGCGGCGTTTCCTGGTCCGGGCGGCCAAGGGCCTTCCCCACCTCGACCTGACCATGGACACCCTGGTTGCCATGGGCACCCTTGCCGCCTACGGCTACTCGCTGTTCATCACGCTCATGCCGGATGTCGTCACCTCGGCGGGGCTGAGCCTGGAGACGTACTTCGATTCTGCCGCGGTCATCATCGGCCTCGTCCTGTTCGGGCGTTGGCTCGAGGCACGGGCGAAGGGACAGGCCGCCGGGGCGGTGAAGGCCCTCCTGCGGCTGCGGCCGCAGACGGCGCGCGTGATCCGTGACGGGCGCGAGATGGACATCGCCGTCGAGGAGGTCCGTGCCGGTGATCTCGTCCGCGTCCGACCCGGTGACAAGGTCCCGGTGGACGGCACCATCATCGAGGGCGCGTCGGCGCTCGACGAGTCGATGCTCACGGGCGAGCCGCTCCCCGTGGAGAAGACCGTGGGGGCGACGGTGATCGGGGCCACACTCAACACCTCCGGCTCGTTCGTCATGCGCGCCGAGCGCGTGGGGCGCGACACCGCGCTGGCCCAGATCGTGGCCCTCGTCGAGCGTGCACAGGGCTCGAAGGCGCCCATCCAGCGCGTGGCCGATGCCGTCACCGGCTGGTTCGTGCCGGCGGTGGTCGGGGCTGCGACGCTCACCTTCATCATCTGGATGCTCATCGGGCCCGAGCCGCGGCTGCCGTTCGGGCTGGCGAGCGCCATCGCCGTGTTGATCATCGCCTGCCCGTGCGCCATGGGCCTGGCGACGCCGACGGCCATCATGGTCGGCACCGGGAAGGGGGCCGAGCACGGGATCCTGGTGCGCGACGGGGGCGCGCTCGAGAATGCCCAGCGCATCACGGCCATCGTCCTGGACAAGACGGGGACCATCACCCGCGGCCGGCCGGAGGTGACCAACGTCATCGCGGCGGCCGGCGTGGACGACCGCGAGCTCCTGGGGCTCGCGGCGTCGGTGGAGCGCGGAAGCGAGCATCCCATCGCCGAGGCGATCGTCCGCCGAGCAGAGGCCGATGGGCTCGAGACCACGCCGGTCGAGGACTTCGCCGCCCTTGCCGGGCTGGGCGCCACGGCGCGGTCGAGTGATCGCGTCCTGCGCATCGGCTCCGCCCGTCTCGTGGCGGAGGCCGGCATTGACCCGGAACCCTTCGCCGCGATCGCGGAGCAGGCGGAGGCCATTGGCCAGACCGCCGTCTACGTCGCCCGCGACGACGCGCTCCTGGGGGTAATGACCATCGCGGACACGGTGAAACCGGAGTCCGTCGAGGCGATCCGCCGGCTGCACGACACCGGGCTCGACGTGTGGATGATCACCGGCGACCGGCGCGGCGCGGCGGTCGCCATAGGAGCCGCGGTTGGGATCACCCCGGAGCGGATCCTGGCCGAGGTGCTGCCCGACCAGAAGGCGGCCAAGGTCGCAGAGCTGCAGGCCGCCGGAGCCGTGGTCGCCATGGTGGGCGACGGCATCAACGACGCGCCCGCCCTGGCGCAGGCCGACCTGGGCATCGCCATCGGGACCGGGGCCGACGTGGCACTCGAGGCGAGCGACATCACGCTGGTCGGCGACGACCTGCGCGGCGTGCCGACCGCCGTGCGCCTCTCGCGCGCCACCATGCGCACGATCCGGCAGAACCTGGCATGGGCGTTCGGATACAACATCCTGCTCATCCCCGTCGCCGCCGGCGTGCTCTACCCGCTGACCGGCTGGCAGCTGTCGCCCGCCCTGGCCGCTGGCGCAATGGCCATCTCGAGCGTCAGCGTCGTCAGCAACTCGCTGCGACTGCGCGGCTTCCGAGTCGCCTGACGCCCACACCAATCGCGAACGACCAAGCCAATCGCACGACGCGTAACAAGGAGATACCGATCCCATGACCGAGACCCAGACCGCCAAGGACCCCGTCTGCGGGATGCAGGTCAGCCCGGAGGTGGCCACCGCCAAGGGGCTCACCGCGGAGCACGAGGGCGAGACCTACTACTTCTGCGGGAAGGGCTGCCAGCTCGACTTCGTGGACGATCCGCGGCCGTATCTCGAGCCGGGGTACGAGCCACACATGTAGGTCCGGTTCGAGGTTCCGCCCCGGCCGGCGCGCCGGGGCGAACAGGGAGCGGGCCAGCGCTGATCCCGCACCGCTTGACGCTCCCCGGTGCACGCCAGATAATTCGGGATAACCGAACTATCTGGTGGCACTGAACATTCCGCATTCACCGAAGGGCCCGGTGGGCGCGCGCGCGGTCGACCGGACGATGGAGGCATACGAACGCTTCCACCGCCGCATCGCCGCGCTCCACGCTCCCGAGGTCGCCGACCTCCACGTGACGCTCGCACAGATCAAGACCCTCTACCTGGTCGCGGCCAGCGGACCAATCCGCATCAGCGCGCTCGCCGTACGACTGGGTACCGCGGTCTCGACGACGAGCGGCGTCGTCGACCGACTGGTGGGGATCGGCCTGCTGGAGCGCTGCGAAGATGCGTCTGACCGCCGGCAGGTCCTCGTGAGTGCCACGCACAAAGCCATTCAGCAGCTGGAGGACATGTCCGAACTGGGGCGTGAACGGATGCGCGAGCTCCTCCTGCGCCTCCCGACCGCGGACGACGTCGCAACCGTCGAGCAGGCCCTGAGCCTTCTGGCGGATGCGGCGGCCAGCCTCACAGGGGACACCGACCAATGACCTGGATCTCTCGCGCCGCGATCAGCCGGCGAACCGTCACCCTCCTGCTCGCGGCCGCCCTCTTCGGCGGCGGCATCGTGGCCTGGGCCAACCTCAAGCAGGAGCTCCTGCCTGATGTGTCGTTCCCCGTGGCCACCGTGCTGGCCCCGTACCCGGGTGCCGCGGCAGACGAGGTTGCCAGCCAGGTCGTCGGGCCCATCGAGCGCGCTGTCGAGTCCGTGGCAGGGATTGAGCAGGTCCGTTCCACCTCGGCGAACTCGATCGGCTTCGTGACCGCCCAATTCGCCTACGGCACCAACGTCGACGACGCGGTCGCCAGCATGGAGAAGTCGATCGCCGCGCTCTCGCTCCCGCAGGGGGTCAGTCCGCAGGTCTCGGCCCTCAACATCAACCAGGCGCCGGTGGTGATCGCGTCCATCTCGTCGGCGGGCAGGTCGCTCACCGAGCTGAGCCAGGTCGCCGCAACCCAGATCGTTCCCGAGCTCGAGGGGATCACGGGAGTCGCCAACGTGCAGGTGACCGGTGGCCTGACCGATCAGGTCACCATCACCCTGAACCCCGTGGCGATCAGCCAGAAGGGCGTCTCCTATCAGCAGATCGCTGCGGCCCTGGGCGCGGCGAACGTGACGATCCCCGCCGGCCAGCTCGCCGTCGGCGAGGAGGCTGTCCCGGTCACCGTGACCAGCCAGATCGCGTCCATCGATGGGCTGCGCCGGATCGTGGTCGGCATCGACCAGGCCGGCGGCGCCCCGGTCCCCGTCCACCTTGGCGACGTCGCTGACGTCGCGCAGCAGCAGGTCGCGGACACCGGGTACGGGAGCCTGAACGGCCGGGAGGCGCTGGGGCTCAGCGTCAGCAAGGCCGTATCGGCCAACACCGTGCAGGTCGCCGACGCGGTGACCGCCAAGCTCGATGAGATCGCGGCGTCCGGCAGCGCGGACCTGAAGATCGACGTCGTGTCGAACCAGGCCGATTTCATCATCCAGTCGCGGGACGGCCTGCTGAGGGAAGGTGGCCTGGGGGCGCTCTTCGCCGTTCTGACCATCTTCGCCTTCCTGTTCAGCCTGCGCTCGACCTTCGTCGCAGCGATCAGCATCCCCCTCTCCCTGCTCATCGCGCTGGTGCTGATGCAGTTCAGCGGGGTGACCATCAACATCATGACCCTGGGTGGCCTCGCAGTGGCCGTGGGTCGCGTCGTCGACGACTCGATCGTGGTCCTGGAGAACATCTACCGGCACCGCGCCATGGGCGAGGACCGCCTCGCGGCGTCGCTCCACGGCCCGTCGGAGGTCGCCGCCGCGATCACCTCGAGCACGCTGACCACGGTTGCCGTCTTCCTCCCGCTGGGCTTCGCCGGCGGCCTGGTCAGCCAGTTCTTCCTCCCGTTCGCCCTGACGGTCACCTTCGCCCTCCTCGGCTCGCTGGTGGTGGCGCTGACGGTGATCCCGGTGCTCGGTTTCTTCTTCGTGCGAGCGCCGCGTGATGAGGTCGACGCATCCGGTGAGCCCCGACGCTCCTTCTGGGTGCGCGTGTACGACCCGACCATCCGCTTCGTCGTCCATTCCCGCTGGCGATCAGCGGGGATCGTCACGGCGGCCTTCGTCCTCTTCGTCGGCTCGCTGGCGATCGTGCCGCTCCTGCCGACCCAGTTCATCAACTCCGGGTCGGAGAAGATCCTCACCGCCAGCCTCTCCCCGCCGGCCGGCACCACCTCGCAGGCGGTGCGCGACCGCGCGCAGCAGGCCGAGAAGCTCGTCCTGGCCGATGACGAGGTCAGCCTGGTGCAGACCACGGTGCCCGCCGAGGGCGACACGGGCTTCCAGACCCTCATCGCCGCGCAGTCCGGTCGGGCCGCCAACTCCGCCACGATGATCATCCGCCTGGCTCCGACGGCCAATCTCGTCGCGGCCGCCCAGCGGCTGGAGCGCGAGCTGGCACCGGTGAACGTCGACGGCTGGAGCTCGGTGGTCCAGCAGGCCAACGGCCCCGGCGGTGGCGGGACGATCTCGCTCGTGGTCAGCGGCCCGGACGCCGACACCGTCCAGACCGCCGCGCAGGCCGTGAGCTCGTCGCTGGCCGGGGTCGACGGACTGGGGGTCATCACCAGCAACCTCGTGGCCGCCGCTCCCCAGATCGTGGTGCGCATCGACCCCGCCCGTGCGGCAGCCGTGGGCCTGAGTCCGGCCCAGGTGGGTGGCATCGTCCGCGGGGCGCTGACCCCCACGACCATCAGCAAGCTCGAGCCGGCGCCAGGCGAGCCGTCGCAGGACGTCGTGCTCCGGTTCGACCCCAGCGCCATCGCCTCCGTGGCAACGCTGCGGCAGCTCAGCGTGGGGCCGGGCGTGCACCTGGGTGACGTCGCCGACGTCACCCAGCAGGAGGTCCGCGCCACCATCACCCGGATCGATGCTGCGCCGGCCGCCACCGTGACCGCGGAGATCACCAGCGCGGACACCGGCGCGGTGTCGGCAGCGGTCTCCAGGGACCTCGACACGCTTCAGGGCTCCGGCAGCCTGCCGGCCGGCGTCTCGGTCGAGATTGGCGGCGTCGCCGCCCAGCAGTCCGAAGCGTTCGGTGGCCTCTTCACGGCCATGGGCGTGGCGGTCGTGCTGGTGTACGTGATGCTGGTCCTGGCATTCAACTCGCTCCTCACCCCGTTCATCATCCTGTTCAGCCTTCCGTTCGCGACCGTGGGGGCCTTCCCGGCACTCCTTCTCACCGGCCGCGCCATCGGGGTCAGCGCGCTCATCGGCTTCCTGATGCTGATCGGCATCGTGGTCACCAACGCGATCGTCCTCCTCGACCTGGTCGAACGGAATCGCCGCGAAGGGATGCCCGTGCGGGAGGCCCTGATCCGCGGCGGGCATACCCGGGTACGGCCGATCCTGATGACGGCGATCGCCACCATCCTGGCCCTGGTGCCGCTGGCCGCCGGATTCAACGAGGGGTCGATCATCGCCGCTGAGCTCGGGACCGTGGTCATCGGCGGCCTGCTCAGCTCGACGTTCCTGACCCTCGTCGTCGTGCCGGCCGCGTACCACCTGGTCATGGGGCGATCCCGCACGACCAGCATGGCTGGGGCGGGGGCCGGCGAGACCGGCGGGCTCGATGCCGGCTAGGGCAGCGGGGTGGGGCGACGCCCGGCCCCGGGGCCGGTAGACTTCTGCTCCGAATGTCCCTGATCAGCGCCCAGAGCCTCACGCATCGCTATCCCGGCGACGTCCTCGCCCTGGATTCGCTGACGCTGGAGGTTGAGCCCGGGATCATCGGGCTGGTCGGGGCGAACGGCGCCGGGAAGAGCACCTTCCTGAAGATCCTGCTGGGGCTGCTGGATCCCACAAGCGGCGACGCCTCGGTGCTCGGGTTCGATGTGCGACGCGAAGGGACACAGATTCGCTCGCTGGTGGGTTACATGCCGGAGCACGACTGCCTGCCACCCGACCTGTCCGGGACGGAGTTCGTGACCCACATGGGCCGGATGTCGGGCCTTCCCGCGTCCGGCGCCCGGGAGCGCGCGGCCGACGTCCTTCGCCACGTGGGTCTCTACGAGGAGCGGTACCGTCCCATCGGCGGCTACTCGACCGGCATGAAGCAGCGCGTCAAGCTGGCGCAGGCGCTCGTGCACGACCCCAAGCTGCTGCTCCTGGACGAGCCCACGAACGGTCTCGACCCGGCCGGACGAGACGAGATGCTGCGTCTCATCCGCCGGACGGGCATGGAGTTCGGCATCGCGACCCTGGTGGCCAGCCACCTGCTGGGCGAGATCGAGCGGGTCTGCACCTACCTGCTGGCGATCGACGCGGGACGCCTGCTGCGCTCGGCACCCATCGCCACCTTCACGGAGCGGACCGGCACGCTCGCCGTCGAGGTGGAGGAGGGAGCGGAGTCGCTGGCTGCGCGGCTCGTCGAGTCCGGCCTCTCCGCCACGTCCAGCGGCCGGACGGTCCTGGTCGAAGCCACCGACGGCCAGCCGTACGACCTCGTGCGTGACGCCGTCGACGAGCTGGGGCTGGCGCTGGTCCGCCTCGAGCAGCGCCGGCACCGCCTGGAGGACCTGTTCCGAAACGAGGCGACCGATGACGCCGCCTGAGCCGATGCCGGCGGCCGTTCCCGACGCGAACGCGGGTGCCATCTACGACATCGGCTACCGCGGCTACGAGGGTCCACGGCTGGGCCGGCGCGCCGCGGTCTGGGCGCTCTTCGTCGCCAGCCTGCGCGCCGCGTTCGGACTGGGCCGCAGCGGACGCGCCAAGATCGTTCCGTTCGGGGCACTGGCATTCGCGTCGTTCCCGGCCGTGGTGCAGAGCGCCATCAGCGCGACCGCCGGGCCGATCGCCGCGCAGGTCGGCGTGACCTACGACAACTACCTGTGGCAGGGAAGCATCCTGGCCATCATCTTCATCGCCGCGCAGGCTCCCGAGCTGCTCGGCGGCGACCAGCGCAACCGGGTCCTGACCCTGTACTTCTCCCATGCGATGGAGCGCACCGATTACGCCCTGGCCAAGCTTGCGGCGATCGTCGCGGGCCTGCTGATCCTGACCATCGTCCCGCTCCTGATCCTGTTCCTGGGCCAGACGTTCGTCTCGGTGGACCTCTTCGCCGGCTTCCGTGATCAGCTCAAGTACCTTCCCGAGATCGCGGTGACCGGGCTCGTCTACTCGCTCCTGCTCGCCGCCATCGGGATGGCCATCGCGGCCTTCACGCCGCGACGCGCCTACGCCACGGCGGCCATCGTCGCCGTGTTCCTGGTGGGGAGCGCCCTGCAGGCGCTCCTGCGCCGCGCGGGAACGGGCGACTGGCCCGTCCTGCTCGAGGTGAACGCCATAGGCGAGGGTGTGCGGCATTCCCTCTTCGGCGGGACGGCGAACGGTCCCGTCGCCGCGGCGGATCTCGCCGCGACCGCCTATTACGGTGCCGCGGCGGCGATCGTGATCGTCGGCATCGGTGTCTATCTCTGGCGCTACCAGAGGATCGAGGCATGAGCGTCCCGGTGGCTGCGAAGCCGGAGACACCGCCCGGAAGCCCGGTGACGGTTGAGGTCGACGCGGTCTCGCGCTGGTACGGCAACGTGGTGGCCGTCAACGAGGTGACGTTCCAGCTCGAAGCCGGCGTCACCGGCCTGCTGGGGCCGAACGGCGCGGGCAAGAGCACCCTCCTGCACCTGATCGCCGGCTTCCTGGCCCCGTCGGCCGGCAGCGTCACCGTGCGCGGGCGGCACGCGTTCGGCGACCCGGCGGTGTACGCGTGGATCGGCCTGGTCCCGGAGCACGAGGCGCTGTACTCGTTCCTCACCGGGCGACAGTTCGTGGAGGCGAACGCCCGCCTGCAGCACGTCCCGGATCCGGTCGCGGCAACGGCGCGGGCGATCGAAGCGGTCGACCTGGTCCAGAGCCAGGACCGGACCCTGGGGACCTACTCGAAGGGGATGCGCCAGCGCGCCAAGGTGGCGGCCGCGCTGGTCCACGATCCGGAGATCCTCCTCCTGGACGAGCCATTCAACGGCATGGATCCCCGTCAGCGGCTGCACACCATGGAGCTCCTGCGACAGCTCGCCGGCCGGGGACGCACGATCCTCTTCTCGAGCCACATCCTCGAGGAGGTGGAGCGCGTCGCCGACCGGGTCCTGGTGGTCGTCGCCGGTCGCCTGGCGGCCTCCGGTGATTTCCGCGCCATCCGCCGGCTGATGACGGACCGCCCGCACACCTTCACCGTGCGCTCCTCCGACGATCGCCGCCTGGCCTCCGCCCTGCTGGACGAACCGGCAGTGACCGGCGTCAGCCTCGACGACGGGCTGGTCACCGTCCGATCGAGCGACTTCGGCGCGTTCAGCCGCGGCGTGGCCGGTTCGGCCCGCCGCGCCGGCGTGACGCTCTTCGAGCTGCTCCCCACCGACGAGTCGCTCGAATCGGTCTTCAGCTACCTGGTGCGCCAGTGATCCTCAACCCGGTCATCGCCTCGATCACCCTGCGGCAGCTCCTGAGCCGGCGACGCACCCTGCTCCTGGTCCTGCTTGGCGCCATCCTGGTGGTGGTGGCGCTCGTCAAGCGCGTCTCGAGCAGCGGTCCGGAGGCCGAGTTCACGGCGCACCTGCTCAGCGACATGGGGATCGCGGTCCTGATGCCCCTGGTGGCGCTCATCTTCGGTACCGGCGCCATGGGCGCTGAGCTCGACGAGGGGACGGCGATCTACATCCTCGCCAAGCCCATCAACCGCGCCACGGTCCTCGTCACGAAGCTGATCGTGGCCATCGGCTGCAGCATCGTGCTCACCAGCGTGCCGCTCCTGCTGGGGGGGCTCCTGGCCGGCGGCGAGGGATCCGTGTCGCTGTCGCTGGGCTTCGCTGCGGCGGGCGCCATCGGCTCGGCGGTCTACTGCGCCATCTTCGTGGCGCTCAGCCTGGTCACCAGCCGGGCGTTCATCTTCGGCCTCGCCTATGTCCTGGTCTGGGAGGGGTTCCTGGCCGGCCTCTTCGCCGGCACCCGGACGCTGTCGGTGCGCGAGCTGACCCTCGCCTTCGCGCAGGCGCTTGCAAATCCGCCATCCACCGTCTTCTCGGCCGAGCTGCCCATTGGGACCGCGATCGTGGTGGCGGTCATCGTGACGGTCATCGCGCTGGTCATCGCCGTCCGGCGGATGCGTCGCGTCGAGATCGCCGGGGAGACGACCTAGATGCAGCCATGGGCGCATTCCATGACCGGAAGGCTTCACGAGCACGTCATCGACAGCCAGGCGCTGACCGGCAATGCCCTGCGCGACCCGCACGCGCGCCCGCTCTGGGTCTGGACGCCGCCGGGATACGACGAGGACCCCGATCGTCGCTACCCGGCGATCTACCGCATCCAGGGCTTCACCGGCCAGGTCGACATGTGGCGCAATCGCCAGCCGTTCAAGCCGAACCCGGTGGAGGCGGCCGACGCCGTCTTCGCCCGAGACGGCGCCCCGCCAGCCATCGTCGTCTATGTCGATGCCTGGACCAGCCTGGGCGGTGCGCAGTTCCTGGACTCGCCGGCGACGGGTCGCTATCACACCTACCTGTGCGACGAGGTCGTGCCCTTCGTCGACGCCACCTACCGGACCCTCGCGCGGCGGGAGCATCGAGCCATCGCCGGCAAGAGCAGCGGCGGGTACGGTGCCATGGTCACCCCCATGCTGCGGCCCGACCTCTTCTCGGCGCTGGCCACGCACGCCGGCGACGCCCTGTTCGAGCACTGCTACCTGCCCGATGTCCGGTCAGCGGCGCGCACGCTCCGCGATCGATACGAGGGGAGCATCGACCGGTTCCTGGGGGCGTTCCGTGAGCACCCGGAGCGCCTGGACCACCGGGACTGGGACGTGCTCGACATCTACGCCATGGCCGCCTGCTACGCGGCCGATGCCGACGGCACCGTGCACCTGCCCTTCGACCTGGGTGACGGGCGGCTGCTGAACGACGTGTGGGAACGCTTCCTCGCCTGGGACCCGGTGCGGATGGTGCCGTCGCACGCCGAGGCACTGCGCTCGATGCGCGGGATCTGGATCGATGCCGGACGTGCCGACGACTACTTCCTGGACCTGGGCGCGGAGGCATTCCGCACCGAGCTGGAGCGGATCGGGGTGACGGAGCCCGTCGTCCACTTCGAGCTCTTCGACGGGACGCACTCCGGCATCGACTGGCGCTACCCAGCGGCCATCGCCTGGCTGGCGAAGCGGATCGCGCCGAGCGCCTGATCCAGCGCCCGCGGACTCAGGAGCCCGCGGCGGTCACCGCGGAGCGCAGCGCATCGAGCGTCAGCGACCCGTTGTACGGCACGCCGTTGACGAAGAGCGACGGGGTGCCGGGCAGCTGCAGGGAGCTCGCCTCGTCGGCATCCGCCTGCACCGCCTGGCGCACCGCCGAGCTGTCGATGTCCGATCTCCAGGTCGAGACGTCCATGCCGGCGCTGGTGGCCAGGTTCGTGAAGTACGCCAGGGCCTGGTCGTTCGACAGGTTCTCCCAGGAGCCCTGCGTGGCGAACAGGCTGTCGTGGATGGGCCAGAACTTGTCCTGGATCTGCGCCGCGGCGGCCGCACGCGCAGCGAGGAGGGCGTTCTGGTGCTGCGGGAGCGGGAAGTAGCGGTAGACGAGGGTGATGGATCCATCGTCGACGAGCTGCTGCAGCTCCGGGGAGACGGCGGCGCAGGCCGGGCACTGGAAGTCAGAGAACTCGACGACGGTGACCGCTCCGCTCCCCTCGCGCGGCGCCGATGCAGGTGCAAGGCTTACCTCCGCGCCGGCGGACGGCACGTTCACGGCCCCCTGGCCGACGGCAGCTCCGAAGAGCAGCCCCACGACCAGGATCGCCATCCCGCTGGTGGCATACAGCGCGCTGCGGCGCAGCGACGCTCGCTGGCTGTCGATCTCGCGCGCAACCCGGCGCTGGGCGCGCCGCGATCCCTCGATACGGGCCGGGAGCTCCTCCGCGCCGCCGAGCCAGAACCCGATCGCCGCCACGAACAGCACCAGCCCGGCGGCCGCCTGGCCCAGGCACCACGTGCAGAAGGCGTGGATGACGAAGGCCTCCACGCCGGTCAGGAACGCGGAGACGCCAACGCCCACCGCGCCGAGCGCCAGGAGCGCTGCGCGGGGCGGCACGCCCAGCAGCGGCGCCGGGTCGACGGTGCGCCACGCGGTCCATGCCGTCGCGAGGTAGAACGCGAGGCCGAGGAGCGGGGTGGGGATGCCCAGCGGGTAGGCGAACGCGCTGGTGCGCACCTCGTCGCACCCGGTCCCGGTGAGGCAGATTCCGCCGCTCCCATTCAGGTACTCGACGAGGAGATACGCGGAGATTCCGACACCGACGATCGCGGCGACCAGTGCGACCTGGCGCCACGTGGAGCGCTGCTGCATGTCCGGAGCATGCCGGAGGCGCCGGCGCATCGCAACCTGCCGAATGTCCCACCGATGGGGGCCGGCGGTGATCCGCGCCCCGGCGCGGGTCTGCACGCGAACCACCGATCGCGCGCCATCTCGGCCGGGGCGCGCCAGGGCAAGCTGTCGACGGCCCGGGCAGGAGCCCCACTCGGGCCCGACCGGCTCAGACGGGCCCGGAATCGGCTATCGTTGCCGTCCGTGAAGCTCGTCACCACGCCCGCGACAGCGCCCGGCACCCCTCCCATGCTGCCCGTCCAGCCCGGGTCCCGGCTCGCGTGCGAGCTGCTCGGTCAAGCCCTGCGCACGAGCCCGTCATGACCGAGGAGCCGAGCGCCGCGGGAGCGGTGCGCGTCACCGACAATCCCGACGAGCGACGCTACGAGGCGTGGCTCGCCGACCGGATGGCCGGCAAGGCCGAGTACCGCATCGCGGGCGACCGCATCATCTTCTTCCACACGGAGATCGATCCCGCCTTCGAGGGTCATGGCGTGGGCTCGCAGCTGGCCCGCGAGGCCCTGGACGATGCTCGACTGCGCGGACTGCGGGTCACGCCCAAGTGCCCGTTCATCGCCGCCTGGATCGAGCGTCACCCCGAGTACCGGGCGCTCGTCTCCGTCCGTCCGCGCCAGCCCTGATCGCCGCGAGCGACGGCGCCGGTCTCAGCCGCCCGCGGGCTGTCGCTCCACGGAGCCTGCTCCCATGACCGGCGCGGGAACCTCACGGCTGCTCGGCTCCAGGCATCCCACCCCCCGAATCAGGATGAGGTGTGGCGCCTGACCGGCGACCGGCGCGAGAGGGTCATCGTCCAGGATGCGCTCGACGCTCGGAGGGAGAACTGTGCCGGCCGAAGCGACGACCGTTGACCCGGTTGCGGAGCGGCTGACGGCGATCACGCCGATCTCGCCAACGCCCAGCGCGGCGTACAGACGATCGACGGCCTGGCGTGGATGCGCCGTGTCGGTGTCCGCCGCGCAGCGCCACCACGTCACCGGGGCGAACGAGCTCGCGGAGCCGATGAGGCTGCGTGGGAGCCTCGAGCCGGGCGAAGACCGATCCATCCGATGCCGCCGCGAAGATGTGCCGGCCGGGCCGAACCGGCTGCGATGCGACCGCGGCGGCGGCGGCGGGCGTCCCGAGCAGGGCGGCAGCCCGATCGTCGCCGATCCGTTCCCAGGCGCGGCCGGGCGAGCGGGCCGCATCCGCCCGCGCACGATCGAAGTAGACGCGCAACCAGATCTCCAGGTTGAGCACCCGCCAGAAGAAGAGTGACTCCTCCGTGCGGCCGGCGCACATGGCCATGAACGCATCGGCGATCCCGGCGCCATCCCAGTACGGACGCGACAGGAAGCTCGGAGACCGCAGCACGCCCATCACCGCGGCGCGTTCCCGGCGCAGCCAGCGCATCTCGGGGGTCGTGAAGCCGATCTTCTTGCGTCGGGTCCGGATCCGCTCCGGGACGTGGCCCTTGATGGCATCGCGGAAGACCGCGCGGCTGAGGCGCCCGCGCATGAGGGCGTCGCTCGGCAGAGAGAGCACGTGCTCGACCAGCTCGAGGTCAAGGAACGGGACGCGCGACTCGATCGAGGCGGCCATCGAGTTTCGGTCCTCGTAGCGAAGCAGCGACGGCAGGCTGTACGTGGTCAGATCCTGGACCAGCCGGCCCTTGAGGTCGTCGACCACCCGCTGCCCGCGGCGCGCCGGCTGCGGCTCGGCCACCCGACCCCGGAGGTACCGCGTGGGCTCCAGCCGCGCCTGCCCCAATGGGCGCACATATCGGTGCAGCAGGGTTCGCAGCTCGAGCCAGCTGAGCCCCTGGCGGAACAGGCTGAGCACGCGCCGCTCCCGCAGAAGCTGCCGAAGGTAGACGAACCGATACGGCGTGTAGCCACCCAGCAGCTCGTCGCCTCCCTGTCCATCCAGCAGCACCTTCACGGAGCCGCGGGCGAGCTGCATGACCGCCCGCTGCGCGTACGGTCCGCTGCTGACGACCGGTTCGTCGAGGCTCCACACCAGGTCGCCAAGGTCGGACATGAACTGCGAGGCGCTGGGCTCCGTGAAGTACGGCTCCGCCGCGGTCGCGGACAGGACCGTGTCGATCCATGGCCGTTCGTCGATCGGGTCGCCCGGGAAGACGGCCGAAAAGGTCTTGAGCCGGTCGCCGACCGATGCGGCGTCAGGAGCGCCCTCATCAAGCAGCTCGCCGATCGCGGCGACGATCGACGACGAGTCGAGCCCGCCGGAAAGGCACGAGCCGACGGGCACCTCGGCGACGAGACGCCGCTCCACGGCGCGACGGAAGATTGACCACAGCCGCTCCGGACTGGGATCGCCGTCCTCCGACACGCGGGGCTCCCAGTAGCGCCGGCGGACCATCCCATCCGGCCGGACGACCAGGTAGTGGGCCGCCGGGAGTGCCGTGACGCCGGCGAAGAACGTCTGGTCGCTGTGGTCGTGCAGCCCCTCGCGGAGGTACTCCCCGATCGCCTGCTCGTTCGGGACCAGGCGCGGTCCCCCGGCCGCGACCAGGCTCTTGATCTCCGAGCTGAACACGAGCCGACCGTCTAGCGTGGCATGGTAGAGCGGCTTGATGCCGAACTGGTCCCGAACAAGGAGCAGCTCCGGCTCCGCGCCGCGGAGGTCGAGCAGGGCGAAGGCGAACATGCCGTTCAGCCGCTGGAAGGACGCTGGACCGTCGAGCTCGTACGCCTTCAGCACGACCTCGGTGTCGGCATCGGTCTCGAAGACGGCACCGCGCGAGCGAAGCTCGGCGCGCAGCTCGCGGAAGTTGTACACCTCGCCGTTGTAGGCGATATGCAGCCGGCCTCCGGCGGTCGTCATCGGCTGGTGCCCGCCGACGACGTCGATGATCGCCAGGCGCCGGGTTGCGATGGTCGCCCACGCGTCGGTCACCTCGCCGTGACCGTCGGGGCCACGGTGCAGCATGGAGCCCGAGAGCGCGCCGATCAGCTCGGGGGACGGCGCGCCCACGAAGCCGGCGATGCCGCACATCAGCGCACCTCGCGCGATGCGGCGCGTTGGCGGCGGGGCTCGCCCTCAGCTTCGGCGGCGCCGCCTCCGGATGAGCTGCCAGGTCCGCGGCAGCTCATCGATCCGGAGCACCAGGCTCGAGGCCAGGTAGGTGACGATCCCGGCGCTCGCGAGCACCGCGAGCACCCCGATCCGGGTGAGTCCTCCCTGGAGCAGGCCGGGCGCAGCCGTGCCGACCGCCTGCAGCCCCAGGAACATCACGGCGGCGCCCACCACGGCGGCGACCGTCGCGAGGCCCGCGCCACGCGCGATGGAGCCAAGCTCGATCGAGCCCAGTCGACGGTGCAGCACCCACACCAGCCCGACCACCTCGACCACCGAGCTCAGGGAGAGCGCGAGGGCGAGGCCCGAGATGCCCATCGGTCCCACCAGCCAGAGCATGAGGGCCACGTTGACGACCACCGCCACCACGGCCCAGATGACCGGCGTCGTGCTGTCGTGGAGTGCGTAGAAGGTCCGCGCCACGACCTGGACCCAGCTGTGCGCGATGAGTGCCAGGCTGAAGAACATGAGCGCATCCGCAGTCGCCGAGATCGCCCGAGCGTCGAACGCCCCGTACTGGTAGAAGACCGCGGTCGTCGGCTGGCGCAGGACGATCAGGATCGCGGTGAGCGGCGCCGCCACGAAGAACATGATTCGCAGGCTGAGCGCCACCTGCCGACGCACCTCGTCGAGGCGCCCGATGGCGGCGGTCCGGGACAGGGTCGGGAACAGGGCCACGGCGATGCTCACCCCCACCAGGGCCACCGGCACCTGTGAGAGCTGGAACGCGTAGTTGAAGTTCGTCACGCTGCCGATCGGGAGCGAGCTGGCCAGGATGGTGCTGATCACGAAGTTGGCCTGCGTCGCGGCCAGCCCCAGCGTCCGGGGTGCCATGAGCCGACCGACCTCCAGCACCCCGGGATGGCGCAGGTTGATGATCAGCTCGTAGCGGCCAGCCACCCGCAGGAGTCGCGGCAGCTGGACCACCACGTGACCGAGCGCCCCCACCGCCACGCCGATCGCGAGCGCCTCGATGCCAATGATCGGCGCCAGGAAGACCGCCGCCGCGATGATCGTCAGGTTGTAGACCAGCGGCGCCAGCGAGGGAACCGCGAACTCGTCGTACCCGTTCAGGATCGCGCTCACCACCGCGCCGATGCCGATGAAGAACGGGCTCAGCAGCATCAGCCGTGTCAGGCGCACGGTCAGCTCGGTGGTCGGCGTGTCGAATCCCGGCGCCACCAGCGGCACGAAGAGCGGCGCGAAGAGCGCCATCAACAGCGAGAGGAGCGCGAGGGACAGGACCAGGAGATTCACGACGCTGCTCGCGACCCGCCAGGCCTCCGCCTCCTCCTGCCGCGCCCGGTAGCTGACGAAGACCGGGATGAACGCGGTGAAGAGGGTCCCCGCCACGACCAGCTGGAAGATGACGTCCGGGATGCGGAACGCCGCGAAGTAGGCGTCGAGCTCCCGCCCCGGGCCGAACTGCGCGCCGATCACCGCCAGCCGCAGCCAGCCCAGGACCCTGCTGGCGAAGTTCCCGGCGAGCAGGATCAGGCTCGCGGTGATGACCACCTGTGCGGTGGGGCTGCCCGCGTCGTTCTCCGCGGAGGGACCGCCCTTCGGCGCCTCCTCGCTCTCGGGGGTCGCTGCGGTTGGGTCCGTGACAGGTGATCCGGGTGCCGCGCAGGCTCGTTCACGGTCGGTTGGCGCTCTCGGTGACGGGGCTGATGCATCGGGACCCGCTGGACCTGACGCGCTCATTCTCTCGCGGTTGACCGGGGTGGATGCGCCGTCGCTCGCAGCCGGGGCCGCCCAGCGCCCGAGCGCAATCGACCCCCACGCGTCCAACGCCATCCCGCAACGGTGGCGCCTGTACCTGAATCTGGCGGTAATGCCGGGTGAAGGAATGCCAACCTGGCCACGCTGCGATTTGGCTCGGCAACCGCCGGGCGGGCACCGGAATTGCATGCCCATGCGCTGGTATGCATAATCATGCCTTCATGACCGACGAGACCCGGCCGACCGCGACCCCTGCTGCGCCCCTGCCCCGCTGGGCCGGCGTGGCCACCGCACGCCTGAGCGATCCGCTGCTCGAGCTGGGTGGCACCGCCGCCGAGGACGCACCCCTCGCGGAGCACGACGTCGCCGCATCGCTCGTCCACCTCGGTGAGCTGGAGCGCCTGGGCCTCCTGACCTCGGACGCGGCCGCGCGGGCGCGCGAGGGACTGCTGCAGGTGGGGCGTGAGCTGGCCGATGGCACCTTCGCCTGGCGGGCCGATCACGAAGACGTGCACATGAACGTGGAGGCGGCGCTGGCGGAGCGCGTGGGCGAGACGATCGCCGGTCAGCTGCAGGCCGGCCGCAGCCGCAACGAGGAGGTCGTGACCGACGAGCGTCGCTGGCTCCTCTCTGCCGTCGCCGGGCTCGACGCGGCGATCGCCGGGCTGCAGGACGCGCTTCTCGACCAGGCCGGCGCAGCCCTCGATGCCGGCGCCGTGGTCCCGGCCCTGACCCACGGGCAGCCGGCGCAACCGGTCCTCCTGGCCCACCAGCTGCTCGCCTGGGTCGAGATGCTCCATCGCGACCGGGGCCGCCTCGCCGACGCGGCCTCCCGCGCCGATCGCTGCCCGGCAGGCTCGGGCGCGGTCGCCGGCTCCGGGCTGCCCCTGGATCGCGGACGCATCGCGGCGGCGCTGGGCTTCGCGGGCGTCACGCTCAACTCCATCGACGCGGTCGCCGACCGCGACTACGCCGCCGAGCTGGTGGCCGCCTGCGCCATCGGTGCCGGCCATCTGTCGCGCCTCGCCGGCGAGCTTGCCGGCTGGTCCGCGCCGGCCGTCGGCTGGGTCCGCCTGGGGGACGGCTACGTGTCGGGCAGCTCCATGCTCCCCAACAAGCGCAACCCGGACAGCTGCGAGCTCGTCCGCGGCCGGGCGGCCCGGGTCGCGGCGGATCTCTCGGTGGTCCTGGCCGTTCCCCGCGGGCTCCCGCTCGCCTACCACCGCGACCTGCAGGAGACCCGGGCCGCGATGCTCGACGCGGCGGGTTCGCTGGCGCTCTGCCTGCGGGTGATGGAGGGCGTGGTGCGGAGTGCCGTCTTCGACCTTGCCGCCATGCGCACCGCGACCACGCACGGACACCTGGAGGCGACCGCGCTCGCCGAGCGCCTCGTGGCTGCGGGGGTCCCGTTCCGAACGGCCCACCACCGGGTGGGTGCCCTGGTCGCGCGGGCCGTGCATGACGGAGTCGCCCTTGGGGACCTCCCCGCAGCGGTCCTGCGCGAGGCGCTGCCCGAGCTCTCCGGCCTGACCAGCCCGGTCCCGACCCTGGAGGAGGCGCTGGCAGCTCCCGACCTTCCCGGCGGTACGGCTCCGGGCCGGGTCGCCGCCGCGCTGACCGCCGCGCGGGAGCGCGTGACCGGCGGGGGTGCCGGGTGAGCCCGGCACAGCGCACGGTGCGAGCTGCGGTGGTGGGTGCCACCGGCTATGCCGGTGCGGAGCTGATCCGGCTGCTCGCGGGTCACCCGCACGTCACGCTGGCGTCGGTGCACGCCCGCGACCGGGACAACGTCGATCTGGGGAGCGAGTTCCCGCACCTGGCTCCGCTGGCCCTCACCCTGCTGCCCGGCCTGCCGGACTCCGCGTCGGTGGACGTGGCGTTCCTGGCCCTGCCGTCGGGCGCCTCGGCTGCCGCTGCCGCCTCGCTCGTCGCGGATGGCGTCACGGTGATCGACATTGGCGCCGACTTCCGGCTGCGCGACGAGGCGACCCACCGGGCCTGGTACGGCGACGCGCCGCGGCCGGCACAGCTCGTCGCGGAGGCGGTCTACGGCCTGACCGAGCGGGCCCGCAATCTCCTACCGGGCGCCAGGCTGGTCGCCAACCCGGGCTGCTATCCGACCGCCGCGCTCCTTGCCCTCTCGCCCTTCGCGGCAGCGGGCCTGCTCGCCGACGAGGTCATCGTGGACGCCAAGTCCGGGGTGAGCGGTGCGGGCCGGACCGCGGCACGGACCTATGGCTTCAGCGAGCTCGACGCGTCGGTCAGCGCCTACGGGCTCGACGGCCATCGCCATCGGCCGGAGATCGAGCAGGGACTGGCCGATGCCGGCGCCGCCGGCGCCGGTGTGACCTTTGTGCCGCACCTCGTGCCGATGGCGCGCGGCCTGCTGGCCACCTGCTACCTGCGGCTGACGGACGACCTGGCCACCGAGGCACTCCATGGCCTGCTCTGCGACGCCTATGCGTCGGAGCCCTTCGTGCACATTCTCGAAGCGCCGCCCGCGACGAAGCTGGCAACCGGCTCGAACCACGCGTACCTGGCCGTCACGCGGACCGGACCCGCCCGGGCCGTCGTCACCTGTGCCATCGACAATCTCGGCAAGGGCGCTGCCGGCCAGGCAATCCAGAACATGAACGTCGTCTTCGGGCTGCCGGAGACCGCGGGCCTCGGCGCGCTGGGGGTGGTGCCGTGAGCGCGACCGCCCGTCCCGTCCCGGGCGGCATCCTGGCGCCGGGCGGCTTCCGGGCAGGCGCCGCGACCGCCGGCCTGCGGGAGCGAAGCGACGCCGACGACGTGGCCCTGGTGGTGGCGGACCGGCCCGCAGCCGCGGTCGCCTTCCTGACGCGCAACCGATTCGCCGCCGCCCCGGTGCAGCTCGCCCGGGCGGCACTCACCGAGACGGGCGGGCGGGCCCGGGCGGTGGTGCTCAACGCCGGCTGCGCCAACGCGGGCACGGGTCCCGCCGGGATCGACGCGGCACGAACGGTGGTGGGCGCCGTGGCGGAGCGCCTCGGCTGCCGCACGGCGGAGGTGCTCCCCGCCTCCACCGGGCTCATCGGCTCCGCACTGCCCACGGATCGCGTGGCACGGGCCGCGAGCGGCCTGCGGCTGGGGACCGACGCGTCGGCGGCGACGGCGGCGGCCAGGGCGATCATGACCACCGACACGCGGCCCAAGGAGGCTGCGGCATCGGTCGAGGCGGGCGACCGCCGCTTCACCGTGGGCGGGATGGCGAAGGGCGCGGGGATGATCCACCCGGGCATGGCAACCATGCTCGCGGTGGTGACCACCGATGCGCCGATCGACGCCGGGACGCTGCGAGACGTCGCCGCGCCCATCGTGGAACGCACCTTCAACCAGGTGAGCGTGGACGGTGACACGTCCACCAACGACACGCTGTACCTGCTTGCCTCGGGCGCAGCCGGTGGTGCGCCCATCGTCGACGGGCCCGCGCAGGAAGCGCTGGCAGTGGCGCTCGAGACGGTCTGCACCGAGCTCGCCCGGCAGATCGCGGCCGACGGCGAGGGGGCGACGCACCGGATCGACGTGACGGTCACCGGCGCGGCGAGCGACTCGGAGGCCCGCGCAGCCGCCCGGACGGTGGCCGCCTCGAACCTGGTCAAGGCCGCGGTCCACGGCGCCGACCCCAACTGGGGCCGCATCGCGGCTGCCGCGGGACGGAGCGGCGCCGCCCTGGATCCCGAACGGATGCAGATCTGGGTCGGCGAGGTGCTCACCTACGCGGGGACCGCCTGCGACTTCGACGCGGCCGAGGCGAGCGACGCCATGCGCGGCGCGGTGGTGGAGATCCGCGTCGACCTGGGCGCCGGAGACGGCAGCGGCGTGGCGTGGGGCTGCGACCTGTCGGCCGAGTACGTGGCCATCAACAGCGAGTACGCGACGTGACCGGGCGGGACGGCCGGCCGGTCACCCTGAAGCTGGGCGGAACGAGCGCGCAGCACGCGGACTGCGTGGCGCTCGTCGGACGCCTCGCCGAGCCGGGCTGGGTCGTGGTTCACGGCGGCGGGAGCGAGCTCGACGCCTGGTCGACCCGCCTGGGCCTCACGCCCCGCCGGGTGGACGGCCTGCGGGTCACCGACCCGGAGACGCTCGACCTCGCCACCGCCGTGCTGGGCGGCCTGGTGAACGCCCGGCTGGTTGCGCGCCTGCGGGCCATGGGCGTACCGGCCCTGGGCCTCACCGGCATCGACGGCGGGCTCCTGACCGCCACGCCCCTCGATCCGCGGCTGGGCGCCGTGGGCGAGGTCACCGAGGTGGATGACGCCCTGCTCGCCGCCCTGGCCGCGGCGGGGCAGGTGCCGGTGATCGCCTCGCTGTCCATGACCCGGGGCGGGGAGGTGCTCAACGTGAACGCCGACACCGCGGCCGGGGCGATCGCGGCCGCCCGGGGCGGCCTCCTGGTCCTGTGCACCGACGTGGCCGGCGTCCTCCAGCAGGGCGCGCTGGTCGAGCGCATCGGGCCGGCCGACGCCCTGCGCCTGCTCGCCGAGGGTACCGCCTCGGACGGGATGCGGCCCAAGCTGCTGGCCGCCCTGCACGCGGCCAGCGCCGGTTGCGAAGTGCGCATCCTGGACGGCCGCGACCCCGACGCGGTGCTCGCCGCGCTGCGTGGCGAGACGGCGGGGACGCTCGTCACCGCAGACGCAGACGGCGGAGCCGCCGGGGCTTCCGGCTTCACACCCGGCCCGTCCGGCGCCCCGGACGCCCATTCGATCCACGCGGAGCCCGGAGGAACGACATGACCAGCGCGGCACGGCGCCAGGAGCAGATCCGCGAGCTGCTGGCGGCGGGAACCGTTCGCTCGCAGCGGGCGCTGCAGGTTGCGCTTGCCGAGCGCGGAGCCGAGGTGAACCAGGCGACCATCTCGCGCGACCTGGCCACCCTGGGCGTCGTGCGCGGCAGCCGAGGCGGCGGGCCAGCCTATCTCCTCCCCGATGACGTGGCCGAGGCACCGGCGCTGGCTGCCGCCGCGCGCCTGCGACGGCTGCTCACGGACCTGCCCCTCGACGTCGACGCGGCACCGCCCTTCCTCGTCCTGCGCACCACGCCGGGCGCGGCGAACGCCATCGCCTCCTCTCTGGACCTCGCCCGTCACGCCGACGTGGTGGGAACCGTGGCCGGCGACGACACGATCTTCGTGGCCTGCCGCGGCCGCGCGGGGATCGCCCGCGTCCGCGACTACCTGACCGCCCTGCGCGCCGAAGCGGCGTCCTCACCAAGCTCACTTCCTGCGAGGAACCCATGACCGAACGCGTTGTGCTCGCCTATTCCGGCGGGCTGGACACCTCCGTCGCCGTCCCCTGGCTCCGCGAATCCCACGGCTACGACGTCGTGGCGCTCACCGCCGACGTCGGTGGGGGCGCGGACCTGCCCGCCATCAGCGCCCGTGCGCTGGCGGCCGGCGCATCGGTCGCCATCGGCGTCGACGCGCGGGCCGCGTTCGTGGAGTCCTACGTGTGGCCCGCCCTGCAGGCCGGCGCGATCTACCAGGGGGTGTATCCCCTGGCCACCGCGCTCGCCCGCCCGCTCATCGCGCGCCTCCTGGTCGAAGCGGCGCACGAGACCGGCGCAACGCTGGTCGCCCATGGCTGCACCGGCAAGGGCAACGACCAGGTTCGCTTCGACGTGGCGATCGGGGCGCTCGACCCGTCCCTGACCGTCATCGCGCCCATGCGCAAGGGGATGGGCATGAACCGTGACGAAGAGCTCGCCTACGCCCAGGCCCGCGGGATCCCCCTCGAAACGGGTGCCGGCAGCGGCTCCCCGTACAGCACCGACGTCAACCTGTGGGGACGCTCCATCGAGGCCGGCGTCCTCGAGGACCCCTGGGTCGCCGCGCCCCCCGACGCGTTCACCTGGACGGTCGACCCGGTTGATGCGCCGCGCACCGCGCTGGAGATCGCCATCGGCTTCGAGCACGGCATCCCGGTCACCCTGGACGGCGAGCCGCTCGACGGCGTGGCGCTCATCGAGCGGCTCAACGCGATCGGCGGAGCGCACGGGGTGGGACGCATCGACCACGTCGAGGACCGCCTGGTGGGGATCAAGAGCCGGGAGATCTACGAGGCTCCGGCCGCGGTCCTGCTGCACACCGCGCACGCCGCGCTGGAGCAGATGGTCCTCTCCCGCGACCTGATCGCCTTCAAGCACGAGGTCGGCAACCGGCTGGCCACGCTGACCTACGACGGGGTCTGGTTCGGGGAGCTGGCGAACGCGCTGCGCGGGTTCGTGGCGAGCACCCAGGCGCACGTCAACGGCACGGTGCGGCTGCGGCTGGTGGCCGGCAGCGCGTCCGTCGTGGGACGCTCCTCCCCCGACTCGCTGTACCGGCACGACCTCGCCACCTACGGTGCCGCGGACAGCTTCGACCAGGCCGCCGCGGTGGGCTTCATCCAGCTGTGGGGCCTGCCGGTTCGCACCCAGTCGGCGATTCACGGCTCGGCGGTCCACAACGGATCGCTCCTGGACGCCCTGGGCGCCATCCGGCGGCAGGCGCCCGACGAAGCGACGGCCGATCCGGGCACCGCTGCCCCGGCCGCGGTGGGGCCGAGCCGATGACCGCGCAGTCCTCACGGCCTCAGCGGCGGCGGGACGATCGCCTCCTTCTCGGGCGGCGCATCGTACGCGCGCCACGCGCGTCCCGAGGATGTCGATGCCATCTGGCGGATCATCGACGGGTACGCACAGCAGGGGATCCTGCTCCCCCGCTCCCACGAGGAGATCGCGGACAAGATCGGCTCGTTCCACGTCGTCGTGCGCGACACCGACGTGGTGGGCGTGGCCGCCCTTCGCGACTTCGGCGCGGGGATCGGCGAGATCCGGTCGCTCTCGGTGCTGCCGGAGATGCACGGCTACGGCTTCGGCGAGCTCCTGATCCGGGCTGTCGTGGCCCGCGCCCGCGAGACCGGCATCGGCGCGCTCTACGTCATCACCGCCAGCCCGGGCTACTTCGCCCGCTTCGGCTGGGCCCAGGAGCCCATGACCGATGTCCCCGAGGTGCTCGACATCGACCGCGCCCCCGACCGGCCGCGCCACCTGTGGAACACCGCCATGGTCCTGCGCCTGACCGACGTGCCGCGCCGGATCGACGCCCCCGAGCTCGAGTCGCGCGTCCATCTGCAGGTCTACACCCGCCAGCCGCTCACCCTTGTCTCAGGGGACGGGTGCTGGGTCACCGACGACGCGGGCAACCGCTACCTGGACATGGTGGCCGGCATCGCGGTCACCATCCTGGGCCACGCGAGCCCCATCGTGGCCGATGCGATCTCCCGCCAGGCCCGGCGCCTGGTCCAGGTCTCGAACCTGTACTACACCCTCCCCCAGCTCGAGCTGGCCGATGCGCTCGTCCGCCGCTCGCCGTTCGACCGCGCCTTCTTCGTGAACTCCGGCGCGGAGGCCAACGAGGCGGCGCTCAAGCTCGCGCGCCGTCACGGCCACGATCGCGGCGCGACGGAGGTGGTCGCCGCCGAGGGCTCGTTCCACGGCCGGACCATGGGCGCCCTGGCGGCCACCGGCCAGGCGAAGTACCGCGAGCCGTTCGAGCCGCTCCCCGCCGGCTTCCTGCACGTTCCGCTCAACGACGTCGACGCGCTTCGCGCGGCGGTGACCGACCGCACCTGCGCCGTCCTCCTGGAGCCGATCCAGGGCGAGAGCGGCGTGCGCCCGGCGACCGACGCGTTCCTGTCCGCCGCCCGCGAGGCATGTGACGCGGTCGGAGCGCTGCTGATCTTCGACGAGGTGCAGACCGGGATGGGCCGCACGGGCTCGTTCTTCGCGTTCGAGCAGACGCCCGTGGTGCCCGACGTCGTCACCCTGGCGAAGGGTCTGGGCGGCGGCGTGCCGGTCGGAGCGCTGCTCACCACGGAGGCGGCCGCCGCGTTCCAGCGCGGCGACCACGGGACGACGCTGGGCGGCAACCCGCTGGCCTGCGCGGCGGCGCTGGCGACCCTGGCCGCGCTGGACGGAGATCACCTGATCGACAACGCGCGGGCCCGCGGCGAGGAGCTGGCCCTGGGCCTGGCGGGGTTTGTCGAGGCGGGCCTGGCCACCGAGGTGCGCGGCACAGGGCTGATGCTCGCCCTCGAGACCGCCGGCCCGTGGGCGAAGCAAGCCATGGCCGCCGCCCGGGAGCGCCACGGCCTGCTGGTCAACGCCACCGGCGAGACCACGCTGCGCTTCGTCCCACCCCTGACCATCTCAGCCACGCGAGATTCGCCAGGCGCTCGAGCGCCTGGAGCCCGCGCTGCGCGAAGCGGCGGAGGGCGCCTGAGATGACCGTCACGCTGAACGCCGTCGGGTCGGCCGCCGCACTGCCGGGCGCGCCGGCCAGGTCGATCCACTTCCTCTCCGGCGCCGATGCCGCGGCGCTCGGTCTCGAACGCCTCCTCCTCCGCGCGGAGTGGCTGCACCGTGACCGGCGCCTGCACCGGGTCGCGGATCCGCTGGCCGGTCGCCATGTCGCGCTCCTCTTCGAGAAGCCCAGCCTGCGAACCAAGATGAGCTTCGAGGTGGGAGTCGCCGCTCTTGGCGGCCGGGTCACCTACCTCGGCCCGACGGAGGTGGGCATCGGCACCCGGGAGTCCGCAGCCGATGTCGGCCGCAACCTGTCCCGCTGGGTGGACGCCATCGTGGTGCGCACCTTCGCTCATGCCGCGCTGGCCGAGCTCGCGGAGGCGTCGAGCGTGCCGGTGGTCAACGCGCTTACCGATCGCGAGCACCCCTGCCAGGCGCTCGCCGACCTGCTCACCATGCGGCAGCACCTGGGGTCGCTCCGCGGCCGGTGCCTCGCATTCGTGGGTGACGGCAACAACGTGGTCCACTCCCTGCTGCTGACCGGCGCGGTGGCCGGCCTCGAGCTCCGGGTGGCCACCCCGCCCGGCTACGAGCCGGACCCGGGGATCGTCGCCCAGGCCAGCGCGCTGGCGGAGCGCAGCGGCGGCAGCGTCGCCATCGGTTCGGACCCCGTCGAGGCGGTGACCGGCGCCGATGCGGTCTACACCGACGTCTGGACCAGCATGGGCGCAGAGGCGGAGGCGGATGAGCGTCGAGCACGCTTCGGGGCCTACCAGGTCAACGGGTCCCTCCTGGCCCATGCGCCGGGCGCGCTGGTGATGCACTGCCTTCCGGCCCACCGCGGGGAGGAGATCACCAGCGATGCGCTGGACGGGCCGCGGTCCGTGGTCCTCGACCAGGCGGAGAACCGCCTGTACGTCCAGCAGGCGGTGCTCCTGGAGCTGCTGCCTTCGCGATAGACGCTGGGCCCTGCTGCAAGGGGCCCCCCGGCCTGCCGCTGGGTGACCCTTGTCACTGGTCACACCCTCCAAAGACGCTTCAGCCTGAGGCATTCGACATGCGCCGATGCCGCGCGGCGTCCTCCGCGACGACGTCACAAGGAGGCAACAACCATGACCCGCGTCCTGATCGTGAACCGCGACCACACGGTCGCGGACCGGATCGCCACCGAGCTGCGTGCCAGCGGCTATGAGACCGAGCAATGC
This sequence comes from uncultured Chloroflexia bacterium, assembly GCA_963787025.1. Classification (GTDB taxonomy): domain Bacteria; phylum Chloroflexota; class Limnocylindria; order QHBO01; family QHBO01; genus CAVXEH01. The sequence continues at coordinate 60,475 of CAWBBG010000006.1, forward strand.
GGCGGCCCGCAGCAGGAGGCGTGTCCCGTCGTCGACCAGCTTCCCTGTCCGCTCGTGGACCGCGCCGACGTCCTCGTCTACGACGCGCACGTCGCTGGCGACAGCGAGGGCGGCCACAGGCTGGTGAGCCACCTGCGCGACGTGTATGCGGATCTTCCCGTGATCCTCACCTCGACCGATCCCTCGCTCGACTGGGTCGAGCGCACCGGGCCGGAGCGGGTGATTCCGCTGGGTACCGAGCCGGACACCTCCGAGCTGCGGGCGGCCATCGAGACCGCGCTCGAGGACCAGGGGATGGCCGTCTGACGCTCAACCCGTCCCCGGCCCGGAGATCCACCGCGATGCGTGAGTACCTCGACGGCAACGCCGCCATCGTGCGGGGTGCGCTGGCCGCCGGCTGCACGTTCTTCGCCGGCTATCCCATCACGCCTGCCTCCGGGATCCTGATGGCGATGATGGCGGAGCTGCCACGCCGGGGCGGGATCGCCATCCAGGGCGAGGACGAGATCGCCTCCATCGGTATGTGCATCGGGGCGGCCATGACCGGCGCCCGGGCCATGACTGCCACCAGCGGACCGGGAATCAGCCTCTACTCCGAGAGCATCGGCCTGGCGGTGATGGGCGAGGTGCCGCTCGTCATCGTCGACGTCCAACGGCTTGGGCCGGCGACGGGCGGCGCCACCAGCGTGGGCTCCGGCGATGTGCAGTTCGTGCGCTGGGGAACGTCCGGCGGCTACCCGATCATCGCCCTGGCACCGGCGAGCGTCGCGGAGTGCTACACGCTCACCGCCCGCGCCTTCGATCTCGCGGAGCGCTTCCGCTGCCCGGTCTTCGTGCTCACCGACAAGGAGATCGCGATGACCCTGGCCACGGTCGAGGCGTCCGCCTTCGGTCCGGTCGCGGTGCGCGAGCGGGAGCTGGTCGCCTCCGGCACTCCCTACCGATACGAGCCGGCCGGTGACGTGCCACCGCTCCACCGCTACGGGCTTGGCGACACGATCCGCTTCACCGGGTCGACGCACGACGAGGGTGCGGTCATCACCAAGGATCCGCCGACGGTCGCCGCGCTGAACCACCACCTGGCCGCCAAGATCGAGGAGCATCTCGACGAGCTGGAGCTGGTGCGTCGCGGATCCGCAGCCAGACGCCCGCACCCTGGTGGTCTCCTACGGCGTCACCACGGGGGCGGCCCGCGTCGCGGTCGCGCAGGCGCGGGCCGCCGGCCAGGCGGTCTCGCACCTCGCCATCCAGAGCCTGTGGCCGGTGCCGGAGGCCGCCATCGGTGCCGCGATGGAGGGCGTCGATCGGGTCGTGGTGCCGGAGCTCAACCTGGGCCAGTATCGGCGTGAGATCGAGCGCGTCTCCGGCGGGCGCGCGGTGATCGGCGTGAACCGGGTGGACGGCGAGCTCATCGGCGTCGAGCAGGTCGCGGAGGCAATCGGATGACGACGGTCACTGCGATCTCGCCGCTCGAGACGTTCCGTAACGACAAGCCCTACCCGTTCTGTCCGGGCTGCGGCCACGGAACGGTGCTCGATCGGCTCGACGTGGCGCTGGTACGGCTGGGCAGGGACCCGAAGAAGGTCGTCATCGTCAGCGACATCGGCTGCTCGGGCCTGTCGGACCAGTATTTCGCCACCAGCGCCTTCCACGGGCTGCACGGGCGGAGCATCACCTACGCCGAGCGGGATCAAGCTCGCGGACCCGTCGCTCGAGGTGATCGTGGTGATGGGCGACGGCGGCACCGGGATCGGCGGTGCCCACCTGCTCAATGCCGCGCGGCGCAACGTGGGAATCACGGTCGTGGTGATGAACAACCTCAACTTCGGCATGACCGGCGGCCAGCACTCGACCACCACCCCGGAGGGCGCCATCACCGGCACCACGCCCGGGCGGCAACCTGGAGCATCCGCTCGACATCTGCGCCACGGTCGGCGTCAACGGCGCCGCCTACGTCTATCGCGGGACGCAGTTCGACGGCGAGCTGACGGACCGGCTGGTGGAGGCGATCGAGCAGCCGGGGTTCGCGCTGCTCGACGTCTGGGAGCTGTGCACCGCCTACTACGTGAAGGCCAACCGCTTCTCACGCAAGGCCATGGAGGCGCTGATGGCCGACCTGGGCCTGGCGGCCTGGCGTCCTGTACCGACGCGACGTCGCCGAGTACGCCGTGGCGTATCGCGGGGCCCATGCCGCCGATGCCGCCGGCCCGCCCCCCGCCGTCCGCGTGATCCCGGTACGGCTCACGGCGTCGCTCGACCGGCCCCGCTCGATCGTGGTGGCCGGTTCCGCCGGCGGGAAGGTGCGCAGCGCCGCCCGCCTGGTGGGAGAGGCGGCCATCCGCTCCGGGCTCTGGGCCGTGCAGCGCGACGACTACCCGGTCACCGTGCAGACCGGGCACTCCCTCGCCCAGCTCGTGCTCTCCCCGGAAGAGCTGCCCCTCATCACGGTCGCGGCGCCTGACGTCCTGGTCCTGCTCACCGATGACGGCCTCCGCAAGGCCACGTCCCTCCTGCGCGCCATGCAGGCCGATGGTGTCGTCGTCACCGTCCCGGAGTTCGCCGAGGTCGAGACCCCGGCGCAGGTCGTGGTCGTGGATCCGGCATCGGCTCCCACGCGCGTGGGGAAGGCGGAGCTTGCCCTGGTGATGCTGGCGGCGACCATCTCCCGCCTGGAGCTGCTGCCCCTCGACGCCTTGCGCGAGGCAGCGAATGCGGGGGCCTACGCGGAGGCGAACCTCGTCTCCATCGAGACGGGCATCGGCCTCGCCGGCATCGGCAGGTAGCCCGTCCGGTTCGGCGAGCCGCCGGTGCGCTCAGGCCAGAGGCAACCTGGCGTCGTGGCTTCAGGCACCGATCGTCCCCCGCAGCTCAGCGAAAGGCTTGTGCCTGAGCCGTGCGCCGCGGATGGCCAAGCCCGCTGCTGGCAGCAGGGAGCCACAGACGCGGCGTGGCTGTCGCCCTGTCTGGCTCCTCTCGCGGAGAGCCATGGCGCTACCAGCGCGACACTGACCGGCAGCAGACGCTACGCTCTCAGCATCTGGGGCGACGACAACCCACGCTTCGTACGCCTGTCCGCGGACACAGTGGAGGATGGGGAGCTGATCCAGGTCGAAGCCGATACCCGCAAGCAGGGGATGCTCAACCTGCGGCCCTCCGTCAAGCGCACCCGGAACCGCTGACGTGGTACCACCTGGCCCGGAACTCCCGCGAAAGGCGCCCAGCGTGATGGATGGCACGCCGGACGGGCCGCAGGCCAGAGGGGCTCCACTCCGTCTCTCGCCGTTCGATTGGTCGGGATTCGTGGCGGACAACTTCTCCCTGAGCTTCCTCGCGGGAACAGCTGGGGCGGGAATAGGTGTGGTCGCCATCGACGCGGCCACGCTTCCGCGGTGGATGGTCTTCTCGGTAGCGCTGACGTTGCTTTCGCTTGTCCTTGCGTTCACGCGAGTCTGGAAGACGATCCGCGAGGAGCACGAGACGAGCTCGTTGTGGGAGCAGCTGGTCCCGGAGGTATCCCCGCGAGGAGCCACGATGGGAAACGTGCGCGACGCCGTGTTCGAGGTCCCCTATGTCCTCGCGATCCTGGTCCTTCCCTTCTCGGTGGTGCTCTTCCAGGCATTCGGAGCCTGCCTCCTTCTCTTCTACGTGTGCGACAACTACTACAACCTCGCGCTGGTACGCGGCATCGGCACCGATGCATCCGCTCGCCTTCCGAGCTGGCTGAAACCGGTAACCGCGTTCACGCGCGGCATTGCCCGGACGCGTCTGGCGCCGGCGTCACCCGCCCTCGGGCTGATCGGCGCGGCGCTTGAGACCCCTTGGACCACCGTCGATCCTCTCCCCAGCACGATCGATCGAGCCGTCCTGATGCGATTCTTTGGGGCGCGCGCCAGGCTGGACAGAGTCGCAATCTGGATCTTGCTCGTGGCATTGGTGGTCGGCACGCTCGTGGCCGTCGCTGGCGCAGGGGGGTGGGCGGTGACAATCGCGTTGGTCGCAGTCATCGCGATCCTCGTCCTCGAGCTCCTTGTCGAGCCGTTTCGGGCACTGGGCGTGCAATACAGCGCGGACGGTACGGACGACGCGGGCGAAGATCGCTTCGCGTGCCCGCCGTTGGTCTGGACGGTTCCCGCAGGCGCCAAACTCGACCGCGACACGGTCGAGGCCGTCGAGGCACTCCATGCGGAGGCGTTTCAACCGGCCGAGCGCCAATACACGGTGGCACGGCCTGAGGGACCTCCGCGCTCCACGGGTGCGCCAAACATGCTCGATCTGGCTGGTCGGCGGGGATTTCAACTGCTCCTGCTGACCTGCGGAGGCGGGCCCTCCCAGGAGCGCTCAGTGGGTGGCTACCTCTTCCTCGAGGCGCGTCCCGAGCGCGAGGTTGCGTTCGTCTGGTACCTGGCGATCGAGCCGCAGCAGCGCGGCCAGGGGCTGGGCAGCCGGATGATGCGGGATGCGATCGATATCGTCCGGGAACGATGGCCCGCCGTTCGGGGAGTACTGCTCGAGGTCACCCGACCCGACCAGCAGGGGGAGACCTACGCGGACGACATGCGCCGCGTGCACTTCTACCAGAGGCAGGGATTCAGGCGGGCCACCGAGCTCGACTATGCAATTCCGGCCGCCGACGATCGAGCTGAGTCGCTGTTCTACGACCCGATGTTCCGCGCGCTCGATCCCAGGATCGACGAGGCACTCGATGGCACGGTCGGCGAGGAAATCGATCGCAGGATCGGCGAGGAGTTTGTGAAGGCCGCGGTCCTCGAAATGGCGCGTGACAACTTCGCTCCCGCGATGGACGACCCGCGCTGGACCGCCCTCCGACAGAGTCTCCGGCAGATGCGTCTCGTGCCTCCGGGCGAGGGCACGTAGACAACAAGGGCGCAATCCGGCGGAGCCCGAACGGCGACTGACCGCGGCCCTCGCGCCCGACCGCGAACGGCCGCCCACATCCATCGATGCCGAGC
>CAWBBG010000007.1:0-21211 GCA_963787025.1 uncultured Chloroflexia bacterium
CGGGGCTGCTCTCGCGGCGTGACTGACGGCCCCCGAAGGGGGGTCCGTCGGGACCTCGACCTCGTCCGGCGGCGCTGCTAGGTTGGCCCGGCTGGGTAGGGCGTGCGGCTCGGAGGGTGGTGGGCGCGTCCGATACCGGCCGGCCACGCCGTGACCGCCTGGGAATCGACGATGAGCGGCGCTCAGTTCGAAGTTGTCATCGTGCTTCCATTCCTCCTGCTGGCCGTGGCGCTGGTGGTGGCGTTCGCATGGGCGCCGGAGCCGGGCGAACCGTCTGCGGAGCGCTCATTGCAGCGGGGACTGCGGGCGCGCATCGGGGGAATCGTCGGTCTCGTCGGCTCCTGGTTCGTGCTGACCACCCTGACGATCTGGTGCGGGGCGATCCTCGCCTTCCTGCTCCTGCACGGCCTCCTCTTCACGCTGGGGCAGGGTGCGGCGTCGGTCGGCCTGTTCCTGACCGTCATCGGGCTCGAGATCGCGCCCTTCGCCTGGGGCGTGGTGATGGTGCGCCGAGCTCGCCGCTCGCGATCCGACGACGGGGACCGGGCGAAGCTGGACCGCTAGGCGGCGTCGCGCCCAGGCGGCGTCGCGCCGCGCTGCGGTCACCCCTCCCGCAGTCCGTTGCTTCCCTCCGCCCCGTCTGCGGGACCATCGGCCCAACCCGTGGGCTATTCGGCCCTTTGCGATATGCGCATGCACGCACGAGCATGGCAGTCCGGGAGACGGAGAGGGAGGGTGAGGAACGTGCTGTCCGCCCAGGGACGCTCGACCAGCGGTCACCGGTCTGCGCTCGTTCGGCTGCGCTGGATCGGCGTGGCCCTGCCGCTCGCTGCGCTGCTGGTGGCCGAAACCATTCGCTACCTCATTCCCGGCGAGGGCAACGACGTGGCCATGCACCTGCTCTGGGGTGCCGGTGCGGGCGCGGCCATCGTGCTCTTCGCCGGGGCCATGTTCTGGTGGATCGGCCGGGCCGAGTCGGAGATCGTCCGCCAGAACCTCGAGCTCGGGGCGGTGAACGCCATCGCCCGGGCGGTGCAGGATCAGCCGTCGAGCCGCGGAGCCGTGGAAGCGGCCCTGGAGAGCCTGGTCGCCTCCACTCGCGCTTCGCGCGCCACGGTCCGCCTCTTCGCGCCGGATGGCGAACGGGCCGCAGAGCCCACGGTATTCACCACCCGCGGGTCATCACCCGAACCGCCGGGCCAGCCCGTCGAGCTGCCGCTCGCCAGCGGGTCGGCGCTCGTGGGGTTGCTGCAGGTATGGCTGCCGGACGGGCCGCGGAGCGACGCCTTTTCGGCTCCAGCGCTCCAGAACATCTCGCACCAGCTCGGCTGCGCCATCCAGATGCGCCAGCTGGTCGACGATCTGAATCGGCGGCAGGAGGAAGCTGCCGCGCTCTATGCAGTGGCGATCCTGATCAGCGACCAGCACGCCCTGCCCGATACCCTGGCAACCATCCTGCGCACGGTCCACGAGCTCCTGTCGGTCGAGGTGGTCGCCATCTGCCTCGGCGCCGATGCGTCCGATGCAGTGGCGCCCCGACTCTCGGCTCCTCCGGATGCGGCCCTGCGGCGTGATGCCGAGGGCGGCATCTGCGTGACGCTCGGCGACCGGGGGCTGCTGCCGGCTCACGGAGCCGGCGGCGTCTGCGAGCTACGCTCGTCGCCCGACTTCCGCCACGTGCTCGAGGTGCCCATGCGCAGCGCGGACGCGTCCCTCGGCGACATCTGGGCCGGACGGCGCGAGGACCGCGCCTTCGACCTCGCCGACCGGGCGCTCATGTCGGGCCTGGCTGACCTGGCCTCCATCGCGATCACCTCGGCACGGCTCCGCGAGCGCGATCGCCTGAACGCGACCGTCGCGGAGCGCGAGCGGATCGCCCGCGAGCTCCACGACAGCATGGCCCAGGTCCTGGGGGTGACACACCTGCGCCTCCGGGCCATCGGCACCAACCCGGCGGTCCAGCGGGCGCAGGACGTGGCGCGGGAGGTCGACGACCTCGCGGAGCTTGCGCAGGACGCCTACCACGACGTCCGCGAGGCGATCCTGGGGCTGCGCTCCGCGAGCAACCTCGATCGCGGGTTGGTTTCCAGCCTGGCAGCGTACGTCGAGAAGTTCAGCCGGCAGTCCGGCGTCGCCGTTCGTCTCGAGTCGCGCGTCGCTCGCGATCCTGACCTGCCGCCGGAGAGCGAGATCCAGGTCATCCGGGTCATCCAGGAGGCGCTCGCCAACGTGCGAAAGCACGCCGGCGCCGCGCATGCCGTGGTGCGGCTCACCGACGATCCGGATGGCACCACGATCGAGGTGGAGGACAACGGGCGCGGGTTCGACGCTGCCGCCGTGCTCACCGCGCGGGACGGCGGTTTCGGGCTGCAGACGATGCGGGAGCGGATCGAGCTCGTGGCCGGCACCCTCGCGGTGGACTCGGAGGTCGGCCGGGGGACGCGCATCACCGTCCGCATCCCGCACGACGCCGCCGTGGCCCCGAAAGGAGAGTCCCATGCAGCCGAAGCCCTCGCTTCGGGTGCTGCTGGTCGATGACCAGCCGCTCTTCCGGACCGCACTGGAGATCCTGATCGACAGCCAGCCCGATCTGTCGGTCGTGGGCCTGGCACAGGACGGACTCGAGGCCGTGGAGCTGGCCCGCGAGCTGGTACCGGACGTGATCCTCATGGACGTGGAGATGCCGGTGATGGACGGCGTCGAGGCCGCGCGGCGGATTCACGAGCAGATGCCCGCGGTGAGGATCGTGATGCTCACGGTCGCGGAGTCCGATGAGCACCTCTTCGACGCTATCCACAACGGGGCGTCGGGCTACCTGCTCAAGGACCTGCGCCCCGAGCATCTCTACGACATGCTGCGGGCCGCCCACCGCGGCGAGACCCCTCTGTCCCCGGCGATCGCGGCTCGGCTGCTGACCGAGTTCCGCGAGCGCGGTCCCGTGCGGTCGGCGCCCGTGGCGAACGAGGGGCCGGAGAGCCTCCTGACGCGCCGCGAGGTGGAGATTCTGCAGCTCGTCGCCGAGGGCATGAGCAACAAGGAGGTCGGTTCCCAGCTGTCAATCACCGAGGGGACGGTGAAGAACCACGTCCACAACGCCCTCGAAAAGCTGCAGCTGGAGAACCGAATCCAGGCGGCGGCGTACATCGTTCGCCATGGCCTCGGCCGCCGCCCGGCTCCCGCGCCGGCGCGCGGCGACCGCTAGCGCTGGACCGACCGGCACCATACCTCCCGGTCGTCAGGCCGGTATCGGCGGATACACGATCGGCAGCGGCTGCTGTGCCGCTCCGGGGATGGTGCCGCGCCGCCAGGGGGTCCTACGATCACCGGCGCGGCTCGGAGTGTGTCGGAGGAGAGGATGTCCGCCAACCGGGGACTCGTCATCGTGGTGCTCTCGTGCCATCCCCTGCTCGGTGAGGGCGTGGGGAGGCTGCTCGGAGCGGAACCCGGGGTCAGCGTGCAGCTTGCGGCCTGTGAGCAGGCCGGACGTATCGATCGGCTCCTGGCAGAGGGGCCGGACGTCGTCGTGGTGGAGCGGTGCTCGCAGGTCGATGCGCCGGCCATCCTCGAGCGCGCGCCCGACGCCCTGGTCTTCGATGTCACCATCGGCTCGGGGCCCACCTGGGTCTATCGGCGCCAGGAAATCCCCGGCGATCCCGTCGCCATCCTGGAGCTCGTCCGGCTGCTCCGCAGCGGCCACCCGGTGATCCCGTTGGGCCCGCGCCGCCCCCGGGGGGCCCCGGTGAGCGCCAGACCCTGAAGCTGCGCCGGGGCGCCGCGCGCCGCGCGCCTCCGGTGGGGATCGGCCGGCACGGTTCAGCTCTCGTCGCCTGTACCCGTTTTCTACCCGCCGACGGATGGGAAGAGCGCTGCGCGCCCGCCACGATCGAAACAGGACCGGGCTTCTGCCCAGGATGTCACCCTTCCCCCGGCAGGGGCCCGGTTCGACCGACGTGTGCGGCGGGACCCGCCCGGACCGTGACGTCGGCGCAACGGAGCGCGAGCGCGGATGCTGGTTCACGGGCACCTGCCATCGATCTCGGATCGGACCATGGGACGGCTCATCGTGGGCCTCGCCCTGGTGCTGGTCATCGGCATCCCGGCATTCGCGGTCTTCTACTTCGTTGACCGGCACCCCGATCCGGGTCTGTCACTCGCCGACCGGGCCATCGCCAGCGCCGAAACGGCGGTCCGGGCGCAGCCCGCCGACACAGCGGCCAGGAACACGCTGGCCGCGGCCTACCTCCGCGCGGGGCGGGTCGACGACAGCATCTCCCAGTTCAGCGAGGTGCTGCGACTGGATGCGGAGAACCGCGCCGCGCTCCTCGGCCGCGGCCTCGCCTACCGGCAGGCCTCGCAGGCGGTGGAGGCGCTGGATGACTTCGAGTCACTCGTCGCGCTCGCCACGGGCGGCGAGATGGCGCGCGTCGATCCGCAGCTCGAGCAGGCCTACTACGAGATCGGGGTCATCCAGCTCGACGCAGGGTGACGTCACCGCAGCCATCAGCGCGCTGGAGAACGCACTGCGCATCGACAGCGGCGACGCCGATGCGCTCTATGCCTACGGCGACGCGCAGATCACCGCGGGCAACGCGGACCGTGGGGTCGAGGCCCTTCGCCGCGCAGTGGCCTTCGTCCCGACCGGCTGGTGCGAGCCGTACACGCGCATGGCCGATGGCTACAGCGCGCTGGCGCGCCCCGACGGGGCCGCCTATGCGAACGCGATGGCGACCTTCTGCGGCGGCCGCCCGGCAGAGGCCGCGGCGGTGCTCGAGACGCTGCAGCAGGGTCCAATGGCCGTCGATGCCTGGCTGGGGCTGGCGCTCGTCTCTGCCGCACAGGGTGACCCGCAGGCGGCGGCCGTCCTCTACGGCAAGGTGCTCGCGCAGGATCCCGGGAACGCGTCGGCCATGATCGGGCTGGGCCAGATCGGGGGCGCCGATGCCCACGCCGGCCTCTCGACACCGGCGCCGTCCGAGGCTGCCGGGAGCACCGTCCCATGACCGGCAATGCCACGGTGGTGGCTCCTGCGACCGCGCTGCCCGCCGACGCCCCGGTCGATCGACCCTCCGGAGCCGGTGCGCCGCCGATGGCGCCACCTGCGGGGAGCGAGACGCGGCGGCGGCGGCGCGCGATCCTTCTGATCCTTCTGGGTCTGCTCGTCGCCGTCTTCCTGGGCATCGCCCTCTGGTACCTGATCTTTCGTCTCCCGCTTCCGCTGCCGATCCCGCCCGGTCCGCAGGACCAGTCGCCGAGCTACGCGTACGCGATCTACGACCTCACCAAGCCGCTGAGCGTCGCGGTCAGCACGGACGGCGGCCGGATCTATGTCACCCAGGGAGAAGGGACCCAGGAGACGCTGATGCTCGACGGGCGGGGGAACCGCCTGGGCATGCTGGCGCCGCCGGCGACCATCACCACCCACGCGACGCAGCTCTACCTCGCCGTCGATCCGACCACCGGGAAGGTCTACGCCAGCGACAGGCTGGCGGGCCAGGTCTACGTCTACGCCCCGGACGGCACCTACGAGCGGCGCTTCAATCCCGGTGACGCGCTCGCCGGCTGGCAGCCCCTCGCACTCGCCTTCGACGCGAATGGGAACCTGTACGTGAGCGACGCCGCCGGAACGATCCAGCGCGTGCACGAGTTCGCCCCGGACGGGACCCTGGTCCGCGACTTCGGCACCACGGCGGGCCTCGACTTCCCCAACGGCATCGCCGTCGACGATGCCGGGAACGTCTACGTGAGCGACACGAATGCGGGCCGGATGCTCGTGTTCGATGCCTCCGGCACGCAGGTCGGGGTGGTGGGTCGCGGGCCGGCGGCCGGCGAGCTGGGGCTCCCGGTGGGGATCGCCATCGATGCGTCCAATCGGGTCTTCGTCGTGGACTCGGTCGCCCATGACGTGCAGATCTACGACGTCATCGCCGCCGGCGAACGTTCGCCGAAGTTCCTCACCAGTTTTGGTGCGGAGGGCACCGCCGACGGCGGATTCGAATACCCCAACGGGGTCTCCGTCGATGGGCACGGCCGCGTGTATGTCGCGGACTGGAACAACGACCGCGTCCAGGTCTGGAGCTACTGATGGCCCGCAGGTCCTGGAACGCATGTCCACCGCAGGCCGCATGTTTGGCCTGCAGGTCATGACCGGCACCAACCAAGCACGTAGCAGGAGGTGGAAGAGAGTGAGGAAGCTGGCGCTCGTCTTTGCAGGCGGCGCCCTCTGGCTGTTCATCTGCGCAGTCGCGGTTCTTGCGGACGGTGGTCCGCATGTCCTGACGAACAACAACGGGACCACGGGGCTGGCCGGCGACTGTGCCGCCTGCCACCGGGCCCACACCGCTCAGGCCGCCGACCTCCTTCGGGAGGAGGTGCCCGGGCTGTGCACGAACTGCCATAACGGCACCAAGGCCACGACCGACGTGGTGGATGGCGTCCAGTTCGTCCCGACGGGCGTGGCTGGCACCTACCAGGACGCGACCGTCCTCGGTGCCCTTCGGGGCGGCGGCTTCAGCTATGCCCTGATCGATTCGTCCAATGCCGCCCGGCTCGTGTACGCGGGAACGCAGACGATCGTCGTCGACGGCGATCCGACCGGTGGGACGTTCACTCTGACCTTCGACGGCCAGACGACGAACCCCATCGCGTACAACGCGAGCGCAGCGACCGTCTCCGGAGAGCTTGTTGCTCTCTCGAACATCGGGTCGAGCTCCGTCTACACGAGCTCGACGGCGGCGTCAAACATGTCTGGAACCTCGACCACGAACGTCACGGTCAGCAAGTCTGGCTCGACGTACACGGTCAACTTCCAGAACGCGATGCGTGTGGCGGTCCAGCCGCTCATGTCGGGTGACGCCTCAGGTCTGACCGGCGGCACCTCGCCATCCGTCACGGTGGCTGACACCACGGCGGGCAGGACGACGGCAGCCGTCGGCGTCCTTGCGTACGCATCCAAGGCGGCGGTCACCTCGACCCATGGCGGCACCGGTACCGTGTGGGGGAACGGCGAGGTCGGCAGCGGGCCGGGACCGGACGTCACGCTGGACTGCGCGAAGTGCCACAACCCGCACGGGAACGGCCAGTACCGCATCCTGCAGACGACGCCCGGCGAGAGCTGGTCGGGGGACTTCGAAGCGGCTCTCCAGGCGGTGGAGGTCCAGGATGTTCCTGACCCCGCCAGCGTCCACAACTACACCGTGCTGCCTGGCGACCAGGCGGCCGATGTGATCACCGCCGGCTATGCGGCGACCCAGGGCGACTACTTCCGCAAGAAGTACGACCCCTCGGGAGCGGCAAACTGGACGAACTACTACCTGAAGACCGATCCCATGAACACGGGCTGGAACGGAACCAGCCCGACCAACGCGGCGGCGAACGGCGGTGTGGCCCCGGCCAACACCTCCGGCCTGATGACGGCGTGGTGCATCACCTGCCACACGCGGTACAGCGGGCTCCCGTCGGTCGATGGCGAGCCGTCATCCCTGGTCGACACCTCGGGTGGCGACAGCCTGTTCATGTTCAAGCACGGGACAACCCGACTCGGCTGCGAGCAATGCCATGTTTCTCACGGGTCCAACGCGCTGATGACGGCGGCAGCGTCGTCGACGGTGGAGTGGCCCGGTGGGACAACCGGCAGCGCGGACAGCCGGCTGCTGAAGGTCGACAACCGCGGGACGTGCAACCTGTGTCACGACCCGACCGGGACCGTCGACCCCGGGACGACGACGGGCCCTGCGCCCGGATCGATCACCCCCGGACCCTGACCATCGATTCCGCTCCTGGCGGCCCCACCACGCGGGCCGTCAGGAGCCGACAACCCAGCGGGAGACCTGGTCGCGCCATGGCCGTCGATGGTCCACAGGGCAAGGAGGAGGGGGGCACGTGAGCCGTTCCAGACCCACCTTCCGTCCAGTACCGACGTTGCTGGCGTCGGCGATCCTCGTCTTCGCGACCGCCTCCGGCGTGGCGGCCGCTGATCCGACACCCACACCGCAGCCATCGGCCAGCCCGTCCGCCGAAGCCAGCCCCTCGCTGGCGCCACCGAATCCGTCGGAGCCGATCGCGTCACCTACGCCGACCGCCACGCCGTCGTCGTCGGCGTCGGCCGCGGCGACCATTGCCCCATCGGTCGATCTGACGCCTTCTCCGACCACCGCGGCCTCGGCCACACCACTGCCGGTGCCTGAGCTCAGCCCCGCCCCGACGGCTGAACCCACTCCGCTGATCGAGTACCGCCTATCCCTGGGCCAGCAGAACGGGTCATCGGTGGGGTATCCCATTCCGCTGTATCCGCTCGTTAGGACGACGGCGCCGAGCCCCGCCGAGGCGTCCGGCGCGGGATCGCCGCACGCAGCCTCGTCGACCCTGGCGGGCGCGGACTGCGCCGCGTGCCACGCGACGCATGTCGCCCAGGGGCCGGCACTCGCCGCGTCCGCCTCGCAGGCGTCCGTCTGCTATCGCTGCCATGGCGGTTCCGGTCCCGCGATCGATGTCGCGTCCAGCTTCTCCGGGCCTCCCGGCCAACAACGATGTCGACCGACGCGTACTACACGCACCCCGTCGCCGATCCGACCGCGACGCTGCACGACCCATCGGCGGAGGACGAGTTCGGCGGGGTGGCCAACCGGCACGCGACCTGCGCGGATTGCCACGATCCGCACGATGCAACCGCCGCCCGCGCCGCGGCAGACCACGACCGGGATGGACCGCCTCCGGCGCGATCGTCCGGTGGCTCCGGGTGTGGCGGTCACGAACGGGGCCGGCGGGAGCGGCGCCTGCGTATGCCCTGGTGAGCCGCCGGGACGGCCTGACCTACGAGTACGAGCTGTGCCTCACGTGCCACTCCGGCTACACCGTGCTGCCGACCCGGAGCTCGGCCAACCCCTCGTCCTGGGCGCTCGACAAGGGGATCGAGATGAACCCGGCGAACAGCCGCCTACCACCCGGTCGAGGCTGCCGGCCGCAACCAGACCGCACAGATGGCGGCGAGCCTGGCAGGAACGTCGCCGTTCAAGGCATGGGACCTGTCGGTTGATGCGACGGTGCGCTGCACGAGCTGCCACGGTGACCCGTCGACCGTGAACCAGACGGCCACCGCCTCACCGCTCCGCCCGGATGCCGATGCCCCCGAACCCGTGCACGGGTCGCCGAACCGCGGCCTCCTGATCGCCCCGTACCGCGACCGTGCCCTGAAGCCCGCCGGCGAGGGCTATGACGCCGCCGACTTCGCGCTCTGCTACCTGTGCCACGCCGAACGACCCTTCGTCGACCCGAACGAGGATCCCGCGGCGCCTGACACCCTCTTCCCGCTCCACGGCGCGCACGTGGCCGCGCTCGGCCGGATCCGCGCGGCAGCAACCTTTCCATCGACGCGCCCGGGGCGGACGGCGGCCTCGCCATCTGCGCGGAGTGCCATTTCCGCATCCACTCCTCCGCGATCGCCTACCAGCCGGGTGACACGGCGCCCGTCCCACGCGACGGCGGCGTCACGAGCCTGGTCGACTTCGCGCCGGACGTGACCGGCGGCGCGGGTGGTGAGCGCACCTGGCTGGTGCCCGACAGCGAGGGGTCCGGGAGCTGCACGCTGACCTGCCACGGCTACACCCATACGACCGGGACCTCCGGCTACCTCGTGGCGCCGGGCACGGGCTTCACCGCGGCGCCGACGACAGGCAGCCAGGGCGCCGGCGGGCTCACGGTCCATTTCAGCGATGCCACCCGCTACGTCGCCAGTGGCGAGGCGACCTGGGCCTGGGCTTTCGGCGACGGCGAGGGGTCCACGGAGCGCAACCCGGTCCATGTCTATTCCGCTGCCGGGTCATACACGGTCACCCTGACGGTGACGCGCACCGCGGGGGACGCCCTCGGCACCACCCTGACCAGGGCGGACTACATCGTCGTCACTCCCTGACCGCCGACCGGCGCCGGTGTTCTGTATCGGTCCGTATATCCGATCGGGGTGCGGGCAGGGCGTCCGGCGACCCCGGCATGACGGAAATGTGCTGGCCGGCGGATGGGCTTTGCGCGGCGCCCTCCCGACAATCGCTTATGGCGGGGCGGCAGGTCCTGCTGCCCGCCTCAGGGAAGGCAGGGCCACAGCAATCATGGTCGGGGCGATCGGGCGCAGGAGGGGCGCCATGAACGGACGGCATCGGCTGCGCCACCGCGCCATCCGTCTGCGCATCCGCTTCATCCGCGGCCGGCGGGCCACGGCGCGTGCCTGGGCCTCGTTCACGGTCGCCGTCGTCCGAGCCTGGCGCTGGCTGCTGGCTGGCGGCCGCTGGCTGGTGCGTGCGTCGAGCCCGGTCGTCCGGGCGGCCGTGGTCGTGGTCGTGCTGTCGGGGATGGTGGCCACCGGCGCCTACGCGGCGGCCCGCTTCCACCGTGACTATGGGAGCGGGCAGGCCACGGTCGACACGCGCACCTGGGCAGCCAGGACCCTCTCCTACTCGGGTTCCGCGTGCGTGAGCTGCCACGCCGAGGAGGTCGCCACGCAGGCGGAATGGCCGCACGAGGGCGTGCCCTGCGAGACGTGCCACGGACCGCAGGGCGACCATCCGCAGACTGATGGCGGCATCGCGTCGATGGTCATCCCCGCCAGCGGAATCTGCCTGACCTGCCACGCGACGACGTCCGGGCGCCCCGCCGATTTCCCGGAGATCGACCCGGCGACGCATTACAGCAGCGGCGAGTGCCTGCGCTGCCACGACCCGCACGTCGTGGTCGCGGCCGCTCCGCCGGATGTGACGCATCCGCTCGACCGGCTGCCGGCCTGCACCACCTGCCACGCCCCGAACGGGCTCACCCGCCTCCCGAGCGGGCACGAGATGGTGAGCGACGCGGTCTGCCTCAGCTGCCACCGGCTGCCGACCGATGACTGATGACCACGTGAACGGCCCGGAGACGCCACCCCCGGCCTCCGACGGCGCCGAGCCGGGCCACAGGTTCGTCCGCGCCTGTCACGGCGCCAGGTGCTCAAGCTTGGGGCCATGGCCCTCTCGGGCATCGTCGGCTCGCGCCTCGCATTTGACTGGCTCGCCGGCGTTGCGCGCCTCGACTCGCCACGGGCGATCGACGCCTCGCTGGCCGGGTACGACGCCTCGGCCCATCGCTGGGGATTCGTGGTCGACACGGACCGCTGCATCGGCTGTGGCCAGTGCGTCCTCGCCTGCAAGACGGAGAACGGCGTGCCGTTCGACGACGAGCACACGCGGACATGGATCGAGCGTCACACGCTGGCGCCCGACGGCACCCTGACCGTCGATTGCCCCGAGGCCGGCGCGCACGGATTCCCGCCCCTGGAGGATGCCGCACCCGGCGCGAGCTCCCGCTTCGTCCCCCGGCTCTGCATGCAGTGCGAGAACTCGCCGTGCACCGCCGTCTGCCCGGTGGGGGCGACCTACCGGACCGCCGACGGCGTGATCCTCGTGGACGAGGAGCGATGCATCGGCTGCGGCTACTGCGTGGTTGCCTGCCCCTACGGCGCGCGCTACCTGCTGCCCGCCGGGGAGCGCACCCCGCGCGGGATCGGCGGCGTCGCCGACAAGTGCACCCTGTGCTACCACCGCATCACCCGCGGCGACCAGCCCGCGTGCGTCGACGTCTGCCCGGTGCAGGCCCGCGTCTTCGGCGACCTCAATGACGAAGCTAGCTCGGTCAGCACCGTCCTTCGCGAGCGTTCCTCCACCGTGATGCGACCCGAGCTTGGGACGCGCCCGCGCGTGCACTACCTGGGACTCGGGGGGGAGGAGCGGGCATGACCGTGCACGTGGCAGGGCACCTGGTCCGCGTGGATCCGCGCGCCGTGGCGCGGGCCGTTCGCGACGAGGTGTCCGGCATGCCCCGGGGGCTCCGTCGCTGGCTCATCGGCCTGGCGGTGCTGATGGTCATCGGGGCGGCAGGTGCCGCCCGCAGCCTGATCCCCGGCGACAAGGGCCTCGGAACGACGCCCACCTTCGAATGGGGAATCCTCATCGTCGGCTACGTCTTCTTCGCCATCACCACCAGCGGTCTGTGCCTGGCCTCGTCGCTCGGTACCGTGTTCGGCATTGACCGCTTCCGGCCCCTGGAGAAGCGTCACGCAATCCTCGCGGTGCTGTCCCTGGTCACCGCCTTCGGCCTCATCGCCCTGGATCTCCACTATCCCGTCCGCATGGTCCTCGGGGCGGTCTTCAACCCTTCGCCAACCTCGCCGATGTGGTGGATGGGCATGGTCTATGGCATCTACCTGTGCTTCCTGCTGGTGGAGGTCTGGAGCATGTTCAGCCACCATCCGCGGATCCACCAGGCGGCCTGCACCTGCTCCACGGGAGCAGCGCTGGTCGCGCCCACCACCCTGGGTGCCGTCTTTGGAGTCCTCGCCGCGCGGCCCTTCTGGCACGGCATCTTCACGCCTGTGCTCATGACGAGCTCTGCCTTCCTGGCCGGTGCCTCGTTGCTGGGCATCGCGCTCTACTTCGTTCATCGGTTCCGGCTGGCGGGCGTCGATCGTGCCGTCCGCCTCGGGATTCCGTCGATCCAGCTGCTCATGGCCATCGGCCTTGGGGTCGTCTCCGCGTTGATCGCCCGGCAGGTGATCGCCGGCCTGCTCGGGTCGGAGCCGGGCCTGGAGGAAGCCACTGCGGCGCTGGTGGCCGGTCCCCTGGCGATCCCGTTCTGGGGGCTCCGGGTCGCGGCCGGGCTGGTGGCGCCGGTGATCCTCCTCGCCCTGCCCGCGACCCGGACACCCGCCGGGACGCTGGCTGCCTCGATCCTGGCCTTTGGGGGCGTCGCGGTGGACCGCATCCTTTTCGTCGCGGCGGGCCAGATCGCGCCGACGACGGCCGTCTCCGGCGTGGTCTCGTCCCCCTACGCCAGCTACGTGCCCTCCCCGGTCGAGGTCGCGATCCTGGTCGGGGCGGTGGCGGTGGTCGCCTTCGCGTACACCCTTGCCGAACGCTACCTCGACATGAGCGAGTCCGACTTCCACCTGGGCCTTTCGTGGGCCTGGCTCGCACGCTGGCGCGTGGCCCGCCGCGAGCGCGCGGCACTTGCCGCCGAAGCCAGGGTGGCGGGTAGCCGGCAGCCATGAACCGCCTGCTGGCCAGCCGCGCCTACTGGGTTGTGGTGGGCCTCCTGCTCCTGCTCGTTGCCGCCGGGATCGTGTTCGCGCTGGTCCGGGTGCTGCCGGAGGTCCGGCAGGGCGGATTCGAGCCCCAGGCGACCGCCACGTCCGGAGGCAACGCTTCACCGCAGCCGGGGTCGACCGGCATCCCGATGAACGGTGCCGTCATCCCCGCGGGGGCGCAGTGCGCCGGCTGTCACCTGACAGACCAGGGCGTCATCGGGTTGCGCGAGATCCCGGCCATGGGCCATCCGCTCCAGGGCTGGAGCAACTGCACCGCCTGTCACGCGCCGGAGCGCCTGGCGGAGACGGCACCCGGGCATACCGGCATCCACGCCACCGAGTGCCTGACATGCCACGTGCAGCAGAACCAGGTGGTGGCCCTCTCGCGACCGCATCGCGACCGGCAGAACACCAACTGCCTGAGCTGCCACGGTTCGGTCGCACCGATCCCATCGGACATGACCCATCGATCCGAGTCGGTGTGCTGGCTCTGCCATCGGCTGCCCGAACAGCAGCCGCCGATCCCGGCGCACGACACCGTCCCGGGGGAGACCGACTGCCTGACCTGCCACGTCGCCGGCAAGGTAGGAGCGCTGCCCACGGACCACGTCAATCGAACGCCGAACGAATGCCTTCTGTGCCACGACACCCCGCTCGGCAACGCGGCCGTGAGCCGCCTGCCGATCCTCCCCTGGCCCCGCGGCTGACGCGCGCTGCGGCGGACCGCGCTCGCAGGCGAATCGCTCAAATCGGTATATCGGCCGATACAGGCGGCGGCGACCACCCCTACCCACCGCGGGGCCGGGCCATGACGGAAATGTGCACCCCAGCGGATGGGCGTCGCGCTGCCCGGCCCGGACAATCGCGGCAAGCGTGGTGGCGCCCTCCGCGGGCGCTCCGCGAGGGTGAGCGAGGAACCTCGACGATGAATGCAACGCAAGTCGTCCCCCGGGTGATCCAATGAGCGTCGGCGCCGCGCGTGATCCGCGCGCGCTGCTCGAGCGTGAGCTGCTCGGCCGCCTGGGCGCGGAGGCCGATGCCAGCCCGGAGCAGATCGAGGCTGCGCACCACGCCGTCGTGGACTACCTCGCGACGGCGCCCCGCACGCTTCGTCGATGGGCGCGCGTGCACGCCGCCGCTGCGGACGAGGCCTTTGCCCTCCTGAGTGATCCCGTCGCTCTGGGTGAGCGAGCAACGGCCCAGGCGGCGGACCTGGCGCGGTCCGTGACGGCCGTGCCACCTGAATCCGGTGATCCCGTCGCCGCCCGCCCATCCGCCGGCCGAACGAGCCGCCGGCGCCGGGAGGAGGAGCCCCCGCAGCCGGCAGACGCGGACGACGACGCGGACGACGGGGACGACGACGTGGACGCGCTGATCGCCGAGGTGACACCCAGCGCACACCGCGACGAGGTCCGCCGCCCGGGACCGCGCCGACCACGGGCGACGACGGGGAGCTCTCGTCGATGGGTGCGGCCCGTGCTGGCCGCCGGCGCCGTGGTTGCGGCCACCATCGTCGGCATCGTCATCTTCCAGTCCGGCGGGACGTCACCCATCGCGGCCAGCGAAGCATCGCCGTCCGCTGCCCCGTCGTCCGGCTTCGACGAGGCGCAGGTCGCGGCCCTGATGGCACGGGTGCAGTCCGATCCGAACGACACCGAGGCGCTCATGGCGCTCGGTGACGCGTTCTTCGCCGCCGGCGAGTACGACGTTGCGGGGAACTGGCTCGCCAAGCTCGTGGCGATCGAGCCCTCGAACGCCCGAGCCCTCCTCGCCCTGGGCGCCGCGGACTACAACGCGGGGAACCTGTCCGAGGCGGAGCAGACGTGGCTCAAGGTCGTGGCCCTGGACCCGGAGAACGTCGAGGCGCATTACGACCTGGGCTGGGTCTACCTCCAGCAGGAGCCCTCCGAGCTGGCGGCCGTGCAGCGCGAGTGGGAGAAGGTGCTGGAGCTGGCCCCGGGAACCGAGGTTGCCCAGCGGGTGCAGGAACACCTCGACGCCTTGGCGAGCTCCACCCCGGACCCTTCAGCCAGCACCGCGGCGTCACCGTCGGCTGCCGCCCAGTCCACGCTGGCACCCTCGGCATCGGTGGCACCGTGACGGGCCTGCTGGGCATCGGGGTCGCCTTCGCCGGAGGGGTCTTCTCGTTCGCATCGCCGTGCTGCCTGCCGCTCGTCCCGGCCTACCTCGGCTACATGATCGGCGCCACGTCCGTAAGCGACCGGAGACGTACCCTGCTGCACGGGCTTGCCTTCACCATCGGCTTCAGCCTCGTCTTCGTCGCGTTCTGGGCATCCATCGGGGTGGTCGGGTACCTCCTCGCGGGCAACGCGCGCTACCTGCGCCAGGTCGGTGGAGGGTTGCTCGTGCTGCTGGGCCTGCATGCGGCGGGCGTGATCAACATCCCGCTGCTGTGGCGTGACATGCGCCCGCTCCCGGTCATGGCCGGTCTGGCGAGCCATGGGGGCGGCGATGGGCTCGCGGCGCCCAGGCGAACCGGCTACGGCCGCTCGCTCGTCTTCGGGTCGCTCTTCGCGGCCGGGTGGAGCCCGTGCATCGGCCCGATCCTGGGGGCGATCATCGCGCTCGCCTCGGCCACCGAGAGCGTTGCCCAGGGCACGCTCCTGCTGGTCGCGTATTCGGCCGGCCTGGCAGTTCCGTTCCTGGCAGTCGCGCTTGGCGCGTCCGCCGTCTCCCGGCACCTGGGCTGGATGAGCCGGCATCACCTCGCCGTCTCGCGGGCAAGCGGTGCGCTGCTCGTGGGTCTTGGCGCTCTCATGGTCACGAACCTGCTCGGCCGGCTGGCGACCGTCGCTTCGCCGCTGGGCGGCTGATGGAGGAGCAGATGGCACAGAATGCGCGGACCCGGTCGCTGGCCCGGTCGCCGCTGCACGCGCGGTCAGCGAGCCAGGAGGCGCCTTCGGCGGTCGACGGCGTTCTGGAGCAGCTCTGGGGGCTGCTGACCTCCATGCGCTTCGTGCTGGTGGTGATCCTGGCCCTGGCGGTGCTCGTCCTGGCCGGCACGGTGATCGTCCAGGCGCCGGCCGGGGTCGCCGGCAACCAGGAGGCGATGGCCAGCTGGGTCGGGCAGGTGCGTCCGAAGTACGGCGGTTGGACCCCGGTCCTGGAGACGCTCCAGCTTTTCACCGCCTTCACCTCGGTCTGGTTCAAGATCCTGATGACCGCGCTGTCGATCAGCCTGCTGGCCTGCAGCGTCCATCGGGTGAAGGGGCTGTGGCACACCGCGGTGCGGCCGCGCATCGACGTCGGTGACCGGTTCTTCGAGCACGCGCCGCAGCGCGAGGCGATCCTCGCCCGCCAGGCTCCGTCGCAGATCCTGGACTCGATTCGCGGCACGCTCCGGCACCGCCGCTATCGGCTCCTGCTCACGGAGGACGAGGAAGGTCTCCACGCGTACGCCGACCGCAACCGATGGGCGCCGATGGGCTCGCTGGTCGGGCATCTCAGCCTGCTCTTCATCGTGGCGGGAGCCATCGTCGGCTCCAGCTTCGGTTTCCGCGACACGAGCTTCATCGTGGCGGAGGGCGCCACCGTCCCGGTGGCTGCCGATGGGCTGAGCCTGCAGCTCGTCTCGTTCAAGGATGCCTACGACCCGGCGACCGGGATGCCTCAGGACTATGCCAGCGACGTCATCCTCTACAAGGGCAGCGAGCAGGTCGCCCGCCAGGTCGTGCGGGTCAATGAACCGCTCCGCTACGACGGTGTCTCGTTCTACCAGTCGTTCTTCGGGGCAGCCGCCGTGGTGCGCGTCACGGACTCCTCCGGGACGGTGCTCCACGCCGGGGGCGTGCCGCTGGCCTGGTCCACCAACGACGACAGCCGGCGGGTCGGAACCTTCTCGTTGTCGAGCGCCGGCCAGACGGTCTGGGTCGTGGAGTCGGCCGGGACCGACGACCCGCTCATCCAGCCCGGCCAGGTCCGGCTGGAGGTCTACGAGACCCAGGGCGACGGCCAGCCGATCGCGCTGCAGACCATCGATCAGGGCAAGCCGACCACGGTCGCCGGCCTGGACTTCACCTTCGAGCGGGAGAGCACGTACACCGGACTCAGCGTGGCTCGCGACCCAGGCGCGCCCCTCGTCTGGCTGGGCGCGCTGATGCTCATCGCCGGGTTCAGCGTGGTGCTCGTCTTCCCGCACCGACGGGTCTGGATCCGGATCACGTCGCGGCGCGGTGGCAGTGCGGTTGCCATGGCGTCGGTCGGGCGCCAGGACAGCGGCCTGGGCCGCGATTTCACCGACCTTGTCACCGATCTCCGGCGCGCACTGCAGGCGCCGGCCAAGTCCTGAGGAGCTGTTCACGTGTTCAAGATGTCGGAGTACTCGCTCATCGCCGCGGTGCTGAGCATCGGCTTCGCCCTGCTGGTCTACCTTGCCTACTCGCTCTCCACCCTGCGAGCGGCGCGCCTGCAGACGGCCGGCGCGGACTTCCAGACTTCGGGCGTTGGCTTCGCCCTCGGTCCCGGCACGGCGAACCTGGGCCGGTACGGCACCGTGCTGAGCTGGCTTGGCACCGCCGCACTGACCCTGGCGCTCGTCTTCCGGACCATCGCCACCGGGCACGGCCCCTTCGCCAACCAGTACGAGTTCGCGGTGGCCTTCAGCTGGGGCACCCTCGTCGCCTACCTGTGGTTCGAGCGTCGCTACCACCAGCGGGTGCTGGGCGTGGTGGCGCTCGGCGTGGCGCTGGCGCTGATGCTCTACGCGATCTCGATCCCATCCACCATCCAGCCGCTGGTGCCGGCCCTGCAGAACAACCTCCTGCTGACGCTGCACGTGGCGGTGGCGATCGTGGCATACGGGTCGTTCACGGTGGGCTTCGCGGCGGCCGTGCTCTTCCTCATCCAGCCTCCCGCCGGGCGATGGGGCCTCCCGCGTCCGGAGCTGCTCGATGAGATCGGCTACAAGGCAATTGTCGTCGGGTTCCCATTCCTGACCGTCGTGATCGTCCTCGGCGCGCTGTGGGCGGAGGTCGCCTGGGGCGCCTACTGGACCTGGGATCCCAAGGAGACGGCATCGCTGGTGACGTGGCTGATCTACGCCGCGTACCTGCACGCGCGGATCGTGCGCGGCTGGCGTGGGCAGCGCGCGGCGTTGCTCCTGGTGCTGGGCTTCGGCGCCACGCTCTTCACGTACTTCGGGAACGTGTTCTACGGCGGGCTGCACAGCTACGCGGGGCTCGACTAGGAGCCCCGGCAGGCAACGAAGGAGGTTCGGCCATGGCGGCTGTCGAAGCGAGCCTGGGCGGCGCTCACCGCGCGTCGGAACGTGTGCGCACGGTTGTGGTGGTCGTGGTCACCGTGGTCGCCATCGCCGCCGCCGCGTTCATCGTGGACAACCCGTTCGCCGACGAGGTGACCGATCTGAGCCTGACCGGCGCCGTGGCCGCCGCCCCGCCGGGTCCGGGCGACGTCCCGCCCGCGTTCAGCCTGACGACGATCGACGGTCAGACCGTGCGCCTGTCGGACTACGCCGGGCAGCCGCTCTGGCTGACCTTCGGCGCGAGCTGGTGCAGCGAGTGCCGCGCGGAGGCGCCGGACCTGCAGGTCGCCCAGGAGCGCTACCGCGACCAGGGCCTCGTGATCCTGGCCGTCTTCCAGGAGGATGCCTCCAGCGCCGCGGCCTACGCGGCCCGGGCCGGTCTCACCTTCACGATTGCCGTCGATCCCGACACGCGGGTGGCCAGCCGGTACGACATCCTGGGGATCCCGACCCACGTCTTCATCGGTGCGGATGGGGTGGTGCGCGCCTTCCGGGTGGGAGCCCTCAAGCCGGACGACATCGATCGCTACGTCACCGACCTGCTCGGATGAGCTGATGAGCGACGAGACGGCGCAGGCCGGCGGGATCCACGAGGAGGCCGTCGCCGGTCCGGTGCCCGAGTCCGGTTCCGAACCCGACGAGGAGGCCGCCACCCCAGGGTCCGGTGGCCTCGCGCCGCGCCGCGGCCTGCGCCGGTTCATCCATCGGCCCAGCAGCCGTCGCGGCTTCTTCGCGCTGATGCTGGTGGTCTCCGGCTTCGCCGCAGCCGCCGCCCTCGGCACCATCTCGGCCGTCGGATGGACCGAAACCGCCAGCTTCTGTGGCCGATGCCACCAGATGGGCCCGGAGCTCGCCGCCTACGACGCGGGGCCCCATCGAGACGTGGCCTGCGCCGAGTGCCACGTGGAGCCGGGCATCGGCGGCTGGATCAAGGCCAAGGTCAACGGCACGCGCCAGCTGGTGGAGGTCCTGACCGGCACGTTCCCCACCCCCATCCCACCGCCCGACCACTCGGACCTGCCCTCGGCGGAGACCACCTGCCTGTCCTGCCACTCCCTGTCACGGCTGGCCACCACCACGCTGGTGACCCGAACCCAGTACACCGCGGACGATGCGAACACCCCGCAGTTCGTGGCGCTCATGATCCGTCCCGCGGGAGGAGACCCCGCTGACGTCGAGCGCAGCGTGCACTGGCACGTGCTGCAGACGGTCGACTACGGCACGACCGACCCGCATGCCCAGACGATCGACTGGGTGTCGGTACAGCGTGACGACGGGAGCACGGAGACGTTCGTCGCCTCCAACCAGGTGGCGGTGCCCGAGGACGTGACGCCCGACGTCGCACGGCTGCAGGCCAGCGAGGCGGCCCGGCGCATGGACTGCCTGGACTGTCACAACCGCGTCGGTCATCCGCTTCCGAACCCGCGCCGGGAGGTGGACGCGGCGATGACCGCCGGCACCATCGATCCGTCGCTTCCGGAGATCAAGCGCGTGGCGATGGGCATCCTGACCGAGGGCTACCCGACCCTGGCCGCCGCGGACGCCGCCGCGGCCAGCATCCGGGACTTCTACCAGCTGCGCTACCCGACCGTGGCCCAGGCCGACGCCGCGGCGATCGACAAGGCCGTCGGCCAGGTGCAGCTCATCTACCGGCTGGCGGCGACGCCCGAGATGAAGGTCACCGTCACGACCTACCCCGACAACCTGGGGCATACGGATTTTCCCGGGTGCTTCCGTTGCCACGACGGCGCGCACTTCAAGGTCGTCGACGGGCAGCTGACCTCGGAGGCGATCCCGTTCACCTGCGACACGTGCCACACCTTCCCGCAGATCGGCGGCGTGACCAGCCTGCCCATGGGCGAAGCGCCCGATTCGCACTCCGACGGCCTCTGGGTCTTCAACCACAACAAGATCGCCACCTCGGAGGATCCCGGCGGCACCAGCTGCGGCTCCTGCCACGCCAAGGACTACTGCGTGAACTGCCACCAGACCGGCGCGGTGCAGGTTTCGCATGACGACATGCTTCTCAACCACGCGAAGGTCACCAGCGATGTGGGTGCCAACGCGTGTGCGTACTGCCATCAGCCGGCGTACTGCGCCCGCTGCCACGCCGACCCGGTGCTTCCGGGCGGTAACGGTGGTCTGAGCTTGCTCGAGCCGGCGGACATGCGGTGGCCGCTGGTCGCCGCCAGGAGCTCGCCATGAGGCGCACGCCGAACGAGCGCGAGTGGATCGCCGCCGGCGAGGCGATGGCGCTGCTGGGCGTCTCGCCCGCGACCCTGCGGCGTTGGGCGGATGCCGGCCGGCTTGCGGCCTTCACCACCCCCGGTGGGCACCGGCGCTTCGATCGGTCCGCGGTCCTCTCGCTCCTGCCCGCGGATCGCCACCGCCGATCGGCCCATGCGCGCTCACAGGTGATCGGTTCCGACGGAAGGGAGGAGGAGGTGCTGCGGGCGCTGCGTGCCTACCTTGGGTCTCCGTCCGACGTGCGGCCCGCGGCCCTGCGCGCCGCGCAGCAGAGCGCGACCCGCTACGGTGCCGCGACACGTGCGGCCGGTCTCTCGACGGCGGAAATGGTCGGCGCCTTCCAACGGCTCCGATCCCGCCTCCTGCGCGAGCTGAGCACCGGGCCGTTCGCCCAGGGGATCGATGCCGCGCACGCCGTGGACCTGCTGATGACGGCCATCGAGCAGTGCGACTGCCTCCTGGAGGCGTGCGTGGGCAGCCACGAGGCAGGCCCATCTCTGCAGCCCGTGCGGGCCGCAGACGTCAGGAAGCGCTGCTAGCCGCCATCGGCGTCTTTCGCTGGCAGTAGGTTGCCCGCCCGG
>CAWBBG010000008.1:0-77829 GCA_963787025.1 uncultured Chloroflexia bacterium
CACTGCGTACGTCTGCTCCTGGGTAATGCTCGACAGCACCGTCTGGAGGAGAAGGACGCCCCCGATCTCCACGCCCACCAGCACGACCGTCAGGACGCCGTAGCTGATGGTGCGCTTGATGACCAGGTCGATGTCGAGGAGCCGATGGCGCAGGATGGCGATCCCGATGGCGAACGGCGTCGCGGCGATGCACAGGAGCCCGCCAATCCAGGTGACGTCGCTCAGGAACCCGGTGGTCACGACATTCGAGACGCCGATGCCCACGATCCCCAGCGTCGCGGGATACGCGAACCAGCGGAGCTGCAGGCGGTCGAGCGGCGTCCCGTGCCGGTAGCGCACGACCACCGCCGCCGCGGTCAGCAGGAACAGCGCAAGGCCGCTCACCGTATCGATGGTGCCCGCGATCTCGAGCAACGGGTGCGGCAGCCGTATGGCGAGCGGGTTCTCGATGGCGACGTTCTGCATGGGGCCGGGCGTGAGGGCAGAGCCGAGAGTGACCATGGTGATGGCAATTCCGGCGAAGACGCCCACCGGCCGCCAGCGTGGGGAGGGGAGGCGGCCATTCGGGAATAGGAGCGGAACGATGATCACCAGCCCGATCAGGCTTGGGATCATCAGCCAGTTGTCGACCCAGGCGACCGGGACCGTCAAAGGGAGCCCAAGATGGTACCGGTCCTGGCTGAGCGAGAGGTAGTCGAACGCTGCGCTCTGGGCCGCCAGTCCCGCGGAGCAGCCCAGCAGGATCCAGCCCACGAGGTTTCGCGATTGGCGTTGGACGATGAGGCCACCCACCACGCTGATGCCGAGAACCGCCAGCGCGGTCACAAGCAGGAACAGCGCGTCCCCGAGCACGAAGGCCCGGCCGTTGATCAGGCCGAAGGCAACCGCGAGGGCGAGCAGCGCGACGTTCGCGGCGATCACGGCCCGCGACAGGATCGCCTCGCGCCTCATTGCCCTGTCCTCACCTTGAGCCAGACCCGGGTGGACGTCGGGCGAAGGGCCGCCGCCGCCGTCGTGGCCAGCTCGCCCACGACCTCGTCGAGGTCAAGGCGGTCGCGCAGCCGGTTGCCGAACCCGTCGACGATCCGCGCCGCGTCATAGCGGCTGCGGTCGAAGCGCCGGTCGACCCAGCCCTGGATCCGCCGCCGGGCAGGCTGGAAGAGCGCCGCCACGCCCAGCGTGGTCGCTGCCACTGCGTATGTCTGCTGCTGGGTCACGCTGGAGAGCAGAGTTTGCAGGACGAGCACGCCGCCGATCTCAACGCCCACGAGCACGACCGTCAGCACGCCGTAGCTGATGGTGCGCTTGATGACCAGGTCGATGTCCAGAAGCCGATGCCGCAGGATGGCGATGCCGGCCGCGACAGGGAGCAGGGGAGCGACCAGAAGGGTCAACAGGACGGTTGGGGAGCCCGCCTGCCCGACATACAGGAACGGGCTCGAGGCGATGAGGCCGATCTCGATGGCGCCCGCGAAGGTGAACCACTTGAGCTGCTGCCGCTCGAGCCCGCGGGAGCAGCGGAAGCGGACGACTAGGCCAACCACGGAGGCGAGCGCTGTCACGCTGGCCAGGAGCAGCCCGGCCTCCTCCATCCCTACCGCCACGTGCAGCGCCGGAATGTCGGGCGGCCCAGCGCCGGCGTTGGCCGCGGCCAGGACGGCGCCCTGCAGGGGCCAGGTCGCTATCGCCATGGGGACGACCATGAGCGCCAGCGCCAGCCAGGCGAGCCAGGCCACGGGTCGCCATCTGGGCGTGGGCGGCCGGCCGTTGGGGAAGAGGAGGACCGAGAGGCTCAGAAGAAGCACATAGCCGGGCATCCAGGCCCAGACGCCCACCCATGAGGCCTCCGCGGCCAGCGGAAGCGGCGTGGTCCCCGGGCCGTACGATGCAAAGCCGTAGGCCTGCGTGAGCTGCGCCAGCGCCTGCGAGATCCCGATGGCAAGGAAGATCCAGCCGATGGCGTTCGCCGGACGTCGAGAGGCGATCACCCAGCCCACGATCGGGAACGTGGCGCCCAGCGCATAGCCCCCCAGCGTGTTGCCGTCCAGCGGCGGGATCGGGGTGCGGCTCGCCACGGCGATGGGCAGCGCTATCGCCCCGGCCTCGATAAGGAGACCCAGTCCCGCCAGGAGGTGTGCCAGGCGTCGCCTGTGAAGATGGTCGCGGGTCTGCTCGGTCATGGGCTCCGGCGCGGACGCGGGAGGGCGGGAATGGGATGCGGGGACGTCATCGTCGCGAAACGTCGGCGGAAGGGTACGTGATCACCGGTCGCCCCGGAAGGCCGCGCGCACGCGGCGGGCCGGTGCCGCCAGGGTGTACAGGGTGGTGCGGATGATGGCGTTGCGCCACACATTGCGTGCCTCGCGCCATTGGAGCCGGGCGTCGACCCGGACCTTGTCGAGCTCCACCGGGGCGGATACCGCGAAGCGTTCGGCGAGCGAGGCCAGGACGTGGCGCCAGATGGCCTCCTGGGCCCGGGAGCCGCCCATCAGCCGGAAGCCCAGCTCGTAGATCGGGTCGTTGGCGCGCGCGAGGGACTGGATCTGGGCAATGGTGTCGTCGCCGGAGCGATGGGCGGTGAAGGTCACCATGCCCGACTCGGGGTGGCCCTCGGGGGTCATGAGCGTGAATGCCTCGTCATCGGCGTAGAGGACCAGGACACCGGTGGAGATGGGCATGCCCGACACGCGCGCGTTGATGAGCACCACCTCGCCCGGGGCAACGCCGGCCACCGACGGGAAGAAGCGATTCTGTGGGGGCTGCAGCTCGGGCAGGTGCGCCCTGAAGGTCTCGACCACCTCGGCCGGCGTCGCCGCCGACTCCAGGTTCACCCGGTACGTCTTCTGCCACAGGCTCCCGAACCCCTGGATCGGCCCGGACAGTCGCCGCCCGGCGACGTTCAGGCTTCTGGCGCCCGCAGGGATGTTGGCGACGTCGATACGGGTCACCGGGGTGGCCCAGGCGGCGGCATCGGTGCGCAGCGTGGTCTCGGCCGCGGCGGGCTCAGTGGGGTTCTGTGCCGGTTCCATAACTCGCTCCTCGATGCAGTGTGGCCGGATGATCTGCGGCGGGCCGTTCGCGAATCGTTACCGCGTGCGAGAGACCCGGCGGAGTCCGCGGACGCCGCCGGGTCCGGGTATCGCTCGCGTCGAGTTATCGCGAGCCCTTCTCCGATGCGCTTCGCACCCACACGGACAACGACGTCGGCTGCAGGGCGGCTTCGGCCGTCGCGGCCAGCTCCGCACGGAGCACGTCGAGGTCGACGTCGTCGCGCAGTCGGGCCGCCAGTCCCTCGCTCAGCTGCACCGCGTCGTAGCGGGATCGATAGAAGCGCCGATCCACGGTCGCCTGGACCCGACTGCGAAGCGGCCCGAAGAGGGCCGCCACGGCGAGGGTCGAGACGGCGACCGCCACCTGGGAGCTCCCCACCAGCGGCCGGGCGAGTGCCTGGAGGCCCAGGACCAGGACGGCGAATGTGGCGCCCAGGATGAGGGTGACGATTGCGTAGCCCAGGGTGCGGCTGATGATTCGGTCGATCTCGTACAGCCGGTACCGCAGGATGGCAATGGCAATGGCGATGGGGACCGCCGAGTAGGCGACGAGCGTCGCAGCGGAAGCCACGCCGGCAAGCGGACTGTGCAGCACGAGCTCGAGTACGGCCCAGCAGCCGTTCACACCCGCGACGAGAACGATGGCCGCGACCAGCCACCGGAGCTGCAGCCGCTCCCCGGGGCTGGCCTTGAGAAAGCGTGCCAGGAGGCCGATCATCCCCACACCGAAGGTCGCGAACAACGTCGAGTAGAGCAGCGTCGCATTCGGTACCGCGTTCCATACCCCGGCTCCAGGGGCTACGGCAAGCGGATTCGGCACGTCCAGCGCGTCGCCCGACACGAGCGTGACGTTGACCGTCGGGGCAAGCATGATCAGGCAGGCGAGGAGGACGGTCGTCCCGGCCACGAGACGTCCGATCCAGCGCCATGGACCCGGCTGCAGTCGCCCGTTCGGGAAGAGCAGCACGAGTGCGACGATTCCGGTGAACGCGAGCGCCCAGCCACAGCCGTTCGCCCACACCGCAAGAGCGTGACCAGCGTCCATCGACCCCAGTGACAGGAGGGCGGGATCGCCGTCGACGCGCGCGTTACCGAGTGCGAGCCCGGAGCCCAGGAGCATGAGCACCCATCCAAGGCCGTTGTGCGGGAGTCGCAACGCGAGAAATGCGCCGATGCCGGCATAGGCGACGAACAGCCCCAGCCCCACGACCCCGGCGAGGACGAGACTGAGCACGGAGCCGAGCATGACCACCGCGACCGCGGCTGCGATCTGGCCCGGCCGGGCCTTCCATCGAGTGGCCATCAGCCGCCCTCCTCTCCCCGAGCTCGCACCCATACCGACACGGAGGCGGGCTGGAATGCGGCATCCGCAGTGCTCATCAGCTCACCGCGCACGGCCTCGAGGTCGACGTCGTCGCGCAGTCGGGCCGCCAGGCCCTCGCTCAGCTGCACCGCGTCGTAGCGGGATCGATAGAAGCGCCGATCGACGAACGCCTGCACCCGACCTCGGAGCGGCCCGAACAGCGCCGCCACGGCGAGGGTCGAGACGGCGACCGCCACCTGGGAGCTTCCCACCAGCGGCCGGGCGAGCACCTGCAGTCCCAGGACCAGCCCGACGAACGTGGCGCCCAGGATGACGGTGACGATGCCGTACCCGAGCGTCCGGCTGATGATCCGGTCGATGTCGTACAGGCGGTAGCGCAGGATGGCGATCCCGATGGCCACCGGAATGAGTCCGAAGGCGCCAATGATCACTGCAAAGGCGCCGGTGGCCCACTCATCTGGCAGAGGCAGCGCCGTCAGCAGCAGGAGACCTATACCGGACGTCCCTGCCGCAGCCCCGAGCCACTTGAGCTGCTGCCGCTCGGTGGCCGTCCCGCGCCGATAGCGGACAACGGCCGCGGCGAGCGCGAGTGGCACGCAGACGAAGACGGCGAGCGATCCAATCGAAGCCACGTCGCCCAGGTACGGAGCGAGGGCAGGAACTCCCGTGGGGTTGTCGTAGGGAGTCGGGGGAAGCGGGCCTGGCCGCAGGAGGTCTGGGACGGCCAGCAGGACGCCCGTAGCCGCAAAAAGCACCGCGACGGGCCGCCATCGGCGCGACGGCAGCCGGCCATCCGGGAAGAGCAGGGGGATGAAACCGAGTCCCAGGGCGAAGACAGGGTTGAATGACCACTGGATGAGCCAGGAGATCGCCACGGCGCCGGGCACGTCCCAGGCCCCGGCCGACACAACCAGGTTCCCGTAGCCTTGGCCGATGAGGTTCAGCCCCGTCGCCGCCCCCACGCCCCAGAGGATCCAGCCCACGGCATTTCCGGGGCGTCGAGTCGCCACCAGGGCGCCCACCGTGGCGAATGCGATGGCATCGGCCGTAAAGACTGCGAGCACGAAGAACGGCGAGTCCGGGGTGTCCCGCTGGAGTGGCAGCGCAGTCAGCAGAAGCACAACGTCGAGCAGGGTGATGCCCCAGACAACGAGGGCCGGGACCCGGCGCAGTCCCGTGGCCGGCTGGCCCTCGACGATGGCTGCGGTCATGGCGTCTCCTCACCGGATCTGGGTCGCACCCAGACCGAGACCGATGCCGGCCGCAGGGCGGCGTGGGCAGTGCTGGCCAGCTCGGCCGACACGGCGTGGAGCTCGAGCCGGTCGCCGGAGCCGGGCGCCGAAGCCGTCGGCCACCCGGGCCGCGTCGTAGCGCGAGCGGTCGAAGCGCCGGTCGACCACGCGCTGGACCCGATGCCGGATCGGGCCGAACAGGGCCGCCACCAGCAGGGTCGAGGCGGCCACCGCCACCTGCGACTCGGCGGTGACCGGGCGCAGCAGGGCCTGCAGCCCGAGCACCGCGGCGCCGAAGACCCCGGCCAGAACCGCGGTCACGATGGCGTAGGCCAGGGTGCGGCTGATGATCCGGTCGATGTCGTACAGCCGGTAGCGCAGGACGGCGATGCCGATCGAGATGGGCAGGGCCGCAAAGGCGAGGATGGCGGGTACGTATGCGATCCCGTTGTTGATCGCCCCCGAAACCACGATACCGCCGACCATGGCCACTATTAGCGCGCCGACGGAGGCGGCGACCCACCGGATCTGCTCCCGTTCCACGCTGGCCGAGCGGCGGGCGCGAGCGACGAGCGAGATGGCCGCGAGCACGATGATCCCGATGCCGACGAAGAACAGGAGCCCGATCGGCACCGCACGCCAGAACGGGGAGTCAGGGGCGATCGCGAACGGGTTCGGGACCATGGCGCCATCGGGGTAGCCGGGCATGTTGACGTTGATGCGCGGGGCGAACGCCGTCAGCACGGCCAACGCGACGTCGACGCCGAGCGCCACGCGCAAGGCAGTGCCCCACCGGCCGCCCGGCAGGCGTCCAGACGGGAAGGTGGCCATCAAGGCGGCGAACAGGGTGAATGCGGCACCGCTCGCGTTGAGCAGCCAGGCCAGTCCCATCTCGGGTAGCGAGAGGGATCCGTCGGTGAACTGGCCGGGGGTGACATCCATCTCACCGGACAGCAGCCCGAGGCTCCAGCCCAGTCCCAGCAGAATCCAGCCGATGGGGTTGCGAGGCCGTCGGATGACTAGGAGCCCGCCCACGCTGGCGTACGAAGCCACCCACAGCAACCCGTAGCCGCTGGGGAGGGCAATCGGTATCGCAGCTAGCGTGCCAACCACGACTGCGACGCTGGCGGCCACGCCAAGCGGCCGCTCCGCAGTGGCGCCCGCCGCTGCCTGTCCGCCGCTCACTCTCGCTCCTCCGGCGCGCGCACCCAGACCGAGACCGAGGGCGGGCGCAGGGCGGCGTGGGCAGTGCTGGCCAGCTCGGCCGACACGGCGTGGAGCTCGAGCCGGCGCCGGAGCCGGGCGCCGAAGCCGTCGGCCACCCGGGCCGCGTCGTAGCGCGAGCGGTCGAAGCGCCGGTCGACGAGCGCCTGCACCCGGCGCCGGATCGGGCCGAACAGGGCCGCCACCAGCAGGGTCGAGACGGCCACCGCCACCTGGGACTCGGCGGTGACCGGGCGCAGCATGGCCTGCAGCCCGAGCACCGCTCCGGCGAAGACCCCGGCCAGGATGGCGGTGAGGACGGCGTAGGCCAGGGTTCGGTTGATGATCCGGTCGATCTCGTACAGCCGGTAGCGCAGGACCGCGATGCCGACGGCCACGGGGACTATTGGGTAGGTGAGGACGGCCGGGAACCACATCCACGTTCCGTTGGGGTCGACGAAGGCGATCATCGCGAAGGCGAAGATGAACGTGCCGAGCACGCCGGCGAGCGCGAACAGCAGCCACTTGTACTGCTGGCGCTCGGCGTCGTGGGCGCGCCGGAACCGCAGCGGGAAGGTGCCGAGCGTGACGGCGAGGCCAACCAGGAAGACGACGTAGATGCCCTCGGTGAAGAGCGGCCAGCCCACCCACTCGCGGCCGATGCCGATGGGATTGGTCACCCGTGCGGAGGTGCCGTCCGCGAAGGAGATCCCAAACGATGGGGCGAACGCCTGCGCCACGGTGAACAAGGCCGGAACGGCGATGGCCAGGCGATTGGCCACTCCCATCCGCCTGGGTGAAAGGCGCCCGGACGGAAAGACTGCGGCGAGGGCGATCAACCCCATGAAGAAGAGTCCGGCTCCCCAGCCGTTCCCCCACGCCTGGAGCGTGACCTGCAGGTTCGCCTGGCCGTCCACCACCTGTGACGCGCTTCCCGGCGGGCTCGACCCGACGAGGACGAAGGTCAGGCCGATGCCAAGGACCAGCCAGCCAATGGGCTGGCGAGGCAGGCGCGCCACCAGGCCGATGCCGCCGAGCGCGAACGCCCAGAAGACGACCGCCCCGCCCCAGTGGGTGATGGTGAGAGGAACACCCCGAACGCGATGGCAAGCAGGGCGGCCGGCAGGAGCACGCGGGCCGCCAGGTGCAGGCAGTCTCCGCGCGGTCTGTCGCGCGGGTCGCGGTTGCAGTTGCCTGCGCCACGGTGCTCGGTAACCTCCGTGCGGTTGGACGATCGGCTCCGCCCGAGGGTGGAAACCGTCCGCAGATGGGCAGGATGCCACGCTGCCGTTCGCCAGGCGTTACGAAATCCGGCTACGGCGGCGGCCGTGATGGCGGCGCGGTAAGGTACGGACCGTGAGCCGCCTCCGTCTCGCACTCCTTGGTCCGCCGCGCGTCGAGCTGGACACCGCGCCTGTCTCGTTCGACACCCGCAAGGCTCTTGCGCTGCTCGCCGTTCTCGCCGTTCGCGGCGAGGCCCAGTCGCGCGACGCCCTGGCGGCTCTGCTCTGGCCGGAGCATGACGCCGCCCACGCCGGCGGTGCGCTGCGCCGGACCCTCTCCGTGACCCGGGCCGGGATCGGCCCCGATGCCCTGCGGCTCGACGGTCGGTCCGTCGAGCTTGCCCCTTCGGCCCGCGTCGACGTGTGGCGGCTGCACGCCATCACGGATGGGGTCACACGGCACCATCCCGACGCCGATCCGGTCTGCGACCGCTGCCTGCGCCGGCTCGCCGAGATCCCGAACCTCGTCCGGGGCCGCTTCCTGGAGGGGTTCGGCCTCCGGGACAGCCCGGAGTTCGACGACTGGTCCGCGGGCACCGCGCAAGCGCTCGATCGCGAGGTGGCCGATGCGCTCGACCGCCTGTCGGACGCGCTCGCCGCGCGCGGTCGTACCAACCTCGCCCTCGACGCCGCGCGTCGGCGCCTCGCCATGGACCCGCTGCATGAGGAAGCGCACCGGCGCCTGATGCGCCTTCACTCGGAGGCAGGGGACAGGACCGGCGCCATCGCCCGCTACCGGGAGTGCGTTCGGATCCTGGACCAGGAGCTCGGCGTCGCGCCCATGCCGGAGACGACGGAGCTGTACCACGCGATCGCCGCCGGGCCGGCGGCGGTGCACCACGTGGATGAGCCTGCAGAGTCCACCGCACCTCCGGTTGGGATCTCGGCCCTGCCCCTGATCGGACGTCGGGCGGACCTCGAGGTCGTGCTGGGGGCCTGGCGCCGGGCCGGTCAGGCGGGTCGCCTCGTCCTGCTCGAAGGCGAGCCGGGGATCGGGAAGACGCGCGTGCTCGAGGAGGTCTCGGCGGCAGTACGGGCCGCCGGTGCGCAGGTGCTCTCCCTGGTTGCCCACGATGGCGAGCAGGCGATCGCCTATGCGCCCATCGTCGGTGCGCTCGAGAAGGCCATCCCCGACGCGGAGGGTGGCGGCGAGGGCGCCGGCTGGCTGGCGGGCCTCCCCGGCTGGG
The DNA here is from genome assembly GCA_963787025.1 of uncultured Chloroflexia bacterium. Lineage (GTDB taxonomy): Bacteria > Chloroflexota > Limnocylindria > QHBO01 > QHBO01 > CAVXEH01. The sequence continues at coordinate 9,280 of CAWBBG010000008.1, forward strand.
TTCGCGGCGAGCTGGCGCGCGTGGTGCCCGCCGTGGCCGGGGTCGGATCGGCGGTCGCCGCCATCGAGGGTCCCGGAGCGGAGATCCGCTTCATGGAGGGCCTGTCCCGGGCCCTCCTGGCCGCGGTGTCGGGGCCGCGGGCCGGGCTCATCTGCGTCGATGACGTGCAGTGGGCCGATTCCGCGACCATCGCGATCCTCGGCTACCTGGCGCGGCGGGTCACGGAGGCTCGGTGCTGCGTCGTCCTGGCCCGGCGACCTCCTGAGCCCGACCAGGATCCGCTTGCCGATCTTCTGCGCGGCGCGCGTCGGCGGGGCTCGCTCCTGGAGGTGCGCCCGGCCCGCCTGACGCGTGCGGAGGTGACCCAGCTGGCCCGTGCGGTCGACACCCCGCTGGACGCGGACCGGCTGTACGCCGAGACCGAGGGGATCCCGTTCTTCGTCGCCGAGTACCTGGCAGCCGCGCGCGAACCCGGGACGGACGGCGCCGGCGGGGAGGCCACGCCGCGGCCGATCCGGGAGCTGCTGGCCGGGCGCATCGACGGTCTCAGCGCGGTCGCACGCCAGGTCCTGGTGGCCGCGGCGGTCGTGGGCCGTTCGTTCGACGTGGAGCTTGTCCGCGCGACGAGCGGACGCTCACCCGAGGAGACCGCGACCGGTGTCGAGGAGCTCCTGGCGCGCGGCCTGATCGTCGAGGCGGCGGGTCCGGACGGAGCGCCGCGGTATGACTTCGATCACGCCAAGAGCCGGGAGGTCGCGTACGCATCGGCCAGCCTCGCGCGCCGGCGGCTGCTGCATCGCCGGGCCGCGCTCGCACTCCAGCAGCCGGCAACCCGGCGCACCGGGGGCCACGCTCTGGCAGCCACCATCGCCCGCCATCTCCGCGAGGCGGGTGATGATCGCGGGGCCGCCCGCTACCTGCGCATCGCGGGGGACGAGGCCGCCGCGGTGTACGCGCACGAGGAAGCGCTCGACCTGTATCGCTCGGCCATCGCGCTCGACCCGGCCTCACCCGGGCCGCTCCACGAGCGCATCGGCGATGAATCGACCCGCCTCGGGCGCTATGACGATGCCGTGGCGGCCTACGAGGCCGCGGCGGCCCTGGCCGACCTGCGCAACGCCTGGCGCATCGAGCAGCGCCTCGCCGACGTCCACGGTCGTCGCGGCGAGTGGTCGCTGGCCGAATCGCATTTGGCGGCAGCGCTCACGGGCGTCGCCCCGGACGCGCTCGGCGACCGCGCCCGCCTCACTGCCGACCGGGCCCTGGCGGTCCATCGGCTCGGTGATCAGCGGCGCAGCAGGCGCCTGGCGGGCGAAGCGCTCGAGACCGCGCAGGCCGCGCGGGATCCCGCCTGCGTCGCGCAGGCCCACAACCTGCTGGGGATCCTCGCCCGTGACGCCGGCCACCTCGTACAGGCACGCCGCCACCTGGAGGAGAGCCTGGCCCTGGCCAGCGCTGAGCACGTCGAGGAGGCGCGCATCGCGTCGCTCAACAACCTGGCGCTGCTGGCGGTCGCTGCCGGGGACCCCGCGCGGGCGGTCGAGACGGCGCGCGCCGCGCTCGATGCGGCGGTGACCATCGGCGATCGCCACCGCGAGGCCGCCATCCGCAACAACCTCGCCGATGCGCTGCACGCGGCGGGGCGACGGGACGAGTCGCTCGACGAGCTGAAGCAGGCGGTCACGATCTTCGCGGAGGTCGGTCGGCCGGGCGGGATGGAGCCCGAGATCTGGAAGCTCGTCGACTGGTAAGCCTCTGCCTTTGCCGTCTACCGGTGTCGTGCTGCACGGCTGCACGGCTGCACGAACCGCGTCGACAGCCGCGGTCGGTCCCCGCGGACTCCCGAGGGCGATCGGATCAGATCAGGCAGGCTCCAGGTACACCTCGTCGATGAAGCACCAGATCCAGTCCTCACCGGGCTCGATGGACTGGACGATGGGATGGTCCGTGGTCTCAGCGTGCTGGCGGGCGTGCCGGTTGGGCGACTGGTCGCAGCAGCCCACGTGGCCGCAGGTCCGGCAGATCCGGAGGTGGAGCCAGGTGCCGCCGATCTTGAGGCAGTCCTCGCATCCTTCGGCGCTTGGCGTCACGTCCCGCAGCTGATCCAGGTGAGCGCAGGGGAGCTCCTCGTCGGTCATGCGCTAACGCTAACCGATCGCTCCTCCGTTCCGCGCACGATCGTCACCGAAATCGCCTCGCCCGCCGCCGCCGTGGCCAGCACGTCGAACAGGTCGTCCGCCGAGCCGATGGCGCGGCCTCCGGCCTCCACGAGCAGGTCGCCCTCGGCGATCCCCGCTCTCGCTGCCGGCGATCCTCCCTCGACTTCACGCACGAGCAGGCCGACCCGTTCCGGGAGTCCCACGGCCCGTCGCAGCTGCTGCGCCACGTGGGACGGAGCCAGGCCCACGCCCAGCCGGCGGCGATGCGGTCGCTCCCCGCGGCCGAGCGCATCCACGCGCGCGCGCACCGCCTCGCCGGCAGCGATGGCCTGGTAGAAGCCGGAACCCAGCCGGTTGGTGTTGATCCCGAGGAGCCGGCCCTCGCCATCCACGATAGGCCCGCCCGACGAGCCGGGCGCCAGGGGTGCGGTGTGCTCGACGGCTCCCGCCACGCGGCGTCCGCGGGGACCGCGGAAGCTGCGACCGATGCCCGAGACGAAGCCGGCGGTGACCCGCAGTCCCCGGCCGGACGGATTGCCCACCGCGAACACCGGCGAGCCGATCCCCAGCGCGGTCCCGTCGCCCCACGGCAGCGGCGCGGCATCTCCGGTGTCGACGTCGATGACCGCCAGGTCGCCGTCGCTATCGGCGCCGAGGACGGTGCCGGTGGCCTCACGGCCGTCGGCGAAGTACACGTGGACCTCGTCGCCATGGAGGTTGTGCGCGTTCGTCAGGACCTTGCCCTTTTCCAGGACGGTCCCCGAGCCACCCCGCCATCGGTTTCCAACCCCCACCGTCGAAGGGCCGACGCTGGCGGCCACCTGTGCGATCGCCGCGCCGAGCGCTTCCATCGGACCCATTGGTCCAGTCCTCCACCTGTTGGTTTGCTATGACTTGTGGACTGCAAGTTACTAGTGAGTTGGGAAGAATGCAAGCCCGGTGAATCCGATCCGCTACGATCCTCGCATGGCCAGCGGATCGCCCCTGGGGGCTGCGCTCGAGCGGGTCGGCGACCGATGGAGCCTCCTCCTCGTCGAGGCGCTCCTCAACGGCCCCCGCCGCTTCAACGAGCTGCAGGCCGGCGTGACCGGGATCGCACCCAACATCCTCTCGGACCGGCTGAAGCGCCTCGAGAGTGATCGGGTCATCGCGGTGCGGCCCTACTCGGAACGGCCGCCGCGGTTCGTCTACGCGTTGACCGCCGAGGGCCAGGAGCTGGCCGGCGCCCTCCGCCTCCTCGCAGACTGGGGCTCGCGCGTCTCGCGGGAGGCTGAGCCGTTGCGCCACGCGATCTGCGGGACGCCCGTCGAGGCGCGCTGGTACTGCCCAACCTGCGCCCGGCCGGTGGAGGGCCGGGAGGCGGAGGAGATCCGCCATGTCTGATGTGGCCCCGCGCGGCTGGCTCGACCGGATCCTCGATGTCGGGGTGGAAGCCGCGGACGACGCGGAGCTGCGGATCCGCAAGCGTGTCGGCACCGGCGCGGTTTTCGCGCTCCTGGTGTTCGGACTGGCCTGGCTGGTGACGGCGATCGTGCCGCTACGTCCCGCCCAGCTGGCAGTGTCGACCTGCTTCTTCACCGGGACGCTCGTCTCCCTGATCGGGTTCATCCGCACCAGGAACTTCGAGCGCTTCGCCTGGTGGGAGCTCGTGGTCGGGCTGGCCGCGAGCGCCGGGGGGCAGGTCGCGCTGGGCGGTTTCGCCACGTCGAGCGGATCGATCGTCTGGGGCGTGGTTGCCCCGGTCGCCGCAGTGCTCTTCTTCGGTCCCCGGCGGGCGATGCGTTGGTTCGTTGCGTACCTGGTCCTCATCGCACTGATGGTCGTGCTCGACCCGTTCATCCAGGACACGGTGCCAACGCCGTATGCGCTGAGCCTGTGGTTCTGGGCGGTCAACACCGCGGGTCCGGTGACGATCAGCTTCCTCATGATCCGCTACGTGGATCATGAGCGCCGGATTGCTCAGGCGCGGAGTCAGGAGCTGCTCCTCAACGTGCTGCCTGCACCGATCGCCGACCGTCTGCAGGCCGGCGAGGGGGTCATCGCGGAGCAGCACGCCGCCGTGTCGGTCCTCTTCGCCGATGTCGTCGACTTCACGCCCTACGCCGAGGTCACACCGCCCACCGAGGTGGTGCGGCTGCTCAACGACATCTTCAGCGACTTCGACACGCTGGCCGACCGGTTCGGCATGGAGAAGATCAAGACCATCGGCGACGCGTACATGGCCGTCGCCGGTGTCCCCGCGTCCCGCGAGGACCACGCCGACTGCGCGCTCCGGATGGCGATCGCCATGCTCCAGACGGTCGGGCGGCACCACGACGCCAGCGGGCATGCGGTGACCCTCCGCATCGGGATCGCCTCCGGCCCGGTGGTGGCGGGCGTCATCGGTCGCCGCAAGTTCATCTACGACCTGTGGGGCGACACGGTGAACACGGCCTCGCGCATGGAATCCTCCGGGGCCCCCGGCTGCATCCAGGTCACCGGCGTCACGCGGGACCTCCTGACGACCCGCTACCCGTTCACGCGCCGCGAGAACGTGCCCATCAAGGGCAAGGGGACCATGACCACCTTCCTGCTCGACCCGGCAGCCGTAACGGACACGGCCGTCGCGGCGCCGCGGACCGGTTCAGCGGCGCCGGCGGACGCGGCGTCTACGCCAGCCTGAGGCTGCGCACCGCTCGCCGCAGGGTCCGGTCGAGCCGCTCGGCCGAGGCAAGGATCGCGAGACCCACCACGATCCCCAGCAGGATGCCCAGGGCGCGGAGCAGCAGGTCCACGGGCGACCCGTCACCGCGCGAGGCACGCACTCCCGTGGTCGCTTGGACGGCACCCTCCGGGGTCGAGCCCGGCGTGGTCGCCCCACCCGCGGCGGCGCTCACGGAGGGCGCGGCCGTGCCGCTGGCCAGCGGCGTCTCGACGACGGTCGGCATTGGGGTCGGGGTCGCGGTCGCGCGCGTGGTGGGTGCCGCTGTCGGCTCCGGCGTCTTGGACCCGGCGGCCATCACGTCGTTGCCGGCTTCGTACCACAGGTACTCGCGAATCGTGGTGCCGGCATCGTGGATCGCCGCAGCCTCATCTCGGCCCACGTAGCGGTAGTGCCAAGGCTCGTAGCGGTAGCACGTCGCCTTCGGGCTGGCATTCTTCGGATAGCTCATGACGAACCCGTAGCGCCAGGCGTTCCCGGCCATCCACGAACCGGCCGCGGTGGTCGCCCAGTCGCTCACCCACTCAGCCGAGGTGCCGGCACTCCGGAAGTCGAGCGCCACCCCCAGCTGATGCTCGGAATGCCCGGGGCGGGCGCTTCCCAGCAGCGCGGCGTCATTGCCGTATTCCTGGTTCCAGTAGCTGAAGGTGTAGACCTGGGTCGCATAGGAGCGGTAGGCAGACTGCACGGCGATCGGTGCCCCGGCCGCCCCTGCCGCCAGAGCCATGGCGTGCAGGTCGGGGATCACGAAGGACCGGATCTCGCCGTTGCCGCTGATCCCCGCGTCGGTGACCGGGACAAGGTTGGGCGGGACGTACGACTTGCCGATCATGAAGGTGGTGTCGACCAGCGTCCGCTGCCAGGCGTCCGGCGAGGTGAAGACGGTCTCCACGTCGGCGTAGCGACAGGCGGGGAGCGTCTCGGCGGCCGAAGCGATGGGTGGCGCCATCGGCCCGATGGCCCAGGCGGGCCCGAGCGCGAGCGCCACGAGCATGGCGACGACTATTCGCCGGTTGCGCACCAGTCTTCCCTCACCCACTGGGGACGGCCTTCGCGCGTCACGGGGCACCGCGCCGACGCGCCTGCACTCTGCGGCACCGCGAAGCGCGGTGTCAAATCAGGGCGGGCGATTTCCTCTTGCCAGCGGTTCAGCCACGAGGAGCTGACGAGCTTCATCCGCAGTGCCTCGCTGGCGATGATCGCGTGGCAGCCAGGCGGTCACTGAGTCCAGCGCTGCCGCTGTCCGCCAGACGATGGCACGGTCGCGGGCATCAGCGCATCGAACCAAGCCCCCACCGAGATCAGCGACCGATGAACCCGAAGACGTGCGTCAGGTCGGGGAGGATCCCCTGGGACTGGAAGAGGAAAAGCGCGCCAACCACGAGGCTGAACGTGCCGGCCACGACCCCCACGCCCACGTAGATCCGCTGCCGCATCTGGCTGGCCACGAACCCGGTGGCGGTGATCAGCACGATGGCCGTGTTCGAGATGAGAAGTCCGATGATGAACGCGAGCATCATCGGCACCCCCAGCCCCAGGCCTGCCGCCCCACCGATGGCGCCGATGAACAGCACTTGCGTCCCGGTCTCGGCCCCGATGCCATGGATCATCCCCACCCCGAACGCGGTCCGGGCCCCGTACGAGGCCATCTCGATGGGTTCGACGTGGGCGTGGCCGTGGAGCCGGGCCATCAGCCAGCGCCAGGCGTAGCGCGCCCAGGCGAACACCAGCATCCATCGGCTGCGCAGGTGGAACTCCGTTCCGTGGCGCACGTACTGGTAGAGCGAGTAGAAGACCCAGGCGCCCAGCACCAGCAGGGTGATGCCCACGACCCGGCCCATGATCGGATCCACCCACTCGGGAAGCACCGTGCCGAAGGCGAGGGCCGCGAGCCCCAGCACCGCGACGACGGCCGCGTGGCCCAGGGCGTAGAGCGTGCCGAGCAGGACCGCCCGGCGCTGCTCGTGCGCGAGGCTTGGCTTCGGGTCGGCGGTCGGCTGCGCGGGTGACGAGTCAAGGGGGCGCTGCGCCGCCGCCTCGTGAGCGGCAAGCTCCGATGGCCCGCCGTGCGTATGGACGTGACCCGCCTGCCGCAGGTGCTCGAGCGCGTGGTGCTGCTCACCGTGCTCCGCGGCCGCCGTGGTGCTCGTGATGTCGGTGATCGCCGCGATGTGATCCCAGTCGATCCCGTGGCGGATGCCCAGGACCAGCGCGGTCCCGAGCAGCTCTGCGGCGACAACCTGGGCATGGATCGCACCAAGCGCTCCGACCAGTGGCGCGAGCGCGGCGAGCAGCGCGGGAACGACGAGGAGGACGGCCGGCATCGGCGCCATGCTACCCGCGCTGTGCGGTTGTTGCAACGCTTTGCAGTAGCGGATCGCCGGCCTATACTGACCGTCGATGACCACAGCCGGCTCGCCCAGCCCCTGGGACACAGTGCGCGAGCGCGCCCACGCGCACGGGATGCGCTGGACGCCCCAGCGCCGCGTCGTGGTCGAGGCGCTGGCCGGCATGCGCGGGCACGTCACGGGCGCGGAGCTCGTTGAGCGCTGCCGGGCGGTGGATGCCGGCACCACCCCGTCGACCGTCTATCGGACCCTCGACGCGCTCGAGGAGCTGGGTCTCGTCCGCCATCTGCACGGCGCCGACGGACGGGAGGAGTACCACGTCGCCGGCGAGCCGGAGCACGGACACCTGTACTGCGAGCGCTGTGGCGGACGTTGGGAGGTGAGCCCCGCCGAGGCGCGCCGCATCGTGGAGGCCCTGCGCTCCGCAAAGGGCTTCGAGGCTGATCTCACCCACATGACCATCGTCGGGCGCTGCGCTTCCTGCGTCACGACGGAGTGATGCACCGCTGCTGGGGGCGTGACCCGGGCGCGCCTCGCCGGCGCGCCCGGGCGGTGGCCGTCGGCCTAGACGCTCATCCGGCCGCCAGGCGATTCGCCTCCGACTGGAGGATGTCCGCCGCCGACGCGGAGATCCACCTCGGCGCCAGGCCCTGGGCCTGGTTGCCGAACGCCTGGAGCTGTGCCAGGTACGCGGCGTGCTGGCCAGTGGCCAGGTACCGCGACGCGCGATCCAGGCGGTCATAGAGGAGGAAGGCCTTCTTCCCGCTCACCGCGCCCGTGCTCACGAAGTAGTCCACGAGCGCCCGGAGCCGATCGACGGTCACCGCCGTCGACCAGCGGGCCACCTGCGGATCGTGGTCGGATGCGCCGCGCCCGGGGTCACCGTCGTAGTCGGCCGCCCAGTCCGCATTGATGTGCGCCGCCCGCATCTCGACGAGGTCGGCGTACTGGGCATCGGAGGCCCACTGCATGTCGAGCGTCTGAGCCTGGCCCTCGTACACGTAGCTGTACGCGCTCGACGGCACCTGGGCGACCAGGTCGTCCCAGAGGTTGTGGAGGCCCGCGTCGTACATGGGTCCCAGCTGGTCCGACGGACCCACCGAGCTCGAACCGTACGGCTGGCCCGGCGCGAACGGGTCGTCCGGGCGCGGGTAGACGTTGAAGTCGCCGGCGCTGACGACCCGCGCGTGCGGGTCCGCGGCCTGGATCGCCGCCACGATGGCCGCGTTGTAGGCCGCCTGCTCCGTCCGCTGGCCCACGCGGGCGTCCGGGGTGGAGCTGAAGTGGTTGCTGATCGCCCACAGGTCGGTGAAGACAGACTGCCCGATGGCGGTCCTCCAGATCCGGAAGTGCCCAACCTGGGGGGCGCGGGTGTAGACGTTGCTGCCGTCCACCCCCGTGGAGGTGTCGACATCGGAGGGCAGGTCCGCGTTGACCGCCTTGGGGTTGCTGACGTCCGCGTTGTAGGCGAGGGCCGTCCCGCGGTAGTCGATGCCGGTCGTCGCGTTGAGGATCGGATCGCCGGCGGCAACGTCGAGGATCTGCACCTTGTCGGTGCGGTACAGGAAGGCGGAGACGATGCCGCGGTCATCGGCCCCGTTGCGGTCGTAGGCCGCGTCATAGGTGGGGCCGCCCGCGGCGCTGATGGTCAGGGCCAGCTCCTGCAGCACGTCCGGCTTGCCATCCGCGTCGTTGGTGGTGCCGCAGTCCATGGCGCCGTTCGTGACGGTGCAGATGTCCTGGTCCTCCGCCTCCTGGATCATGAGCAGATCCGGGTCGTGGAGGGGTCCATTGACCTGGGTGGCGATGTCGGCGAGATGCTGCTGGTAGGCGGCCTCCGAGGCCGGAACGTAGTCGAACGGCGGGTAGACGCCCGGGCAGCCGCTGTTGCCCCCGAAGTCGCACCCGTCGAACGGGTCGTCACGGAAGTCGTACAGGTTCTGGACGTTGTAGTCCGAGGTCGAGAACTGGTCGGGCGTCGTGGCCTGCGGTGCGGCGTTGGCCGCCGGGTCCGCGCCGTCGGTCGTGACCGGCTGCTGGGTGACCTCGATGCCGTACTTGCTGTAGGCGTAGCTCACCGCACCCGACAGCTCGTTTGTCAACCGTCTGGAAGACGTGCGATGGAGCGATGAGCACGGTGTTGTCGTCGGCCGCGGCCTTCAGGCCGTGGCTGGTGAGCAGGATCCGCTCGCCGTTGCCGTTGTCGAAGTTGTCTGGCGGGGTGTTGCTGTCGTCGAGCGGGTGCGTGTCTCGGAAGACGCGCCGCGCGTACGGGTCCGCCCGGCTCATCAGTGGGTCATCACCGCGGATCACCCACATCTCGCCATCCGCGGTGGAGGAGAACACGTCCCGGCCCGCGGTCACGCTGGCCCCGGCGGGCACGTGCACGTACATCGACTCGAGACGCTCCCAGTAGCGGCGGGATGCCGCCAGGTCATGAGGCGGGTTCACCTCGACCTGCGCGATCTCCGTGGACAGGTCCACGCCGTCGCGGATCACCGAGACGAGCTTGGCGCTGCCGAGCTCCGTCAGGCCGTAGTACTCGCTGACCCTGGCGCGGATGACCACCTCCTCGCCCACCACCGGCTCGTAGTAGCCGGACTGGGTCAGGTAGCCGAAGTCGGGGTAGCTGCCCGTGTAGACGGTGATCCCGTCGGAGGTAAGCGGGTCGTCGTCGTCGGTCGCCAGGGTGCTCTGCAGGAAGAAGCTCCAGCTGTTGTAGCCGGACGATGTGCGGAGCAGCGACGCCTCGGTCCAGACACCACGCACGTAGACCGTCTGGCCCACGAACGGCGATGCCTGCGTGTCCCCGTTGTCAGTGTCGGTCACCTCGCCCTGGACCTCGCCGATGGTGCGGATCGGCTCCACGGTCACGGTCGCTGCGCAGGTTCCGGTCTGGGGGGTTCCGTCGTCATTCGCTGCCGTGACGGTCACGGTGTAGGCGCCAGGCGGCGTCGTGTCCGAGACTTGGAGCGTCGCGGTCGCCGTGCCGCCGGTGCCGGCCGCCGGGGTCATGCCGGACAGCGTGATGGTGCCCGGATCCGACGGACTGACGTCGGTGATCGTCAGCGACGTCACCGTGCCGTCCGCGTCTGTTGCCGACACGTCGCCCGAGGCGCTGTCGCCCTCCAGGACGGTGATGGGAGCCGGGCAGGTGACGGTGACGCCGCCGGCGGGCACCACCGTGTGGCTGCCGAGGCCGTCGAAGGTGTCCTGGGGGTAGCCGTCCCACTCGTCCGCCGGGTCGAACGCGTCGGACCCGTTGGGATCGCCGGCGGTGATGTCCGCCTTGCGACGGAGGGTGTGGTCCTGCGTGGTGACGTCACCGGTGCCCCAGTAGCTTCCGGGATCGGTTGCCGATCTGGCCGATGATGTCGATGGCGGTCCCGTTGTGGTTCAAGACGACGGCGTCATCGCCGTTGAACCAGGAAGTCCCGAGGCTGTAGTCCGCCTTCGCGAGCAGCGCTGCGTCGGCATTGGTGGATGTGATGACGAACGTGCCGCCGGCCTGAATCGTCCCGACAGGGGCGATCCCGAAGGTGCTGCTCGAGTTCCCGTTGTAATAGAAGTCGACCGTGTAGCCAGACGCGTTGAGGCTGATCGGGACATCGGTGGGGTTGTAGATCTCGATCGCCTTGTTGTAGCTGGAGCCCTCCACGTACTCGCTGAAGAAGAGCTCGCTGCCGGTTGCCGCGTGGACCAGAGGCAACCGGGGCTATGGCGCCGAAGAGCAATGTGAGCGTGGCCACCGCGCCGAGGGCACGGCGATAGTTGAGGGCGATCGAGGCGAACATGGGCGGGCGCTCCCTCCTGCAAGAACGACAGCGAGCAGCCAGTCACGGCTGCTCGGGTCCGCCTACCTTACCGCCGGGGCGCGGGCGCGCGCCGCCATTCCGCCCCGTCACGAGCGGCGAAACCGGTGCGTCCGCGCACCGGGTCAGAGCGACGACGCGAGCAGCGCTGCCTCTCTCCGGATCAGGTCCGCCGCGTCCGTCGACATCCAGCGAGGCGCGAGGCCGGCGGCCTGGTTGGTGAGCGCCCGCAGCTGCGCGGCGGCCTCCGCCGACCGTCCTGCGGCCATGGCTGCCACGACCCGCTCCATGCGCTGCTGCAGGAGCCCGGCCTTGGTCGGTGCGACCTCGCCGCCGGCGACCAGGCCGTCGATGAGTGACTGCAGGCCTCCGGCCGTCGCGGGCTGGACGGTCACCGCGACCGTGCAGGTTGCCGTCTGCGGCGCGACCTCGTCATTGGCGGCGGTCACCGTGACGGCGTAATCGCCGGCGGGGGTCGACGGCGAGATGGACAGCGACCCCGTCGCCGTACCACCCGTGATGCTCGCCGCGGTGACCCCCGAGATGGTGACGGTTCCCGGATCTACCGGTGCCACGCCGCTGACGACCAGGCTCGCGATGGTTCCGTCCGGATCCGTGGCGGAGACCGGTGCCGAGACAGCCACTCCCCGGGTGGTCCGGACCGACGCCGGGCAGGTGATGGCGACCGGCTGGTTCACGCTCGTGCCCACCCAGCCGAGCCCGTCGAAGGTGTCGATCGGGTAGCCGTCCCACTCGGCCGACGGGTCGAACGCATCGGTTCCGTTCGGGTCACCCGCGGTCACGCTCGCCTTGCGCCGCAGCGTGTGGTCCGTGGTCGTGACGGTGCCGCTGCCCCAGCCCGTCCCGGGGTCCATTCCGATCTGGCCGATGACGTCGACGGCCGCGCCGCCGTGGAGCAGGGCCACGGCGTCGTTGCCGGTGAACCAGGTGGTTCCGAAGGCCTGGTTCGCCTTCGCCAGGAGCACGTCGCTCGCGTCGGTGGGCGTGACGACCCAGGTGCCGCCCGCCGGCAGGACACCGATCAGCGGAACGCCGCCGCCGATCATGGTGCTGCCGTCGAAGTAGAAGGCGAGCATGTAGCTGCTTGCCGAGAGGCTGACGGCGATGTCGGTCGGGTTGTAGATCTCGATCGCCTGGTTCGTCGCGGAGCCCTCGACGTACTCGGTGATGAAGAGCTCGCTCCCGGATGCCGCCCGCACCGTCCCGGCCGGGACCAGGGCTGCGCCCATGAGGGCGATCAGCGTCGCCGCGCCGGCAACCAGGCGGGCCGCTGAGGTCGTTCCTGCGATGGCCATGGCTCGAGCTCCGTGCGAGGGAGCCGGAGCGGGCGGGTGCCGTTCCGGGCCCTGGCAATGACGGTACCCGCGCGCCGGGCGGTTGGGGATGGGAGACACGTCCCGAATGGTTGCTTGCGCGCACCTAACGAACGCCGGGCGTTGCGGGTACCTCCGGCGCCGCCGGCGCCGACACGACCCGAGCCCGCGATGTGAGCCGCCCCATTGCTCAGCGCCGGCCAGCTCCTCGCCGGCCAGCTACCGGACGTCCAGGGTCGCGTTCGCGCGCGCGCTGCGCTCGAAGAAGCTGAAGAGGCCAAAGCCGGCCATGCCATAGGCGACACCGATGACCGCCTCGGTGGCGATCAGTCCGCCCACCTGACCAAGCCCGGCCCCATCGGCCGCCTGCCGGACGGCCTCCAGCCCGTGGGTGAATGGGAGGAGGTTGCTGATGACCTGGAGCCAGCCCGGCAGGTCGGCGACCGGCACGTTCACGCCGCAGAAGAGCAGGATCGACATCATGATCAGGTTCGCCCCGAACAACCCGTCCCGCAGCCGGAGGCTGATGGCGCCCTGCAGCGAGCCGATGGCGGTGCAGGAGAAGACGGTCGTCAGCAGGGCCAGCCCCACGACGGCGATGGTGCCCGGATTCAGCCGGACCCCCAGGAAGATCACCCCAATGCTCATCGCGTAGAGCGACACGAAGAGCCCGTTGGCGATGAACGGCAGGAAGCGCCCGGCAAAGAGCGCGCTGCGGTTGGCGGGCGTGGCAAGCAGGGCGGGGAGCGTGCCGAACCAGCGCTCGTTGGCGATGGCCATGGTCATCCCGAATACCCCGGCCAGGGCGCTGACCTGGACCGCATTGCCGATGGCGAAGTACGCCGGAGAGCGGCCGGACGCATACGAGCCCAGCGACGCAAAGAAGAAGAGCTGGAAGGTGGGTCCGCCGATGAGGGTGGGGATGTAGATGGACGGGCGCGCCCAGTTGAAGAGCATCCCGTAGCTCATCCGCCCGCCGTACCAGAAGACCCGCCATGCGGTCCGCAGGCCGGAGCCGGTGTGCACGCGGGCGGGAGCAGCGACGGCCGTCATCGGAGGGCCAGGGTCGCGTCGCGGCGCGCCTTGTCGAGCACGACCCGGAGCATGATCCGGGCAGCCACGTAGTAGACGATGGCCAGCACCAGGCACATGCCGATGGCCAGCCAGGGCGGCGCCGATCCGATGGCGGCTTCGCGAATGGCGTCCATGCCCCACTTGGGCGCCAGCAGCCAGCCGATGGCCTGCACCCAGAGCGGCAGCGTCGTCACCGGGACCAGGAGCCCGGCGACGAGCCAGATCGGATACTCGAGCAGGTTGCCCAGCGCGTTGGCATGGCGGTACAGGACGAAGCTGGTGGCGATGAGCATCCCCAGCGATCCGAGCGAGAGGACGGCGGCCGCCAGCGAGAGGGGCAGGACCAGGGGGAAGGTGGCCTGGATGGGCATGCCGAAGAGCAGCGCGCCCCACGCCAGGGTAGCGACGATGCCGTAGAAGCCCAGCACCACGGCCCCGAAGGTCTGGCCGGCGAGGATGTGGTCGTAGCGGCTCGGCGCGTTGACCAGCAGCTCCAGGGTCCCCTCCCAGCGCTGCCAGGCGATGGCACCACCGCACCCGAAGAGGGTCGTGCTCCAGACGCCCATCATTCCGGAGCCCAGGGCCACGTAGAGCAACGTCTGGCCCGCAGTCTCGCCGCCGGTATGGAAGAGCAGGAAGCCCAGCGTGGCGAAGATGAGCGGGGTGATGAAGGTGGTCAGGATGAAGAACTCGCTGGCCAGGAGCATCCGCACGTTGAACCAGGTGACGAACCAGACCAGGCGCAGCGCCCGCGCCGCGGTCACGAGGCAGCCTCCGCGGCGATCGCCGCGCGCGTGGCGCCGTCGGTGCCACCGGTCGTTGCGATGAGGTGTACGTACGCGTCCTCGAGGGTCGGTTCGCGGGCGATCACCTTGCCGACCCGGGTGTCGCCCAGGTGGGTGAGCAATCGTTGGGTGATGCGGGTCCCATGCTCCGACTGGACCAGCAGGATCTGGCTCTGGTCGCGCTCCTCGACGTTGACCTCCACCACGTCGGGGTCGGCGCGCAGGGCGGCCAGCGATTCGGGTGAGACGCCGAAGGTCTCGATCTCGACGATCGTGCGGTTGGCCACCGCCGCCTTGAGGTCGTTCCCGGTGCCGAGCGCCACGATCCGCCCGTCGTTGATCACCGCGATCCGCTCGCAGAGGGCATCCGCCTCGAACATGTAGTGGGTCGTGAGCAGGACGGTCTTGCCCTCGTCGACCAGCGACTTCACCGTCTGGCGCAGCTCGCGCGCACCCACGGGATCCAGGCCGATGGATGGCTCGTCGAGGAAGACGACCTCCGGATCGTGGAGCAGGCCCCGCGCGATATGCAGGCGCTGCCGCATCCCGCGCGAGTAGCCCTCCACCTTCTCCCCCTCGCGACCGGTCAGCCCCACCATCTCCAGCAGGGCGCCGATGCGCTGCTTCTGCTCGGACGGGTCGACGCCGTAGAGCTCCGCGAAGTAGCGCAGGTTGTCCAGCGCGGAGACTCGGTCGTAGAGACCGCGGTCGCCCCCGAAGACGTAGCCGATCCGCCGCCGGACCTCGGTCGTGTCGCGGATGACGTCGTATCCCATGACCCGGGCGCTGCCCGATGTGGGAAGCAGCAGCGTGATGAGCATCTTGATGGTGGTGGTCTTGCCCGCCCCGTTGGGTCCCAGCAGCCCGAAGAGCTCGCCGGGGCGCACGGCAAAGCTGACGCCGCGAACCGCCTCGACCTTGATCCGTCGCCGCCGCAGGACGCCGAGGTGCGTGTCGTAGGTGCGAACGAGATCGAGCGCCTCGATGGCCGGTGCGTCGCGGGGGTCGGTCGCGGCTCGGATGTCGTCGGACACGCCGATGGGCGGAGGGAGGGTCATGGAGAGCGACATTCTACCCAGGCATATTCGTTCGACGTCAGGAGGTTCGATGTCAAACGGTGGCCGGCATGGAGCCGCTGGTGAAGATACCGGAATCTGCTAGCCTTTGGTAGCGCATTTAGCAACGAGATGAGGGGCCGCATGCCCCGGGAGAGCATTCCGGATGGAGCGACTGGCACGGCGGGTCGGGCTGGGCCTCGCGGCCCGCGGCGAGGTGGACGAGGTGGTGGCCTGGAGCTGGGAAGCCCGACGAGCGGGCCTGGACTCCGTCTGGATCCACGACTCGTACTTCGAGCGCGACGCCGTGTCGTACGTCTCGGCGATCGCCTCCGAGCTGGGGGCCGATGAGCGCGACGACGGCTTCCGCATCGCGCTGGGGGCGGTGAACCCGAACACCCGGCACCCGGTGGTGCTGGCCATGACCGGCTCCGCCCTGGACGAGATGGCGCCGGGACGGATCGTCATGGGCCTCGGGCACGGGCTCCCGCTGCGCCTCAAGCAGATGGGCATCCCCTATGCGCCCCGACGACGGCGCGTGGCGCGGGTCAGCCGGCGCCATGGACGCAGATCCGGACGCTGTGGGCCGGCGAGCGCCTGCCCTCGGCACGCGAGGGCCTGCCGCCCATCCAGCCCATGTTCGCGCCGCCGCACCGGATCCCCCTGGTGATCGCCGCCTACCGCAAGGAGTTCGTGGCCCTCGCCGGCGAGAAGGCGGACGGCTACCTGGCGCGGCCCGCGGAGTCGATCGCCTCGCTGCGCGGCATCACGGCCGCCTGCGTAGCTCCGAGGCCGGGTGGCGGCCGGGCGTGACCCGGGCACGCGTCGAGGCGGCCGGCTACCTGCTCTCGCTCGTCGACGACAGCCGGCGCGAGGCCCTGAACCGCGCCAAGCGCGAGCCGTTCGTGATCTACATGATGAGCGTCCTGTCGCGACATCTCCCTCGCGACGGGCCGGCTTCGAGCGCGAGCTGCGCGACCGGATCGCCGCCGCCTGGCGGGCGGAGGAGTTCCATACCGCCGCCGGCCTGATCCCCGACGAGCTGCTGGACGCCTTCATGCTGTGCGGCACGCGCGAAGGAGGTCGCGACCGGCGCCCTGGCATTCCACGAGGAGGCGGGGCTGGACCTGCCGCTCCTCCAGCCGGTGGTCCAGGAGAAGTCGCAGGTCGCCGCGCTGCTCGACGCTGCCGGGATCTACGCGCGCGTTCCGCAGGGCGCGAGCGACGCGGCGCCGATGCCGGCCGGTCGCGGCGGCGCCAGCCCGCCGGTGGCTGGCATGCCCGCACCGGCCGCGACGATGACCGATCTCCGCACCCCGTGGGAGCGCGCGCGACGCCGGGTCGCCGCGATCTGGGAGATCGCGCGGCCGTTCGCCTACACGGCGTCGGTGATCCCGGTCGCGGCGGGCGGGGCACTGGCCTGGGTCGACGGCGCGTTCAACCTGCCGCTCTTCCTGGCGGCCCTCGCCGGCGGGGTGCTGCTGCACACCGGCACGAACATCGTCAACGAGATCTACGACGTCCGCCAAGGGCATCGACGCCATCACCTCGCCGCGAGCGAGCCACGCCATCGTGAAGGGCCGCATCAGCGAGACCGCGGCCTACCGGGTGGCCATGGTGGCGTTCGTGCTCGCGGCGGTCGTCGGGGTCGGGCTCATCGCCGCCCGCGGCTGGCCGATCGCGGTGCTGGGCGTGATCGGCCTGGCGGCGGGCTACTTCTACACGGCGCCTCCGTTCCAGTACAAGTTCCGGGCGCTGGGCGTGCCGCTCGTCTTCCTGCTGATGGGTCCGCTGATGACGCTCGGCGGCTACTACGCCGTTTCCGGCACGTGGTCGCCGATCGCGCTGGTCCTCTCGATCCCCATCGGGCTCCTGGTGGCGGCGATTCTCCACGGCAACGAGTGGCGTGACATCAGCGAGGACACCCGTGCCGGCATCGCGACCCTCTCGAGCGAGATCGGCCGGAGCTGGGCCCATTACTCATACCTGGGCCTGATCCTGGGCGCGTACATCACGCTGGGGCTCGCCGTGGCCTTCGGAGTCCTGCCGCCGGCGACGCTGGTGGCCATCCTGTCGCTGCCGTTCCTCGTCATCGTCCTGCGCTCCGCGGAGCTGGGGGCGAGCGGCCAGGCGCGCGCCATCGCCATGATCGACCTCCAGACCGCGCGGCTTCACGCAGACGTTCGGGGCGCTGCTGATCGCCGGGCTGCTCCTGAGCGTTCTCTTCCGGTGAGGCGGTCGCTCTGCCGCGCGGAGAGGCGTCCGAAGCGCCGGCGGCCGGCGCTCGCTCGGCCTTGGGCTGGGCGCCGCCCAGGCGGCCTTCGCCCTCACCTTCCGCGGCCCGCGGCCGCGGTTCTGGCAGCGGATGACGGCCACCGGCCTGACCCTCGGCGGCCTGGCGCTCGCGACGAGCCGGGACGCGCGCGACGTGAAGATCGGTGCGCGCGAGATGCGCCCTGGGGCTCGCCTCGGCGGCGACGCTGTACGCGCACCTTCCAGGTCGGGCGATCGCTTCGCCCGGCGCTTCGTTCCCGGCGGGGATGACCAGATCCGCGACATCTACGCGCTGCGCACGCTGCGGCCGCGCCGGAGATCGCCGCCCGGCTGCGGCGTGATCGGCCCCGCCGAGGAGCTCTTCTGGCGGGGCTTCGTCCAGGCCGCCTTCGTGCGCCCGGCTCGGCCGCTGGCGGGGCGCGGCGACGGCGGCGGGCGCCTACTGCGGCGTCCACGTGGTCACCGGCAACTTCACGCTCCTGGGCGCGGCGGGGGTGGCGGGCGCGCACTGGTCCGCGCTGTGCGCGGCGGGGATGCCGATGGGCGCGCTCGTGGTCAGCCACGTGGCCTGGGACATCTGGATCTTCCTGGTCCAGCCGACCGATGGCGGGGACGAGGTGGGCGCGACGGTCTGAGTGCGGAGGGCGGTCCGCTACGGCCTCGTGCGCGAACGCCGCAAGTCCGGGACGGACTCCAGTCCCGGTCCGGGCGGGATGCGGATCGGTCGAGTTGCCGGCTCGTTCACGCCGACCCCCCGCGACGCCGCGGCTGGCCCGGTGCCTCCCGCAGGGGCGCGAGGAGGAGCTCCGCGCGGTCACGAGCGTCGTCGTCCGCGAAGACGAGGCGCGCCTCGCTCCCGAACCAGTGCAGCCAGAGCGCAGGCTGCCGGCTGCGGATGGTATGCACGGCCCCGCGGTCGACGTTCGTCATGGCGCCCCCGGTCGCCGGCAGCGGGACCTCGTACGGTCCCGCGCCGAGTTCGAGGACGAGTCGTGGGCCCGCCGCGGCCCCCGGCGAGAGGGTTCCCGGCAGCTCGTCCACCTCGAGTGGACCGCCCCGCGCTCGTGCCAGCCGCCCGGACACGCGCACCGGGATCGGGTCGGGACGCTCCGCAGGGGAGACCACGGGCTGTCCGGGCGAACCCGCGGCCGGCTCCAGCTCGAAGACGGGGTATCCGACGCGACGCCCGAGCAGGAGCAGGGCGGAGAAGGCGAGGAAGAGCAGCGGTGCCAGCCACAGCCGGTTGACAGGCAGGCGCGGGTCGTGGTCGAGGTAGGCGAACGGCAGAACGTTCGCCCAGCCGATGAGCCGTGCCACCCAGGGAAGGGTGAGCAGGCTCTCCAGCTGCGCCTCGGCACGCACCTGGCGCCCCACCACGTGGATGGGCATGTCCGACGCGGGATACGCGGTCTGGACGAGCAGGGATCGGCCGTCGGTATCGGAGACCAGCTGCAGGAACCCGCCGTTGCCCACGGCCAGGGCCCGGGCGTCGCAGGCAGCGGCGTTGGCGGTCGACCCCGACGCCTCGCAGGCGGCGATCCCGGTGCCGGAGAAGCGAAGGCCGATGCGGACCAGGGTGCCCGCGTCAAGGCCGGCCAGGTCGGCCGCCGAACGGATTGAACGGACCGCTCCCTGCGTCGACGCCACCTCGGCCAGGTAGCGGCCCGCGGTGTCGGCGAGGTTGTTCGGCAGCCAGCCGTGCCTGTCGAGGGCCGCCCGTGCGTCCGACACGTGCGCGGCATCCACCACGACCCGGGCGACCACCGTGCGCGCCTCGAACCCGCCGGGCGCCTCGGTCGAGCGGACCAGCGCCACCCGCGGATCGGCCAGGTCGTCACGGACCGCGTAGAACCAGGTCGGTGCCCCCGATGCCCCCGACGGCGCCTCGAACGGGATGCGGAAGGCCAGCGCCTCCACTTCGAGCAGCGAGACGTCGGTGCCGGTCAGGCGATCCACGAAATCGCCCGCAGAGGTGCGGGTGACGATCAGCTCCGCGCCTGCCTGGAAGATCGGAACGGTGGAGACGACCACCAGCAGCCCGATCAGGGCGGGGATGACGCTCGGGCGCGGGTCCGTCCGGCGGCGCGATCCGACCAGGATGGCCAGCAGGGCGGCGGCGGCCAGGATGCCGACGGCCCAGGGGAGGTAGATGCTGAAGTCGCTGAACGCGGAGGGAGCCAGCGCCAGGCCGGCCACGACCAGCGTCGTGGCCAGGAGCCCTGCCGCGACGGGTGCTGCGCGACGTGCCCTTTGGGCCGCGCGCCCGAAGGCGAGGTCAACGAGCGCGTCGATTCCGCGCGGCAGCGCGCCGAGGATCGTGCGCAGGCGGATGATGTGTCTGGCCTCCGGTGGAGCGGGTCCCGTACCAACTAGCCGGCGCGGTGCCGTCCGGGTTCACGCCGATCGCGGTGATCGTCAGCCCAGCGACCAGGCGGCGCCGTCCCAGTATGCATGCACCAGGTCGCCATCGCCCCCGCGGGCGAACACGTCGACCCGGTTCGGTCCCCAGGAGCAGGCTGCCGGGTCCGAAGCGATGCTCACGCCGAGGGATTCCCAGGGCTGCCACCCGTCCGGCTGATACCTGCAGTGCCACAGCGCTCCGTCTCGGCCCCGGGCGAACAGGTCGATTCGGTCCGCCCCCCACGAGCACGCGGCCGGGTCCCCGGTCAGCTCGCCGCCCAGGGACTCCCAGTCATGCCATCGGCTCCCATCCCAGTAGCGGTTCCAGAGCTGGCCGTCCGCGAAGATGCAGAAGACCTGCATCTGGTCCTTCGCCCAGCTGGTGACGGCGGGTGCCGAGACCGGCGCGCCCCCAAGTGACTCCCAGCTCACGTCATCTCCTTCTTCGTTGGCGGTCCGCATCGTAGCCGAGCAGCCACGAGCCGGCTGCCGGTGGCGTCGGGCGACCGCGCCTCGCGCCGCGGAAGGGGGTAGAGTCGCACGCATGGAGCGCTGGAAGACGATCATCGAGCCGTTCCGGATCAAGAGCGTGGAGCCGATCCGGATGACCACCCCGGCCGAGCGGCAGACGAAGCTGGAGGCCGCGGGCTACAACATCTTCAACCTCCACTCGGATGACGTCCTGGTCGACCTCCTCACCGATTCCGGCACGGGCGCCATGTCGTCGGCGCAGTGGGCGGGCATCCAGCGCGGCGACGAGTCGTACGCCGGATCGCCGTCGTGGTACCGGTTCCAGGCGGCGGTCCAGGACCTCTTCCCGTTCAAGCACGTGATCCCCACCCACCAGGGCCGCGCGGCGGAGAAGATCCTGTTCACCGTGGTGGGCGCGCCCGGCAAGGTGGTGCCCTCCAACACGCACTTCGACACGACCCGGGCCAACGTCGAGCACTCCGGCGCGGAGGCGGTGGACCTGGTCATCGAGGAGGGACGCCACCCGGCGACGATCCACCCCTTCAAGGGCAACGTGGACGTCGACGCGCTCGACGCGCTGATCCGCGAGCGTGGCCCGGAGAACGTGCCGGTGGTGATGGTCACCGTCACCAACAACTCCGGCGGCGGGCAGCCGGTCAGCCTCGAGAACCTGCGGGCCGTGCGGGCGGTCTGCGACCGCTACGGGCTGCCGCTCTTCCTCGACGCCTGCCGCTTTGCGGAGAACGCCTGGTTCATCAAGCAGCGCGAGCCCGGATATGCGGACGTGCCGGTCCGCGAGATCGTGCAGCAGATGGCGGCCTGCGCCGACGGGATGACCATGTCGGCCAAGAAGGACGCCATCGCCAACATCGGCGGCTGGCTGGCCATGAACGACGACGCCTGGGCGGAGCAGTGCCGGAACCTGCTCATCCTGACCGAGGGGTTCCCGACCTACGGCGGCCTGGCGGGGCGTGACCTGGAGGCGATAGCCCAGGGCCTCTCGGAGGTGGTGGAGGAGGACTACCTGCGCTATCGGATCCGCTCCACCGCCTACCTCGGTGACGCGCTGGTCGCATCCGGTGTGCCGTGCGTCCAGCCCATTGGCGGGCACGCGGTCTACATCGACGCCGCTGCGCTCCTCCCCCACGTGCCGCCCCTCCAGTATCCGGGACAGTCGCTCGCGGTGGAGCTGTACCGGGAGGGCGGGATCCGCGCCTGCGAGATCGGGACGGTCATGTTCGGGATGCATCCGGATGGCACGGAGACGCCGGCCGCCATGGAGCTGGTGCGCCTCGCCATCCCGCGCCGGGTCTACACCCAGTCGCATATCGACTACGTGATCGAAGTGGTGCGGGCCGTCGCCGCCCGGGCGAGCGAGCTGCGGGGAATGCGGATCGTGCAGCAGCCCGCCGCGCTCCGGCACTTCACGGCGCGCTTCGAGCCGATCCCCGCGAGCTAGGCGCGCCAAGCGCGCCAGGCGCGGTCAGAGGCGCGGGTCGCGGCGCCAGAGCTCCGTCTCGACGGCATCGGTCAGGGTCCCGACCACGCGGGTGGCGAACCGGTCGACGAGCCGCTCCAGGAATGGCCGGCGGGCATGCACCGCGACCCCGCGAGCCGGAACGCCCGCGGCCTGCGCGGCAATCTCGATCGCCCGCTCCAGGTCGCCCACCTCGTCTGCGAGCCCCAGCTCGACCGATCTGCTGCCGAGCCAGACTTCGCCGGTGGCCAGCTCCCGCGCTCGCTCCGGCGCGAGGTGGCGGCCCTCCGCCACCCGACCGATGAAGGCGTCGTAGAAGGCGTCGACGATCTCGCGCTCCTTGGCGGCCTCTTCGGGGGTGTCGTCGCGCCAGGGAGCGCCCTGGCCCTTGAGGCTGCCCGCCTTCGTCTCCTGGATCCGCACGCCGATCCGTTCCAGCAGCGTGGCGACCCGCGGGGCGGCGCTGATGACGCCGATGGAGCCCACCACCGCGTTCGGCGCCACGACGATGGATCGCGCCGCCAGGGCGGCGAGATAGGCGCCCGAGGCGCCCACTCCGCGGACGTGCGCGACGAGCGGCTTCTCCGCGGCGAGCCGGGCCAGCGCCAGGTAGAGGTAGTCGGAGGCCGGCGCGGAGCCGCCGGGCGAATCGATGTCGAGGACGACCGCCGGGACGCGCCGTGAGCGGCGGGTACGCGCAACGGTCTCGATCCAGTCGGCGGAGCGAGGGCCACCGGAGATGGGCCCGTACAGGCGAAGGACGGCGACGCGGCCGGTCATCGTCGACCGGCGGTCCAGGAATCGGCGCAGCGCGGAGAGTGGGTTCATCCGGTCATCGTAGCCGCACGTTCGCCCGACCGACGGATCGTGGTACGGATGCTGAGACGTAACGTCGGGGGCGGCGGTCCGGAAGCCTGTCAGCGACGCTGGGTTACTGCGGGCGTTCCATGACGTCGGGGAGGTCAGTCGCACAAGCCACTCGGCGACGTTAGGTCACACTGACTGTACCGCGGGTGGCGGATCGGGTCAGTCCGTTGCCGGAAGCGCCGTGCCGCCCGGGGACTGGGGCGTTCGCAGGTCGCGGAGGGAGTCCTGGTCCAGGCGGGCGAAGCGCGGCAGGTCGGTGTTGGTCCGCGAGAGGCGCTCGGTCAGCTTGCTGAACACCAGGGAGCTGATCTGCGGAACCCCCATCAGCTCGCGGAGCGCGACCGCCGGCACCTCCATGAGGGTGGTCGGTTCCTCGGCTACGACGTTCGCCGTTCGCTGAGACCCGGTAAGCGCGCCGATCTCGCCGAAGAAGTCGCCGGGCTCCATGGAGGAGAGGGCGCGGTACGTGCCGTCCTCCGCGGCGACGCCTGCCACCGTTTTGCCGGAGAGGATGAAGAAGGCGGCGTCGCCGACCTCGCCGGCAGTGACGACCGTTGCCCCCTCCGCCACATCGGTGACGTGCGACCGCGCTATGAGGTGCTGCCGCTCGCGGTCGCCCAGGAGGCCGAGCGCCGGCACGTAGCCAACCAGGAGGTCGAAGTCGGCGGCGGTTGCCGGTCGCATGGCTCCCAGGCCCGGGGCCATGGGCGCGGCGCGCAGCAGGCGCACCGCCCGGCGCCACTCGGCCGCGGGCTGGCCGAGGCCCGGCAGGAAGTTCGTCCAGATCCCGGCCGCCACGAGCACCGACTCGGTGAGGACCACCAGGAGCCGGATGTCCACCACGTCGGCCAGGGCGGCCATGCTCATCCCCACCAGGAAGACAGCGTCGCGGGATACAAAGAAGGCGCTGTTCACGCGTCCCCGGAAGTCCCGCGGCGTGTTGCGCTGGATGACCAGGCGCCGCCCGATGCCGACCGGGGAGTTGAAGAAGCCGGCGACCATGATCAGGCCGATGGCGACCCCCACGTTCGGCGCGAGACCATAGAAGATCCCCGCCACGCCCATCAGGACGAAGCCGATGGCGAGCCACTGGCCCTCCCGCAGTCGGTCCGCCACGTTGGCCATCAGAAGGCTGCCCACCACGAAGCCGACTGAGGTGAGGCCCTCCTGCAGCCCGTACTCGAACTCCGTGGCCTTCAGCGCGTGGATGGCGAACGGGAGGAGCAGCGTGTTGAACAGGCCGAAGGAGAGGAATGCCGGGGCCGACACGAAGAAGAGCGAGCGGAGAATGGGTGTCGAGAACAGGAAGCCGGCGCCTGCCCGCAGGTTCTTCCAGACCAGTTCGACGCTGGTCTCCTCCTCCGCGGGCACGTGGCCGATGCGCACCATGCTGATGCAGGCGGCCGATACCACGAAGGTCACCGCGTCGAGCCAGAAGGCCCACTCGATGGGCAGTGTCGAGGCGATGAGACCCGAGAGCGCGAACCCGACGGCGGTGGAGCCGAAGCTCGAGATCGACATCAGCGAGTTGGCGGCCGCCAGCTCCTCCTCGGTGGCGATCTCGGGGAGGACACTCGCGTTCGCGGGTTCGAAGAACTGGCTCACCACCGACGAAAGCGCCACGAGCAGGTAGAGCCAGCCGATCCCCAGGTTCGCGAAGTCGCGAAGCACGATGAACGGGAGGAGCAGGACGATGACGCCGCGGAGCAGGTCCGAGGTGACCATGATTGCCTTGCGCGGCCAGCGATCGGCGAAGACGCCGGCCACCAGCCCCACCAGCAGGCTCGGCGCGGCGGTGGCCATCAGCATCAGGCCCACCGAGAGCGCGGAGCCGGTGATGCGGTAGACGAGGATCCCCGCGGCCAGCGAGGTGAGGGCGCTGCCGGCGGTCGAAACGAGCTGCGCAGACCAGAGCAGCGCGAAATTGCGGTTCCGGAAAACCGCGAGGGGCGACAGGCGCGGGGCGGGCGCGGGGGCCGCTGTCACCCGCGGAGTGTGCGGCAGGAGCGGAGCCCGCCGCGCACGTTTTCCGCAGTGGCCACGTCCATCAGCGCGCACCGGCCGGTGCGCCTTGACCGGCCACCGCATCATGGCGCGATGCCGCGTCGCTCCTGGATCCTGGCGTCCGTCATCCTCGCCTCGGGGATCGTCTTCCTCGACTCCACCGTGGTCAACGTCGCGCTAAAAGCCATCGGCGAGGACCTGCCCGCGACCTTCGTGGGGGTCCTGGAGGGGGAGTCGTACGTCGTCAACGGGTATCTGCTGACGCTCTCCGCGCTCCTCATCCTGGCCGGCGCCCTGGCCGACACGTACGGCCGCCGCCGGATGTTCCTCATTGGGCTGAGCGGGTTCGGGACGGCATCGGTCCTCTGCGGACTGGCGCCCACCATGGAGCTGCTCATCGCCTTCCGGCTGCTCCAGGGCGTCTTCGGCGCCATGCTGGTCCCGACCTCGCTGGCGATCATCAACGCCAACTTCTCCGGCTCGGAGCGTGGTCGCGCGTTCGGGATCTGGGCGGCCGCCACCGGCGTCACGACCATTGCGGGACCGGTGCTGGGCGGCTACGTCGTCGACCAGCTCTCGTGGCGGTTCGCGTTCCTCATCAACCCGCCGCTGGTGGTCATCGCCCTGATCGCGGCCCTGCGATTCGTCCCGGAGTCACGGGACACCGAGGGCTCACATCGCTTCGACTGGCTGGGCGCGGCGGCCATCGCGGTGGCCGTGGGCGGGCTCACCTATGGCGCCATCCGTGGCCAGCAGTCGCACTGGACCGACCTGAGCGCCTTCATAGCGCTGCCGATCGGGGCCCTCACTGCGCTGGCCATCGTGCCGCTCATGACCAGGCGCGCCCATCCCCTGGTGCCGCCCTTCCTGTTCCGCTCGCGGAACTTCACCGTCACGAACGTCTCGACGATCCTGATCTATGGCGCCCTGTACACGTACGGCCAGTTCCAGGCCATCTTCCTGCAGGGCACGCTGGGCTACAGCGCCCTGGCCAGTGGCCTGGTCACGATCCCCTCGTCCCTGTTCCTGATCCTCCTCTCGACGCAGATCGGCACCATTGCCGCCCGGTACGGACCGCGGCTGTTCATGACCGTGGGGCCTGCGCTCATGGCGCTCGGTGTCCTGTGGATGGCACGCATCCCGGCGGACAGCCCGGCCTGGGTGGCGAGCGTCAACCGCCCGGCATCGCTCGTGCCGCCCGCACAGACGTTCCTGGACCTGCTCCCGGCACTGCTGGTCTTCGGGTTCGGCATCTCCATCCTGGTGGCGCCCCTGACGACCGCCCTGATGACGTCGGTCCCGGCGCGGAATTCGGGGCTCGCCTCCGCGATCAACAACGCCGTCTCGCGCATCGGTCCGCTGCTGGCCGGGGCGGTGATCTTCATTGGCATCACGGCCAGCTTCTACGGTGGGCTCTCGTCGCGGCTGGAGATCCGCACCGATACGCCCGCGATTCGCGCGCAGTTCCCGCCCCTGAACGTCCCGGTGCAGGGAACCGCCGGGGAGCTGGAGGCGGCGCGCGCGGCCTCGACCGACTCGTTCCACCTGGCGATGCTCATCGCGGCGGCGCTGTGTGCGGCCGGCGCAGTTGCGAACGGGCTGGGAATCGTCAATTCCCGGCCGGGAGAGGCGCCCGCAGGGGCCAACGCCAGGGGCTAGGAGGCGCGGGGCGTCAGAAGACCGCCGGGCACCAGGGAGCGAGCGGCGTCCGCAGCAGGGCGTCGCCGCGGGCCACCGCCCCGGGTGTCTGCTCCTCGAGGCGGTCCGCCATGGCCAGCTCGGCGAGGCTGACCCCGCCCAGGAAGACGGCGCCCAGCTCTTCGATCCCGAGCACCAGGTCCGCGTCCATCGTCGAGCGGCGCACGGATGCGCCGTCTGGCGTGGCGTCGAGCTCCCACCGGCCCGCATTCCATGCGCAGAAGGCGTCCTGGACCTCGAGGACCAGGCGATCGCGTCCTGCGTAGCCGCGTCGCTCCAGTGCCGCCGGCAGATCCACGATCCGCAGCCAGAGGGCATCGCCCACGGTCATCCCCAGGCGCCGTGGCTCGCGGACCATGAAGCGCAGGGGAGAGTCGACGGGCAAGTTGAACGCCCGCGCGCTCGCGGTCAGATCCATCGAGAAGAGATATCCCCACAGCTCGCGCTCAGCCTCGGGCGTCAGGGCGATCGCCTCCGACACGTCCACCGTGCCCCTGGATCCCCGGTCGTCCCACTCCGAGTGGATACGGTAGCGGGCGTAGGCGTCCGCGACCCCATCGGACTCGTGGAGCAGGAAGAATGCCGGACCTCCGCCGCGCCGCCAGCGCTCCGGATCGTGGGTGAACTCGGCACGCCACCACGCGTCGTTCCGCGAGAAGGCGCCAACCCGCGTCGGCACGAAGCGGTCGTAGACGGGCCGGCAGGCATCCGTGGCGTCGCCGGGATCGACGAGCCGGAAGCTGCCGCGCGCGGCACGCAGATCGCGGAACGCGGCCCGGGAGCGCTCGACCTCGATCGAGGTCTTGAACGACGCGAGGCCGTAGCCGAAGCGCCCGTAGATGGTCGCCTCGGAGGCCCACAGGACGGCGATCGGCTCGCCGCGATCGTGGATCGCATCGAGCTGGGCTCGCATCATGGCGGTCAGGATTCCGCGCCGGCGATGGGTGGGGTGGACGCCCACCATCGTCACGCCGGCCGCGGGCATCGACGGGCCGGGCACGGTGAGGTCGAAGGTCAAGATGCCGGCGGTGCCGATTACATGGTCGCCCTCGTAGACGGCGATGGATCGGTCCAGCTCCGCGTAACCCTCCATGGCCGCCAGCTCCTCGTCCACGACGCGATGGCCGAACGAGACATTGACGGCGTCGACCCAGTCGCGCAGCGAGCCGTTGAACGGACGAACGTCGATCTGCATGCCGGACAGTATCGGTGCCCGCGGGACAGTCGTCATCCTTCGATGGTGTCAAACCGATGACCACCGGCCTGTCGCATGCCCGACTGGCGCGTATGATCCGCGGCCGGACGGGATCGGGTGAGCGCGTCTCGATTGGCGCCGCGTCAGCAGCACCGCCAGGTTGGGTGAGACCGCTGTCCCCGGAGGGCCGCTGATGCCGTTCCGCGGCTGCGGGCTATCATTGCCGTCGCCCGCTCACCGGCGCCAGGCCGCTCGGCGCGATCCCCGGAGCGGCGCGGAGGAAGCGTGACCCGATTCACCAAGCTTGCCGCAGTCACCGTGGCCATGACATTCGTCCTGGTCGTGGTGGGCGTTGTCGTGCGCTCGACCGGCTCCGGGCTGGGTTGTCCCTCATGGCCGACCTGCTACGGAAGCGTGGTTCCGCCCTTCAACGACGTGCACGCCATCATCGAGTGGTCGCATCGCACCACGGCGGCGGTGGTGGGGCTGCTCGTGTTCGCGATGGCCGTGGCGGCGGTCGCCTCCCACCGGGGCCGGGCATCGGTGCTGTGGCCGTCACTGGTCGGGTTCGTCCTGGTGGTCTTCCAGGCCGTGCTGGGCAAGGTGACCGTGGAGAGCGAGCTCTCCGGGGACATCGTCACGGCGCACATGGCCACCGCCATGGCGCTCCTCGCCCTGCTGATCTACGTCGCCATCCGCTCCGGGCTGCCGTCGCGGATCGGGCGGCGAGGCGGATGGGACCGTCTGACACGCTGGATGACGGGGACGGCGGCGGCGATCTACCTCCTGCTCCTGCTCGGATCCCACGTGACGGCGACCGGCACCGCGCTTGTCTTCCCTGACTGGCCGCTCATGAACGGGACCCCGTTCCCTGCACTCGACGCGTGGACGGCGCCGCACGTGATCCATCGCTGGGCAGCGGTGCTCGTGGGCCTGGTGCTGGCCACCGCGATGCTCGTCGCGTGGCGCGCCAGCCATCGCCGGCCGTGGGTGGCGCGGCTCACGATCGCGGCCGCCGTGCTCTACCTGGTGCAGGCAGTGGTGGGCGGGCTCCAGGTCTTCACCGATCTGTCGGCATGGTCCCAGGTCCTGCACCTCTCCCTGGGCGCCGCCATCTGGGGACTCCTTGTGGCCGCCGCTGTGCTCGCCCACTATGCCGGGCGCCTCGAGGCGGACGCCGGATCCGAAGGTGCTGAAGCGGTGGTCCCGGCGCCGGGCACTCCGCCCACCCGCGTCGACATGCTGCGCGCCTACGTGGCCCTCACCAAGCCGCGCATCATCGAGCTCCTGCTGGTCACCACCGTGCCGACCATGGTGCTCGCCGCGCGCGGCATCCCCTCCCCGTGGCTCATGGTCGCGGTGGTCGCGGGCGGGACCATGGCCGCAGGCGGTGCGAATGCCATCAACCAGTACGTCGACCGCGACATCGACAATCTCATGCGACGCACGCGTCACCGGCCCCTGCCCAGGCACGCCATCCACCCGCGCTCGGCGCTGACCTTCGGCATCGGGCTGTCGATCGTCTCCTTCGTCTTCCTGACGGTCACCGTGAACCTGCTGAGCGCTTTGCTCGCCGCAAGCGCCATCGGCTTCTACGTCTTCGTCTACACCCTGTGGCTCAAGCGCTCGACCCCGCAGAACATCGTGATCGGCGGCGCTGCGGGCAGCGTCCCGGTGCTCGTGGCCTGGGCCGCCGTGACGGGGACGGTGGGGGTCCCGGCCCTGGTCCTGTTCGCCATCGTCTTCTACTGGACCCCGCCGCATTTCTGGGCGCTGGCGCTGCGCTACAAGGGCGACTACGAGACCGCACGGGTGCCGATGATGCCCGTCGTTCGCGGCGAGGCGGAGACCGCGCGCCAGATCACGCTCTACTCGCTGCTGCTGGTGGCGGTCAGCCTGCTCCTCTTCCCCGCGGCGCAGATGGGCCTGATCTACCTGGGCTCCGCCATCGCGCTGGGGGTCGCCTTCGTCTGGTTCGCACTGCGCGTGCAGCGCCACGTGACCGATGGGCGCGCCGCCATTGGTCTCTTCCGTTACTCGATCAGCTACCTCACCCTGCTCTTCGCGGCGGTCGCGGTCGACAGCCTCCTGCGCGTCTCGATCCACTGATCGCGCGCCGGTCCAGGCCAGGCCCCGCGCCCTAGACGGGGGCGGCGGGCTCCTGTCGTTCACGCGCCTCGCGCTGTCGCTCCTCCTCGTCGAGCCGCGCGTCGAGCCGGGTCGTCCGGGCATCCTCGAATCGCATCCAGGCCGCCACCACCCCGAGCATTGCGGCCACGAAGACCATGGAGCCCATGACCCACATCAGGATGCCGCCCAGCTGTTGGTCCGCGAGGGGGCTGGGCCCCCAGACCCGATCCAGGGTGCGGTAGTGGGCGTAGAGCACGGACTCGCTCGACACCAGCGTCACGCCCAGGAACGAGTTCTGGGGCAGCGCCAGGAAGAGGTACATCAGGCGCACCGGGTGCGGCATGCGCCAGGGCATGGGGTCGGGGCTGATGGCCGGCCACCAGAAGAGGAGCCCGGCGCCGAGCATGGTGAGGTGCTCCGCGTAGTGGACGAGATCGTTCTCCAGCGCGATGTCGTAGAGGCCGCTGAAGTGCCACCCCCAGTTCACCGCCGCGAACAGGAGCCAGGTCGTCAACGGGAAGGCGAGCCAGCGCAGGACCCGGCTGTGCAGCACGGCCAGGAGCCAGCGGCGCCCGCGCGGCGACGCGACCCGCAGGGCCAGGGTGATCGGTGCAGCCATCACGATCAACGGGGCCGCGACGAACTCGAGGAGCATGTGCTGGATCATGTGGATGCTGAACAGCTGACCCTCGTAGGCGTCGATGGGCGAGGTCAGCGCAATCGCGATCGCGAGCAGGCCACCGAGGAAGAGCCATCGCCGATAGCGCGGCACCGGCGTGGCGGCGTGCGCCAGATCCGTGTGGCGCTCTGCCCAGAGGTAGGCGGCCGCGGCGACCAGGCAGCCGACCAGCGGCAACGGATCGAGACTCCAGTCGAGCAGGACGCCGGGGAAGGTGGGCGCCGGAAGCGCGTCACCATGGGCCAAAGCCAGGCCCGCGACGACAAGGAGCAGGACCGCCGCGCCGGTGAGCGCGACGACCACCCGGACACCAACCGTGCGCTGCATCACGGGACGCATTGTGCTCGACATGCATGGCCCCCGACAGGCTGGAGCGCCCGCAGCGCCGCCGCCCGCGCCGCCGGCGGTCCGAACGGCCCGCCAGCACCGACCCAACGGCCCTTCGGCTCGTGGTCCGCGGGCGATACGGTGGAGCCATGAGCGAACGTGATCTGTCCGCCCGGCTCAGCGAGTCCTGGTTCGGGACGAACCTGCCGCCGCATGCGTTGACGCAGCTGGCGGAGATCGCCAAGCTGCGTGCCTACCCCGCCGATTCGACCGTGCTTCGCGAAGGCTCCCCGACCATGGAGTTCGGGGTGGTTCTGACCGGGCGGATTGCGCTGCGGACCCTGGTCCCTGAGCGCGGCCCGGTCACGCTGCTGACCGTGGAACCCGGCGACGTCTTCGGATGGTCGGCCGTCGTGGAGCCCAACGTCTCCACCTCCACCGTCGTTGCGCTGGAGGCGGTGGAGGCGATCGTTTTCGATGGCCCTTCGCTGCGTCGGCTCCTCGCCGCTGACGCCTTGCTGGCGGCATCGGTCTACCCACGCCTGCTGATCGCCGTCGCACGCCGACTGGTTGGCACCCGGACACAGCTCCTGGACCTGTACGCGGGTCAGGAGCAGGTGGCATGGTAAGGGTTGCCACCGGTCCACGTTTCCTTCCGCGAGCACAGCTGCAGGCGCTGATCGACCTGCTGGCGGAGGACGGCCGGCGGGTGATCGGTCCCACACCGGTGGACGGCGCCGTCGTCTACGACGAGGTGCGCCGCCCCGAGGACCTGCCCACCGGGCTGCGCGACGAGCAGGGGCCCGGATCCTACCGTCTGGTCGAGACCGGCAGCCCCCGCGTCTTTGACGTCACCGTCGGGATGACGAGCTGGAAGCGCTACACGTTTCCGCCCGTGGTCCCGCTGATCCGCGCGTCCCGGGAGGGCGACGATCTCAGCCTGGAGCCGGCCTCCGACCCGCAGGAGCTCCTGGCCTTCCTGGGGGTTCGCGCCTGCGAGCTCGCGGCGCTGCGGGTGCAGGACCGCGTTCTGACCGGCGGCACCTTCATCGACGAGGACTACCTGGCGCGGCGCCAGTCGTCGGTGGTCGTGGCGGCGCAGTGCACGAGGGCGGGGAAGACCTGCTTCTGCACCTCGATGGGCACTGGCCCGGAGGTCGGCGAGGGAGCCGATCTGACCCTCACCGAGCTCGACGACGGATTCCTGGTCGCGAGCGGGAGCCCTATGGGCGACGACCTCCTCGAGCGGCTGACCACGGAGCCGGCCGACGAGTCGCGGCGGGCGGCCGCGCACTGACGCGGTGGCAGCCACGCGCGAGTCGATCGGCGATCCGGTCGCCACCGAGGGACTGCACGACCGGCTGCTCGACGCGCTCGACAGCCCACGCTGGCAGCAGGTGGCCGAGCGCTGTCTCGCCTGCGCCAACTGCACCCTCGTCTGCCCCACCTGCTTCTGCACCAGTGTCGGCCAGCGCACGGAGCTCGACACCGCGACGGCGGTCGCGGAGCGGAGCTGGGACTCCTGCTTCACGGCCGGGTTCGCCAAGGTTGCCGGCGGCAGCTTCCGCAGCCGCCGGCAGGATCGCTACCGGCAGTGGCTCACCCACAAGTTCGCGACCTGGATCGACCAGTTCGGCAGCTTCGGCTGCGTCGGCTGCGGGCGCTGCATCGCGTGGTGCCCGGTGGGCATCGACGTGCGGGAGGAGCTCGAGGCGATCGCGCCCCCCGCCGCGCCCATTCGCAAGCGCCCTGCGCTGGCG
The DNA here is from genome assembly GCA_963787025.1 of uncultured Chloroflexia bacterium. Classification (GTDB taxonomy): domain Bacteria; phylum Chloroflexota; class Limnocylindria; order QHBO01; family QHBO01; genus CAVXEH01. Next base: position 41,830 of record CAWBBG010000008.1, read on the forward strand.
GGTTGGACCGGCCCGGCGACCTACTCGGTCGGGGCCATCCGCTCGATCACGCCGGAGACGGCAGATACCTTCTCGCTCGTCGTGGAGACGGACGATGCGGTGATCAACGCGGGGACCCCTGGCCAGTTCCTGATGGTGGACCAGCCCGGCTTCCCGGCGTTCCCGATCTCGATCTCGCGGTACGCGCAAGACCACGTGGTGCTCACCGTCCGGGCCGCGGGTCCCGCCACCGCGCACCTCGTGCACTCTGAGCCAGGCACCCAGATCGGCCTCCGCGGGCCTCTCGGGTCCGGCTGGCCGCTCGACCGCGCGCTCGGCAAGGACGTGGTCGTGGCGACCGGGGGCATCGGCCTTGCACCGCTGCGGCCCCTCCTCGACGCGCTGATCGAATCGCGCGATCGCTTCGGGAAGGTCTCGCCTGTACTACGGCGCGCGCACGCCGCGTGACCTGCTCTACACCGATGAGCTCGCGCGCTGGCCGGAGCTCGGGATCGACGTCGCCCTCACGGTGGACCGCGCCGGGCCTGAGTGGCTCGGCCGGGTCGGCGTGGTGACCCAGCTCTTCGACCAGGCCGAATGGCACGGCCAGCCCGTGGTCGCCTACCTGTGCGGCCCGGAGCGAATGATGCATGCCTCGATCCAGACCGTCGAGCCAGCGGGGGATCCCCGCCGAACGGACCTTCGTATCGCTCGAGCGGCACATGGAGTGCGGCATCGGCCTCTGCGGCCACTGCCAGATGGGGAAGGTCATCGTCTGTCGTGACGGCCCGGTCTTCTCCGTTGCGGAGCTCGGGGATGCGCTGAACGTGGAGGGACTGTGATGCCGGCCCCGGAGCCTCGCGTCCACGGCGCGCGCCAGAAGGCACCTGTCAACGCCCCGGCCCGTCCGCGGGTGGGCGTGGCGAAGCTGACCTCCTGCGACGGCTGCCAGCTCACGCTGCTCGATCTCGAGGATCACCTGCTCGAGATCGCCGGCGCCTTCGACATCGTCGAGTTCCCGGAGGCGACCTCCAACCGTTCCAGCGGGCCGTATGACGTGCTCCTGGTGGAGGGCTCGGTGAGCACGCCGGAACAGGTGGAATGGATCGGTGAGCTGCGGAGCCGGGCCAGCCTGCTGGTCACCATCGGTGCCTGTGCCACCGCGGGTGGGATCCAGGCCCTGCGCAACTGGGGCAACGAACCCGCCTGGCGCGCCTCGGTGTACCCGAGGCCGGAGCTGCATCGAGACACTACCCACCAGCACGCCGATCAGCGACCACGTGGCCGTCGACGCCGAGCTGCGCGGCTGTCCCATCGATCCGCATCAGCTCCTCGAGCTGCTCGCCGCGCTGCGAATCGGCCGGCGGCCGCAGATCTCGGACGAGGCGGTCTGCCTGGCCTGCAAGCGGCGTGGCACGGTCTGCGTCGTCGTCGCGGAGGGGATCCCGTGCCTGGGACCCGTGACCCAGACCGGTTGCGGCGCCATCTGCCCGGCCTATGGGCGTGGCTGCTACGCGTGCTTCGGCCCGCAAGAGCAGGCCAACGTCGCATCACTCGCCGCCTGGTTCCGCGAGCATGGCGTGGAGGAGGCCGATGTCTCCCGCCTCTTCGCGGGCTTCACCGCCTATTCCCCGCCATTCCGGGCGGAGGCCGAGCGTGCCACCCGGCACGCACACGGGCAGGAGGATCACTCGCATGCCTGAGCCGATCGGCGCGGGCCCCGGCCCGGCGCCCGCGCAACCCGGCGCGCAGCGCGATGGCGAGGTTCGCTACGAGGTCTCGGAGCTGACACGCGTCGAGGGCGAGGGCTCGCTGAAGCTCGTCGTGCGTGACGGCGAGGTGGTCGAGGCGCAGCTGGCCATCTTCGAGGCGCCGCGCTATTTCGAGCAGCTCGTCGTGGGCCGGACACCGGACGAGGTGATCGACATCGTGGCGCGCATCTGCGGCATCTGCCCGGTGGCGTACCAGATGAGCGCGGTCCACGCCTTCGAGGACCTGTTCGGCGTGACGATCGATCCTGGCGTGCGAACCCTCCGTCGCCTGCTCTACTGCGGGGAGTGGATCGAGAGCCATGCGCTCCACATCTACCTCCTGCACGCGCCCGACTTCCTGGGGTACCCGGGCGCCCTGGAGATGGCGGCCGATCATCGCGAACTGGTGGCCCAGGGGCTGCGCCTCAAGCGGCTGGGCAACCGCATCATCGAGCTGCTCGGCGGCCGCGCGATCCATCCGGTGAGCGTCCGGGTCGGCGGCTTCTCGCGGGCGCCGCGCAAGCGCGACGTTCAGGCGCTGCTGGCCGACCTGGAGGCGGCCGTGCCGGAGGCGCAGTCCGCCCTGCGCTGGGTCGCGGGGCTGGAGCCCCCGGACTTCACGCGCGATCCGTTGCTCCTCGCGCTCCGGCACCCGCAGGAGTACCCGTTCAACGCCGGACGTATCGTCTCGAACGACGGGATCGACCTGGCACCGGGGGACTGGGGAACCGCCTTCCGCGAAGAGCAGGTCGCCTGGTCGCACGCGCTCCAGGCACGCTCTCACGCCGGCGGGATCTACCTTCTGGGCCCGTCGGCGCGCGTCACCCTGTCGCCCGAGACCTTGCATCCGCTCGCAGCCGAAGGACTGGCGGCGACCGGCATGCACGAGGAGATCCGGCGCAACGTGTTCCGCAGCATCGTCGCTCGCGGGGTGGAGCTGCTGCATGCGGTGGCGGAGGCGCGCGACATCGTGGCCGCCTACCGGGAGCCCGATGTGCCCCGTGCCACCTGGACCCCGCGGGCGGGCGTGGCGGCGTGGGCCACGGAGGCGCCGCGAGGTCTCCTGTTCCACCGCTATGACCTCGATGAGGCGGGCCTGATCCGCCGTGCGCAGATCGTCCCACCCACGAGCCAGAACCAGGGGGCCATCGAACGTGACCTGGCGGCCTTCGCGCCCGACCTCCTGTCGCTTCCGCACGCGGAGGCGACCCTGCGCTTCGAACAGCTGATCCGGAGCTACGACCCGTGCATCAGCTGCGCTACCCACTTCCTGGACCTGCGAGTCGACCGTGGGGTCGGGCCCGCGTCGTGAAGCGGATCGCGGTCATCGTCTGCGGAACGTCACTGCGAGGCGACGACGGCGCGGCGATCGAGGCCGTGCGCGACCTCCCCGCGGCCGCGAACCGCATGATGGAGCTGCGGATCGTGGGCCAGCTCGAGGCAGACCTCCTCCTGGAGCGGGGCACGGAGCCCTGCGTGGTGGTGGATACCGTGGTGGGCGTGCCGCCGGGATCCCTCGTGAGCCTCCCGCTGGCCGAGGTGGCGGCGGTCGGGATCGACCGGGTGCCGCACTCATCCCACAGCCTGGGCATCGGCCTGGCCATCCAGCTGGCGCAGACGCTGCTCGGCCGCCCCGTGTCCGGCACCTTCGTTGGCATAGGCGGCGTGGATTTCCGCGCGGACGCCACGCTCTCCGAACCGGTCCGCGCGGGAGTGCCGGCGCTGCGCGCCGCCGTGGCGGATGCCGTCTCGGCGCTCGCCGCGCGGGAGGGCTAGTGCCATGTGCATGACGATCCCCGGGCTGGTGCGGTCGGTGGGCACCGGCACCGCCCAGGTGGAGCTGGAGGGACGCGCGCGGGAGGTCTCGACCTTCCTCCATCCCGAGGTCGCGCCGGGCGACTGGGTCATCGTCAGCGCGGGGACGATCCTCGAGCTGCTTGATCCCGCGGAGGCGGCGTTCGTCCGCGCAACGTTGGAGAGCGCCGCTGCGGCCGAGGCGTCCTGACCAGCGGTCCGTGTTCGCTAGGGGGGTGACGCCGGGCCGCCTCCATCGGTAGAATGTGCCGCGTGCCGCCTCCAGCCCGCCTGGACGCGTGACCCTGTTCTGCACCCCGGCCGCATTGGGACCACCGCGATAGCCCCGGCCCCCTGCGCGCCGACCGAGACGATTGAGGAGCCTCGAGACCAGCTGATGCAACGACTGGCGGCCCGACTGCGGCTGCGGACCGTGCTCCGCGTCGCCACCCCGCTCCTGCTGATCGTCCTGCTGGGCGGGTGCCTGATTCCGCCCACGCCCGAGACGACGCAGGCGAAGGACATCTTCTCGCTCTACACGGTCGTCTTCGTCATGGGCGCCATCGTCTTCTTCGGCGTGGAAGGGATGATCGTGTGGTCGATCATCCGTTACCGCCGCCGGGACGACCGGCTGCCGGACCAGCTGCACGGCAACACGCTCCTGGAGGTCGTGTGGACGGCGATTCCGACGGTCATCGTCCTGGCCCTGTTCGTGCTCTCCACGATCACCCTCACCACCATCGACGCCAAGGTGAGCGACCCGGCGGTCACCATCGAGGTCGACGCGTTCCAGTGGCAGTGGACGTTCCACTACCTCGACAACGACAACAACCCCCAGAACGACTACTCGGTGACCGGCACCGCGGCGAATCCGCCGGTGATGGGGCTGCCCGTCGGCCAGCCGGTCAAGCTGATCCTCCACTCGGCGGACGTCATCCACTCCTTCTACGTGCCGCACTTCCTCATCAAGCGGGACGTGATCCCCTTCCCGGCGGGGCAGCCGGACAACGTGCTGGAGTTCACCATCGACAATGCGGGCACCTATGCCGGGCAGTGCGCGGAGTTCTGCGGCGATCTGCACTCGAAGATGACCTTCAGCGTGCTGGCCATGGCGCCCGCGGACTACCAGAAGTGGCTGGCGGATGCGAAGGCGGGGAACACGCCGGCTCCGTCCGCCTCGCTGCCGGCCAACGTGACGACGATCGACCTGACGGCTGACCAGATCGCGTTCGACACGTCCACGCTGGAGGTGCCGGCCGGCCGGCCGTTCGTGGTCCACTTCGTGAACAAGGACACCGTGCAGCACAACTTCGCGATCTATGACTCGAGCGGCAAGGCCCTCTTCACCGGGCAGATCATCGGCCAGGCAACCATCGACTACCAGGTGCCGGCCCTCGCGGCGGGCGACTACCACTTCCAGTGCGACGTGCACCCCACGATCATGTTCGGCACCCTGACGGCGAAGTAGGCGGAGCGAAGACCGATGGCGACGACCACACTTTCACCGCGGACGGGGAGCTACCGCCGATCCTGGATCCTCGATTGGCTGACGACGGTCGACCACAAGAAGATCGGGATCATGTACATCGTCAACTCGTTCCTGTTCTTCTTCCTGGCCGGGATCCTGGCCCTGGCCGTGCGGAGCGAGCTGGCGGTCCCCGGGCTGCAGTTCCTCGATGTGCGCACCTACAACGAGGCGTTCACGATGCACGGGACGATCATGATCTTCCTGTTCGTCGTGCCGGTCCTGGCAGGGTTCGCCAACTACATCGTCCCGCTCCAGCTGGGCGCGCCGGACATGGCCTTCCCGCGGATCAACGCCCTCTCCTTCTGGCTCCTCCCGCTCGGTGGCGGCCTGATCCTGTCCGGCTACCTCTTCGGCGGCGCGGCCGCCGAGGGATGGACCGGCTACGCGCCGCTCTCCGGTCCGACCTACTCGTCGGGCGTCGGGACGGACCTGTGGCTCGTGGGCCTGATGCTGGTGGGAACCGCCTCCATCCTGGGATCGATCAACTTCATCGCCACCATCTTCAAGATGCGCGCGCCGGGGATGACCCTCTTCCGGATGCCCATCTTCGTCTGGACGGTGCTGATCACCGCGACCCTGATCCTGCTGGCGACGCCGGTGCTGACCGCCGGCCTCATCGCCCTCTTCATCGACCGCAACTACGGCGGCAGCTTCTTCGAGCCGGCGACGGGCGGCAACCCGATCCTGTGGCAGCACATCTTCTGGTTCTTCGGCCATCCGGAGGTCTACATCGTCATCCTGCCGGCCATGGGCGTGGTAAGCGAGGTGCTTCCGGTCTTCAGCCGCAAGCCGCTCTTCGGCTACCGGGCCTTCGTCTTCGCCACCATCGCCATCGGCCTGCTGAGCTTCAGCGTCTGGGCCCATCACATGTTCACCACCGGGGTCGTCTTCCTGCCCTTCTTCAGCTTCATGACCGCGCTCATCGCGGTGCCCACCGGCGTGAAGATGTTCAACTGGATGGCGACCCTCTTCCGCGGCTCCATCAGCTTCACGACGCCCATGCTCTTCGCGCTGGGCTTCATCACCATGTTCCTGATCGGGGGGATCAGCGGCGTGATGATGGCCGAGGCGCCCATCGACTTCCACCTGCAGGACACCTACTTCGTGGTCGCCCACCTGCACTACGTCTTCTTTGGCGGTTCGGTCTTCGGCGTCTTCGCCGCGACCTACTTCTGGTTCCCCAAGATGTTCGGTCGGCGCCTGAACGAGCGGCTGGGCAAGGTCCACTTCTGGCTCATGATCATCGGCTTCAACCTGGCCTTCTTCCCCATGCACATGCTCGGCATCCAGGGGATGCCGCGCCGCATCGCCGACTATTCGCCGACCGCCGGCTGGACCGTGCTCAACATCATCTCGACGGTGGGCGCCTTCACCATCGCGATCTCGATCCTGCCGTTCCTGGTGAACATCGCGGCCACCTTCATCAACGGCGAGGAGGTGGGCGACGACCCGTGGGAGGGCAACACCCTCGAGTGGGCGACAAGCTCCCCGCCGCCCGCCTACAACTTCGACCGGATCCCGCCCATCCGCTCCGAGCGCCCGGTCTTCGACCTTCGCCACAAGCATGACCGCGAGCACCTCGCCGGCGAGGCCGCGATGACCACCGTGGAGGAACACGCATGAGCGCCGAGGCACCCGTCCTGCAGAACCCCGCCGCCTCGGCGGCCGCCCAGCACAGGTCCGCGGGGATGCCCACCCCGCTGCTGGGGATGCTGCTCTTCATCGCCAGCGAGGTGATGTTCTTCGGCGGCCTCTTCGCCGCGTACTTCAACAGCCGTGCGACGCACCAGGGTCCCTGGGGGCCACCGCCCTCCGCCCCTCCGCTCGAGTTCCTGCCCATTGCGCTGCCCATCACCATCATCCTGATCAGCTCGAGCTTCACCATGCAGCTCGCGGTGTGGGCCATCCGGCGCGGCGACCAGGCGAGGATGCGGTTCTGGATCGGCGTGACCCTGGCGCTGGGCGTCATCTTCCTGGCCGGGCAGCTGTACGACTACTCGCAGCTGGGCTTCGGGATCGGTGACGGCATCTTCGGGACCACGTTCTACACGCTCACCGGCTTCCACGGCGCGCACGTCTTCGGCGGCGCCATAGGGCTGACCATCCTCCTCGCGCGCGGGATGCAGGGCCAGTTCAGCCAGCGCAACCACGTGGCGGTGGAGGCGATCAGCATGTACTGGCACTTCGTCGACGTGGTGTGGATCGCGCTGTTCTCCACCCTGTACTTCCTGCGCTAGGCGAGAGGTCGAACCTATGGGCCTGACCGATACGCAGCTGGGCTACCTGATCCTCGGAATCGGGATCCTCTTCGTGCTGGGCCTCGTCTTCGCCATCTCGAGCCGCACCCCGGCGCCCGGATCGCGCGGCGCACTGCCGCCCGGCGTGCACCTCCCGGCCCCGAGCCTGCTCCCCGTCGTGATGTCGGTGGGCGCCGGTCTCCTGGCTGCCGGGCTCGCGTTCAAGCCGGATGGCCAGATCATCAACTGGTTCCTGGGCGTGCCCGGGCTGCTGGTGATCGTCTACGGTGCCGTGGGCTGGATTCGCGCCGCGGGCCGCGAGTGGCAGGAGACCGAGCACCGACCGCACGACGACGCCAAGGGGCACTGAGTGGCGGCGGTCCCGTCCAGCGAGCCGGGCGTCATCGCGGTCGTCCCGCGGCGGCGGAGGCTTCCCCTCGCCTACCTGGTGGCGGCCTCGGTTCTGCCGCTCATCCTCCTCGCGCTGCTGGCCTGGCGCCTGGTCGCCGCACCGGCCGCGTCGACCGCACCGGCCGCCGCCATCGGCTCGAGCGCCCCGGGGTTCAGCCTCACGGACCTTGACGGCACGCAGGTCTCTCTGGCGGCGCTGCGTGGCCACCCGGTCATCGTCAACTTCTGGGCAAGCTGGTGCGGTCCGTGCATCGAGGAGTTCCCGCTCCTCCAGCAGGCAGCAACGGAGCATGCCGCGGACGGGCTGGTCGTGGTGGGTATCGTCTTCTCCGACCGCGCCGACGCCGCGCGCTCGTTCATGGCGCGCATGGGAGCCCGGTGGCCGACAGCCATGGACCCGGGCGGCTCCGTCGCGGCTCGCTATGGCATCTACGCACCGCCCGACACGTTCTTCATCGACCGCAATGGCGTGATCGCCGGCAGGCAGATCGGCCAGCTGAGCCAGCAGGATCTCAACCGCCAGCTGGACACCATCCTGGGCAAGGAGTAACCATTCCCACCAATGGAACAGAACCTTCCGGCAACGTCGGACGCCCATGGGCCCCATGTGATCGACACGATCCACGACATGCACCCTGACCATCGTGATCCGCAGCAGCAGGTGGTCGAGCAGAACGTGGGGGTGGCCCTGCTCCCGCTGGCGCTCATCGCGTTCGCAGTGCTCGTCTTCGTGGCGGCTGCCTGGACGATCCTGGTCGCCGGGTGACGGCGCCCCGGTGAGGGCGTCCCGGTGACGGCACCGGAGGCTGCGCTGGTCGGGACGCCGGGCTCTCCGGCACCCGGGGTTCCGGCTGTCTCGGTGCGCGGGCTGCGCAAGTCCTACGGCAGCCTCGAGGCGGTCCGCGGCATAGACCTGGAGATCGCTCGCGGGGAGGTCTTCGCGCTGCTCGGCCCCAACGGAGCGGGGAAGACGACGACCGTCGAGATCCTGGAGGGGTACCGCCATCGCGACGCGGGCGACGTGCAGGTGCTCGGCGAGGATCCGGAGCGGAACCATCGCCGTCTGAAGGAGCGGGTGGGGATCGTGCTGCAGCAGTCCGGCACGCCCGGCTACCTCACGGTGCGCGAGGTGATCGCCATGGTGGGCGGGTACTACCCGCACCCGCGCCCGGTCGACGAGGTCGTCGAGCTGGTGGGCCTGCGCGACGCGGCGGACCGGCGGCTGGTGCGGCTCTCAGGCGGGCAGCGGCGGCGGGTGGATCTGGCCCTTGCGCTGGTGGGGGACCCGGATCTCCTCTTCCTGGACGAGCCGACGACGGGCTTCGACCCGTCGGCCCGTCGCGCCGCCTGGGAGATCGTCCGCGCACTGACCGGCCTGGGCAAGACGATCTTCCTGACCACGCACTTCATGGACGAGGCGCAGACGCTCGCCGACCGGGTGGCGATCATCGCTCGAGGGCGCATCGTGGCCAGCGGGACGCCCGACAGCATCGGCGCGCGAGCCTCGAACGCGGCGCTGATCCGCTTTGGGCTCGAGGACGGTGAGACGCCGCCGGACAGCCTCGGGGCGGTCCGTGTCAAGGGTGGCGCCTGGCAGATCGAGACGGAGACGCCAACCCGCGCGCTGCACGCGGTCACCGGCTGGGCGGTCGAACGCGACGTGGAGCTCGTCCGGCTGGAGGTGAGCCGGCCCAGCCTGGAGGACGTCTACCTGGAGCTCACCGGCGGAGACGAAGCGGCGGAGGAGCAGGCGAACGACGACCAGGGCCGGCGCGGGGGTCGACGACGGCGTCGGCGGGGCGGCGGGTCGTGAGCGGCCTGCCGCTGACCGTGCGCCAGGTCGCCTACGAGAATCGCGCCTTCTGGCGCAATCCCGCCGCGGCCTTCTTCACCTTCTTCTTCCCCCTGATGTTCATGGTGATCTTCAACGTGCTCTTCGGCGGGAGCCGATCGGCGGGCGTCCCGGTCTCCGAGTTCTACACGCCGGCCGTGATCGTCTTCGCGGTGATCACCGCGACGTACACGAACATCGCCATGATGGTCACCGTGGCCCGCGACAACGGGATCCTCAAGCGGATGCGCGGGACGCCGTTGCCGACCTGGGTCTACCTCGCCGGCCGCATGGTCCATGCCGTCCTGGTGGCCGGCCTGCTGGTGGTCATCGTGGCTGCCTTCGGCGCCGTTTTCTACGACGTGCGCTTTCCGTGGGACCGGCTGCCGGCCCTGGTCCTGACCCTGTCACTGGGCGCGGCGAGCTTCTGCGCCCTGGGACTGGCGATCGCCGGGATCATCCCCAACGCCGACTCCGCGCCGGCCATCGTCCAGTTCAGCATCCTGCCCCTCAACTTCGTGAGCAACGTCTTCATCGATATGCGCGGTGCCCCGGACTGGATCAACACGTTCTCCGAGATTTTCCCGGTGCGCCACTTCGCCGACGCCCTGCTGGGCGTCTACAACCCGGCGACCAGCGGGCCGGCCTTCGCCTGGGGGGACCTGCTCGTCCTGGCGCTGTGGGGGATCGGCGGCCTGGTCGTCGCGCTGCGCTTCTTCAGCTGGGAGCCGCGCACCTAGCCTCCGAACTGGACCGTTACGCGCGAGAGCGCAGGATGGGGCTACCGCAACCCGTGGGTCGGCGCTATCCTGCGCCCGAGGTGACCGCGCCTGGGTGCGGCGCGGCCTGAGAAGAGCGAGGACCTGATGTCGCGCATCGTTCCCTGGGGGCGTCGACCGATACCGCGCGCCGGACTGCTGGCTATCACGGCACTGCTCGCGGTCTCGCTGGCCGCATGCGGTGGTGGCGGTGGCGGTGGCGGCAATGCCAACACGAAGATCCACGTCCTGTTGGTCAACCATACCCAGAAGCCGGTGGACGTCACCTCCAGCACCGGGGCCCCGCTCCCGTCGAGCCAGGACCAGCCGCCCATCGCCAGCTGCAAGTCGGGAGTCATCGACTTCGCGCTCTCCGACCCCTTCACCATCTCGGTCGACGGGAAGGTCCTGATCGACAGCACGCAGTTGCAGGCCGGGATCCCGAACAAGGGCGAGTCGGATGTCGTCACCCAGATCGACGCGAACAAGGACGGCTCGGTCGTCTTCGACTCCGTGCGGGTGGGATCCAAGATCTCGCCGCCCGCGGAGCTCGGGATCTGCTACTAGCCCCGGCAGCCCTGTCTGCGGGACCGATGTCGGCGCCGGCCTGAGTCCGCTCAGGCCGGCGTGACGGCGCCCTCGGCGGCGCTCCCCGGCTCCGGGAAACGCCGCTCCACGTAGGCGTCGAGGATCTCGAGGAAGCGCGGGACGATGTTGTCGCCGCGCAGCGTCTCCGTCTTGGCGCCGTCCACGAAGACCGGTGCGACCGGTTCCTCGAAGGTGCCCGGCAGGCTGATGCCGATGTCCGCGTGGCGGCTCTCGCCGGGCCCGTTCACCACGCAGCCCATGACCGCCACTCGCAGCTCTTCGACGCCGGGGTGGCGCTCGCGCCAGACCGGCATCTGCTCGCGAAGGTAGCGCTGGATGTCGCGCGCCATCTCCTGGAAGAAGGTCGAGGTCGTGCGACCGCACCCCGGGCAGGCGCTGACCTGGGGCGCGAAGCTGCGCAGACCCAGCGACTGAAGCACCTGCTGCGCGACCTCGACCTCCTCCGTACGATCGCCCCCCGGCGCCGGGGTGAGGCTGACGCGGATGGTGTCGCCGATCCCGCGCTGCAGCATGATGGCCAGTGCCGCCGTGCTGGAGATGATGCCGCGCGAGCCCATCCCGGCCTCGGTGAGCCCCAGGTGGAGCGGGTAGTCGCAGCGCGTCGCCAGGCGGGTGTAGACCTCCACGAGGTCCTGCACCCCGCTCACCTTGGCGGAGATGATGATCCGATCGTGGGGCAGGCCCATCTCCTCGGCGAGCTCCGCGGAGCGCAGCGCGGAGGCGATCATGGCCTCGACCATCACCTCGCGGCTGTCCACCGGCTTCGCGGCGGCGGCGTTGGCATCCATCATCTCGGTGAGCAGCTGCTGGTCGAGCGAGCCCCAGTTGACACCGATCCGCACCGGCTTGCCGTTGGCCACGGCGACCTCGATGATCTGCCCGAAGTTCGTGTCCCGATGCCTGGCGCCCACGTTGCCGGGGTTGATCCGGTACTTCGCCAGCGCGCCGGCGCAGGCGGGGTGGCGGGTCAGCAGCAGATGGCCGTTGTAGTGGAAGTCACCGATGAGCGGCACGTTGACGCCCAGGCGATCGAGCTTCTCACGGATGACGGGGACCGCCCGGGCTGCCTCGTCGTTGTTGACGGTGACCCGTACCAGCTCGCTGCCGGCGTGCGCCAGCTGCGCGACCTGGATCGCGGTCGCGTCCGCATCCGCGGTGTCGGTGTTCGTCATGGACTGGACCACCACCGGGTGCTCCGAGCCGACGGCGACCTCGCCGACGAGCACGGTGGTGGTGGCGCGGCGGTGCGTGGCGGACATCTCGACATGATGGTATCGGTCCGGCGACCGGCACGCCACGTGGCCCCCGGTCACGCATCCTTCACGCGACTGTCACGCGCCCGGGCTAGCATCGCCGGCATGCGTCGTGCCGTGGCAGCCCTGCTCTTGCTCGCCGTCGTCCTCTCGGCCTGCGCGGCGGGCGGCGGGGCCCCTGCGTCAGCGGCTCAGGCCACAGGCTCGCCGTCGGCGTCCGCGGCCGGGAGCGGCGGACCCGGCCCGGCGGCCTCCTCGGCGCCGAGGCTGAGCAGCGACCCGCTGCATGCCGTTGAGCTGCTCGACGTGACGGACGGGCGGATGCTGACCCTGGGAGCGCTGGCGGCCCAGCGACCCGTGCTGCTCGAGACGATGGCGATCTGGTGCACGAACTGCCGCATGCAGCAGGACCAGGTCATCGAGGCACACGCCACCGCCGACTTCATCTCCATCTCGCTCGACGTGGACCCGACCGAGCTGCCGGGCGACCTCAAGGAGTACGCGGCGCAGCACGGCTACGACTGGCATTTCGCCAAGGCCACGCAGACCGTCGCGAACCAGCTCCGTGACCGGTTCGGAACGTCCGTGCTCAACCCGCCCTCGACGCCCAAGATCCTCCTGCGCCCGGACGGAAGCGTGACGGCCCTCGAGTTCAACCGGGTCTACTCGGCCGCCGATCTTGCCGCGGTGGTGAACGGCGGCTGATGAACGATCTGCTGGTCGCCTTCGTCGGGGGGCTGCTGGCCACGGTGACGCCGTGCATCCTCCCGCTCTACCCGGCCTTCCTTGCCTTCCTGGTCGGGGGATCGAGCGCCCCGGCGATGGCCGTCGCCGGCGGATCCGTCCCGTACCCGACGCGACGCCTGGCGCCAGCGTTGGCGGCCTTCACGGTGCTCCTTGGCGTGCTGGTGGGGATGGTCGCCATCGGCGCCGTCTTCGCGGTGCTCTCGGCGAGCCTGAGCCGCTTCATCGGGGTGGTGCTGCCCGTGGCGGACGGGCTGCTGGTGCTCCTGGGGATCCTCCTCGTCGCCGGGCGGAACCCGTTTGCACGGCTGCCGCAGATCTGCTCCGGCCGGGCTCGGTCGCTTTGGGCCCCTGGCCGGCGCGTTTCTCTACGGCCTGCTCTTCGCGCCCATCGCCATTCCGTGCAGCGGCCCGCTGATCGTCGCCATCTTCGCCTACTCGCTGACGATCGGGGCGGCGGCGGAGCAGCTCGGGTTCTTCTTCGTCTTCGGCCTCGGGTTCGGCCTTCCGCTCCTGGCGCTGGGCCTGGTGGCGCAGTGGCGTGGCGCCCAGATCACGCGTGCCATCGTCCGCTGGGAGCGCCCCATAGGGGTGATTCTGGGCCTGGCGCTGGTGGCGGTGGGCGCCTGGGACGTTCTCGTCAACCGCGGCATCGGGCTCGGCTGAGGGGGTGGCCGCCGGTCGGTGCCGTTCGACGACTCTGCTACGCTGAGCTCACCATGACCGCAACCGTTCCGCCCACCGAGGCGACCCAGACTCCCACCGACCGGATGCACCCCAAGGTGCTCATCATCGGCTCCGGCCCGGCCGGCCTCACCGCCGCGCTGTACGCCGCGCGCGCCAACCTGGAGCCGATCGTGATCGGCGGCTACACGCCGCTCGGCCAGCTGATGATCACCAGCGACGTCGAGAACTACCCCGGCTTCCCGCACGGGATCCAGGGCCCCGAGCTGATGCAGCTGTTCCGCGAGCAGGCGGAGCGGTTCGGGGCGCGGATCGTGGAGCGTGACGCCACCCGTGTCGACTTCTCCGAGCGGCCGTTCCGGGTCTGGGTGGGAGACGACGAGTACCAGGCCGATGCGGTCATCGTGGCCACCGGCGCGTCCGCGCTGTGGCTGGGTCTGCCGTCCGAGGAGGCGTTCCGCGGTCGTGGCGTGAGCGCCTGTGCGACCTGCGACGGCTTCTTCTTCCGCGATCGGGAGATCGCCGTGGTGGGCGGCGGTGACACCGCCCTCGAGGAGGCGCTCTTCCTGACCCGGTTCGCGTCCAAGGTGACGATGCTGGTCCGCCGCGACCAGTTCCGCGGCAGCAGGATCATGCAGGACCGCGTCGCGAACCACCCGAAGATCGAGATCCGTGGAACAAGAAGGTCGCGGAGGTCCAGGGCGAGAACACGGTCACCAACCTGCGCCTGACCGATACGGCGACCGGCGACGAGTCGGAGCTCGCCGTCCAGGGTCTCTTCATCGCCATCGGCTACAAGCCGAACACGGACCTGTTCATCGGCAACCTGAAGACCGATGCGCACGGGTACCTCGAGGTCGTGGATGAGACCGGCTCCGGGATCGAGGGCGTGTTCGTGGCGGGTGACGTCCACGACCATCGCTACCGCCAGGCGGTGACCGCCGCTGGCGACGGCTGCAAGGCGGCCATCGACGTCGAGCGCTGGCTCGAGTCCGTGGGCGAGGTGACGGCCTCCACCGCCACGAACTGGTAGTCGCCCCGCACGGCGATCGCGCCGGCGGTCAGTCGCCCAGCAGCTGCTTCGCGACCTCCGGGTCGACGCGCCCCCCGGCAGCCATGTGCTCGAGCGTCGTACGCCAGTGGCCGTCGGCCGCCATGGCGGCCGCCATCTCGCGTCGCGCTGTCTCCATCTCGCCCCGGCCGGCCATCTCGAGCGCCGTCCAGAAGGCAAGCTCCCAGAAGTCGGGTGCCCGGCGGCGCGCCTCCGCGTAGCGCTCCGCGGCGTTGACGCCGGCCTTCGCGGCGTCACCATCGTCGTCGAGAAGGGCCTGCGCCTCCCAGAGGTTCACCAGGCGACGCAGCTCGGGGACCGGGTCCGGGTTGTCCTCCACGCGAAGATCCATGAAGGCGCCGCGCCAGGGGGTCGGTCGCAGCCCGGCGTCGACGATCACGATCGCGGCGCTCTGGCTGCCGCGGACGTCGCCGCCTGCGGCCTCGGCCGCCTCGAGGGCGCGGAGCAGGCGATCCGCAAACGGGAGCTTCTCCGCAAGGGCCGCCTCGTAGGCGGGGGCGAGCGCCTGCCACACCGCGTCGCGCTCGAGGAGGTTGCCGTGGGTCGTGAACCCGTCGCCAACGATGTGCCCGCAGGCCAGGATGCAGTCGGCGCCGGTGTGCGCCGCCGCACGACCCTCCGCGTCCACGACACCGATCTGGCGGATCTCCGGGTGCTCGTCGCCGGCCACCAGCGCGGCAACCACCCGCTCCGCGCTCCAGCCGTTGCGCAGCATCTCGAGGGCGACCGGCCCGAAGGACACGTTGACGGTCGCCTGGGTGGCGACCGCGCCGACCCCCGGTTCCAGCCACGGGACGATGGGCCCCACGGTGTAGGCGTGGGACTGGACGGCGACCCCGAACCGACCGGTGAGCGGGTCGCGCGCGACGATGCTGTAGGTCATGCCCGCAGAGTAGCCGCGCGCGCCACCGTCAGCCAGCCCTCCAGGTCATCGGTCGCGGGCAGGCCGCGCACGACGCACCGGTCCAGGGCCGCGCGCTGCGGCGCCAGGAGGGCGGGGATCTGCGCCGGGTCGTCGGCCGCCGCACCGGGTGTCGGGTCGTCCGGCTGCGCGGCGAAGAGGCGTGCATACGGGCGCGGCGTCCGCCCCGCATAGCGGGCTCGCTCGGCCTCCAGCCGAGCTTGCGCCCCCGGACCCGCCGCGACGCGCACGTAGGACGCGACCACCGGCAGCTCCCGGCCCGCGGCGGTGGCACCCGCCGCGATGCGCTCGCGCGCCCAGGCGATGCGCGCTGGCGCCGCCCAGTTGAGCAGGACGACATCGGCGATCTCACCGCCCAGCGCGCACATCCGCGGTCCGAGCGCAGAGATGGCGATCCGCGCGCCGGGCAGCTCGCTGCGGAGCGCCTGCACAGCGTCACGGACCAGGGCGAGGGATGCGCTGCTGCCGCTCCCCACCCCGAGCGTGAGCCGATCGAGCGGCAGGCCGAGGCTGCGCACCTCCGCCGCGATCGTCGCCGGTGAGCGGTCGCTGAGGGGTGCCACGCCCAGTCCCATCTCGAGCGAGGGCGCGTGCTCGCAGATGGCGGCCAGGGTCGCCAGTCCGGAGTGGCGGAGATTGTCGTTGGCCCAGACGGCGGCGTAGCCGAGCGAGGCGAGCGACGGCCCCAGCTCCCCGAGCCAGGGCCGCGCTCCGGCGGTGAGGCCGAACTCCAGCGGGGCGCTGCTCATGCTCGTAGGGTGGCACATTCCGTTGCCGGGGTGCGCGGCGCGACGTGACGTGACGCGGCTCGCCGCGCGCTGTGCGCGCTGGGAGCGCTGGCGGACGCGACTAGCGGTCGGTGCGGGGGACCGCGGCACGCCCGACGTCGGGCATGTCGGTCACGAACGCCCACAGTCCGCTCGCGGCGAGCTGCTGCATGCGCTGCGGCTCGTTCACGACGTAGCAGCCGAGGCGTCGGCCGAAAGCGTTCGCCTGGGCGATGACGGCCGTGGGATCCAGGCCCAGGTCGCCGTCCCACGGGTAGACGCCCAGGTGTCCGTGCTCGACGGCCCAGGTCAGCCCGCGCTCGACCTTGTCGAACGGCACCAGCAGCAGGCCGGTGGGAAGCTGCGGGTCGATGGTCCGCACCCGCTCGATGGCCACCTCGTCGAAGCTGATGAGGTTCACCGCCTCGGCGCTCCGCACCCGGGAGCCCTTCAGCGCGGCGACGGTGGCGTCGGCCGCCTCGCGCGCCTTGATCTCGATGACCAGGCCCAGCCCGTCCGGCAGCCAGTCGAGCACCTCGGGCAGCGTGGGCACCCTGAGGCCCTGGCCGGCGAAGGGGTGCGAGCCGTCCTCGGCGGTGAAGCCGGCGCCGGCATCGGCCTCGCGGATCTCGTCCATGGTGAGTGTCGCGACCCGACCGGTGCGGTCTGTGGTGCGGTCCAGTGTCTCGTCATGGATGACCGCAAGCTGGCCGTCGGCGGTGAGGTGCACGTCGAGCTCAATCGCGTCGACGTCGTGCGTGACGGCCAGCTCGTACGAGACGAAGGTGTTCTCCGGACGGTGGGCGCAGGCCCCGCGGTGACCGACCACCAGCGTCATCGCGGCAGCTCCCCGGGCGGCACGATGGCGGGCGCGATCGCCTCGGCTCCTTCCACATCTCCGTCGGACTCGGGGGTCCCCTCGGGCACCGAGCGCACGATCCAGGCGCCGATCAGGAGCAGCACCAGCAGGCTGCCGATGGCCAGCTGGTATGCCCCGTGGCCGATCACGTTGAGCAGGGTACCCACGATCAGGCCGTAGATCAGCGGCCCGATGACCGCGCTGAACTTGCCGGCCAGGCCGTAGAGCCCCAGCATCTCGCCCACCTGCGCCGACGGCGCCAGCCGCAGCAGCAGCAGGCGGTCCGTCACGCCCACTCCGCCGAGGCCCGCGCCAAGCAGCGCGCCGGCGAAGAGGAACGGGATCTTCGAGAGGGTGACCGTGATCAGCACCAGCCCGATCCCCCAGGTCGCGAGCACGAACATCAGGGTGCGCTTGGGGCCGATGCGGTCGTTGAGCACGCCCCAGCCGAACGAGGCGATCACGGCGATGATCGTGAGCAGCAGGATGACGACCAGCGCCTCGCCGCTCTTGAAGCCGACCGCCTGCGTGGCGAAGACGCTCATCACCGCGATGGCGGTGTTGACCGGGTCGGAGTAGAAGAAACGCCCGACCACGAAGCGCAGCAGGCCCGGTACCGCGCGGGCGTGTCGAACCGTCTCCGCCAGCTGGCTCCATGACTGCATGGCCTCGGCGGCGCGGAAGCGCCCGCTGCCCGTCGAGCGCTCGGGGACGCGAACGAAGATCGGGATGGCGAAGAGGGTGAAGAGCGAGGCGACCAGCAGGAAGGTCGCCGGCGTCGGGTCGCCGTCCGGGCCGGTCCCGAAGCGGGTGAGCAGGATCCCCGAGACGATGGTGCCCAGGTAGCCGAGCGCCACCCCCACGCCGGAGAGGCGTCCGCGCATCCCGGCCCGGGCCACGTCGGGCAGCATCGCGTCGTAGTAGATGAGCGCCGCCTGGTAGGCGAAGTTGGCGATGCCGAAGAAGAGCAGGCCGATGGTGATGTCGGCAACGGCGATGAGCGCCGTCGCCACGATGCAGAGCGCCGTGAAGGCGAAGAGATAGCCCTTGCGTCCGCCGGTGCGGTCGCTCATGGCCCCGAGCACCGGCGAGACCGCGGCGTTGACCGCCACCGACGCGCTGACCGCGACGGTGAACCACAGCTGCCCGTTCGCCTCGCCCAGGTAGTGGACCGACCACAGTCCCATGGCGAAGCTCACGATCGCGAAGCTGTAGATCGTGTTCGCGAAGTCGTACAGGGCCCAGGCCAGGCCCTCGGCCGGGCTTCCGGAGCGGGTCAGGTTGCCGAGCCCGCGCCACCAGGAGGCGGGAGCGAGCGTGATCATCGGGCGAGCTCGTCGCGGGACACGCCGCGGATCATAGCCGCCGTGCGTGCGCGGCGTGCCTGGCTGCGACGAAGGGCGTGGACGATGATGGTTCCCCAGCTGTCGTCGATCGAGGTACGAACTGGTCGTGGCGGCGCCCCCGGCGGCCGGGTCGGTGCATTGTGCCGGCGCGCCATGCTGCATCTCGCCCGGGAATGAACGATGATTCAGTCCCTGTGCAAGGATGCATTTGGCTGAACTTGCACTGAATGTTCATTCACCGCGACGGGAGACCATGCGCAAGCGTCGACTGACCGCCCTGCTCTTCGGGATCCTGGGCCTGGGCGTCCCGTTCATCGTCGCGTGGCTCACGCGCCGCTCGGAGCGCATCGGCGCGCCCGTCCCCGGTCCGGCGTCGGATGGCGTGCCGCGCAGCGCCGCGGGAGCGCCCGCGGCGCTCATCGGCGGAGCGCCGCGGAGCGGGCCTGTCCTGGAGCCGCATCCGCGGGGCGTCTTCGCGGCCCTGGGCCGGTTCGACTACCGCTTCCGGCGCGTGCTGCCGATCCTTGGCCTCGCGATCGTCATCGGCCTCAACCTGTGGGCCAACGTCGACGGAGGGAAGCTGATCCAGGGCGGCTGGGTGATCGCCGGATCCGAGGAGCAGCAGGCCGCCGCGCTGCTGGCCAATCGATTCGGTGAGCAGGCGACCACCCTCATCGTGGTCTACACCGATCCGGGCGGAAATGCGGCCTCCGCCGCCTTCCAGGCGAAGGTCAAGACGAGCCTCACGGCCATCGCGACCGATCCGGTGGTGACCGGCGTCCTGACCTACGCCGACACGCACGCGGCGCAGCTGCTCAGCCGGGACGGCACCCGGACCCTGGCGGTCGTGTCGCTCGACAAGCCGGTCGAAGCGGCCGTCGAGGATGCCGCCCGCCTCGCGTCGGAGATCCACGCGCCGGCCGGCGTGACGACCCAGATCACCGGCGTGCCGCAGCTCTACCACGAGTTCAACCAGAAGATCGAGCACGACCTCGTGCGCGCCGAGATGATCAGCCTGCCCATCGCGCTGCTGATCCTGCTCGTCGTCTTCGGGACCCTGGTCGCTTCCGGGCTGCCGCTGCTCATGGCCGGGCTCGCGCTGCCCACCGCCTTCGCCGTGATCCGGATCCTGGCCGGCGTGGTCGACATGAGCGTCTTCGTCAACAACATCGCCAGCATGATCGGCCTGGCGCTGGCGATCGACTATTCGCTCTTCCTGGTCAGCCGCTTCCGCGAGGAGCTGCGCCACCACTCGGTCGAGATCGCCATCGAGCGGATGATGGGCAGCGTCGGCAAGGCGGTGGCGATCTCGGGCGTCGCGGTCGCCATCGGGCTCTCGTCGCTGACCGTCTTCCAGGCCGCCGCCCTGCGGTCGATGGGGATCGCCGGGATCGTGACGGTGCTCTCCACCCTCCTCTTTGGCCTCACCGTGCTCCCGGCCATCCTGGGCATGCTGGGATCGCGCGTGAACCGCTTCCGGGTTCCGTTGCCCGCGCTGTTCACCCTGCACGAGGACGACCCGGAGCTCGCCGTGTCTCGTCACGGCCACGGTGTCTGGTCGTGGATCGCGGCGCGGGTCATGCGCCGTCCCATTCTGATCGCCGTCCCGGTCCTGGCCGTCCTGCTGGTCGCCGGCTCGCCCTTCCTGTCGCTCTCGCTGTCCACCGGCCAGAACCTGGCCGACCTGCCCGACACGCCGGCCCGCGAGGCCTTCATGGTCATCGTCAACGACTTCCCGGGGGGCGAGAGCGACCCGGTGACCATCGCCGTCACCTGGCCCGGGACGAACCTCGACGGCTCGCTGGACGCGCAGCGGCAGGCCGCGCTGGGCGCCTATGTCACCCAGCTCAAGGCGATCAGCGGCGTGCAGGAGGTCGAGTCGGCCCTGACCCCACCGGGTGGCATGGCTGCCGCGCAGTACGCCCAGCTGCTGGCCGCGCCGCCCGCCCAGCGCCCGGCGCAGGCGGCGGGCGTGACCGCGTATCTCAAGGACCTCATCGCCCAGGACACGACCAAGGTGACCGTCTTCTCGAAGCTGCTGCCGGACTCCGACGCCGGCCGCGCGCTGGTCTCCGACATCCGTGCCACCCAGGCGCCGCCAGGAGCGCAGGTCCTGACCGGGGGGCTGCCCTCGCGCTCCGAGGACTTCATGGTCAGCTTCTGGCACTCGATCCCGATCGCCATCCTGATCGTGGTGCTCGTCACCGGGGGTGTCCTGTTCCTGACCTTCGGGTCCATCTTCCTGCCGGTCAAGGCGGTCCTGATGAGCCTGATCAGCATCAGCGCCAGCTTCGGCGCCATGGTCTTTGTCTTCCAGCAGGGCCACCTGTCCAACCTGCTGGGATTCCAGACTTCGGGGACGATCGCGGCGTGGCTGCCGCTCATCGGGTTCGCGATCCTGTTCGGGCTCTCCATGGACTACGAGGTGCTGCTCATCTCGCGGATCCGCGAGCGGTATCTCGCGACCGGGGACAACACGCGGGCCGTGGCCGAGGGGATCGGCATCACGGGCGGGATGATCACCGGTGCCGCGCTGATCATGGTCGCCGTCTTCGCCGCGTTCGGTCTCTCGGGCATCACCTTCATCAAGGCCCTGGGCATGACGATGGCCCTCGCGGTCCTCATCGACGCGACCGTCGTACGGGGGCTGCTGGTCCCCGCCTTCATGCGCGTGATGGGCCGCGTCAACTGGTGGGCGCCGCGCTGGGTCCAGCGCGCGGTCTCCCGCCTGGGGCTGTACGAGGACGTCGACGAGGTCCAGCAGACGCATCCTGTGCAGGGCAGCACCTCGGCGCGCTGACGGCGGCGCTACCCTCTGTCCCGTGACCCGCGACGAACAGCTCAGGCGCCTCACCGAGCGCTGGCGGGCACGCAACCGGGATCGGCGTCGCGAGCGCGAGGCGGCCGGCGCGCCCCGCGAGCCAGCGGACCCGGACCGGACCCAGCGCGCCCAGCGCGCCTTCCCGTTTCGTGAGGTGACGCCGTCCGAGTACGTGGCGCGGCACGCCAACGCCATGACCGGGTACACGTACGACGACTACACGTACCCCGATGCCGATCTGCAGGCCTGGCTGGACGAGGTCGGGCGGCTCCTTCGCGGCGAGCCCATGGCGCCGTCTTCGTGAAGAGCGGCTCAGCGCCCGCCTGGGCGCGCAGCCTGGTCCTCGCCGTCTGCGCGGAGGCGCGTGTCCCACCACCCGCCGTGCTGCGCTGGCGACGAGGCTCGCGGACCGCATCGTCGGGAGTGGCGAACCGGCGCGCGGGGTCAATCGCGGTCACCGCGGGCACCGACCTCGCGGACGCGCGGCACACCCTCCTGCACGAGCTGGCCCACTGGCTCACCCCCGCGTCGCCGCGCGGCGGTGGCCGGGTCCGCCGCAGCGTGCACCATGGGGCGACCTTCTATGCCACCGCCTTCGCGCTCTACGCGCGACACGCAGATGGGCTCGACGCCTCGCTGCGTCGTGAGGCCGGCCGCTATCCGAGTGTCCTGCGCCACGCGGCCGCGGCGGGGATCGGCGAAGCGGCGCGGATCGCGCAGGAGCGACGCGCGGCGCAGGGGCCGCATCCGGGTGGTGCTTCCCGGCGCTGGCGCCTGCTGGTGCCGGAGCACCCGGTGACGCTCGTCCGCGATGGCCGCTGGTACGTCTGCGCGACCTGTGGGCATCGTCTCGTGGGACGCGTCCTGCTGCGCGCCGCGCGGCGCGGGCGGCGGGAGCGGCACGCGCTATGGACCCGGGAGCCGGATCGCTCGGTGGCCGGGTCGCTGGCCGGCTAGCGCGCCGCGCTGCAAGCGCGCTTCGCTGCAAGCGCGCTTCGCTGCAAGCGCTCCACGCTACAGGCGGGCAAGCCGGGCCGCGTCGCCAAGGGCGCGCATCCCCTCCGGCGTGGGGGGCGTGACGGCGGCAATGAGGTGGTCGATTCCCTCGGCGGCATACGCCCGCAGCCCGGATGCGATCTCCTCCGGTGTCCCGCGGTGGGCCCGTTCCGGCGCGTCGTCGCTCGCGGTGAGCAGGTCCGGGAAGACGACGTTGATCCCCAGCGTGACGGTCATGCTCGCCCGGTCGCGACCGGCCTCCGCGAGCGCCTCCCGCAGGGCGGCGACGCGCTCGCGGCTCTCTGACACATCCCCGAACCAGGCCGCGTTCCAGGCGTCGGCGTGGGCTGCGGTGAGGCCGAGCATGCGCGGTTGTCGGGCTGCGATGAGGACGGGCGGGCCGCCCGGGCGTGGACCGCGCGGGAGGAGCTCGGCGTCCGCCGCCGCGTGGTACCGGCCAGCGAAGTCGGCATGGCCGGTGCGCAGCAGCGGCAACACGATCTGGAGCGCCTCGTCGAAGCGCGAGACGCGATGGTCGAACCCGATGCCGAACGCGTCGAACTCCGGCTCGTGCCAGCCGGCGCCGATCCCCAGGATGAGGCGCCCGCCGCTGATCTCGTCGACAGTGGCCGCCATCTTGGCCAGGACCGCCGGGTTCCTGAACGGGATGGCCATGACCAGGGTGCCCAGTTCGACGCGCTCCGTGTCGGCGGCCAGGGCGGCGAGGATGGACCAGGCCTCGTGGATACCGCTCGTCGGCTGATCCGGGAAACGGAAGAGCAGGTGGTCGTAGACCCAGATCGAATCCAGGCCGCCGGACTCCGCCGCGCGGGCGGCCGCCCGTAGCTCCGGGTAGGTCGCGGTCCGTCCCGCGACCTCACCCTCCCCGATGGGCATCACCGCCCCGATCTTCACGCGCGCCATGGTACCCAACCATCCGTCGAGCCGATGTCGAATGCCCGGGCCGCGGGCGCGCGGCAGCCCGTATCATCCTGTGTTGGTGATGCGGCCCGCCCGCGGCCGCACGGTTCGTGCCCAAACCGGCACCACGAAGGAGCGTGGCGTGGAGATCGCCGACGTCGAGTGGATCGACCCTGCCCAGGCCGAGAGGCTGAACACCGTGGGGGTGGTCAACGACGACGAGCTGCTTGTCCGGGGGGCGACCCGCGCGGGGAGACGCGACCTTGCGGCGGCCAGCGGCATCCCTGAGGAGGCGATCCTCACCTGGGTGAAGCGCATCGAGCTGCTTCGGCTCGACGGGATTCACCCGAAGCACATCAACCTGCTGGCTGCCGCCGGAGTGGACGGGACGCGCGAGCTCGCGAGGCGAGACGCGCGCCACCTCGCAGACACGCTCGCGGAGCTCAACCGCACCCGCGCCACCAAGCGCGATGCGCCGTTCGTGGGTGAGGTGGTCGGGTGGATCGACGCGGCCAGGGGAGCCACCAGCGCAGTCGAGAGCTGATCGATCAGCGCCCGGCGAGCGCCTCGACGACAGGCGCCATCGGTTCCATCAGCGGCAGGTGCAGCACGTAGTAGCTGATGCCGAGCCGCTCGCGGCGGCGAAGGAGCCGCTCGCGAATCTGGGATGCCGTGCCGTACAGGAGGTACGGCGTTCCCCCGATGGTGAGCGGGCCCAGGGACTTCGCCGCGGCGAGCGCGGACCCGGCGGGGGAGGAACGGCCGATGACACCACCATCGGCGACAAGGACGTTGAGCTCCAGTCGCTCGAACGCCTCTCGCGAGCCTGCCGCCTCGCGAACGATCTCGACCTTGCGCGCCGTCTCGCGCTCGCTCGCCTGGGTGAAGATGGGGCGGCCGCGGGCGTTGAACTGGGGCAGAAGGCCCACGATGTCCGCCTCGCGCGCCGCGATCCGCAGCATCCGCGGACCGCCTCCGCCGATGAGGATCGGCACCCTCGCCTGCACCGGGCGCGGTGCGAGCCGGGAGCGGTCGAGATGGTAGTGCGTCCCATCGTGCGTGACGTGCTCGCCGGCGAGCAGGCGCTTGATGATGGCCAGCGACTCGACCATGCGGTCGATACGCAGCCCGGGACGGTCGTACGGCATGCCCAGCTGGCGGTAGTCGGGCACGTTCCAGCCCGCCCCGATCCCGAACTCCAGCCGGCCGCCTGAGAGGTGGTCGAGCGTCGCTGCCTCGCGCGCGAGCAGCAGGGGATGGCGGTAGTCGTTGGCGTAGACGAAGGAGCCGATGCGCAGCCGGGTGGTGACCGCCGCGGCGGCCGCCAGTGCGCCGATGGGCGAGAGCTGGCGTCCGAGGTGGTCGGGCATGAGCAGGGTGTCGTAGCCGAGTTCCTCGGCGCGGCGAGCGAGGGCCAGCCAATCCTCGCCGGAGGACGCCCAGCTGGCGCTGATGCCGAATCGGAAGGGATGCACGGCGCAACGGTAGCGCGCGCGGACGCCTACTATGTGGCCCATGGCACGACCCTCGCCCCTCGGGGCCCTTCTCCGCGGCGCCGTCGCGGGCGCCGTGGGCACCGCGGCCATGGATCTCACCCTCTTCGGACGCTACCGGCGGGAAGGGGGCAAGAGCGGCCTGCTCGACTGGGAGCTGTCGCGGGGCGTCACCTGGGAGACGGCCGGGGCGCCGGCACAGGTCGGACGCCGCGCGGTCGAGGGGATGTTCCAGACGACGCTCCCCGACGAGGTGGCGCCGCTGACGAACAACCTCGTCCACTGGGGGTACGGGATCGCCTGGGGCGCGCTGTTCGGGATTGTCGAAGGGTCGCTGCGCAGGCCGCGTCCGGGCCACGGCCTTCCGTTCGCGCTGATCGTGTGGCTCAACGGCTACGCGACCCTGCCGGCCATGAAGCTCTACAAGCCCATCTGGGAGTACGAGGCGAGCGTCCTCTGGAAGGATCTCCAGGGGCACCTCTCCTACGGGTCCACGACGGCGGGCGTCTTCCGGCTCCTCGTCGGCCGGGACTGACCCGAGTCAGCCCCTCGTCGAGATCGGCGCCGCGTGTCGCTGCTCGTACGCCGTGATGGCGTCCATCTGCGCGAGGAGATAGCCGAGCTCGTCCGTGCCGTCGAGGAGCATGCGACGAGCGAATGGATCGATGCTGAATGCGATCGCCGAGCCATCCGGGAGGCGAAGGCTCCCGGTCTCCAGGTCGACCGTCAGCCGGGCGCCGGGATCAGACTCGACGAGGTTCGTGATGGTCCCCAGCTCGGCCGATGAGACCTGGACGGGGAGCAGCCCGTTCTTGAGGGCGTTGGCACGGAAGATGTCGGCGAACGAGCTGGCGACGACAACGCGGAACCCCCAGTCCACCAGCGCCCACGGCGCGTGCTCGCGCGAGGAGCCGCAGCCGAAGTTGTCCCCTGCGACCAGGATCCGGCGGCCGTCCGACCCGGGTCGGTTGAGGGGAAAGTCCGGCAGCGGCGTCCCGTCCTCCGCGTAGCGCCAGTCGGCGAAGAGGTGATCCGCGAGGCCGGACCGGTCGATCGTCTTGAGGAACCGGGCCGGGATGACCTGGTCGGTGTCGACGTTGTCGCGCGGCAGCAGGACCGCGGCGGAGACGACCCGGCTGAACGGCTCGTGGACGCCCGGGCCGCTCACCCGAGCGCCCTCGGGTCGGCGAGGCGCCCGGTGACGGCAGAGGCAACCGCTGTCAGGGGCGAGGCCAGGAAGGTGCGTCCGCCCTTGCCCTGCCTGCCCTCGAAGTTCCGGTTGCTGGTGCTCACCGCATACTGGCCGGGGCTGAGCTGATCACCGTTCATGGCGATGCACATGCTGCAGCCGGCCTCGCGCCACTCCGCGCCGGCCTCGCGGAACACGCTCGCCAGCCCCTCCGCCTCAGCCTGGCGCTTCACATCGCTCGAGCCCGGCACGACCAGCATGCGCACGCCGTCCGCCACCCGCCGGCCGCGCAGCATGCGCGCCGCCTCGCGCAGGTCGCTGATCCGCGAGTTGGTGCAGGAGCCGATGAAGACCACGTCCACCGGCTTGCCGAGGATCTGCTCTCCGGGGTTGAGCTGCATGTAGGCCAGCGCTGCCTCCAGCGACGCGCGCTGCACGGCGTCGTCCAGGCGCGCCGGGTCCGGGATGCGCGAGGAGAGCGCGAAGCCCATGCCGGGGTTGGTCCCGTAGGTGACCATGGGTTCGAGGGAGGAGGCATCCAGGGTGATCGTGCGGTCGTAGTGCGCGCCCGGGTCGGAGGGGAGTCGCCGCCATCGGTCCAGTGCGGACTCCCAGGCGGGCCCGACCGGAGCGTGGGGACGGCCGGCGACGTAGGCGGCGGTCGTGTCGTCCGGGGCGACCAGGCCGGCACGCGCCCCGCCCTCGATGCTCATGTTGCAGATCGTCATCCGCTGCTCCAGGCCGAGTGCCCGGATGGCGCTGCCGGTGTACTCGAAGACGTGGCCCGTGCCGCCGCCGATCCCGATGCGTGCCAGGAGGGCCAGGATCACGTCCTTGGCGGTGACGCCCGGGTGCAGGGTCCCGTCCACGCGCACCTCGAACGTCCTGGGGCGGCGCTGGATCAGGCACTGCGTGGCGAGCACGTGCTCGACCTCGCTGGTGCCGATCCCGAAGGCCAGCGCGCCGAACGCGCCGTGCGTGGCGGTGTGGCTGTCACCGCAGACGATCGTCATCCCCGGCTGGGTGAGCCCCAGCTCCGGCCCGATGACATGCACGATGCCCTGGTGGGGCGAGCCGATGCCGTGGAGGGGGATCCCGAACTCGGCGCAGTTGTCCTCCAGGCGTCGAACCTGGGCGGCCGCCATCTCGTCGGCGATGGGCAGGGTGCGATCCGTGGTGGGGATCGAGTGGTCGACCGTGGCCAGGGTCTGCTCCGGACGCCGGACCGGCAGGCCGCGCGCCCGAAGACCGTCGAAGGCCTGCGGGCTCGTCACCTCGTGGACGAGATGCAGGTCGACGCCCAGCACGTCCGGGGCGCCGTCGACGCCAGGGGCGACGACGTGCTCGTCCCAGATCTTGTCCACGATCGTTCGCGGGCGGGCGTGGGTCGGGTGTGTGGCGGTCATCGGTCCGGCCACGCTACGCGATGCGTCAAGACCCGACCCCGCCGGAGCACGGGCGTCCCAGCCGAAGAGGGCTGGACAGGTCGCCTACACTCCGCTCCCATGACCTCCCCAGCCTCGCCACACGATCCCCGCGAACACTCACGCGTGCTCCTGGACGGACCCGATCGCGCGCCGTCTCGCTCGATGCTCAAGGCCATCGGCTACACCGATGAGGACCTGTCACGGCCGCTCGTCGCGGTCGTGCATCCGTGGACCGACGTGATGCCCTGCAACGCGCACCTGCGCGAGATCGCCACCTGGGTGAAGGAGGGCGTTCGGGAAGCGGGTGCCACGCCCATTGAATTCAACACGGTGAGCGTCAGCGACGGCGTGAGCATGGGCACCGAGGGGATGAAGGCCTCCCTGGTGAGCCGTGACCTGGTGGCGGACTCCATCGAGCTTGTCGTGCGCGGCCATCTCATCGACGGCGTCGTGGCGATCAGCGGCTGCGACAAGACGATCCCCGGGGCGATCATGGCCCTCGCCCGCCTCGACCGGCCCGGGCTGATGCTCTACGGAGGATCCATCGCCCCGGGCCGATGGCGCGGCCGCGACGTCACGATCATGGATGTCTTCGAGGGCGTGGGCGAGCAGGCGGCGGGCAAGATCACCGAGGCGGAGCTGCGCGACCTGGAGTCGCACGCCTGCCCGGGGCCGGGCGCCTGCGGTGGCCAGTTCACGGCCAACACCATGAGCGGTGTCGGCGAGGCGCTCGGAATCAGCCCGCTCGGCGCGAACGCGATCCCGGCCATGCACCGCGACAAGGCGGAGGCATCGCGCCGTGCCGGCCGCCTGGCGGTGACGCTGCTGCAGCAGGGGACACGGCCGCACGAGATCCTGACCCGCGGATCGGTGGAGAACGCAATCCGCGTGGTGGCCGCCACGGGTGGGTCCACGAACGCGGTGCTGCACATCCTGGCCATCGCCCACGAGGCCGGCGTCCCGCTCGATATCGACGACTTCGATCGCCTCAGCGCCACGACTCCGCTCATCGCGGATCTGCGGCCCGGGGGCCGCTTCGTGGCGACCGACCTGCATCGGGTGGGCGGGACCGCGCTCGTGCTGCGCCGGCTCGCGGAGGCGGGAATGATCGACGTGGAGCAGCGGACCGTGACCGGACGGAGCCTGGGCGAGGAGATCGCGGCGGCATCGGTCGACGTCGACGACACCGAGGTGGTTCACACCATCGAGCAGCCGCTGAAGGCGACCGGTGGGCTGGTGATCCTCCATGGCAACCTGGCGCCGGAGGGCTGCGTGGTGAAGGTCGCCGGGCATGAGCGGCTCCACCATCGGGGACCGGCGCGCGTCTTCGACTCCGAGGAGGCTGCCTTCGCCGCCGTGCACGACCGGAGGATCGAGCCCGGGGACGTGGTGGTGATCCGCTACGAGGGTCCGCGCGGCGGTCCCGGCATGCGCGAGATGCTGGGGGTGACTGCGGCGATCGTGGGAGAGGGACTCGGCGAGTCCGTGGCGCTGCTGACCGATGGACGCTTCAGCGGGGCGACGCGCGGACTGATGGCCGGCCACGTGGCGCCCGAGGCGGCCGTGGGAGGGCCCATCGCGGCGCTCCGTGACGGTGATCCGGTGGTCTTCGACATCGAGGCGCGACGGCTGGAGCAATACGTGGTGCTGGCCGACCGCTTGACGACCGTATTGCTTGGACTCGATCACCTGAACCGCCTCTTCCAGATCAACCACCTTGGCGCCCCCCTTGATGCCATGGAGCTCTTTAAGCAGCGATTGTATTCTGTCTGGAAAATTCGGAAGGGATGTCAGAGACATGAACCCATCCGTCAGGGAGGCTGTGTGGTCCTCCACTTCAGTCTTGAACAGTTCCATGATGCTGGAAAAAGGTCTTCCTGTTTCCTCGAATTCCGTCACTGGATACTTCTCCTCAGGGTATAGAACAAAAGCTCATCATCCAAAAAAGCCACATTCCTGTTTTTCCATTTGAAAATACCTTTGGAAAAGGCCGATTTGGATTTGGAAACGGACACCGGAACGTTCTGCAGAATATCCGGATGGATATGATATATCTCACTGATTTCGTTTACAGGAAATACCCAACGCTCATCGTTCTTGATGACCACCATCATAAACGCCTGATCTTTTTTTTCCTTCCGGCCGCTTTCTTTTTGCGCTTCAAGTCCGATCAGCTCTTTCAGGGAAACACATAATTGAATTTCGCCATGAACATTGATCAGACCCAGAAGGACCGGACTTCTTTTGTGAGGGAGGGTGTGAACAGGCCGCATATCGATGATTTCGGCAAACAGTTTTGCCGGCAGCGAAAGCCATTCATCCTCGATTCTGAAAATCAACGAGGGCGATGGTGCCGACCGGCGCGTCAATTTTCTTGACGGCGAATATCCGTCCCCATTCATTCTTGTATTCTTCCGGAAGTTCCCGCTCCAGCAGATTCCGCCCCGCCTGCATAAACTGTTCGCAGTTCCGGCAGTGGATCACTTCCTCCAATTTGGGGCAGCGAGGTTTTTCCGAACCCCATACGCCAATCGTTTTCCAGCATCTGCTTTCCATGGTCGTGTCCTGCTTTTGGTGTCTAATCTAATATCGGAAGTTGGACATCCGTGGCTTTCAGCTGCCCCCGTTACCTTTCATGGCTCTCTTTCTCAGACTCAAAGCCTTTTCTTTTTCTCCCTTTTGTTCCATGATGAAGGCCAGATGACTCAGGGCATCAGAATGTTTCGGCTCCAGATAAAGGGCCTTATTAAACGAATTTTCGGCTTTATCCGCATCGTCAAGGGCCTCGAAAAGAAGACCCATGAGGAAATGGGCCCGAACATGGGCCGGATTCTGTTTCAAGAATTCCGAACAGAGTTCGAGCGCCGATTGAAGAGATCCCTGATCAGCCAACCGCTGCGCCCCATCGAAAAGATCTATCTGTCCTTCTGGGGCTTTCCTGCTTTAGCGTTTCCGGGCGTGAAGCATTTTTTGAAGCAATCTTCCTTGAAAAACAAGAGGTCATGCCATTTCCTCTCAAATCGGTTCCGCCTGCCTTTTCAAAGATTCTTTGCTTACAGGAAACATCCGCATCTGCTTTTGTTTTCTTTTCCTCCGGAGATTTTCTCCGCTCCTTTCTGCAGGCAAACACGCCTGGCTGGTGAATTCCTGCAAACCCCTGCTCCACGGCAGCCTGCCGCTCCGCATGGCCTAAAAACAGGATGCCCTCGCGCGTTAAGAGCTTTTTGAGGACAGCGAGGGCCTCCCTTTTGGCCTCCTGGCTTAAATAGATCAATAAATTCCGACAAAAGATAACATCATAGGGATCGCGTTCCGTCGCAAAACCCTTTCGCAGAAGGTTGTCCGTGGAAAACCGCACCATTTGTTTTACGGACTCTTTAAGGACGTAGGCATTCCCTTCCATGTCAAAATATCGATCCCGGAATGCAAGATCGACCCCCCGAAAAGATCTCGATCCGTAGCTCGCCGTTTTCGCCTTTAAGACAGCCGCGGTGCTGATATCCACCGCCTCGATCTGTATCCGGATTCCGTCGATTCCTGAATCCATGAGCGACATGGCAATGGAATAGGGCTCTTCCCCGGTGGAACAGGGCACGCTGAGAACATGCAGGGTTTTGTCCTTGTTTTCCGGAACCCATTCATTCTTGAGATACTGACAAAGATACACATAGGATTCCTGATTGCGAAAAAACCAGGTCTCGGGAATCACAACCTCTTCGATGAGTTTTTCTCGTTCTTTTAAAGAACTCCTGAGACATGCCAGATACTCTTCCCGTCGCTTAAGACCGCGGTCTTCCATGCGGAGCCGGACAGCCTTGGAAATGATATCCGAACCAACAGCGTCCGCGGACAGGCCGATCTCATCTTCCAGGAATTTTTCTATCGCATTTAGAGGACATCAGAAATCATTCTTCATTCGGAAGCCTTCCTTTCAGGTTTCACGGCATCCGGCATGGGCAGGAGTTTAAAACTTTCAGGAAGACAATCCAGATCGATCAATTGAACCATACGGTCATTTTCCATCATAATGCCCCCGATAAAGGGCGTTCCGTTCAGGTTGATTCCGGACGACACGAATTCTTCCCTGGAGCGTCTCACCGTCTCGGTAACACGTTCAGCCATAAAGCCGACGATGATATTCCGTTCCGTCCTTTTCCTTAAAATCCACCAGAATAATCCTGGTGCTCAGCCGTATGTCGCAGGGCTCGTCCTGCACGAGGCGGCGCAAATCAATCACAGGGACAATGGCGCCCCGGTACTTGAAAAGACCGGCAAAATAGTTTGGAGCATGGGGAATTTTTTCGAGCTTCACCAAAGGACAGATCTCTCGAATCTTTTCACAATTGATCCCGTACATGGCTTCGCCAAGATAAAAGAGCAGCATCAACATATCAAATCTCAACCCACCTTGAATCGTGACACTTCATCATGCAACCCCCTCGCGGCTTCATTCAATTGCTCTATAGCGGAATAGGTTTCGCTGAGAGAATCCAGCGTTTCTCTCATTTCTTCGCTGAGTGCAACCATGGCGGTGTTTATCGCCTGGGCACTGCTGGATTGCTGGGCCATGGAGACATTCACATTTTCAAAGCTTGGGGAAAGGGCTTGAACCTGTTCTATGATCCGGGCCAGTTGGCCGCTGATCTTGCCCACGTCTTCAGAGCTTCTTTTGACTTCCCCGATGAATTTGTCCATCTCCATGACACCCGCCGAGACCGCCGCATGCATCTCCTGCACCATCTGCTCAATATCGAGAGTAGCTACCGCGGTCTGGTCCGCCAACCGCCGGATCTCCCTGGCAACCACATTAAATCCCCTGCCGTATTCTCCGGCCTTTTCGGCTTCGATGGCGGCATTCAGGGAAAGCAGATTGGTCTGTTCGGCTACCTTCGTTATGGTTACCACCACATTGGTTATGTTCTCGGCCTTTTCGTTGATCGTCTGCAACCTGCCCGAAATGGAGCCCGAGGCTTTCTCCATATTGTCCATGGCCTCCTCCATCCGGGCAAGATCGTTTTGCCCGCTGCTCGCAAATCCGGCTGTTTCCTGTGATTTGGCCGCCACCTGCTGCATGGTCTCCTTCAATCCGCCCGCCACGGTGGAAATCTCCCGCACCGCCTTCACCATCTTGTCGGTGGATGCCACCTGGTTCACCATGGTCACTTCCTGCTCCCTGACGGTTGCAGCCAATTCCGTGGAAGAAGAGGAGACCTGTATGCCCGATCTCTGCACCTGGCCCACAACATTTCTGAAAGAACAGGCCATGTCGTCTATGGCCCTTAAAAGCCTCCCTATTTCATCATTGTTTGTCGCCTGTACGGTCACGCCAAGATCAAAATTAGCCAGTTGATTGGCCACCGCCGAAACAGCCTTGAGGCGTTTGAGAACCAGCGCGCGCAGGAAAATGATCAGGCATGCAACCAGCGCCAACAGGATAAAGAACACCCCTACCCCCTGGCTCCAGATCGCCCTGTCCAACTGGGAACGGGAAACATCCTCAAAACTTCCGGTTTCCCGGGCGGCCCGTTCTTTCAATTCCTGTATCTTCTTCTTGATAACGGAATCCGTATAATACACGGTAAAACTTCCGATCTGCTTTCCTTCCCGAATACACTCCACAAAAATCGAAGGGTATTTTCCGAGCGCCAAATCTGCAGGCAGAGAATCGCCTGTGCTCACCTCGGGATCACGCCAGACAGCAGCAAACGGCGCACCCCTTTCGTCCAGGACCTTAATGGCAACGACCTCTCCATAATGCATGTAGGGACGTAGCGATTGCTTCATGCCATCCTGATCCAGATTATACAGATAGGTGCTGCCTATACCGCTGAGTATTTCGGCATTGAGCTGGATCTTGTTTTTCAGATCCGCCATCTCCTCCTCTGCCCTCTTATCGATAAACTGATTGATTCCTCTTGCAATTTCAGTGGTAAAAGAGGTGACCATCCGAATCTCGAAATTCAGCAGGACAAACCCGCCAAGGATCATCAGGACGCATACAATCCCGCATGCCGACACAACTATTTTTGTAACAATGCTCCAGTTTCGCATGACCTCATCCAACGCAGGCACCCTAACGAGCCCGCAAATATCCTTCTACGATTTCCCCATATCTCCCGGATTCTCTCAACTTCCTCAGGCCTTCATTAAAATCGTCTCTGACCTTCTTGCTGGAAAACGCCACCCTGAAAGGTGTAGGTTTGAAAATACAGTCTATGTCCACCGGTTGGGTCGTATCCACCTTCCGGTTTCTTTCTTTGAGATAACGAAAGATATTCCGGTCCAGCACAATGGCATCAACACGGTCCCCGTACAACAGATTGATCTGAAGCTGCTGCCTGGCCAGTTCCCTGTACTCCGGATTTTCTTTTGCCATGGCGGCAAAATCTTCCCCGAGATAGATCGTCGCCTCTTGAAAGGCAACAACGCTTTTTCCCTTCAGATCCTGAACCTTTTCAATCTTCAGCCCTTTTTTCTTCAGACTCACCACCACATTTTCACAGACGAGGTGCTCATCGGAATAATAGGCTTCAATTCCTGAATTGGTGTTAATGGTCAAAACGCCGTCAACCCTTTTCTCAAGAAGTTCCAGGTTTCGCCTTGCAAAGGGTACATATTTCGGGACGATGACATAGCCTTTCATCCCAAGGGCTTCTCTCACGATGTCCAGTTCTATTCCCGAATTGCTTTCCGGAATGTTATAAGGAGCGATGGCCATTCCAATGGCCATGGCAATCTCCTTTTTTTCAGCCCGGGCCCCGGAAATCCGGAATGCCGCGATAAAAACCATGATCACCAGAATGAAAAATTTTACAATGCGCGCCTGCATGGACACCCCTTTAACTTACTTTGAAACGCGACACCTCATCATGCAGCCCCCTTGCGGCATCATTGAGCTGCCCTATGGCCGAATAGGTCTCGTGCACGGAGCTTTTGGTCTCCTTCATCTCCTCACCCAGCGCAATCATGGCCCGGTTTATCTTCTGGGCGCCCTCGGATTGCTGAACCATGGCGATATTCACATTCTCAAAGCTGGGGGAGAGAATCTGAACCTGCTCAATGATGCGTGCAAGCTGTGCACTGATTTTTCCCACGTCTTCGGAACTGCGCTTCACTTCACTGATGAATTTGTCCATCTCCATGACGCCGGCGGAAACCGCGCCGTGCATATCCTTCACCATCTGTTCGATATCCAGGGTGGCCACGGCCGTCTGGTCGGCCAAACGCCTGATCTCCCGCGCCACCACATTGAATCCCCTTCCGTATTCACCGGCTTTTTCGGCCTCGATGGCCGCATTCAAAGAGAGCAGGTTCGTCTGTTCCGCAACTTTGGTAATGGTCACCACCACATGGGTGATATTCTCCGCCTTCTCGTTGATGGCCTGAAGCCTTCCCGAAATGGAACTGGAGGCGGTCTCCATGTTCGTCATGGCCTCTTCCATGCGCATCAGATCATTTTGGCCGCTGCTTGCAAATCCTGCTGTTTCCTGGGACCTGGCAGCCACCTCTCGCATGGTATCCACCAGTCCTTCGGCAACCGCCGAAATGTCTTCCACCGCCTTGACCATCCTGTCCGTGGATTCAACCTGGTTGGCCATGGTGGTCTCCTGCTCTCTCGCGGTTGCAGCCAATTCGGTCGAAGAAGAGGAAATCTGTATCCCCGACTTCTGAACCTGACCCACCAGGGAATTCAGATTCTCCGTCATGGTCATCACGGAAGAGATGAGGTTTTCCGTCTCGTCCTTGATCCGGTTCGGATCCCCTTTCCGTCCCGCACCCATCAAGATCCTGGCTGAAGCCCCCGCGGAAGACAGATCGCCCGTTGCGATCTCTTTTACCACGCTGGTAATCCCCGTAATGGGCCTGGTCACCCTGTTCCCCAAAAATATGGCAATACCGATCACCGGAATAAGCACCGCAAGGCCGCTCACCATCATGACTCGAAGAAGCTGGGACATGGAATCGTCCACTTTCTTTTTGGCTTCATAGTAATCATCCTCATAGACGCTGGCGCCTATGACCCAGTCCCATGGTTCGAAATAGGTCAGGGCAACCACCTTCCAGCGGGAGCTTGCCTCTCCCGGATTCTTCCATGGATAGCGATCGTAGGCCACTTCATTTTTTTTGAGTTTGACGGCTTTATTTACGATATCATGAACAAAATAACGACCTTCCGCATCCTTGGAATCCCAGAGGTTTTCCCC
Organism: uncultured Chloroflexia bacterium; assembly: GCA_963787025.1. GTDB lineage: Bacteria > Chloroflexota > Limnocylindria > QHBO01 > QHBO01 > CAVXEH01. Next base: position 77,426 of record CAWBBG010000008.1, read on the forward strand.
GTCCCGCTTCCCGTCTCTCGAAATAATGTAATGGCCCCGGTGAAAAGGGTAGTTTGCCGCCAAGGACAAATACATATCCGGTTTTACCCACCTTCATATCAATAATGGCGTGGCGAAGGGAATCCGGTGTTTGATAGAGGGGACCGGTGGTCAACATGCCTATGATTTTACCGTCTCTATCCACGATAGCGCCGCAGGCAGCAAAATGCCAGCCATTCAAGATGTAGGCAATGCCATTGTATATCTTCTTATCAAGGATGCTTGCGATAACGGGATTTACAACGCCGTCCTGCGCGGCAGGAACATACATTCCCGCCAAGGGATGGCTCTTGGTGGGAATCATGGTTGAAGCCACCATGAGCATGTCGCCTTGCTCATTCATGCGCTGGAAAAGGGTATAATCC
>CAWBBG010000009.1:0-72740 GCA_963787025.1 uncultured Chloroflexia bacterium
CCGCGACCCGCTCGGCGTGCACACCCATGTGGACGTCACAGATGGCGCACCACAGTCCGTCATGCACCGTGCTGTCCACCACGGTCGCCGTCGCCGAGCCGATAGCCGGTGCGGGCCTGGGGCAGCAGGTACGGCCCCAGGTTCATGTTCTCCATGCCGCCGGCGACGATCAGCGTCCGCGTCCCCGGCACGGATCGCGGCGGCGCCGAGCATCACCGCCTTGAGGCCGGACCCGCAGACCTTGTTGATGGTGGTGGCGCTCACGCCGTCGGGAAGACCGCCGCCCAGGGCGGCCTGGCGCGCGGGCGCCTGGCCGGCGCCGGCCTGCAGGACCTGGCCCATGATCGACCTCGTCGACGTGGTCGGGCGCAATGCCGGCACGGTCCACGGCGGCGCGGATGGCGATGCTTCCCAGCGGGTGGCGCCGTGGTCGAAAGCCCCCCGCCGAACTTGCCGATGGGCGTTCGGACGGCGGACAGGATGTAGACGTCGCTCATGCGGGCATGGTACTCCGGGTCCCTGCCGTCACCGAACCCGCGGCGCTCGGCGGCCGCACCGCGCTCGGTCAGCCGTCCGTCTCAGCAGCGCGGTCGAAGAGGTACGCGATCTTGGCGACCCAGCGCTCCTTCACGACTCGCGGCTTGATCTTGAGCGAGGGCGTGAGCTCCCCCTCCTCCTCGGTGAGCAGACGCGGCAGCAGCGCGACGCGGCGCGGGCGCTCGAAGACGGCAAAGCCGTCGAGCAGCTGGCGCGCCTCCCCCTCGACCAGCTTCACCACCGAGCGCTCCTCCACGAGCAGCTCCGGCGGCATCTCCGCCAACCCGTTGGCGGCCGCCCAATGGCCCAGCTCGTCGAAGTCCGGGACGATGAGCGCGCCGGTGTACGGCTGGTTGTCTCCCAGGATCAGCACCTGTGCGATGTACCTGCTCGTGAGGAGGGTGATCTCCATGGGCGCAGGGCGCCACGTTCTTGCCGCTGGCAAGCACGATCAGGTTCTTGAGGCGATCCGTGATCCGCAGGCGGCCGGACTCGTCGATCTCACCGATGTCGCCGGTGTGGAACCAGCCGTCGTCGTCGATGACGCGAGCGGTCTCCTCGGGCTCGCCGAGGTAGCCCTGCATGATCTGCGGCCCGCGCGCCAGGACCTCGCCGCTGTCCGGCTCGATCATGATCTCCGTGCCGGCGACGGGGCGGCCCACCGTTCCGAACTTGAAGTCCTGCGGCGTGTTCAGGGTCAGCAGCGGCGCCGTCTCGGTCAGGCCGTACCCCTCCAGGATGAGCATGCCCAGGGCAAAGAAGAACTCGCCGACCTCCTGCGACGAGGGGCGCACCGCCGGAGACGAAGTAACGGACCCGGCCCCCGGTACGCTCCTTGATGTGGTGGAAGACGAGCCGGTCGGCCAGACCCAGCTGGGCCTTCAGCCACGGCGAGTCCGGGCGGCCCGCGAGGTGGTTCTCGTACTTCGCGCGGCCGAGGGCCAGCGCCCAGGCGAAGATCCGCTGGCGGAGCGCGGGCCCTGCCTCGACGGTCGCGATGACCCGGGCATACAGGCGCTCATACAGGCGCGGCACGGCGACCATCACGGTGGGATGGAGTCTCGGCCATGTTCGCCGGCAGGCGCTCGATGGCCGGCTCCGCGTAGGCGATGGTGCACCCGCGCCCGAGGGGAACGACCTGCCCCGCTGCGCGCTCAATCATGTGGCTGAGCGGCAGGAACGAGAGGAAGAGGTCGTCCGCATTGAAGTCGACCGCCTGGATCCCCGCCTCGAAGTTGTGGAGGACGTTGCCGTGGGTGAGGATCACGCCCTTCGGGTTCGCCGTCGTCCCCGAGGTGTGGACGATGGTCGCCACCGTCTCGCGGGCGATTCCCGCGCCAGCCGGCCTCCCAGTCGGCGAGCTCCTCCGCGGTCGCCGTGGACAGATCGAAGATGGCGTCGAAGCTCAGCGCCTCCGGCGGGCACCTTGCCACGGTCGTCGATCACGATCATGTGCTCGAGGGTCGGGCACTGGTCGCGGACGGCGACGATCTTGGCGGCCTGCTGCGCGTTCTCCACGAAGACCGCGCGCGCCTTGACGTTGTTGATGACGTAGGCCGCCTGCCCGGGCTCGACCGACGGGTAGATGGGGCAGCTCACCGCGCCGATCGAGAGCGAGGCGAGATCGGCGGTGAGCCAGGCCGGACGGGTGCGACTCATGATGCAGATCCGGTCACCGGCACCCAGGCCAAGGTGCCGCAGGCCCATGGCCACCTCGCGTGATCCAGTGCCACAGATCCTCGTAGGTGATGGAGCGCCAGACGACCTCGTCGTCCGTCTCCGCCTCCCCACCGGTCTGACGGCGGGTGCGGGGCAGCTTCCAGCGCAGGGCCTCCTTGGCCGGAGTGCGGTCGACCGTCCGTCGCACGAGGTCGACGAGGTTGCTGGCGCCGAGCTCAGCCGGGATCGACAGCGGATCGCCCCGGCTGACCGCTCCGGTCCGAACCGACGGGGCGGTCGCGGTGGTCATGGATTCTGGCCTCCCTCGAACACGGCTCGCCATCTCGAATCAGGGCAGACGGACGAGCTCGCGGCTCCACTGGGGCTCATCCGCCGCGACCCAGGCCGTCGAGCAGATGCTGCGCCACGATGAGTCGGTGGATCTGGTTGGTGCCCTCGTAGATCTGCGCCCCCTTGGCGTCGCGCATGAGGCGCTCGACCGGGTTGTCGCGGCTGTAGCCGGCGCCACCGTAAACCTGCACGGCGTCGGTTGTCACCTCCATCGCGACGTCGCGAGGCGTACATCTTGGCCATGCTGCTCGCGGCGTTGATGGGCTGTCCCGCGTCGCGCAGCCGCGCCGCCCGCCAGGCCAGCAGGCGCGCCGCCTCGACCTTGGTGGCGGCGTCGGCGAGCATGGCCTGGATCATCTCCTGGTCGGCGATGGGACGGCCGAACTGGGTCCGCTGCAGCGCATAGCGGCCCGCGTGCTCCAGCGCTGCCCGCGCCACGCCCACGCAGATGGCGGCGATGCTGATCCGGCCCGCACCCAGCGAGGAGAGCGCGACCTTCAGCCCCTCCCCCTCCGCCCCCAGGCGGTTCGCCGCCGGCACCACGGCGCCGTCGAAGACGAGCTCGGCCGGACACGGAGTCGCGGATGCCCATCTTGCGCTCGTGCCCGCCAACGCGGAAGCCCGGCGTGTCGGACGCTCCACGACGAAGGCGGTGATCCCCTCGCGGCCGAGCGAGCGGTCCACGGTCGCGAAGACGATGGTGACCTCCGACTCGTGGCCGTTCGTGATCCAGATCTTGGTGCCGGTCAGGCGGTAGCCCTCGTCGACGCGCTCCGCGCGAAGGGCGAGGGCGGCGGCATCGGACCCGGCGCCCGGCTCGGTGAGGGCGAAGGCGCCCAGGTGCTCGGCCGGCGGTCATGGGCGGCAGGAGGCGCGCCTTCTGCTCGTCGGTCCCGAAGCGCCAGGATGGGGAGCTGTGCCAGGACGTGGACCGAGAGGCTGACCGCCATCCCCATGTCGGCGGCGCCGATCTCCTCGCAGGCGAGCGCCCACGCGAAGGTGCTCATCCCCGCGCCGCCGTACTCCTCCGGGTAGGGAGCGCCGGCCAGGCCCAGCTCCGCCATTCCGCGGAAGAGCGACGCGGTCGTAGCGCTCCTCCTCGTCGCGCTGGGCGACGGTCGGCGCCAGCTCGCGCTGGGCGAACTCGCGCACCGTGTCCCGGACCTGGCGCTCCTCCTCGGTGAGCGCGAACGGGTCCGGGCGCGACCGGCGGCACGGGGGAGGGCCATCAGCCGATCCTGGTTGCCGTTCTCGTCGTATCGGTAGAAGCCACGCCCCGTCTTCCGGCCCAGGTGCCCGGCGGTGACCATCTGGCGCAGGAGCGGCGCCGCGCGGAACTTCGGATCGCCGAAGCCGCGGTACAGGACGTCCATGACGCCCAGCATGACGTCGTTGCCGATGAAGTCGCTGAGCTCCAGCGGGCCCATCGGATGGTTCAGGCCGAGCTTCGCGCCGGTATCGATATCCTCGGCGGTGCCGGTCGACTCCATCAGGGCGAAGACCGCCTCGTTGATGAAGGGGCCAAGCATCCGGTTGACGAGGAAGCCGGGCATGTCCTTCGACTCGATCACCGTCTTGCCCAGCTCCTCGGCGAAGGTGCGACAGGCCTGCGTACGTGGCGTCATCGGTCTCCAGGCCGCGAATGATCTCGATCAGCCTCATGACCGGGACCGGCGAGAAGAAGTGGAGGCCGATGAACCGCGCCGGGTCGGTCCGTCACCGTGGCCAGGCCGGTGATGCTGATGCTGCTGGTGTTGGAGGCGAAGATGGCGCCCGGATCCGCGGCCTCGGTGAGCGCCATCCAGGTCTCGCGCTTGAGCGGCTCGTCCTCGAAGACCGCCTCGATGACGATGTCGTGGCCCGTGGCCTGCGCCGGCACCGGCCGAGGTGCCGATCCGCGCCAGGATCTCATCCGCCGTGGCCTGCTCCAGCTTGCCCTTGGCGACCTGGCGACCCAGGTTGCCGGCGATGCGGCGCTTGCCCTTCTCCGCCAGCTCGCCGCGTGCGATCCGACAGGGTCACCGACTTGCCGGCGGCGGCGCTGACCTGGGCGATTCCGTGGCCCATCAGCCCCGCGCCGATGACGAAAACGCGTTCGATGCTCATGGCTGGCTAGCCTAGCAGGGCCGACCAGCCATGGACCGATGGCATCGCGGGCCGGATCGGGTACCGGTCCGCGAGGACCACGCCCCGGCACATCAGACCCAGGAGTCGCGCGGCGGCGGTGATCGGGTCGAGCGTGCGATCCGCGACGGCCTGCACGGTCTCCTCCCAGCGCGGGTCGCCGACGGCGCGCCGCGCAGCGTGCTCGGAGAGCGCACGGAGCACCTGGTTCCGGGCGCGCGCACGGACCTGGTCCGGCGACCGCGCCACCTCGTGGTGCGCATCGATGGCGTCCACCAGGGCCTTCACCCCGTTGCCGGTGACCGCCGTGGTGACCAGGATCGGCGGTGGGGTCCCCAGCCGGCCGCCGGCGCCGGAGAGCATCGCCCGCAGCTGGCGGGCGGCCCGGTCGGCGCCCGGACGGTCACCCTTGTTCACGGCGATCACGTCGGCCACCTCGAGGAGACCGGCCTTGATGGCCTGGACCTCGTCCCCCATCTCCGGCACCTCGACGACCACCGTCGTCTCCGCCAGCCTGGCGATCTCGACCTCGCTCTGACCGGCGCCCACCGTCTCGACCAGCACCGGGTCGTAGCCGGCGGCATCCAGCGCCGCGGCCGCCAGCCAGGTGGTCCCGGCCAGCCCGCCCAGCTCGCCGCGCGAGGCCATGCTGCGCATGAAGACGTCGCGATCCGCGGCGTGCTCCATCATCCGGATGCGGTCGCCCATGATGGCGCCGCCGGTGTACGGCGACGATGGGTCGACCGCCACGATGCCGACGCGCCGGCCGCGGCGCCGGTATTCCGTGGTCAGCGCGCTGACCAGCGTGGACTTCCCCGCGCCGGGCGGGCCGGTGACCCCCACCAGGTGCGCGCCGCGTGAAGCCGCGAAGACCCGGGGCAGGGCCTCGCGCATGGCGGGATCACCACGCTCGATCGCGGTGAGCAGGCGCGCGAGCGCGCGGCGGTCTCCGGCGACCGTCGCATCGAGGAGGGCGGCGGTGTCAGCCATGGCCCGGGCGCGGCATGCGCTCAGCGGGGCCGGCGGGCGTGCTCGCGGAAGTAGCGAGCGACCTCGCCGATGCTGGTCCCGGGACCGAAGATCTCGGCGATCCCGGCCTCCTTCAGCGGGCCGATGTCCACATCGGGGATGATCCCGCCGGCGGCGACCAGGACGTCGTCCATGCCCCGCTCTCGCACGAGGCTGACGATGCGAGGCAGCAGCGTCATGTGGGCGCCCGACAGGATCGAGAGGCCGACCACGTCGACATCCTCCTGCTCGGCGGCATCGGCGATCATCTCCGGGGTCTGGCGAAGCCCGGTGTAGATCACCTCGAAGCCCTCGTCGCGCAGTCCGCGGGCGAGCACCTTGGCGCCCCGGTCGTGACCGTCCAGGCCGGGCTTGGCGATCAGCACCCGGATGGGGGTCCGGCGCTCGGAAGCGCCGGCATCGGTCCCGGTCTCGTTCGTCATCGCTCGCCGATTCTAGCCGCCCGGGTTGCCGATCAGGGCCAGGAACTCGGTCCTCGTCTTGGGATCCACGCGGAAGCGACCCAGCATGGCGCTGGTCACCATGCGCGCCCGCTCCTTCTTGACGCCGCGCATCATGGTGCACATGTGGCTGGCCTCGATGACGCAGGCCACCCCGCGCGGCTGCAGCCGCTCCATGAGGAACTCGGCCACCTGCTGGGTGAGCCGCTCCTGGAGCTGCAGGCGGCGGCCGTACATCTCGACGATGCGCGGGATCTTCGAGAGGCCGATCACCCGGCCCTTCGGGAGATAGCCGACATGAGCCGTCCCGAAGAAGGGCAGCAGGTGGTGCTCGCAGAGCGAGAAGAAGCCGATGTCGCGGACGACGACCATCTCGTCGTACTCGACCTCGTAGCAGGCACCGTTCATGAGCTCATCCGGGTCGACGCGATAGCCGGCTGCGAGCTCCTCGTACATCCGGCGGACGCGGTTGGGCGTGCCGAGCAGACCGGCCCGCTCGGGATCCTCGCCGATCTCCACGAGCATGACGCGAACGGCCTCTTCGATCTCGGGGCCAACCTGCAGGATTGCCATGCCGCGGATGCTACCAGCCGCGCCCGACACACCTCGCCGGCGCGGCTACCATGCAGCGATGCAGGGCAGGCCTCGCCCAGGGCCCGCTGGGCTCAGCGGGCGACCGCTGCGGCCCGACGAGTTCGACGGGTGGTACCGAGACGTCACCGATGGCTACGCCGCCGATATCGCGAGGAACGGGCAGGTGGAGCCGGGCGCGGCGCGGCGCAAGGCGGAGCGCGACATGCGGACCGTGCTTCCCGAGCGCATGGCCACCCCGAACCAGGCGATCCTGATCCTCGAGGTGGAGGGGTCGCCCGTCGGGAGGCTGTGGATCGGCGCACGTGAGATCGACGGTCGCGGGGTCCTGTACGTGTGGGACGTGGAGATCTACCCGGAGCACCGCGGAAGGGGGTACGGGCGAGCGGCAATGCGGCTCGTCGAGGACGAGGCACGGGCGCGCGGCCTGGGCCGGATCGAGCTCAACGTCTTCGGGGGAAACACGGTGGCCCGAGGGCTGTATCGGTCCCTCGGATACCAGGAGCGAGCGGTGTCGATGTCCCTGGACCTAGGCGACGCCGGCCTGTCGCGGTAGACTTGACGGGTCCCGGTTCGGGGGGACCTTGACACCCCGCTTACGCAGGCATCCGATCGTCCGACCCATGATTCAGCATTCCCTCATCCCACGCTCCCGCCTGCCGTTCGGCCGCCTCGCCGCGTTGGCGCCGGATCGCCTGGCGACGGGCCTGGGGCGCCACCTCGACGACCGCTACCACTACCTCCGGCACGCTGCGCCATCGGGCACCGAGCCGATCGACGCCGTGGTGGTGGGCCCAGGCGGTACCTGGGCCCTGACCATGGGCCACGACCGGGGACGGTTCCGACGACGGAACGGCCACTGGTACCGGTGGAGCCGATCCACGGACTCGTGGATCCCCTGGGATGCGGTGCCGGTTGATCGCGCCCGCCTTGCCGGCCATCGGCTCGAGCTGATCCTGGAGCGCGCAGGGCTCCCCGCCGTGGTCGAGGCCTGCCTCGTGACCGAGGCCCAGACGGAGCTCACCTGGGGACCGGACCAGCGGCCCGGCATTCACGTCCACGCCACCCTCGACGGGCTGGCCCGGCGCATGGCACGCGACGAGGTGCTCACCGATGCGCAGGTGGACCGCATCGTCGCACTGCTCGACCCCCGGCAGCCGCTCCCCCGCCTGGCACCCTCGACACCGAACGGCTGAGTGAGGGGCCAGGGGTCGCCCGCCGCGGCCGGGTTCGCCGCGGTCGTGGCCCTCGTCGCGCTCGCCGCCGCGTGGGCCCTGCCTCCGCTGGCGATCCTGTTCGTCTGGCCGCTCCTCTACGTGGTCCCCGGCTGGGCGCTGGTGGCCATCACGGCACCGCGGATCCCCGCCACCGGGCGGCTGGGGGTTGCCATCATCCTGTCTGTAGCGGTCAGCACGCACCTCGTCTGGTGGCTCGCGCTGGCGATGGGATACACGCGCACCACCGTCTTCCTGGCCGCCACCATCCTGGCCGCGGGCCTGCCGCTCGCCGCATGGCGGGGCTCTCCGGCCGCTGGCCTGGCGAACGGCCTGCGGGCGGCCCGGAACGCGTTCACACGCGACCGCGCGCCGTTCCTGCTGGCGGCCCTGGCTTCGGGTTTCGTGGGCGTCGTGCTGGCCAGCGGCCTGTGGCACGTCACCGCCGCCGGCGTCGACAGCGGCGGCTCGAACTGGAGCGACCTGGGCGTCCACCTTTCCATCGCCCAGAGCCTGAATGCCGGCAACTTCCCGCCGCAGGTGCCCTACTTCGCCGGCGCGCCGCTGGTCTACCACTGGTTCGCGGACTTCCACGACGCCATCCTCGCCAGCGCGGCGGGGATCTTCGCCATCCCGGCGTTCATCACCTCGTCGGCGATCCTGGCCGGAGCGCTCGTCCTCTGCGTCCACGGCCTGGCCCGCACCCTGCTGCGCGACGCGGCGGCGCGCAGGGCTGCCCTGATCGCCGCCACCCTCGCGGTCTTCGCCGGCGGGCTCGGCTGGATCCGGCTCGTCGGCGACGTCGCGAACGGGCTCGGCAACCCGATCAGCCTGGTGATCAACAACAGCTACGACAACGTCTGGTACGACGCGCTGGGCCATGTCAGCTGGCCGTACTTCCGGATCCCATCGGTGATGGGCACCGGGCTCCTGGTGCACCGGGCAACCATGGCGGGCCTGCCGATGCTTGTGGCGATGGTCCTGCTCCTCGTGGCGGGGTTGCCGACCGCCCGCCGGCGACGTGCGGGGTGGCGTGATCGCCCGGGGCTGATCGCCCTGGCCGGCTTGACCGGTGCCCTGCTGGCCCCGTTCCACTTCTTCTTCTTCCCCGCCGGGTTGCTCATTGCACTCCTGTGGGTCGTGACCGGCGGCCGGCTGACGGATGCCGCGACCCCGCGAAACGCGCTGCTCTTCCTGGGTCCCTACCTGTTGAGCCTGCCGTTCGCCGTGGCACCGCTCCTCCAGGCTTCGAGCTCCGGGGCGCTGAAGCTGGTCGCCGGTTGGGAGTCCGCCCCCTTCGCGGACGGACCGGCGGCGGTCGTCTTCTTCTATGCCACCAACCTGGGCGTCCCCATGCTCCTGGCCGCCGCCGCCCTGCTCTGGCGCCGGACGCCGGTGCGCTGGTTCCTGGCCGGCTGGGCGGTGCTCCTGTTCACGGTCCCCAACGTGATCCAGGTCAGCTCCATCGCCTTCGACATGAACAAGTACTTCCAGGCGATGTGGATCGCCGTGGCGCTGCTGGCGGCCTGGCTCATCCGCCGCTGGCCTTGGCCGGCGGTGGCGGTTGTGCTGGCCCTGAGCATTCCGTCCCCGCTGCTCGTGGGCGCCTGGACGGGCCTGAACCGGGAGCAGGTCCTGTCCGCGGACCAGCTCGCCGCGGCGGAATGGATCGCGAGCAACACCCCGGACCGCGCGGTCTTCGCCACCGACGGCTGGCTCAATGCGCCAACGGACCCGGCCGGGCGGCTGCGCCTGCTCACCTTCGAGCCGTACGTCGCCAACCTCGGCTATTCGCCGGACCTCCGCGCGTCACAGCTGACGCAGATCTACTGTGGCGGCGATCCGTTCATGACGGTCGCGCTCATGCGCCAGCTGGGTGCGTCCTATCTCATCGACGGGGGCCGGCCGTCGCCCTGCCCGAGCCCGGTGGACTTCGCTGAGACCCCCGGTTTCGAGCGTGTGTACGCGAATCCGTCGCTCACCATCTACCGCCTCGCGACGGCCGGTGCGGCAACCGGCCCCGTATCATCGGTGCCATGAGCACCACCGCCGCGGCGGGGGCGGTCGTCGCCCTCGACCACGTCTCGAAGCGGTACGGCCCCGACGGCACCGCGCCCGCGGTGACCGATCTTTCCCTCACCATTCCCGCCGGCGAGATCTGCGTCCTGGTGGGACCCTCAGGCTGCGGCAAGACCACCACCATGAAGATGGTCAACCGTCTCGTGGAACCCACATCGGGCACGGTGACCATCGACGGCGAGGACGTGATGCGGCTGCCCCCCGTGGAGCTGCGGCGCCGGATCGGCTACGTGATCCAGCAGGTGGGCCTCTTTCCGCACATGACCGTGGGCGAGAACGCCGCGGTGGTCCCGCGCCTGCTGCAATGGCCGAACGTCCGGATCCGCGACCGCGTGGACGAGCTGCTCGACCTGGTTGGGCTCGACCCGGCCACCTACCGGGACCGATACCCGTCCGCGCTTTCCGGCGGCGAGCGCCAGCGGGTGGGGGTCGCCCGCGCCCTGGCCGCCGACCCCCCGGTGATGCTCATGGACGAGCCGTTCGGCGCCGTGGATCCGATCCGCCGGGAGCGCCTGCAGAACGAGTTCCTGCGCCTCCAGGCCAAGGTCCGCAAGACGATCGTGTTCGTCACCCATGACGTGGACGAGGCGATCAAGATGGCCGACCGGATCGCCATCCTGCAGCGCGGGGGCATCCTTGCCCAGTACGACAACCCGAACGCCATCCTGGCCCAGCCCGCGAGCGAGTTCGTCGAGCGCTTCGTGGGCGCCGACCGCGGGCTGAAGCGCCTCTCCCTGGCGCGCGTGCGTGACCTGCCGCTCCTGGAACCGGTGATCGTCCACGGCGGAGATCGCAGCCGCGACGCCGTGCGCGCGGTCGACGCCGCACCGATCGACTTCGCGCTGATGGTGGACGACCGCGACCGGCCGATCGGCTGGATTCACGGCAGCGAGCTCGCCCGCGGCGGAGCCATCGATCCTTCCCTCGCGACGCCCGGGGCGAGCCTCCTCGAGCCCGAGACGACGCTGCGCGACGCGCTCTCGGCCATGCTCGCCTCGTCGGTCCAGCTGGGCGTGGTGGTGGACGAGCGCGAACGGGTGCTCGGCCTGGTGAGCGTCGACCAGATCAGCGGCGTTCTCCAGAGCGCAACGCCGCCAAAGGCGAGCTGAGCCGATGCCGCCCGGCGAGCCGTTCATCCGCCCCGACTGGATCGTCAACAACATGGACGTGATCTGGGAGCGGCTGCTGCAGCACGTGGGAATGACGTTGACCGCGGTTGTGATCGGGTTCGTCCTCAGCTTCGGCGCGGCGCTCTTCATCCGTCGCCGAAGGCGCGCGACCGCGGCGGTCATCGGTGTCACCGGGGTTCTCTACGCGATCCCCAGCCTGGCGCTCTTCGCCTTCTTGATCCCGTTCACCGGTCTCAGCTTCTTCTCGGCCGAGATCGCCCTCACGAGCTACACCCTGCTGATCATCATCCGGAACATCCTTCTCGGGCTCGAGTCGGTTCCGCCCGACGTTGTCGAAGCGGCATCGGGGATGGGGTACACGCCGAGCCAGATGCTGTGGCGCGTGGAGCTGCCCATCGCGGTGCCGATCATCGTGGCCGGGCTGCGCATCGCGACCGTCACGACCGTGGGCCTCGTGACGGTCACCGCGCTGATCGGTCAGGGCGGCCTGGGGTACCTGATCGTCGTGACCGGGCTCAGGGGCTTCTTCCCCACCGCAATCTGGGTCGGCTCCCTCCTCTCCGTGGCACTCGCCGTCGTGGCGGATCTCGCCCTGCTCCTCCTTCAGACCCGCCTCACACCGTGGGTCCGGGCACGGAGCGCGACGTCGTGAAACTGATCGAAGAGCTCGCCCAATGGCTCTCGGTCCCCGCCCACTGGACCGGTGCAGACGGCATGCTCCCCCGCCTCGTGGAGCACCTCGCCTTCTCAGGTGGGTCGCTCCTTCTCTCGGTTCTCATCGCCCTTCCCGTGGGTCTCGCCATCGGCCACTCCGGGCGCGGCGCGCTTGCGGCGATCAGCGTCGCGAACATCGGCCGGGCGCTGCCGACGCTCGGCCTGCTCGGAATCGTCCTGACCATCACCGCCAACTGGTGGCCGCCGCTTGGCTTCTTTTTCATCCCCACCGATCGTGGCCCTCGTCGCACTTGGCATCCCGCCCATCGTGACCAACACGTACGCCGGCATCCGGGAGGTGGAACCGGACGCCGTCGAGGCCGGGCGCGGGATGGGGATGCGCGAGCTCCAGCTCCTGTGGTTGGTGGAGGTGCCGCTCGCCCTGCCCTCGATCCTGACCGGTCTGCGCATCTCTGCGGTGCAGGTCGTCGCGACCGCGACGCTGGCCGCAGTCCTGGGGGCCGGCGGCCTTGGCCGGCTGATCATCGACGGCATCGCCCAGCAGGACGACGCCCAGCTCTTCATGGGCGCCGTGCTGGTGGGCGCACTGGCCATCGGGACCGAGCTCGGCTTTGCCTGGCTCCAGCGACGACTCGTCTCGCCGGGGATCGGGTCACACCCACAATCGCCGGCGCGGTCCTGGGGCGGGGACGAGCACTCGATGCAGACCCCGGTCGGGGGCCCGTTCGCCTAGCTCAGCGATCTGAACCCGGCTGAAAGAATCGGCCTATTCCTGTCATCGGAGCGTCACGAGTCGGCTGATAGACTCCGAACCCTGAACCGTCGCGGCATGCGGCGGCAATCCCTTGTTCGCACCAGAAGGAGGACCCAATGCGGAGATTCCGCATGCTCGCCCTCGGGGCGTCGGTGCTGGCGCTGGTCCTCAGCGCCTGCTCGACGGGAGGGGGCGGCAGCTCGGCACCATCGGCGGCCAGCATCGGCCCATCGCAATCCCAGGAGCTGCCGAAGGTGATCGTCGGCTCGGCCGACTTCTACGAATCTGCCCTCGTCGGCGAGATCTACGCGCAGGCGCTCGAGGCCAAGGGCTTCACCGTGGAGCGCAAGCTCAACCTGGGTGCGCGGACCCTCACCAACGATGCGCTCAAGAGCGACCAGATCAACCTGATGCCCGAGTACCTGGGCTACGAGGCATCGGAGCTGAAGGCGAATGCCACCGGCGACCCGGCGGCCACCAAGACCGCGCTCGATGCGGCGCTGGATCCCCTGGGGCTCACCTCGCTCGCCTACGCGCCCGGGGCCGACCAGAACGGCTTCGCGGTTCGCAAGGAGACGGCGGACCAGATGTCGCTCACGACCATGAGCGACGCAGCCAAGGTCGGCGACCCAGCTGAAGTGGGGCCTTCCCCCGGAGTGCGGGACGAACGCCGGCTGCGGGCAGGCGCTCAAGGACAAGTACGGCATCGACATCACCGCCGCTGGTTTCCAGTGGGTCAAGCTGGCGCCGTGCTCGCGCAGCGATCGCGGTCGCGCTGAACAGCAAGAACGTCGACGTCGCCGAGCTGTGCACGCACCCAGCCGGACATCGCCAGCTTCAACTTCGTCCTGCTCACCGACGACAAGCAGTCGCAGGTGGCGGGCAACATGATTCCCGTCCTGCGCAAGGACCTTCTCGACACCGGCGGGTCCGCCCTCTCGGACACGCTCAATGCGGTCTCGGCCAAGCTGACCACCGATGCCCTCACCCAGATGGGCGTCAAGGTCGAACGTGGACCAGCAGAAGATCGCGGATGTGGCCAAGCAGTTCCTGACCGATAACGGCCTGATCTAGCCGTTCGTCTGCATGCACCGATGGCGGGCGCCCCGCGCGGGGCGCCCGCCGTCTATCCTCTCGTGTATCCATGTCCGAGTACCTCGACCTTGCCGACTGGCGACGGCGCGTGGCCGTCCTCTACCAGACCCTCCGTTCCGACACGCGCCCGCAGCCGATGCGACTGGTCGCCTTCCGCTCCGCGCGCGAGCACCTGTTCCGCGAGCACCCCTCCTCCCCGGTGCCGGCCGCCGAACGCGCCGACTTCCGTGGCGTCGCCTACTGGCGGCACGATCCGTCCCTGCGCTTCACGGCCCGGCTTGAGCCCGATCCCGACGCGCCACCGCTCGAGCTGCCGCGCTCCGGGGAAGGGCCCTCGCTTCCCTATGCGCGGATCGGGTGGGTGCGCTTCGTCGCCGATGGGACGCCCTGCACCCTGGCCGTGTACTGGATGAACGAGTACGTCGGGGGCATCTTCATCCCGTTCCGCGACGCGACCAGCGGGCACGAGTCATACGCCGCGGGGCGCTACCTGTGGGACTCCGGGAAGGGCGCCGACCTGGGCTCGAACGGCGACGAGATGGTGCTCGACTTCAACTACGCCTACCACCCCTCCTGCGTCTACGACGCCCGCTGGAGCTGTCCGCTGGCGCCGCAGGAGAACTGGCTCTCCGTGCCGATCCGGGCCGGCGAGCGACTTCCGGAGGGCCACCCATGACCGCCGACGGATCGGAGGCTGGCGCGACCGATTCGCGCGCTCCGCGGCGCTGCTACAAGTGCGGACGGCAGATCGGACCTGACGAGTCGATCTGCGACGTCTGCAACCGGGCCGGCATGGCGACGCCGTCTGCGAGCCAGTACCACGGGACGATCGTGGTGGCCATCGTGGCCGGCGTGGCGCTGCTGGCCATCGCGGCCAGCCTGGCCATGCGCGGCATCGGTCCCTACACCGCGCGAACGCTGTCGTTCCACGCAGGCTCGCAGGGGGCCGTGGTGGCAACCGTGTTGGTCAGCAACGAGGGCACCAGGTCCGGACGTGCGAAATGCCGGCTGGAGGCCAGGGACGCCGGCGGCCACGAGCTGGGCGCGGTGACCTCGGTGTCTCCGCCGGTGAGCGGCGGGGACACGGTCACCTTCGACCAGTCGATCCCGGGCGTGGGCGGCGAACCCGCCAGCGTGGCGGTCAGCTGCCAGTAGCGACCCGGCTCCGGTGTCGAGCCGTCCTCAGCCGAGGATGACCGTTACGTGCACCAGGCCGCGCGAGAGCGGCAGGTCGGTGACCAGCGCCCACGCTACGGGGGTGAGATCCGCGACACGCTGCTTCGCGGTTCCCCAGTAGCAGTTGCAGTAGTCCACGACGGGGAGAGTGGCGCATCGGTCGGCGCAGATCGTCACCGTCCCGCTGATTCCGCCCGTGTAGCGCCCGCCCAGTGCCCCGGGGAGAGCCACCGCCGCGCGGCCGATGAACCCGCGCGTGCCCGAGTAGTGGGACGCGGTCCCGCTGATCCGTGGACGGCGCGCGGGGGGGGTCGGAGCCGGAGCCCTGCGAGCGACCAGGCTGGGAGTTGGATCGGCGATCGCCGTGATCGGGCGGAGGCCGTCGTCGGCAATGCCGCGCAGCTGCGCCGCGGTAAGCGCGGGTGTGGTGGGATTGACGATTGTCGGCCGCGGCGCATCGAACGCGTGGGCGGCGGTGACGGTGATGGCGAGCACGAGGGCAGCCGCCGGCACGAGGGTGGACAGCACCCTCCTGGGGTTTCGCAACATGGGGCTCCGGTAGCGGATTCTTCAGGCTCCGCGCACGGACCGCCATGGCGCATCCGTTTGTCGCGCGGGCCTCGAGCGCGGCCCCGGGCGGGGCCACGACAGTAGACTCGGTTGGGACACCTTCAGGGTGCCAGCCGGCGGCGCATCGGTCAAATGGGCACGGTTCGCGAAGCGGGCGGGCCGCAGCCCGGATACCGGTGGGGGGTCGTGCACCCTCGTCGGCGTCCGACCGAGCCAGGGGCTCGCTGGTCAAGCTCGAGCGCGGCAGCTAGAGTGGCCCCATGCCCAATGATCGACGCGGCGACCGCCGCCAACCATCGCGTCCCGGTGGGGGCGGCTTCGGTGAACGCCGACCGTACCGTCCCGGCGGACGTCCTGCGGGACCACCGGAAAGCCGCGGACCCCGCGAGTTCACGCCGCGCGACCGCCCGCCGCGCGACTCCACGCCCCGAGATTTCCCGCCGCGCGACTCCACGCCCCGCGACCGCCCGCAGCGCGATTTCCCGCCGCGCGACTCCGCACCCCGCGAGTTCACACCGCGCGACCGCCCGCAGCGAACCTTCCCTGATCGTGGCGCCCCGCGAGCGCCATACGCTGCCGGCGGCCAGGACGACGGCGGGATGGCGATCCGGGTCGATCCGCGCCGCCTCTCCCTCCTGAAGGAGCTCGCCGCGGGGCAGGGACTGCGGCCCGGCCAGCTGGTGCAACGCTGGATCGAGGAGCGCCTCGACGCAGAACGCCAGGGCCTGCCCGTCGCCCAGCCCGAGGGAGCGTCGCGGCTCGCGCAGCTGGAGGCCACCGTTGCCTCGCTCGTCACGCAGGTCACCGAGCTCGCGTCCCGCGCGGCCGACAGGGCCTCGACACCGCAAGCGGCGGCGCCCGCGGAACCAACGGTGCCCGCAGATCCTCCGGCGCAGGCCGCCACCGAACCGGCCGAGGCTCGTCCGCGGCGAGGACGGCCGCCGAAGGCCACCGGCAAGCGCCAGCGTGCCACCGCGCCCACGAGCGGTGGCAGGATCGCCCTCCACGACGAGATCGCGGCGGTGATCGGTGAGCGCGGACCGTCCACCGCGGCAGAGATCGCCGACGCCATCCGCGACCGCGGACACTATCACGCTCCACGCTCCAGCCGGCCGCTCGACGCGGCCACGGTGAACAGCCGGGTCTCGAACCCGGTCTATCGGTCCCGGTTCGTGCGCTCCGGCGGCCGCATCGATCTCGTCCGGTAGGGCGCCCGCGGGTGGACGGCATCGGCGCACACGGCGTCTGGTCAAACTGGGACAGGCTGGCGGCGGAGGAGGCGACCGCCCTGGTGCGCAGCGCTGAGTCGCTGGGGTACGACGTGGCCTGGACCCAGGAAGGGGTCGGTCGGGAGCCCTTTGCGCTGCTGGGGCACCTGGCGGCCCGCACGCAGCGCATCGGCCTTGCGGTGGGGATCGCACAGACGACGGCGCGTGACGCGGTCGCCGCGCATGCCGGCGCAGCCACACTTCATGAGCTCTCGGGCGGCCGGATGCTCCTGGGCCTCGGCGTCGGCCACCAGGAGGTCGAGCAGGTTCGCGGTCACCGCTGGCTGCCACCCATCGAGGCCATGAGCGCCTACCTCGACGCGTACCGGGCGGCGCCCTACCGCGGTCCTCTGCCGTACGGCGAGCCGCCGCTCGTCCTCGCCGCGCTGCGCCAGCGGATGCAACGGCTCGCGGCGGAGCGCACGGACGGCGCCTTCCTGTACTGCGTCCCCGTGCAGGCGGTCAGCGAGGCGAGGACCCTCCTGGATGCGGTGGCGGCGCAGACCGGCCGGCCACGGCCGGTGCTGATCGTGAGCGCCGCGGTGCGCCTCGATCGTGACCCGTCGACCGCGCGGGAAACGGCCCGCCGCTACCTGGCCCGCTACCTCTCCCTGCCGAACTACCTCGCGAACCTGCGACGGCTGGGGTTCACCAATGCCGAGCTGGTGGCACCCGGCGCCGATCGCCTGGTTGACGCGCTGGTGTCCTGGGGCACGGATGCCGCGGTGCGCGAGCGGCTCGCCGGCCTGCGGGTCGCCGGCGCGGACCACGTGGCCATGATCCCGCTCAACGCGGAGGGACTCCACGCCGACCGGGCGACGGTCGAGCGGCTCGCGCCTCCCTGGTGACCCCCTTCGACCACTAGTCCTCGAGGATGAAGGTCACCAGGAGGTTGGCCTGGAACTCCAGGCTGCCGTCCCGGCCTACGTTGACGCGCTGCTCCTTGATCCACGCGCTCCGCACGCCGCGAAGCGTCTTCATCGCGCGTTCGAGGCCCTGGCGGATGGCGTCCTCGAAGGACTGGTTCGAGGTGCATGAGAGCTCTGTGACGCGGGCGACGGACATGGCGACCTCCAGCGTTCGGGTGCAGTCGTGAACGCAATCCAGTATGGGCCCATCGATCCGGGCTGACCACCGCGGCGCCCGGCGCGCGGCCCGGGGTCAGCCCGCCCCGGCGCCGTGGCTGGCGGACCAGGCCAGGAGGCGCTCGACCTCCCATGCGTTCACGACACGATCCGCCTCCACGCCGCACAGGAACGCGCGCTCGGCCCCGTTCGGCAGCCAGGCAAGCTGTCCCGGCGCGTGCGCATCCGAGTCGATGGCGAACCGGCAGCCGGCCTCGACGGCCAGGCGCAGGAGCCGCTTTGGCGGATCGAGGCGCTCGGGGCGGCTGTTGACCTCGACCGCCTTGTCGAAACGGGCGGCGGCCGCGAACACGATCTCCGCGTCGAACGCCGACGGCGGACGGCGGCGGCGCCCGGTCACCATCCGCCCGGTGACGTGTCCCAGGACGTCGAGGTGTGGATCCGCCAGCGCGGTGACCAGCCGACGCGTCATCAGCCGCCCCTCCATGCGCAGCTCCGAGTGAACGCTGCCGACCACCAGGTCCAACCGCGCGAGCAGGTCCCGCTCCTGGTCCAGTGAGCCGTCCGGCAGGATGTCGACCTCGATCCCGGTCAGGATCCGGAAGGGTGCGAGGTCGCGGTTCAGCTCCGCCACATGGTCCAGCTGCTCGCGGAGCCGATCGGCGGAGAGGCCCGTTGCGACCGTCAGCCGCGGAGAGTGGTCAGTGAGCACCATCCAGGCATGGCCCATGTCGCGCGCGGTTTCGGCCATCTCCCCGGGCGATGCGTCGCCATCGGACCAGTTGGAATGGACGTGGCAGTCTCCGCGGAGCGCTGACAGCAGCTCGGCCGCGCCTTCCGACACGGGCCGTCCGCCGGTCGCCTCGAGGCGCCGGAGGTAGACCGGCTCCTCGCCGCGCAGGGACTCGCTGATCGTGCGCTCGAGCACCTCGCCGATGCCGGGCAGCTGGCGCAGCGTCCCGGCGCGCACGCGATCGGCGACCTCCTCCGGCATCAGCCGCGCCAGCCGCGCCTCGGCGGCGCGGAAGGCGCGCACGCGGTGCGTCGGCTCATTCGCGGCCTCGAGCAGGAACGCGATCCGGCGCAGATCGGCCCGCGGGTCGCGCGGCTTTGGTGCGTCGCGGTCGCTCATCAACGCGGATCGGGCCGGGGCGGCCGGTCAGCCGACGGTCAGGATCCGGCGTGGGTTCTCCACGGTCATCGCCGCGATCTCGCCCTCGCCCACCGCCGCCGTGCGCAGGTGCGGCAGGAAATGCTGCGCGACGTAACCGTAGCCCGTCCCGCCGAAGGTCCTCAGCTGGTCGCTGGTGCACACGTTCTGGCTGAGAAGGATCCGGTCGGAGAATCCGCGTTCCAGAAGCTCGACGAGCAGCTCGACCAGGCGCGCCTCGCGCGCCGCGGCGCCCTCGCCGGACCGGCCGAGGAGGTCGAAGCACAGGTTCGCCCCGCGCTCGAGGAGGGCAAGCTGGTAGTCGAGTTCCGGTACGGAGTCCGCGTGGCTGATCACGACTCGCGACGGATCGAGGCGCTCTTCCTCGAATATGTGCAGCTGCGCCAGCGCGACCGCGCTCCACAGCGAGTGGGTCACCACCGCCAGGCCGCTGCGCACCGCCGCGCGCGCCGCCGCCCGATGCACGCGCTCCTCGCGCGGGCTGATCCAGGCCCGGTCGGTCCCGATCTCACCGATGATCCCCGGGTGGACGCCGGTCTCCGCCACGCCGTGCTCAACCTCGGCGACGATCTCGTCCGCAAGATCGTCGGCGCTGCGGCGGTCGATGTCCGCCTCGGCCGGGTAGAAGCTCTCCCGGTACCAGCCGGCGGACATCACGATCGCCAGGCCGGTGCGCGTGGCGAGGTTCCGGAGCCAGACCGGGTCGCGGCCGAGCCCGGGAGGCGTCAGGTCCACGACGCAGCTCCCGCCGCGCCGCCGGAAGTCGCGGAGCTCGTCGGCCATGACCTCCGGGTCCGACGTGAAGTCGACGAGCTGCCGGCGGTCGGAGACACGCTCGAGCCGGCAGGACGTGTGCTCGTGGGGAAGGGTGAAGCCGATCCGCTCTGGCGGGACCGGCCCGCTCACGGTGAGTACGCGCGGGGCCATCCGTCTGCACCTCGATGCGCTGGGACGCCGGTCGACGGCTGCTGGTCGCCGGCGCCGCGGTTCTTCCTGTCGGCGACCATCTTGCCACGCGGGTTCCGGGCTGGTCCCCGCGCAGCGCAGCCGCTAGCCTTGACCGATACCCCGATCAGAGGGGCCCATCGGTCCACGACGAGGAGGAGTCATGGCGTCGCGCAACGCAGTCGATGACGACGTCTGGTCTGAGGCGCAGGCCGAGCTTGACGCCGCGGCCGAACGGCTGGGGCTTGACGACGCGATGCACCGTGTCCTGCGGGTCCCGAAACGCGAGCTGGAGGTCCACTTCCCGGTCCACTTCGATGACGGGCACGTCGAGGCCTTCACCGGTTTCCGTGTTCATCACAACCTGAACCGTGGCCCGGCCACCGGTGGCGTGCGCTTTACGCGGGACCTGACGCTGAACCTGGTCCGCGCCAACGCGATGTGGAACACCTGGAAGGCCGCGCTGGTCGAGATCCCGTACGGGGGCGCCTTCGGCGGCGTGGTGGTCAACCCGCGCCGGCTTTCGCCGCACGAGCGGGAGGGGCTCACGCGGCGATATGCGACCGAGATCAAGCTGCTCGCAGGCCCCGAGCGCGACATCCCGAGTCCAGACGTCAACACAGGGTCGCAGACGATGGCCTGGATGATGGACACCTTCAGCATGCACCTGGGCTACACCGTGGCCGGCTCCGTCTCCGGCAAGCCGCTGCCGGTGGGTGGTACCGCCGGGCGTCGCGAGGCCACCAGCCGCAGCGCGTTCCGTGCCACCCTGGCCCTGGCGGCCGCCAGGGGGATCGCGCTCGACTCCGCCCGCGTCGCGGTCCAGGGCTTCGGCCGCGTGGGTGGCACGCTCGCCCAGATGCTCGCCTCGACGGGGGCGCAGATCGTCGCCGTCGCGGACGACCGCGACGCGGTGCGCGCCGACGCGGGCCTCGACGTCGGAGCGGCGATCGACTGGGTCCGGCAGCACGATTCCATCAAGGGCCTGCCCGGCGGCGAACCGATGGCGCGCCAGGACATCTTCGCGACCGACTGCGCCGTCCTCGTCTCGGCCGGTGTGCAGGACCAGATCACCCCCGCCGTCGCGTCGGCGATCCGGGCGCCGATCGTGGTGGAGGCCGCGAACGGACCCACGACCCCGGAGGCGAGTGCCATCCTTCGCGACCGGGGCATCGCCGTGCTTCCCGACATCCTGTGCACCGCGGGCAGCATGGTCCTGGGCTACTTCGAATGGGTCCAGGACATGCAGTCGTTCTTCTGGAGCGAGCAGGAGATCACCGCGGATCTCGACCGGATCATCGACGGCGCGACGGCAGCCGTGGTTGCGCTGGCCGAGAAGCAGCGCATCGACCTGCGAAGCGCGGCCACCATGCTTGCCGTGCAGCGCGTGGCCGAGGCGACGACCCTGCGCGGGCTCTATCCCTAGGGGGCATCCTCCGCGACCCGGCGACCGACCTCGGGGCGGGATCCACGGACTTCCCCCCTTTGGCGTCCGCGTGACCCCGCCCTGAAAGAGGTCGGTCCTCCATCCCCCTCAGGCGGCCGGGCTCGGATGAGCCATCACCGGCGCCCACGCCGATTCCGCCGCGTAGCTCGAAAGGAGCACGGCAGGATCGGATGCAGGCCGATCGTTCAGATCCAGCCCGGTGATCGCCTCTATGGATCGTTTGAACCACAGGTCAAACGGGTCCATCGAGATGGCGAGCAGGCTCATTGCCCTTGGGAAGTCCTCCGCCTCGATCATGCCGATGAGGAGGTCCGTCCCATCGCCTGTTGTGAACCAGGCCTGCCGCTCGATGCCCAGCCGTCGCTCGCTCCGCGCGAGCTCGTGCGCCCGCGTGTCCCCCAACGTGCGCAGCCAGCTCCTCGCCACTTCCCGGGCACCGGGTCGCAGCGGGATCACGAGGCAGGTCTGCTCCATGGGGCCACTCTGGCGCGCGGGTGCACGCGGCGCATCGGGCTGCGCCTTATTTCCGCAGCCATCGCGCCTTAGGCCACCGCGCCTTAGGCCACCGCGCCTGGGCCACCGCGCCCTGGGTCCCCGCGGCCCGCGGTTCAGCGCGCGACGCCGGTGTCCGCGATCCCCAGCCGAATGGCGAACGCCGCGGCCTCGACGCGCGTGCGAACACCGAGCTTCTGCTTGATGTTGGTGACATGGACGCTCGCCGTCTTGGAACTGATGAAGAGCGCGGTCGCGATCTCGCCGTTCGTCCGCCCGCCGGCCAGCAGGGCCAGCACTTCCCGCTCACGGGGCGTGAGCCGTTCGACCGGCTCGCGGGTCGGGTCTCGAGGCGCGGTGGCACCGTCCACGGACGCCGCCGGCCCGTTGCCAAGTGGCGCCCCGAGCGCGATACGGGCGCGCTGCGCCAGGGCCTCGATCCGCGCGATGGTCGGTCGCGCGCCAAGGGCCACGGCGGATGCGTGCGCGGCGCGCAACGGTCCCGCCGCCTCGGAACGCGGCCGCCCGGCAAGCAGCAGCGCCTCCGCCTGGCGCCACCGGGCGCCAATCTCGTCCCAGGGATGCTCGATGGCCGCGAACTCGTCCGCAACACGGCACCACAGCGCCGCGTCCGGCTCGCGACGATAGCGAGACAGCTCGGCCCGCGCGAGGAGCAGATCCACCGCGGTGTGCCGGTCGAGCCGCCCGGCAAGGGCCTCGACTGCGGCGATATGGGCGTCGAGCCGCCGAACAAGATCGGAGACCAGGGATGACGAGGCGGCGAGCGCCGCATCGTCGCCGCGGGCCCGGGCGGCCTCCGCCACCCCGGTCGCCGCCTGGAGGCCGCGGACCGTCAGCCATCGGATCTCGCCCGACTCCGGTGCGATCGCCTGCCGGTCCAGGGCGTCGAGTGCCGCGCGCACCTCGCGCACGGCGTCCTCGGGCCGATCCAGCTCCAGGTAGAGGTGCGCGCGCTGCTCGTGCGGGCCGTACCAGCCCGGCGCCCGGGCACTGTGGTCACCGCCCAGGACCCGATCCAGGTGCGCGCTCGCCTCCTCGAAGCGACCCTGGACGATCTCCAGCTCGGCAAGGGCCATGGCCGTCCAGTCGGCCGAAAGCCCGCGCGGGGCGTGCTCCAGCACCTGGACCGCCATCCGCTCGGCCTCCTCCCAGCGACCGAGGAGAAAGAGCCAGTTCACCGCGATGGCGTTCATCGTCTCCCCGTAGGTCCGCTCGAGCCCGTTCGCGCGTGCGCGGGCCAGACCCTCCAGCACGACGCCGAGCGCCTCGTGCAGCGATCCGGCCTGGTGCAGCGCCTCCGAGAGGTTGGATCGATCGATCGCCTCGTCGCCGAAGAGACCCAGCTCCTGGCTGATCACCAGGCCCTCCCGAAGGTGACCGACGGCGACGTCGGATGCGCCCGAGAGGTAGAGCACGGTCCCGAGGGTGCTCAGCGCCTTGCCCTGCTCCGCCCGGGCGTCGATCCGGCGCGCGACGGCCAGCGCCTCATCCGCCATCCGCCTGGCCTGCGCGAGCTGCGAGGCCAGGCTTAGGGCGATCGCCAGCTTGGCGAGAACGTAGGCCCGGAGGGCGCTCGGCGGCTCCGGCGGCACCAGCTCCACGGCGGCCTGTCGAGCGGCGACGAAACGGTCGAGACGACCGGCCAGGAACTGCGTCTCCCCCAGCCGGACATGGAGGTCCACGCGCACCTCGGGCGCCGCCCCGGCCGCATGCTCCAGCGCTCCGTGCCAGCTCTGGATCGCGCGCTCGAAATCGCCGACCGCCTCCGCCGCCAGCGCGGTTCGCGCGTCGAGCTCCCAGCGCTCGATCCCGAGCACCGCATCGGCGTCCCGGAGACGATCGGCAAGCTCGGTGGCCCGCAGGAGATAAGCCAATGACTCGCTCTGGGCATGAACGCCCCGCGCCTCGTCGGCGGCCAGCACCAGCGCCGGGAGCGCGCGGCGCATCACGCCGGCCGCATACCAGTGGTTGGCCAGCTCGGCGGCAGCGCGGGCGGGCGACGCGTCACCCAGCTCCGGCTCCGCCGCCAGCGCCTGGGCGAAGGCGCGGTGCAGCCGGCTGCGCTCGGCGGGAAGCAGTTCGTCGTAGACCGCTTCTGCGATGAGCGGATGGCGGAAGCCGTATCGCCCGGACCCCGGGTCGGGCACCACCACCGCGCGGTCGACCGATTCGCGCAGGGCCGCGAGGAGCGCGGCCTCGTCGAGGTGTGCCACCCGGTTGAGAAGCTGGTGGGAGACGGACCAGCCGACGGAGATGACCCGGACAACCTCGCGCGCCGCCGGGGAGAGCTCACGGAGACGGACCAGCACGGCGTCCCTCAACGATTCCGGCAGCCGGGCGGCATCGGGATCCCCGGCGGCGAGGAGCTCCTCAGTGAAGAAGGGATTGCCCGCGCTGCGCGCGTAGGTGGCCCGCAACAGGGCGGACGGCGGATCCCCCCCGAGCAGCTGCGCGACATGCGTGGCGTGCTCCTCCGGTCCAAACGGTGCGAGGTCCAGGCGAGCGGCGCCACGCCCACGAATGAGCTGTCCCAGGACGGCGCGCATCGGGTGCAGCGGCGGTAGCTCATCGGTCCGGAAGCTCCCGATCAGACCGATGGGCGCGCCGCCGACGTTGCGGGCGAGGTAGACGAGCAGGTCCCGGGTCGAGCGGTCCGCCCACTGCAGATCCTCGAGGGCGAGGATCACGGGCGCGCGGGCGGCCAGCCGGAAGAGCAGCCCAAGCAGCTGCTCGAAGAGTCGCACCTGCGCAAACTCCTCCGGGAGGCCCGCCACCGATGGTCGGCTGGTGGGTGCGGGTCCAAGGCTGGGCAGCAGACGGCCGAGATCGGCGCCGATGGGTCCCGACCTGGCCAGGACGGATCTGCCCGGGTCCTCGGTGAGCGGCCGCAGGGCCTCGACGATGGCGACATAGGGCAGCGCGGCCGTCTCCCCGACATCCACCGCACCACCGGAAAGCACCAGCGCCCCGCGGGCGCGGGCGCGGCCCGCCCATTCGGCGATGAGCCGGCTCTTGCCGATGCCCGCCTCGCCACCGACCAGGACAAGCCGCAGCCGATCGTCTTCGCCGCCGAGCAGCCGGTCGAGCGTCGCCAGCTCATCGGTGCGGCCGATGAACCGCGCGCTCGTGCCTCGAACAGCCATGCAGCCTGATTATGACGCCCGTGGCGTGCCGTGATGGACGGTGCGGTCAATCAGCCGTTGACGAACGGAGACGCATGCCGCGCTCTCAGGCTGGAGGACCGCACCACCCCGAATGGCCCACAATTGCGCAATCACGATCAAGCGTGCAGGGCACCGCCAGCGGCAGGATGAGGCCATGAGCACGTCGCAGGACACCTTCCTCGCCTTCGTCGACGCGGTGGCGTCCGATCTCGACGCCCTCGAGCTCGACGCGGGCGACCTCGCGTCGCGCGCCCACCTGTCCCGCCACCACTTCGACCGGGTGATCAGCGCCGCGGCTGGCGAGCCGCCCGCGACGTTCCGGCGCCGCGTGCTCCTCGAGCGCGCGGCCTACCGGCTGGTGACCAGCCGAGCAGGCATCTTGGACATCGCGATCGAGGCCGGGTACGGCTCGAACGAGGCCTTCACGCGCGCATTCCGGCGCGCGTACGGGGCCGCCCCATCGGCCTGGCGGGCGGCCCCGGGCAGATCCGGATCCCGTGTCCAACCGATGTGCATTTCCATCCCCCGGGCGGCCTTCGGCTGCCCGCACGAACCGAGGTGACCGCGATGAATCTTCTGGTCCGCATGGTCGAGCATCACGTCTGGCTGGTCGGCGAGCTCGTCGATCGCGCCGCGAAGCTGGATACCGCCACCCTTGATACCCCCATCAACCTCTCCGTCGAAGGCATCGACGACAACCCCACGACCCGCTCGCTCCTCTCCCGGCTCATCGGGCAGATGGACATGTGGAACAACGTGATCGCCAGCCGCGACTACGACTTCGAGATCGAGCACGGCGAGTCCATCGCGAGCATGCACACGCGCCTGGGCGCAGCCGGCGGCGCCTTCCTGGCGGAGGTCCGGCGCGTGGTGGACGAGGGTCGCCTGGATGAGACCTTCGTGGATGCCCATTGCGATCCACCGGAGATCTTCACCTACGGCGGGCTGATCGCCCACGTCCTCACGTTCGCGGCCCACCGGCGCGCGCTCGTCCTCGGCGCCCTGTACAGCGCCGGCATCACCGACCTGGGCGCCGGCGACCCCCGCAAGTGGGTGGTCGACGCCGCCTGACCGCCATCGCACCGATGTCGTCGCCGCCGCGGGTCACGGTTGCGGCGACATCGGTCTTGCCCGCACACTGCGCTCCATGAGCGATCCGAAGCGATGGGCCGAGCACGAGGATGCCTGGAAGCGGGAGCGCCTGGACCCCGCCCTCCAGCGCGGCGGCGAACGGCGACCCCGGTTCATCACGCAGTCCGGCGTGGAGATCGGGAGGGTCTATACCCCGCGCGACCTGCACGATCCGGTGAACGACCCCGATGCCGGGCGTCCCCGCTACCGATTCAGCCCGGCGCCGGCGGACGGTGGCGACCCGGCTGGGTGGGACGAGATCGACGACCTGGGTCTGCCCGGCGAACCGCCCTACACCCGCGGGATCCATCCCACCGGGTACCGCGGCCGGCTGTGGACGATGCGCATGTTCGCCGGATTCGGCACCGCCGAGGACACGAACCGGCGCTTCAAGCGGCTCATCGAGGCGGGAGGCACCGGGCTCTCGATCGCGTACGACATGCCCACCCTGTACGGGTACGACCACGATGACCCGATGGCCGCGGGCGAGTTCGGCACCTGCGGCGTGGCGGTCTCCAGCCTGGCCGACATGGAGATCCTGCTCGACGGGCTCCCGGTGGGCGAGATCAGCACATCGATGACCATCAACTCCCCCGCCGCCATGATCTGGGCCATGTACGTCGTCGCCGCGGAGAAGATGGGGGTGCCGCGCGCGCAGCTGACCGGGACCCTGCAGAACGACATCCTCAAGGAGTTCATCGCCCAGAAGGAGTACATCTTCCCGCCCGCTCCCTCGCTGCGCCTGGTCACCGACACGGTCGAGTGGGGCACGCGCGAGATGCCGCGCTGGAACACGATCAGCATCAGTGGCTACCACATTCGGGAGGCTGGATCGACGGCGGTCCAGGAGCTCGCGTTCACCATCGCGGACGGCATCGCCTACGCGGAGGACGCCATGGCCCGCGGGATGCGCTTCGACGACTTCGCGCCGCGCCTTTCCTTCTTCTTCAACAGCCACAACGACTTCTTCGAGGAGATCGCCAAGTTCCGCGCCGCGCGACGCATCTGGTACAAGCTGTGCCGCGAGCGCTTCGGGGCGGAGAACGAGCGCTCGACCTGGATGCGCTTCCACACCCAGACCGCGGGCGTCTCGCTCACTGCCCAGCAGCCCCTGAACAACCTGACCCGCGTCGCGATCCAGGCCCTGGCCGGGGTCCTGGGCGGCACGCAGAGCCTGCACACCGATGCCTACGACGAGGCATGGGCCGTGCCGAGCGAGGATGCGGCGCTGCTCGCCCTGCGCCAGCAGCAGATCCTCGCCGAGGAGTCGGGCGTGGCGAACACGGTCGACCCGCTGGCCGGTTCGTACTTCGTCGAGAGCCTCACCAATCGCACGGAGCAGGCGGCCTGGCGCTACATCGCGCGCATCGACGAGTTGGGTGGGATGGTCAAGGCGCTCGAGGCGGGCTTCCCGCAGGCGGAGATCGCTGATGCGGCCTACGAGCAGGCCCGCGAGCTCGAGGTCCACGACCGCGAGCTGGTGGGCGTGACCCGCTATGCCAATCCGGACGAAGAGCTGCGCATCCCGCTCCTGGAGATCACCGGTGAGCAGGAGCGGCGTCATCTGGAGCGACTGGCGCGGACCCGTGCCGAACGTGATGGGGCCGCGCACGCCGCCGCGATGCGACGGCTCGAGGACGAGGCACGCCACGGCGATGTCAACCTGATGCCGGCGATCCTCGAGGCCGTGCGCGCCTACGCCACCGTGGGGGAGATGTGCGGCGTGCTGCGGCGCGTCTACGGCGAGTACCGGGAGCCGCTCGCCGTCTGATCAGTCGCAGCCGCGGGGCGGCGTAGGGGGTGAACCGGGGTGGACCATCCGGGGGTGCAAGGGCGATCGTCGTGGCGCCGCCGTGGCTGGATCCCTGCCGCCGTGCTTCTGAGCATTGTCGGCGCCCTCATCCTGGCGGGGACGCTGCAGCTCGGTCTGAATGGAGACGTCGCCTACGTGCTGGGCGGCATCGAGGTCCGTGGCGGCGGGCTCGGGGCAGCAGTCGGTACCTTCGTCCACCGGCCGCTCCTCTACCGGCTGATCCTGGGAGCACTCGACGCGGTTGCCGGCGTGGCGGGTCTGCGCCCTGTCAACCAGGTGCCCTACGAGGCGACGATCCGCCTGCTCGCCGATACCGGGATAGCCTTGGCCTGCTGGTTGCTGTTCCGGGCTCTCGCGCCAAGACTGGGAACCACGGGGGCTGCGGCCTCATCGATCGCCACCGGGGTCGCACTGGTCGCTGCGCCAGCATGGGACTTCCTGCAGCCTGAGTGGGTCGCATCGGCGTTCGTGGCCGTGGCCGTCGCGGCCGCCCTGCTGCCGCGAAACGAGCTCATGGCTGGGGCCTTGTCCGGCGCCTGCATCGTGGCCGCGGTTGCGACGAAGGTGGCCACAGCCCCGTATGCGCCGATCGCCCTCATCCTGATCCTGCTCCTGGACCGACGTCGCGCGCTCCTCGCAACGATTGGGGCGGTCATATGGGGAGCCGGCTGGGTGGTCATGACGCTGGTGGTTCCCCACGAGCGGCAGTGGGTGATGGACATGGTCCACCTCAACCCCAGCTCACCGCTGCATGACGGCCTCGGCGCAATTGACGTGCGACTGACGGTCAAGGCGCTTGGCTCGAAGGCGGCACTGAGTCCAGCGCTCCTGCTCCTCCCTGCGAGCGCCGTTGCGCTCGCGGCTACCGTCCGGCCATGGCGGACTCGGGCCGCCGTCCTCGCGGCGCTCTTGATCTGTGTCGGACTTGGGGTCGCCACCATGGTCGCTCAGGGTGCGTACTACCTGTACCACCTCTCCGTGCTCCCGATCCTTGCAGCCGGCGCGGGCGGGCTCGCCCTGGCCCGCCTGCTTCAGCGAGCGCCGACCGCCGCGATCACCGGTGCCGTGGCGCTGGCCGCGGCGGGGGCAGCCTCCGCTGCGGTCCTCGCGCAGAGCCCTGCCTGGCGAACCGGCCACCTCGTCCTCGTCCTTGGGCTGATGGTCGGCTCTACGCTGGTCGTTGCGGCCATGATCGCCGTCCTGGCCGTGCGACCGTCCTCCGGGCGGAGCCCTGACCCCTGGCGAGGCGGGACACTCGCCGCCGTCCTGGTCGGATCGTTGGTCGCGCTGGCTCCGGTCCTGCTTCCCGCGGACGCCTGGGCGCTCAGCCCACGGCAGACCGCGGCAACGAACCAGAGCTGGACCCAGAGTTCGCAGGCCGCCGGTGACACGCTTGCGTCGCTGAGCGACCGCATTGGACGGCAGACTCCGGTCCTCTACCTTGCGTACGGCACCGTGCCGTATCACATGGGGAACCCAACCGATTGCCGCTACCCGTCTCCCCTCTGGCTCTACACGGCGCACCGTGCTTTCGTGCGCGACTTCGCCAGTTATCAGGACAACGTCGCCTGCCTGACGTCGGCCATGGATCAGTGGGCGATCCTGGAACCTGGCTGGCTGGATCCGGCGACGCTACCCGCGGATGTCAGGGCCATGATCGATGTGCGGTACGACTGCGGGTCGGCCATCGCTGCGGGTGACGTGATCGCCTGCCCTCGTCGCCGGTGACCGTCCCTCGCGCCCGGCGCTGGGACCAGCGGATGGCCGCCGCAGGGCCGAAGGTACTCCCCGCAAACTGAAACCTTCCGGACTCCCCGCACCTCTTCAGTGATGTGAGCTGTCAGTCCCTGGCCGCGCGTCTCCGCGGTCGAACCCTCCCGGCGGTCCGAGCATGAAGCTGAGCGGACGCGCCTTCTCCATCCTCTTCGCCGTCGCCGGCCTGGCGATCCTGGTCGTCACCGACCAGGTTGTGCCACCGGCCACCCCCTACCAGGCCCAGATGCGCGTCTGGCTGGCGGCCCGCGCGACCGGCATCACCGTTCTCGTCCTTCTGGCGATCATGGTCGTCCTGGGCCTGGCGTTGAGCCACCCCGACCAGGCGCAGTGGAAGCAGGCGAAACGGATCTACCCGTGGCACGAGACGCTGTGGGTCTTCGTCATCGCTTTCCTGGTGGTCCACGTCGCGGCCATCCTCCTGGATCCGTACGCCAACGTGGACTTCGTGGGAGCGCTCCTGCCCGGTCTGTCGAAGTACCGGACCGTCCCGGTGGCCCTGGGGTCGCTTGGCCTGTACGCCACCCTCATCACCGGCGCCACCGCCCGCTGGACCCGGCTCCTGCCGTCCGGCCTGTGGCTCAAGCTGCACCGATTCGCCGCGGTCGCGCTCGGGCTGGGCTGGATCCATGGTGCCCTGTCCGGGACCGATACCGGTGCCCTTCGCCTCGTCTACTGGGGGATCGCCGTCGTCGTCGTCGCGGCCGCCGTCTATCGGTACTGGATCGTTCGGCGGCGCGCCGAGCGCCGTGCCCAATCGCCGCAGCACCCGGGCCGGATGCCGCTCCCGGTGCCGGTGCCCGCTCGTGACCTCATGGAGGAATCCGATGTCCGTTAACACGCCGCGACGGGGCCTGGTGGCGATCGTCGCCGTCCTGAGCCTCCTGGGCGCCGTGGCCGTCGTGCGCGGCGCAAGCGCGTGGACCAGCTCGAACGCCGCGCTGGCTGCCAAGCCCATGGATGCACAGACACTCGCGTCGCAGCTCCGCGACGAGCAGACACGCAGTGCCACCCTGCGGACGCAGTTGGACCAGGTCAGCACGCAGGCGGCACAGCTCACCGATGCGCTCAAGGCCGCGCAGGACAAGGCCGGTGCCGATTCCGACGCCGCTGCGCAGCTGGCCGCGCAGCTCAAGGCGGCCCAGGCCAAGCTCGCGGCACTCCAGACCCAGACGGTGGCGGCACCCCCCACGACCGTCACCCGGGTCGTGACCCAGACGGCCGCACCGACCGCGACCGCCACGCCATACACAGACGGTGAAGGCGGCGGAGGCGACGACTGATGGCCGCCCAGAAGAAGGCACCGCTCCACGTCCCCATCGCCCTGGGTGTCACGGCCGGGCTCTACGCGGTGTCGCTGGCAGGGATCACGGCCCTGCAGCATCAGACCGATGCCGTCGCCACTGCGGCGCAGCAGCCGCTCGCCGATGCGATAGCGGGACTCGGTCGTGACCGAACGTCGCTGGAAGCCGACCTGCGGGCGACGGTCGACTCGCTGAACGCCGCGGCAGGCGCCTACGGGACGGCGGCGGAGCACACCGCGGCGCTCGAGGCATCGGTCGCGGCGCTCGCGACCCGGGTGCAGGCGGCCACCGGTGCGGCGGCGCGCATCCCGGCCCAGAGCGCCTCACGGCTGCCGTCGGCGCCACGCACGGTCACCGTCGTGGTGACCGTCCCGGCCACGCAGGCGACGACGGGCGCGTCGGGCAAGCCCTAGGACACACGAGCGTCGCACATGCGCCAAGGGAGCCCATGACAGGACGATTCGCCGTAGAGCAGTACTCGACCCGGGCCATGGGCTCGGCACTGCGTGCGACCGTGGTTGGCGTGTCGCGGCGCCGGGCGAACCGAGCATGGGAGCGGCTCGTCGCCGACGTCGAGCGCACGGAGGCCGCCCTCTCGCGCTTCCGCGCCGAGAGCGAACTGAGCCGGCTGAACGCATCGGCGGGCGAGGGCAGCTGGCAGGTCAGCGACGGTCGCCTGTATGCCATGGCCGCCACCGCGGCACGAGCCCATCGACGCACCGCGGGCCATTTCGACGCCCGCGTGCTGCGAAGCCTCGAGGCCCTCGGCGAGCAGGCCGGCGTGGCCATTCCCTCCCTGGAACGCCGAGCAGAGGACCACACTCCGCCGCCGGACCGGGCTCTCGACTGCGGGATCGAGCGACGTCCCCGCGAGCAGGCGCTGCGCATCGCGGAGCCCATCGACTCCGGCGGTCTCGGCAAGGGTCTTGCCCTGCGTTGGGCCGCACGCGCGACGCGCGAGCCTGCTTCGCGGTGATGCCGGCCTCCTGGTCGAGGCCGGCGGCGACATCATCGTGTCCGGTCCGCCGCCGGACGGTGACGCATGGCGCGTGGGCATCGAGGACCCGGCCGGCAGCGATCAACCGATGGCCGTCGTCGCGCTGGCGTCTGGAGCGATCGTCACCTCGTCGACGGCCGTGCGCCGCTGGATGGGTCCGGATGGCAGCGAGGTGCATCACCTCATCGACCCGCGGACGGGCCAGCCGGGCGGAGACGGCCTGCGCGCGGTGACCGTGGCCCTCGCCGACCCGGCCTGGGCGGAGATCTGGTCCAAGGCGCTGTTCCTGGAGGGCCCGTCCCGCATCGGACCCGAAGCGAGATCGCTGGGGGTCGCCGCCTGGTGGGTCCGCGACGACGGGACCCTGGAGATGACGCCGGCCGCTCGGGCGGCCACGATCTGGGAGCGGCCAACCGCACAGCGTCGCAGCGCCTGACGCCGAAGCGAGGGACCGGCGCGGCGCCGCGACGGTGGACCGTCCCGGCTTCGCAGGGCACGCGCCCGCGCCGGTCCCCTGCGGGCGAACCATCGCTCAGCGCGCCTTACCGCGCGCTTATCGGGCCGCGTACCATGCGGGAGGATGAAGCTCCATCTCGTCGACGCCACGTTCGAGCTGTTCCGCGCCTACTACTCGCACCCCGCCGAGCGAGGCCCCGACGGCCGGCCGGTGAACGCGGTGCGTGGCCTGATCGACTCGATGCTTTCCCTGCTCCGCGAGCCGGACGTCACCCACCTCGGCGCGGCCACGGACCACGTGATCGAGTCGTGGCGCAACGACGTCTACCCGCCATACAAGAGCAGCGCCGGTGTCCCGCAGGACCTGCTGGACCAGTTCACCGATGCCGAACGGGCGCTTGACTCCCTGGGAATCGTCACCTGGCCGATGGTCGCGGACGAGGCCGATGACGCCATTGCCAGCGCCGTGGCCCGCTTCGCCGACGACCCGCGCCTGGAGCAGATCGTGATCTGCTCCGTGGACAAGGACCTGGCCCAGTGCGTCCGGGG
This sequence comes from uncultured Chloroflexia bacterium, assembly GCA_963787025.1. Lineage (GTDB taxonomy): Bacteria > Chloroflexota > Limnocylindria > QHBO01 > QHBO01 > CAVXEH01. The sequence goes on from CAWBBG010000009.1 coordinate 33,041, forward strand.
GTCCCGCATCGTGCTGCGCGATCGGATGCGCCGAATCACCTACGACGAGGCGGGCGTGGTGGCCAAGTGGGGCGTGCCACCCGAGTCGATCCCGGACTACCTGGCGCTTGTTGGCGACAGCTCCGATGGCTATCCCGGGCTCCCCGGCTGGGGTGCGCGAAGCACCGCCACGGTGCTGAGCCGCTTCGTGCATCTCGACGCGGTTCCCGAATCTCCCCTGGACTGGGAGATCCCCCTGCGCGGTGCGAGCCGACTGGCCGCGACGCTGCGCGACCAGAAGGCGGAGGCGCTCCTCTTCCGCAGACTCGCGACGCTCAACCCCGACGCCGCGGTCGACGAGAGCCTGGACGACCTCGCCTGGGCTGGCGTGCGTCGCGAGCCGTTCCTTGCGCTGTGCGAGGAGCTGGGGTTCGACCGCGTTCGCGAACGGATTCCCCGCTGGGCGAACGGCTGATCGGCCTAGGACCATTGGTGCCTTCTGGTGCGGTCGAGTGACCTGTACGGTCGCTGCACATGGCTCGACGCATCCTCGCGAGCGCCCTGCTCGCCGTGATCACGATCGTGAGTGGGCTGCTACCCGGCACGCTGCCGAAGGTGGCGGCCGCCTCGTGCACGGACTGGACCAGCGAATCCGACGCCACCGCCCACGATCAACGTCTACCGCCATGCGACCGGAGCGGTGGACACCGTCGACTTCCAGACGTACGCGAAGAACGTGCTCTCGCGCGAGTGGATCGGCTCCTGGACCACGGAATCTCTGCGAGCGGGGGCGCTGGCCGTGCGCAACTACGCCTGGTACCAGGTCCTCCACTGGCGCGGAGGCGTCAGCGCCGACGGGCAGTGCTTCGACCTGCGTGACGACACCTGGGACCAGGTCTACGATCCGACCAGGCCGACGTACAGCACGGCGGCGTCGGCGGTCGATGACACCTGGTCCTGGCGCGTCTACAAGAGCGGACACATCTTCGCGACCTACTACAACGCCGGCACAGCGGCGAAGCCTGCGGGGCGAACGCCAACGGCTGGAAGGCATACCAGTGGGGCACCCAGGCCTGCGGCCTGGCGGGGATGCGCGCGCCCCAAATCATCCCACCTACTACTACCCGGATGTGGCGGTGACCGGCGCCCCGGCGACGCCTCCCACGCCGACACCGACGAGCACCCCCAGCCCGACCGCCTCCGCCACGGCCATCGCCACGCCGACACTCAGCTCGACCCCGACGGCGACTCCCACCGTGGCGGCAACGCCGACCGCCTCCGCCACGGCCACGGCCATCGCCACGCCGACACTCAGCTCGACCCCGACGGCGACTCCCGTGGCGGCAACGCCGACCGCCTCCGCCACGGCCACGGCCACCGCCACGCCGACACTCAGCCCGACCCCGAGCCCGGTCCCGACGGCGACGCCGCGCCGAACACCCTCACCCACGCCGACGCCGACCCCGCTGGCCACGCCACCCGCCGACCAGCAGCTTCCGGGTGGCGGCCAGGCGACGATCGTGAACGCCAGCGCACCGCCGACGCCGCCGCCCGCTGACCCGACACCGGTCGTCGCAACGAAGATCGCCGCCGATTCCCCGGCAACGCCGGCCCACACGACCGTTGGAGGCTCGGGCCCGCTGGAATGGGCCGATCCATGGGGGGCGCCGATCGCCACGGCAGGCGCCCTCGTCAGCGGCCGCCTGGCGGCGTCCAGCGCGGAGGTCGCGGCGCTGGAGCAGACCCTCGCCCGGATCGCGGGCGAGCCGCGCGTCTTCGTCGACCCGCGGCTGGTGACCTTCCGAACGCTCTTCGCGCCGACCGCGGAACGCCTGTTGCGCGCCCTCGCCTCGGAGCTGGAACCGGCGGATCTGCTGGCGGCCCTGCTCCTGCGCTCCTGAGCCGCCCTCAGCCGGCCAGGAGCCGCCCGACAATCAGCTCGCTGGCCGCGACGTCCTGGATGGCGAGGCCGACGCTCTTGAAGATCGTGACCGCCGCCGGATCCCGGCCTGCGGCCCAGTCGCGCTCCAGCGTGCCGATCTCCACGTAGCCGTCATCGGAAAGATGGCCGGCGCGCAGGGCCGCCACCAGGTCGCCCGCCTCGGCGAGAGCGGCCTCGCGGGCATCGACCGCTACCAGCGCCGCCCGTCCGAAGAGCGCGGGTGGGATCTCGACCATGTCCAGCCGGAAGGCGCCCACGCCGTTGACGTGCGTTCCCGGGTCGATCCATGCTGCGTCGAAGATCGGCTCGGTCGCGGTGGTGGCACAGCAGATCACGTGTGCACCGCGCACGGCGGCCTCGGCCGAGACGCTGGCGATGACCTGCACCGCGGACCCGAGCTCGGCGGCCATCCGCGCGGCGAAGGACTCGCGCGCCGCCGCCGTCCGCGCGTACACCCGGAGCTCGCGGATCTCTCGTGCGGCACAGACCGCGCGGACCTGCCAGGCTGCCTGTCCGCCACAGCCGAGGAGAGCAAGGATCGAGGCATCCATCCGCGCCAGCAGCCGGGTCCCGACGCCGGAGGCGGCGCCCGTGCGCATGGCGGTCACCTCCGCACCGTCGAGAATGGCCAGCGGCTCTCCCGTGAAGGCGTCGAACCAGGCGATGACGGCCTGGACGGTGGGCAGGCCGCGGCCGGCATTCGCCGCCACCACCGTCACCAGCTTCACGCTGCTGCCCGCGCCACCATCGCGGATGCCCGGCATGAGCAGCAGGTCGCCGTTCGGAAGCGGCACACGGCTTCGCACCGGCGAGCGGTCGCGCCCGGCCGCGACGTCGCGGTAGGCCGCCTCTACAGCGTCGAGCAGCGCCGGGGCGGGGGTCACCGCACGGATGGCGTCCGCGTCGAAGGTGCGCATCCACGGAGTCTAGCCCGCCCCCGCCGGAGCCCGACGGGCGGTGAGCGCCGGCGACGACCGACGGTCGCCAGGGAGCGGGGCATCGGGTAGCATGCCGCGACCATGCCCTGGTTCCCGGTCCTCCTGGCGACCCACATCACCCTGGCGGTCTCGCTGCTGCTTCCGACCCTGCTGCTCCCGTTCCTCCTGACCGCAGAGGACGGCGGCCCCGGGCCCGCGGAGCACCGCGGACCGGTCGCCCGCTTCCTGCTGACGCTGCAGGGCGGCGGAAGCGTGGTCGTCGCCATCGGCCTGGCGCTGACGGGGGCCGGACTGGTGGTGGTCCTGGGCCCGGACCTCCTGCGCCGTCCGTGGCTGCTGACCGCCCTGGGCATCTACGCGGCGAACCTCGTCGTGGCGGCATTCGTGTCGCGGCCGAACCTGCGGCGGCTGCTGGGTCGCAACGCGGATCGCGACGCGGCGCGCTGGCAGCGGCGGGCGCGTCGCCAGCGGCTCATCGCCTACGCGATGGCTGCGGCGACGGGGCTGATCGGCTTCCTGATGAGCGCGAAGCCGGAGTTCTGAGCGGACCGATCAGAACTGCGGAAACGGCAATGGCCTGCCCAGGACGATGTAGATGCCGACGACGATCAACAGCACCGCCAGGACGAAGACGATCATCCAGCGCAGGACTTCCCACATGACACGGCTCCCGAGGTGCGACGGAGTTGGCAGCTCACCCGATGCGTACGGGATGGCCGAATTCTACGAGCCCACGCAACGCGGCGACGCCCGCATCGACGACCCGCACGCAGCCGCTCCGCCAGCGCCCTAGAATCGCGGGCGTGAGCCTCCGACTCTTCGACGTCCGCCGCGGCGAGGCGCTTCCCTTCGAGCCCATCGGTGACCGACCGGTCGGCCTCTACGTGTGCGGGGTCACGCCCTACGACACCGGCCACCTGGGGCACGCCTTCACCTACGTCAGCTTCGACGTGCTCCACCGGTACCTGGAGTACCTGGGCCATCCGGTGACCTACGTGCAGAACCTGACCGATGTGGATGACGACCTCCTGCGCAAGGCGCGCGAGCTCGGCGAGGACTACCTGGCCCTGGGCAACCGCCACGTCACCACCTTCCTGACCGAGATGGCCGCGCTCAACTGGCTGCCACCCGACCACTTTCCGCGTGCGACGCGGCACATCCCGCAGATGCAGGAGCTGATCGCCGCCCTCATCGCGCACGAGCATGCGTACGTCGCCGCCGGCCACGTCTACTACTCGGTCGCCTCGCGCCCGCAGTTCGGGGAGCTGTCGCATCTCCCGCGCGAGGCGATGCTGCCGATCGCCAACGAGCGCGGCAACGTCCCGGACATGCCGGGCAAGCGAGATCCGCTGGACTTCGTCCTGTGGCAACCGTCGGCACCGGACGAGCCCTCGTGGCCGTCACCCTGGGGCGAGGGCCGCCCCGGCTGGCACATCGAATGCTCCGCGATGAGCATGGCCTACCTGGGTCCCCGGTTCGAGCTCCACGGCGGCGGCGGGGACCTGATCTTCCCGCACCACGAGGCGGAGATCGCGCAGTCCGAGGGCGCGAGCCACCGGCGCCCCTTCGTGCGCTACTGGATGCACGCAGGGATGCTCCGCTATCAGGGCGAGAAGATGTCGAAATCGCTCGGGAACCTGGTCCTCGTCCGCGACCTGCTGACCTCGTACTCGGGCGACGCGATCCGCCACTACCTCGTCAGCCATCGCTACCGCGAGGAGGTCGACTTCGACCAGGCCGACCTGGATATCTCCGCGGGCCACGTGGCCCGGCTGCGGAGCGCATGCCGCCTCGCCGAGGAGCTGGAGCCGCTGGCCCCGGCACAAGCCGACCCCGATACCCTGGATCCCGCGGTCGCCGCCCACCGGTCCCGGTTCCTGGCCGCCATGGACGACGACCTGGACACGCCGGCCGCCCTCCCCGAGCTGCATGCGCTGGCGACGCTGGCCGGTCCCGCCGCCGCACCCGAGCTCGCGGCACAGGCGGGATGGATGGTGCGCGAGCTTGGTGCCCGCATCCTGGGGCTGCGCCTGGCCACGGGGCCGGCCGCGGAACCCGCCGAGCACGCCGGAGGGCGCAGCGATCGCATGAGGGAGCCTATCCCCGACGACGAGGTGCCGGTCAGCATCAGGCTGGGCGCGGTGGTGCCGCCGGAGGACCCGGAGGATTGGACTCGCCCGCTCACCTGGGTCGCGGCGCTCGGCATGCTCGCCGGACCCATCGTGGCCCTCGGATGGTTCTGGTTCGCGCCGCCCACCGCCTCCACCGACCCGATCCCGGGGACATGGGCGCTGGCCGCGGCCCTGGTGATCGGTGCGGTGGCCACCGGAAGCACGCAGATCGGCGCCTTCCGGGCCTTCGCGGGAACGCTGGGATCCGGCCTTTTCGCCGCCCTGGTGACGGTCATCGTGGGCGCGGCGCTCGCCGGGCAGCGACAGGTCGGCACCGCCTCGCCGACGGTGGCCCACGGCTTCCTGGCGGCCACGGCCGGGCTCGCCGGCGCACTCGCCGCCTCGACCCTGGCTCCGGCCTTTGCGCGCGCTCGGACCCGCGCGCAGCGCATCGCGGCTCCGGCGGCCATCGGGATCGCGGTGTCGGCGATCGTCCTGCAGCTGCTCTTCAGCCTCTAGGTCAGCGGAATGCCACCGCGACCCTTCGTCAGGCCGGAGACTTGCGGCTGAGCCGCTCCGCGAGGCCACCCACGGTCAGGGCCAGGCCCAGGGCAATGATCCCCACCGCACCCACCAGGCGGAAGGTCTCGCCGCCGAAGGCGGTGGCCAGCGCCAGGTAGGCGATCACCGAGCCGACCGCAACACCGAAGCCGATCCACTTGAAGGCCGGGGCGTCCGCGATCCAGCCGGCCGCGTACATGCCGATGCCGAAGCTGAAGGGCAGCACGGTCCACAGGGACGACCAGGCGGACCAACGGCCGTCCAGGCTCGTGTACAGCAGGCCTGCGCCCACCCCGAGCAGCACCGCGCCCGGGATCGCCATTCCGGCGCGCAGGCGGCGATGCTGGCGGCGCCCGATCAGCGCGGGCCCGATGAAGAACAGCGAGAGCACGATGAGGAGCACCGGCCAGTAGGCGAGCCAGCGATCACCCGCGCCAAGGCTCCCGAACCAGTCCGCGATCCAGCCCGAGGCGAGGACCAGGATCCCGATGGCGAGGAGCATCAGCCCGGCGACCAGCTCGATCGTGCGACTCATGGCCGCGAAGTATAGAAGCCGCGGAGGACGGCACAAACGCAGTAGGCTTTGGCCGCCATGGAATTTGACTGGCCCAGGCTCCTCCTGCGCCTCCTCGGAACCCGCCTGCCGCGCACGCGCGGCCGCCTGCGCGTCGCCGGACCCGGTGGCCGGATCACGATCCGGCGCGACCGCTGGGGCATTCCGCACGTGGAGGCCGGGACGGACGACGACGCCTGGTTCGCGCTCGGCTTCTGCCACGCCCAGGACCGTGGGTTCCAGCTGGAGCTGCTCCGCCGGGTCGGCTCCGGGACCCTGTCGGCGCTCATCGGCGAGGATGGCATCCCCATCGACCGCATGAGCCGCAGGCTCGGCTTCCATCGGAATGCCGAGGCCCAGCTGGCGCACCTGGGAACCGAAGTCCGCGCAGCGCTGGATGCCTACGTCTCCGGGATCAATGCCGGCTTCGCCCACGGCCTGCGCCGTCCACCACACGAGCTGCGGCTGCTGCGGTCCGAACCGACACCCTGGACCTCCCACGACGTCCTCGCCTTCGTGGGCCTCCAGGCCTTCTCCCTGGCGAGCAACTGGGACGTCGAGCTCGCCCGGTTCAAGGTGCTCATCACCGATGGTGCCGAGGCGGTCCGGGCCATGGACCCGGCGTACGCCGACTGGCTCCCGGTCACCTCGCCGCCCGGGACGGCGGCGGCTCCGGTGGTCGATCGCCTGGGGGCCGACCTCGCCGCGCTGCAGGCCATGCTGCCGACCGGCGGTGCATCGAACAACTGGGCCATCGCCGGATCGCGAACCGCCTCCGGGGCGCCGCTCCTCGCGAACGACCCGCACCTGGCCCCGACGCTTCCCGCGCCGTGGTACCTCGCGCACCTTCGGACCCCGGAGTGGGAGATCGCAGGAGCCTCATTCGTGGGCGGACCGGCGTTCCCCATCGGGACCAACGGCCACGCCGCATGGGGGATCACCGCGGGCCTGACCGACAACTCCGATCTCTTCCTGGAAGAGATCGGGCCGGACGGTGCCTCCGTGCGCGAGGCGGACGGGTTCGTCCCCTGCGAGGTGCGCGTGGAGCGGATCGAGGTCAAGGGCACGCAGCCGGTCGAGGAGCGGATCCTCGTCACGCGCCGCGGCCCGCTGATGACCGCCATCGTGGAGGAGGAGATTCCGCAGGCGCTCTCCCTGTCGGCCGTCTGGCTCCGCCCGCTTCCCGTCCGGGGGTTCCTCGACGTGGTGCGGGCGCGCTCGTTCGACGCGTTCCGACGCGCGTTCGCGGATTGGCCGGGCCCGGCGCTCAACGTGGCATACGCGGACCGTGACGGGCACATCGGCTGGCAGCTGGTGGGCCAGCTCCCCCGCCGCCGATCGGGGAACGGGACTCTGCCCATGGCGGCCTGGGACCCGTCGGCCGGCTGGGAGGAGACGCTGGTGCCGTTCGAGGAGATGCCCTGCAGCCTCGATCCGGAGACCGGCTGGATCGCTTCTGCGAACGCCAAGCCGACCGTCGACGGGGATGGACCGTTTCTCGGCAACGACTACATCGACGGGTACCGGCTGGCTCGCATCGCCGAGGCGCTCTCCGGGCGGGACGCCTGGGACGTCTCCGCGGCGCAGAGCCTCCAGATGGACGTCGCCGCCATGCCGTGGCGCGAGCTGCGTGATCTGGTCCTGGCGCTGCCCGTCGACCCGGCCGTCGACGCGGCCGCCGTCCGCGGGCTGGAGATTCTGGCCGCATGGGACGGGCAGGTCGCGGCGAGCTCTCCGGGCGCATCGGTCTACGAGGGCTTCACGGCCCTGCTCACCCGGCGGCTCGCACAGGCAAAGGCTCCCGGGTCCTGGTCGTGGGCCATCGGCGCAGGCTTCGGGCAGATCGTGCCGTACACCCTCTTCTCGACCCGGGCCATGAGCCGGCTCGTGCGCCTCCTGCGCGACCCGCCCGCCGACTGGTTCGCCGGCTCAAGCTGGGAGGAGCAGGCCATCGCGGCACTCGGCGACACGGTGCGTGACCTGGCGGCCGCCCACGGCGACGACCCTGCCGGCTGGGCGTGGGGCCACCTGCGACAGGTGACGCTGGCGCATCCCATTGGCGTGCGGCGTCCGCTGGACCGGATCTTCAACCTGGGACCCGTGCCCATGGGCGGTGACAGCAACACGCCGATGCAGGTGTCGTCGAGCCCGGTCGACCCCTTCGGCCCCGCGGGCGCCCTGGCGAACACGCGCTGCGTCATTGACCTCGGCGATCCGGCCGCCAGCCGTTTCTCGCTCGCCGGCGGCCAGAGCGGGAATCCCCTGTCACCGCACTACCGGGACCTGTACGAGCTCTGGCTGCGGGGCGACGGCGTCCCGATCGCCTGGAGCGAGGCGGAGATCGCTGCGGCGGCCAGGGCCACGCTCGTCCTGGAGCCGGCGGACCCGGCGGCAGACGCCTGATCCGGTGTCACGCCGCGCAGTCTTCCTCCGTCGCTCCGCCCTCGCGCTGGACAGCGCCCTGGGCGTGGTCCTTGCCGGGCTCGCGGACCTGGCCATCGCCGCCTGGATCGTGTACCTGCAGCATCCGGGGCTCTCGCTGACGGCGGCCTACCGGCGCGGCCTCGAGCCCTGGACCTCCATGGGCATCGGCGCCGTGATCGGCGGCGCCAGCGTGGCCCTGGCGGTCGGGGTGCTCCTGGCGCAGGTCGAGGGGAGCTGGATCCGTCGCCTGCTCGGCCTGGCCGTGCTGGCCCTGGGGGCCGCCTGGTGGCTGACCGCGCTCGGCGTGCTCCGCTACCCGGGGTTCACCGGCCCGGACCCCATCGGTTTCGCGTACCGCTGGCCGCGCGAGACGCTGATCGCCCTCCTGCTCCCCACCGTCGTCGCCGCGCTGCTGGTCTTCACCCCGCGGCGCGAACGACCGACCTCTCGGATGGCGCCCGTCCACCCCGACGAGCCCCGCTGACGAGGGGGTTCCACCCCGAACCCCCGAACGCGCCGGCTACATCTCCCCTTCGAACGGCGGCTGCGGCATGCGCAGCGGACGATCCTTGCGGTAGCCGAGCAGGTAGTCCGCCTGGACGAGGGTGTGGATCTGGTCCGTTCCCTCGTAGATCACCGAGCCCTTCGAGTTGCGCAGGTAGCGCTCCACCGGGTAGTCGGCGCTGTACCCGTACGCTCCGTGGATCTGGACCGCGTCGAGTGCGCACTGCACGGCGTGGTCGGTTGCGTACCACTTGGCCAGGCTCGTCTCGCGCGTGTTGCGCTCGCCGGCGTTCTTCTTCCAGCCGGCCTTCCAGACCAGGAGGCGGCCAGCCTCGATCCCCGCCTGCATGTTGGCGAGCATCTGCTTGACGAGCTGATAGCGCCCGATCTCCTCGCCGAACGCCTTGCGCTCGTGGGCGTACTTCAGGCTCGCGTCGAGGCAGGCGACCCCGAGGCCAACCGCGCCGGCGGCGACCGTGTAGCGGCCCTGGTCGATGGCGCTCATCGCGATGGTGAAGCCCTCGCCCTCCTCGCCCACGCGGTTCGCCACCGGAACCTCGCAGTTGTCGAAGTAGAGGATCCCGGTGTTCCCGGCCCGGACCCCCAGCTTGCCGTGCAGCGAGTCCGACGAGAAGCCGGGGAAGTCGCGCTCGACGATGAAGGCGGTGATCCCCTTGTGGCCCTTGCTCTTGTCGACGGTGGCAAAGACGAGGAAGTTGTCCGCGACGTCAGCCAGGCTGATCCAGATCTTGCTGCCGTTGAGGATGTACCGATCGCCGTCGCGTCGGGCCGTGGTCGCCAGGTTGGCGGCATCCGAGCCGACCCCCGGCTCCGTCAGCCCGAAGGTTGCCAGCTTCTCGCCGCGGGCCTGCGGCACCAGGTAGCGCTGCTTCTGGTCCTCGCTCCCCCATTGCAGGAGCGTCAGGGAGTTCAGCCCGGTATGCACCGAGTAGACGACCCGGAAGGCGGTATCCGCCCGCTCCATCTCCTCGCAGAGCAGGGCGAAGGCGATGTAGTCCATCCCTGCCCCGCCGTACGCCTCGGGGATGGGCAGACCAAGGAAGCCCTCGGCGCCCATCTTCTCGAAGAGCGAACGGTCGTAGGTCGCCGTGCTGTCCAGCTCGGCGATGCGCGGCAGGATCTCGCGTTCGGCGAAGGCGCGCGCCGTGCGCTGCACCTCGCGTTGCGCATCGGTCAGCGAAAGGTCGATCATGGAATCTCCAAGCGCGGAGTCGTTACAGTCTCGCTGCGATTCTAGACGTGCCGGGTGGCGACCCGTCGCCGTCACCGCCGCGTACCGCCATTTCCGACCCGAGTCGGGGGAGTTCGCGTTGACGAACGTCCGGCCTCACCGTAGCCTGATTCGCGCACGCTTCCCGGCCGCGAGGACCCGGGGAACCGCGTCCCCAACCTCTCACGACCGTCGGGAGACCCACCTTCTTGGATCTCGGATCACTCACCACCGGGCTGCTCACCGGGCTGCGCGAAGGCGTCGAGGCCGCGCTCATCATCAGCGTCATCCTCACCTACCTGGCTCGCACCGGTCACCGCGCCGCGTTCGGCCGGATCTGGGCAGGGGTTGGTTCGGCGATCGCCCTGAGCGCCGCCCTGGGCGCCATCCTGTGGCTCACCATCCAGGATCTGCCCTCGCCGGCGGAGCAGATCTTCGAGGGAACGACCCTCCTCCTCGCCGCAGCAGTGGTCACCTGGATGCTCTTCTGGATGCGGCGCACCGCGGCGAGCGTCAGCCACGAGCTGCGTGCCGCCATCGACCGCTCGCTGACGGGCGGGCGGGTGACCGGGCTGGCCGTCCTGGCCTTCACGGTGGTCATCCGGGAGGGCATCGAGACGGCGCTCTTCCTGCTGGGGCAGGCGACCGCCGCCTCGCGCGCGGAGGAGGGCGCTGTCTCCGTGCTGGCCGGCGCCCTCGTGGGGCTGGCGAGTGCCGCGGTCCTGGGGATCGGCTTCTACCGCGGTTCGCGGCGCATCAACCTCCACGCCTTCTTCACCTGGACCGCGGTGGCCCTCGTGTTCGTGGCCGGCGGCCTGGTCGCCAGCGCGGCGCACGAGTTCATCGAGATCGGCTGGATCTCGTTTGGCACCCACACCGCCTTTGACATCTCGGCCGTGCTGCCCGACACCGGTGGCGGCCTGGGGGTCGTGGGCCAGTTCCTGCACGCCCTGGTCGGCTACGCGGCCGCCCCCGAATGGACGACCCTCGTCGCCTGGCTGGGCTACATCGGCCTGGTGCTGGCGCTCTATCTCCGTCCGGTCCGGCCCGCCGAGGTCATCCGCACCGAGCAGACCGCCTCGCGCGTCTGATCGTCCACGGCCGCCGCGGCGAGATCAGGACTCCGCGTGGACGTCCATGAAGTCGAGCATCCTGCGCCACGCGTCGGACGATGCGTCGGCGAACTCAACCGCGCGGCGGTCGAAGAAGGAGTGCGGAGCTCCCTCGTACGCCACCGTCACGTGCGTCTTCCCCGCGGCGTCCATGGCCGCATCGAACGCGTCGCGCGCCTCCGCCGGGATCGCCTGGTCGGCGCCGCCCCACAGGGCGAGCACGCTGCAGGAGAACCGGGGCGCCATCTCCGCGGGAGACGCCAGGCCGGTCCGATGCTCCCCCACCGGCCAGCCGTAGAAGCCGATGACCCCGGCAAGGTCGAGCTCCGGCCGCGCCGCCTGCAGGTAGCTGATCCTTCCGCCGAAGCAGAAGCCAACCGTGAAGAGGCGGCTGACCGCACCGCCGTCGGGGGTCCGCAGGTAGGCGGCGGCAGCGGCCACATCCTGGTAGAGCGTGTCCGGCCGCGTGAGGGCGACCTGTGGCTGGTAGTCGAAGTCTCCCCCACGCTTGCCGGTTCCGGCGGTCCGGCTGAAGTAATCGAAGACGACGGCGTCGACGCCCGCTTCGGCAAAGCGCAGCGCCAGCTCCTCGTAGTACGGCACCAGGCCGCGCACGTCCGGACAGATGACGATCCCTGCGCCGGACGGCTTGGATGCGCGCGCGCCGTAGGCGGCGACGTGCGTGCCGTCCTGCGCGGTCAGCGTCAGGTCGCGAGCGTCGAGCGCGGCACCCTGGATGGGAGGGAGGGGCGGACGGGCATCGATGTCAAAACACATGCCCCGATTCTACGGCCGCCGGCGTGCTAGAAGAGACCGCGGCCGGGTGGCTGGCTCATGGCCCAGCTCGTGCCCAGCGCCAGGATCGCGAAGATCACCGCGTAGACCACCACGCGCGCCATGACCGGGAACGGGCGCTCCATGCTCTCGCCGGTGGGCGTGCGCCACATCCCCGCCAGCGTCGTCCCGCCCGCCGGAGGGACCAGCAGGCCGATGGCCGCACCGGTCAGCAGCCCGCCGACGTGGCCGGTCCAGCTGATGCCGGGAATGCTGAAGGTGAAGACCAGGTTCAGGACCAGCAGGGTGCCCACCTGCGACAGGATGGCGCGGGCCCTGGGGTTGAGCACCAGGTGCCGGCGTCGCCAGACCAGGAATCCCAGCCCGAAGAGCCCGAAGATGGCGCCGGATGCGCCGGCCGCTGCCTGCGTCGGCGTCAGGAGGATGGTGAGGACCGAGCCGCCCAGCGCGCAGAGGAGGTAGATGACGAGGTATTCGACGTGGCCGTAGAGGTCCTCCATGATCGGGCCGAACAGGTATAGCGCATACATGTTGAAGCCGATGTGCAGCCAGCCCAGGTGGAGGAAGGCGGAGGTGATCAGCCGCCACCACTCGCCCTGCGCCACGAGCGGCTGGTACACGGCACCGGCATCGACCAGCGGCCCGCCGGAGCTGCCCCAGATATTGCCGAGGCTTCCCCCCAGCGTGGCATCGATCAGGAAGACAACGACGTTGATGGCGATGAGGCCCCAGGTCACGTAGGCCGCGTAGGTGCCGTAGGCGCCGCGCGCGCGGTTGAACTGGCGGCGGGCGGCGAGGTCGTGGCCGGTCTCCTTGAGCAGCCACGCGATGCGGTTGGCGATTGCGCCGCGCTCCGCCGGTGGCGCCCGCCGGTCCGCCTCGCGGTAGGCGGCGACAGCCTCCTCGAGGTTGCCATCCCGGACGTTCTGCTCCGCGACACTCTTCCAGCCCAGCCAGGCGTTCGACGCTCCAAGGGCGGCCACCTGCTGCCAGGCCACGAGGGCACCCGGCTCGTCGTCGAGCCGGTACCGGGCGCTGCCGATCATGAGCCACGCCTCTCCCGCCAGGTCGTGGTCGGGATGACCGGTCAGCGACGCGAGAATCCGGATCGCCGCATCGTTGTCGCTGGAGTCGAGGAGGCGCTGCCCCTCGGCCAGGCGCAGGCGGGCTTCATCGGTCATGGGGCGGCATTATGCCGGAGATCGGGATCCGGACATGCCACGACCGCCGAGAGATCGGCACCTCGGCGGTCGTCGCACGCCCCCCTGGGGGGACGTCAGGCGCTCTGGCGTGGGCGCCGGAGCGCTGCTCGAATGCGGGCTACTTGGCCCGGCGCAGGAAGTTCAGAACGTCGTCGTAGCGGAAGCGGCGGTCGCCGCGCTTGCAGACGCGGAAGAACGGCAGCTCTCCGCGGTCGCCGAGCCGCTTGACCGTGTTCACGTGCAGGTGCAGCATGTCGGCGACCTCGGACGCCGTCAGCAGCTTCCCCACCTCGTTGGTCATCATCGGTTGCGAACTCCCTTGGGCACTTCTGGTGTCGGATCGCGTCGCACGGGTTCGGTGTGGTGGGCGCGGCTCCTGACTGGATAGTAAGGTTGCGGTGCCGTTTCCCCATCCGGTACTTTCGGTCGAGCGCCAGGAGTACGTTCCTCAGTCATGCCCCCCTTCGACCGCCACGTCTTCGTCTGCACGGCCGGCGACTGGTGTCCCGCCGTGGACGGCGACGGTATCGGGGTGCATGCCCGACTGAAGGCGCTCGTCAAGGCCCGCGGGCTCGGCGACCGCGTTCGCGTCAACCGCGCGGGCTGCCTCAGCCAGTGCGGCAACGGACCCATGGCCGTGGTCTACCCCGATGGCGTGTGGTACGCCGCGCTGAGGCCCGAGGACGCCGCGGAGATCGTGGACCATCACCTGGCAGGGGGCCAGCCGGTGGCGCGCCTCCGGTTCGACCCGCCGACGCCTGGCTCGCACAAGCTTGAGCGTGGTCCGGACGGACGACCCCGGGGCCGGTCCGCGACGTGGCCTGCCGGGGACAGGCCCGGCCGGTGAGCGAAGCGATCCCCGCGGACGCGGCACGGCTCGTCGCCGAGCGGTCGGCTGCGCGGGCGTCACGCGACTATGCCCGCGCCGACGCGCTCCGGGAGCAGCTGCTCGCAATCGGCTGGGAGGTCGTCGACGGCCCGTCCAAGAGCACCCTGCGGCCTGCGCTGCAGGCGGCAGCTCCGGAGCAGGTCGGCTACGCTCGCGCCGAGGACATGGCCAGCCTCCTCGATCAACCCGCGACCGTGGCTGTCACGCTTGTCGTCCTGGCCGACGAGCATGCCGACGACCTGGTCCGCTTCGCAGCCGGCCTCGCCGCGCATCCACCGGCATCCTCCTGGGAGCTGATCGTGGTGGCCAACGCGCCGTCGTTCGACCTCGACGGGGCGCTCGGGGTGGGCCGGCTCCCCGTCGCGCCTGTCGTCCTGCGCACCAGCCAGCGGCTGGGATGGGCGGAGGCGGTCAACCTTGGCCTGCGTCGCGCCCGCGGTGGAGCGGTGATCCTGCTCGACACATCGATCGAGCCGATCGGCGAATTCTGCGGGCCGCTGCTCACCCTGCTGCAGCAGCCCGGCGTGGGGATCGCCGGCGGCTACGGCCTGCGCTCCACCGATCTCCGCGAGTTCACCGATGCCCCTCCCGGCGAGGTGGACGCCGTGGAGGGGTATTGCCTCGCGGTACGGCGCGAGGTGCTGCGCGATGTCGGTGGCTTCGACCACCACTTCCGCTTCTACCGCAACGCGGATATCGATTTCAGCTTCGCCGTGCGCGCCGCAGGCTGGCGCGCCCTGCGCAGCGGGCCACTGGCGCTGGAGCGACATGAGCATCGCGGCTACACGGCGCTGCCCGAGGCGGAGCGCGATCGTCTCAGCCGGCGCAACTTCTACCGCTTCCTCAAGCACTGGGGCGATCGCCCGGACCTGCTGCTCGCTCCCGGCCCGTGGCCGCCTCCCCGTCGTGACCGCCCCGCCTGAGCCACCCGAGCAGGTCCTCTCCTGCGACGCGCCGGGCACGGACGTACCGTCCCACCGGGTTCACGTCGTGCCGTGGCTGCGGGGGCTCGGATCGCGCCTGCTGCTGCCGAACTGGCTCGCGATCACCCTGGGCCACCACGTCGTCACCTGGCGTTCGCTGCGTCCGGACGAGCTGGCCCATGAGCTCGAGCATGTCCGCCAGTGGAAGCGGTTCGGATCACGTTTCGCGGCGCGCTACCTGCGGGCGTCGTGCCGATCCTGGCGTGCGGGGACGGGATGGTATGCGGGCAACCGCTTCGAGGTGGCGGCACGGACCGCGGCGCGGACCGCGGCGGCGCGCGCGAGGGCCGTCAACAGCCATCCGCAGGATCCGCCCCGCTAGCGGTGCCCCTCAAGACAGGTGCAGCCGGCGGGCCCCACCACCGCCGAATGGCGCGTCCCCGCCGGCAGGACGAATCCCTCCCCGGGGTGAAGCTCCAGCGCCGCGCCGTCGTCGAGCAGGAAGCTGATGGAGCCCGCAGCGCACATGAGCAGCTTGGTGAAGCCGTGCTCGTGGGCGGCGTACCGATCACCGGGCCCGTTCGACCAGGCATACGGCTCGACACCGGCGGCGCGCAGGAACCGCTTGACCGAGGTGCGATCCGGCGTCTCCCCCGCCGGCAGTCGAAGCGACTCGAGGCTCATTTGACGACGAGGACGGCGTGGCCCTCCAACCGGCCCGAGTCGACCCTGCCTGCCGCGGCAAGGTAGTCGAACGGCGCGATCCACTGGCCCGCGGCCTGCGGGATCGTCGATGCCCATGGCCCCTTCGACGGCTGTGCGGATTGCAGCGAGGTCGAGCCAGGTCATCCCGGTGTTCGACGCTCCGCCGACCGCATCCACCGCAGCCTTGAAGCGCGCCTGTTCGGCGAGCGAGTCCGCGGCGGTCATGTCGAGCACCCGGGCCACGAAGGAAGTGCCGGTCCCGATCACCACCCGCGTGTCGGTCACCGCGTACTGGATCGTCCCGGCCCACTGTTCGGCCGCCGGCACACCCGCGAAGGTGATGGTCGTGATCCTCGTCCCACCGTGATCGGTGTCGGTCACCGTCACGGCCGGGCCACCGCCCGAGCCGCTCAGCTGCAGGAGACCCTGGAGCTGGAGCAGGCGGACGCTCGCCTCGTGCGCATCGGTGGGGGTGATGATGATCCCCGCGTACGGCTCGCTTTCGCTGATGCCGGCCACGATTGCCGCGTCGCCGATCCACGACACGACCGACGACAGATCGCCCCCCAGGAGCGACTGCAGCTGCTGGAGCTGGTCGGCCGGTACGCTCGTTCCCAGGGCCTGTGTCAGGGCGCCCATCGACGCGGCCAGGCTGGTGCCGACGTTACCGGCATCCGCGAACAGGAAGGCGTCCGCCGGCGCGGCCGCCGCAAGCCCGTAGTCCCGGTTCTCGAGGCTTGATCCGCTGGGCAGCGCGCTGCTCTCGTCCATCACCAGCCGGTCGCCCTCGATGCGCGCGCTGCCCATGAAGAACTGCGAGCCCTGGGCGCTCAGCGCGTCGAAGAGCGAAGCCGCGGACGGAGCAGCCGACGCGATCGCCGGCTGCAGCTGATCGAGGATGGGCGCCGTGTCGACGCTGAATGTCGCCACCCGATCTGCCGGGAGGCGCGCAAGCCCGTCCTTGAACTCCTGCCGCCCCGCGAGCGACGGTTGGCTGCCGGCATGGACATCGAGCGCAGAGGCCACCAGGTCACTGCTGGTGCCCACCACGACCTCGTCATCGGTCACCGTCCAGGCGAGGGCCAGGCTGATGCCGGCGGACGACGTGGGTGGCAGGGACCAGATCGTGAAACCGCCGTGGGTGGTGCTGCTGATTCCAGTCGCGCCGCTCCCCGTTCGAATCCGGTCGAGTGCGCTGCGCGCCGCCTCGGCGTCCTTGACGCCGGCGAACACGAGCATATCCGGCATGGCGGCCGCCGCCTGTGTCGGGTTGGTGATCTTCGGCCATCCGATCATGGCCGCAGCCAGGCTGCCGTCGAACCAGGGCTTCAGATCCGTCGTGTAGTGCAGGCCGCTCGGCTGGGCGGACGCCCCGCCGTCAAGCAGCGTGTCCAGCCCGTCGCCGAGGATCGTGCTCGCCGCCTGGTCCGGGAAGTGGCCCAGGAGCGTCTCGAAGTTCGTCCGCTGGTCGCCGGGGAGGTCAAGCCGCAGCTCGTAGTACATGGAGGCATTGGCCGGCACGTACCCGGCGGCGGCGCTCGCGGCGCCCCCGGTGCGCCGGCTGTTGATGGTGAACCCCGCGACGAGGCCAATCAGCATGGCGAGGACGACGACGGCAACGACGGCGGCCACCAGCCAGCGCGGCCGCGCCGTGGCACGGGACGGCCGGCCCATCCCCATGGGCTCCGGCCGTGGCGTCTGCGGTGGTAGCGAGTCGGTGATCACGTGTGTCCCTCCTGTCATGGACCGCGCGACCCCCGGGGGTCGCCGGGACAGCATAGGCCGGTTCGGCCGAGGGCGCGCATCCCCCAAAGGTCACGATCCGGCGGGCCTGCGGCGGGGTGCTAGAGTCCACCCTCCGCGCCCAGCCTGCTCGCCACCACGGAGGATCGATGCCCGAGCCGACCGGCCCCTTCGTGCTTGCCGGGCTCGCCTCCGCGGCATCGTTCGGGGCCGGAGACTTTGCCGGCGGACTCGCCACGCGACGGGCGAGCGGCCTGGCCGTGGCAGCCGGCGCCCAGCTGGTGGGATGCGTGCTCCTGGTCGGCCTGCTGGCCGTCGTCCGACCACCGGCTCCCGGACCGTCGTCGCTCGCCCTGGGCCTGGCGGCGGGCGTGGTCGGCGCGATCGGGGTCGCGTCGCTCTACCGCGCGCTTGCCATCGGCGCGATGGGGCTGGTCGCCGCCGTGTCCGGCGCTGGGACCGTGGCGGTTCCGCTCCTGGCGAGCCTCTTCCTCCTGGGCGGCGGCATCCGCCCCCTTCAGCTGGGCGGCGTGGCCTGCGTGGTCGCCGCCGTGCTCGCCGCGAGCGGCGCGGCGCGGAGCCGGGCCTCGCGCAGGGCCATTGGCCTGGCACTCCTGGCCGCCCTGGCCTTCGGCTTCTGGTACGTGCTGCTCGACCGCGCGGCAGCGGCCGAAGGGCTGTGGGCGCTCACCAGCAGCCGCGTTTCCGGGACGGCGTTCATGCTCGTCCTGGCGGGCCTGCGGGGAAGCCTGTCCTCCATCCGACGCACCCGTTTGCTGGTGACCACCAGCGGTGCCTTCGACGTGACCGGCAACGCCCTGTTCGTCCTCGCACGGGGCGGGCTACCGGTGGGGCTGGCGGCAGCCCTCTCGGGCATCTATCCGCTGGTCACCATGCTCCTGGCCCGCACGGTCCTGGGCGAGCGGCTGCCACGCCTCGGGTTGGCCGGCGTGGCCCTTGCCCTGGCGGGGATCGTCCTGATCTCGATCGGTTGAGAAGACAGTCGTTGGCGGTCAGCCCCCTAAGCGGGGAAGCCGCTTCCGTTGGTGACCGTGGGGCGTCGTGCGGGGCGTGGCCGTGCGGGGCGGGGTCGTGCGGGGCGACATGCGGAATCCTCCACGGTGGCGCGGCCCGGTGCCTGTCACCGGTCGACACACCACGAGCCAAGGAGACCGCTGCGGCCCTTATCTGCCGCTTACCGCGCGCTTACTCGACCCGCCCCATCGGCCGCTATGATGCGAATCGCCCCATGACCTTCGACCGCGTCGCCATCGTCTCCGGAGCGCTCGACGCCTTCCTGGCCGAGGTCCGCCCCGCGACGGCCACGCTCGCGCGGGACGCGACGCTCCGCCCGGGGGGATCGCTCACCGTGCGACGCGCCATCGGGCTCTTCGAGGACCAGGTCGCCAGCCGCGTTCTCGACGTGGCCTCCCGGGAGCTGAAGAAGACCGACCGCAGCTTCTACACCATCGGCTCGGCCGGCCACGAGAACAACGCCGTGCTGGGCGCACGGCTGCGGATCACCGATCCGGCCTTCCTCCACTACCGCTCCGGTGCGTTCATGATGGCCCGCGCCCGGCAGCTCCCCGGTTCGACGCCCGCTCTTCGACACCCTCCTGGGGATGGTTGCCTCCTCCGAGGATCCGATCGCCCAGGGACGGCACAAGGTCTGGGGCAGCCGCGCCCTCTGGGTGCCGCCGCAGACGTCGACCATCGCCAGCCACCTCCCCAAGGCCATGGGCCTGGCGTTCTCGCTGGCGCGCGCGCGGCGGCTGGGCGTCGGGGGCGAGTTGCCCGCCGACGCCATCGTCATGGCCTCCTTCGGCGACGCGTCGGCGAACCACGCCACCGCCCTGTCCGCGTTCAACACCGCCCGCTACGCGGCGAAGATCGGCCTGCCGATGCCCATCCTCTTCGTCTGCGAGGACAACGGCACCGGGATCAGCATGCCCACCCCGGCCGGCTGGATCGCCGAGACCTTCGCGAACCAGCCGCACCTGCGCTACTGGCACGCGGAGGGCGAGCTCGACGAGATCTGGGAGACCGCCGGGGAGGCCATCGACTTCGTGCGCAACGCGCGCCGTCCGGCCTTCCTGCACCTGCGGACCGTGCGGCTCTGGGGCCACGCCGGAAGCGACGCCGAGCACGTGTACCGCGAGCTCCACGAGATTGCCGCGATCGAGGCCCGCGACCCTGTCCTCCACAACGCGCGACGCCTGGTCGAGTCCGGCGCCGCCACGCCGGATGAGCTCAAGCGTCTGGTCCGCGACCTGCGTGAGCGGGTGGCGGCCGCGGCGGACGAGGCCGCGCGCCGGCCACGCCTCACGACCACGACGCAGGTGATCGCCACGCTGGCGCCCGATCACCCGGACCGCGTCGCGACCCGTGCCGCCCTGCCGGTGCTCGATGCGGACGCGCGGCGCGCGGCATGGGAGGGATCCCTGCCGGAGGACGCCACCGCCCCGAACGCGCACACGCTTGCCGGGCTCATCAACGCCGCGC
Source organism: uncultured Chloroflexia bacterium (assembly GCA_963787025.1). Classification (GTDB taxonomy): domain Bacteria; phylum Chloroflexota; class Limnocylindria; order QHBO01; family QHBO01; genus CAVXEH01. The sequence continues at coordinate 53,155 of CAWBBG010000009.1, forward strand.
TGGCCGACGAGATGGCGCGCCGTCCGGAGATCATCGTGTTCGGGGAGGACGTGGCCCGCAAGGGCGGCGTCTACAACGTGACCCACGGGCTCCAGCGCCGCTTCGGCGCGGGGCGCGTGTTCGACACGCTCCTCGACGAAACGTCGATCCTGGGGATCGCCCAGGGGGCGGCCCACATCGGCCTCCTCCCGATCCCCGAGATCCAGTACCTGGCCTACATCCACAACGCGCTGGACCAGATTCGCGGCGAGGCAGCCTCGCTGCAGTTCTTCAGCTCCGGCCAGTTCCGCAACCCCATGGTCGTGCGCATCGCGTCGCTCGCCTATCAGAAGGGGTTCGGCGGCCACTTCCACAACGACAACAGCATTGGCGCCCTGCGCGACATTCCCGGCCTGGTGATCGCCTGCCCGTCACGCGGCGACGATGCCGCCCGCATGCTCCGTGGTGCGATCGCCATGGCCCTCGAGGACGGGCGGATCGTGGCCTTCCTGGAGCCGATTGCCCTCTACCACGAGAAGGACCTCCAGGAACCTGGCGACGCGGGCTGGCTGTTCGCCTATCCGCCGCCCCCGGAGGTGCTGCTGCCCGGCGAGGTGGGCGTCTACGAGCCCGATGGCGCCGCCCCCGACGATCGCGCGGACATCCTGCTCGTCAGCTACGCCAACGGCCTGCGCCTCTCGCTGCAGGCCCAGCGACGCCTGGCAGCCGAACATCGCGTGCGCGCCCGCGTCATCGACCTGCGCTGGCTGAACCCGCTCCCCGTCGCGGCGCTGCGCGAGGCGGCGGAGCATACCGACGCGGTGCTGGTCGTGGACGAGTGCCGCGCCACCGGCGGTGGCGTGGCCGACGCGATCATCGCGGATCTCGCCGAGCACCGGGCCGGCGATCGGCTGGCATCGGTCCGCGCGTTCGACTCGTTCGTGCCGCTAGGCCCGGCCACTGAGACGGTCCTGGTGGGCATCGACCAGATCATGGCCGCGGCGCTCGCCGCGGTGCCGGGGGGGACCGGCGCATGAGCCGCGCGCTCCTCGTTTTCCCCGGCCGCGGGTCATACACGTCGGCCAGCCTGGGGTCGCTCGATCCTCACCAGCCCCTGGTTCGGCAGGCGGAGGAGATCCGGGCCCGCTACGACCTGCCCTCGCTGGTGAGCCTCGACGCCGCCGAGCGGTTCGATCCCAAGGTCCACCTGGCACCGGCGAACGCCTCCCCGCTCACCTACCTCGTGTCACTCATCGACGCCGGCACCCTCCCGCCCGAGACGGAGCCGGTGGTGGCGGTCGGCAACTCGCTGGGCTGGTACACCGCGCTCGCGGCCGCCGGCGCGCTCTCCTTCGAGGATGGGTTCCGCCTCGTCCAGGAGATGAGCCTGCTTCAGGAGGCACCCCTGCCGGCCGGCGGTCCGGGCGGCCAGGTCATCTATCCCGTGGCCGGCGCCGACTGGCGCCCGGACCCGACGCTGGAGGGCGCCATCATCGGAGCCCTGCGCGGCGCCGAGCTGGCGCACGTGCAGGCGCATCCCAGCATCGACCTGGGCGGCTACGCGGTCCTGGCCGGGGACGAAGCAGGCGTGGCGGCGCTCATCGAGCGGTTGCCGCCCGTGCATATCGGCGAGCGCCTGTATCCCCTTCGCCTGGCCCTCCACGGGCCGTACCACACGCCGCTCGTGGAACACGTGTCCATAGAGGCCCGGGAGCGCCTGGCCGCGCTCAGCTGGCAGCTGCCGCGCATCGCGCTGGTCGACGGGCGTGGCGTGCGCTGGTCCCCCTGGTCCACGGACCCGGCCGCCCTCCGCGACTACACGCTGGGCGAGCAGGTCACCACGCCATTCGACTTCGCGACCGCGGTGCGGGTGGCGCTCCGCGAGTGGGCGCCGGACCGGCTGGTCCTGCCGGGACCCGGCAACTCGCTGGGGGGCATCTGCGGGCAGATCCTGGTTCGCGAGGGGTATCGGCAGATCCGCAGCCGTGCCGACTTCGAGGCGGTCCAGCGCTCGAGCCCGCTCATCCTCTCCATGCGCCGATGACGCCTGACGCCAAGGGGACCATCGTGCTCCCCGGGCCCGTCGAGCTCGCCGCCACGCTCTGGCCGCTGGCCCACGGCACCGGCGATCCAGCGATCCGCTTCGGAGCGGATGGCGTCTGGCGGGCGTCCCGCCTCCCCTCGGGCCCGACCACCATGCAACTCCGCCAGGTCGCGGTCGACCGCATCGAGGTTCATGCCTGGGGTCCCGGGGCCGACGAGGCGATCGCCGTCGCCGGCGAGCTGGTCGGCGCGCTCGACGATCCGGCGGCGCTCGTCCCGCGCCACGCGGTGCTTCGCGATACGGTGCGCCGGCATCCCGGGCTGCGGCTGCCGCGCTCGCGTCGTGTCTTCGAGGCGCTCCTGCCGGCCATCTGCGAGCAGAAGGTGACCGGGGTCGAGGCCCGCCGCGCCTACCGCGCGCTGATCCGCGCCCACGGCGACCCGGCGCCTGGACCACCGGGCCTGCGGCTGGCGCCGGATCCCGCGCGGCTCGCCAGCCTCCCGTCGTACGACTTCCACACCTTCGGAATCGAGCGGCGCCGAGCCGAGATCATCCGGCGGGCGGCGCGGCTCGCCACGCGCCTGGAATCCGCGGAAACGGCGCAGGAGTTGGACACGCTCCTTCGCTCGATACCCGGCATCGGGCCGTGGACGAGCGCCGAGGTCCGCCGCGTCGTGCTGGGCGACCCGGACGCAATCAGCATCGGCGATTACCACGTCCCCGACCTGGTGGCCTGGGCGCTCGCCGGGGAGGCGCGGGCGGACGACGCGCGCATGCTTGCGCTGCTTGAGCCCTACGTCGGGCAGCGCGGACGCGTCCAGCGCCTGCTGGAAGCATCGGGGATCCGGCTGCCGCGCTTCGGTCCACGTACCGCGCCGCGCAGCATCGCCGCCGTATGAGGATCGCACCGGCCACGGTCGGCACGACTGGCGACGTGGCCTACAGGAAGTGGATCCTGCGCGCGGCGTGCTCCAGCTCGTCGCGGAAGTCCGGGTGGGCGATGGCGATCAGGGCCCGCGCCCGCTCGGCGATGCTCCGGCCGTGGAGCTCCGCGACGCCCCACTCGGTCACGATGGTCCGAGCGTGCGCCCGGGTCGTCACGACGCCCGCGCCCTCGCGCAGGAACGGGTGCGATCCGCGAGATGGTTCCGTTCGACGCGGTCGAGGGGAGCGCGATGATGGCGCGGCCCTCCGGTGCCAGCGAGGCGCCCCGCACGAAGTCCATCTGGCCGCCGACGCCCGAGTAGAAGCGCGGACCGATCGAGTCGGCGACGACCTGCCCGGTGAGGTCCACCTCGATCGCCGAGTTGATGGCCGTCATCCGGCGCAGCTTGCGGATGACCGCGGTGTCGTTGGTGTAGTCGACGCCGCGCATCTCGACCATGGGGTTGCGGTCCACGAAGTCGTAGAGGCGCGACGTCCCCATCACGAACGTGGCGACCATCTTGTAGCGGTTGATCTCCTTCGCCGCGCCGGTCAGCGCGCCCGCACTCCACGAGGGGCAGGACCGCGTCGGTGAACATCTCGGTGTGGATCCCCAGGTCGTGCTTGTCGGTGAGCGCCTGGGCGGCCGCGGACGGGATGGCCCCGATGCCCAAGCTGCAGGGTCGCCCCGTCCGGCACGAGCTCGGCGATGTGCTCGCCGATGCGCCGCTCCACCTCGCCGATCGGCGGCTCCGGCACCTCGTAGGGCGGCTGGCTCACCTCGGTGGCGAAGTCGATCTGGGAGACGTGGATGCAGCTGTCGCCCATGGTGCGCGGCATCTGGTCGTTGAGCTGGGCGATGACCGTCTTCGCGCTGCGCACCGCCGCCAGGTTGGCCAGGACGCTGGTCCCCAGCGAGCAGAAGCCGTGGCGGTCGGGGGTGCTGACGTTGAGGAGCACCGCGTCGAGCGGCATACGCCGCTGGCTGAACAGGTCCGGCACGTCGGAGAGGAAGACCGGGATGTACTGGGCGCGGCCCTCGTTGACGGCCTGGCGCGCGTTCGGACCGATGAACAGGGCCTGGTGGAGGAAGTGGCCCTCCATCTCCGGCGCGAGGTGCGGCGCGGGTCCCTCGATGTGGAAGTGTGCAATGCGGACGCCCTCGAGCTCATCCGCGCGGTCGACCAGCGCCTGGAGGAGGACCGAAGGCGTCGCGGCGGCGTCGTGGACCCAAAGCTGCTGCCCGGAGGCAATGGAGGCGACCGCCTCCGCGGGGCTGACGATCTGCATGGCCCGAGTCTACGGCTCCCCTGCGCCCGAACGCGAGGGGCGCAGGGCACCAGAGCACGGACCGATCGGCCGGTCGGCCCGTGCTCTTCGGCACTCCCGAGAGTGAGCCCGCCGCGCGACGATGCGCACATGGAGCAGGGACCCATCCTGGTTCGTCATGCCCGCTTCCGGGATGCGGCGGCGCTGGTCGCCTTCTACGCACGCCTCTCGCCGGAGAGCCGCGGGCTGCGCTTCATGGGGGCGACCCGCGGCATCACCCTCAGCCAGGCGCTCGCCTTCGCGAGAGCCGCGAGCCTCGGCAGCGACGGGTTCGTGGCCATCGAGCGCGCGAGCGGGCTCGTCGTCGGCCACATCTGCCTCGCATTCCTGCGGGCCGGCGTCGAGGAGGTGGGAGTGGCGGTCGACGACGGGTTCCAGCGACACGGGATCGGACGAGCGTTGCTGCGCGCCGCGGTGGGCTCCGCGCGTCGTCGCGGGCTCGTGACCCTCGAGGCACGCATGCTTTCCGGCAACACGGGGATCCATCGGCTCCTGCAAGGCGCCGGCATCCCCTGGCGTCGCCGTCCCGCCAATGGTGGTGCGGAGATCCTCAGCCTGGACCTCGCTGCGGCGGCTGCGGCCTGATCAGCCGCCCACCACCTCCAGCTCGCTGACCTCGAGCTCCTCCAGCCCTTCGCGCAGCCGATCCACCTGGCGCTGCTCATCCGCGCCCAGCGCCTGGAAACGTTCAGCCACCTCGCCCTCGCCATCCTGGTACGCCTGCGACGCGAAGCGCGGGTAGAGGCTGCGGTGTTCGGCCACCTCGCCGGAGATCGCGGCCCGCAGGTTCTGCCGCGTGGTACCGACCAGGCCGACCAGCGCCGCGAGCTGCCGGAAATGCTCCTTCCGCTCCAGGAGCGCGGTGGCGCCGAACAGCTCCGAGATCCGCTCGTGGCCCTCCTCCCGTGCCTGGTCGGCGAACAGCTGATAGCGCAGGGCCGCCAGCGCCTCGCCGGCAAGCGCGGCTTCCACGTTGAATCGCGTCCTGCTCTGCATTGATCGCCTCCCGATCTCGTGGCCGCGCGTGGCCGGTCCCGCGAGCACCGCATGCGGCGAGCCCGGATCGTCCGTCTTCCGTGGACCTCAGCGTCTTCCCAAACCCCGTGCCGCGACCACGGGCGGTGCGCCCGAGCCGGTGGACCCTTCGGCACCTTCGAAGGAGACGGATGGCTCTCGCTGCGTGGAACAGCTTGGCGGAGTCTGGCCCCATAGACCGCCGGAGGTGGCTCGGGATGCGCGTCCTCCTTGCCTACGATGGATCGGCCGGCGCCGAAGCGGCCCGCGAGCTGCTCGGCCACCTGCGGCTGCCGGCGGGTGCCGTGGTCGCGGTGGTCGCCGCCCTCGAGTCTGCGCCCGACCTGTTCGGAGCACCCGAGACGGGGCTGATCCCCGGCGACTCGGGCGAAGCGGAGCGCCGGCTGGTCAAGGATCTCGACCGGCAGCTCTGGAACGTCGGGGCGCTGCTGCGTGCCCCGGATCGCGGCTGCGAGGCCCGGGTCCTGCGAGGCCGTCCGGCGAGCGCTCTCGTCGATGAGGCGAAGCGCTGGGAGGCGGACCTGATCGTGATCGGAAGCCGTGGCCACGGCCCGCTCGAGTCCCTGCTCCTGGGCTCGGTCTCCGCGGAGGTCGTGGATCACGCTCCCTGCCCCGTGCTCGTGGTGCGCCACCCCACCGCCCGGCGCATGCTGCTGGGCGTCGACGGCTCAGACAGCGCCCACCGCGCGGTGGCCACCCTGGCGGCCTGGCGGCTGCTCCACGCGGTGCCGACCACCGTCGTGGCCGTGCTGGAGCCGGTGGCTTCCTGGCCGGTCGCGCTGGGCGGCGCCTTCGCGCCGACCGTCGTAACCCTGGTTGACGGGACCTACGACGACCGCAGGAAGACGCTGCGTGGTGTGGTGGCCGAGGCGCTCGCAACGCTGCGCGGGGCGGGCATGATCGCGGAGGGGGAGATCCGCGAGGGCGACCCCGCCAACGAGCTGGTCAAGGCATGCGCCGAGCACGCGGCGGACCTGGTCGTGGTCGGCACCCGCGGGCTTGGGACGCTCGGCCGCATCCTGCTGGGCAGCGTCGCACGCAAGGTCCTGCTGCACACCGATGCGTCCGTCCTCGTCGTCCGACCGGTACGAGTCGAGTCCGAGGTCCGTGACCACGCGCGGGGCCTGGCGACCGTCTGAGCTTCGCGCGTCACACAACCGTCATCGCGACGACGCGCCTCCGTCGCGGGCGCGTTCACATCGGTACACGGGGCATCTCGAGACTGGGCCACGGATCCGTCACCGGCAGACGAGAGACGGAGCCGGCACCGGACCCGCCACGCGGTCCACGCACCACCAGAGGGACACCCATGCGACGCCTACTCGCCAGTCTCGTGGCGGCCACACTCTTCGCGACCATCACGGCCACTGCCGCGTTCGCCGGTAACGGTCCGCCAAGCGGAATGATCTACGCCGGCGACCAGCTGTATCGAACCGTCGTCACCCCGACGGACTTCTCCAACACCGGCGCACCCGACAGCAGCTACGAGCCCATCTACAAGATCGACACCCAGGACGCCAACGTCGCGTTCGCGGCGCCGGGTGAGCCGGGCTTCAGGGGTGGACGGTGGCAGGTCTTCCAGGTGACCTGGAACGTTGCCCCGTACGAAATCACCAACGGGACGGCGGTGCTTGCCGCGAAGGCGAAGGGCGACCTGACCATTGGCACCGTCCCACTCAAGCAGTTCGAGTGCCCGCTGATTCCCCTGCCGCACGGCGCGCACTGATCGGCTGCAGCTGATCGGACCGCATCACGAACGGCCCCGCCGCAAGGCGGGGCCGTTCTCCTCCGTGGCCGCGACGATCAGGGCTTGACGGCCTCCCAGTTGGTGTAGACCCCGTTGGCATCCCCCGCTGCGTTGTCACCCGAGAAGAAGTAGAGCGGGAGGCCGTTGTACGTCACCTGGAGCGAGCCGTCGTCGGCGCGGGTGATGGTGCCCAGCTGGCCGGTCACGCCATCGCCGCCCGTGGGCGATGCGCCCGGCGGAACGGTGAGCGCGGGCCAGGTCTGGAGGCAGCCGCCGGTGCAGTTGCTGGTGCCGCTGTCCGGAACGTCCTTGGTGAAGGTGTAGACCGTCCGGCCGCTCGCCCCGTCCACGAGGACGACGCCGATGCTACCCACCGACGTGGCCATGACGGTCGCGGCTGTCGGGGAGCCGGCGGTGGATTGGGTGGCCGTCGCGGCCGCCGTTTCGGTGGTGGTCGCCTGCGCCTGCGAGGCGGATGGTGTCCCCCCAGTTGCGCTGCAGGCGCCCAGGATGAGGGGTGCGAGGAAGCCGAGGGCGGCGATGCGAAGGGTCGGGCGCATGGATTCAGGCCTCATTGCGGTGTCGTCTGTGCGCCGCTCTGCCGTCGGCGACACCATTGCTACGCGCCGGGTTTCACACCGATTGGTGCGAGCAGCTCAGCCGAAGAGGTGGAGCACCGCCCCGGCCAGCCAGAAGAGCACGACCAGGCCCGCCAGGACCGCGAGGACCAGCAGCACGGTGCGGAGGCAACCCGGCCGCGGTCGCGGATCATCGTCTCGAGGACCGGTGCCATAGTCGCGCAGGGCATCGGCACCACGGGCGGCCTCCGGGCTCGCGCCCTGCGTCCCGACACCGCCGCCGCCGGTCGATCCCCAGCTCAATCCGCACCCTCCGCCGTTCGGACCCGCGCAGCATAGCCCCCCGGCGGGCCGTTGAGCCCGAGGCTTCGTGCCTTCCGGCCCTCGGATATCTCACGCCAGACTGAGACAGTGACGGCTGAGATGATACGTGAAGTCGAGGAGCTTCCCCTCCTCCCAAACCCGCGCCTGGATATCGCGGCGCCCGACGTCGCCGGCGCCGTCGCTGCCGCGTCGCTCCTTGCTGATCGGACACGCGCCGGCATCCTGCGCCTGCTGCGGGACGGCCCGCACTGCGTCTGCGAGATGGCGTCCGCCCTGGATGAGCGCCAGAACAACGTGAGCAACCACCTCGCCCGTCTGCGGGACGCTGGATTCGTCCAGGCCATCCGCCACGGGGCGGACGCCCGCTGGGTCTACTACGAGCGGGACGAGGAGGCAATCGCCGCTGCCCGCGAGCTGCTGCGCGAGGTGACCGGATGACCGCCTCCGCACTTCGGCGCACGCATCTCCCGGCTGGCGGAGTGGCGCTGCTGGCCGGCGGAGCCTGGGTGGTGGCCTGGTTCGGGAACCTTCCCGCCGCCAACTGGTTCGCCTTCGATCTGCTGGGCCTGCAGCCGGGCACCCACCTTGGCGACGCGGTCGCCTTCTTCGTCTACGACGTCCCCAAGGTGCTGCTCCTGCTGCTGGGGATCGTCACTCTGGTCACCTTCGCGCGCAGCTACTTCCCTGCGGAGCGCGTGCGGGCTGCCCTGGCAGGGCGCGGAGCGCTCACCGGGACGGTCGCGGCCGCCGGTTTCGGGGTCATCACCCCGTTCTGCAGCTGCTCCGCCGTTCCCCTCTTCATCGGCTTCGTGGAGGCCGGGATTCCCATGGGCGTGACCTTCGCCTTCCTCATCAGCTCGCCCATGGTCAACGAGGTCGCCCTGGTCCTGCTGTGGGGCCTTTTCGGCCCGGGCATCGCGTTGCTGTACATGGCCGCGGGCCTGTCGGTGGCCATCGTCGGCGGGCTCGTCCTCGGCCGGCTTCCAATCGAGCGCTGGATCGAGCCGTGGGTCCTGGAGATCCGGAGTGGCGGAGGCGCAGCCCCGGAGGGGATCCGGCCGAGCGTTGATGAGCGTCTTCGAGACGCCTGGGCCTACACCAGGGCCCTCGTCTGGAAGGTGGCACCCTACGTCCTGGCCGGAATCGCCATTGGTGCCCTCATCCACGGGTACGCGCCCATGGACCTCGTCGCAGGCATCGGCGGGCGTGACAACCCGCTGGCGGTTCCCCTGGTGATCGTGCTGGCAGTGCCGCTCTACTCGAACGCGGCGGGCACCATTCCCATCGTCGAGGCGCTGCTCGGCAAGGGCATGCCGCTCGGCACAACCCTCGCATTCATGATGGCGGTGGTCGCCATCAGCCTGCCCGAGTTCATCATCCTGAGGAAGGTCATGCGTCTCCCGCTGCTCGGGCTCTTCGCCGGTGTCGTCGTCGCGGGCATCCTCGCGGTCGGCATCGGCTTCAACGCTCTTGGACTCTAAGGAGACCGTACTCATGAAGAAGATCGAAGTCCTGGGATCAGGCTGTCCCAACTGCAAGAAGCTCGAGGCGAACGCTCGCGAGGCGGTCGCCTTGGCCGGGGTCGAGGCGGAGATCATCAAGGTCACCGACTATCGCGAGATCGCGGCACACGGTGTGATGAGCACGCCGGGCCTGGTCATCGACGGCAAGCTGGTCAGCAGCGGGCGGATCCCCGAAGCGGGCGACATCGCGGGCTGGCTCTTCGAGGGCTGAGCGACACCACCCAACGCAGCCAGCAGACGACCCGCGGGCATGCCATCCTGAGCGCATCGACAGCACCGCGCACCGGATGCCGGAGAGCCTCTGCCCTGATGTGATCGCGCCGGCACGCGAGATGCGCACACCGCGACCGAGGAGGAGCTCCGCGTGTTGAAGCTTGGGTACAAGGCATCAGCCGAGCAGTTCGGACCAGGTGAGCTGCTGCGTTTCGCGGTCGAGGCCGAGGAAACCGGCTTCGACAGCGTGATGGTCAGCGACCACTTCCAGCCGTGGCGCCACACCGATGGCCACGCCCCGAATGTCTTCGCCTGGCTGGGCGCCCTGACCCAGGCCACCTCGCGCGTTGCCATCGGCACCAGCGTGGTTACCCCCGCCTATCGCTACAACCCCGCGGTGGTGGCCCAGGCCATGGCCACCATCGGCTGCCTGGCACCCGGACGCGAGGTGATCCTGGGGGTGGGCACCGGTGAGTCCATGAACGAGGTGCCGGTGGGCATCGCGTGGCCGGAGCAGAAGGAGCGCTTCGCCCGGCTCAAGGAGGCGGTGCTCCTCATGCAGGAGCTATGGGACCACGAGTTCGTCACCTACGAGGGGACCTACTACCGCACTCATAACGCCACCATCTACGACCTGCCCGATGACCCGGTGAAGGTCTACATCGCCGCCTCCGGGCCGGCGGCCTCGCGTCTTGCCGGACGCATCGCCGACGGCTTCATCTGCACCTCCGGCAAGGGCATGGACCTCTATCGCGAGACGCTCCTGCCCGCGGTCCTCGAGGGCGCGGAGAAGGCGGGCCGCGACTACCACGCCATCGAGAAGACCATCGAGGTCAAGGTCTCCTTCGACACCGATCGCGACCGCGCCATGGCCGACACCCGGCTGTGGGCCGCGCTGGCCCTGCCCGGCGAGGCGAAGATGGGCGTCGAGGACCCGCGCGAGATGGAGCGCCTGGCGGCCACCGTCGCCGACCAGGCCCACCGTCGCTGGCTGGTAAGCGACGATCCCGCCGAGCAGGTGGAGCAGATCCGCCCCTACGTGGAGCTGGGTTTCACCCACCTTGTCTTTCACGCTCCCGGCGCCGACCAGTCGCGCTTCCTGCGGCTCTACGGCGAGAAGATGCTGCCTCTGCTGCGCTCGACCTTCGGCTGAAGGCCGGAGGACTTGGCGAGCCATCGTTGAATGCGCATCGCCACGCGCGAGACGCGACGGCGGTCCCAGTGCCTCAGTGAACCAGAGCGGCCGCCTACAGGGGCAGGGTGCCCGGCGCCTGCTGTGGCTTTGGGCTTTGATGGTCGCGGCGCCAGCGCCCGACGGTGACTGCCACCAGGCCTCTGCTGGCAGAACCGGCTATCGAGATGGCGGCGGCGAGGGTCACGGCAGCACCCAGGAGCATCACGTTCCGGCTGGTCCCAACCGCGGCCGCCGTGAATTCGGCCGATTCATCCGCGGCGGCTCACTACGCGGTGGGGACGTGAGCGTGACTCATCGGCCGCTCCGGATCACATGACCGATTGTCATGACTGGACGGTGGTCTGCGGGCATGCTTCGGCGAGCGGTCGCTGGCGCACAGGCTGATCATGCGTCCGACCGCGTGCGGAATTGCCCCTGGCGCTGATCAGTGCGAGGGCGAGAGGACCACATGCGCACGATGCGGGCACGGCTTCCCGGCGTCAGCCTGCCATTCTGGGCGGCCATCTTCACCATAGCTGCCATCGGCGGCCTCGCCGTCGCGCCGATGGTCTTTGCCGCAGGTCCCGCGGCGCCGGGCCTGGGAACGGCCGGATCGTTCGCGGTCCTCGCCGGCGCGGGGATCACCAACACGGGCGCGACGACGATCAACGGCGACGTCGGCACGTTCCCCACCACCACGGAGACCGGGTTCGGCTCGGTCACCCTGAGCGGGACCGATCACGCCGGTGACGCGGTCACCCAGGGAGCCAAGACCGATCTGACGACCGCCTACAACACCGCGGCGGGCAGCGGGCCGACCATCCCGGTTGTCGCCGACCTCGGCGGCCAGACCCTTGTCCCGGGTGTCTACAACTCCGCGTCCACGCTCGGACTCACGGGCATCTTGACGCTCTCCGGTACGTCGAGCGATGTCTGGATCTTCCAGGCCGGCTCATCGCTGACCACCGCCAGCGGAAGCAGCGTGGTCCTTACCGGCGGCGCCACATCCTGCAATGTCTTCTGGCAGATCGGCAGCAGCGCGACGATCGGGACGGGCTCCGCGTTCAAGGGCACGATCATGGCCCTGACCTCGATCACCGTGACGACCGGAGCGAGCATCGAGGGCCGAGCACTGGCACGCAACGGTACGGTGACGCTGGACACCAACGCCATCGACGCGTCGGCGTGCGCGGCCGCAGCCGCATCGGCCACCCCGGTGGCCAGCTCGACAGCCAGCGCGTCGGCCACCCCGGTGGCTGCTTCGGTGGCCAGCGCCGCGCCGTCCGCCGCTGCCAGCAGCATTCCGAACACCGCCTACCTCTCCGATGAGGGCGTGGCGTCATGGCCCCTCTTCCTGTTCATGGTCGCGCTGGTGGGCGTGTTCGTGGTCGTCACCGTGCGGGTGACCCTGGCGGCCGAACGAAAGGAGTCCTGATTCAGATGGGCTGGATCGCGTGGATCGTGGTGGGTGCCATCGCCGGCTTCCTCGCCAGCATCATCGTCGGCAGCCGGCAGGGCCTGCTGATGATGGTCGTGGTCGGCATCGTCGGTGGGCTGGTTGGTGGCTTGGTGGCCACCAACCTGCTGCACATCGGCACAGTCAATGGTTTCAACGTTGAAAGCATCCTGATCGCCACCCTGGGAGCCGCCGCGGTGCTGATGGTCATGCACCTGGCAACCCGTCCGCGGGGCCTGAACCGACTGTGGCGTCACTGAGGGTCGACGGGCCGGCCATCGTCGTCGGCGCCACGGCCATGGGAAGGTAGCTGCCGACCCCATAGGGGCGGATTCTCTGAAGGGAGAACGCGATGGGAAACCTGCTCTGGATCGTAATCGTCGTCCTTGTTGTGCTGTTTGTCCTCGGGTACTTCGGTCGCGGACGCCTGCGCCGCTGATTTCCTTGGAGGCGAGCGCGAGAAGCGGTACGAACCGCCGCCCGACGCCACTTTCAACCGGGGGAGGATCCCGGCACCGCGCTGACCAACCCCCTTCGACGGAGGTCACGAAATGACGAACCAGAACGAGCCGCGAAGCCAGGTGAACGTGAACGCCGGCGCGACGGCGTCCAGCTCGCCCGGTCCCCTCGCCTATGCTCGCCGAGTGGTGGCGCTGCTCTTCGGCATCCTGGTCATCCTGATCGGTCTGCGCTTCCTGCTGCTCGCCCTCGCCGCAAACAGCGGGAACGCGCTGGTCGACTTCATCTACAACGTCAGCGAGCCGTTCGTTGCCGTCTTTCGCGGAGTGTTCACCCTCGAGCACTTCTCTCCCGTTGGGCAGAGCGTGATCGACGTGGCCGCCCTGGTGGCCATCGTGGGTTATGCACTGCTGGCCGTGCTGATCATCGCCGTCCTGCGGCTTGGCGACCGCGAGCGGACGGGCGCCTAGCCGGCCGGAGCAGCTTCAGCGCGCCGCGTCGCTCCTCGGGTGTCATACGCAGCTCGGGGTCGACCTCGCGCTCGAAGCGGAGGAGGGCCGCCTGGCGCCTCCAGGCGGCCCATTCCCGCGGGTCTTGGCGGGCGTGAACGCGGCGCCGATGCGACCCTTCGATTGCGCACCCGTGGGAAGGCCTGACCCTCGGAACCCGTGCTAAGGTCAACGGCGCCTTCCGCGGAGGGTGTTGTCCGACCACGGGTCCCCGTAGCTCAGTGGACCAGAGCGGCTGCCTTCTAAGCAGCGGGTCGCAGGTTCGAATCCTGCCGGGGACGCCACCTCCCCTGGTACCAAAGGCGATCGCCGCCCTGCCGACCCGCTAGTCGACGACGCGGGACTGCCTCCGCCGCCTGGGCTTCGTCAACGAGGCGGGCCCCGCCTTCGGCGATGCGGACGAGTCCGCCAGTCGGGAGCGTCGCCGCGCGGCTTCGGAGCTGTCGGCCGGCGCGGCATTCCTCGACCGCTCGACGGCCGGCGCCTCCGCTGTCCGGCCGCGTGCCCGGCGCCGCTTCTCCGGCGGCGGGAGAGCGCCCGCGGGGAGCAGCTGCAGCTGCTCGTGGGTCATGACGTGCGCGGAGGGGATCGCCTCCGACGCCAGCTCCAGGTGCGTCATCTGGTCGTCGAAGAAGATATGCGGTCGCAGGACGCGCAGCACATCGGCCTTCTCCAGGCCACCCAGGAAAAAGGTCTCGTCCACCCGCACCTTCCAGCTGCGCAGGGTGGTGATGACGCGCCGATGGGCCGGCGCCCCGCGTGCCGTGACGAGGGAGGTTCTAATGGGCGAGCCATCCTCCGGGAACCGGTCCTGGATGCGACCCAGCGCCTCGAGGAAGGCGCGGAAGGGCCCGGCGTTCATCGGCTCTGCCGAGCGCAGACGCTCGTTCTCCTGGAAGGCCTCCAGCCCCTCCGCGCGGAAGATCCGCTCCGACTCCTCGCCGAAGAGCACGGCATCCCCATCGAAGGCGATCCGCACCGGGAACGGCTGCTCCTCGATCGACGTCCCCTCCGGAGGCGGGAGCAGGAGCGCCGCGGCAAATCCCTGCCGGAGCGCAGCCACCACGTCGTGTGGCTCCACGGAGAGGAAGAGGCTGCAGTGGAAGGGCGTGATGTACCGCCAGGAGTCCCCGCCGTTGGTGAATGCCCCGCGCGAGATGTCCAGGCCGTAGTGGTCGATGGAGTTGAAGACGCGCATGGCCGACTCGGCGTCGTTGCGCGAGATCACGATGACCTCGACGAGCCGCTCCTTTGCGCGGTCATTGATGCCCAGCAGGCCGCGGACCAACGGGAAGGCTGCACCGGGGGCGAGCACCTCGTCCTCGTGCGCGCGCTGGTAGGCGCGGTAGGCGCGCAGCCCTTCCTGCTCGAAGACCGTGTTGGCCTCCGTCAGGTCGAAGAGCGCGCGGGACGAGATGCCCACGACCAGCTTGTCATCGAGTGAGTAGCCCAGGACCCTTCACCTCCAAGATCCCACGCCGACCAGTGAAGTCCGGATCGTGCGGCAGCGCCACCCCACCTTCGTACCGGGACGGTCGTGGCCGAGCGCCGGGCACCAGCATACGTCGCGGCTCAACCGTGCGCCCGACGAGCACCTGCGGACCCGATCAGGCAAGGATCCGCCGGTCCGCCTCCGTGGCCAGCACGCCGCCTATCGCCAGCGAGGCGGTCGCGGCCGGCGACGGGGCATTCAGCACCCGCAGGACACGACGCGTGCCGCCCAGCCGGAAATCATCCACGAGCGATCCATCGGGATCGATCGCCTGGGCGCGGAGCCCGGTCGGGCCGGGCAGGAGGTGCTCGTCGCGCAGCTCCGGCACGAAGCGGCGCACCGCGGCGGCGAAGGCCGGCTTCCACAGGTCGCGCCACTGCTCGGCGGCGCCCACCCGCCAGAAGCGATACGCCAGCCGCCGAAATCCCGGGTGACCCAGAACCCCCACCACGTGACGGAGATCGACATCGCGACGGCGGTAGCCGGCGCGAGACAGGGCAAGGACCGCGTTGGGGCCGGCCCACACCGCGCCGTCGATCCGTCGCGTGAGGTGGACGCCGAGGAACGGGAAGCGCGCGTCGGCGACCGGATAGATCAGGCCGCGGACCAGGGGTCGCGCGTCGTCGCGGAGCCGGTAGTAGGCGCCGCGGAACGGGACGATCTTCTCGGGGTCCCGGCTGCGCGCGGCCACGGCCACCACGTCCGCCCAGAGCCCGGCACAGGTGACGACGCCGTGGCAGGCGATGGTGGCCGATGTGGTGGCCACCACGACCTCGTCCGCCCGCTCGTCCACGCGCAGGACCTCCTGGCCCGTGAAGATGGCGCCCCCGGCGCTACGAACATCGTCGGCGAACGCCCCGGCGACCTCCCTATAGTCGACGATGCCGGTGGTTGGTGACCGGAGCGCCCGAAGCCCCACGGCATGCGGCTCGTGCTCGCGGATGCCGGCTTCATCGAGGGTCTCCAGCCCCGGGACCCCGTTCGTCCGCGCCCGCCGCTCCAGCTCGGCGAGGGCCGCGAGCTCCCGACGCTCGACGGCGATCACGAGCTTGCCGACCTGCGCCAGCGCGATGCCCCGCTGGCTGCAGTAGGCCTCGAGCAGCCGCTTGCCCTCCACGCACAGCCGCGCCTTCGCGGACCCGGGCTGGTAGTAGAGCCCGGCATGCACGACTCCCGAGTTGCGCCCGGTCTGGTGCGTGGCCAGCGCCGGCTCGCGTTCCAGGACGACGACCGATCGCTCCGGGTGGCGCAGGAGCAGCTCGCGGGCCGTGGCGAGACCCAGGATGCCGCCGCCCACGATGACCAGGTCGGCCCGTGACGGAGGGGCGGCCGATGCGGGGGGAGCGGATGCAGATGGTGCCATGGGCCCAGGAGTATGCGCGCGACATCGGCATTCGGACTGCCCTGCGGCTCCGCCTCGGCTAGACTTTGGCGGCGATGGCTGACAACGACCGCATCCTCACCCGGGTCCAGCTCCAACCGACCCAGATCGAGCTGGACAAGCAGCTCCTCCGCGACGAGGACCTCCTCAACGAGGAGCATCTTCGGCGCATGGACCAGGTGCTCCTGCGCCGCAACCTGGACCACGCGCGGATGTTCAGCCGGAAGCTCTCACTGGAGCTCCAGAACTTCGTGCACCTGTACACGCCGGAGGCGAACGAGCTCCGACGGCGCATCGAGAAGTACATGGTGATGGAGCGCCTGATCGAGAAGGAGATGGCGCGCCGCCATAGCTACTGAGGCGGCCGCGGCCGCGCGCCGGGCGCCCGACTGTGGATAGTCGGAGGCCGTTGCAGGCTGCGATGTGGATAACCCGCAACAGGCCGATTGGCCCTCCGGTCCCGGTTGCCGGGGAGCACGGGATCGGTGCGGGGGAGGGGGCGGCGCGGCCGCCCGGTCAGCTGCCCCGGGTGATTCCCGCCCCGAGCTCCAGGTGCTCCGGACCGCTCGCCAGGGTGGCCCGGACCCACCCTGCCAGGCGGGGCAACCCCGAAAGCCCGAACGTCACGCCGTGATCCGCGAGCTGCTCGTGGCCCCACCCGTTGAACTCACCCCGTGCGGCCACGGCGCACATCTCGTCGTACAGCTCCGGCCAGTTGGCCGCCCGTCGGTGGTGGCAGAAGCGAATGAACTCCTCGATCTCGGGAGGTGGCACATCACCGGCGTCAACTCGTGCCTGGTGGTCCCGATTGGCAGCCGTCGATCGCTCGGGCATGTGGATCGCGCCTCCGCAGGATGAAGGGATGAGTGCCGAAGGATAGGCGTCGGCGGCGAATGGTACGAGCCGATTCCGGCATTCGGAAGGGGGTATGTCCACCAACTTATCCACATTCCTTTCCACAGTGCGGCGTCGGGTGGACAGATGAGCCGTGAGAACCCCTGGGCGGTGGACGAACCACGGCGCGCGGGTCGCAGAGCGGGGTCCCGAGAGCTACGAGGCGACCTTCCGGATCATCGCGGGACGCCCGCCTGGGCCGACGGCGTCGCCCGGCACACGGCGGCAACCGTCCTGAGCGCCGCATCGGCCGTGCGGAAGACCGGGATGCCCTCCGCCTCCAGCTCCGATGCAAGCGGGTCGTACCGCGCTCCGGCGTCGACCACCATCACCCACGGCTTCGTCGACTCGTGCCACACGTTTGCCAGCCGTCGAGCCACGGAGCCGGCCGACGCGACGTCCTCGCCCGGCACGACCCCGGCCGGCAGCGTCTGGAGCGCCGTCGTGAACGGGACGATGCCGACCACGCCCACGTCGACGCCATCGTCCTCGAGGATGGCGCGGACCGCCGCCGAGAACGTGGCATCGTCCGCCATCGGCGTCAGGTCGAGCGGGTTGTGGACATCCACGACCCCGGTGAGCTGCGCGCCGGCCAGGATCCGGTGCAGGCGGGCATCGGTCTCCGGCTCGAAGGTGGCCATCCGCAGGCCGTCCAGGGCGTCGGCGATCGCCACGCTCTCGTAGCCGGCGTTGGTCACCGCGCCAATCCGCCGGCCGGCCGGACGTCGACGATGCAGGAAGGTGGAGGTCCGGGCCAGCTCATCGAACGCCTGGAGCGAGTCCGCCATGACGATGCCGGCCTGCTCCGCCAGCGCCCGGGTGACGACCGCGTCCCCGGCGATGGAGGCGGTGTGGCTGGCGGCGGCGCGAGCACCCGCGCGGGTCCGCCCGGCCTGGTAGAGGATCACGACCCGGCCGTCGTCGACGATCTCGCGGGCGAGACGCATGAACCGGATCCCGTCGAGCGGCGCGAAGCCCTCGATATATACCGCGAACACGTCGATCTCGGGGTCGTCCTTGAGGTGCGCGAGGTAGTCGCTCGCGGTCAGGTCGAGCTGATTCCCCACGGTGATCGTGTACTTGGGATCGACGCCCTCGATCCGGCTGAGCCGGGCCAGGGCGAAGCCGCCGCTCTGGGCGATGATCGCCAACGGCGCGGCGCGGCCGGACGGCGCGGCGAGCTTCGTCTCGGGGATGAACATCGTGTCGTACCCGCCGGGGCGCGAGCGGATGCCCAGGCAGTTGCCGCCGTTGACCAGCGGCCCGCGGTCGGGCGTCCGGCGTGCCCCACCAGCGCCTGGCGGATGCGCCGGGCGAGCGGCTCGCTGCCGGGCGTCTCACCGATGCCGCCGGGGATGACGATGATCGACTCGGCCGCCTCGTGGGCGATCGCCGCGGTGATGACATCGGGCGCCTGGTCGGCCGAGACGGCGACCACCAGCAGGTCGACCTTCTCTGGCAGGGAGCCGATATCGGGCACGCAGGCACAGCCGTCGATCGCGTCCGTACCGGGCTTGATGACGGTGATCCGGGCGGGCTCGATCCCGTCGCGCAGCAGGTTGCCCAGGATGATGTGCCCGATGTTCTGGCGTTCCGAGACGCCGATGATCGCGAAGGTGTCCGGCTCCAGCAGGTGCGACAGCTTGTCGAGCGGCGGTTCCACGCGTTTGACCGGCACGTGCCCGTCGATCCGGAGCAACACGTCCAGGGCGACCGGCTGCCCGGCGCCATCGATCACCAGCGGGTTGATCTCGCACTCGGTGACGAGCGCCGGCATCGCGGCCTCCGCGAGGAGCGCAAGCGCCCCGGCGACGCGGGCCACGGCACCGACGTCGGCGCGCGGCGGCTGCCCGCGCAGGCTGGTGGTCGCGAGACGAACGGCGGTGGCGGCCTGCAGGACGGGCGCGACGCCGTTCGCCGGCCACAGGCCCGGCGCCAGGATCGCGATCTCGCGGCCGGGGCGCAGGTCTCCCGCCAGCGGTTCGGCGTCGATGCCGCCCGCTCCCACGCTGACGATCGGGCCGTAGTCCGGCGTCCAGCGCACGGAGACGAGCAGCTCTCCGCCCAGCCGGTCATCGTGCTCGATGAACTCCGACACGAGATAGCCGTCGATCGTCACATCGCCCAGGTGGCCGGCCATCGCCTCGATGGCTTGGGCCACCGCCTCCGCGCTGCGGGGCACGATCGCGACGCCGCCGCGCTCGGTCTTGTGCAGCAGCGCCGGGGCGACGACCTTGACCACCACCCGGTCCGTCGCAAGCGCGGCCAGGTCGGCGTGGAGGGCTTCATCGGCGCTGCGCACGAGGAGCGACGGAGGAGACCCAATGCCGATTGCAGCCAGGACGGCCTGCGCCTCCGGCTCGGTCAGCACCGTGCGGCCCCGCTCGCGTGCGCGCTCCACCACGGAGCCGATGGCTGCGGTGATCTGCGTGTGGTCCGCACGGGATCGGCCGGTTCCACGCCCACGATGCGGCAGCCCGGTCGGCGCGGTCGGACTCGGGTGCGCTCGGCCCATGGCCCGAGCC
>CAWBBG010000010.1:0-152471 GCA_963787025.1 uncultured Chloroflexia bacterium
ATGCGCCAGCGAGTGATGATCGCCATCGCGCTCGCCTGCGACCCCATGCTCCTTCTCGCTGACGAGCCGACCACTGCCCTGGACGTGACGATCCAGGCCCAGATCCTGGAGCTCATCAAGTCGCTCTCCTCGGAGTTCGGGACCGCGGTCATCCTCATCACCCACGACCTGGGGATCGCCGCCGGCATGTGCAACCGGATCAACGTCATGTACGCCGGGCGGATCGTGGAGACCGGCCAGGTGGACGACATCTTCGAGAAGCCACGGATGCCCTACGCGTGGGGCCTGCTCGAGTCGCTGCCGCGCCTCGACGAAGAGAAGCACGCTCGCCTGCGGACCATCGAGGGCATGCCGCCGGATCTCGTCAATCCGGGACCCGATTGCCGGTTCAGCCCGCGCTGCCGCTATGCCCGGGACGTCTGTCGCGAGCAGGAGCCGGAGCTTTCTGCGCGCGAGGGTGACGGGCACCTGGCCCGCTGCTTTGGCACCGAGCCCGGAGGGTGGATCCAGTGACGAACGGCATCACGCACAACCAGGAGCGCCTGATCGAGGTGGAGAACCTCAAGGTTCACTTCCCGATCACTGCGGGCATCTTCCAGCGCGAGATCGGTCGTGTCCGGGCTGTGGACGACATCAGCTTCGAGATCCGCAAGGGCGAGACCTTCGGACTGGTGGGTGAGTCCGGCTGTGGCAAGAGCACCACCGGACGCGCCGTGATCCGGCTGCGCAACCCCACCGCCGGCGCCGTCCGCTTCGACGGTCGCGACCTGATGACCCTGAACCGCAACGAGCTGCGCGCCATGCGCCGCCGGATGCAGATCATCTTCCAGGATCCGTACTCGAGCCTGAATCCGCGCATGACGGTGGGCTCGATCATCTCCGAGCCCATCGAGACGCACAACCTCGTCCCGGCCAAAGGTCGCCTCGACCGGGTCAAGGAGCTGCTCCAGCTGGTGGGCCTCAACCCCAACTACACGAACCGGTACCCGCACGAGTTCTCCGGTGGCCAACGCCAGCGCATCGGCGTCGCACGCGCCCTCGCGGTGGAGCCGGAGTTCATCGTCTGCGACGAGCCCATCTCGGCCCTCGATGTCTCGATTCAGGCGCAGGTGCTGAACCTGCTCATCGAGCTTCGCGAGCAGTTCGGCCTCACGTACCTGTTCATCGCCCACGACCTGTCGGTGGTGCGCCACATTTCAGATCGGGTCGCCGTGATGTACCTGGGCAAGCTGGTGGAGGTGGGTCCGCCGAGCCGGATCTACGAGACCCCCGCGCACCCGTACACCCGCGCCCTGCTGTCCGCGGTCCCGATCCCCGATCCGAAGGCCGAGCGACGCCGAAAGCGCGTCATTCTCACCGGCGACGTCCCGTCGCCGGCAAACCCGCCGCCCGGCTGCCGGTTCCATACCCGTTGCTGGCTCTACGAGCGGCTGGGACGGCCGGAGAACTGCCGGACGGACGATCCCGAGCTCCGGATGGTCGGAGGGGACCACCGCGCCGCCTGCCATTACGCGGAGGAGGCGATCAAGAGCGACGTGGGCATCGCCCAGGTGGTGGCTGGTGCCGAACCGGCGGAGCTGAATGCCACGGCGGCTGCCATGGCCGTGCGCCAGGCATCGGATCGCGACGATGCTTCCCGTACCGGTGGCGAGGTCACGTCGCCGACCGGCGCGGAGCCGGAGTCCAGCCGCTCTGGCGACGAGTAGCAAGCAGCAGGGAGGGTTCGATCGGGGGCAGGTTCGGGTAGACCGTAGGCCACCGTTCACCAAGGCAACGGCGTCGATGGTGCGGCAGGATCAACGGCCGACGCGACGAGGAAACAGGGACCGATTAGCGGAGGGTTACCGAATGCGCAAATGGAGAGTGTTCTCCATGGTCATGGCGCTCGGCCTCGTTCTCGCCGCATGCGGCGGGACCGGCCAGAGTGCATCCCCATCGTCACAAGCGAGCCAATCCGGACCGGCGATGAGCGAGACACCGTTCTCGGCGATGAGCTATCCCGAGACGGCGGTCGACTGCACGGCCAACGGGTACACCGGTGAGTTCAAGCAGATCAAGTCCCTCGACGCGAACACCGTCGAGTTCGATCTCTGCTACCCCGATGGCTCGTTCCTGTCGAAGGTCGCGTTCACCGCGTTCCAGATCCAGGACTCCGACTATCTCAACACGGCCATGGCCAACCACCTGATCCTGGCCAAGCCGGTCGGGACCGGACCGTACATGCTCGAGAAGTGGGCGCGCGGCGACAGCATCACGCTGGTCGCGAACCCCAACTACAAGGGCGACAACCCGCCCAAGGTGAGCACGGTCGTCATCAAGTGGAGCGACCAGGCCGCCCAGCGGCTCGTCGAGCTCCAGTCCGGCACGGTCGATGGCATCGACAACCCGGGCACCGATGACATCGCCACCATCAAGGCCGACTCGAACCTCGCGCTCTACGCGCGCGCCGGCCTGAACATCTTCTACCTGGGCATGAACAACGACCCCAAGGTGGATGGATTCGACAACACGACGAACCCGTTTGCCAAGGAGGCCGTCCGCCAGGCGATCGCAATGGGCATCGACCGGCAGCGGATCGTGACCAACTTCTACCCGGCGGGCTCGACCGTCGCCGACTACTTCACGCCGTGCGAGATCAAGTACGGCTGCGTCGGTGACAAGTGGTACTCCTTCGATGCCGGCAAGGCCAAGCAGATGCTCAGCGACGCCGGCTACGCCAACGGCTTCAACACCACGATCAGCCTGCGCGACGTGGTCCGCGGCTACCTGCCGGATCCGACCTCGGTCGCCCAGGAGATCCAGACCCAGCTGAAGAACAACCTGAACATCAATGCCACGATCGACGTGCAGGAGTCGGGGGCCTTCCTCGACAACGCGAGCGCCGGCAAGCTGACCGGCCTGCACATGCTCGGCTGGGGCGCTGACTACCCTGACCAGACCGACTTCGTGGACTACCACTTCGGACAGGGCGCCTCGGACCAGTTCGGTGCCAAGTTCCCCGACCTGGTGGACGCCATCAAGCAGGGCGCCCAGTCGTCCGACGACGCCACCCGGACCGCTGCCTACACCAAGGTCAACGACCTGATCAAGCAGCACGTTCCGATGATCCCGATCGCGCACGGCGCCTCGGCGACCGCCTTCCAGGCCGATGTCGAGGGTGCCTACGCGGCTCCGCTCACCGACGAGCGCTTCTATGTCATGAAGCCGGGTGACCGGAACCAGCTGGTGTGGATGCAGAACGCCGAGCCGATCAGCCTCTACTGTGGAGACGAGACGGACGGCGAGACCTTCCGCATCTGCGAGCAGATCGGCCAGGGCCTGTACACGTACAAGATCGGCGGGACCGACCCGATTCCCGAGCTTGCCACGGAGTGCACGGCGAGCAGCGACAACCTGACCTGGACCTGCAAGCTCCAGCAGGGCGTCAAGTTCAGCAACGGCGCAACGTTCGACGCGAACGACGTCGTGAACTCGTATGCGCTGCAGTGGGATCTCAAGAACCCGCTGCACATTGGGCGCACTGCGGCCTTCGACTACTGGAGCGCCCTGTGGGGCGGCTTCCTGAACGCGGAGCCCGCCTCCTGAGGGGCCTGCCCGGGTAGTACCCTCTAGCACTGGTCGGAGGGGCGTCGTCCCGACGGACGACGCCCCTCCGCTACTCGCACAGGAAAGACCGGCGATGCTGCGGTTCATCCTTCGACGCCTGCTCCTCGCGATCCCCGTCCTGCTGGGGGTGATCTTCGTTGTCTTCGCCCTGTCCAGGCTGATCCCCGGGGATCCGTGCCGGGCGCAGCTCGGGGAGAAGGCGACCCCGGCCGTATGCGAGGCGTTCATCCACCGCTACGGCTTCGACCAGCCGATCCCCGTCCAGTTCGGCGTCTACCTCGGCAACCTGGCACAGGGCGACTTCGGCACCTCGATCAAGTACGGGCGCCCGGTGACCACCGTCCTGTGGGAGCGGTTGCCGGTCACCGTCGAGCTGACGGTCATGGCGCTTCTGTTCGCCACGATCGTGGGGATCACCCTGGGCGTCCTCTCCGCGTCGAGACGCAACTCGATCTACGACGTGATCACCATGCTGTTCGCCAACATCGGCATCTCGATCCCGGTCTTCGTGCTGGGTCTGGTGCTGGCCTGGCTCTTCGGGGTGGTGCTCCGCGACACCCCGGTGGCGCTGCCCCCGTCCGGCCGCTTCACGCCGGGGATCGTGCCCGTGACCCTGACGCAGGCCTGGGGGCTGACGGGTCTCCAGGGCCCGTTGCGCGCCGTGGCGGACTTCGTGTCGAACACCGCCATCCTCAACGCGCTTCTGACCGCGCAGTGGGGGGTGCTGGGAGACGCGGCGCGGCACATGATCCTGCCCGCGCTGGCGCTGGGCACCATCCCGCTGGCGATCATCGCGCGCATGACCCGCTCGTCGCTCCTCGACGTGCTTGGCCTCGACTACATCCGTACCGCCCGCGCCAAGGGGCTCTCTGAGCGTCTGGTGGTCCTCAGGCACGGCCTGCGCAACGCGCTGCTGCCGGTGGTGACCGTCATCGGGCTCTCACTGGGCGGGCTCCTGTCGGGTGCCGTGCTGACCGAGACGATCTTCAACCTTGCCGGGGTCGGGCGCACCCTGGTGGACGCCATCACCGGGCGTGATTACCCGGTTATCCAGGGCATGACCCTGGTGACCGCGGTCATGTACCTGGTCATCAACCTCGTGGTGGACGTGAGCTACGCCTACCTCGATCCACGCATCAGGCTGAGCTAGGCCATGACCCCCAGCACGCCCACCGTCGAGCAGGCCGAGGAGCTGCTGAGCGCGCGCCCGGCGAGCCTGTGGCGGGACACCGTTCGCAACATCATCTCGCAGCGCTCCGCGCAGGTGGGCCTGGTCCTGCTGGGGATCGTGGTGGCCATGGCGCTCTTCGCGCCCCTGGTCGCGCCATACGACCCCATCAAGAGCGTCCTGGACCTTGGCGAGACGCGGGCGACGGGCGCCATCCGTAACGCGCCGCCCTGCATTCACCTCCTCGGCTGCGCCGCCGACAAGTACGAGCACATCCTGGGCCTGGACTCCAACCTGCGCGACGAGTTCAGCCGCGTCATCTACGGGTCGCAGATCAGCCTGCGGGTCGGCTTCCTGACCGTTGGCCTGGCCATCATCGTGGGCACCATCCTGGGGGCCATTGCCGGCTTCGCGGGTGGCTGGACGGACAACATCATCATGCGGCTGATGGACGTCCTCCTCGCGTTCCCGGCGCTCGTCCTGGCCATCGCGATCGTCGTGGTCCTGGGGCCGGGGCTGATCAACGCCCAGTACGCGATCGCGATCGTCGCGATACCCGTGTACGCGCGCGTCATGCGGGCATCGGTCCTTTCGATCAAGGAGCGCGACTTCGTGACGGCGTCGCGCGCGCTCGGTGAGTCGTCCATCGGGATCCTCTGGCGGCGGATCCTGCCGAACGCCCTGACACCGCTCATCGTGCAGGGGACCCTGGGCATCGCCGGCGCCATCCTCGACGTGGCGGCGCTCTCCTTCATCGGCCTCGGCGCGCAGTATCCGCAGGCCGAGTGGGGCTCCATGATCGGCTCCGCGCGGAACGTGGTCTTCGTGGCGCCCTGGCTGGTGATGGGCCCCGGCGCGATGATCGCGGTGACGGTGCTGGGCTTCAACCTGCTCGGGGACGGTCTGCGCGACGCGCTCGATCCGAGGCTGAACCGATGACCATTGACGAGATCGCCGAGGCTCCGCGTCGCGTCGGAACCCCCGGCGAGCGGCTGCTCGACGTCCGGGGCCTCAAGACCAGCTTCGACACGCGTGACGGCGTGGTGCGGGCCGTCACGGGGATCGACTTCCACGTCGACCGCGGCGAGATCCTGGGCCTGGTGGGGGAGTCGGGCTGCGGGAAGAGCGTCACCAGCCTGTCCCTCCTGCGCCTGATCGCGCCGCCGGGGCGCATCGAGGCGGGCGAGGTCGTCTTCGACGGGCAGGACCTCATGAACTTGAAGGCCAAGGAGATGCGCGCACTGCGCGGCGACCGAATCAGCATGATCTTCCAGCAGCCGACGAGCAGCCTGAATCCCGTCTTCAATGTGGGTATGCAGCTCAGCGAGGTGCTGGAGCTCCACCGCAACCTGAAGCGCAAGGCGGCCCTGGATCGCGCGGCCGAGCTCCTCCGCATGGTCGGGATCCCGGATCCGATGCGACGCCTGTCAGCGTTCCCGCACTCGCTGTCGGGCGGCATGGCGCAACGGGTGATGATCGCCATGGCGCTCGCCTGCGAGCCGGAGCTGCTCATTGCCGATGAGCCCACCACCGCGCTGGACGTCACGATCCAGGCCCAGATCCTGGACCTGATGCGTGCCCTGCAGCACGAGACGGGGACGGCCATCATCCTCATCACCCACGACCTGGGCGTCGTCGCCGAGATGGCCGACCGGGTGGCGGTCATGTACGCCGGGGAGATCGTCGAGCAGGCGGATGTCAACTCCCTCTTTGCCCACCCCCAGCACCCGTACACCCAGGGGCTCATCGGCTCGGTTCCGACGCTTGGCGTCCAGAAGGAGGAGCTGACGACCATCCCCGGATCCGTGCCAAACCTCATCGACCTTCCAGAGGCATGCCGCTTCGCGCCCCGCTGCGTCGCTCGCGTGGAGCACAACGTTCCCCACTGCGAAGAGATTCATCCAGAGCTGCGTGAGGCACGGGGCGGGCACGAGGTGCGCTGCTGGATGTACCACGAGTCGGACGGGACGACGCGATGAGGGCCGCGGAGCGCCACGACGGGCCTCTGGTCCAGGTCGAGCACCTGACCGAGTACTTCCCGATCACCGGCGGAATCCTCCAGCGCCGGCGCGGCGATGTGAAGGCGGTCGACGACGTGAGCTTCACGATTCGGCGCGGCGAGACGCTGGGCCTCGTCGGCGAGTCGGGCTGCGGCAAGACGACGATCGGCAGGCTCCTGCTGCGCCTCCTCGATCCCACCAGCGGGTCGATCACCTTTGATGGCCAGGAGATCGGCTCGCTGCGGGGATCGGCGCTCAAGCCGTTCCGGCGCCGGATGCAGATCATCTTCCAGGATCCATTCGCCTCGCTCGATCCGCGCGCGCCCATCGGGTCCTCGATCGGCGAGGGGCTTCGGATCCACGGCATCGGCACTGTCGCGGAGCGGCGCGAGCGCGTGGCGCGAATGATGGAGCTGGTCGGTCTGCAGGACTACCACGCGCGGCGCTATCCGCACGAGTTCTCCGGCGGGCAGCGCCAGCGGATCGGGATCGCGCGGGCACTCGTGCTCGAGCCGGACCTGCTCGTCTGCGACGAGCCGGTGAGCGCGCTGGACGTCTCGATCCAGGCACAGGTCCTCAACCTCCTGAAGCAGCTGCAGCGCGACCTGGGCCTGACCTACCTGTTCGTCGCCCACAACATGGGCGTGGTGGAGCACATCAGCGACCGCGTGGCGGTGATGTACCTGGGGGCGCTTGCGGAGGTGGCGCCTCGCGAGCTGATCTACGCCCAGCCACAGCATCCGTACACCATCGCCCTGCTCTCCGCGGTCCCGCTGGCGGATCCGTCGGCCCGATCACGCCGGCGGCGGATCATCCTCCTCGGCGATGTGCCATCCCCGGTCAATCCACCGTCGGGCTGTCGCTTCCACACGCGCTGCTGGCTGCGCGAGCAGCTCGGCAACCCGGAGCGCTGCGTAATCCGAGCGGCCGGAGGTTCGCGAGCTGCATCCCGAGCACGGCGTGGCGTGCCACTTCGCCGAGGAGCTGGCAGAGCCGGTCCGGCGCGAACAGCTCATCAGGGCGGCCGCATCGGTGAGCTCCGCGCGAGCTGTGAGCAACCAGGAGTCGGTGGGTCCGCCACCCGTCCCGCCCGCGCAGCGACCCGGCGAGTTCCCGAGCATCGACGACGCCTCGGACGAGGAGGCCGCCGCTCGGCTAGGCTGACGTCGTGCAGTATCGCGTCGCCCTGGCCCAGATCGCACCGCACCTCGGCGAGCTCGAGGCGAACCTCGACCTCGTGGCGCGGCGCACGGCCGAGGCCGCCGCCCAGGGTGCCGACCTCGTCGTCTTCCCGGAGCTGGCGCTCACCGGGTACCTGCTCTCCGACCTGGTTCCGGAGGTCGCCATGCGCGCCGACGATCCTCGCCTGCTCGCGCTCGGCGCGGACCTGCCGGGCACGTCGCTGGCCGTGGGCTTCGTGGAGGAGACGCGGGCGCATCGGTACTGCAACTCGGTGGCGCTCCTCCGCGGGGGGGAGCTGCTGGGCCTGCACCGCAAGGTCTACCTGCCGACCTACGGCCTCTTCGACGAGGCGCGCTTCACGCATCCGGGTCACCAGATCCGGACCGCCGACGTCGGCGACCCGCTGCGGCGCATCGGCCTCAGTGTCTGCGAGGACTTCTGGCATCCGTTCGTGCCCATGCTCCAGGCGCAGGACGGCGCGCTGCTGCTGGTCAACGTGGCCGCCGGCCCGGCTCGGGCGCCGGGAAGCGCGTCGGGCCTTGCGGCTATCGCCGGCTGGCACCGCATGCAGGAGACGTACGCGCTGCTGGGCACCGTGGCCATCGCCTTCTGCAACCGCGTCGGCAACGAGGAGGGGCTGACCTTCTGGGGTGGCTCCCGGCTCCTCGGCCCGGACGGCGCGCCAATCGTCGAGGCGCCGCTCTACGAGGAGGCGCTGGTCATCGGTGCCCTCGAGACCGACGACCTGCGCATGCAGCGCTACGCGCTCCCCCTGGTGGCCGACGAGCGGCTGGAGCTTGTACGGCGCGAGATCGACCGGATCATCGCGGAGCGGGCCGAGCTGCCGCCGCCACCGGAGCCCGTCGAAGCGGATGACGATCCGATGGACACGGACGCGTGAGCGGCGGTGCCGCCTCCGACCTGTCCGGCAGTGCGGGGGACCGAGCGCCGCTGCCGGTGATCGACCCGGCGGTCACCTCGGATGTGATCGTCGCCTTCATTCGCTCCGAGCTGGAGCAGACCGGCTTCGAGCGCCTGGTGGTGGGTCTCTCCGGCGGGGTCGACTCCGCCACCGTCGCGTTCCTCGCGGCGCGCGCGGTGGGGGCGGAGAGCCTGCTGGCGGTGCGGATGCCGTACCGGTCGAGCTCGCCCGATTCGGAGACCGATGCCCTCCGCGTCGTGGAGGCACTGGGCTGCCGCACGGAGCGGGTCGAGATCACCGCCATGGTGGAGCCGATGCTGACCCTGATCGGGGACGGGGATGCGCCGGCGCTCCGGGTCCGGCGGGGGAACGTCATGGCCCGCGAGCGGATGATCGTGCTCTATGACCGATCGGCCGCATTCGACGCGCTCGTGGCCGGCACCTCCAACAAGACGGAGGCGCTGCTGGGCTATGGAACGCTCCACGGGGACATGGCCTGCGCCGTCGCGCCCATCGGCGACCTGTACAAGACCCAGCTGCGCGCGGTGGCCGAGCACCTCGGGGTGCCGCCGCAGATCGTGGCCAAGCCGCCATCGGCCGACCTGTGGCCGGGCCAGACCGACGAGGGGGAGCTGGGGCGAACGTATGCGGAGCTGGACCGGGCGCTCTTTGCCCTCGTCGACCGGCGCTGGAGTGCCGAGCGCTGCGTGGCGGCGGGCCTGGCCCCTGACCTCGTCGCGTGGGTCGCGCAGCGCGTGGCCCGCATGGAGTACAAGCGCCAGACGCCGCCGGTGGCCAAGGTCAGCCTCCGTACCCCGGGGATCGACCACCTGTACCCGCGCCGCAGGCCCGGCTCGCGCCGATAAGCCGCCGCGCACTGCGCGGTAAGCACTCCCTCGTAGCCTCCTCGCCGAGCGGCCGACTCGCCCGGTGCGCTGACAGCCCGGGATGCGGGCAGGAGGTTCACGTCCATGAACAAGGTGCTGCTGGTGGGCCGGCTGACGAGGGATCCGGAGCTGCGGTCACTGCCCAGCGGAAAGCCGCTCGCGACCTTCGTGGTCGCCACAAACGAGTTCCGTGGGGGAGGCGGTGAGCGGACCGAATACCACAACGTGGTCGCGTGGGATCGGCTGGCGGAGATCTGCGGCCAGTTCCTCTCGAAGGGCCAGATGGTCGATATCGAGGGACGGCTCCAGACCCGGCAGTGGGATGACGACGCCGGCATGCGCCACTGGAAGACGGAGGTCGTCGCGGCCTCGCTGGAGATGCTCTCCGGCCGCGGCAAGAAGGAGTATGCGCGGGAGGTCCAGGCAGCCGTCTCGACCGAGGAACCCGACGCCGCGACCGCCGGGGACGCACAGGACGCCCCGGGGGAGGGGGAGCTCGCCATCGCGATGTGACGACCATGGTCGCGCGGTGACCGCCACGCGGTCCCGCGCGACGTGACGCAGCGAACTTCGCCTCAGCGGCGCGCCCGGAAGGTCCGACGCGCTCGTCGAGACAGGGTGGCCGGATCCTGCTGACGTTTCCGGGGGCTCCGTCCCAGACGGACAGGAGGATCACGCATGCGACATCTCTCGAGGCCCGTGGGCCTGATGGCCGGACTTGCCCTCGTCGGCGCGCTCGCCGGCCCGGCGCTGGCCGCCGCACCCGGAGCAGGCGAACCGCCGTCAACCGCACCGCCGCGGACGGTTCACCGGCTGGTCACCGTCTCGATCCCGCTCGCAGAGGCGGAGTGCACCGTGATGGCTCGCACACAGCATCCGGCGCCCGGATCGCGCGCCGGAGACGGGGCGTGCGCAGCCACGGTCAGGCTGGAGCTGGATGCGAGACGCGTGGAGCCCGACACGGACGGTGCGGTGGGCGTTGCGCTCGCGTCGTCGTGCACCACGACCTGGATCATCACCAGCGAGCGAGCAACGGTGCAGAGCATCTTTGGTGGCTTCTTCTGGTCGGCATCCGCGAATGCCACCGGCTACGGAGACAGCTGTGGCAGGGTCATGTGGACCTCCGTCACCTGTGATCAGCACGGTATCGGCTACTCCGTGCGCATCGACTGGTGCGGCGCCTATCCCCGTCGCTGGGTCTGGTACCCCTACACCACGACGGACTTCGGGCTGAACATCACCCTCTCCGCCGTCGCGAACGGAGTGCCCATCTCGTGGACGCATGGCGCCCGCAACGGCTTCAACCCGTACACCGGAAGCCAGTACGGCTTCTTCGCCTGGTGAATTGGTGATGCCATGCGAACGTTGTACTGGGTCCTCATCGTGGTCGCGGTAGTGGTGATCCTGCTGGCAGTGGGCACCGTCCTGGCGACGGCAGGGTCATCCCTTACGGTGCACCCGGCCGTCAGCCCAACCGCAGGGCTGTGAAATGGGGACGCTGTCCAGCGTCCCCATTCAGGTGGTGGCGGCGGCGCGCTTGTGGCGCTCCTCCGTCACCGGCTCCTCGGGCGGGGGATAGGTCCCCTGCAGGTAGGCGTCGATGGCCCCGGCGGCACGCTTGCCGTCGCCCATGGCCAGGATGACGGTCGCGGCGCCGCGCACGATGTCGCCGCCGGCGAAGACGCCTGGCATGGAGGTCATGCCGTGCGCATCGGTCTGCAGGTACCCGCGCTCGTTGACCACCAGGTCCGGCGCGCTGGCCGTGAGCAGCGGGTTGGCGCGGGTGCCGATGGCGACGACCACCATGTCGCACGGCAACTCGAACTCCGAGCCCGGGATCGGTTCCGGTCGTCGGCGGCCGGAGGCGTCCGGCTCGCCAAGCGACATCTCGATGCAGCGCAGGCCGGTGACCCAGCCCTGCTCGTCGCCGATCACCTCGACCGGGGCGACCTGGAACTTGAACTCGATGCCCTCCTCCTCGGCGTGGTGGACCTCTTCGACGCGCGCCGGCAGCTCCTCGCGTCCGCGTCGGTAGACGATCGTCGACTCGGTGGCGCCCAGGCGTCGCGCGGTGCGGACCGAGTCCATGGCCACGTTCCCGCCGCCAACGACGGCGACGCGGTGTCCGTGGAGGATCGGCGTGTCCGACTCCTCGTTCCAGGCGCCCATCAGGTTGACCCGGGTGAGGTACTCGTTCGCGGAGTAGACGCCCTTGAGGTTCTCCCCCGGGACGTTCATGAAGACCGGCAGGCCCGCGCCGACCGCCACGAAGATGGCGTCGAACCGCTCGCGCAGCTCGGGCAGGGTGAAGGTCTTGCCGATGATGGCGTTCGCCTCGATCTTGACGCCGGCCTCCTTGAGGCGGTCGACCTCGGCCTGGACGATGTCCTTGGGCAGCCGGAATTCGGGGATGCCGTAGATCAGCACGCCGCCGGCGGCATGGAAGGCCTCGAAGATGGTCACCTCGTGGCCGTGGTGGACCAGCTCACCGGCCGCGGTGAGCCCGGCCGGACCCGAGCCGATCACCGCCACGGACTTCCGGGTGCGCGTCGCGGTGGCGTGCTCGAGCTGATCGGCGTGGGCCTGGGCCCAGTCCGCCACATAGCGCTCCAGGTAGCCGATGGCCACCGGCTTGCCGGTCTTGCCCCGCAGGCAGACGAGCTCGCACTGGGTCTCCTGCGGGCAGACCCGCCCGGTGACGCAGGGCAGCGCGTTGTCGACCAGCAGGGAGTTGGCGGCCGCCGCAACGTCTCCGTCGCGCAGGAAGCGGATGAAGCGCGGGATGTTGACCGATACGGGGCAGCCCGCGATGCAGTATTCCTTGGGGCACTCCAGGCAGCGCTGGGCCTCCAGCAGGGCGAGCTGATAGGTCAGGCCCTGGTTCACCTCGGCGAAGTTGACCGCGCGCAGCTCGGGATCCTGCTCCGGCATGACGACCCGGTCGATCGCCATCCGCTCCTTCTTGGTGAGGGGTGGTCGCTGCTTCGGTCATGACCGCGCCTCCGCCGTCGCGACGGCCTCCTGGCCCGGCTCGGCCCGGCAGGCCTCGCGCTTGGCCAGGGCCTCCTGCTCGAAGTCCCGGTAGGTGGTCAGGCGGTCTGAGAGCGCTCGGAAGTCCACCTGGTGGCCGTCGAACTCGGGTCCATCCACGCACGCGTAGCGCGTCTCGCCGCCGACGGTGACGCGGCAGCCGCCGCACATTCCGGTCCCGTCGAGCATGATCGCGTTGAGGGAGACGGTGGTGGGCACGCCGTACGGCCGCGTGAGCTCCGAGACGGCGCGCATCATGGGCACCGGGCCCACCGCATACACCGCGTCGACCCCGCCCGCCTCGATGGCATCCTTGAGCGCCTCGGTCACGAAGCCGGGCCGTCCGTAGCTGCCGTCGTCCGTGCAGGGGAGCACCTCGCCGGCGCGACCCAGCTCCTCCTCCATGATCACCCACTCGCGGGAGCGGCCACCGATGATCGAGGTGACCCGAACGCCGCGGCGGCTCAGCTCCTGGGCAATGGGCAGGATGACGGCGGTGCCCACGCCGCCGCCCACGCACACCGCGTGACCGGCTTCGAGGAGCTCGGTGGGGCTGCCGAGCGGGCCGGCGATATCGGTGATCGCCTCGCCCGGCTCCAGCTCGACGAGGTCGTAGGTGCTCTTGCCGACCGACTGGATGACCAGGCTGATGGTGCCCGCCTCCGGGTCCGCGTCGGCGATCGTGAGGGGAATTCGCTCGGCGCCTGCCCCGCGCCGCACGATGACGAACTGGCCCGGCTGGCGGATCTCCGCGATCCGCGGCGCATCAACGACCAGGCGCCAGACGTTCGGAGAGAGGTGCTCCTTCGCTCGGATGGTGTGCATACGGGCTCCCATGCATCGCGGTTCGATCATCGCGGTTCAATCCATGACCATGGTGCGGCCTGGACATATGCGCACTCATGCACCAGAGCGCACGTGTTTGCCATGCCGAAGGTCACAGCGCGACGGGACGCCACGACCACCAAATCCGGGATGGCGTCGGGATCCGACCTAGGCGGACGTCTCGCCGGCGGCCACGGCGCTCTTGCCCTTGGGCCAGTAGAGCTCCTTCTTGACGTGGAACTCCGGGAATCCCGACTCGACCAGGATCCGCTCCGCGTTGAGGATCATCTCCGGGTTGCCGCAGATGTAGACGACGGTGCGCTCCGGGCGCAGGTCGAACTCCTGCTGCACCGATTCCACGATCGTCTCGACGCGCCCCGTCCGCCCGGTCCATGACGCGTTGCGCTCCGCGGTGGCGCGCGAGACGGTGGGAACGTAGCGAACCGGGTAGGTGCCGTCCGCCTCCCAGCCGCGCAGCAGGTCCGCGTAGCCCAGCTCATCCGCGTACGAGCAGCCGTGGAGCAGCACGGTGCGGCGCGGCGCGCCGTCCGCCAGTGACTCGCGCATCATGGCGATGAAGGGGGCGATTCCGGTGCCGGTCGAGATGAACAGGTGCGTCCGATCGTCGTCCGGCTCAAGCTTGAACTTGCCCTTGGGGCCGATCATCCGCATCCGGTGGCCCACCGGCAGCCGCCAGAGGAGCGTGGTGAAGCGCATGATCGGGACCAGCTTCACGTAGAACTCGTAGCCGGTGCCGTTCGCATCGCGCGGTGCCGAGGCGACCGAGTACGGGCGTTGGACGATCTTGCCGTCGACGTACACCCCGATGGTCATGTACTGACCGGGCTCGAAGGGCGTGGCCTCTTCGTCGAAGCGGACCCAGAAGTAGCCGAGGTCATGGGTCTCGTCGATGCGGCGGATGAGGGTGGCGTTGTAGCTCGGGTGATCGGCCTCGATCACCCGGGTGTCAGATTGGTGGTCGTTCATCTTCAGATCCAAGTGTAGCCGCGCGCCGAGTAGAATCGGCGCCCGACCATGCGAGACCAAGACGCCTTCTACCTGACCACCGCGATCTTCTACCCGAGCCCGCGGCCGCCGCTCCATTCGCTGTTCGAGGCGATCGGCGCAGACGTCCTGGCTCGGTACCACCGGCTGCTCGGCGACGAGACGCGCTTCCTCACCGGGATGGATGAGCACTCCGCCCAGGTCGAGGTCCTTGCGCGCGAGCATGGGACCGATCCGCGGTCCCTGATGGACGCCTGGGCACCGGCCTGGCGAACGGGATTCGACCGCTTCGCCATCAGCTACGACCGCTTCATCCGCACCACGGACCCGGACCACGAGCGGGCCTCGCTCGAGATGGTGCGCCGCGCCCGCGCGAACGGTGACATCTACAAGGGCGTCTACTCCGGCTGGTACTGCCCGGGCGACAACGAGTTCAAGACCGATGCGCAGATCGTCGACGGCCGCTGCCCGGACCATCCGACCCTGACCCTGGAGTGGCTCGAGGAGGAGAACTACTTCTTCCGCCTCTCCGCCTACCAGGAACGGCTCGAGACGCATGTACCGCGAGAATCCCTCGTTCTGCGAGCCGGAGCCGTTCCGCAACGAAGTGCTCGCCTGGCTTCGCGAGGGGCTGCGAGACTTCAGCATCAGCCGCGCCGGCACGGGCTGGGGGATCCCGTTCCCCGATGACCCCGAGCACCGAATCTACGTCTGGTTCGACGCGCTGACGAACTACGTCACCGGGGCCGGGTTCCCGGACGACCCGGAGATGTTCGCGCGCTGGTGGCCGGCGGACGTGCACGTCATCGGCAAGAACATCACGCGCTTCCACTGCCTCTACTGGCCCGCGATGCTGATGAGCGCGGGGCTGCCGCTGCCGCGCCAGGTCTTCGCCCACGGATTCATGCTCCTGCGCGGCGAGAAGATGTCGAAGACGCGCGGCAACGTCCTGGATCCCGACGAGGCGGTGCGGCTCTTCGGCGTGGACGGGACCCGCTACCTGGTCCTGCGCGAGATTCCCTTCGATCGCGATGGGGACATGACCGTGGAGGGCCTCGTCCGTCGCTACAACGCGGACCTGGCCAACGACCTGGGCAACCTCGTCAACCGTACGGTGAGCATGAGCGGCCGCTACGCCGATGGCGCCCTGCCGCCGGTGGGCGCGGCGACGAAGTCCGCCGACCTCGAGGTGCGCGCCACGGCGGAGCGCGTGGTGGGCGACTACCACGCTGCCATGCGCCGCTCCACTTCGACGAGGCGCTGGCGGCCGTGATGAGCCTGGTGCGCGCCGGCAACGGCTACGCCGAGTCACAGGCGCCGTGGACCCTCAACAGGGCGGGGGAGACGGAGCGCGTCCGCGCAGGTGCTGCTCGGTGATGGCCGAGACCTGCCGCATCCTGGGGCACCTGGTGGCGCCCTTCACGCCGACCGCCTGCGGCCAGCCTGGCGGTCCAGCTGGGCGCTCCGCAGCCCTACGACGAGCGCGGCGCCGGGCGGACCGGGGCTGGACGCGCTCGCTGGCGTGGGGTGGCGGACCCGGATGGCTGGCAGACGGGCGCCCCCGAGCCGCTCTTCCCGCGCACGGAGCTGCCGGAGGCCGCGGAGGCCGTGCCCTGAGCCGCCGCCGTGGCCCTGCGCGTCTGCCGGGCATCGTCGACTCGCACAGCCATCTCCAGGACCCGGCCTTCGACGACGACCGCGACGCGGTCATCGAGCGCGCACGCGACGCGGGGATCGTGCGGATCGTGGTGCCGGGCTGGGATCGGCCTCGTCGCGAGGCCGCCGTGGCGCTGGCGGCCCGGCACGCCGATCTGCTGGTGCCCGCGGTCGGCATCCACCCGCACCACGCGGCGGAGGCCGACGAGGCGGACTGGGCCGCGCTCGAGGCACTGGCCGCCGACCCGACGGTGCGGGCGATCGGCGAGATAGGGCTCGACTACCATCGGCTCCTGGCGCCCGCGGAGGCGCAGCGCGAGGCGTTCGACGCGGCAGCTCGCTGCTCGCCGCGCGGGTCGCCAAGCCGGTCCTGGTCGCATGACCGCGAGGCGCACGCGGAGGTGACGACGCTGCTCGTCGCCTGGGTGGTCGCCCGGGGCGCTCGCTGCGGGGCGTGCTGCACTGCTTCTCCGGCGACGCGGCCATGGCCACGCAGCCTGCCGCGGTCGGGCTACCTCGGTCTCGTTCGCGCTGCCGGTCACCTTCCGCTCCGCCACAGGGCCCCGTGCCGCCGTGCCCGCGCTGCCCGCGGAGGCCATCCTGGTCGAGACCGATGCGCCCTGGCTCGGTGCCGGGCCGCGATCGGCGCAACGAGCCAACCACCGTGCTCCGCGTGGCGGCAGAGGTGGCGCGGCTGCGCGGGGACGAGCCCGGAACGGTGGCCGTGGCCGCAGCCGAAGCCCTGCGGCGCCTCCTCGGGCCGGCGGCCGGCTGAGCGGTGGCACGCGACAGGCAGCACGGCAGCTCGCCCCGTTGGGGCTCACACCGATGACGTCAGGGAGGAACACCGATGAACGAGGTGAACGTCAACACTCCGGGGGAGGGTCCGGAGCCAGGGGAGCGCGGGACCTTCTACGGCTTCATCGCCGGCGTCCTGGTCGCGATCGTGATCGTCGCGCTGCTCGTCTACCTCCTGCTCCTGAGCCCCGCGGGCACGAACACGCCCACCGGGACCGGTGGCGGCAGTCCCGCGGCCGGCGTGACGGGCGCACCGGCCGCCAGCGTCTGGCATCTCGGGGATCTCGCCTGACACCCAAGCGGTGCCGGTCCTGGGCTCCCGGCCCGATCGGAACGGCCGGGCCGAACGCCATCGGTTGACAATCAGGCGCGACTGCCGTTACGCTCACTAGCACTCTCCGTGGTAGAGTGCCAGAACGGTCCCATGGGCCGGCGGCTTCCCGCGCGAGGAGCGACAAACACACAGTTCGGTACAGCGCATCCTGCGACACGATTGAGGAGGCACCACGCACAGATGGCCACCAAGGTAGCGGAACCGCGACGAAGCTCAAGCCGCTCGGCGACCGGCTCGTCATCAAGCCCACGCCGCGCGAGGAGACGACGAAGAGCGGCATCGTCCTGCCGGACACCGCCAAGGAGCGCCCGCAGGAGGGCACCGTCCTGGCCGCCGGACCGGGACGGATCCTGGACGACGGTTCGCGCGAGGCGATGGACGTCTCCGTCGGCGCAGAAGATCCTGTTCCAGAAGTACGCCGGGACCGAGTTCAAGCTGGACGAAGAGGAGCTCCTGATCCTCTCCCAGAAGGACGTCCTGGCCGTCATCGAATAGCGTCCCGGGTCGTCGACGCGACATCCGGCGGATACGAAGGAGGAGAACAGACAACCGTGGCGAAGCAGCTCCTGTTTGACGAGGAGGCGCGTCGAGTCGCTGCAGCGGGGCGTGGACAAGATGGCCGAGGCCGTCAAGGTCACGCTCGGCCCCCGCGGCCGGTACGCCGTCCTCGACAAGAAGTTCGGTGCGCCGACGCATGACGAACGACGGCGTCACCATCGCCCGCGACATCGAGCTCGAGGACCCCTACGAGAACATGGGCGCCCAGCTGCTCGAGGAGGTCGCCGACCAAGACCAACGACGTCGCCGGCGACGGCACCACGACCAGCATCGTGCTGGCGCAGGCCATCATCACGCGAAGGACTCAAGAACGTCACCGCCGGCGCCAACCCGATGGGCCTCAAGCGCGGCATCGAGCGCGGCGTCGCTGCGGTCGTCGAGGAGATCAAGACCCTCACCAAGCCGGTCGACAGCCGAAGGACGACATCGCCCACATCGCCGTCCATCAGCGCGCGCGACACCGATATCGGCAACATGATCGCCGAGGTGATGGAGAAGGTCGGCAAGGACGGCGTGGTCACCGTCGAGGAGGGCCAGGGCCTCAAGCTCGAGATCGAGTACGTCGAGGGGATGCAGCTCGACCGCGGCTACGTCAGCGCCTACATGGTCACCTCGAACGACGGCGGCCGCATGGAGGCCACCCTCGACAACCCCTACATCCTCGTCACCGACAAGAAGATCAGCGCCGTGGCGGACATCCTGCCGGCCCTCGAGAAGGTCGTCTCGCAGGGCACGTCCGCTCCTGATCGTCGCCGAGGACGTGGACGGTGAGGCGCTCGCCACCCTGGTCGTCAACAAGCTGAGGGGCACCATCAACGTCCTCGCCATCAAGGCGCCGGGCTTCGGCGATCGCCGCAAGGCGATGCTCGAGGACATCGCCATCCTCACCGGGGCGCGCGTGATCAGCGAGGAGGTCGGCCGCAAGCTCGACAGCGTGCAGCTCGAGGATCTCGGCCAGGCGCGTCGCGTCACCGCCACCAAGGACACCACGACCATCGTCGAGGGCAAGGGTGCCGAGGACGCGATCAAGGCCCGCATCGGCCAGATCAAGCTCCAGATCGAGGACACCACCAGTGACTTCGACCGCGAGAAGCTCCAGGAGCGCCTCGCGAAGCTCTCCGGCGGCGTCGCCGTCCTGAAGGTCGGCGCGGCCACCGAGGTCGAGCTCAAGGAGAAGAAGCACCGCATCGAGGACGCGCTCTCCGCCGCCCGCGCCGGGATCGAGGAGGGGATGGTCGCCGGTGGCGGCTCGGTCCTCGTCCACGCCGTCCCTGCGCTCGACAAGGTCGAGGCGCTGGGTGACGAGGCGGTCGGCGTGAACATCCTGCGCCGCGCGCTCGAGGAGCCGCTCCGCCAGATCGCGGCCAACGCCGGCCAGGAGGGCTCGGTGGTGGTCGACGCGGTCCGCAAGATGGAGGCCGGACACGGGTACGATGCCCAGAAGGGCGAGTACACCGATATGTTCGCCGCCGGCATCATCGACCCGGCCAAGGTGACCCGCTCCGCGCTGGAGAACGCCGCATCGGTCGCGGCGCTGCTCCTCACGACGGAGACGATCATCACCGACCTGCCTGAGAAGGACAAGGCCCAGATGCCGGGCATGCCGCCCGGCGGCATGGACTACTAGTCCAACCCGGACCCGATGGGCCCCGGCGGGCATTGCCCGCCGGGGCCTTCTGCTGCCCGCCGGTCACCGCCGCGGCGCGATCATCTGGCCCGTGCGTGGTCCGGCCGCCGATCGGCCGGCGCGATCACCGGCCATGCATCGTTTGATGCCGTGACCCGGCGGCTGGCCGCCATCGGACGTCCCGCGCCCATGGGCATCGCGCCCTGAGCTGGTCCGCCGGGCCGCTTGGTCGAACTGCGGGTCCAACGATGGCTGACCGGCCGCTCTGTGCCGCGGCTCAGGCCACGAGGTGCGTACCCGCCTCCCCGGCCAGTGCCCGTTCGAGGTTGTCCGGGCTGGTGATGATCGCCTCCCGGCCGCCGCGCCTCGAGGAACCCGATGCAGGCCTCGATCTTGGGAGCCATGCTGCCGGCTGCGAAGTGCGTGCCCGCCGCCAGGTAGTCCTTCGCCTCCTCGAGGCGACAGCCGGTCGACCCAGCGCTGTTCGGGACGTCCCCAGTCGAGGGCGACCCGGTCCACGGCGGTGCTGATCATGAAGACGTCCGCCTGCAGCCGCATCGCCAGGAGCGCCGAGGCGAAGTCCTTGTCGATCACCGCCGCCACGCCGCGCAGGTCGCCGTCCGCGTCGGCGACGACCGGGATCCCACCACCGCCGACGGTGATCACGACATACCCGGCGCTCACGAGCGCCTTCACGGCGCCCTCCTCGACGATGCGCAGCGGCCGCGGCGAGGCCACGACCCGGCGCCAGCCACGGCCGGCGTCCTCGCGGACGTCCCAGCCCTCGTCGCGCCGGCGCATGGCCTGCGCCTCGTCCATGAAGGAGCCGATCGGCTTGGAGGGTGCCTGGAAGGCCGGATCGTCGGCGTCCACCTCGACCTGGGTCACGACGGTGACCGCCTGGCGGTCGAGGCCCAGCCGGCGGAAGTCGTGCGCCAGGTTCTGCTGGAGCTCGTAGCCGATGGCGCCCTGGCTGTCGGCGTTGCAGACGTCGAGCGGCACTTCGTGCAGCTCGTGTGCGGCCAGCTCCGAGCGACGCAGGATGAAGCCCACCTGCGGCCCGTTGCCGTGGCCGATGGCCACCTCCCAGCCGTCGCGGATGATCCGCGCGATGTGCCCGCTCGTCTCCCCAGCGCCAGGTACTGGTCCGGGACGCTCATGTGCTGCGGGTCCTTGATGAGCGAGTTGCCGCCGATGGCGACCACCAGCCTGCTCATCGCATCGTCAGGGCCATGACGGCCTTCTGCGCGTGGAGGCGGTTCTCCGCCTCGTCGTACACGACCGACTGCGGTCCGTCGATGACGGCATCGGCCACCTCGACGTTGCGATCGGCGGGCAGCGGGTGCATGAAGATCGCCCCTGGATCGGCGAGGGCCATCCGGCGCTCGTCGGTGATCCAGTCGGTGTAGCGCGACGCGATGGCGGCGCCATCGGTCTCGTCCTTCGCGGTCAGCAGGGCGCCCCAGCTCTTGGCGTACACCACGTCCGTGCCGCGGAAGCCCGCGTCGAAGTCGTCGAGCTGCTCGAACGAGCCGCCCGCGCGGCGCGCGTTATCCGCCGCCTCGTCCACGATCTCCGGGAGGAGCTTGAACTCCGGCGGGTGGACGAGCCGCACGTTCATCCCGAAGCGGGTGGCGAGCAGGATCAGGTCCTGCGGCACGCTGATCGGCTTCTGGTAGCTCGACGCGTATGCCCAGGACACCGTGATCGTGCGGCCGCGCGGGTCGCCGAGCTTCTCGCGGATGGTGAGCAGGTCGGCCAGCGTCTGGTGCGGGTGGAACAGGTCGCACTGCATGTTGAGGACCGGGACCCGCGACGCTGCCGCGACCTCGCGGAGGTAGCGGTTGCCCACGCCCCAGTCGACGTTGCGGATCGCGATCCCGTCGTTGTAGCGGCCCAGGATCTCGCCGATCTCCGTGGCGGTGTCGCCGTGCGCGATCTGGGTCGTGCGGCTCTCGAT
This sequence comes from uncultured Chloroflexia bacterium, assembly GCA_963787025.1. Lineage (GTDB taxonomy): Bacteria > Chloroflexota > Limnocylindria > QHBO01 > QHBO01 > CAVXEH01. The sequence continues at coordinate 21,559 of CAWBBG010000010.1, forward strand.
GAACTGGGCGTGGCCGCCCAGCTGGGCCATGCCCGCCTCGAAGCTGGCACGCGTCCGGGTGGAGGAAAAGAAGAAGAGCATGGCCAGCACCTTGTCGCGCAGCAGGGGATGGGGGATACCCAGCGCCCGCTCGCGCTTCAGCTGTGCGGCGACCTCGAGGACGGTCTCGATCTCCTCCGTCGTCCAGTCGGACAGGCTGATGAGGTCGCGACCGCGAAGTCCGGTCTGCATCGGTCTCCCTCCCTACTCGGCCGCGCCGAGGATGAGGGTCAGGAGCGCCATGCGCAGCGGCACCCCGTTGAAGGCCTCGACCCAGTAGCGCTGGTGGCGTGTCTCGTCGACGTCGGACGGCAGCTCGTCCATGCGTGGCAGCGAGTGCAGGATGATGGAGCTGCGCTTCGCCTCGTCGCGCAGCAGCTCGCGGGTGACCCGGTAGGCCTCCGGGGTCAGGCCCGTCTCACCAGCGCGCTCGACGCGCGACTGGGTGTAGTCGGCCTGGACGACCGGCTCCATGTAGATCACGTCTGCCTCACCGATGGCTTCCGCGACCGAATCGGCCACGCGGTAGGCCACGTTGAGCTGGTCGAGCTCGGCCGTGAACTCCGGGAGGAGCGACATTTCCGGCGGGCTGACGACGATCGCCTCGGCGTCGAACTGCGAGAGCGCGTAGAGGATGGAGTGCATGGTCCGCATCCGCATGTCGCCGACCAGCATGTAGGTGAGGCCGTCCAGCGTGCCCAGCTCGGTCCAGATCGTGTACAGGTCGGTGAGGACCTGGGTCGGATGCTCGCCCCAGCCGTCGCCGCAGTTGATCACCGGGACCGATGCCCAGCGCGCTGCCTCCGCGGGCGCACCCTGCTGGAAGTGCCGGATGGCGATGACGTCCGCGTAGTACTCCAGCATGTGGAAGGTGTCCTTGATCGACTCCTGGTAGAAGTCGCCGGCGCGGGTCATCTTGGCGTCCGCGAAACCCAGGACGTGGCCGCCCAGGCGATGCATGGCCGCCTCCGTGGAGAGGCGGGTCCGGGTCGAGGGCTGGTAGAAGGCGGTCAGGAGCGTCTTTTCCTTGAGGAGGTCGGTGTTGCGCCGATCCCGCGCGAACTCCTTGAGGTCCTCCGCGACACCGAATACCCGGAAGAACTCATCCCTGCTGAAGTCCTTCAGCGAGAGGATGTCGCGACCAATGAAGCTGCGCATGCATTTACTCCGTTGCTGTGGTGGTTGACGCCGGGGCCGCCGCCGTGCGGCGCCGGATACCGGTGAACAGGACGGCGACAGTCTCCTGCGGGCCGATGCGCTCCTGGCGCAGGAGCGCCATGAGACCGGCAAGTCCGGAGGAGCCGGTGGGATCCACGTCGATCCCGGTGCCTTCGACGGCGAGGTGGTTCGCCGCGGCGAGGGTCGCCTCGTCCACGACGACCGGCTCGCCGCCGGTCTCGAGCATGGCGGTGACCACCGCCAGCCAGTCGTAGGTCTCGTCGTCCAGGATGCCGCCCGCGATGCTGTGCGGCTCGGTCTCCCAGGGCCACATGAAGTCCGACCGGTGGCGCGCCACCCATGCGAGCTCGCGTCGCGCCCCCTCCCCGGCCAGCGCCCGCTGCAGCGTGGCGGGTGTGCCGTCGGGGAGCTGCAGGCGTTCCACGAGCAGGGCCACGACGTGGCGGTAGGCCCGTTCGAGCGGGAAGGCCGCCCGGGTCTGGACGGTATGGATGCGGGGGAGGGCCGGCAGCGCACCGAGGGTGTGCGCCTCCGCCAGAGCCTGGGCCAGCGACGACGCCAGCGCGCCACCGCCGACCTGCACGACGATGTGGTCGAGTCCACGGCCCGCGGCGCGCAGGTCGTCGACGAGCTCGTAGCCCAGCGTCTCGCCCCCCTCGATGGCGAGACCGTTGAGGTTGCCCTGGCAGGTGAAGGCGATGGCGCCCTCGTCCACCACCTCGAGGAGGCGCTGATAGGTCGGATCTCCGATGCCTCCCGGCTTGCGCGGGCAGATCTCCACCTCCGCGCCGAGGGCGCTGAGGCGCGCGACCACCAGCGGATCGGCGTCGGTGGGAATGAAGACCCTCAGGCGGCGCTCTGCGGCGCGGGCCACGACGGCGGCCGCGAGCGCCGCGTTCCCGCAGCTGGCGACGGCCAGCGGCCGATCGTGGGGCTCACCGGCCAGCTCGAGCGAGAGCAGGGTCCCGAACAGGTGACGCGCCTTGTGCGAGCCGGAGACGTTCCCGGTCTCGTCCTTGACCAGCACGCCGCCGGGGGCACGCAGCCCCAGCGCGGCATCCAGGGCCGGCGCGGTTCGCAGCGGCGTGGAGCGGAAGCCGTGCCCGTCGACCGTGGCGACGGCCTCGTCGAGGCGCTCGATGCGAGCCACCACGTCCCCGTCGCTCCAGCCCCGTGCGCGGGCCAGGTGATAGCCATGGAGGAGGGTGCGGTAGCGGACGAAGGGATTCGCCTCCCCGCCCGACGGGAACGCGAGGCGCGTCGGGTCCAGCTCGCGTCGCAGGAGATGGTCGATGTCGTCGCCGGGGCGAGCGGCGGGGCAGCGGAGATGCAGCGGGGCGTCATCGGTGAGACGCCACCCGCAGCCGGCGCACACCAGTGACGACGGCAGGGCCGACGCGCCGCGCTCGCGGAGGGCCGTCAACGGTTCCATGCAGCCGCCGGGGTCACCGGAGGGTGGCGCCTGTCCGGGCGTTGAACTCGTCGATCATCTCGTCCCACAGCGGCAGCACCGAGCGCATCTCGGTCCAGGTCTGCTGGTCACGGCGCGCGACGAACTCGTCGATGGGGACGCCCTGCTGTTCGACCCAGGTGTAGTAGCCCAGGTTGAAGATCCGCGTGCGCTCCGACTCGTCGAGAACGAGGACGTTCGCACTGCCGGCTCCCAGCAGATGCTCGCCGAAGGCGCCGGCCGCGGCGAGGTCGTCGAAGCCATCGGGGTAGTCGCGCCGCTCGACCTTCTCGAGCTCCGAGCTGTACATGGGCGCCCCGTCGGTGGCGACCGTCAGGAGGACGTCGTCCGGACCCAGCCGCGCCTGGCGGGCGACCTTGATGGCGGCCACCACGTTGCAGATGCTCGACAGGCCCAGCGACCCGAGCTGCTGGAGGACGGCGGGATCCACGTTTCGGCGTCGGGCCAGGAAGTCCCGGCCGGCGCTGGTGTTCAGCAGGACGTTGAGCTGATCCGTGGCTCGGTCGCTGACGCCCACCACGACGTCGGTGTTCATGACGTTGTGGATGAGCGGGATGTGCTTGTCGCCGATGCCCTGGATGTTGTGCTCGCCAAACCCGTTCTCGAGCATGGTCGGGCATTCGAGGGCCTCCACCGCGACCGTCTTCGTCCCCAGCGCCTCCTTGAGGTAGTCGCCGGCGCCCAGGGTCCCGGCCGATCCCGAGGCGGAGACGAAGGCATACGGCCGGAGGTTGCGCCGCCGACCGGCAAGATCGGTGAACAGGTGCTCCAGGGCGCGCCCGGTGGCAAGGTAGTGGACCAGGTGGTTCCCGTACTCGCTGAACTGGTTGAAGATGATGGTGTCCGGGTCGCGGTCGAGCTCCGCGCAGCGGTCGTAGATCTCCTTGACGTTGCTCTCCGTGCCCGGTGTCCGGATGATGTCCTCCGGTCCCGCGACCCAGTCCTCCAGCCACGAGAACCGCTCGCGGCTCATCCCCTCCGGGAGGACGGCCACGCCCCGGCAGCCCATGATCCGGGAGATCGCCACGCCGCCCCGGCAGTAGTTGCCGGTGGAAGGCCATACGGCGCGGTGGTGCGTGGGGTCGAACTGGCCGGTGACCAGCCTGGGAGCGAGGCAGCCGTAGGCGGCCAGGACCTTGTGTGCGCCGATCATCGGGAACCGGTCGCCCAGCGCGATGACGATGGGGGACTCGACGCCGGTCAGCTCCCGGGTGAGCACCAGGTGCTCGGGCACCGTGGCCCGGCTGCGGCGGTCGGCGCCGTTGTACCAATGGACGCGGAAGAGGTTCGCGGGTCAGCCGCATCGGGATCGACGCGCGCGAGCCGCTCGAGGACGTGTTCCGGAAGGGTCGCCGGGTCCGCGAGCTGCGCGAACGTGGGCATCACGATGCCCGCCTCCCGGAAGCGGCTCACCGCGCGCGCGTAGACCTCGTCGTCCACCATCTCCCGGGGCAGTCCGAGCCGCTGCATGTGTGATCTCCCGTGTGCGGCGAGGCCGGCCCGGAGAGCCGGACCCGTTGCGACCGAAGGCCCCGTGGGTCGGGACCAACGGCACGCCCCTTCTGGCAGCGCGCTTCCTACAGTCGGGAGCATCTGGCGCGCCGGGCTAGGGCCACTTGGCACGAGGCGACAGGAAAGGGCGACTGAATGCGGTTCACGCTGAACGGAGCACCGGTCGACGTCGATCCCCCCGAGGGCGCGTCGCTCCTCGAGCTGCTCCGCGAGACGTGCGGGCTGCGGTCGATGAAGGACGGCTGCGCCCCGGAGGGATCCTGCGGCGCCTGCACCGTGCTGGTGGACGGCCGCCCGGCCGTCTCCTGCGCGCAGCCGGCGAGCCGCGCAGACGGGCGTGCAATCGACACCGTGGAGGGCCTGGCGCCGGAAGCGCGGCGGGCGTGGGCGGATGCCTTCCAGGCGACGGGGGGCAGCCAGTGCGGCTACTGCACCCCGGGGATCGTCATGAAAGCGGAGGGACTGCTGGCCCGCGAGCCGGACCCCGACGATGCCGCGGTCCGGCGCGCCCTGGCCGGCAACCTGTGCCGCTGCACCGGCTACGCATCGATCGTCGATGCGGTGCGTCAGGTCGCCCGGACCCGGTCGAGCGGCGCGTCCGCCGCCGAGGTCGCGGTGCCTGCTGCGGAGGGACACGTGGGGGAGCCCACGCCGCGCTATCTCGGTCGTGAGCAGGTGCTGGGCGAGCGCCCGTTCGTCGCGGATCTCCAGCTCCCCGGCATGCTCCACGGGGCGCTGCGCTTCGCGGACCATCCGCGGGCCAGGGTCCTCCGCATCGACACGGCCGCGGCGGAGCAGGCGCCGGGCGTCGCGCGCGTCGTCACCTGGCGCGACGTCCCGGGCGAACGGATGCAGGGCCTGCTGGTCCGTGACTGGCCCGCCCTGGTTGCGGAGGGCGAGGAGACCCGCTACGTGGGGGACGTGATCGCGGCCGTTGCCGCCGAGACGCGGCGGCAGGCGCGTGAGGCGGCGGCGCTGATCCGGGTCGACTATGCCGTCCTCGAGCCGGTCACCCAACCGGCCAGCGCCCTCGAGGAGGGCGCGCCAGCGATTCACGCGGGCGGGAACCTTCTCTCGACCTCGCGGGTGCATCGGGGCGATGTCGACGGCGCGCTCGCCGCGTCCGCCCACGTCGTCAGCGACACGTTCACCACCCAGCACATCGAGCACGCATTTCTGGAGCCTGAGGCGGCGCTTGCCGAGCCGGGTGTGGACGCAAATGGAGGCGCCCGGGTCCACGTGTTCTCCCAGGGCCAGGGCGCCTGGGAGGATCGGCGCCAGATCGCCTCGTTGCTCGCCCTCCCGGAGACGGCGGTGCGCGTCACCCAGGTCGCGACCGGCGGTGCCTTCGGCGGCAAGGAGGACCTTGGCGTCCAGGGGCACGCGGCGCTGCTGGCGCTCCGCACCGCCCGCCCGGTGAGCATTGCCCTCTCGCGCCCCGAGAGCCTGCGCTTCCACCCGAAGCGGCACCCGCTCACCATGGACTTCACCGTCGGCTGCGACGCCGATGGTGGCCTGACCGCGGTCCGGGCCCGGATCCTTGGCGACACCGGCGCCTACGCCAGCGTGGGAGCCAAAGTGCTCGAGCGGGCCGCCGGCCATGCCTGTGGCCCGTACCGCGTCCCGAACGTCGACGTCGAGGCGCGGGCGGTCTACACCAACAACGCGCCGTGCGGTGCCATGCGCGGCTTCGGCGTGCCGCAGGTCGTCTTCGCGCTCGAGGGGCTGATGGACGAGCTGGCCGCGCAGGTCGGCATCGACGGGTGGGAGATCCGCTGGCGGAACGCCCTGGAGAATGGCGATCGGTTCGGCACCGGCCAGCGCCTCGGGCAGGGGGTCGGCATCCGGCAGACGCTGCTCGCGGTTCGCGACGCGTACCGCTCGGCTCGCTACGCGGGGATCGCCTGCGGCGCGAAGAACACCGGCATCGGCAACGGCGTCACCGAGCACGGCCGCGCGATCCTCCGCCCGGAGGCGGACGGGAGCCTGACCCTGTTCCATTCCTGGACCGAGATGGGGCAGGGGATCCACACCGCCCTCCGCCAGATCGCCGCCGACGCCCTGGGCCTGTCCGCGGATCGCATCGGGGTGATCGTGGACACCGAGCGCGAGCTCGACACGGGTGAGACGACCGCGTCGCGTGCCACCGTCCTGGGCGGCCGCGCCGTGCTGGCCGCGGCGGAGTCCCTGCGCCAGGCGCTCGCGGGCACCAGCATGGAGGCGCTTGCGGGCCGCGAGTTCACCGGCGAGTTCACCGTCGACTGGACGACACCCATCGAGGACGACCGTCCCGATCCGGTGACCCACCTCGCGCTACGGCTGGGCGACCCAGGTCGTGATCCTGGACGCGGAGGGGCGGCTGGAGCGGGTCGTGGCGGCCCAGGACGTCGGTCGCGCCATCAACCCGCTGGCCGTCCGCGGCCAGGTCGAGGGCGGCGTGCACATGGGCCTGGGCTATGCCCTCTCCGAGGCGTACGTCCTGGAGCAGGGCGTTCCGCGCACTGAGACGCTCAAATCGCTGGGGATCATTCCGCCGGCGGGCATGCCGCCCGTGGAGGTGATCCTCGTGGAGGAGGCACAGCCCGGCGGACCGTACGGTGCCAAGGGCGCCGGCGAGGCGGTGCTGGTCCCGACCGCCGCCGCGGTGGCCGGTGCGCTGCGTGCCTTCGACGGCATCCGGCGGAGGCACCTTCCGATGACCGACAGCAGCGCCGCGCGAGCCGCGCTGCCGCGCCTCGCCCGGAGGGACCGGGAGGCGGCGCCGGCGGCGGGTGGAGCGGAGCGATGACCTACTCCTCAGCGGCGGCACGCTGGTCACCTCCCTCGACCCACCGCGCGTGGTCCACGCCGACCTGCTGGTCGTGGATCGGCACATCGCCGCGGCCGGTGACGCGGTGCCGGACGCCATGGCGACGCTGCCGGAGGGACCGGATCGGATCGACTGCTCCGGCTGTCTCGTCGTCCCGGGCAACGTCTGTGCTCACACGCACGTCTACGCCGCTCTGGCCCGCGGCATGCCCTACGCGCTGGAGACGCCACAGAGCTTCCTGGAGATCCTGCAGCGGGTGTGGTGGCGCCTGGATCGGGCGCTCGACGAGTCCATGATCCGGGCCTCGGCCCTGGTCGCGGGCCGCGAGGCGTTGCTGGCGGGGACGACCACCCTCGTCGACCATCACGCCTCGCCGAACGCAATCGACGGGTCGCTTGACGTGGTGGCACAGGCACTGGGGGAGCTCGGGATCCGCGCCGTGCTGGCCTACGAGGTGACGGACCGTGACGGTGCGCGCCGCGCACGGGCGGGCGTCGAGGAGAACCGGCGGTTCCTGTCACGGGTCGCTCGCGGCGACCTGCCCCTGGCCCGCGGGATGGTCGGCGCACATGCCTCGTTCACCCTGGGCGCGGCCACCCTGGCGGAGGTGGTGGAACTGGCGCGCGTCACGCGCTCCGGGGTGCACATCCACGTCGCAGAGGACAGCCTCGACGAGGCGGACGCGGTCGCCCGCTTTGGCCGCCGGGTGGTGGCGCGCCTGGCGGATGCGGGGGCGCTCGATCCACACGCCCTCCTGGCGCACGCGGTCCACGTCGACCCGGCCGAGGTGGCGCTCATACGGGCCGCATCCGCGACGGTGGTGCACAACCCCCGGTCGAACATGAACAACGGGGTCGGCCACGCGCCGCTCGGCTGGTTTGGCTCGGCGGTGGCCCTGGGGACGGACGGAATCGGCGCCGACCTCTTCGAGGAGTCACGGGCCGCCTACCTGCGCGGGCGGGAGGACGACCCAGAGCTTGCGCCGGATCGGTCGCTGGGCATGCTCGCTCGCAGCGCCGCCATTGCCGGCCGGCTCTACGACGAGCCGACGCTCGGTCAACTGGTGCCGGGTGCCCCGGCCGACCTCACCGTCCTCGACTACCGGGCACCCACGCCGCTGGACGCGGCGTCCCTGCCCGGGCACTGGGTCCATGCGCTGTCAGCCGCGAGCGTGCGGGACGTTCTCGTCGCGGGCGAACCGGTCGTTCGCGATCGGCGTCTGACCCGCGTGGACGAGGCTGAGATCACCGATCACGCCCGCACGCAGGCGTCGCGGCTCTGGGAGCGGCTCGAGACGGTTCGGCCGCATCCCTTCGCGCCGTCCGATCTTCTCGCAACGCCGATTGCGGGTCGCTGATGGCCGATCTGTCCGTCGAGATCTGTGGGCTGCGATTCGCGAACCCGGTCCTGCCAGCTGCAGGTCCACCGGTACGTGACGGCGCAGCCATGCTCGCCTGCGCCGCAGGAGGAGCCGGCGGCCTGGTGGCCAAGACCATCTCCGTGCGCGCGGCGGAGCCCCCGGTCCCGAACATGGCCGAGATTCCGCACGGTATGGTGAACACCGAGCTGTGGTCCGAGCTGCCGCCGGAGCAGTGGATCGAGCACGAGTACGACCTGGCCAGGAGCGCCGGGCTGCCGCTGATCGTCAGCCTGGGCTACACGCCCGACGAGATCGCCGCGCTCGCGCCCCGGATCCGTCCGTTCGCTGATGCCGTGGAGCTCTCGACCCATTACATCGGCGAGGACCCGGCACCCATGACGGGCGCCATTCGCGCGGCGAAGTCGGCACTCGACGTCCCGGTCTTCGTCAAGCTCTCACCGCACGGACACGACATGGCGCATGCCGCCATCCTTGCCGCCGAGGCCGGTGCGGACGGGATCGCAGCCATCAACTCGTTCGGGCCGGTGCTCGCCCTCGACCTCGAGACGGGGATGCCGCGCCTCGGCGGTCCCAACGGCTACGGCTGGCTTTCCGGGCCGGCCATCAAGCCGCTGGCGGTCCGCTGCGTTCGCGAGGTCGCGCGTGCCGTGGACCTGCCGGTGATCGGCGTCGGTGGCGTCGGACGCGGGACCGATGCGGTGGAGCTGCTGATGGCCGGCGCGTCAGCGGTCCAGGTCTGCACCGCGGCGATCCTGCGCGGCCCGCAGATCTTCGGGAAGATCGCGCGGGAGCTCTCCGCCTGGCTCGACTCCCACGGCTACGACTCCGTGCGGGCGCTGACGGCGTCCGGTCGCGATCGCGCGTGGGCCGGGAGGCCCGGCGTCCCGGTCGTCGACCCCGACGCCTGCAACGGGTGCGGTGTCTGCGTGACCTCCTGCGTCTACGGGGCGATCCACGTGGTCGAGGGGCGGGCGGCGCTCGAGGGTGAGACCTGCACGCGCTGCGGCCTGTGCGTCAGTCGCTGCCGCCTGGATGCGCTGCACTGGCCGGCCTGACGGCGCGAAGATGGAGGAACAGGGAGAACCGTAGCCAGCGATTGTCGGGCTGCGGGCTGGTGCGCGCCTCGGCCTCCCACGCCTCGCGCGTGCTCATGTGCGCCGCGCGTCCCATCGCTCGTAATGGGCGAGCTCGCTCGCGGGACGGCGCCCGGTACCCGGTGCGGACGTGTGCCGGTTGCCTGCGGCCTTCGGTGTGCCGATGGCGATCGCGGTGCGGACCTTGCGCTCTGTCGGGATGTGCAGGACCTCCTTGGCGCTTGTCTCGTCCGCGATCAGCCAGGCCATGCCGCATCCCAGCCCGTGGGCGTTGGCGGCGAGCATGATCCGCTCCGCGATGCGCCCCTCGTCGAAGGCATCGCTGATCCGTCGCACGCCGGGCATGACGATCACGATGACCAGGGGCGCGCGAGCGAGGTGGTCGGCGTTGGAGCCCGCCTGGCTCAGCGCGTGGAGCGCCGCCGGGTCGGTCACCACGACGAGCTGCCACTCCTGCTGGTTCTGCGAGCTGCCGCTCCAGCGTGCGACATCGAGGATGTCGTCGAGCACCTCCGGCGCGACGGGGGTTGGCTCGAACCAGCGGACCTGGCGGAGGCGCTTCAGGAAGGCGGTACGTTCGGTCGCCGCACTGTCTGTCATGGTCCGATCGTAACCTTCCGATCCCGCTGTCGCGCCGGAATCGGTCCGTCCGGCACTGGTGCGGGCCAAGGATGACCGCATGCTGGGCCCGACGATCCACACCAGAGGCCGCCCACCATGACCGTCACCGCGCCGCCGGAGATCGACTTCGCGCATCCGGAGCACTGGGATGATCTGCCCGCCGCCGACGCCGAGCAGGTCCGCTTCGTCTATGTCCCGTACCGCCGCTATCTCATGATCGAGGGCGATACCCGTCCGGGCTCGGCCGAGTTCCAGGCGGCCATCGGTGCCCTGTATGGCGTGGCCTACACCCTGCAGATCGCACTGGAGAGCCGAGGTCTATCCGTGCCGGTGGGCATGCTCGAGGGCGTGTACTGGATGGATCGGCCCATCCCGATCCCGTTGGAGCGGTTTGCCGCGATGGGCGGTGATGTGCCGATGCGCTGGCGTCTCCTGCTCGCCATGCCGGAGGCGGCGACGGACGAGGAGATCCACGCGGCGATCGCGGAGGCGGTCCGGCGCGGGACGGCTCCCGCCGACATGGTCGCGCACCTGCAGTGCAAGGGGTGGCTCGAGGGCGAGTGCGCGCAGATCCTGCATGTCGGTCCGTACGACGCGGAATACCCGACCGAGGCGCGTCTGCAGGCGGCCATGACTGCGGCCGGCCTTCGCCCGCGCGGGTGCCATCACGAGATCTACCTGAGCGCCCCGTCGGAGGCGCCGGAGATGACGCGGACCATCATCCGGCAACCGGTCGAGGAGACCGCCTGGTAGGAGCGCCATGACGGGCCAGCGAGCCGCGGGCCAGATCGACGACCTGGGTTCGCAGCTCCGTTGGCGACAGCACCTCCACGGCTCCCCCCATCCCGACCAGGCGCGCCGCGGCGTCTCGTGGCCATTCGACCGAGAGCCGCAGGCGCAGCCAGGCGTCGGGATCGCCGTCGTTCGGCAGCCGCTCCGCTTCTTCGACCGTGCCTTCCCCCACCAGCATGGCGAGGAGACCCAGCTGGGCTGGATCGACGCGCATCGTGACCTCGATCCGGGGCAGGTCACGCTCGTACGCCCGGGTCGAGGTGGTCCAGTAGGCGGCGAGATCGAATTCCGGCGGGCGCTCGAAGCGCTCGTCCAGCGCCTCGGCTGACTCGATGCGGGAGACGCGGTAGGTCCGTGGTGCGCCGTCCCGCAGCGCAACGAGGTACCAGACGCCGCTCTTGAGCACGACGCCCAGCGGATCGAGGATGCGAGCCGGCTCTGTCGTGGGCTTCAGGTACCGAACCCGCAGGCGACGCTGGTTCCAGACGGCCTGTGCCACGGTCGCCAGCTGCGGTGCCTGGTCCGCGCTCCGGAACCAGCCGGGTGCATCGAGATGGAACCGCTCGCGGATCCGTCCCGCGCGCGCCCGGAGCTCCGTCGGCAGGGCGGCCAGCAGCTTGAGCTGCGCCGTGGCGAGCACTGTGCCCAGGCCCAGGTCGGCGGCCGGGCCGGGCACCCCTGCCAGGAAGATGGTCCCGGCCTCGTCCGTGTTGAGGCCGGTCAGGCGCGTCCGGTACCCGTCGATGAGCTGGTAGCCGCCAGCGGGCCCCCGGTCGCCGTAGAGGGGAACCCCGGCCTCCGAGAGCGAGTCCACATCGCGGTAGATGGTCCGGATCGAGACCTCGAGCTCGGTGGCGAGCTCGCGCGCGGTCATGCGGCCCCGGGTCTGCAGCAGGAGCAGGATGGAAAGCAGGCGGCTCGATCGCATCGCGTCATGGTACCGGTGAATGCTGCCATTCGGTGGCAGGGTTCTCTCGTGGCAGGGACCGGCGCGGGCGGACGGCCCGAAGGCCGCTAGAATCGACGGGCCGATGCCCCCGAAGCGCCGCCCAGCGGCCCCGCCGAGCCCCGCGCAGGATGCGCCAGGCGGTGTCTCCGCGCGCGCCCGCCAGATCCTTGCGCGGCTGAACGAGCCGCAGCGCGAGGCGGTCGCCCACACCCAGGGCCCCCTGCTCATCCTGGCCGGCGCGGGGAGCGGCAAGACTCGGGTCCTCGCGCATCGGGTCGCGTACCTGGCGGCGACCGGCACCAAGGCCTGGCAGATCCTCGCCGTCACCTTCACCAACAAGGCGGCGACCGAGATGCGCGAGCGGATCGCCGGTCTCATCGGCGAGGAGGCGGCCCGCGAGGCGACCGTCGGAACCTTCCACGCGGTGTGCGCCCGCATCCTGCGCCGCGACGGAAACGCCATCGGCCTCACGCGCAGCTTCACCATCTACGACCGGGCCGACCAGGTGGCCCTGGTGAAGCAGGTGCTGCGCGGACTGGACCTGGACGAGAAGCGCTTCAGCCCCAACGGGATGCTGGCCTGGATCGGCCAGCGAAAGGACGAGCTGGCCGATGTCGCCACCGCCCGCAAGCAGGCAGCCAACTTCTACGAGGAGACCGCCGCGCGGGTCTACGAGGCCTACCAGTCGCAGCTGGCGGAGGACGACGCGGTCGACTTCGACGACCTGCTCATGCGCGTCGTGCTCCTCTTCGAGCAGCATCCCGACGTGCTGGCGCGGTACCAGGCCCGCTGGCAGCAGATCCTCGTCGACGAGTACCAGGACACCAATCGCGCCCAGTACCTGATCTGCCGCCACCTCGCATCGAAGCACCACAACCTTGCCGTGGTGGGCGACGACGACCAGAGCATCTACTCCTGGCGCGGCGCGGACCTGCGCAACATCCTGGACTTCGAGGCGGACTATCCGGATGCCCGCGTCGTGAAGCTGGAGCAGAACTACCGATCCACCCAGACCATCCTGGACGCTGCGCACGCGGTCGTGAGCCGCAACGAGGGGCGCAAGGAGAAGAAGCTCTGGACCGACAGGGGGTCCGGCACCAGCATCACCGTCTTCGACGCCTACAACGAGTACGAGGAGGCGGAGTTCGTCGCCCGCCAGGTCGAGCGCCTCACCGGTGGCGCGGCCACGGGCTCCATGACCCGCCTGCTGACCAGCCGTGCCGATGACGACGACGGTGCGCTTCGCTATGGCGAGATCGCGGTGACGTACCGGATCAACGCGCAGAGCCGGGTCCTCGAGGAGGCGTTCATGCGCTTCGGGATCCCGTACCAGCTCGTTGGCGGGACCCGCTTCTACGAGCGGCGCGAGGTGAAGGACGCGCTGGGCTACGTGCGGCTGGCGCGAAACCCGGCGGACCGCGTCGCGCTCGAGCGGGTGGTGAACGTTCCCGCTCGGGGCGTGGGCGCCAAGACGGTCGAGGAGCTGCGCGCCTGGGCCGAGTCGCACGGCACGACCCTCTGGGCGTCGGTCGAGGCCTCCGGCGAGAACCCGAACCTCGCGGCCCGGGCCCGTGCCTCCCTGGCCGCGTTTGCCGCGATCATGCGTCCGCTGATGGAGCTCGCCGGGACCGAGCCGCCTTCGGCCGTCTTCGACGCCGCGCTCGATCGCTCCGGGCTTCGCGAGGCGGTGAACGACGGCACCGATGAGGGCGCCGACCGCTGGGCGAACGTGACGGAGCTGCGCAACCACGCGGCCGAATTCGACGAGATCGCCCCGCCTGAGGGGCTGGCCCGCTTCCTCGAGGAGGTGGCGCTGGTCAGCGACCAGGACACCCTCGAGGATCGCCCGGACCGCGTCACGCTCATCACGCTTCACGCGGCCAAGGGCCTCGAGTTCCCCGTGGTCTTCATCGTGGGGCTGGAGGAGGGGTTGCTGCCGCACCGCCGCGCCCTGGAGGACGAGCGCGAGCTGGAAGAGGAGCGCCGGCTCGCGTACGTGGGGATGACGCGGGCCAAGGACCGCCTCTACCTGGTGCATGCCCATCACCGTTCCACCTGGGGCGTGGGAGCCATGAGCGAGCCCTCCCGGTTCCTGGCGGAGCTCCCGGAGGAGCTGCTCTCTGCGGAGCGCGCTGCCGCACCGTTCCGCCGGGGATGGGGCGAGCGGCGGGGAGTCGACGACGAAGGCGACTGGCTCCCCGGCGGCTACCGGTCGCCGCGCCGGTCTCCACGCAACCAGCCCTTGCGGCCAGTCAGCCTGCCGGATCTCTCCGCCCCACCCGCGAGCCGCGCCGGCAGGGCGCTGGACGCCGCGAAGGAGCGCGTGGCCGGTGCCGGCTACGCCGGCTCGGACGTCGATCTGGGGGAGGGCACCTTCGGCGTTGCCGGCGGGGGACCGGGCGGTGCGGGGGAAGGGACGCTTCGCTGGCGCGCCGGCGATCGGGTTCGACACCGGCGGTTCGGCGAGGGGATCGTGGTCTCATCCCAGATGGTGAAGGGCGACGAGGAGGTGACGGTCGCCTTCGTGGGGCAGGGGGTGAAGCGCCTGATCGCCGCCTACGCCGGCCTTGAGCGGGAGTAGGCTCATCATCGACAGCGCCACGCTGGCAGGAGGACTGGATGGCTGACCCGCAGGAGACGCCCGGGGAGCTCGCGGAGGACCTGGTCGCCGCACGTGACGAGTTCCGGGCCGTGCTCGCCGACCTCGACGTTCCGCAGCTCAACGCACGCAGCCTGGTGGGGGATTGGGGCATCCGCGAGATCCTTGCCCACCTCGGTTACTGGGCTGGGCACGCAGCGGAGGCGCTGCACCACGCCGAGCAGCGGAGGACCGACGAGTTCGGCGAGGCGGAGCTCGACGTCGAGGCGCGGAACACCCTGGTGGCCCGGGTCGCGCGCGAGACGGACCTGGCCACCGTGAGCCGCCGCGAGGAGGCCGCATTCGAGGCACTGCTGGAGCGGCTTCGGCGCGCGGACCCGGCCTGGCTGGACGAGCGGGTCGGCTACGGCGACAGCCTCGAGCAGGTCATCCATGACGACGGGGCGGACCATTACCGCGGCCACGCGCAGGAGATCCGTGCCGTCCTGCCCGAGCGCAGCATCTCGGACAACTGAGATGAACGCGGAGCCCAGGGATGCCTTGCTGGCGGAGCTCGACCGGGCACGAGGCGCCTTCCGGGACGCCCTTGCAGCGGTCGACGGCGACCTGGCCACGACGCCGGGGATCGTGTCCGACTGGAGTGCGCGGGACCTCGTGGTGCACGTCGCGTTCTGGGCGGAGCACGGCACCGGCGCGCTGGCGCTGGCCGCCTCCGGCCGGGGCGACGCGTTCGACTACGACACGAGTCGCACCGACGCCATGAATGCCGAGGTCCTCGCCGATGCCGGGCGCGTCAGCCCCGGCGCAGCCGCCGCGCGCGAGGAGGCGGCCTATTCGGGGTTCCGGGCCGCGCTCGCCAGCCTGGATCCGGCCCTCCTGCACGTGGTCCTCGGCAACGGGGATACGGTGGAGCGCGTCGTTCGGTACGACGGCCCGGATCACTACGCCGAGCACACGGCCCACCTGCGCGCCTGGTTCCCCGAGGCGCCCGAGCCCGACGACCGGTAGGCGCGCGGCGCGACCCGTAGAATCGAGCACGCATGGCCAACCAGCACCCTGACCCTGCGCAGCGCGCCGCCGAGCTGCGTGCGGCGATCGAGGAGGCGAACTTCGGCTACTACGTCCTCGACGTGCCGACCATGGAGGACCGGGAGTGGGACCGACTGCTCCGCGAGCTCACCGAGCTCGAGGACGCGCATCCGGAGCTCGTCACGCCGGAGTCGCCAACGCAGCGTGTCGGCATCTCGCCCCAGGCCGGCTTTGCCGAGGTGCGCCACGAGTTCCCGATGCTCTCCCTCGGCAACAGCTTCGGCCACGACGAGTTGCGCGACTTCGACGCGCGCGTCCGGCGTGTCCTGGGCCGGGCCGACGATGATCCGCCGATCCGGTACGTGTGCGAGCTGAAGATCGACGGGCTGGCGATCTCGCTGCGCTACGAGGGACGCACCTTCGTGCTGGGGGCGACCCGCGGTGACGGCACCACCGGCGAGGATGTCACCGCCAACCTGCGGACGGTGCGCGCCATCCCGCTGCGGCTCCGGGAGGATCCACCCGGGCGAGACCCTCGAGGTGCGCGGCGAGGTCTACATGCCGCGCGGCGCCTTCGCCCAGCTCAACGAGCAGCTCGCCGCCGCGGACAAGCCGCTCTACGCCAACGCGCGGAACACCGCGGCCGGCACCGTGCGCCAGAAGGACCCGGGCGTCACGGCCGGCCGGAGGCTATCGGTCTGGTGCTACCAGCTGGTTGGCGCTCACGGACTGCAGACCCACTGGGAGTCCCTGGAGCTGGTGCGGCGGCTCGGCTTCCCGGTGAACCCGAACATCCGGCGTGTCGAGGGGATCGAGGCGGTGATCGCCTACGTCGAGGAGTGGGGCGAGGCGCGCCACAACCTGGACTACGAGACGGACGGCATCGTGATCAAGGTCGACTCGCTCGCGGAGCAGGAGCAGCTGGGCTTCCTGTCGCGCTCACCGCGCTGGGCCACCGCCTACAAGTTCCCCGCGCAGCAGGTGACCACGAGGCTCGAGGCGATCGAGGTGTACGTGGGCCGAACCGGAGCGCTGACCCCGGTTGCGCACGTCACGCCGGTCTTCGTGGGCGGAACCACGGTCCGCAATGCCACGCTCCACAACATCGACGAGATCCGGCGCAAGGACCTGCGGGTCGGCGACACCGTCGTTCTGCAGCGCGCCGGCGACGTGATCCCGGAGGTGGTGGGGCCGGTGGTGGAGTCGCGCGACGGGACCGAGCGGGAGATGGGAGATGCCGGATCGCTGTCCCGTGTGCGACACCCCGGCGGAGCGCGAGGAGGGGGGTGTCGTCTGGCGCTGCCCGAACCCGTGGTGCCCGGCGCAGCGCATCGGTGGGCTGCTCCACTTCACGGGGCGCGGCGGGATGGACATCGAGGGAGCCGGGTACGCGGTGGTCATCCAGCTGGTGCAGCCTGGAGCTCGTGCGCGAGCCGGCGGACTTCTTCCGGCTCTCCGTCGAGACGCTGGAGGGGCTGGACCGATTCGCCCGCAAGAGCGCGGAGAACCTGCTCGCGGCGATCGAGGCGGCGCGGCGACGACCCCGGCCCGGATCATCAACGGGCTCGGCATCCGCCACGTCGGGGAGCAGACGGCCATCGATCTCGCCGCGTGGATCGCCCGCGAGACCCCGCGCGGCGACGACGAGCCGGAGCGGGACTGGACCGCGCGAGCGGCGGCCCGCCTCGAGGCGGCATCGGCGGAGGAACTGCACCACGGTGCCGGGGATCGGCGGGGTCGTGGGCGAGTCGATTGCGGGGTACTTCGCGCACGAGCACACCCGCGACACGCTGCGGCACCTCCTGGACGTCGGCATCGTCGCCGAGGCCCCCGCACCGGGGGATGCCTTGGAGCCGGCCATCGGTCCGCTCTCGGGGAAGACGCTGGTCGTGACCGGCACCCTGGCCGGGTTCAGCCGCCAGGAGGCGGAGGAGGCGATCCGCGCCGCGGGTGGCCACGCTGCGGGATCGGTGAGCGCGAAGACCGACTACCTCGTGGCCGGGGAGAGGGCCGGCAGCAAGCGCACCACAGCCGAGCGGCTCGGCGTGCCGGTGCTCGACGAAGGGGCGTTCCGGCGCGCCCTCACCGGCGAGGATCCGGCGCCCTAGGGACGGCCGAACGGGCCGGCGGGTCAGACGCTGCCCGCCGCTCCGGTGTCGACCGACCTGACCTCCACCGTCAGCGGCACGGCACGCCGAGTGGCGTCGGAGACCGGGCAGTGGTCGACCGCCCAGTCGGCGAGCTCGCGCAGGGTCGGCGCGTCGACGCCATCGGCCTGCACCACGATCCTGGGCGAGAAGGGACCGGCCGGCACGTCATCGTCCACCGCCAGGATGCCGCGATCGTCGGACACGCTGTCGACGGTCACTGCGAGCTCGCGGAGCTGCCGGCCGAGCGAGGCGGCGCGCATGGTGAGCAGCGTCGCGACACAGCTCGCCGTCGCAGCGCGCAGCAGCCAGCCGGGGCTCGGCGCGGAAGCGGTACCGCCCACCGACTCGGGCATGTCGGTCGCGAGCTCGGCGCCGTCGACACCGGTGACCCGGCAGTGCAGTCCGTCGGTCATGGCTGCGCTGGCGGCCGAGTCGGTGTACCGGGCCTCGTCAGGGTGCTCGCGCAGCCATTCCCGGGCCGCGGCGATGGATGATGCGATGGTCGAGGTCGGCTTGGGCATGGTGGTCTCCTTCTCCTGGTGCTAGCGGCGCCCGTGTGCCATCCGCACCGCCTCCGGCAGCCGTCGCAGCCGCCACATGGCGAGGATCCCCAGCGCGGGACCGATGGCGAGGACCGCGAACGCGACTCGCCAGCCTGCGGCGTTCCCGGGGTCGATGAGTCCGACGGCAAAGATCGTGACCGCCGTGAGCAGGAACCCTGCGGCGGTCTGAAGGGTCATCGCAGAACCGGCGGTCCCCGGCGGGGCCAGCTCGCTCACCGCGGTGGAGAACTGGGCCGAATCGGCCACCACGGTGATGCCCCAGACGAGCGCCGCCGCCAGGACCAGCCAGGGCGGTGCCCCGAACAGGATGCCGGTCACCACGGCGCTGGTCCCGGAGAGCGCCATGGCGGCCATGGTCAGGGTGGTGCGGCCAAGCCGGTCGGCGAGCGCACCCGCCACGACGCAGCCGATCCCGCCCGATGCCACGACCGCGAACGTTCCGAGGCTCACCGTGGCCTGCCCGACGCTTCCGCTGGCCGCGAACGAGGCGGCCAGGAAGGCCGGGATCCAGCTCCACATGGCGTAGAGCTCCCACATGTGGCCCAGGTAGCCGAGCGTCGCCAGCAGGACGGCGCGCTCCCGGAGTGCTGCCCGGGCGACCGCCGGGCTGAAACGGGCAGCGGGGACGGTGAACGGCCCCTCCCGAACCCCCAGGCCGGCGACGATCGCGCCCGCCAGCGCCACCGCGCTTGCGGCGAGGACCACGGTCTGCCAGTCGAGTGCGGCGAGCGTGCCACCCGCGCGGAGCAGGTACGGCAACGCCGAGCCGATGGTGATGGCGCCGATCAGCGTTCCGACCGCCAGCCCGCGCCCGCGCCGGAACCAGCCGGAAAGGACCTTCATGCAGACGGGATAGACGGCGGCCACCCCCGCTCCTGTCAAGGCTCGCCAGGGAAGGCCGGCGAGCGGATCCGTGGCGAACAGTGCGAAGGCGGCGGTCGACAGGGCGGCGACGGCGGCGCCGATCGAGATGAGGACCCGGGCGGGTACGACGTCAGGGGCGCCCACCGCGGCGAGGGCTACCGCGCCGACGGCGAACCCGAGCTGGACCGCGATCGTCTGTCCGGCGATGGCCAACCCGGAGACGCCCCACTGGGCGCCGATGGCGGGGGCAACGGCGGCCGTGCTGAACCAGGTTCCCAGGGCGCAGAGGACGACGAGGGACAGGAGCGCCAGCTGCGACCAGCGGTCCGTTGGCTCAGCAGTCTCCCCCGTGTCGGCCGGGGTGGTCGCGGTCATCGGGCGATTGTCACCGGGCAGTCAAACCGCCGCCCCGGTTCCGTCGCCCTCGGCCAGGAATGCCTCGACGAGATCGTCGTACCCGGCGAACGTGGCTCGAACGGTGTGTCCCGACTCCGGATCCAGCGCGAAGCGAGCGCCGCGGATCGCGTCGGCAACCTGTCGGGATCGGTCCGCGGGGACAACCTGGTCGCGCCCGCCGGCGATCACCAGGGTCGGGACCACGATCTCGTCCAGGCGGTGGGTGACGAACGACGAGGGATCGATGGTCGTCCGCAGCTCGGCGATGAACCGCTCCGGGGTCGATGGCCGTGGCTGCAGCCGCGCCACGGTCGTGAATGAATCGGATGGCTCCCCGGCGGCCGCGGGACGCATCTGGAGGGCGAAGCCGGCGAAGAGGCGACCCCAGTCGTGTGATTCGGCCAGCACGACCCAGCGGCCGAGGCGCTCCGCCATGGGAGAGCGTGCGGGCGTCTCCGAGGCGGTCGACACGAGGACCAGGCGCGCGACGAGCTCCGGGTGGTCGACCGCCAGCCACAGCGCGATGCGCCCGCCACCGGACTCCGCCTCCACGGCGACCGGGTGGCGAAGTGGCTCGAGGGTACGAGCCACGGAGTCCGCGATGACACGCGGATGCAGCAGCAGGGGAGCCTCACGCGGGTCGTCGGGCAGCGGGCGGCCCATGATGGTGACCGGTCGGCGCGCCGCGCGGCGCTCCCAGCGGCGCAGCAGCACGTGCTCGGTCCGTGCCAGCGGGCGCAGCCCGAGCTCGACGCCTCCCAGGATGAGGAGCGGTGCTCCGGTCCCGCCCGGCAGCTCGAGCAGCTCGAGGCGGCCGCCCTCCACGGGGACGGACCGGACCTGGGGAGTTGTGCGCGGCTCGGACATCGGCCTCCGAATCGTAGCCTGCTAGCATCGGCGCATGATCACGCGCGCTGATGTCGAGCACGTGGCGGCCCTTGCCCGCCTTGGCCTGACCGATGCCGAGGTGGAGCGGATGGTGGGCCAGCTGAACTCCATCCTGGAGGCGGTCGGGGTGCTCGCGGACGTGGACACCACCATGGTCGGGCCCACGGCCCAGGTGATCCCGCTGGAGAACGTGATGCGCGATGACGTCGCTCGGCCGCCGATCAGCCGCGATGCGGCGCTCGCCAACGCACCGCTGCGCGACGGCGACCACGTCCGCGTCCCGGTCGTCCTCGAGGAGGGCCGCTGAGCCATGGCCGACACGAACGCGGGCGTCCTGCCGGTCGCGGACCGCTCGATCGGGGAGGTCGCCGACCTGCTCGCCCGCGGCGAGGTGAGCTCGGTGGATCTCACGCGTGCCTGCCTGGATCGCATCGCGCGCGACGGTGAACGGCTCAACACGTTTCTCGCGGTGCGCGAAGAGGCCGCGCTCGCCGATGCGGCGGCCGCGGATCGCGCGCGAGCCGCTGGAGACGAGCGCCCGCTCCTGGGCGTGCCGTATGCCCTCAAGGACATCTTCGTCACCCGGGCCCTCGACGACGACGGCGAGCCGCTCGCGGGCGGGCTGCCCACGACCGCCGGGTCGCGGATCCTGGAGGGTTACCGCTCGCCGTACGCGTCGTCCGCGGAGACTCGCTTCCAGGCCGCGGGGGCCGTGCTCCTGGGAAAGACCAACTGCGACGAGTTCGCGATGGGGTCGTCGAACGAGAACTCGGCCTACGGACCGGTCCGCAATCCCTGGGATGAGACGACCGTTCCGGGCGGCTCCTCCGGCGGATCCTCCGCGGCGGTGGCTGGCGGCCAGGCGTTCTTCGCCCTCGGCACCGACACCGGCGGCAGCATCCGCCAGCCGGCATCCCTGTCCGGCATCGTGGGCATGAAGCCGACCTACGGCCGGGTGAGCCGGTACGGAATGGTCGCCTTCGCCAGCAGCCTGGACCAGTGCGGCCCGTTTACACGCTCCGTGGCCGACTGTGCGCTGGTGCTGGGCGCGGTGGCCGGTCACGACCCACACGACTCCACGAGCGTCGACGTCCCGGTCCCGGACTACCGTGCCGCGCTCGACGGTGAGATCCGCGGCCTCCGCCTGGGCGTCCCGCGCGAGTACTTCGTGCCGGGCATGGAGCCGGGAGTCGAGCGGGCCGTGCGCGCCGCTATCGATGTCCTCTCCAGGCTCGGCGCCGAGATCGTGGAGGTCTCGCTGCCCTCCACCGACAAGGGCCTGGCCACCTACTACATCATCGGTCCGGCGGAGGCGAGCGCGAACCTTGCCCGCTACGACGGGGTCAAGTACGGGCTCAGCGCCGGCGACGACGATCTGCTGGCGAACTACCTGCGCACCCGCGGGGCCGGGTTCGGGCCGGAGGTCAAGCGGCGGATCATGCTGGGCACGTACGCGCTCTCCGCCGGCTACTACGACGCGTACTACGTCAAGGCCCAGCAGGTGCGGACCCTGATCAAGGCGGAGTTCGACCGGGTCCTGGCCGATGTCGACGCGCTGCTCGCCCCGACCTCGCCCAGCGTCGCCTTCAAGATCGGCGCCAAGGTGGACGATCCCCTGCTCATGTACCTCAACGATGCCTGCACGCTTCCCGTCAACATCGCCGGGCTCCCGGGGATCAGCGTGCCCTGCGGCCTCTCCGATGGCCTG
Source organism: uncultured Chloroflexia bacterium (assembly GCA_963787025.1). Taxonomy (GTDB): domain Bacteria; phylum Chloroflexota; class Limnocylindria; order QHBO01; family QHBO01; genus CAVXEH01. The sequence goes on from CAWBBG010000010.1 coordinate 43,603, forward strand.
CCGGTGGGCCTGCAGGTGATCGGGCGCGCCTTCGATGAGCCCATGGTCCTGCGGGTTGCGGCGGCCTACGAGGCCGCCGCAGGGTTCGACCGGCTTCGCCCCCCGACGGCGCATTCGGAGGCGTGAGGAGGCGCGAGACGGGAGGGTCACCGGGCACGGGCTGCGTCTTCTGCGCCATCGCCGCCGGCGAGGCCCCGGCCGAGGTTGTCTACGAGGACGCGCTGACCATGGCCTTCCTGGACATCGCGCCGCTGGCGCGCGGCCACGTGCTCGTCATCCCGCGCCGCCACGTCGCCGCTCTGTGGGACCTTCCCGACGAGCTGGCCGGTCCCCTGATGGAGACGACCGTCCGCATGGCCGGCGCCGTCAACACCGCCCTGCGCCCCGGTGGCGTGAACCTGTTCCACAGCACCGGAGCCGATGCCGGGCAGAGCGTGTTCCACGTTCACCTGCATGTCGTGCCGCGATGGCGCGGCGACCGCTTCCGGCCACCGATCGTCCCTGACCGCTCACCCGACCCGGAGCTGGCGGCCGCGGCGCAGGAGATCCGCGCCGCGCTCGGCGGGGATCGCTGACCGTGATCGGGGACGCGGACCGCCTCAGTTGATGCGCAGGATGGCGCCCACGATGGCGGCTGCGATCGCCGCAGTCCCGGCGATGACCACCAGCCGGAGGCCGTCACGAACCCGGGATCGGCCGGTCACGGACGCGGTCCAGGTCCCGAGCCCGAAGAGCGCGATGACCGAGATCCCGACGCAGACGGCCATGGCCGGCAGCAGCGGCAGCACGATGAACGGCAGGAGCGGGACGAGCCCGGCGACCATGCCGGCGCCGAACGTGACTGCTCCGGCCTGGAAGGGGGCCAGGCGTGGCCGGGAGGTCGTGGCATCCGGCGAGGGAGCGGCCGTCGCCTCTCGCGCGGCCTGCGCATCCAGGTCGCGATCCGCCTGGGTCCCCGTGTAGAGGACCCCTCCCATCGAGATCGCCTCCGCGATCCCGGCCGCCAGTCCGGCGAGGGCCACCATATCGGCCCGGCCAGCTCCCACCGCAACCCCCAGCACCACGGCCAGGACGTTGGTGAGGTTGTCCTGCGCGCCCATCAGCACCTCGCGGAGCAGGGCGCGCTCGACGCTCCGCCGGGTGGTCGCGGTCGCGCTGGTCTCCGAGGAAGCCGCTCGCGGGGTCGCGGTATCGCTGAGGAGGTTCATGAACGTGGTGTACGTCCCGCGGCCGACGGCGGGGCAGAGCCGGATGGACCGTGAACCGGGGCGAAGAGGCCCCGGGATCCGTGACCGGACGAGACCTGTTCCGCAGGCCGGGTGAACCCGTTTCGGTGGGGTGATGACTCAGAGTGAGCAGGAATCCCGCACACGAGGAGCTCACGTGGCCTACGTCATTGCGGCACCCTGCGTCGACCAGAACGACCAGTCGTGCGTCGCCGTCTGCCCGGTCGACTGCATCACCGCGGAACCCGGGCTGGACCGCAAGTTCTACATCGATCCTGAGGTGTGCATCGACTGCGGTGCGTGCGCCAACGCGTGCCCGAACGAGGCCATCCTCCGGGATGACCAGCTACCCGGCGCGTGGTCGGACTTCGCGTGGGTGGACGCGGCGTGGTATCGGGACCCGGGCGCGGCGCGGTCGGTCGTCGATCGCATCGTGCCGAGCGCCTGACGGCGATGGTACTGGCGCCGCGGGGTGGCCTGCCGCCGCTGCCGGCCCGGGCTGTCGGCTCTGGCCCGGGGCCGAATGCGACGCTCACGGCCACCGTCGACCTGACCGAAACCGTGCGCCATCTCCGCGTGCGACCCGATGACGGCCTGCCGGCGTTCGAAGCCGGGCAGTACTTCGCCATCGGCGTCGACTGCGGGGGGCGCCTGGTGCAGCGGCCCTACTCTGCGGCCTCGGCGGCGGGGCAGGGGACCGAGCTCGAGTTTCTCGTGCGCCGCGTGCCGGCCGGCGCCCTCACGCCGCACCTGTGGCGCCTGCGCCCCGGAGCCCGGCTGCGCATCGGCCGGCCCAAGGGCCTCTTCACCCTGCTTCCCCATGACGCGCGGACGCATCTCTTCGTCGCCACGGGAACGGGAATCGCGCCATTCATGTCGATGATCGCGTCCCTGGGTGCCGCGCCCCGGCCCCCGCACATCGTCGTGGTGCAGGGCGCCTCCAGACCTGACGAGATCGCGTATCACGATCGGCTCGCACAGCTCCGAGCGGGGGTCACCTACCTCCCCGCGGTGTCGCGGCCCGATGCTGCCGAGCGCCTGGGCTGGACCGGCGCCGTCGGCCGCCTGGGAGCGGTGCTGGGCGGCAGGTGGGCCGATCTCGCCCTGGACCCGGCGAACAGCGTGGCCTATCTGTGCGGCAACCCGGGCATGATCAGCGGGACCCGGAGCCTGCTGCTGGAGATGGGCCTGCCGCCGGAAGCGATCCGGGCCGAGGAGTTCTGGGCCGGGCCCGAGCCCGGCGCAGCACGGTCCTGAGTCCCGTCGCCCATTCGTACCCTTGGCCGGGGCCGTGACGATCGTCGTGGCGCAGGCGGACTATCCTGTCGGTGACCAATGTCCGAGATCAGCCACGTTCGCATGGCCGTTCCCGAGCAGGGGATCCTCAACCGGATCCTCCGCGAGGGCGGCGCGCAGCTCTTCCCGCAGTGGCTCTATGCCGAGCCCGGGTCGGATTCGCGCATCCTGTGGTGGGGCCTGCGGGGCGCACCCCTCTTCCCGGAGATCCCGGACGACGCGCCGGCAGGGCTGTTCCCCCGGCCGGTGGACGACTGGACCGAGGCCCCCCGTGGGCTGGTGCTCGCCACGCTGGACGCGGACCGCGCCGCCGCCGACCTCGCTCCCATCGTCGGTGACAGGTGGCACGATGCCGGGTTGGACGAGGTGCTGGGCGCGCAGTGCCGGCTGATCACGCTCGAGCGCAGCGCGCTGGTGCTCGCCGAGCCGGCGACGGAGGGGTATCTGACGGCATGCCTGGCGCGGTTCGGCGAGGGGCCGGTCGCCGTCGCCCTGGACGGCAGCACGGAGTCCGGGCGGATCGTGCCGCGCAACCCGGTGAACGGCGGACCGGCGACGTACGTTCGCGTCGGACCTGGCACGGCGCCCACGCTCATCTTCCTGCCTCCGCAGACCGGCGGCTGATGGACGCCGACGAGGTCGCGGCACACGCGGCACGGATTGGCACCATGCGCGAACGCCGGGAGGCGGGTCTGCGCGACCCGGAGGGGTGGCTCAGCCTCGTCGGCCTGCATTGGCTCGACGGAGACCGCACCACGCTCGGTTCGGACGCGGACAACGGGATCGTGCTCACCTCCGGAGCCGGTCCGCTCCCGCCTCGGGCCGGAACGCTCACGGTCGACGACGGCGTGGTGCACCTCCACCCGGAACCGGGTGCCGGCCTGACCGTGGAGGGTGCGACCGCGGCAGATGGGCTGGAGCTGCTCGACGACACGGCCGACGATGGTCCGACCGTGGTCGCTCTCGGATCCCTGCGCCTGCACGTCATCCGCCGCGGGGAGGGACGCCTCGCAGTGCGCGTCAAGGATGTTGCGGCCCCCGGTCTGCGCGAGTTCCCCGGCATCGACTGCTTCCCCGTCGATCCGGCGTGGCGCGTTGTCGGGCGCCTCGACCCGGCCGAGCCCGGGTCCACCATTGTCGTGCCGGACATCGTGGGCGACCTGGTCTCCGAGCCTACCCCGGGCGACGTGGAGCTCGAGATCGCCGGCCAGCGCCATCGGCTCCATGCCCTCGAGGCGATGCCGGGGCACTTGTTCCTGGTCTTCGCCGACGAGACGAGCGCGAGCGAGACCTACGGGGGTGGCCGGTTCCTGCTGACCGGTCCCGTGCAGGTGGACCGGAGCGTCGAGGTCGACTTCAACCTCGCGTACAACCCGCCGTGCGTCTTCTCGCCGTATGCAACCTGCCCGCTCCCGCCGGCCGGCAACCGGCTGGCGGTGCGAGTCGAGGCCGGGGAGCGGCTCTTCCGCGGCGGTACACTCCACCCGTGAGCATCACCCGCCGACCCACCGAGGCGTTCCTGTCCGAGCGTGTTCGCACGCTCGCCCCGTCCGGCATCCGCCGCTTCTTCGACATGCTCGCCGAGATGCACGACGTGATCAGCCTGACCATCGGCGAGCCGGACTTCAGCACGCCGGAGCCCATCACCCGCGCCGCGATCGAGAGCCTGGAGCGCGGCGAGACGCACTACACCGCCAACGGCGGCGTGATCGAGCTCCGCGAGCTGATCAGCGAGAACCTGCGACGTCGGTACGACGTCGACTACGACCCCCGCGCGGAGCTGATCATCACCGTCGGCGCCTCCGAGGCCGTCGACGCCTCGTTGCGCGCCGTCCTCGATCCCGGCGACGAGGTGATCTACCACGAGCCCTGCTTCGTGGCCTATGCGCCGTGCATCCAGCTCGCCGGCGGCGTGCCGGTCCGCATCGCGCACCTCGGATGCCACCAGCTTCGAGGTCACCGCCGAGCAGATCGAGGCCGCCATCACCCCGCGGACCAAGGCCGTCTTCCTGGGCTACCCGAACAACCCGACAGGCGCAGTCCTCTCGCGCGACCAGCTGGCGGCCATCGCCGAGGTGGTGGAGCGCCGCGACCTGCTGGTCATCTCCGACGAGATCTACGACCGGCTCGTGTACGGCGACCACGCGCACACCGCGTTCAGCAGCCTGCCGGGGATGCGGGAGCGGACGGTCCTGATCGGTGGCTTCTCCAAGGCCTACGCCATGACCGGCTGGCGGATCGGTTACGTGGCGGCGCCGGCCGGCCTCATGACCGGGATCGCCAAGGTCCACCAGTACGGGATCATGTGCGCCCCCACCTCCGCCCAGTTCGCCGCCATCGAGGCGCTCCGGATCGGGGAGCCCTACGTCGTCGAGATGCATGACGAGTACGACCGCCGCCGTCGGCTGATGACCGATCGCCTGAACCGGATGGGCCTGCTCTGCTTCGAGCCCAAGGGCGCCTTCTACTGCTTCCCGAACGTGACCGATGCAACCGGGCTCGACGAGGAGACCTTCGCCCAGCGCCTTCTCGCGGAGGAGCGCGTGGCCGTGGTTCCGGGGACGGCCTTCGGCCCTTCCGGGGCGGGTCATGTCCGGGCCTGCTACGCCACGGCCTACGAGCAGATCGTGGAGGCCATGGATCGCATGGCCGCCTTCGTCAAGCGCTGCCGGTCCGACCGCTAGCGTCCCCGGCCAGGAAGTCGAGGACCGCGCGCTCGAGGCGAGCCACCTCCGCGATGGTGTCGCCCAGAGGTCCTCAGGTCGCGTATTCGACGCAGGCGCGCGCGAAGGCCAGCAGCGCAGGCAACGACTTGTCCGTGGGATCGGGCGCCTCGCTGGTCGCCGACAGCTCGATCTTGGGTTCCTCGGCCACAAGGCGCCAGATCGACTGCATCTTCTCGTACACCGGGTCGAACTGCGCGTCGGTCTGGAGCCGCAGCCCCTTGACGCTGCGCCAGCGGGTCAGGCCGCCGCGCAGGAACCAGACCGCATCCGGCTCGGGGCTGCTTGGCCCCCAGCTGAAGTCCAGGAGGCCCACGTCGGTCGCCACCAGGATCCGCTGCCGCCCGCTGTCGTTGACGGTGACGTGCGCCGCGAGCTCGCGGGCGTCGAGCTCACCGAGCTGATGCGCGATGAGCGCCCGCGCCCGGCCGATGCCGTCCCATTCACCGATCTTCATGACGCGCAGGATAGCGGGTCGCGAGCGGCCGGGGCCGCGCCGGTACAATCGGGCGCATGGCCGTCACCACCCAGTACGAGACGATCATCGGGATCGAGGTCCACGCGCAGCTGCGGACCGAGTCCAAGATGTTCTGCGGCTGCCCGACATCGGCCCCCGAGGGTGCACCTGACGAGCCGAACACCCGCGTCTGCCCGGTCTGCCTGGCGCTGCCCGGTACGCTGCCGGTCATCAACCGGCGCGCGGTTGAGCTGGTGATCCTGACCGGCCTGGCGCTCGGCTGCCACGTCGAGACGGAGGCCGTGCGCTTCGAGCGGAAGAACTACTTCTATCCGGATCTGCCGAAGGGCTACCAGATCAGCCAGTACGCGCTGCCGCTGGCGAGCCGTGGCCGCCTGGCGGTGCCGGTCGCCGCCGAGGACGCGGAGGTCATGGTGGGTATCACCCGCGCGCACCTCGAGGAGGACACTGCGCGGCTGTTGCACGGCGGACGCGGCCACACCCTCGTCGACTTCAACCGCGCCGGTATTCCGCTCATGGAGATCGTCACCGAGCCGGACATTCGCACGCCGGCGCAGGCGCGTGCCTACGGAGAGACCCTGCGCGACATCCTTCGCTACATCGGCGCCTCGAACGCGGACATGGAGGCGGGGAGCATGCGCATCGAGGGCAACGTCTCCATCCGGCCGGTGGGGTCCGACACGTTTGGGACCAAGGTCGAGGTCAAGAACCTCAACTCGTTCCGATCCCTCGAGCGGGCCATGGAGTTCGAGGTCGCGCGCCACACGGAGGCACTCGCCCGCGGTGAGCGCCTCTTCCAGGAGACCCGCGGCTGGGACGAGACGAACGGGCACACCATCCCGCAGCGCTCAAAGGAGGAAGCGAACGACTACCGCTACTTCCCCGAGCCGGATCTGCCGCCACTGCGGCCGTCGCAGGCGTGGGTGGACGAGATCCGCACCCGCCTCCCGGAGCTGCCCGCTGCGCGACGCGAGCGGTATCGAGCGCGACCTGGGCCTGTCGGCATACGACGCGGGCGTTCTGACGGCGGATGTCGCCCTGGCGGACTACTTCGAGCAGGCGGTCGCGGCCGGGGCGAGCCCCGCGGGCACGGCAAACTGGGCAACCGGCGAGTTTTCGCGACTGCTCAACCAGCATGCGGCGGAAGGGCTCCGCGCCTCGGGTGTGGCGCTTCCGCCGGCCCGCTTTGCGGAGCTGGTGAGCGACGTGGAGGAGGGCAAGGTTTCCGGGACCAACGCGAAGGCGATCCTGGCCCGTGCGTTCGAGTCGGGCGAGTCACCCAGGGCCATCATCGAGGCCGAGGGCCTTGGGCAGGTGAGCGACGCTGGCTACATCGCCGGCGAGGTGACCGCCGTCATCCGCGAGCACCCGTCGCAGGTCGCGGAGTTCCGGGGCGGCAAGCAGCAGATCTACGGGTTCCTGGTGGGGCAGGTGATGAAGCGGACCGCCGGACGCGCGGATGCGCGCCTCGTCAACGAGGAGTTGCGCCGACAGCTGGGAGAGAGGTGACGATGTGACGCCACAGCCACGAGAGCGAACTCGCGACGAGATCCGTCGCTGGTGGGACGAGGATGCCCGCGTCTACGACGAGGTCCCGAACCACGCCATGACCGATCCGGTGGAGGCAGCCGCCTGGCGCTCGGCTCTGCTGCGGATGCTGCCCCCACCCGGAGCGCGAGTGCTCGACGCCGGCACCGGCACCGGGGCGATCTCGCTGCTCCTGGCCGAGCTCGGGTATCGGGTCACGGCCCTCGACCTCTCGGAGCAGATGCTGGCCCGGGCGCGCACAAAGGCCGAGGAGCGCGGCCTGGACCTTGAGTTCGTGGTCGGCCCTGCCGAGGAGCCGCCGCCCGGTCCCTTCGACGCGGTGGTGGAACGACACGTCCTGTGGACCATGCCGGAACCTGATGCCGCGCTCGCCGCCTGGCGCGCCGTGGCGCCGAGAGGCCGGCTCCTGCTGCTCGAAGGCCTGTGGGGTGCCGATACGGTCGTCGACCGCGCCCGAACCATGCTCGCCGAGCGCGTTCGTGCCGCGCGTGGTCAGCACCACGCGGGACATCACGGAGAGTACGACCCCGACCTCCTGGAACGGCTTCCCCTCGCGCGCCAGCGATCGGTCCGTCCGGTCCTGCGCTTCGTCGCTGACGCCGGCTGGGAGGCGATCCGCATCGAGCGGCTGCGCGACGTGGAATGGGCCCACCGGTTGGCGGCGGGGCAGGTCCTCGGGACGCTCCAGCAATCGACGCAGTTCGCGGTTATTGCAGACGATCGTCCGCGCGGCTCCTAAGCCGGCCCGTCACCCGGGGGAAAGACCCAGGTCGGCGGCCACCGCGTCGCGGAGCACGGCAAGCGGGAGCGCGCCGTGCCCCAGGAGCGCGTCGTGGAAGGCGCGCACGTCGAAGCGGGGGCCCAGCGCGGCCTCGGCATCGGTGCGCAGGCGCCGCAGCTCGAGCTGGCCGATCTTGTAGGCGAGCGCCTGGCCGGGCCAGCCCAGGTATCGGTCCACCTCGTTCGTGATGTTGTTGACCGCCAGGGCGGAGTGCTCGGTCATGTAGCCGATGGCGCGGCTTCGGGACCAGCCGAGAGCATGCATCCCGGTGTCCACCACCAGCCGGCAGGCGCGCCACGCGTCGAAGCTGAGCATGCCGATGCGGTCGAGGTCCGCGGTGTAGAGGCCCATCTCGTCGGCGAGCCGCTCCGAGTACAGTCCCCAGCCCTCGATGAAGGCAGTGACCTCCGCGTGCCGCGCCGGAAGGTGGGCAGCTCGTCCAGCTCCTGGGCGATGGCGATCTGGAGGTGGTGCCCCGGCACCGACTCGTGGAACGCGAGCGCCTCCGCCTCGTATCGTGGCCGGGTCTCCGGCGGCGAAGGTGTTCACGTAGTAGCGGCCCGGGCGTCCACCGTCCGCCGCCGGCTCCCGGTAGTAGGCGATCGTGGAGTGCTCCTCCTCGTGCGGCGGCATGGCGAACACCTCGCATGGAGTGCGCGGCACGCGGCCGAACCACTCGGGCACGGCGCCTTCCGCAGCACGCAACGAGCGCTCGGCTACGGCCATGATCTCGGCGCCGCTGCTGAAGGTGAGCGCCGGGTCGGAGCGCAGCGCGGCGAGCGTGGCGACCAGGCCGCCGGTGCCCAGGACGCGCGCGCCGAGCTCGGCGATCTCCGCGTCGATCCGATCGATCTCCGCGAGACCGATGGCGTGGATCTGCTCCGGGGACAGCTCCGTGGTGGTGTGCACGCGGACCAATGCCGCGTAGCGTTCTGAGCCGCCGGGGAGGTTGCCGATCCCGGCGTGCGCCTCGTCCCTGGCTGCTGGGAGCGCCTCGTCCGCGAGGAATGCCCGGTAGCGAGCGAAGGCTGGCCGGATCTCGTGGCTCGCGACGTCGATCACCGCGTCGGCGAACTGCCGGAAGGCGGCATCCGACCACCCGTCGTGCGGCGCGTTGGCCGGCTCGCTGAGCGGCCAGTCGGGGATCGGCCGGTCGAGGGTCTCGTCGATCTGGGTGATCACCCGCCGAACAGAGACGGCGATGGGGACGCGGCCGTCCTGCCTGCCCGTGCGCAGCCGGTCGATCGCCTCGTCGAGCCAGGGTGCCATGGCACGCCAGCGGGCCAGGAGTGCGGCGCCATCGGCCTCATTGCGCAGCGGCTGGAGCGAGGCGATGTTCAGGAAGCTCACCTGGGGGCCGCTCATGGCATCGACGGTGTAGGTGCTCGCGTCGGCGTCCAGGATGGAGCGGTCGGAGGCGATGGCGTGGCGCAGTGACGAGCGAGTGAGCGCCTCCTCGCCGCTGAGTCCGTCCGGGTCGATGGCGTCGAGACGCGCTGCCAGCGCCGCCAGGCGTGTTCCCAGCGCGGCCCGCTCGGCCGGAGCGATCGGCTCGAGGCGGTCGCCGTACCGGTGATCCCCCAGGGCGGTGCCCTGCACCGGGTTCGCGGCCAGGAACGCGTCCCAGTAGTCGTCGGCGAGCGTGGCGAGGGTGCGGTTCGGCATGCCGCCATCCTACCCATCGTGCGAGACTGCGCGCGTGCCCGACAGCCCGACCGACCTGCTCGCCTTCGCGCATGCGCTCGCGGACGAGACGGACCCGGTTGCGCTGGCGTACTTCGGCGGTGAGCTGACCGTCACCGCCAAGCACGATCGAACCCTTGTGACGCAGGCCGACACGGGCATCGAGGGGCTCCTGCGGGAGCGGATCGCGGCGCGCTATCCCGCCCACGGCGTCCTGGGCGAGGAGCTCGGCAACGAGGCGGGAGACGGCGAGACGCGCTGGATCATCGACCCCATCGACGGCACACACAACTTCGTGCGCGGGATCCCGATCTGGGCAACGCTGCTCGCGGTCGAGCGGGCCGGTGAGCTGGTCGCTGCCGTGGTCTCGGCACCTGGCCTCGGGCAGCGCTGGTTCGCGAGCCGCGGGGGAGGTGCCGGAACACGCATCGGCTCGCGCGAGCGACCGATCCGGGTCTCCACGGTCGCGGAGCTTGACGCGGCGCAGGTCGTGTTCTCCACGCTGCGCTCCATCGAAACGGCGGGCAGGGGAGCAGGTCTCCGGCGACTGGTGGGTGCGTCCTGGCGCGACCGCGGGTTCGGCGACTTCTGGGGCTACATGCTCGTGGCGCAGGGGTCCGCGGAAGTCATGGTCGAGGTCGGGCCCACGCTCTGGGACCTGGCCGCTCCAGCGCTGGTCGTGCACGAGGCGGGCGGCCGGATGACCGACCTGGCGGGCATTCCGTCGCACGCCGGTCCGGAGGCCCTGGCCAGCAACGGCCTGCTCCACGATGAGGTCCTGCGCCTGCTGGGCTGATACGGGGAGCATGCCGCGCTGCCCGTTGCGGGCTGCCCGAGATGCACTAGGCTGCCTCGAGATGGACGGACGCGCGCACTCCCGGCGTCACGATGGCCTGGGGGACGTGCCTGCTCCACCACGTTCGATGGGGAGTGGGTCGGATCCGGGGGTCGTGATGCGCACCTGCGCGAACTGCGGGTCGACCATGGAGGAGCGTAAATGCAAGCTCCTCTGCCGCGGGTGCGGCTACTTCCTGTCGTGCTCGGACTACTACTGACTCCACGCCGGGCGTGAATCAGGTCCGGAACCCCTTGTACCGCAGCCACGCCTCCGTGCTCGGTGCGCGGCCCACGAAGTCCTCGAACATCTCGTCGCCGCTTCGCGAGCCGTTGGGCTCGAGGATGGCCCGTCGATACGCCGCTCCGACCGCGGGCGACAGGATTCCGTCGCGCTCGAAGCGCGCCCACATGTCGTCGCCCAGCGCCTCGGCCCACAGGTAGCCGTAGTAGCCGGCGTCGTAGCCGCCCATCAGGTGGCCGAAGCTCGCCAGCAGGAACGTTCCATCCGGATAGGCAAGCCGGGTGACCTCGTAGGCGGCGCGCGTGATCTCGTCGAGGTTCGGCTCCGCGTCGCCGGCGTGGATGTCCAGGTCCATGGTGCCGTAGAACACCTGGATTGCGGCGCGCAGGCCGGCGTTGAGGTTCTTCGCCGCGGCCATGGACGCGACGAGTGCGTCGGGCATCGGCTCACCGGTAAGGTAGTGCCGCGCGAAGCGGCCCAGGACCTCCGGCTCCCAGGTCCAGTGCTCCATGATCTGGGAGGGCGCCTCCACGAAGTCCCACTCCGTCTCCGCGCCCGAGAAGCGCGCCGACTCGGCGCGGGTCAGCGACATGTGGAGGATGTGCCCGAACTCGTGGAAGAGGGTCTCCACCTCCTCGTGGCGCAGGAGCGACGGGCGGTCCCCGGCGGGTGGCGTCAGGTTGGCCACGATGGCGCTCACGGGTCGCTGGTACGCGCCATCGGCCCGGCGGTGGCCCACCACCAGTGGGAAGGCCGCGGCATGGCCGTACTTGTCCGGCCGTGGGAAGAGATCGGTGTAGAAATGGGCGAGCAGCTCGTCACTGGCGGCGTCGCGGATCTCGTAGAGCTCGACCGCCGGATGCCAGGCCGCGGTCCCCTCGACGCGGCGATAGCGGAGGCCAAACACCCCCGCCGTGATCGAGAAGAGCCCGTCGAGGACCCGATCGAGCGGCAGATGCTCGCTCACCAGGGCGGCATCCACCCCGTAGTCGTCCCGTCGCTGGCAGAAATCGTAGAAGCGCCAGTCCCACACACCGATGGCGCCTGTACCACCGTCCCGCTCCAGCAGTGACTGCATGGCCGCAGCCTCCCGGTCGGCCTCGCCCGATGCGGCAGGAACGATGTCCTCGTAGAACGCCCGAACCCGGTCCGGGTGAGCCGCCATCTTGACCTCGAGAGCGAAGTGCGCCCACGACGTCGCCCCGTGGAGCTCCGCAATGCGGTGCCGCAGCCGCACCGCCTCCTGGAGAAGCGGCCGGTTCTGCTCGACGGCCCGGCTCCAGTAGCGGAGGTAGAGGTCGTGGCGCGCCGTTCGGTCCGGCGACTGCTCCAGAAACGGGACCAGGTCGGGCGTGTCGAGGCTGACGCGCCAGGTTCTCTCTTGGCTCCCCGGCGCGAGGCGGTCGACGTAGGCGACGGGCAGGCCATCCAGCTGGGCCGGCCCGACCTCGATGCCGTCGTCCCACTCGTTGATATTGCGTCCAAAAGCCACCTCGAGCTCCACCAGCCGCTCTCGGATCGTGGCGAGCTCAGCCCGGTGCTCCGGCGCCATCTCCTGGCCGGCGCGGCGGAAGTCCCGCATCCAGAAGTCCAGGAGGCGACCCTGCTCTCCGCTCAGCGCTTCGCCCCCGGGCGACGCAGCGAACGCGGCGACCGCCTCGTAGAGGTCGTGTCGGAAGGCGAGCCCCACGCGCCATTTCGTCAGGCGCTCGTCGGCCGCGTGGCCGGCGGCGCGCGTCTCGGCATCGGTGCTGACCTGGCCCAGGAACGCTCCGCGCCCATGCGCCTCCGCTACCCGGGCCCAGGCGAGGTCGATGGGTCGCAGGGTCGCGTCGAAGGATGGAGCGCTGGTCGAACCGATCGCGCCGTCGATGAGTGCTTCGGCGTCTCGAATCGCGCTCTGGGTCTCGCGCTCGACGCTGGCGGCGGAGGCGTCGCGATAGTCATGGAGCATGCCGCGCATCGTACGCGAGCCAGCCCGGATGTGGCGGTGCTCCAGGCCACGGTCCGTTTCCTGGCACGTGCCGGAATGGGCTGGACTCAGTGGGGATCCTCGGCCCGCAGGCGCTCCATGGCCTGCTCAGTGGCCGCGGCCATGGCATCCAGCGCAGCGAGCACGTCCTCGGACGGCACAGCGAGCTCGGAGAGCATGCTGCGGACCGCCTGCGTGAAGGCCGGCATGATTGCCGTCACGGTCTCGTGACCGGCGGGCGAAAGGCTGAGCAGCACGCTGCGCCCGTCGGCGGGATTGGCGCGCCGCTGCACGTGGCCTCGCTCGACCATGGCACGAACGTAGTCAGCCACGGTCGTCAGGGGCATCCCCGTCGAGCGAGCGAGCTGGGTCGGGGTGAGGCTGCCCGCCTTGAAGATCGCGCTATAGACGCCATATTCGTCGGCGCGGATGGGCGCATCCCGAAGGGCAACCGCGAGGAGCGCCCGCATCCGCTGGTTCAGGACGAAGAGGGCGTAGACCGGGTTGCGCGGGGTCGCGGCGGGCGGCTCGGGGCTGGTCGCCTGGCCGGGCGGGGAGACGCGGCGTTCCTGCACCGCTCCATTGTGCGTCCTGCGACCCCGACGGGGAGGAGGTCACGCGGCGCCCCCGTGCGCGTTCACCAGGTCGCCGATGATCTTCGCCAGCTCGGCGGGGCGCGACCACATCGGCCAGTGGCTGGTCGGCAGGTCGACGTACGAGTAGTTCTGCAGCTCGGTGAGGCCCCTGAGGAAGCCGTAGCCCTCCTTCACCGCGTCCCGGTACTCGTCCGAGGTGTACCCGGTTGCGATCACGGTCGAGGGAATCTGCAGCCGCGCCTCATTGGTGAGCTCGATGGCCTCCCGGATCACTCCGGCCGGCTCCGGGACCGCGCGCTCGCGGAAGGTGGCGAGCTGCGCCTCGGTCAGGTCGGTGAGGTTCTCACTGGCGGCGAGCTCCTCGGGCGAGGGGAGGGGCTTCTCGTCACCGTCGAGATCGGGGTCCATGGCGCCCATCCCCGGTCCGGTGTCGACGTAGATCATCGCCGCGATCCGCTCCGGGATCCGGTCGCTCACCGCGTAGCCGGTGTAGCCGGCGCCACTGTGGACTGCGAGCACGACGGGTCGCTCCCTGGCGAGGATCGCCTCGCTGACCGCCCGCACGTGGTCGCTCTGGGTGATGGCGGACCGGTCGGCGTCGCGCGACTCCAGCCCGGGGAGGGTCAGCGCGGTGACGTCCAGTCCCTCTCCGCGCAGGATCCCGGCGACCTCGTCCCATGCCCAGGCTCCCAACCAGAATCCCGGTACCAGGATGATTGGTGACGCGGTCGTGCGTGCTTGATCGGTCATATCGCTCCTCGTCATGCATTCGGTGTGCGACGCTATCGGCACCCTAATCATCGGCCGGCATACCGACGGCGGCTGGCAGGAATAGCGCGGTATCGTGGTCCGCGTCAACTCGGCGGGCCTGCAGGAGTGACACTGACGTGAGCGAAGAGCTGTTGTCCGCCCAGGACTCGATGGCATTGCTCCGCGAGAACGCGGCTCGCCTGGCGGCACTCACCGCTGGTGTTTCCGCCGAGCGTCTGCACAGGCAGCCGAACCCCGACGAGTGGTCCCCGAATGACGTGCTGGCCCATATCCGCGCGTGCTGCGACGTGTGGGGCGGGAACATCGCGAGGATCCTGGCCGACGATCACCCGACCTTCGCAGGGGTCAATCCGAGGACCTGGATGCGGAAAACGGACTACCCCGACCGGACGTTCGCGGAGGGGTTCGGCGCCTTCTCGTCCCAGCGGGAAGCGCTGCTCGCCACCCTGGACGCATTGTCGCCGGCCGAGTGGGAACGCTCGGCGATGGTCACCTCGGGCTTCTCGACAGAACGAACGCTGCGCTCGTACGCATCCCAGCTGGCCAAGCACGAGCGGACCCACGTCCGTCAGATCGAGCGAGCGCTGAATTCATGAGCGGCAGGAGGATCATTCGACCGGCGTACGCGAGCTGGCCGGACCACAACCGGCGGCTGCGCGACGCGGTCGCCGCCCTCAGCGAGGAGCACCTGGCGATAACGCCGTCGCCTGACCGCTGGCCGCTGTGGGCGACCATCGGCCACCTGGCCTGCCAGCGGGTCTTCTGGCTCTGCGACTTCGCCGGGGAGCCCGGCGCGGAGACCACGCCATTCACGAATGCCGCGTACGACTGCCCGGGGGACGACGACCTGGAGCAGGTGCTCAGCGCATCCCTTCTAGGCGAGGCGCTGGAGTCGACCTTCCGCATCGTCGAGCGCTGCCTGGACACCTGGACCCTGGAGATGCTCACAGAGGTGATCAGCCACCGCGAATGGGGCCCCGATCGGGTGCACACCCGCGGCTTCGTCACCGAGCGGGTCTTCGCGCACGACGTCGCGCACATCGCGGAGCTCAACGAGGCTTTGGGAACGCACGGACTGCCGCAGATCAATCTCTGGAGCTGAGACCCCGCAGTCCTCAGGATCGCATCAGCGGAGGCTCAGCGTCCGTTGCGGCATCGGCGGTCAGCACCTCGCGAAGCGTGGCGGCGAAGGCGTCAGGCACGCCGGTCTGACCGTACTCGCCGCCCCGGAACCCGTCGTGGCCGCCGGGGAAGGTCACCGCCGTGATCCCCAGTCGCTCAGCCACAGCCAGCCCGCCCCGTCCGGCCAACCCGTCGGCCGAGGTCGTTCCAACGCCGATCACCACGCGGGTCGAAGCTGCGCGCAGCGCATCGAAATCATGCTCGTACGCGTTGCAGGTCACGATGTTCTGCTGGAGCAGCGGGTCGGTGCGCGTGCCGTCGTCACCGGCGGGGAGGCCGAACACGGCTGGGTCGGGCGCCGGCCGATCGAGGTAATCAGCCGCGAGCGGCCCCTGGGCGCTGACGAGGCCGATGAACTTCGCCATGGCCGGGCCGAAGCCGCTGCGATGGTACGTCTCCTGGATGTCGCGGCAGGCTGCGATGGCCATGGCGGCGTCGGGCAGGGCGGAGGCTGCGGGCGGCTCATGGGCCACCAGCGTCCGAACGTCCTCCGGGTGCGTGGCCACCAGCGCCAGCGCGTTCACCGCCCCGCCGCTGCTCGCGAAGAGGTCCACCGGGCCGGAATCCAGGGCCGCGATGATTCGATGCAGGTCGTCCGCGTGCTCGTCAGGCGTCGCCTCCGACGTCGAGTCGGCCCTGGCGCTGCGCTCCACCCCGCGCGGGTCGTAGGTGATCACGGTCCGATCGGTGAAGTGGCTGGCGAGCGTTACGAACCCGGCCGCGCCCATGGGTGAGCCGATGATCAGGAGGGGTGGCTGCACGCTCGCCTCGTTGCTGCGTACGTCATAGGTGAGCATGGCACCCGGCACCCCCAGGGTGTGCGTTGTCAGCCCGGTCGCGGTCACGGTGCGTTTCCTCGAGATGCGGCCCGTGGGCCTGAGAATCAGATGGCTACGCGTCCCCAGCCAGGATCGCGTCGATCTGGCCAATGGCCTGCTGCAGGCCCTGCTCCATGCCCATGGCCAGGAGCTGCTCCATGGCCTCGACGCTGGGGAAGCGGTTCTCGATTGACATCCGGGTCTTCCCGCCGTCGACCGCTTCGATGGTCACCTGCGCCGAGGTTATCGGAAACTCGCTGCTGGGGGAGCCGTCGGGGTTGGCGAAGCCGTCGCGGAACGCGATCCGGCGCGGGGGATCGGCCTCGTCGACCTCCCAGTAGCCGTGCGGCTGGTCTCCCTCCGGCCCGGTCATGTGGTACTCGACCCGGCCGCCGGGTCGCAGGTCGTGCGCGGTGACGGTGGCGGGGTAGGTGGGCGGCCCCCACCAGCGCTCGAGCTGACGTGGATCGGCCCACAGCTGCCAGACGCGCTCCGGCGTCGCGGCGAACTCCGCGGTGACGGTCATGGACAGGGCCCTGGGGTCCTTGGTGACGGCGGTGACGGTCATGGCTCGATCTCCTGCGTGTCGGCGATGAGCGCGGCCATGCGGTCGATCCGCTCGCGCCACAGCTCCTCGTACTGGTCGAGCAGGCGCCTTGCTGTGCGGAGCCCCTCGAGATGGGTGCGAACGACCTTGCGACGGCCGATCCGATGCTTGGTGATGAGCCCGGCCCGCTCCAGGATCGCGACGTGCTTCTGCACGGCGGCGAAGCTCATGGGGTAGTGGCCGGCCAGCTCGGCAACGCCTTCCGTGCCGTCGATGGCACGACGGACGATGTCGCGCCGGGTGGCATCGGCCAGTGCTCCGAATAGCCTGTCGTGGTCGAGCAGGATCACCATTGCTACAACTATACGGTTGTATGACAGCAGCCGTCAAGCGGTGCGTTCCCACGAGGCCGGTGGTCGCGCAGGAAGCCGCCAAACCCGAACGCTGGACCCGGGTAGCATGGCCGGGTGACCCCGCGAGCCCCGAATTCCGGCAACGACTCCTTCGTCCATCTCCACGTCCACTCGGAGTTCAGCCTCCTCGACGGCCTCTCGCGCATCCCGCAGCTGACGCGCCGGGCGGCGGAGACGGGGATGCCCGCCCTGGCCATCACCGACCACGGGGCGATGTACGGGGCCATCGAGTTCTACCAGGCGGCGACCGCCGCGGGGATCAAGCCGATCATCGGCGTGGAGACCTACGTCGCCCCGCGACGGCACACCGACAAGGAGCCGCGGATCGATGCCAACCCGTACCACATGGTGCTGCTGGCGAAGGACCTGACCGGCTACCGAAACCTCATGGAGCTGGTCACCCGGGCGCACCTGGACGGCTACTACTACCGGCCGCGGATCGACAAGGAGCTCCTCGCCGCGCACAGCGAAGGGCTCATCGGGCTGTCTGGGTGCCTGTCGGGCGAGCTGCTCCGCCGCCTGGGCGAGGGAGACGAGGCGGGCGCCATGCGGGCGGCCGACGAGTATCGGTCCATCCTGGGAGAGGGCAACTACTTCGTCGAGGTCCAGGATCACGGGGTTCCCGACCAGGTCCGGCTGCATCCGCAGCTCGTCGACCTGGCGCGGAAGATGAACCTGCCCCTCGTCGCGACCAACGACACCCACTACACCGTGCCGGAGCAGCACGAGGCGCACGACCTGCTGCTCTGCATCCAGACCGGTGCCAACCTCGACACGCCGGGGCGGATGCGGTTCGACACGAACGAGTTCTACCTCAAGACCCCCGCCGAGATGCGCCGTCTCTTCAACGGCGAGCTGCCGGACGCCATGGACAACACGCTGCGGGTCGCCGAGATGGTGGACCTGCGCCTGGAGTTCGACCAGCTGCGCCTGCCGCACTTCCCCGTGCCGCAGGGCGAGACCGCCACGACCTGGCTGCGCAAGGAATGCGAGCGGGGTCTCGCGGTGCGATACGGCGAGCCGATCCCGGAGACGGTGCGCCATCGGTTCGAGTACGAGCTGGGGATCATCGACCGGATGGGGTACTCGGCGTACTTCCTGATCGTGGCCGACTTCACGCGGTTCGCCCGTGAGCAGGGGATCATGACCACCTGCCGGGGCAGTGCGCCGGGCTCCATCGTCACCTACTCGCTGGGAATCACGCCGGTCGACCCGCTCGCCTACGGTCTCCCCTTCGAGCGCTTCCTCAACCCGGACCGGGTGACGATGCCGGACATCGACATCGACTTCGCACGACTCGCGCCGCGACGAGGTGATCGAGTACGTCACCCGCAAGTACGGCGACGACCGGGTGGCGCAGATCATCACCTTCGGGACGCTGGGCGCCAAGGCCGCCATTCGCGACACGGGTCGGGCCATGAGCCTCACCTACGCGGAGGCGGACCGGGTCGCCAAGGCCGTCCCCAACGAGCTGAACATCAGTCTGGACCGGGCCATCGAGACGTCGCCCCAGCTGCGGGAGCTGATCGCGGGCGATGACCGCGTGGACAAGCTGATCACCATCGCCAAGCAGCTCGAGGGCGTGTCGCGCCACGCCTCCACGCATGCGGCCGGCATCGTCATCAGCCGCGAGCCGCTGACCGAGATCATGCCGCTCCAGCGCGCGACCGACGGCCGCACCACCATGACCCAGTTCGAGATGCACGCCTGCGAGGCGCTGGGCCTCCTGAAGTTCGACTTCCTGGGCCTCATCAACCTGACCATCCTGGCCGACGCGGTGGAGCTGATACAGACGCACCGTGGCGTGGCGATCGACGTCGACAACCTGCCGCTCGACGACACCAAGACCTTCGAGCTCCTCTCGACCGGCGAGACGACGGGCGTCTTCCAGCTGGAGGGCGCCGGCATGCGCCGCTACGTGAAGGAGCTCAAGCCGACCGAGGTGCGGGACCTGGCCGCCATGGTGGCCCTCTTCCGTCCGGGACCGATGGCGAACATCCCCAGCTACATCCGCCGCAAGCACGGCGAGGAGGAGGTGACCTACCTCCATCCATCGCTGGAGCCGGCGCTCCGCGACACCTACGGGATCTTCGTCTACCAGGAAGACATCATGACCGCCGCCATCGCCATGGCCGACTACACCGGCCCGGAGGCGGACAACCTGTGCTACGCCATCCGCAAGAAGAAGGAGAAGGTCCTCCACGAGCACGAGGCCAAGTTCAAGGCCGGCGCCAAGCGCAAGGGCATCAGCCCCGGAATCGTGGACCAGGTCTTCGCCGCCTTCGAGCCCTTCGCCCGGTACGGGTTCAACAAGGCCCACGCCACCTGCTACGGCCTGATCGCCTACCAGACCGCCTACCTCAAGGCCAACTACCCGATCGAGTTCATGACGGCGGTCCTCAACGGCTTCCGCGGCCGCGCCGAGAAGGTGGCGGGGGTGGTGGCCGAGTGCCGCCGCCTGGGGATCGACGTTCGCCCGCCCGACGTGCAGCACTCCCAGGCCCTCTTCACCGTGGAGACCGATGCGGCCGGAGCCCCCGAGGCGATCCGCTTCGGCGTCGTGGCCGTGAAGAACGTGGGCGAGGGTGCCATCGATTCGATCGTGGCGGCCCGGGAGGGACGTTCCGAGTTCTCGGACGAGACGGGCGACTTCCTCTCCCTCGACGACCTGGCTCGGCGCGTGGACCTGCGGACGGTGAACAAGCGCGTCCTGGAGTCGCTCATCAAGGCGGGGGCCCTGCGCTCGCTCGGCGGGGCCGGCACGCTGCTGAACCGCCTGGACGTGGCCCTCGACGCCGCCGCACGGCACCAGCGCGACGTTGCGGCCGGGCAGGGAACCCTCTTCGACCTGTTCGCCGCCCCGGCACGGGAGGCACCGTCCGCGAGCCTCGTGGACGGTGCGTCATCGGTCCCGGAGGAGGACGAGATCCCGCACCGGGAGCGGCTGCGCTGGGAGAAGGAGCTGCTGGGGCTGTATCTCACCGAGCATCCGCTGGGCGAGATCGCAGGCGTGCTGCCGGAGTACGTGACCGCCTACTCCGGCGACCTGTCGGAAGAGGACGACCAGGCGCGGGTCACCCTGGGCGGAATCCTCCAGGGCGTGCGGCGCGTGATCACGCGCGCCGGCTCGACCATGCTGGTGGCCAACCTCGAGGACCTGCAGGGAACGGTCGAGGTGGTCGTCTTCCCCAAGATCTTCGCGGAGACCGCCAACGCGTGGGCGGAGGATGCGGTGGTGCTGGTCAGCGGTCGCGTCGACCATCGCGACGACGAGGCCAAGCTGCTGTGCGAAGCGGTCCACGCGTGGGACGACGCGACGCGCATGGGACCGGGCGCCTTCTCCGCGGAGCGCGACCGGCTGCTTCGCGGTCGTGGACGCGGTGGGTGGGGCGGCAACCGTCCCGGCGCGGGCGGCAACGGGGGAAATGGCGGCAATGGTGGGCGGGTGGCCGGCCCCTGGAAGCGACCAACCACCCCGGTGCCGATCGCGGAGCCGTCTCGGGCGTCGGTGCCCATCGATGCGGCCCCCGTTCCTGCCATCGCCGCGGGGACCGGAGGCGTGGCCGTGGTCAGCCCCATGAAGCCGAACCCGACCGCGGCCTCCGGCTCGCCAACGCCTGAAGCGGCAGCCCCGACAGAGCGCGAGGACGAGCCGCCCGTGCCCGCCGGAGCGGTGCCGTTGCATGCCGTCGCGGGCGGTGCGTCGATCGTCGAGGTGGCATTCGAACCGGGTGCGCCCATGGAGCTCCTGCTCCCCGCCATCGAAGCGGTGACCGACCTTCTGCGCTCGCATCCGGGCTCGCTGCCCGTGCTGCTGGAGGTCCCGGTCGCCGGCGCCCGGCGGCAGATCCGTCTGCCGCAGCGGGTCGCCTGGGACGACGGGCTGGCCGACGCGGTGCGCAAGGTTGCGGCGTTGCCCGTCGCGGTGGGACTGCGGGCGCTTCGGACCGAGCCATGAGCCGGCTGCTATCCTCCGGCTCGTGACGACTGCAACCCCGCGCTCGCGCAAGCGCGCCGCGAAGGACATTGGAACGAAGGACCGCGGGACATCGCGACCCACCGAGGCCGTGCCAACCGGCGATGAGCTCGACGCGGCCATTATTCGCTTCCTGCGACGCACCCCCAACCGATTCATCGACCTCGCTCCGCTGGCCGCGGAGCTCGGTATCGAGCCATTCAGCATGCAGCTCGCGGTGGAGCGCCTACATCGGCGCCGGCTGCTCCAGGCGCCGTTCATCGAACCCGGCACCGCAGGGGGAGCGGAGCTGACGGAGAAGGGCAACCGCTGGCTGATCGACCGCGAGGGCGGCAAGCCGCTGGATGTGCCGGCGGCCCTGAAACCCGCCAGGAAGCGGGTCCGCGCCGAGGCGGAGGCCGAGCGCCTGCCGCGTGCCCAGGTCTATGGGGTCAGGCGCTAGCTCGGGACCCGGTCAGAGGATCTTGGACAGGAACGCCTTCGTCCGGTTGTGCTGCGGGTTCGAGAAGATGGCGTCCGGTTCGCCCTCCTCCACGATCTGGCCGTCATCCATGAAGATCACCCGGTCGGCCGCCTCGCGCGCGAATCCCATTTCGTGGCTGACGACGACCATCGTCATGCCCTCGTGCGCCAGCTCGGCCATCACCGCCAGCACCTCGCCGATCATCTCGGGGTCGAGCGCCGATGTCGGTTCGTCGAAGAGCATGAGCGCGGGCTTCATGGCCAGGGCCCGCGCGATCGCCACCCGCTGCTGCTGGCCACCCGACAGCTGAGAAGGATAGGAGCCCATCTTCTCGCCGAGACCCACGCGCTCGAGCAGCGCTTCGGCCGTGTCGCGCGCTTCCTTCTCAGCAGTGCCCCGCACTCGGATCGGCGCCTCCATGATGTTCTGGAGGGCGGTCATGTGGGGGAACAGGTTGAAACGCTGGAAGACCATCCCGATCTCCTGGCGCTGGCGCGCGATGTTGCGCTCGCGGTCCTCCACCAGCTTCCCAGAGCCGCTCTCGCGGTAACCGATCAGGTGGCCGTTGACGAAGATCCGTCCTCCCTGGATCTTCTCCAGGTGGTTGATACAGCGGATGAAGGTCGTCTTGCCCGAGCCGGATGCGCCGATGACGACCACGACCTCCTGCCGCTTCACCGTCATGGAGATCCCCTTGAGCACATGGAGCCGCCCGAAGTACTTCTGGACGTCCCGCGCGTCCACCACGACGTCGCCGCCGGGACGAGGCACGCCCCCGACGGCGCTCAGCAGGTCCCCAGCAGGTGCAGCGGTCGGGCCTTGAGGGTCCATCAGCCGCCTGCCTGTCGGCGGCGGCTGCGCGAGAGGCCGAGCATCCGCGCCACGAGCGATGGCGCCTCCGCCTGGGCGCCGTACCCCCTGCCCAGCCGGCGTTCGATGAAGGACTGGATGATGCTCCACACCGACGTCATCAGCAGGTACCAGATGGCGGCCGCAAGGAAGAGCTCGAATGGCGCAAAGAGAAGCGCGTTCTTGCGGCTGAAGGTGACGTACAGCTCGGGGACGCTGATGATCACCAGCAGCGACGTGGTCTTCAGCATGTTGTTGAACTCGTTGCCGAGCGGCGGCACGATGACCCGCGCCGCCTGCGGCAGGATGATCCGGCGCATGGCGAGGCCGTACGTCATCCCGAGGGAGCGGGCCGCTTCCAGCTGGCCTGCGTCGATCGACAGGATGCCGGCGCGCACGATCTCGGTCATGTAGGCGCCCTCGTTGAGGCCCAGGGCCACGATGCCCGCCACCACGGCGCTGTCGAGCTGGAATCCGAACAGGTCGTAGGCGCGGGGCCAGCGGTAGATGCCGCTGACGCTCAACCCGAAGTAGATGAGGGTGATCTGCACGAGGAGCGGCGTCCCCCGAAACACCCACACGTAGAAGTTCGCCACCCACCGGAAGGGGAGGAATCGCGAGAGGCGGCCGACCGCGCCGAAGACGCCCAGGACGACACCGATGAACTGGCTCACGACGGAGATCGAGAGGGTGAGCCACAGGCCGGAGAGGATGAGGCTGTCCGGTTGGAACAGGGACTTGAAGAAGTAGTCCCAGTGGTACCGGTACGAGCTGCTTGCGCCGCTGCAGCCGGAAAGCGTCACCGCCAGGACGAGGCACCCGGCCAGTACCAGGGGTACCGGCCGGGTGTGGAACCAGCGTCCTGCGGTGGTCATCGCGTGGGTGGGCGCTCTCCCGACGATTGGACTACTGCGTGACGATCTTCACGTCGCTGGGGGTGACGGCGCCGTCCTCAAGCCCGTACTTCTTGAGGATCTGGTCGTACGTCCCGTCCGACATGATGGACAGGAGCGCGGCCTTGACGGCGTCCGCCAGCCCGTTCTTGTCCTTCGGCACGCTGATGCCCTCGTTGGCGATCTCCAGCGTCACGCCGGACAGTTCGAACTGGTCCGGGTGCTCCACCGTGTAGTAGCCGGCGACCGGCGAATCGGCGAAGTAGGCGGCCACCTGCCCGCTCGACAGGGCCAGCAGGGCGTCGCTGTCCTTGTCGTACTGCTTCAGGTCGATGGCGGCCTTGCCGGCATCGGTGCACTGCTTGGAGAGTCCTTTCCCGGCGTAGTCGCCGGTTCCCTGCACGAAGTCAGCTTCCGTCGTGCCGGTCTCGGCGCCGATCGTCTTGCCGCACAGGTCGTCCTGGGTCTTGATGTTCTCGGGATTCCCCTTGGCCACCACGAACGCCTGGCCTGCCTTGAAGTAGGGAATCATGTTGACCTGCTTGAGGCGGTCCGTGGTCAGGTTCTGGGCGCTGACGATGATGTCGCACTTCCCGCTGGTGACCGCGGCGATGATCGTGTCGAAGACGCTGTTCACGATCTGGGGCTTCAGTCCGAGCTGGGTCGCGATTGCCTGGGCAATCTCGATGTCCGAGCCGGTCGGGTTGCCGCTGGCGTCGAAGAACTCCTGCGGCGGATACGGCAGGTCAGAGCAGATGAGAAGCTCCCCTGCGAACAGCAGCTGGTCGCTCGGAACCGTGGCGACCGGACTGGGCGCCATCGACGCCGACGCCGACGCCATCGCCGACTCGCTCGCCGCCGTTGACTGCATGGCGCTGGCGCTGGCGCTCTGGCTGGCGCCGCCCGTCGAGCAGGCGGCAAGGATCAGGACGGCGACGACTCCGGCGATCGCGCCCTTCCGCGGCGAGATGAACATTCAGGTCCTCCGTTGGCCTCTGAGGCGAGCCATCTGCGTGGGCGTTCGGTATTGGAAGGTGGAAGGGTACCCGTACGGAGCACCGCGTGTCGACGATATGGTGCACGGCCCATGGCGTGGGATGGCCGGAATGCGGGCCCCACGGCTGCACGACCTGGCCGCGCTCTGGGCGCGCTCTGGGCGCGCGCCGCGAACCGCAAGGCGCTACCCTTCCGCGCCATGACCCGGGCGTTTCCCATCCGCGGCGATGGCAGGCTGACCGTGGCGCTCGTCTCCGAGGTCTTCTGGGAGCCCGACGGCGCCGCCCGACTCGAGGAGCGGCTGGCACAGGCCGCCGCGCGTGGCGCCGACCTTGCCGTCCTGCCCGAGATGCCACTGAACGCCTGGCGACCGGCGACCCCCACTGCGGTGGACGATGATGCCGAGCCAGAGGGTGGACCGCGCACGGCGGCCATGGCCGCGGCGGCGGAGCGGGCCGGGATCGGCCTGGTGGGCGGGATCATCCACCGCGACGACGGATCGGGCCGGCGGACAAGCCGTTCCCTCGTCTTTTCGCCGGCGGGCGAGATCGTGGCCCGCTACGAGAAGCTTCACCTCCCCGAGGAGCCGGGGTTCTGGGAGACGAGCCACTACGAGCCCGGCGACGAACCGCCGCACCGGATCGACGCGTTCGGCCTGCCCTTCGGGATCCAGGTCTGCTCGGACACCAACCGCCCGGAAGGGGCCCACCTGCTCGGTGCGGAGGGCGCCATGGCGGTCCTGATCCCGCGAGCCAGCGAGGAGCGGACGTACCAGCGCTGGAAGACCGTGTTCCGCGCAAACGCCGTGACCAGCTGCCTCTACGTCCTCTCCGTCAACCGTCCGTTCCCCGAGGACGGCGTCGCCATCGGCGGACCGTCCATCGCGGTGGACCCGGCAGGCTCGGTGCTCCTCGAGACCACGGAGACGATCGGGTTGGTGACCCTCGACAGTGGCGTGGTGCGGCGGGCGCGAACGAACTACCCGGGTCACCTGCCGGTCAGGGCGCGCCTGTACGCCGATGCGTGGGACGAGGTCGCGCGGCGGGACGGCTGATCAGCCGGTGGTCAGCGTGAACTGCCCCTGGGCGATGAGTGTCTCGCCCTTGAAGATGCGCATCACGAAGTCACCGCCACCGCCCCAATCGGTGACCAGGCTGTTGGTGCTCACCACGAAGCCGAAGACCTTGGCCGTCGAGCTGATGGTGACCGGGTAGCGGGTCTGCATCGGCGTCTCCGTCCCGTCAGCTGCCACGCGCACCACGGTCTCGTACAGGGTCCTGACGCCGAAGGGCTCCGCGGCCGCCACCGAGTGGGCAAACGCGCTGCCCGGGCCGAACGTGTCCGTCTTGCCGGTCACCGCCTTCGATGCGCTGAGGCCGGTCCCGAAGGTGATGGTCGCGGGAAGCGCCGGCGTGGGTGACGGCGTCTCCGCCGCAGCAGCCGAGGGCGAGAAGACCGGCGCCGCCGAGGGCGAGAAGGCGGGGACGGGGGATGGGGTGGGCGAGCTGGAGACCCCGACGGTCGGCGGCGTCGGGTTCATTGCGGAGAAGAGCAGGCCCAGGACGACCGCGAGGACGATGGAGCCCACCGCGGCACCGATCGACAGCAGCGAGGTCTGGTCCGTGGGGAACGCCTTCTCCGGCTTGCCGACCGAGCGCGTCAGCGCGCCGCGCAGCGAGAAGCCGCAGTTCCGGCAGACCTGGGCCCAGCCGGGGTTGGGACGCCCGCAATTGGGACAGTCGATCGTCTCACCGAGGTCGTCGAGCATCGGGCCGGGTCATCCTCCACGGGGTCGCCACCAGGGCGGATCGCCACGACGGGTGTCAGCGCCGGTCAGCCTAGCACGCGATGGGCCGCCGGCGGTGAGAACGCCGACGGCCCGATGGCCGTCCGCGCAACCGGCCGGCCGCGTGCATGGTAAACGCGGCGCCGGATTCGCGTTGTGCCCGCGAAGTGTCAGAGGCGCGCGTTGTTTCTGTGTCCGCCCGTGCATCTCCGTTGCTGCCCTTGAATGGTGCCGGAGGTGAGACTTGAACTCACACGAGGTTGCCCTCATCGGTGTTTGAGACCGACGCGTCTGCCGATTCCGCCACTCCGGCCCGTGGGAGTGTGATTATAAGAAGCCGATGGCGGAGCCCGACCGTGCCCAGACGGCGACCCGAGCGCAGCCGCTCGACGACGAGGCTGCCGTGGTCGCGCGGGCGGTCGCCGGCGACCGATCCGCGTTTGCGCGGCTGGCGGAGCATTACCAGTCCGCCTGCTATGGGCTTGCGATGCGCCTGCTCGGGGATCCGGACACCGCGTACGACGCGACGCAGGACGCGCTGATCCACGCGTACGACGGCATCGGCGGCTACCGAGGCGGCATCTTCAGGTCGTGGCTGCTGCGGATCACCGCCAACGCCAGCTACGACGTCCTGCGTCGCGCCAAACGCCGGCCATCGACCACGCTGCCGCGTCCCGAGGAGGGCGAGCCCGAGCTGCCGGACGCGAACGCACCCAATCCGTTCACGTCGGCCCGGCGCGGGGAGCTCTATCGGCGGCTGGATGGCGCGCTGCGCGAGCTGCCCGACGATCAGCGGATGGCCGTGGTGCTGTGCGACGTGTACGCCATGGACTACGCGGAGGTGGCGGCCATGACCGCATCTCCCATCGGGACGGTGAAGTCGCGGATCCACCGCGGTCGCCTGCGGCTGCGGGTCCTGATGGCGCCGCACCGGGAACTCTTCGAGGACTGAGGGCGTCTGAGCCGATGACCATGCTTCACGAACCACACCCCGACGACGAGCGGCTGGCCGCCCTGGCGGGCGCGGATCCGGACGTCGCCTCGGATGCGGTGCTGACAGCGCACATCGCGCACTGTCCTCGCTGCACCGATCTCGTCGCCGAGCTGCGCTCCCTCCACGCTGCCCTCGCCAAGCTTCCCGACCTCGCGCCACCGCGACCGCTGCGCCTCGTCCCGGCGGTGGCGCCGCGTCGGGCGTCCGCCGGATGGGCGGCGCTCCTCCGGCGCATCAGCGCGCCGGCCATGGCGCTCGCCGCGGTGCTGATCGTGGTTGGCGCGGTGGGCAGCACCCTGCCGCTCCTCGGGTCCGCGTCCGGTGGGGCCACAGCGGTCTCGCGCCTGACGGGCGATGCCGCGGCGTCGGCCGCGGCAGCCTCTGCCACCTCCACGGCGAGGGACGTCTATGGCGACCTGGGGCCGGCAGCCGGCGCCAGTTCCACGCCGGGTGAGGAGCAGGACGCGGCGGGCAAGGGGACGAATGGCGCCGCATCGGCGGAGGGCAGCGCCGCCGGAGGGGTTCCCCCGTACGAGTGGATCCTGGGCGCGGGCGTGATGCTGCTCGCCGCCGCCTTCCTCGCGCGTGGCGCGGCGGCCCGTCGAGCGCGGGACGGAGCGGGTCGCTAGGCGATCCTGCCTGCCACCACCGCTGCGACGAGCAGGAGAAGGATCAGGGCGGCCACCAGGATCGCGGCCAGTCCGCTGTCGCGGAAGGTCCGTTCCGCGGGTTCCATGCGCGGCGGCCGGCGGGTGGGCGGCACCGGGATCTCGCCCGGCGGCCGTCTGGTGCGCGGTACCGCGCGGATCTCGTCGGCGGTCGCGCGCCATGACGCCCAGGCACGCGTCGTCGTGGCCTCGTCCAGCGGCGCTGGCCTGGGGCGCGCCTCCCAGTGGCCGTGCGAGCCGAGGCTGCCCGCGGGGTGCTCCAGGTCGTAGGCGGTTCGACGCGCAGGGTTGGAGAGGAGATGCCACGCCTCGTTCACGTGACGCATGCGCTCGGTGACGTCCTCGCCGGGATGGAGATCGGGGTGGTACCGCTTGGCCAGCCGCCGATGTGCCCGTGCCACCTGGAGCGGCGTGGCCTCCCGTGGCACGCCCAGCACCGCATAGGGATCGTGTCGCGGTCGCTCCGGCATCGCGGCGATTCTACGGCGCAACCGCCGTGCCCGATGCAGCCCTTCACCGGGCCGGGACCGTTCGGAGCGGTGCCATCGGTCTAGACTCGTTCGCGTCATGCAGGAGCGCCGCAGACCCATCCTGATGCTGATCGACGGGCCGAGCCTCGTCTATCGCGGGTACTTCGCCCTGCCGCCCCTCACCACCTCGGACGGGACGCTGGTCAACGCCGCCTTCGGGTTTCTGCAGATCGTGCTGCGCGGGATGGCCGATCTGAAGCCGGACTACGCGATCGTCACCTTCGACCTGGGCAAACCCCAGTTCCGGTTCAGCGCGTACCCGGAGTACAAGGCGGGCCGGCCCTCGATGCCGGACGACCTCCGCACGCAGTTCCCCGTCGTTCGCGAGCTCTGCGAAATGATGGGGATGCCCATCTGCGAGCTGGAGGGCTACGAGGCGGACGACGTGATCGGCTCGCTGGCCCAGCACGCCACCGCGGCGAACGTCGACACCATGATCGTTTCGGGGGACCTCGACGGGCTCCAGCTGGTGAACGACCACGTTCGTCTCCTCACCACCCGGATGGGCGTTGCATCGACGGTGATCTACGACATCGGCAAGGTGCAGGAGCGCTACGAGCTGCGACCGGATCAGATGCTCGACTACAAGGCGCTCAAGGGCGACACGTCGGACAATATCCCCGGGGTTCCCGGGGTGGGTGAGAAGACCGCGATAGCACTGCTCGGGCAATTCGGGACGCTCGACGCGATCTACGAGCACCTCGACGAGGTCAAGGGAAAGCTGCGCGAGCGGCTTGCCGAGCACCGCGAATCCGCCTTCCTCTCTCGCCAGATCGGCCGCATCGTGACCGATCTTCCCCTCGAGCTCGATCTGGAGGCCGCGCGTACCGGCCGCTACGACCGGCGCGCCGTGGCCCAGCGCTTCCGCGAGCTCGAGTTTCGCTCGCTCATCGATCGACTGCCGCCGTCGAGCGTCGCCCCCAGCGGCCCGGAGCCGGCCGATCGCGAGATGGGTGGGGGCCTGCAGCTGTCGCTGGATCTGCTCGGCGGCGGCGCCACCGGCTCGGACGGCGCACCGGCAGAGGGGGCTTCACCGCCGCAGGCGCCGAATCCGCTGGTGGACCCGGGTGGCGCGATCGAGCACGTCGATCCGCGCGTGCCGCGCTCGCAGGCGGATGCCGCTGAGCTCGATGCCTGGCTCGCAGCACAGGGGACTGATGTCGCCCTGGGGTGGGCCACCGGGGCAGGTCGTCCCCTGGAGCGAACGCTGGTGGGGATTGCCCTGGCCGGGAGGGACGGAAGCAGCTGGTACCTGCCGTGGGACGACAACCCGGGAACGCGCGCCCCGCTACCAGCCTGGTTCTCCCGCTCGGATCGCCCGCTCGTCGCCCACGACCTCAAGCAGCTCCTGGTCTCCCTCGGCTGTCGCGAGGTCGCGCTCACCGGGCCCGCCTTCGACACGCTGGTCGCGGGGTACATGCTCAACCCGTCGCTGCGGTCACAGACCGTGGACGACCTGGCGGCGACGCGATTCGCGGCGTCGCTTCCGCCACACCCGACCGCGGCCGAAACCGGTGCGGAGGAGCGGGCGGTCGCCCGCCGCGCCGCGGCGGAGGCGCTCACCGCGCTGCTCGCGAAGCCGGCGCTCGAGACAGAGCTCGCCGACGCGGGGCTGGCGGACCTCTTCGGGGAGGTCGAGATGCCGCTCGTCCCCGTCCTGGCCCGGATGGAGCTGGCCGGAGTCGCGATCGACCGGGATGCGCTGGGGGCCATGGCCGTCGAGTTCGGCGAGCAGCTTGCGGCGCTCGAGGACCGGATCTACACCGCGGTCGGGCATCCATTCAACATCGGCTCGCCGAAGCAGCTCGAGCAGATCCTGTTCCACGAGCTGGCGCTGCCGCCGACGAAGCGCACCCGCACCGGGTACTCGACCGACGCATCGGTCCTCGAGGACCTCCGCGACCAGCACGAGGTGGTGGGCCTCATCCTGGAGCATCGCCAGATCGCAAAGCTCAAATCCACCTACGTGGATGCGCTTCCCCAGCTGATCAGCGGAGACGGTCGGCTGCACACGACCTACCAGCAGGCGGTGGCGGCGACCGGACGCCTCTCGAGCATCGACCCGAACCTGCAGAACATCCCGGTCCGCACGGCGCTCGGCCGTCGCATCCGGCGCGCCTTCGTTGCGCCGCCCGGCAGGCTGCTGCTCGCCGGCGACTACTCGCAGCAGGAGCTGCGCATCCTTGCCCACGTCTCCGGCGACGCGGGCCTCAAGGCAGACTTCGCCTCCCATGCCGACATCCATGTCGCCGCCGCCGGCCGCGTGCTCGGGCTCGCGCCCGACCAGGTGGGGCGCAAGGAGCGCAGCGTGGCGAAGATGATCAACTACGGAATCGCGTACGGCCTCTCCGACTTCGGCCTCGCCGACCGCCTCAAGATTCCCCGCGAGGAGGCGCACAAGTTCATCGCCGACTACTTCGAGGCCTACCCGGGGATCCGCCGCTACACGGTCGAGATCCGGATGCTGGCGCGCGACCAGGGCTTCGTGACCACGCTCCTCGGCCGGCGCCGCTACCTGCCGGAGCTGACGGCGCGCAACGGCGCGCTCCGCTCGGCCGGGGAACGGATGGCGATCAACATGCCCATCCAGGGCACCGCTGCCGACGGCATGAAGATTGCCATGAACCGGCTCGACAGGGCGCTCCGCGAGCAGGGACTGCGCTCCCGCATGCTGCTGCAGGTCCACGACGAGCTCGTGTTCGAGACGGACGAGGAGGAGCTCCCGCGCCTCGCGTCGCTGGCCCGGGAGATCATGGAGACGGCGCTGCCGCTCGACGTCCCGCTCGAGGTCGACCTGAAGGTGGGGGCCAACTGGGAGCAGATGGAGCGCCTGGAGCAGGCCGATGGTGGCTGGCGGCGGGTCGGGGAGACCGCAGAGCCCGAACCGGAGGCTGACGAGGCGGCCATCGCAGAGCTCGGCGCCTGAGCGGAGGGACCGATGCCGGAGCTCCCGGAGGTGGAGACCGTCGCACGCGACCTGCAGCGCTGGGTCGCCGGCGCGGTGATCGCCCAGGTCGACGTCCGCTGGGAACGGACGATTGCCCATCCTCGGCCCGCGGCTCGCTTCGAGGCTGAGCTGCGTGGCGCGCGGATCGAGCGGGTGGGACGGCGCGCCAAGAGCGTCCTGGTTCACCTTGCTGACGGTCGGGTCATGACCGTGGCCCTGCGCATGACCGGCGCCCTCATCGTCACCCCGCCCGGCACGCCCGACGATCCGCACGTGCGGGTTGTCTTTGGTCTCGCGGACGGGCGGCAGCTCCGCTACCGGGACGTCCGGAAGTTCGGGCGGATAGGGCTCTTCGCCGGCGGGGGCCTTCGGTCGCGCGCCGGACCCCGGTCGCGGCGCGTCCGGGAGGATGGTGCGGCCTATCGCGTGGGCGACGTGTTCGCTCGTCACGGGCCCGAACCGCTGGCCCGGGCGTTCAGCGCCGCCCGGTTCACGGAGCGCCTCGCCGGGCGCTCGGCACGCCTGAAGTCCCTGCTGCTCGACCAGTCCTTCATTGCCGGCGTCGGCAACATCTACGCCGACGAGGCGCTGTGGCTGGCCCGGCTCAACCCGCTGCGCGCCGCCGACACGCTGTCCCCGGACGACGTCCGGCGCCTCCATCGGGCGGTCCGGCGCGTGCTCCGCGAGGGGATCGAGAACCGCGGCGCGAGCTTCAGCGACTACGTCGGGGCCGATGGCGAGCCGGGAACGAATGCCGAGCGGCTGGCCGTGTACCAGCGCACCGGCGCCCCGTGCCTGCGCTGTGGCCGGCCGATCCGGCGGATCGTGGTCGGGCAGCGCAGCACGCACTACTGCCCGCGCTGCCAGCCCGCGCTGCCGGCCACGGCTCAGTCATCATCACGCCCATGAAGGTGATCGGCCTGACCGGGAACATCGGCTGCGGGAAGACCACGGTGGCCCGCATGCTCCGCGAGCTGGGCGCGGCGCACATCGACGCGGATGCCGTCGCCCGCGAGATCCGCCAGAACGACGGGGAGGCGCGAGCGGCCATCGAGTGGCGCTTCGGCACCCTCGACCCGCGGGAGCTGGCCCGCGTCGTCTTCAGCGACGCCGTGGCGCTGCGGGGCCTGGAGGCGATCCTCCATCCGCCGGTCCGCGATGCGGTGCGCAACCGCCTCGCGGAGCTGGACGCGGCCGGTGTGCCAGCCGCGGTGGTGGAGGTGATCAAGCTCCTCGAGTCGCCGCTCCTCGACGCGTGCGACGAGATCTGGGTCGTCCGCTGCGACGAGGAGGACGCGATCGCCCGCCTGGCGGTGAGCCGCCACCTCAGCGAGGCGGAGGCGCGGGCACGCATGGCGAACCAGTCCCCGCAGGCCGAGAAGATCGCGGCGGCGGACGTGGTGATCGATGGCTCGGCGCCGCTCGAGGAGACGGGCCGGCAGGTCCGCGCGGCCTACGAAGCGTTGCTGGGGCGCTGAACACGACAACGCCGGCCTTGCGGGCCGGCGTTGTCGCGCGTCGTGGGTTTCGAGGCGATCCGTCAGGGCGTCGCCGGGTTGGTCCCCACCGTGGGCGCCTGCGGATACGGGAAGCGGAACTCGTTGATGAGGCTGTCGATCGTCGAGCCGCTCGTCTTCGCAGTCCGGTCGTCCTGGTCAGGGCGGAGAGCCATGGTGAACTGCCCGCCCGCGGCCTGCAGCTCGGCGATCTGCTCCGCGGTGGCCAGGTCGGCGCGGACGATGTAGATGGATCCGTTGCGGGCCAGGATCACCACGCTCTGCAGGGTGACCTTGGTCGACGGCCCGGGCACGAACTTGGCCTGGGTCTGCGCTGCCTGCCCGGCCGGCTGTCCCAGCTCCGGGTTCAGCGCCATGGTGACGATGAGGTCGATCCGCTGGCCGGCCTGCAGCGTCCCGGCCACGGCACGGTCGTCGGGAACGGTGACCGAGACGGCACGCAGATCCGGTCCTGCGGGGTCGTATTTCTGGCCGGGATCCAGGATCGAGAATGGCTGGCCCGACGTGGTGGAGGCGAGAAGGTTGCGGGTGAGCAGCTCGCCTGTCGTGATCGTCACGCTGCTGATGCGGCCCAGGACGTCGTCGATACGGGTGAAGGCCTGCTCGTTGGTCGGGTCCGCGGGGACGGTCCGCATGACCACGTCGCCATCCTCGATGGGCTTGCGGCTGGCGATGTCGCGGGCCGCCACGACGACGCTGCGCATCTCGGCCTGTGCCGTGTTGTTCACGGTGGAGAAGCGGAGCGCGACGAACACGACCCCGCCGACGATCAGCGCGATGATCACACCGACCGCGATATAGAGCTTTGAGCGTTTGCTGCTCTTGTCCGAGTATTCGAGTTCCACGACGCGAATGTCTCCTTAGGGTTGGCGGATTACCAGGGGACCAGGCGCGCCTGCTGCGCGCGACGGAGCGCCTGGTCGGTGGGATCGGGTGAGACGCCCGAGACCGCCTGGACGCTGATCGAGTTGGCGCCGACATCGGTCACTTCGAAGACGGCGAAGCCGATGATGTCCACGTAGGCACCGATGCTGGCGCTGGTGGCCACGGTGAAGGTCACCGGCTGCACATGTACGACCGGCTGGCCGGCGCCGTTGGTGCCGTACCCGCGAACGTTGAAGCGGTAGCAGCCGGCTGCCAGCCCGGTCGTGTCGACGGAAAGCGTGGCCGTCGGGGGAGGGTCCTTCGCCGAGCTCGGCGTCACGGACGTGCTGCTGAACGTGATCTGTCCGGGACCGATGGACGCCGGGTTCAGGCTGCAGTCGGTGAACGAACCAGCGTCGGCACCCAGCGTGACCTGCCCCACGCCCCAGGCACCGGTTCCGGTCTTGTCGGTCGAGAGGTAGAGGTCCATGGACACGCTGCCCCCGGGGGTCGCGGTGCTGCCGCTGACGGTCGAGTTCTCGAAGCTGAAGTCCCCGGTGGCGCCGCCGACCATGACCGGCACCGGGTAGCGACGCGCCTGGAAGTACGGGTTACCCGAGTGCCCCTCGATCCAGACCGTGTAGATGCCTGTCGGCACGGTGTTGGTCGACAGGTTGCTCATCGTCACCCGCGTCCCGTTCCTGTTCGGGATGAAGACATCGGTGGACCAGATGGGCATGTTCATCTGGCCGGCGATAGGCGGATCGTTGGTCGGAGGGTCCGTCGGTATCAGGTCCCACTCGCTGTGACCGATGGCGTCCGCGCCGGTGTCGCCGTGCAGGTGCAGGGTCACCGTGGAGTTGAAGGCAGCGTTGCGGCTGACGGTAAAGGGGAACGCGGGTCCCGGGACGGTTTCCGTGGCGCCGATGGTGATGGCGTTCGGCGGCGAGATCGAGAAGTCCGGGATCTGCATGACCGTCCCGTTGTAGAGCGCGAGGAGCAGCCGGTCGCCCACGGCATATCGCTGCGCGAAGTTGCCGACCACCATCGAGGTGTCGTTGCCGCTCAGGATCGCCACCTGGTCGTTGGGGTCGGCGGGTGAGGTGATCGACGGGAAGGTGGGTCCGTCATAGCCGTCGACGATGTACGCGCCCTCCTTGGCCTTCATGGTGTTCACCGTCGTGCCCTGGGTGGCGCCGTTGTAGTAGAGCCGCGAGGTCGTGGTTTGGAAGTTGCGGACGTCCAGGGCCACGAACCCGCGAAACGAGCTGTCATTGGAGGCCTTGGAGTTTGGCCCGTACAGATCGAACGCAGGCCCCGGGTCCGACTCGGAGGCCGGCGTGCGTCCGTCGTAGCCAAGCGGGTTGGTGGCGTCGACCTGGCCATTGATCGAGGTCAGGCTGGTCGCGACGGTGTCCACGAAGCCGTTGTCCGGTCCCGGCGCATTGAGGTAACGACGGGCGACGATGGGCAGCGCAGGTCCACCCTGCAGCGCGCAGCGCGCGCGGGCGCTCGTCTGCATGGTCTGCACGCCCACCACCTTGCCAAGCGTCGTCCCAAGCGTCGAGCTGATCGCGACGCGCACGGTTGTCCCGCTAATGAGCACGCCGCTGCGCAGGTACTCCGGGTCGCCAGCGTGGCCGTCGGCGTAGACGAGGGAGTCGGACACGGTAGCGGTCGCGCCCGCCGGCGAGTGCTCGAGGTTCACGCGCGCCGTCTGGCGGGCGTCTTCCGCAGCGGCATTGTCCGACGCGCCATCGATGAGCGAGCGGCAGGCAGCCAGGGCGGCGGCATCGGCCGCGGTCTGGATGTGACGGTGCTCGGCGGCCTGCCTGCCGACGTCGATGGCGAGACCGGTGAAGGCGAGCAGGATCACGAGCAGGATCGAGACCATGACGAGGACTTGACCGCGGGCGTCGCGGGGGCGCTGGACCGGTGGACGCATCAGTTCACGACCATCGTGGCGGTCACGCGCTGCACGAAGCGGCCATCCGAGTCGTGCGCCAGGATGTCGCCCAGGAACGGCACGATGATGTCGGACCGGTACGTGAGCGTGACCTGCATGAGACAGCCCTCGCGCGTGTCAGGGACGCAGGTGGTGCTCGTGTCGGCCGCGTCCGGGCACGAGCTCGACGACGTGGCGAGATTGGCGCAGTAGGAGATCGTGAGGTCGCCGTTCACCTGGGTGTCGCCGCTGGTGGTCGAGCAGGATCCACCGCTGGTGGTGGCGCTGAAGTGCGGGGAGGTGGGGGAGAGCAGGCCGAACGCGTTGGTCGCCGCGGTCAGCACGTCTGCGCAGCGGTGGCCGTCGTTCCAGGCTTTGTCCTGGGTGCGGTCGTAGACGTAGATGGTGCCGGCCCGCGCGCCCTCGCGCGTCGCGTTGGTGAGCGTGACGTTGGCTGCCAGGAGCAGGCCGAACTGGATGATCCCCACGACCAGCAGCAGCAGGGGAAGCAGCACCACCACGAACTCCACGAGCGCCTGTCCCTGGGGCGTCCC
The DNA here is from genome assembly GCA_963787025.1 of uncultured Chloroflexia bacterium. GTDB lineage: Bacteria > Chloroflexota > Limnocylindria > QHBO01 > QHBO01 > CAVXEH01. The sequence goes on from CAWBBG010000010.1 coordinate 79,697, forward strand.
GTGCCGGGCGGTTGGACGAAGCAGGCCCCGCAAGCCAGCGCTCGCCGGGCCCGGACGCCGAAGACGTCGCACGGGCATGGGCATCGGTACTGCCAATCTAGGTTCGAGCGGGCAGGACCGATATAGGCCCTTGGGGCACCCGTGCATCGGTACCGATGGGGTCCGCTAGAATCGACCGGCCCGGCTCCATGCTCCGAAGGACCCCTTCCCCATGCCCGACTTCAAGGTCAACGCGCCCTACGAGCCGACCGGCGACCAGCCGGCCGCCATCCGCGGGCTGGCCGAGGGCCTCGGCGCGGGTCTGAAGCACCAGGTGCTGCTGGGTGCGACGGGCACCGGGAAGACCTACACGGCGGCGAAGGTCATCGAGGTGGTTCAGAAGCCAACGCTGGTGATGGCGCACAACAAGACCCTCGCGGCGCAGCTCTACCAGGAGTTCCGCGAGTTCTTCCCGGACAATGCCGTCGAGTACTTCGTCAGCTACTACGACTATTTCCAGCCCGAGGCGTACCTGCCGCGCTCGGACACGTACATCGAGAAGGACTCGTCGCGCAACGACGAGATCGACCGGCTGCGCCACAACGCGACGCGGGCGCTGTTCGAGCGGCGGGACGTGATCATCGTCGCATCCGTGAGCTGCATCTACGGCATCGGTGCACCGCTCGACTACGGGTCGACCGTGCTGAGCCTCAAGGTCGGTGGTCGCTACCGGCGCGACGGGGTGCTGCGGCACCTGGTCGACCTCCAGTACCAGCGCAACGACATCCAGCTGGGGCGCTCGCGCTTCCGGGTGCGCGGCGACGTGCTCGAGTTCATGCCGGTCTCCGGCGACTACATCGTGCGCGTCGACTTCTTCGGCGACGAGATCGAGCGCATCGTCGAGGTCGACGAGCTGACCGGCGAGGTGCTCGCCGAGCGACGCGAGGTCAACGTCTACCCGGCATCGCACTACGTGACCCCGCGCGACAAGCTGCTGGCGGCGGTCACCGACATCGAGGCGGAGATGGAGGTGCGCACCCGCCAGCTCGCGAACGAGGGCCGGGAGCTGGAGGCCGCGCGGCTCCGGCAGCGGACGCTCTTCGACCTCGAGATGATGCGGGAGGTCGGCTACTGCTCGGGTATCGAGAACTACTCGCGGCACCTGGCCCGCCGCGAGGCCGGATCGCGGCCGTGGACCCTCATCGACTACTTCCCGACCGACTTCCTGCTGGTCGTCGACGAGAGCCACATCAGCATTCCGCAGGTCCACGGGATGTACAAGAACGACCGCACCCGCAAGGAGATCCTGGTCGACTTCGGGTTCCGGCTGCCGTCCGCCCTCGACAACCGGCCGCTCACCTTCGAGGAGTTCGAGGACCACATGAACCAGGTGGTCTACATGAGCGCCACGCCCGGGCCGTACGAGACCGAGCGCGCAGAGCGCGTCGTGGAGCAGCTCATCCGGCCCACCGGGGTGGTTGATCCGATGATCACCGTCCGACCCACGACGGGCCAGATCGACGACCTCCTCGCGGAGATCCGCGACACCGTCGGGCGGGGCGAGCGGGTCCTGGTCACCACGCTCACCAAGAAGATGGCCGAGGACCTCGCGGACTACCTGGCGGAGCTGGGCATCAAGGTCCAGTGGCTGCACTCCGAGGTCGACACCCTGGAACGAGTCGAGATCCTGCGGGACCTGCGCCTGGGCGTCTACGACGTGCTGGTGGGGATCAACCTCCTTCGCGAGGGCCTCGACCTTCCGGAGGTGACCCTTGTCGCCATCCTCGATGCCGACAAGGAGGGATTCCTGCGGTCGGGCGGCTCGCTGATCCAGGTGATCGGGCGTGCCGCACGGAACGTGGGCGGACGTGTGCTCATGTACGCGGACCGGGTGACCGATTCGATGCGCGCCGCCATCGACGAGACCGATCGCCGGCGCGCCAGGCAGCACGCCTACAACACCGAGCACGGGATCGTGCCGGAGACCATCACCAAGGCGATCCGCGATATCAACGACGGCCTGCGCCGGGTGGCGGAGGAACGGGCACAGCTGGCCGTCCCGAGCACCGAGCCAGAGGAGCTGGCGGCCATGATGGGGCGGCTCGAGGCGCAGATGAAGGAGGCGGCCCGGAACCTCGAGTTCGAGCGGGCCGCCGCGCTGCGCGACGAGATCCTCCAGCTGCGACGGTTGCGCGCGGAGCTCGCCGCGTCACCGGGGACGATCCCCGCGGACGTCTACGCGGCGGTGTCCCCGGACGGGCCGTCCGCCGGTGAAGAGAACCGGACCGGTCGGCCCCGGCGGGAGGTGTTCTCCGTCTCGGCGCGACCAAACGTCATCGCAGCCGGCAGCCGCCGGCGCCCGCCGCGCCGGAAGCGCCCATGACCCGCGCGACCGTTCCTGGAGGGCGCTGATGGCCGGGACCATGCCCCACGCGATCTTCATCGAGACCGGCCTGGACGGGGGTGCCACCGTGGCGGCCTACGCCGCGGAGCTCCCCGGCTGCGCCGCCTTCGCATCCGAGGCCGATGCGGCTGCGGCCGCCGTGCCCCGCCGCGTCGCCCGCTTCACGACATGGCTGCGCGAGCTCGAGGAGGAGGCACCGACCTTCGTCGGCGACAACTGGTACGAGGTGGAGCGCGGTGCGGCCGGCCCCGGAGCGGGGGAGCGTGCCGCGTTCACCCTCGATGCGCTGCCACCGTCGGACGAGGAGTGGGAGCGATGGCTGCGCTGGATGGAGCTTGCCCGCGAGGAGCTGGCCGCCGCCATGGACGCCGCGCCCCACGAGGCCGCCGCGCCGGTCGCGTCGGGCATCGCCTTGCAGGACGACGCCTTCGTCGCCGGTCTCGGAGGAGCGCCGGCGGAGCCACCCGACAACCCGATCGATCGCTGCTATGCAGCCCGCGACGCCCTGACCGCGTCGCTCGAGCGCACCGGGCCGCAGCGCGAGGGCGTCCGCCGCATCGTCCGGCTCGCCATCGCCGACGACCTGCGCGCGGCCGGCGCGCTGAGGGGAGACGAGGACTGACCGCCACGCGATCGAACGGCGTCGACGCGGGATCCGAGATCGGGCGCGCCCTCCCGAAGCGGCTCCGTCACACGGGACCCTGGCCCATCGACCCACCGCGGCGCGCGCCGGGCGCTTCGCCGCTCCGTGCGCTGCAGGATGCCATGGCCGGCTGCCCGGACGGGGCACGCCCGGTCCTCTCCGGCGACGGCTCGGAGGGCGCCATGCTGATCGGCCAGGCACCCGGCTGGCGCGAGATCGAGACGGGGCTACCCTTCGCCCATGATGCGGGCCGGCGCCTGGTGGGCTGGCTGGCCCTGGCCGGCATCGGTGTCGAGGACTTTCGCGTCCGCTGGTACGTGACCTCCGTCGGCAAGTGCTACCCGGGCCGGCGCCCGGGGGCATCGGTGGACTCGCCGCCGTCGCGGCGGGAGGTCCAGCGCTGGACGCCGGTGCTCGAAGCGGAGGTCAGCATGGTTGCGCCACGGCTTCTCGTCCTCGTCGGGGGACTCGCGCATCGGTTCGCCTTCGGGGAGGACGCCCGCCTCGATGACCTCGTTGGCCGGTCCCTCACCTGGGAGCGCGCACCCAAAGCCTCGGTGATCTGCCTGCCACACCCGTCGGGCGCCTCGACGTGGCTGAACCATCCCGAGCGGGTGGCGCTCTGGCGCCGGGCGATGGCGCTGCTGGCCGATGGGTGGGCGGGCCTGGCGGATGGCGCATCGTGAGCGACGGGGTGCGGAACCCGATCGCGACGGGCGAGAACGACGACGGGGTCGGGCCGCTGCCCGAGGGCGGGTACCCGGTTCCCGAGCCACCCACGGATCCGGGCACCACCCGGGAGCGCTGGGCCTGGACCGCGATCGTGGTGGGCACCGGCCTGCTCATCTTCGGGCTCATGATCTTCGGCGGCTCGGGCGGCGTCCGTCCGGACCTGCAGCAGGTCTCGGTGAGCGACGTCCTCACGTCGGGGCAGCTCCCGGCGCAGCGCTACGGGTCGAACGAGCTGCGCATCTCGGGCTGGTTCGCGCAGGTGACGGGAGACTGCACGGGCGACACCGCCACGAGCGACGGCGCGGCCGGTTGGCTCCAGGCAACCTGCCCGGTGCGCGTCCTGCTGCCGGAGCGCCCCAGCGGGCCGATCACCCAGGCCGAGCTCCTGCGGACCGGGCTGCGGCTGACGGCACCCAACGGAAAGCCGTTCCCACCCCAGGCGCCGGCCGGGTCCGGAACGGCCGGGCTGGAGCAGCTGATCTTTGCCGGCCACTTCGCTGATCCCGCGGCGGACTCCTGCGTCCCTGCCCGCGTCACCGCGTGCCGCAACACGTTCGTGGTCAGCGAGTACGTCGGCCTGATCCGCTGAGCCGCCGACGAGGGACCGGGACCGCCGCACAATTCGAACAGGCGTTCACATCGGTCTGCTAGGATAGGGCGCGATGCCCTCCGACAAGATCGTCGTGCGCGGCGCGCGCGAGCACAACCTGAAGAACCTCGACGTGGAGATGCCGCGCGACCGGCTGATCGTGATCACCGGCCTCTCCGGGTCAGGCAAGTCCAGCCTCGCCTTCGACACGATCTACGCGGAGGGACAGCGCCGGTACGTCGAGTCGCTCTCGGCCTACGCGCGGCAGTTCCTGGGCCAGATGGAGAAGCCGGACGTCGACCAGATCGACGGCCTCTCCCCGGCGATCAGCATCGATCAGAAGGGCGCGTCGCGGAACCCGCGATCCACGGTCGGCACGGTCACCGAGATCTACGACCACCTCCGCCTCCTCTTCGCTCGCATCGGCCGCATGCACTGCCCCATCTGCGGGCGCGAGATCACGCGGCAGACGGTGGAGCAGATCGTCGACCAGCTCTACGACCTCCCGGGAGACACCCGGCTGATGGTCATGGCGCCGCTCGTGCGCGACCGCAAGGGCGAGCACGAGAAGGTGCTGGCCGGCGCGAAGCAGGCCGGGTTCGTCCGCGTTCGCGTGGACGGGGAGCTGAAGGATCTCGACGAGGAGATCACCCTCGACAAGAAGTACAAGCACAGCATCGATGTCGTGGTCGATCGGCTGGTGATCCGCCACGGGGCTCCCGGCGACCCGGACGGGGAGCGACCGGATGCCTCGCGGATGGCGGACTCCATCGAGACCGCCCTGCGCCTCTCGGACGGGACGCTGCTCGTGCACCTGCCCGATGAGGGCCCCGGCGGGACGGACCGCCTCTTCAGCGAGCGGTACGCGTGCCCCGAGCACGGCGGCAGCTTCGAGGAGCCGGCACCGCGCAACTTCAGCTTCAACTCGCCACACGGCGCCTGCCCGGACTGCACGGGCCTCGGGAGCCGCCTCGAGATCGACCCGGACCGCGTCCTCCCCAACAAGGACCTCTCGATCCGCGAGGGCGCCGTGCTGCCCTGGCGCCGCATGGCGATCACCGACTCGTGGTTCAGCAAGATCATCGAATCGGTCGCAACGCACTACGGGTTCTCGACGGACCAGCCGGTGCGGGACCTGCCGGAGTTCGCCCGCCAGATCCTCCTCTACGGGAACAAGGGCGAACGGGTCAGCGTGCTCTACACGACCCGGCAGGGCGCGCAGCACACCTTCAGCACCACCTTCGAGGGGGTGGTGCCGAACCTGGAGCGTCGCTACCGCGAGACGGGTTCGGAGATGATCAAGACGGAGATCGAGCGGTACATGACGACGCGCCCCTGTCCGACCTGCCGGGGCATGCGGCTCAAGCCGGAGGTGCTGGCCATCACCATCGGCGGGAAGAACGTGCATCGAGACGACCCAGCTGTCCGTGACGGATGCGCTGCGCTGGTACGAGCGGCTGCCGAACCGGCTGAACGAGCGCGAGAACCAGATCGCGCGCCAGGTCCTCAAGGAGATCGGTGCCCGGCTGGGGTTCCTGGTCGATGTGGGCCTCGACTACCTGACCCTCGACCGTGCCAGCGGGACGCTCTCGGGCGGGGAGGCGCAGCGGATTCGGCTCGCGACCCAGATCGGATCGTCCCTGATGGGCGTGCTCTACATCCTGGACGAGCCGTCGATCGGGCTGCACCAGCGCGACAACGATCGGCTCATCGGGACCCTGGTACGCCTGCGCGACCTGGGCAACACCCTGATCGTGGTCGAGCACGACGAGGACACCATTCGGGCCGCGGACTGGGTCATCGACATCGGTCCCCGGGCCGGCGAGCACGGCGGGGAGCTGATCCACTCCGGCCCGCTCGACGGGCTCCTCGCGAATGCCCGCTCGATCACGGGTGCCTACCTGCGCGGCGATCGGGCGATCCCGGTTCCGCCCCACCGGCGTGACGGCAATGGCGAGCGGCTGACGGTTCGTGGGGCGCGTGAGAACAATCTGCAGGGGATCGACGTGGAGTTCCCCCTTGGCCGCTTCGTCGCCGTCACCGGCGTGAGCGGCTCCGGCAAGTCGAGCCTCGTCGCCCAGATCCTGTACCCGGCGCTGGCGCAGGTCATCCGGGGCTCCCGGGAGCCGGCCGGCAGGCACGACGGCATCGACGGTGTCGGGGCAATCGACAAGGTCATCGAGATCGACCAGAGTCCCATTGGCCGTACGCCGCGCTCGAACCCGGCCACGTACACCGGCCTGTGGACGCCCCTGCGGGAGCTTCTGGCGGCGGTGCCCGAGTCGCGCCTGCGGGGATACAAGCCCGGACGTTTCAGCTTCAATGTGAAGGGCGGCCGCTGCGAGGCATGCCAGGGAGACGGCATCGTGCAGATCGAGATGCACTTCCTCCCGGACGTGTACGTCGCCTGCGAGGTCTGCAAGGGGAAGCGCTACAACCGCGAGACCCTGGAGATCCACTACAAGGGGAAGAACGTCGCCGAGATCCTGGAGATGACCGTGGATGAGGCGCTCGGCTTCTTCGGGGCCGTCCCGTCGATCAGGAACAAGCTCCAGACGCTGCACGACGTGGGGATGGGGTACGTCCATCTCGGTCAGGCCGCGACGACGCTGTCGGGCGGGGAGGCGCAGCGGGTCAAGCTGGCGACGGAGCTCTCGAAGCGCGCCACGGGGAAGACCTTCTACATCCTCGACGAGCCGACCACGGGCCTCCACTTCGACGACGTGTCGCGACTCCTGAGCGTTCTCGCACGCCTGGCCGATGCCGGGAACACGGTCGTGGTCATCGAGCACAACCTCGACGTGATCAAGTCGGCCGACTGGGTAATCGACCTGGGTCCGGAAGGTGGTGATGGCGGCGGACGGGTGGTAGCGACCGGCACGCCCGAGGAGGTGGCTGCCAACCCCGGCTCCTACACCGGACGATACCTTCGCGAAGTGCTCCCGGCGGCCACCAGCAGCACGCCGCGCCGCCGCGGTCGCCGTCGCGAGGCCGTCCCCGCCTAGCCGGGCGATGCGCTGGCAAGCCCCGCGTAGAATGCAGGTCGTTGCCAGCGCGGGGGTCTGACGGACGGATGGGAGGATGCACCGATGCCGGTCGCCGCACTCGTGATCGTGGGGATTCTGCTTGTCGTGCTGGGGATCTTCGCCGCGGGGTCGCTCCCGCTCATCGCCCTCGGCGTGGTCGCGCTGATCGCGGCCGGGATGCTGGAGGTCATGGCGCGTCAGAGGAGATGATCCGGTGACCGAGCCGGACCGCGACGATGCGCGCGCACTCCTCTACGAGTGGAACGCGAGCCCAAGCCTGCGGAACCACGGGCTGCTGGTGGAGGCCGGGGTGCGGGGCTACGCCGTCGACGACGGTGCGGATCCCGCAACGGTGGACCGCTGGGGCATGGCGGGGCTCCTTCATGACCTCGACTACGAGCGTTACCCGGATGCCGCGACGCACGGCGCCATCGGTGCGGAGGAGCTGGCCCGGCGCGGGTACCCGGCGGAGGTGGTTGATGCCGTTCGGCGCCACAACGATGTGCTGGGCGTCCCGCGGCAGACGCGCCTGGACCACCTCGTCTATGCGTGCGACGAGCTGGCGGGGTTCCTCGTCGCCGTGGCGCTCATGCGCCCGACGCGCCGCCTGGCCGACGTCTCGCCGGCCAACGTCCGCAAGAAGATGAAGGATCGGGGGTTCGCCCGCGCGGTGCCCCGCGAGATGCTCCTCGCCGGTGCGCAGGAGATCGGCGTTCCCTTCGACGAGCACGCGGAGCGGATGGTCCGCTATCTCAGCGTCGTCGCGTCCCGGATCGGCCTCGAGCGGAGACCAGCAGGCCCATCTCTGCGATGAAGCGCGACGGCCGCGACGGGTCGTAGGCGAGCACCAGGCGGCGCGTGGCTCGGGTCAGTGCGACGTAGGCCAGCCGCCGTTCCTCCTCGATCGCCCGGCCTTCGTCGGCAGCGCCGACCAGCGCGCGCCGGTTCGGGAAGCGCTCCTCCTCGAAGCCCACGACGATGACCGTCGGCCATTCCCGGCCCTTGGCCCCGTGGACGGTGACCAGCTCCACGGCCGCATCCGGCGTGCGGAGCCGCGCCAGCTGCTCACGGACCCGGGTCGCGGCGACCAGGAAGCGATCGAGGGAACGGAACCCGACCGCCCAGCCCGCCAGGGCGTCCAGCGCCAGGTGGTCCTCCTCTCCGAGGTCATCGGGTTCATCCGTCCGCCGCCAGCCAAGCGCCGCGCGGACCGCCTGGATGGCGGCGAAGGGCGGCTTCTCCCCGTCGAAGCGCCGGAGCCCAGCCAGCACCTCGTCGATGCGTGGCACATCGAACGGACCGGTGAGATTGGTCGAATGCGGCACGCCGCGCCGGACCAGCGCGAGGGACACGGGCGCCAGCTCCGCCCGGGTGCGCGCCAGGAAGCAGCAACGTGCACCATCCGCGGCCGCAGTCACGGCGAATGCGACGAGCCGGTCGGGCCAGTCCGGGGTGTCGGTGCGAACAGCGCTCAGGCTCGCCGGTTCCTCGCCGGAAGCGGGGAGCGTTGGGGCGGGTTCGATGCGTTTCGCGAACCGTTCCGCGTTGACGGCGATGAGGCGGGCGGATCGCCGGACCACCTCGGGCGGGCATCGGTAGTTCGTCGCGAGGTGGACGCGCTGCGCGTCTGGGTAGTGCGTCCCGAAGTCGAGAATGCGCCGCACGTCGGCAAGTCGCCAGGCATAGATGGTCTGGTCATCGTCACCCACGACGAAGAGATTTCGCTCCGGCTCCGCCAGGATCCGGACCAGCCGCAGCTGCGCCGCGTCGACGTCCTGGAACTCGTCGACGCAGACGTGGGTGAAGCGCGCCTGCCAGCGGTGCGCGGCGTCGGGATCGCTCTCGAGGGTGTTCGCCGCCTCCACGACGAGGTCATCGAAGTCGCGTGCCCCCCGCGCGGCGAGCAGCCCCGCATACTGCCGCAGCACCGCTGCCGCCTCCATGGGCGGCGGCGTGCCCTCGATCTTCCAGGCCGAGAGCCATCCGTCGAGAGCGGCTATCCCCGGCAGGGGAGGCGCGTCGGGTGAGCGGCCGACGAGGGTGCGGCGCCGCGCGGCACGCAGGAGCGGGAGCCGATCCGCGACCAGCTCGAGGCGCGGCGAGCGGTCCAGGAGGATCTGCCGGGCAAGCGCATGCAGCGTGCGGACCTCGATCATCTCCGCGCCGGGGAAGACCCGGGCGAGACGCTCCCCGATCCGCGCCTTGAGCTCGAGCGCCGCGTCACGGTTGAAGGTCACGACGCAGATGCGTTCCGGCGCGGTTCCGCCCGCCACGAGGAACCCGAGGCGGGCGACGAGCGTCGTGGTCTTTCCGCTTCCGGCCGGCGCGATGATCTGGGCGGGTCCACCCGGCAGCGTCGCCGCGGCACGCTGCTCGGGATCGAGTCGGCCCAGCATGGACGTCAGCGGAAGGGGGGTCGGCTCGGCGCCCGCACCCCGTTCGGCAGGCGTCGCCGCTGGAACACCCGCGTGCGGGGACGAGGATCCTGTCGCGACTCCCATCTGCAGGATGATCCGGTGGGCCGCTTATCGGCCGCTTGGGCGCCGCTTACGGCGGGGCGGTGCGTCCCGGCGGCGATGCCGCGAAGATTCCCGCGAGTCGGCTATCCTGACGCCCGACCACGGTGCGGGCGAGCACCGCACCCGAAGACCGCACGAGGACCCACCGGCCGGATGACACCCCGATGATGCGACGTGGCCGTCGCAGGAACCACGCGGTGCCGACGGCGCGCGCGAAGCGGACGCGATCGGCCGCGGAACGGACCACGGCCTCGCCGGGAGCGGGCGGCTCCGCGGACCAGGGGCCATCGGCGTGGGGCTCCTCGCGCGACCGGCGGACCGACACGGACGCGCCGCCCACACCGGCGGCCTCCGCATCCGGACCACGGCGTCGGGTCAGCCCCAGGCGTGTTGCGCTCATCGGGGCAATCCTGCTGGTCGTGATCCTGGTCGTCGGATCGGTGCTCCTGTGGCAGCGGGTGAGCAGCTTCAACGGCGCGATTTCGAGCCGTTCCACCGTCTCGAGCGCGCTCTTCGGCCCGCTCGGCGGCAAGGACCGCGTGAACGTCCTGCTGATCGGCTACAGCGGCGATCCGCGGCACGGCGGCACCTACCTGGCCGACTCGTTGAACATCCTGAGCGTTGATCCGCAGACGAGCACGACCACCCTGATCCCCATCCCGCGCGATGTGTGGATCCAGGGGATGGCGGAGATGCCCCACAACGGGAAGGTGAACGAGGCGTTCGCCGACGGCTGGGACAACGGCGGTTGGCAGAACGCGGGGGCGGTCGAAGCGTCGGTCGTGTCGAAGCTGACCGGTCTCGCCATCGACCACTTCATCGCGATTGACTTCGCCGGCTTCTCGGCCGCGGTCGATGCCGTGGGCGGCGTCACCATCTACAACCCGACCGCCTTCAAGTACACGTGGAGCGAGACGAACTTCCTGAACCAGCACTGGACGGGCGGCTCGTTCAAGAAGGGCACGCTGCACCTGGACGGCACGCGGGCCCTTGACTACGCGCGCAACCGCTACACCAGCGTGCCCGCGGAGTCGAGCGATTTCGCGCGCTCCGTGCGCCAGCAGCAAATCCTCACCGCCCTCCGCGCCAAGCTCGGCTCCGGGCTGGGCACGCTGGGACCGGGCCTGGCGCTGATGGATGCCCTGAAGGGTCACCTGCACACGGACCTGTCCGCGTTGGACCTCGCCATGCTGTCGGGCCACCTCCACGATCGATCGGCGGCTCGAGCTCAAGGAGGACGTCGCGCTCAAGGCCGGCCGCAACGACGCTGGCTCGTACATCCTCTTCCCGGTGGGCGCAACGACGCTCGGGGACTACGCCCCCCTGCATCGGTACATCGCGACCGAGCTGGCGAAGCCGATCCCGTCGCCGAGTCCGACACCGAGCGCCACCCCGGCCAGCTAGCCCCGGGGCCGACGGCGTCGCCGACGGCCTAGAATCGACCCGTGCCAGCCACCCCCGCCCGCGATCGCGAGGCGCACCTGCGCGCCATCCTCCGCCAGCTCCCCACGGCTCCCGGCGTCTACCTCATGAAGGGGGCCGATGGGCGCGTCCTGTACGTGGGCAAGGCCGATCTGCTCCGCAACCGCGTCCGCTCCTACTTCGGTTCCAGGGCCGCACTCGACGCACGCATCGTTCGCATGGTGAGCGAGGTCGCGGACATCGAGTACATCGTCACCGATACCGTGTCACGAGGCGTTCCTGCTCGAGGGGAACCTGATCAAGGAGCACCGGCCGCGGTTCAACATCCGGCTGCGCGACGACAAGAGCTACCCGTTCGTCAAGATCACCCTTGGCGAGGATTTCCCGCGCATCGTGCGGACTCGCAAGCTGGCCCGCGACGGAAGTCGCTACTTCGGGCCCTACGCGTCGGCGTCGAGCGTCGACGAGACACTGAAGCTGCTCCGCAAGATCTTCCCGTTCCGCACCTGCAACCTGGAGATTCCCGAGGGCAAGCGGGTGCTCGAGCGGCCGTGCCTCCTCTACTACATCAATCGCTGCCAGGGCCCGTGCATCGAGGCGATCGGTCGTGCGGAGTACCGCGAGGCGATCGACCGCGTGGTCGACTTCCTGGACGGGAAGCAGGAGGGGATTGCGCGCGACCTCGAGCGGGAGATGGGCGAGCACGCGGAGGCGCTGCGCTACGAGGCGGCGGCCGTGGCCCGCGACAAGCTGCGCGCGGTGGAGCGGACCATCGAGCAGCAGAAGATGGCCGCGTACGCCACGACCGAGGAGGACGTGGTGGGGATGGCGCGCGAGGAGGGGGAGGCCTGTCTCCAGCTCTTCGTCATCCGCAACGGCAAGATGATCGGACGCGAGCACTTCATCGTCGAGAACGCCGCGGATGCGACCGACGGCGCGGTCCTCGGTTCCTTCCTCCAGCAGTACTACGCGGCGGTGGAGCGTCCGCCGCGCTCGGTGGAGCTGCCGGCCGTTCCCGGGGACGCGGACTCGCTTGCCGCCTTCCTGGGCGATCGGCGCGGCTCGCGGGTCGTGCTGCACGTCCCCGAGCGGGGCGAGAAGCGACGCCTCGTGGAGCTTGCCACCCAGAACGCGGTGGAGGCCCTGGCCAAGGAGCGCGCCGAGTGGCTCGCCGACGTCGGGAAGCGTGACGAGGCGCTCGCCGAGCTTGCCGGGGCGCTGGCCCTCGAGCGGCCGCCCGAGCGCATCGAGTGCTACGACATGAGCAACATCTCCGGGACGAGCGCCGTGGGGAGCATGGTCGTGTTCATCAACGGGCGGCCCGAGCCGCGGGAGTATCGCCGCTTCCGAATCCGGTCCGGCGAGACCCCCGACGACTTCCGGATGATGGCCGAGGTGCTCCGCCGCCGCTTCTCGCGGGCGGCGCGTCTTCGTGCCGAGACGGGGGCCCTGTCGCTGGCCGCGGTTGGCGCGGACGAGGCGCCGGAGGAGGAGGCGGAGGAGCCGGAGGCCGATGGCGCCGCGGCCGCTGGCGGCCGCGAGAGCGGCTGGGCACTGCCCGACCTGGTGATCGTGGACGGTGGTAAGGGTCAGCTCTCGGCGGCGGTCGGCGTCATGGATGAGCTGCAGCTGACCGATGTGCCGCTCAGCGGCCTCGCCAAGCGGTTCGAGGAGCTCTACGTCCCGGGCCGGTCGGACCCGATCGTCCTCGCGCGGCGGAGCCAGGGCCTCTACCTGGTGCAGCGCATCCGCGACGAGGCACATCGGTTCGCGATCACCTATCACCGCCAGGTGCGCGGCAAGCGGGCGCTGCGGTCGGAGCTCGACGATGTGCCAGGCATCGGGTCCGGCCGCAAGAAGGCGCTCCTGAAGCGGTTCGGCAGCGTGCGGCGCATCCGTGAGGCGAGCGTCGACGAGGTGGCGGGGACGCCCGGCATCAGCCGGCAGATAGCCGAACGGGTGAAGAGCCATCTCGCGCGCGAAGGGATGCTGGCCTGACCGCGTTGCGGGTCGTGACCGGTCGCCCCTATAATCGCGCGGCCCGCCGCGAGGAGCGGCGTGTTCTGTGTCTGCGCCGTCGCGTTCGCGAGCGGCCGCCCGACTCCGAGCGAAAGGACCTGCTGGCCGAAGTATGACCTGGCGCCGCATTGCCCCATGGCTGATCATCGTGATCGCCATCCTGGCGACCTACTACGACCTTCCCCGCAAGACCCTCGGCCTGTACAACATGACCACGGGCACGAGCACGCTGCCCGCGCCGGGATTCGGGGGAGATGCGCATACCGTGCTGGGTCTCGACCTGCAGGGCGGCATCCGCGTGACGCTCAAGGTGAACCCGCAGCCGGGCCAGGTGGTGAGCGACACGGACGTGAGCGTCGCGCGCAACATCATCGAGCAGCGCGTCGGCGGCCTGGGAGTGAGCGAGCCGCAGGTGCGGACCGAGACGAACGGCTCGGGCGATCGGCTCATCGTCGTCGAGGTGCCGGGCGTCTCGAACGTCGAGGAGGTCCGCAAGCTGGTCGGCTCCACCGGCCAGCTGCAGTTCATCGACCCCAAGTCCGAGACGCTCTCCGTCGGGCAGGAGGTCACCACGCTCCTGCAGCAGGGGAAGGTGGGCGTCATCTTCAACGGCGGGTCGATCAACGCCGGGAGCGTGGCGCCCGATTCGAACAACGGCTCACTCGGCGTGAGCTTCAGCCTGCAGAGCGACGCCAGCACAGCCTGGTGCAACTACACGACGGCCCACGTGAACCAGCCCGGGCCGGTGGCTCTGGACGGCAAGATCATCACCACCCCGAACATCCAGAGCGCGATCTGCCAGGGGACGACCATCATCACCGTCGGGACCGGTTCGACCGCCGAGGCGGAGCGCACCACGCTCTACAACCAGCTGCGGTACGGCGCGCTGCCGGTGGGCCTCCAGGAGATCGGCTTCGACAACGTGGCGCCCACACTGGGCCGCGGGTTCCTGACCCAGGCCCTCTTCGCCGGCGGCGTCGGCCTGCTGCTCGTCCTGCTGTTCATGATCGGCAGCTACCGCCTGCCGGGGGTGCTCGCCTCGTTGGCCCTGGTCTTCTACACGCTCGTGAACTACGCGATCTTCCGGATCATCCCGGTGACCCTGACGCTGGCCGGCGTCGCGGCCTTCGTTCTGTCGATAGGCATGGCGGTCGACGCCAACATCCTGATCTTCGAACGAATGAAGGAGGAGATCCGCGCGGGCAAGACGCTCGGGCCGGCCATCGAAGCCGGGTTCAACCGCGCCTGGACCAGCATCCTCGACTCGAACGTCAGCTCGCTGCTCGTGGCGAGCTGGCTGTACTGGCAGGGGACCACCGTCGTCCGCGGCTTTGCCCTGGTCCTGATCATCGGCGTCCTGATCAGCATGTTCAGCGCCATCACCGTGACCCGCACCATGCTCCGCTGGGTCGTCCGCCACGAGTGGGGACGGCGCATCGAGCTCTACCACGTGGAGCGCTGACCCATGTATGACATCGTCGGAAAGCGTCGCTGGTACTTCCTGTTCAGCGCCCTGATCACCATCCCCGGTCTCGTCTTCATCGTGATGGGCGGCCTGAAGCCGACCGTCGACTTCACCGGTGGCACGGTCTGGCAGGTGCGCTTCGCGGATCGGCCCGACACCTGCCGAGGTGCAGTCGGCGCTGGTGGACCTGAATCACCCGGAGGCGACCGTGACCCCGCTCGCGGACGGCTACCTCCAGATCCGCACGAACCCGATCGACCTCCTGGCGCCTGCCTCGGCGGAGCCGATCCCGTCCGTCGTGCCGAGCGCCTCGGCTGCGGCGTCCGTGGGTCCCGTTGCCAGTCCGGCGGCGACGCTTTCGCCGACCCCGGAGCCGAGCCCCACCGCCAGCGGGTCACCGGTGCCGATCGCGTCGGGGACGCCGTTCGACACGCTGCGCACCGCGCTCATCGGACGGTTCGGTGCGGCGGAGACGGCGAGCGTCACCACGGTCGGGCCCATCATCGGTGCCGACCTGATCCGCAGCTCCGGCATCCTGATCATCATCGGCGAGCTCTTCATCCTGGCCTACCTGTGGGTCCGCTTCGGGTTCCGCTACGGGACGGCCGCGATCGTCGCGCTGCTGCATGACCTGATCGTGGTGGTCGGCACGTTCGCCATGCTCGGCTTCTTCTTCGGGCTCGAGTTCGACGCCCTGTTCGTGACGGCACTGCTGACGGTCATCGGCTTCAGCGTGCACGACACGATCGTGGTGTTCGACCGCATCCGCGAGAACCGCCTCCGCCACGCGGGCGAGCCGTTCGGCGCCATCGTCAACCATTCGATCCTCCAGACGCTGGGCCGCTCGATCAGCACCAGCCTCACCGTCGTCGTGACGCTCACCGCGCTCCTGCTCCTCGGACCGGTCACGATCCGGACCTTCACGCTGGCGCTGCTCATCGGGGTCATCTCCGGGACCTACTCGTCGATCTTCAACGCCAGCCAGATCCTGGTCGCGTGGTACGAGTGGGATGCCCGGCGTCGCACGCAGTCCGGCGGCCGGCAGGTCCGTCCCCTGAGCCGATAACGGGATCCGCATCCGGCGATACGTGCACCCGGGTACCATGCCGGGCGTGATCCCGCCGCGACTGGAATGGCTCCTTCCGGAGCCGATCGAGATCGTGCCGGAGCTGCCCGGCTTCGGCACGCCGATGGCGACGCTCCTCGCCCGGCGCGGCATCGCCACGCCCTCCGCGCTCGAGCGCTTCCTCGCGCCGGGCGACGCCACGCTGCACCCGATCGGGCTGATGGCGGATGCCGAGCGGGCGCTCGATCGCATCGAGCAGGCGATCTCGGCGGGGGAGCGCATCGCCATCTGGGGGGATTACGACGCGGACGGGATGAGCGCGGTGGCGGTCTGGGTCCTCGCGCTGCGCGCGCTGGGGACCGATCCCGTGCGCCACGTGCCCGTCGCGCTGGTCCGACGGCTATGGGCTCTCGGAGCCGGGTCTCACGGGCCTCGCGGAGCAAGGGCGTGCGGCTGGTGATCACCTGCGACTGTGGCGTGACGAACGTGGCCGAGGTCGCCGCGGCCGGCCGCCTTGGCATGGACGTGGTGGTGACGGACCATCACCTGCCCGGCGCCGTCCTGCCCGCCGCGTCGGCGGTGGTCGATCCGCATCGCGCCGACTGCGGCTACCCTGACCAGGACCTCACCGGCGCGGGACTCTCGCTTCCGGCTGGCGACGGCGCTCCTTGCCCGGCGCGGGCGTCGAGGCCACGGACCTCGCCGCCGTCGCCGCCATCGGCACCGTCGCCGACCTGGCGCCCATGACTGGGGGAGTCGCGCACGATCGTGGCGCTGGGGGTGGCGCGAGCTCGCCGCGACCGCGCGTCCGGGGCTGCGGGCGCTGCTGGCGCGAGCCGTCCGCGGACGCCGCGCGCCGACCGCCCGCGACCTCGCCTACGCGATCGCGCCACGGATCAACGCCGCGGGCCGCATCGCGGAGGCGGAGCTGGCCATGAGCCTCCTGGTGTCGGAGGAGCCGGGCGAGGCGGAGCGGCTGGCCGACGAGCTGGAGGCCGTCCACCGCCGCAGGCGGGAGCTGACCGCGGCGGCGATCGATGAGGCGCGCCGACGCCGCGGCGGTCACGTCGAGGCCGCGCCGGGACCGGTGCGCTCGCTCGTTCGGAACGATGCATGGGAGCCGGGGCTCATCGGCCTGGTGGCCGGTCGGCTCGCCGACGAGCTGGCGCGGCCGGTGGCCGTGGTCAGCGCCGCGGAGGACGAGCTGCGGGGCTCGGTGCGCGCCCCGGCGGACTTCCACGTGGCGGCGGCCCTGGAGGCCTGCGCCCCGCACCTGACCAAGCACGGCGGTCACGCGGCCGCCGGTGGCTTCAGCCTCGATGCCGGCGCCTGGGAGGCGTTCGAGCACGCGTTCGCCGCGCTGCCGCGACCGTTCCCAGCCGGGGCAGCCGGCGGCGCGGCAGCGCCCCGGCACCCTCGGGGTCGACCTGGTCCTGCCGGCGGTGCATCTCGGCTGGCCGCTCGCCGATGAGCTCGCGCGCCTGGAGCCGTACGGGCCCGGGAACGGGGAGCCGGTGCTCGCGGTGACCGGCCTGATCGTGTCCGATGCGCGGCGCATCGGGACCGGCGAGGCCCACATCGCGTTCCGCATGCGACGCGGGACGGAGACCTTCGATGCGGTCTGCTTCGGGGCCCCATCCGACCGTCCCCTTCCCGAGCCGGGCAGCGCCCTCGACCTGGTCGGCACGCTGGAGCGCGACCGGTACCGGGGGATCGACCGCCTGCGCCTGCGTGTCCTCGACTATGCCCATGCCGACTGCAGCCCCCTACTGGCGCGTCGTCGCGCGCACCAGCGTCCACCGGTCGCTGGCGGCCGCGGGATGAGCACCTCGATGTCCGACTCTGCCGCCCGCCCGCTGGACCGCCTCCGGTCCCGCGTGGCACAGCTTGGCGCACCGCTCTGCCTGGGGGTCGACCCGCGACCCCGACCGGCTCCCCGAGGAGCTTCCTCGCAACGTGGCCGGGATCGAGCGATTCGCGCGCGAGCTCATCGCGTCGGTGGCGGACCAGGTCGTCGCGATCAAGATCAACGTCGCGTTCTTCGAGGCGTTCGGGTCGGCGGGGATCGCCGCCCTGGAGCGCGTGCGTGCCGACGTGCCTGCCGACCACTACCTGATCCTCGACGCGAAACGCGGCGACATCGGCTCCACCGCCGAGCGCCAGGCGGTGGCGCTGTTCGGTCATCTTGGCGGCCGATGCGGTCACCCTCTCGCCGTACCTCGGGGCGGATGCCATCGAGCCGTTCCTGGCCTGGCCGGACCGGGTCGTCTACATCCTGGCGCGGACCAGCAACCCGAATGCCGGGGACCTGCAGGACCGGGACGGCTGACGGCCTGCCCCTCTACCGGCGTGTCGCGCGCTGGGTGGCCGAACGCTGGCCGGACCCGCGGGTTGGTCTCGTGGTGGGCGCGACGGCTGCGGAGGAGCTGCGGACGCTGCGCGCCGACGTTCCGGATCCGCGCATTCCTCGTCCCGGGCGTGGGCGCGCAGGGCGGCGACCTGGGCGCCGCAGTGGCGGCCTGCAACGGACGCCGGGCACCCGGCGTCGTCTCCGTGTCGCGCGCCATTGCGAACGCCGCTGCCGGGGTGCGAACTGGGCAGGCTGGCGCACGGTCCGCGGCCGAGGAGCTGCGCCGCGAGATGCGGCGGCTCGGTGCTACACTCGATCGATAGCCCCGCCCCGCCGAGACGGGCGGCGCAGATCGGATGTACGCGAGGTGCCAACGCAGGCTCATGCCGTTCAATGTCGGCCCGGGTGAGTTGATTCTCGTCCTGGTCATCGTTCTGATCATCTTTGGCCCCGGCAAGCTCCCCGATATCGGGAGCGCCATCGGCAAGGGGGTGCGCGAGTTCCGCAAGGCATCCACCGACCTCGAGGACTCGATTCGCGGCGAGCCGACGCCGACACCGACCGGCGCCGACCCCGAAGGCGGAGGACAAGTCCGCCGCGGCCCCTGCGGGGAGCAGCGCGTCGACGCCTCCACCCCCAGAGTCGAAGTAGCGATCGGCGCGCGACGCCCGGTGCGTCGCAGCGCTGCGTCCTCCCACCGAGCCTGAGGACTCGATGACCACCGACGAGGCGGGGATGTCGCTGCTCGAGCATCTCGAGGAGCTCCGTCGCCGCCTAATCATCATCGTGATCGCCATCGTCGTGGCGGCGATCGCCGGCTACTTCGTCTCCGCCCCGGTCCTGGACTTCCTGCGCCAGCCGCTCCCGGCCGGCTACGAGGACGTCTACTTCACGACAGTCGGCGGTGCGTTCGGGGTCCGCGTCAAGATCGCGGTCTTCGTGGGCATCGCTCTGGCCATGCCGGTCATCCTCTTCCAGGGCTGGCGCTTCGTGACGCCGGGCCTCACCCGGCGAGAGCGCCGGATCGTGTGGCCGCTGCTGTTCGCCGCGCTGGCGCTGTTCGCGATCGGGATGGGCGTGGGCTACTTCATCATCCCGTTCGCGCTGACGTTCCTCCTGAGCTTCGCAGAGCCGCACCTGAAGCCGCTGCTGACGATCAACGAGTACATCGGATTCGTCACCACCATGATGCTGGCCTTCGGCCTGGTGATGGAGTTCCCGATCGTGCTGATCGCGCTCGCGCGGGTGGGGATCCTCTCCTATCGCCGCGTCGCCGCCCAGCGCCGCTTCGTGATCGTGGGGATCGTGATCTTCGCGGTGGTCGTGACGCCCGGCGGAGATCCGTTCTCGCCCTCGGTGCTGTCGGCGGTGATGTACGTCCTCTTCGAGGCCTCCCTGTTCGTGATGCGCTTCGTGCGCCGATGAGCGAGGCGCCGATGAGCGAGGCGCCCCGCGTCCTGCTGCTCACCGACCCGGCGATGGAGCAGCACGCGGCCGCGGGGCATCCCGAGCGGGCGGACCGCCTGAGGGCGGCGGCGGACGGGGTCCGCGTGGGTGCGACCAGGGCAGGTGCCCTCGTGGAGGAGCGTGCGCCGTCGGTCGCCAGCGAAGATGCGATCCTGGCGGTGCACGATCGCGCAGTACATCGCCGCCCTCGACCTCTTCGAGAGGTCCGGCGGGGGCTGGGTGGATCCGGACACCTATCTCTTCCCCGGGACGATGGCGGCGGCGCGCATGGCGGCCGGCGGCGCGCGGGAGGCCGTGCTCGCGGTATCCCGTGGCGAGGCGAACCTCGCCTTTGCCGTCGTGCGGCCTCCCGGCCACCACGCCTCCGCGCGCCGGGCCGGCGGGTTCTGCCTGCTGAACAACGTGGCCATCGCGGTCGAGGCGTTGCTGGGCTCCGCGGCGACCCGGCGGGTGGCCATCCTCGACTGGGACGTCCACCACGGGGATGGGACCCAGGAGATCTTCGACCACCGGCCCGAGGTGCTCTACGCGTCGACCCACCAGCGGCCGCTCTACCCCGGAACCGGGGCACCGGGCGACCGGGGACGTGGCGAAGCCCACGGCACCATGCACAACGTGACCCTGCTTCCGGGCGCGGACGATGCGGCGTTCGTCGATGCCTGGACCCGCCGGCTGCTTCCCGAGGTGGAGGCCTTCGAACCCGACACGATCGTCGTGTCGGCCGGCTACGACGGGCACCGCGAGGACCCGCTGGCGCACCTGTCGCTTACACCGGAGGGCTACGGACAGGTGGCGCAGGCGGTCGGTGCACTGGCTCGCCGGCACCGCCTGGGGGGCGTGGCGCTGGTGCTCGAGGGAGGCTACGACCTCGTTGCGCTGCGCGACTCCGTGGCCGCGACGGTGGAGGGCATCCTGGCGAGCCTGGCCGCCGGCGAGCCGTCCGGACCGGCCTGACAGACCGATGCCGCGTCTATACTCGACCGTGTCCGCGAACCCAGGGGAGAAGCGCGTGCGACGGAGCGCCGGAAGCACAGCTACGCGGCGGGGCCGGCGTTCGGCCGCGCCGTCCGCCCGCAGGGCGCCGCTCGACCGATCCGACGAGCGCGAGCACGTGACCGACGGTGGCGAGCGCCCCGGCCAGGTCGTCATCCTGAGCGGACTCTCCGGCGCGGGCAAGAGCCAGGCTTCGAAGCTGTTCGAGGATCTGGGGTTCGCCTGCATCGACAACCTGCCCACGGACCTGCTGGGTGGCTTCATCGCGCTGCGGGCCGCCAATCCGGAACGCTTCCGTGACGTGGCGCTGGTGCTCGACATCCGCGGTGGGGACCCGGCGCCGGCAATCGATCGTGCCAGGGTCGCCCTGGCGAGCCACGGCGCCGAGCCGATCGTGATCTACCTCGAGGCCAGCGACGCGGTGATCGTCAGCCGCTTCGCAGAGACCCGGCATCGGCACCCCCTGCCATCCCGTGCCGGCGTGCAGGCCTCCATCACCGAGGAGCGCGAGCGCCTGCGGGCGACACGCGACCTGGCGGACCACGTGCTCGACACGAGCGGCCTGTCGATCGGCCAGCTCAAGGAGCGCCTCTTCCGGCTGGTGCCCATGCCGTCCGCCGACGATCTCCTGCAGATCGAGATCGTGACGTTCGGGTTCAAGTTCGGCATTCCCCTGGAGGCGGACCTCGTCTTCGACGTCCGCTTCCTGAACAACCCCTACTGGGTGCCGGACCTGAAGCCGCTCTCCGGGTTGCATGCGCCCGTCCGGGACTTCGTCCTGGGACAGCCACGCGCGCGACGCTTCCTGGAGCTCGTGCAGGAGCTCCTCGAGCTGACCATGCCCGCCTTCCGCGCCGAGGGGAAGAGCCGCCTGGTCGTCGCACTGGGCTGCACCGGCGGGTACCATCGCTCGATCGCGCTCGCCGAGGAGCTGGCAGAGCGTCTGAAGGGACGGGACGAGACCAGCGTGACCGTGTTCCACCGGGAGCTCGAGCGATGAGGCGGCCGCGCCTGCCGCGCTGGCTCTATCCGGGGATGCACCTCAAGCGCTGGCTGCTGCTTGCGTTCCTTGGGATCACGATCCTGGGTCTCGGCGCCGCGATCTTCCTGGTGGATCTCTACCGGCGGCTGAACGCGGACAACATCGCCATCATCTTCTGGCTCACCGGCGCCGGCCTGCAACGTCCCATCCGGGCTGCGGTGGTGGTCGCCGCCGGGCTGACGATCACCGGCCTCGGCGTCTGGGGCCTCATGCGGAGCATCGTCTCGCCCTTCGTCGCCCGCGGCGACAGCGTCCTCGAGGTCCTGTACACGAAGCGCTACCTGGCCCGCGGCCCGCGGATCGTGGCCCTTGGCGGCGGGACCGGCCTCTCGACCCTGCTCCGCGGGCTCAAGGCCTACAGCGCCAACATCACCGCCGTGGTGGCCGTTGCCGACGACGGAGGCTCGTCCGGCCGTCTGCGCCAGCAGCTCGGCATCGTCCCGCCGGGCGACATCCGCAACTGCATCGCTGCCCTCGCCGACGCAGAGCCGCTGATGACCCAGCTGATGCAGTACCGATTCCCTCCCGGGTCGGGACTCGACGACCACGCCTTCGGCAACCTGTTCATCGCGGCCATGACCGCGGTGACCGGCGATTTCGAGGAGGCGGTTCGCGAGTCGAACCGGGTGCTTGCCGTGCGGGGCCAGGTGCTGCCCGCCACGAGCGTGCCGCTCAACCTGTCGGCACGCCTGGCGTCCGGCCGCCGCATCCACGGCCAGGTAGGGGTGGGTACCGCGGAGGAGCCAATCGAACGGGTCTTCATCGAACCGGCCGATGTGCGGGCCAACCCCGAGGCGCTCGAGCGGATTCTCGAGGCGGACATGATCGTGATCGGTCCGGGGAGCCTCTTCTCGAGCGTGCTGCCGAACCTGCTGATCAGCGACATCCGCGACGCCCTCGCCGCGGCACCCGGCCTGCGCATCTACGTCTGCAACGTCGCGACGCAGCCCGGCGAGACCGCCGCCTTCTCCGCCGCGGAGCACCTCGAGGCGCTCTTCGCGCACACCGGAGAGGGGCTCATCGACTACGTCCTGATCAACCACAACCGCGATGCCCGACGGCCCGAGGGATGGCTGGGGCAACCGGTGCTGATCGACGCACGCCGGCTGGAGGAGCTCCCGGTGGTCGTGGTGGAGGAGGACCTGGTGGACGTCACCAACGCCCATCGCCACGATTCGGCGAAGCTCGCCGCCGCGATCATGCGTCTCCAGCAGGAGGATCGCGTGGAGCATCCGCGCGTGCGCCGCATCAGCCGGCCGGACGCGCGGGCCTCCTGATCCGCCCTTGATGCTCGTCGCCAGCGAGGTAAAGGGCGAGCTCGCCCGGATCGTGCCCGCCCGCACCTGCTGCCGTCGCGCGGAGCTGGCCGGGCTGCTGTGGGCGGACCGCACCGTGGGCGGAGTCAGCACCTTCGACCATGCCACGGCGAGAATCGCCGTCCAGCTTGCCACCCTGCTCGGCGTCGAGACCTCGGCACCGCACCCTGCGACGCGCGGTTCGCGACCGGCACGAGCCACGCGTGGCCGCAGCCGCCACCATCTCGTGGTGGGTCTCGACGAGGCGTCGATCGGGACCTGGACATGGGAGACGGCGCCGGCCTGCGACCGCCGTGCCTTCCTGCGAGGGGTGCTGCTGGGCGGCGGGTCGATCTCACTTGCGGCGAGGGGACCGCACATCGAGTTCGTCTTCCGGGACCGTGCGCGAGCCGCCGAGCTCCTGGCCCGCCTGGCGGCGAGCGACGTGCACGGCGGGCTCCTCGAGCGTCGCGGTCGGTGGGTCGCCTACCTGAAGGGCCGCGAGCAGGTCGCGACCCTGCTCCAGCTCACCGGAGCCAATCGTGGTCTCCTCGACTTCGAGACGAGCAGGGTCGGTCGCGACGTCCAGAACCGCCTCAATCGTCTGGTCAACGCGGAGGAGGCGAACCTGGGCCGCACCGTCCGTGCGGCGGATCGACAGCTTCAGGCGATCGCCGCCCTCGACCGATCGGGGCGCCTCGGGACCCTCGCCGAAGGCCTCCGCGCGGCGGCGCTGCAGCGCCGCCTGCAACCGGAGGCAGACCTTGACACACTATCCGGTGTGCTGGGCGTGAGCCGCTCGGCCACCAACTATCGTCTCCGGCGGCTCATCGAGCTGGCGGAGGGCGACGAGCACGATCGGACCGCGACACGAGTACGAGGACGGAGGGCCGCATCGTGAATCCCCGACGAACACCGATCATCGCCGGTAACTGGAAGATGAATCCATCCGCACGAGCGGATGCGCTCGCGCTCGCGTCATCGGTGGCCGATCGCATGGCGACGCTGGCGGTCACGACCGTGATCTGCCCACCGACGATCTGGCTGGAGCCGGTCGCCTCGGCCGTCTCGGGTCGCATCGGCGTGGGCGCCCAGACGATGGCCGCCGCGGAGAAGGGCGCCTTCACCGGGGAGACCTCGCCGCTGATGCTGCGCGGCGTCGCCGGCTGGGTGATCCTTGGTCACTCCGAACGGCGCCAGTACGACGGGGAGACCGACGAACGCGTGGGGAGCAAGGTCGCTGAGCGCGATCGCCCACGGGCTGCGCCCGATCGCCGCCATCGGCGAGCGGATCGAGCAGCGCGAGCAGGGGAGACGGATGCGGTGATCGACCGCCAGCTGCGCGCCGCGCTGGCACCGCTCGACGAGCATCGCGGGCAGCGGCCTGGCCATCGCGTACGAGCCGATCTGGGCCATCGGGACCGGCAACGCCGCCTCGGGTGCCGACGCGCAGGCGGTGGCCGCCCAGATCCGCAGCATTCTTGCCGAGGTCGGCGGAGCCGATGCCGCCGCCGAGGTGCCCATCCTCTACGGTGGCAGCGTCACCGCTGCCAATGCCGCCGAGTTCTTCGCGCAGCCAGATGTCGACGGCGCGCTGGTGGGCGGCGCCGCACTCGATGCAGAGGGTTTCGCTGCGATCGGGGCGGCAGCCGTAGCGCAGCGCGCGGCGGCCGGCTCGTGAGCGGCCAGCGCGTACCGCGACCCGTGGTCCTCTGCATCCTCGACGGGTTCGGGCTCAATGAGGATCCGCGTCGCAACGCGCTCCTCGCCGCGCGCATGCCGACCTGGGACGCGATCCGCGCGCAGTGGCCGGTGAGCCAGCTCGAGGCGGCCGGGACCGCGGTGGGGCTGCCCGCGGGCCAGATGGGAAACTCCGAGGTGGGACACCTGAACCTGGGTGCCGGCTTCCGGGTGCTCCAGGACCTGCCGCGCATCACCGAGGCGATCGAGACGGCGCCTTCTACGAGAACCCGGTGCTGACCGCCGCCGCCGGGCATGCCCTCGAGGGGGGGACCCGGCTCCACCTGCTGGGGCTCGTGGGGCCCGGCGGGATCCATGCCGTGGACGGGCACATCGAGGCCATGGTCGAGCTGGCCCATCGGGCGGGGCTGCCGGCCGACCGCGTGATCCTGCATGCCTTCACCGATGGTCGCGACACGCCGCCGCGTTCTGCGGTCGAGTTCGTGCCGGCGCTGGCACGCCGCATCGCCGGGAAGGCGACCATCGGCTACCGTGTCGGGCCGCTACTACGCCATGGACCGCGACAAGCGCTGGGAGCGCATCGAAGCAGGCCTGGGAGGCGATCGTCGCACGGCGAGGGCCACGAGGCGTCGTCCGCCGATGGACGCGGTCACGCAGCGCCTACGATCGTGACGAGAGCGACGAGTTCATCCAGCCGACCGTGATTGCCGACGGCTCACCGTCGATCGGTGGACGGCGACGCGTGGTCCACATGCAACTTCCGGGCCGACCGAGCCCGACAGATGACGCAGGCCCTGGTTCTCGATGATCTTCGCCGGCTTCGACCGCGGTCGGCGCCCCGCAGAACCTCCTGGTCAGCACGCTGACTGAGTACCAGTCGCACGACGAGCTGCCGGTTCCGGTGGCCTTTCCACCGGTCGATGTCGACTCGCTGGGCGCATACCTGTCCCGCCTGGGCAAGCGGCAGCTCCACGTGGCCGAGACGGAGAAGTACGCGCACGTGACCTACTTCTTCAACGGCGGCGTGGAGGACGCCGTTCCCGGGCGAGGAGCGGGTCCTGGTTCCGTCGCGGCGCGACGTGCCGACCTACGACCTCGCGCCGGAGATGGGCGCGGCCGGCGATCACCGACGAGCTGGTGACGGGGATCGGCTCGCGGGACCTACGACTTCATCGTGGTGAACTACGCGAACCCCGACATGGTGGCGCACACCGGCGTGTGGGACGCCGCGGTGCGCGCGGTGGAGGTGGTCGACGGCTGCCTGGCCAGCGTGGTGGAGGCGGTCACGACGGCCGGTGGCGCCCTGCTCGATCACCGGGGATCACGGGAACATCGAGGAGATGCGCGACGAGGCGGGGGAGCCGCAGACGAAGCACACCACCTCGCCGGTACCGCTTGCGCTGGTGAGTGCCGGGTTCGCGGGGGCGACCCTGCGCGGACGGTATCCTGGCCGACGTGGCCCCTACGATCTGCGACCTGCTGGGGATCCCGCCGGGGCCGGCCATGACCGGTCGCAGCCTCCTGGCCCGCGGATGAGCGCCGTCTTCGCTATACTGCGCCGGCCATGAATCCACTCGTCATTGCCCAGATGATCCTGGCCGTGGCGCTCGTCGCCGCGATCCTGCTTCAGCAGCGGGGGACCGGCCTTGGCGGCGCCTTCGGCGGCGAGGTCACCGCCTACCGCAGCCGGCGCGGCATCGAGCGCACGCTCTTCCGGCTGACCATCGTGCTGGGCATCCTCTTCGTCGTCTTCAGCCTCCTCAACCTGCTCCCACAGACGTCGGTCTGACGGCCGGGCGGGCTTCCCGTCGGGGCCGGGAGCCGTGCTATGATCGGCGGCGCTCCAGCGGCGGCAACGCCCGGGGAGCGCTCCGTGCCGAGGTGGCGGAATAGGCAGACGCGCTAGGTTCAGGACCTAGTGACCATTACGGTCGTGTGGGTTCAAGTCCCTCCCTCGGTACCACACCTCTGGCCCAGGTGGCGGAATTGGTATACGCGTACGTTTGAGGGGCGTATGGGGAAACCCATCCGGGTTCAAGTCCCGGCCTGGGCACCAACTTGCAGCGACAGACCGATGACGCCGCTCCCGCATGGAGCGGCGTTGCCGTATCCGCGTGCTAGGCTCACGCCGGGCGGTTAGCTCAGCTGGTCAGAGCGTCTCGCTTACACCGAGAAGGTCGGGGGTTCGAGCCCCTCACCGCCCACCAACGTCCGCCGCGCCGGACGACCGCGCCCGGCGAAATCGCCCTGCCGGGCGTCGCGTTTCGGAGGCGCCGCTGGTACGATGCCTGCGACCATCCCCGCTCAACATGGAGTTGACCACCACCGATGCCTACCGTCTGGATCGTTCTGATCGTCCTCGCGGTCATCGCGCTCTTCCTCGTCTTCATGTACAACGGGCTCGTCCGCCTGCGGAACATGGTCGACGAGGCCTGGAACCAGATCAGCGTGCAGCTCAAGCGGCGCCACGACCTGATCCCGAACCTGGTGAACGCCGTCAAGGGCTACATGGAGTTCGAGCAGGAGACGCTGACCAAGGTCATCGAGGCCCGCAACGCCGCCGTCGGCGCCCAGGCCGCGGGTCCGGCACAGGCCGGCCAGTCCGCCCAGGCGGAGAACGTGCTCACCGGCGCCCTGCGCCAGCTGTTCGCCCTGGTCGAGAACTACCCGCGAGCTCAAGGCGAACGAGAACGTCATGCAGCTCCAGGAGCAGCTGACCACGACGGAGAACCAGATCGGCTTCTCGCGCCAGCACTACAACAGCACGGTTCGGCGAGTACAACACCTCCATCCAGACGTTCCCGAACGTCGCTGATCGCCGGCATGATGGGCTTCTGGCGCGCGCGATTACTTCCAGATCGCCGAGGAGGATGCCGCGGTTCCGGCCGTGGACCTCAGCCTGAAGTCCTGACCGCGGATCGTTCGTCCATGCAGGTTTGCGGCGCCGTCTGACCGATGAGCTCGTCGGCGGCGTCCACCACGTTCTTCCGCGAGATCGACCGCAACCGGCGCAGCAGCTGGCTGCTGGTAGGGGTCGTGATCGTGGTGCTCGGCGTGCTCGGGGGCGCGATCGGCTACGCGACGGGATTCGGGTGGGTGGGGGTCATCGTGGCCGTGAGCATTGCCACGGTCATGA
This sequence comes from uncultured Chloroflexia bacterium, assembly GCA_963787025.1. Classification (GTDB taxonomy): domain Bacteria; phylum Chloroflexota; class Limnocylindria; order QHBO01; family QHBO01; genus CAVXEH01. The sequence continues at coordinate 107,545 of CAWBBG010000010.1, forward strand.
GCATCGGCTCCTTCTTCGCGGGCGACAAGCTGGTCCTCGCCTCGTCGGGAGCCAAGGAGGTCCCGGTCGCCAACCCGCCGGACCAGTACAAGCAGCTCGTCAACGTCGTCACCGAGATGAGCCTTGCCTCCGGCATACCCATGCCCCACGTCTACGTCATCAACGATACGGCGCCCAACGCGTTCGCGACCGGCCGTGATCCGAAGCACGCCTCGATCGCGGCGACCACCGGGCTGCTGGAGAAGATGGATCGCGAGGAGCTCCAGGGCGTCATCGGGCACGAGATGAGCCACGTCCGCAACTTCGACATCCGCTTCACGCTGCTCGTCGGGGTCCTGGTAGGTTCCATCGCACTGCTCTCCGACTGGTTCCTGCGCTACACGTTCTGGTTCGGTGGCGGGCGCCGTCGCAGCAGCTCGGATCGCAGCAGCGGCGGGGGAGGGCTCCAGGTCATCCTGTTCGTGGTGGCCATCGTGCTCGCCATCCTGGCGCCGCTCATCGGTCGCATGATCCAGCTGGCCGTGTCGAGGAGTCGCGAGGAGCTGGCCGACGTCAGCTCGGTGGACCTGACCCGCAACCCGGTCGGTTTGGCCCGTGCCCTGCGCACGATCAGCGACGATCCGGAGGTCCTGGAGGTGGCGAACCGGGCCACCCAGCACCTGTACATCGTGAACCCCATCAAGAGCTTCGAGAAGCGGTCGAAGTCGATGTGGGACACCCATCCACCCATCGCTGAGCGGATCAAGATCCTGGAGCGGATCGCCGGCCAGATGGGCCAGCCGTTCCCGCCCGGGCTGGATGTCGCGGCACCGGCCGGAACGGGAGGAATGCCCTCCCCGCAGTAGGCCCGATGGCGCCTTGCCGCTCGCCGAACGGCTGTGCTATCGTCCTCAGCCGATACGCGACCACGTGCGGGCCGCAGATCCTCAGGATCGAACGGGCGAGCCGAGGTAGCTCAGTTGGTAGAGCACCGCCCTGAAGAGGCGGGTGTCGTCAGTTCGATTCTGACCCTCGGCACCAAGCTGGGGCGCGCATCGGTAAACGGGCGGAAGTGGCTCAGTTGGTAGAGCATCACCTTGCCAAGGTGAGGGTCGCGGGTTCGAGTCCCGTCTTCCGCTCCATTTTTCTGTCCGGGCAGCACTGACCTGCTAGCCTCGTGCCTCGGATCCGCTGCCCCGTCGTCTAGTGGTAGGACAGCGGACTTTGGATCCGTGAACCGAGGTTCGAATCCTCGCGGGGCAGCCAGTGTGAAGCATCGGGGCGACGTGCCCGAGTGGTCCAGGGAGCGGTCTGCAAAACCGCGTACGCGGGTTCAATTCCCGCCGTCGCCTCCACAAACTGAGCACAAGAAATGCCGGCCGCACGGGCCGGCGTCGGCCTCACAGGCCATCCCAGCGCCGTGAGCAGGAGATCGAGGCCCTCGTCGGTCCGACGGCTAACGTCACGCCGATGCTCGCGTTCCTGGACGGCGACCACCGACCACTCCGTCTCGCGTGGACTGCCCGGGTTGTCTGCAGGAGTCGTACAGTAGCTCGCGATGCCGTCTGACGAAGGGTCGCCGCTCGACAATCCGGAGTGGCGCAAGATCCTGCTCGGAACCGACCCAAAGCTGCGCCGGTTCCGGGCCGTGATGGGGCGCATGCCGGGCCGTCCGCGCTGCCACTTCTGCGGTGCGCCATTTGCAGGTGTCGGAGCGCCGCTCGCACGGCTGATCGGCAGCGGACGTTGGGCAAAGAACCCCAACTACTGCCGGCGCTGCTTCACGATCCTTGAGCAGCGCCGAGGCGGGGCTGAGATCGGCTGCAGCCTCCTCTTTGCCGATGTTCGGGGGTCCACGTCGATCGCGGAGCGCATGTCGGCGGGCGACTTTCGTGGGCTGATGCAGCGTTTCTACGGCGCGGCGGAAGAGGCGCTCTTCCACCACGACGCCATCCTCGACAAGTTCGTGGGCGACGAGGTGATGGCGATCTACATCCCCGCCATGACCGGCGAGCTCCATGCGGCGAGAGCGGTGGACACCGGCCGCGAGCTGCTCACCGCGACCGGGCACGGCGCGCCGGAAGGGCCATGGCTCCCCATCGGCATTGGCGTGCATACGGGTGTCGCGTTCGTAGGCTCGGTGGCCACCCCGCCGGCCACTGCCTTCACCGCCCTCGGGGACGTGGTGAACGTCGCCGCGCGGCTGGCGTCGGCGGCAGGACCCGGCGAGATGCTGGTCAGCGACGAGGCGGCATCGGCTGCGGGGCTTCATCTGACGGCGGGCGAGGCTTTCGAGCACCGGGTCCTTGAGCTCAAGGGGAAGTCCGACCGGGTTGGCGTGGTTGTCGTCCGCGCGGACGTGGCCACACCCGACATCAGCGCTCATTGACCGCGCGGACTGCGACGCCGGAATAGGCGTCCCCGGAAAGGTCCCTCGGATTCGGGCCGGCAAACGAAACCCAATGCCACCGATCGTCGTCGCTGCCAGCACGAGCCGAGGTCGAGTAGCTCGACCTCGGCTCAGGTTCCCGGCCGGCGGCCTGGTGCCGCCAGCCAACCGCCCGCGGACCGCCCCTTAGATTGGCCTGTGCGCTGGGGCCTGAGGCGTGGCCATTGGCCGTCCGAGGCTGTGCAACGCTCCCCACCAGAGGGTGGCCAGCAGCCCTGCCCCGACGACCAGCAGGCCGACCGTCGACAGCAGGTAGCCCGACCCATGCAGGGTCGGATGGTAGCGCCCGGATGTCTACCGGTGCAGCCCACGGATTCCGTGCTCGAGGAACGCGACGACTGACGAGGGCCTTCGGGCGCGCGGCGCGCGGCGACGGGGCAGCGCACCTCGGCGACAGCGGCACCGCTGCCGTATCCTGCAGCCGGAACACGCGGTCGCCCTCGTATGCAGCGTTGCGGGCGAGCACGAGGTAACCAGCGCCGGAGTGGCGGAACGGCAGACGCGGCCGGCTTAAACCCGGCGGCCCCGCGAGGGGCGTGGGGGTTCGAATCCCTCCTCCGGCACCACCCTAGCGACGGCCGAAGAGGAAGCCCTTGCGCTGGGGTGGGTCGTCTGGCGGGGTGGTCTGTGCGCTGATCCCCATGATGTTCTGCGCCACGATGCGCAGGGCCGCCGCTGCGGGGGTCGTCGGCCGGCTGGTCACCAGCGGGACGCCTTCGTTGACAGCGCGGATCATCTCGACCTCGGTGTACGGGATCTCTGCGGCGGGCCGCGCACGCAGAAGGTTCTCGATGTCCCGGGTCTTGAGCAGCTCCTTGGGGAAGATGTGGTTGACGATGAACTCTGTTCGGGCCCCGAGCGTGGCCGTCTCCGCCAGATAGGCGAGCATCAGGCTCGTGGCGCGCAGGGCCGCGATCTCCGGGAAGATCACGAACAGGTGGATGTCCGCCTGCTCGAGCATCCACAGGATGCGGGGATCCAGCCCGCTGCCGCAGTCGACGACGACGATGTCGAACCGCGGGCGGAGCAGGTCGAAGATCCGCGTCAGCTCTTCCACGCCGATGCGGAATTCGGCGTCGGGGATGGACGGCGCCGCCAGCACCGAGACACCGGAGGAGTGCCTGGTCAGGTACGAGCTCGCGAGCTCGGGGTCCGCAAGGGCCGGTTCATCGCTGGCCAACCCCGCGATGTCGAACCGCGGGGTGAGGTTCAGGTGCGTGGCAACCTGGCCGAACTGGAGGTCGAGGTCCACGAGCAGGACGCGCTGGGTGGGGAAGCCGGAGCCGGCTTGATCGCCTCCCGCCAGGAGCACCGCCGTGTTGACCGCCAGGGTCGTGGTACCCACGCCGCCCTTCGGTGAGAAGAAGGTGACCAGGTGTCCCGCGGCGGCTCCTGCGTCGCTTTCCGGGCGCAAGCGGCCCGACCGGATGAGGAGTGCCTGGACGCGCGCATCGAGCTCGCGGGGCGCCCATCCGGCGGGGACGACGTCGTCCGCACCCGCCTCCAGGAACGCGATTCGCGCCTCGACATCGCCCGCGGGCGAGACGATAAGGCACGGGGTGGGGACGGTGGAGGCGTTGCGAATGGAGCCGATGGCGCCCGTCACCGACAGGCCGTCCGCCACGACGAGGTCGAAGCTGGCGTCGCGCAGGGCCGCGACGGCGTCGGCCGCGGCGCTGACCGTGCTGACCGGGTATCCGGACGCGGTCAGCTCGCGTTCGAGCTTGGTGCGCAGCTCGCCTGGCGGCGAGCAGACGAGAATCGGGTTGCCTGCCATTCGTCCTTCGCAGTCTTGGGCAGCGTGGTGGGAAGGAGTATAGGGACGACCGATGGGCCTCGTTGCCGAGGCCCTCAGCGCCGACTATACTTCCCGGGCGCCTCCGAACGCGGGGGCTGTCGTATTGTCTGGCCCCTTTCTGCCGCATCGGTCGCGCCCGTGGTCGAATGCCGCAGTCCCATAGAGAGGAGGCGTTCGGCACTCATGCGCCGATACGAGCTCATGCTCCTGCTCCGTCCCGACCTGGAGGACGACAAGCTCCAGTCCGCGGTGGAGAAGGTCACCCGCGCCATCGTGAACGGTGGCGGCAGCCTGTCCAAGGTCTCGCCCTGGGGAAAGCGCCGGCTGGCGTACCCCATCCAGCATCTGCGCGAGGCCAGCTACTTCCTCATTCATTTCGACATCGAGCCGTCCGCCGTCCGCGAGATCGAGCGCGGGATGCTCATCAGCGAGGAGATTCTCCGCCACCTGGTCACGGTGATCGAGGATCGCGGTGCCGCTCCTGAGCAGTCCGAGGCTGTCGCCGCGGCCGGTGAGGACGCCACGGACGAGACCCCCGCGGAGGCGGACGACGCGTCCGCGAGCGATACCCCCGACGGGGAGACCGCGACCGCGAAGGGTGCGTCCAAGGCGTCGGCCAAGAAGCCGGCCGAGAAGCCGGCCGAGAAGCTGCCGGACGAGCCGGCCGAGAAGGCGGCAGACGAGCCCGCCGACGACAAGGCACCCGAACCGGCAGCCGCCTCCGCGGAGGGTTGAGCTGCGGAGATGGCCGGAGGAGGACCTGAGCGATGACCCTGAACAAGATGATGATCATCGGCAACCTCGGCGCGGATCCGGAGCTGCGCTACACGCCCAGCGGGAAGGCCGTGACGAACCTGCGCGTCGCAGTCAACAGCAACCGTCGCGGACCCGACGGGGAATGGGTCGAGGAGACCCTCTGGTTGCGCGTCGAGGTCTGGGAGCAGGCCGCGGAGCGCGCGGCGGAGCAGCTCCGCAAGGGAAACAAGGTCTACGCCGAGGGTGAGCTGCGTGCCCGCGAGTACGAGGGCAACGACGGCCAGAAGCGCACCAGCCTCGAGATGCGCTTCGCCCGCGTCGTCAACCTCGAGCGGCGCAGCCGCGACGAGGGCGAAGGTGGCTTCGGCGATGCCCCGTCCGACGGGCCGACGCCGTCCGCCCGGCCACGGGGTGCGGCGCCGCGATCCGGCGGTGACGAGCCCTTCGTCGACGTCGATGACATTCCATTCTGAGCACTGAGGACCATCGAGATCCATGGCAAGTCCACGTTCCCGCCGCGAGACGGCGGACTACTACCGGGATCGGCGCCGGCGCAAGGTCTGCAACTTCTGCGTCGACAAGGCCGAGAGCATCGACTACAAGGAGGTCAATCGCCTCCGTCGCTACCTGTCCGAGCGGGCCAAGATCGAGCCGCGGCGGAAGACAGGCACCTGCGCCCGCCATCAGCGCATGCTGACCGTCGCGCTCAAGCGTGCCCGGCACGTCGCCCTGCTCCCGTACGCGCCGCAGCACCTGCGGCCGTAGGCAACCGCATCGTCCGCCCGTGGTGCTCACGGGCGGACGACATGCACCGCTTCCGGGAGGCGTGACGTGGACGTCGTCCTGCTCATAGGCTCGCTTGCGCTGATCCTCGCCGGTGCCGAGCTCTTCACCAACGGCATCGAGTGGTTCGGCCACAAGCTGAACCTCGCGGAGGGTGCGGTCGGCAGCGTGCTGGCCGCGGTGGCCACGGCGATGCCAGAGACGCTCATCCCCCTCATCGCCATCGTCGGACCGCTGGTCTTCGGGGGCGGACGCCGCACGCGGCGGAGGTGGGCGTGGGGGCCATTCTGGGCGCGCCCTTCATGCTCTCCACGCTGGCCATGTTCGTGACCGGTGCCGGCGTGCTGATCTTCGCCCGGGGCGGGCGCCGATCCACGGATCTGCGCGTGAACGTGCGGATCCTGGGGCGAGACGTGGGTTACTTCATCGCCGCCTACGCCATCGCCATCGGCACGACGTTCCTTCCGGCGCCCATCCACTGGCTGAAGTGGCCGGTCGCTGCGTTGCTCCTGGTCCTGTACGCGGTCTACGTGCGGGCGCACTTCACGGAGGAGGGCGCGGACACCGACGAAGCCGATCTGAACCGTCTGCACGTGACCCGCCTCCCCGGCATGCGCGGGCCGCGCACCATGGACCTCGACCTGCTCCCCGGTGAGACCGATGCCCGGGAGGCGACGGAAGGGACGCCGCGCCTCCGCGTTGTGGTTGCCCAGGTGATCGTGGCGCTCGCCGCGATCATCATGGGTGCCCAGGTGTTCGTGGGCGCGGTGGAGCATCTCTCCACGGTGGTCGGCCTGGACCCGCGGATCCTGGCCCTGGTGATCGCGCCCATCGCCACTGAGCTGCCGGAGAAGGCGAACTCGATCCTCTGGGTGCGTTCCGGCAAGGACACGCTGGCCATGGGCAACATCACCGGGGCGATGGTCTTCCAGAGCTGCATCCCCACGGTCCTGGGGCTGGTCTTCACCGACTGGGTCTTCAGCCCGGAGAGCGCCCTCTCGTTCGCCTCCGCCGGTGCGGCGTTTCTGGCTACCTTCCTGATCTTCGGCCTCATGCTTCGCGCTCGCCGGCTGAGCGCCTGGCTGCTGCTCGTCGGAGGCCCGATCTACGTGACCTACATCACCCTGGCACTGATCCTGCCGGTACCGGTCGTGGGCGGCCACTGATTCCGCAAGGTGCTGGACGGCACGCGGAGGCGCGCCGAATCGATGGCTATACTGGACGCGCCGCATGCTGGCGCGCGCGCTTGACGCGAGCCCGGCCCATGAGGAGAGCACGTTGCTGAAGCAAGCCACACCGACACCCGCTGCCGGACTGGACGGGACCCCCGATCTGTGGGCATTCTTCCGTGGCGAGTTCGTCCCGCTCCGCGACGCGAACGTCAGTGTCATGACTCACGCCCTGAACTACGGCACCGCCGTCTTCGAGGGAGTGCGCGCCTACTGGAACGCCGACGAGGGCCAGCTGTACGCCCTCGACGTCTTGGCGCATTTCGAGCGCATCATTCGGTCGGCCCGCGTCCTCTTCATGGCCGTCCCGTACACCGCTCAGCAGATGGCCGACACCACCCTCGAGCTTCTTCGACGGGACGGGTTGCAGGAGGATGTCTACATCCGCCCGCTCATCTACAAGTCGAGCGAGCTCATCGGCGTCAGGCTTCACAACCTGGACGCTGACTTCACGATCTTCGCCATTCCGTTCGGCAAGTACATCGACACCGAATCCGGAATTCGGGCCCAGGTGAGCAGCTGGCGCCGTACCGACGACAACGCCATTCCCGCACGGAGCAAGATCACCGGCGCCTATGTGAACTCGGCGCTCGCCAAGAGCGAGGCGCAGCTCAACGGTTTCGACGAGGCCATCGTCCTGACGCAGGACGGTCACGTCAGCGAGGGGAGCGCGGAGAACCTGTTCATCGTGCGGAACGGCAACCTGATCACGCCGCCGGTGTCCGACAACGTTCTCGAGGGGATCACCCGCAAGCGACTCATGTCGGTCGCGAACGACATGGGGATCGCGGTCGTGGAGCGGTCGATCGATCGCACGGAGCTGTACAGCGCGGACGAGATCTTCCTGTGCGGAACCGGCGCGCAGGTCTCCCCTGTGATCGAGGTCGACCGTCGCACCGTCGGCGACGGGCAACCGGGACCGGTCACCAGCCGGCTCTCCCGGACCTACTTCGACGCGGTGCGCGGCAAGCTCGACACGTACCGATCCTGGCTGACGCCGGTCTACTAGGCGCCGGCGCGACCGTCCGGCCAGGCGGCCGCCCGGCCGGAGAGCTGTATGGTCGAGGAAGCACACTCAGATCGCTACCGATGGCTCCAGCGTCTGCTGGAGATCGTCCCGGGGCTCATCAGCTGGGCCATCATCCTGGGCCCGATCTGGCTCAGCTTCAGCTACCCGTGGCTCGTCGCGTACTTCGTCCTGACCTTCGACTTCTACATGCTGTGCCGCTCCCTGTGGCTGGCGGTCACGGTGGTGGTGGGCTACCGGCGGGTACGGCGGGTCGAGGCGACCGACTGGATGTCGCGCCTCGAACGGGGTGACGTCGCGCAGGTGTCGACGACCGGCAATGCGCCGTCGGCGCTGGGCACCATCCTGGACTGGCGCGAGTACACCCAGCTGGCCCTGATCCCCACCTACACCGAGTCGCTGGAGAAGCTCCGCGCGACGGTCCGCGCCCTGGCGGAGGCCGAGTGGCCGCGGGAGCGGAAGATCTGCGCCATCATCACCCGGGAAACCGACGAGCAGGGGATCGAGAACGTCCGGACCCTGCGCGAGGAGTTCGGGGATGCCTTCGCCGACTTCATCCACATCCTCGATCCGCTCGAGCCCGGGATCGTCGTCGGCAAGAGCAGCGCCATGGCCTGGGGCGGGCGGTACCTCTATCGGCTCCTGGTGCGCGAGCGCGGCATGGACCCGAGCCGGATCCTGATCACCGACCTGGATGCGGACTTCCGCGTGCACCCGAGGTACTTCGCCTACCTGGCCTGGGTGCACGTGAGGGACGCCAACCGCGAGACGCAGCTGTACCAGCCGATCCCGTACTTCCACAACAACATCTGGGAGGCGCCCGTCCTGCTCCGGCTCTTCGCGGCGATGCTCACCCAGCTGCAGCTGTGGCGAAACGTGATGCCGGAGAAGCTGGTGAGCTTCTCCAGCTACTCGACCACCCTCAAGGTCGTGCACGAGGTCGGCTATTGGGCGACGGATGCGATCCCGGAGGACAGCCGCTTCTTCTGGAAGAGCTACTTCCGGTACGGCGATCGGTTCCGGGCCGTCCCGCTCTTCATCCCGATCTACGGGGACGCCGTGCGGGCGCGGACCTACTGGCGATCGATGATGGTCCAGTACACCCAGGCTCGGCGCTGGGCCTGGGGGGTGACGGACATCCCGTACGTGGTCCAGAACGCGTTCCGCCACCCCGAGATCTCGCGATTCTCACGGATCTGGAGGATCCTGAACCTCTTCTGGGAGCACATCACCTGGGCCATCGGACCATTCGTCATCACCTTCGGTGCGCTCATACCGCTGGTGCTCAACCCCGCCTTCGGCCAGACGATCCTGGGGCAGAATCTGCCTCTCTTCGCGAGTACCATGCTGACCCTGGCCCTGGTGGCCCTGATCGTGATGATCTACGTCGAACAGGCGATCGTTCCGCCGCGTCCGGCAAACTGGGGGTTCGTGCCCCGCGCCATCAGCTACCTGCAGTGGGTTGGCCTGCCGGTCATCGGGATCCTCTTCAGCAACCTCCCGGCGCTCGACGCGCAGACGCGCCTGCTGACCGGGCGATACCTGGAATACCGCGTGACGGAGAAGGCCTGAGCCGATGTCGGACGATCCAATCGCCATCGCGCGCGTGAGGCTGGCCCGCGCCCTGCCACGCATCCTCGCCCTCCCGGCGCTCCTGCTCGTCCTGGCCGCCATCGCCGTCGCCGGTGGCTTCAGCGTTCCGACGGGGATCGGCGTTGCGCTCTGGGTCCTGGCCGGCGGGCTCGCCGTCGCTGCCGTGGTGATCGCGGCCATTCCCCTCACGCTGCGCCTGGAGGTCGAGGTGGGGGGGCTCCGCGTGAGCTGGCTGGCGGGTGGCCGTCGCTATCGGCTGGTCCCCGGCGCCGTCACCCGCGCCACCGTGGCCGGCGACGGCCGGAGCGCGATCCGCACGCGCTTCGGGCTCATGGGCTGGGCCTACGGTTCCGCGCTGCTCCGCGGTGAGGAGCCCATCTCCATCGTGCGCCTGGCATCGGTCCCCACGGTCATCCTCGTCCCCACCGATCACGGCCGGCTGGCGATCGCGGCCGCGTCGGAGCCGGAGCTCCTCGAGGCGCTGGGGGCCGCCGCGCGGGTGCAGCAGCGCCTCGACGAGGTGAGCGGCCGGGTGATGGCCGCGCTTCCCGCGGCGGAGGAGGCTCCGCACCAGGCGGTCGAGCCCGAGGCGCCGGAGCTGGCCGCATCCGCGCCTGTCGAGGTCGCCCCACGCGGCCCGCGCGTCCTGACCGGCATCGAGCGGGCCCGCCTCGAGGCGGAGCTGGCGGCGGCGCGACAGGCGGCGCTCGAGGCCGCCGAGGCCGAGCGGCGGGCGATCCAGGACGCGCGTCTCGCCGGCGAGGCCGCCCCGGTCGAGGCGCGTGCCCCGGAGCCGCCGCCAGCGCCGATCGAAACGGAGGCGGAGGTACCCTGGACGACACCCGGCGCGGCCAGGGTCCGCATCCGCGGTACCTGGAAGCGGCCGGCCTGGGCCACCGACCAGCGCCTGCGTGTTCTGGTTGCCATCGGCTGGGGGCTGGTGCCCCTCGCGGCATCGCTGGGAACCTACCTCGTGGTGGGCGGGGACGCATCCATGGCGGCAGATGACGTCCCGGCGCGGATGGAGGCACTGGCGCTGCTTGCCTGCGGGCCGCTCGCCGCGCTGGGCATCCTTGCCGCGCGCGCCTGGTGGCCCCGGCTCACGGGGCTGGTCACGGTGAGCGCCCTCTCTGCCCTGGTCCTGCTCACCACGGCGGTAATGCGCTGACCAGGCGCCGGCCGAATTGACAGGGGCGGGCCGCGCTGCGACGATCCGCCGACAGATCCAAGATGGCTGCGACGGAGCCAGCGCTCCCGTCATCACGAGCCTGCAGCGAGCCCGGACGGTGAGAGCGGGTGGCATCGAGACGGTGAGCCATCCCTCCCGAGCCGGAGATGCGAAGCGTTGGTGGCGCGGCTACCGACGTGCGTAGCGGCTCCCGGGGCACGCCCCCCGATATCGGTGGCGGCGCCATCGGTCCATGCCCTGCGGCGGCCCGTGGCGGGTGAGCGGATCGAGGCGTCGACGGCGGCGCCATCGGTCAAGCGCGGGTGGTACCGCGGGATCGCACGACGTTCCCGTCCCGGCAAACGGGACGGGTTTTTTCATGGGCCGTGTGGTCCGCAACACGAGCAGGACGAGAAGAGGAGGAGCGGTGTTCAGGCCGGTCAGCCCCAAGCTTGATGTCCCGGCGCTGGAGCGCGAGCAGATCGCGCGCTGGCGCGAGCGCGACACCGTGGCCCGCTACCTCGCCCGCAACGAGGGCTCGGAACGGCGGTACAGCTTCCTTGACGGGCCGATCACCGCCAACAACCCGATGGGCGTGCACCACGCCTGGGGTCGCACCTACAAGGACCTGTACCAGCGCTACCACGCCATGCTGGGCGAGCACCAGCGCTTCCAGAACGGGTTCGACGCCCAGGGCCTCTGGATCGAGGTCGAGGTGGAGCGCGAGCTGGGCTTCAACAACAAGCGCCAGATCGAGGAGTTCGGGATCGACCGCTTCGTGGAGCTGTGCAAGGCGCGCGTCGATCGCTTCGCCGCCATCCAGACGGAGCAGAGCAAGCGGCTCGGCATGTGGATGGACTGGGACCACAGCTACATCACCAACGGCGAAGAGAACAACTACACGATCTGGGCCTTCCTGGCCGAGTGCCATCGTCGCGGGCTGGTCTACAAGGGCCACGACGTGATGCCCTGGTGCCCGCGCTGCGGCACGGGCCTGTCGAACATGGAGATCGCCACCGAGGGCTACCGCGAGCTGCGTCACCTCTCGGTGACGATCCGATTGCCCATCACCACCCCCGGGCACGAGGGGGAGGACCTCCTGGTCTGGACCACGACGCCGTGGACCCTCTCCTCCAACGTGGCCGCGGCGGTGCATCCCGCGCTGACCTACCAGCTCGTCGAAGGGCGAGATGACCGTCGCTGGTGGGTCTCGGCCGGCTCGAAGCGCCGGGTCGCGGGCGATGCCCGCGTGCTCGCCACCGCCCCCGGGTCGGAGCTCGTGGGCCTGGCCTACGCCGGGCCGTTCGACGACCTTCCCGTCCAGGCGGGCGTGGAACATCGGGTCATCCGCTGGAATGAGGTCTCCGACGAGGAGGGGACCGGGATCGTGCACATCGCCCCCGGCTGTGGGCAGGAGGACTTCGCGCTGGCCGGGGAGAACGACCTCGCGGTGCTCGACCCGATCGACGAGTTCGGCGTCTTCAAGGAGGGATACGGCTGGCAGACCGGCCGCTATGCCGGCGCGGCGGTGGATCCGGCCGAGGACCTGGCCCAGGACGTGGCCGAGGATCTGGAGGTGCGCGGCCTCCTAGTGGCGAAGGAGCGTTACCTCCACAGCTACCCGGTCTGCTGGCGCTGCGGGACCCAGCTGGTCTTCCGTCTCGTCGACGAGTGGTTCATCCGCATGGATCCGCTCCGTGAGCCGATCTCGCGGGTGACGCGGCAGATCACCTGGCTGCCCGAGGGCGTGGGGCTCGAGGAGCGCGAGCTGGACTGGCTCCGAAACATGGGCGACTGGATGATCAGCAAGAAGCGCTACTACGGCCTGGCGCTGCCGATCTGGGTCTGTGACGACTGCGAGGCATGGGAGGTCATCGGCGGGCGGGACGGAGCTGCGTGAGCGAGCCGTGGCCGGCTGGGACGCGTTCGAGGGCCACTCGCCGCACCGGCCCTGGGTCGATGGCGTGGAGATCGCCTGCGCGAGCTGTGGCGGACGGGCTCGGCGGATCACCGACGTCGGCAACCCGTGGCTCGACGCGGGGATCGTGGGCTTCTCGACCCTGCGCTGGAACACGGACCGCGACTACTGGCGGGCGTGGTTCCCGGCCGACTTCATCACCGAGTCGTTCCCGGGGCAGTTCCGCAACTGGTTCTACGCGCTGCTCACCATGTCGACCGTGCTGGCCGACGAGCCGATGACGCGCACCCTCTTCGGCTACGCGCTCATGCGCGACGAGCACGGCGAGGAGATGCACAAGAGCAAGGGAAACGCCATCCCCTTCGACGAGGCCGCGGAGCGCATCGGCACCGACGTCATGCGCTGGATGTTCATGGCCCAGAACCCGGCCAGCAACCTGAACTTCGGCTACGGGCCGGGGCACGAGGTGGTTCGCCGCTTCTTCCTGCCGCTGTGGAACACCTACGCGTTCTTCGCGACCTACGCCCGGCTCGACGGCTGGACGCCGGGCTCGGAGGACGCTGACAGCGAGCGTGCGCGGAACCTGATGGACCGATGGATCCTGTCCCGGCTCGACGCCGTCGTCGGAGACGTGCGCGCCGCCCTCGACGGCTACGACGCGCAGCGGGCCACGCGAATCGTCGAGGCGTTCGTCGAGGACCTGTCGAACTGGTACATCCGGCGCAATCGGCGCCGCTTCTGGAAAGGATCGCTCGACTCGGACAAGCGCGCCGCCTACGAGACCCTCTACACGGTGCTCGTCTCGCTGACGCGAGTCGTCGCGCCGATCGTGCCCCACCTGGCCGACACGATCTGGGAGAACCTGGTGGGTGCGGTGGATCCGTCCGCCCCCGATTCGGTCCACCTCGCCGATTACCCCGCGGTGGAGGCCGGCCGGCGCGATGTGGCGCTGGAGGAGGCGGTGCAGCGCGCTCGCGCCGTCGCCGCCCTCGGGCACTCCGCCAGGGCCGCCTCCGGGGTCCGCGTGCGGCAGCCGCTCGGTGTCCTGCGCGTGCGACGTGCGGGCGGTGGCGCCGCCCTTGCGGACGACCACCGGACCGACGCCGAGCTGATGTCCCACCTCCTGGACGAGCTGAACGTGAAGTCGATCGAGTCGATCCCGGATGCCTCCGCGCTCGTGGAACGCACCCTGCGGCCGCTCCTCCCGGTGCTCGGCCCGCGCCGCGGGGCCGCCGTTGGAGGGGTGATGGCCGCGGCTCGATCGGGAAGCTGGACGCTTCTGCCCGACGGACGGGTGGACGCGGGTGGGACGGTCCTCGAGACGGACGAGTTCGAGCTCGTGGCCCGGGCCCGGCCCGGACACGCCGTGGCCGAGGAGGGGGACCTGCTCGTCGCGCTCGACACGGCGCTCACCCCGGAGCTCGAGGCGGAAGGGATGGCGCGGGAGGTCGCGCACCGGCTCCAGGGTCTCCGCAAGGAGGCCGGGTACGAGATCAGCGATCGGGTCGAGATCGGGATCGCCGGCGATGCCGCGCTGGTCCGGGGGCTGGAACCGCATCGGACCTGGCTGGCGGACGAGCTCCTGGCGACATCAGTGACGCTGGGCGCCGGAGCGCGCCTGGCCGACCCGGACCGCACGGAGTCTCTCGAGATCGACAACGGCCATCTCGAGCTCTCCGTTCGGCGCTCGGTGTAGGCTTCCGAGGATGGACGAGCGTGAATCCACCGGGCGACGAACGCGCGAGATCGCGACGCTGCTGGCGGTCGGTGCAGTCCTTCTGGTCGCGGACCAGCTGAGCAAGGCCGCCGTCGCCGCGAACCTGGCGATCGGCGAGCGCCGCGACGTGATCGGGACGGTGGTACAGATCTGGCACGCCGAGAACAGCGGCGCCGCGTTCAGCCTCCTCCAGAACCTGCTCCCGCTCTTCCTGCTGGTCACCGTCGTGGCGCTCGGACTGGTGGCCTACTTCGCCAGGTCGTTCCACGGCCGCAGCCTGTGGTTCTTCGGGGTGCTGGGCCTGGTCCTGGGCGGCACGCTCGGCAACTTCACGGACCGCATCGTGCGCGGCGGGCGCGTGCTGGACTTCGTCTCGGTGGGGATCGGCGACGTCCGCTGGCCCACCTTCAACGTGGCCGACAGCTCGCTCATCGTGGGGATCCTGGGCCTGGTGGCGATCCTGTGGTGGATCGATGCCGGGGCAGGCAGCGTGACGCCCGGTGATGAGCGTGCCGAAGGCAGCCGCCCCGCCCCGGGACCCCAGGCGCCACCGGGCGACCCGACCCCGGGTGGGGGAGCGGGGTGACGGAGCCGACCGGGGACGGCGTCGCTTCCCGCGTGCCGGTGCGCGCCCGCGCCGGGAGCCGGCGGCCGGTGGCGGACCTTCCGGGTCGAGCGGCACCCGACGACCGCGTGGTGAGCGGTCCGGCGATGCCGGGCCGCTTTGATCTCTCGGTGGCGGCCGTGGGTGGCATCAGCCGCGCGCATGCACAACGCCTGATCGGTGACGGGAGGGCCCTGGTGGAGGGCGGCCGCGCCCGGTCCAGCGACCGGCTCCGCGGCGGCGAGCGGATCAGCGTTGAGCTCAGCGCGCCGCCCGACCCGACCCTCGTGCCCGAGGCGATCCCGCTGACCGTGGCCTACGAGGACGCCACGATGCTCATCGTCGACAAGCCCGCCGGTATGGTGGTGCACCCCAGTGCGGGCCACTCCTCGGGGACCCTCGTCCACGCGCTGCTCGGCCGGGCGCGGGCACACGGCGAGCCGCTGGGTGCCATCGCCGGGATGGAGCGCCCCGGCATCGTCCACCGGCTCGACAAGGAGACCTCCGGCCTCCTGCTGGTGGCGAAGACGGATGCGGCGCAGGCGAGCCTGATGCAGCAGTTCGGGGAGCGCACGATCGAGAAGGAGTACCTGGCGCTGGTGCGCGGTGCGCCGCCGGCTCGCCGCGGCCGAATCGAGGCCCCCGTCGGTCGCGATCCCCGCGATCGGCAGCGCATGGCGGTCGTCGCCGGCGGTCGCGAGGCGATCACCGAATACGAGGTGCTGGCCACCGGCGGAGGGCACACGCTCCTGCGCCTCCAGCCGCGCACCGGGCGCACCCACCAGATCCGCGCCCACCTCGCCTACCTGCGACTGCCGATCGTGGGTGACCTGCGCTACGGCGGGGGAACCGGGCCGGGGGGTCTCCGACGCCAGTTCCTGCACGCGGCGCGGTTGACCCTGCTCCGCCCCGCCGACGGCAGGCGGCTCCATGCGTGGAGCGAGCTGCCACGGGACCTGGGGGACGCGCTCGATGCGGCGGGATTGGCGGCGAGCGGCCTGCCGGCCGGCGTCGGCGCATCGGTCGACGATGAAGAGGGAGCGCGCTGATGCAGGATCCGCGGCCGTCGGCCTTCGCTCCGCCCCCGGACGCCTCACCCGAGGAGGACCCGACCGAGAAGCGGATGACCTTCCCGAACCCCCTGCTCGTGGTGGTCTCGGGGCCATCCGGTGTGGGCAAGAGCACGATCGTGGCGCACCTCGGCCGTGAGCATCCACAGGTGGTGCCGATCGTCACCGCCACGACCCGGCCGCGGCGGCCGGGTGAGATCAACGACGTCCACTATCACTTCCTGCCCGCGTCGGAGTTCGAGGCGCTCCGCACGCAAGGGGGGCTGCTGGAATCGGCGAACGTCCACGGGTACTGGTACGGGACGCCGGTGCAGCAGGTGCGGGGGATCCTGGCCGCGGGACGTGACGCCATCCTGACCATCGATCCGCAGGGAGCCAGCTCGGTCCGCCAGCTCGTCCCGGACGCGCTCCTGATCTTCGTCATGCCGCCGTCCATCGAGGACCTCGATGCCCGGCTCGCCGGCCGCGGGTCGGAGTCGCCCGAGTCGCTCGCGATCCGCCTCCGCAACGCCAAGCACGAGATGGCGTCGTCCGAGGACTACGACTACGTCATCGTGAACGAGACCGACCGTCCCGAGGAGGCCGCGGAACGCATCTGGGAGATCATCCAGGCGGAGGCACGCCGTGAGCCGCCGCGCCGGCCCCAGGTCTGATCCGGGCGGTCGGGTCGTCCGGGTCGCCGTCGACGCGATCGCCGATCGTCCCGAGCGCACCTTCAGCTACCGGCTGCCAGCCGAGCTTGGCCGGCCGGCCCCGGGTTCGCTGCTCCTGGTGCCCTACGGACGCCGACAGGCGCTGGGCTACCTGGTGGCCGATGACGACGGCGCGCCCGGAGGCGGGGAGGTGCTGCGCGAGGTGGAGGCGGTCGTGTCGGCGCCGATGCTCACGGCCGAGCTGCTCGAGGTGGCGCGCCGCATCGCGATCTACTACCGGGCGCCCATCGGCACCACCATCGCCGCCATGCTGCCGCCCGGCCTTGAGTCCCGGCTGCGGCGTCGGTGGCGGATCGGGGATGCCTCGCGTCTGCCTGCCGGGGTACGGGAGACCGCGCAGCTCGATGCCGAGGGTCTCCTCGACGAGGGTGAGCTGCTCGCCTTCGGTCCCGTGCGCGGGGCGGCCCGCTGGCTGGACCGGCTTCGCCGCCAGGGCGCGCTGACCGCGGTCTGGACCCTGGAGGCACCGGAGCTGCGGGCCCGCCGGGTGCGCACGATCCGGCGCACAGGCAGCCGCCTCGAACCGCCACGCCGGGCGCCGGTCCAGCGCGCGATGCTGGAGCTGCTGGGGGAGGAGGTCGAGGATCTCCCGGCGCTCGCGGCGCGGATGGGCGTTGCGCCAACGGCGCTCCTGGGACCGGCGCGCCGCCTGGAGGCCGGCGGCCACGTCGTGCTCGGGTGGCGGGATGCGGTTCGCGATCCGCTGGCGCACCGGTCCCCCGGACCGCCGCTCCGCGCCACGCTTGCCGGCGAGCAGGCTGCGGCACTCGCGGCGATCGAGGCCCTGCCGCCCGGCGGTGAGCTGCTGCTGGAGGGCGTTGCGGCGTCCGGGAAGACCGACGTCTACCTGGCCGCGATCGAGGCGACGCTCGCTGCCGGGCGGGGCGCGCTCGTGCTCGTGCCGGAGGTCGCCCTCGTTCCACAGCTGGGGGATCGGCTGGCGGGGCTGGCGGGGGGCACGCTGGTGGTCATGCACTCGGGGCTGTCCGCCGGAGAGCGGCACGACTCGTGGTGGCGCCTGCTGCGCGGCGAGGGTCGCGTCGTGCTCGGGACACGGATGGCCGCGTTTGCACCGATCCCGGACCTGGGGCTGATCGTCGTTGACGAGCAGCACGAGGGCGCCTACAAGTCCGATCGGACGCCTCGCTTCGACGCGAGGTGGGTCGTCCGCGAGCGGGCGGTCCTGAGCGGCGCCCGCCTGGTGATGGGCAGCGCCACGCCGGACCTGGTGACGCTGGCCCGCGTGCGGGGCGGGCATGCCGAGCGGACGCGCCTCGTCGAGCGCCGCGTCGGCCGGACCCCCACCGTCGAGATCGTCGACATGCGCGCAGAGCTGGCGACCGGGAACCGATCCGTGGTCTCCGGCCTGCTCGCGGAGGCGATCGCCGGCCTGGGGGAGGGGCGCGGCCAGGGGATCCTGCTCATCAATCGCCGAGGCGCGGCCACCTTCGTGCTGTGCCGCGACTGCGGCGAGAGCCTGCGCTGCCCCGACTGCGACCTGCCGTACGTCTTCCACCTGTCCGGTGGTCAGCTGCGCTGCCACCACTGCGGACGTGCCGCGCCGGTGCCCGAGCGCTGCCCGAGCTGTGGGTCCGCGCGGATTCGCTACTTCGGGGCCGGAACGCAGCGCGTCGAAGCCGAGCTGCGTGCCCGCTTCCCGCGCCTGCGCGTGGCGCGGCTCGACAGCGATGCACTCGCGGAACGACGCGCCTTCGAGACGGTCTACGACGACTTTCGCGACGGCCGCACCGACGTGCTGGTCGGCACGCAGCTCGCGGCGAAGGGGCTGGATCTCCCGAACGTGGTGCTCGCCGCGGTCGTCGCGGCGGACGTCACCCTGAACCTGCCGGACTACCGGGCCGCCGAGCGGACCTTCCAGCTGCTCGCGCAGGTGGCCGGCCGCGCCGGGCGCGGGCCGCGGCTGGGGCAGGTCATCTTCCAGACCTATGCGCCGGACCACTTCGCGATTCGAGCGGCTGCGCGGCTCGACGTCGACGGGTTCGCGGACGAGGAGCTGGCCCGGCGCCGCCTGCTCGGCTATCCACCGTCGGGGTACCTTGCCCGCCTGCTCGTCGCCGATGCGGACCGCGGCCGCGCGGAGGCCCGTGGGCGGGCGGCCGCGGAGACGGTGGCGAGCCCGGGCGTCGAGGTGCTCGGGCCGTTGCCGGCGTACGTCCCGCGCCGGGCCGGGCGCTGGCGGATGCAGGTCATCCTGCGTGCGGCCGAGATCGGTCCGCGGACCGAGGCGCTGGAGCGCACCCCGGCCGGCGTTGCCATCGACGTGGATCCCGAGGCGCTGCTCTGAGGTGGAGGCCTCGCGGACCGGGCGCCATCGGTACAATGGCGCCATGGTGATCCGCCGCATCCTCACCGCCGAGGAGCCCATCCTCCGAGAGAAGACGAAGAAGGTCTCGACCTTCGACGCGTCCCTGCACCGGCTGCTCGACGACATGCTCGAGACGATGCGCGATGCGCCGGGGATCGGGCTGGCGGCGAACCAGGTCGGCGTCCCGCTGCGGGTGGCGGTGATCGAGCTCGAAGACACGGTCACCGAGCTGGTCAACCCGCAGATCGTCAAGACGTCGGGCGAGATCGTGGACTGGGAGGGGTGCCTCTCGATCCCGGGCTTCGTCGCGGAGGTTGCCCGCGCGGAGAAGGTGACCGTCAAGGCCCAGGACCGCAACGGCAAGGCGTTCCGGGTCAAGGGCGACGAGCTCTTCGCACGCGCCCTGCAGCACGAGATCGACCACCTCAACGGCATCCTCTACATCGATCACCTCGAGTCCCTCGAGGAGCTCGTCCGCGTCAGCGAGCACTCGAGCGACGTGGAGGAAGGGCAGACCGCGGGCATCTAGTGGCCCGCATCGGCCGCATCGCCTTCCTGGGAACCGGCGCCTTCGGCGTCCCGCTCCTCGCGCGCCTGGCCGATCTTGCCGATGCGCTCCTCGTCGTGTCCGCCCCGGATCGGCCTGCCGGTCGTCGCCTGCGGTCGCGACCCTCGCCGGTGGCGGCCCTGGCCCGGGAGCGGGGCCTCACCCTCGTGACGCCGGCACGACTGCGGTCTGACGAGGGCCGGGGAGCGCTGGCGGCGTTCCGCCCGGATGGCCTGCTGCTCGTCGCCTACGGGCAGCTCGTTCCATCCGACCTGCTGGCGATGGGAAGCCGCCCGCCGCTCAACGTGCATCCGTCCCTTCTTCCGCGCCACCGGGGAGCCGCACCTGTCGCGGGAACGATCCTCGCCGGCGACGCGGAGGCGGGAGTGAGCCTGATGGTCATGACGGCCGCCCTGGACGCGGGACCCATCGTCGCCCAGTGGCGGGTCCCGCTGGAGGGGCGCGAGGAGACGCCC
This sequence comes from uncultured Chloroflexia bacterium, assembly GCA_963787025.1. Lineage (GTDB taxonomy): Bacteria > Chloroflexota > Limnocylindria > QHBO01 > QHBO01 > CAVXEH01. Next base: position 127,698 of record CAWBBG010000010.1, read on the forward strand.
GACCTCGAGGCGCGCCTCGCCGACCTGGCCGCCACCCAGGTCGCGGGCCTGCTCGGAGACTGGCGCGACGGCGTCCTGCACCCGGTTCCCCAGGACGAGTCGAAGGCCACGGTGGTGCACGCCTTCATTCGCGATGACGGCTGGATCGACTGGCACGCCGACGCAGTCACCATCGATCGGCAGGTGCGCGCGCTGCAGCCCTGGCCGGGCGCCTGGACAACGCTCGACGGGCGGCGTCTCCACGTGCGCCGCGCTCACCCGCTGGCCGCGGTGGGCGAGCTGCCGGTTGGTGCGCTGATCCCCGGCGAGGAGCCTCGCGTGGCGTGCGGATCGGGGGCGCTGAGCCTCGACGTCGTGCAGCCGGAGGGACGGCCCGCGATGCCCGCCGCCGCCTGGCGCCGCGGCCTCCAGCGGGACCACGTGCTGCTGGGCGCGATCCGCCCGTAAGGGCCGACGCGGACCGCCGGACGCCGTCACGGAACCGCAAGGAGCGGCCGGGTATACTCGCGGCACTTCCCTCCAGGAGGTGGAAGCACCGAGATGATCTTTGGCGGCAACTTCTTGATCTACGTTCTGCTCGTCCTGATCCCGAGCCTCGCGCTCACCGGATGGGCAGCGCTCCGGGTCCGATCGACCTATGCCAAGTGGGCGAAGGTCGACTCGGGCATCAGCATGGACCCCTTCGACTTCGCCCGCCGGCTGCTCGATCGGCAGGGCCTGAACGACGTGCGCATCGAGCCGACACCGGGCCAGCTCACCGACCACTACGACCCGCGCGGCAAGGTGCTGCGCGTCTCGCAGGCGGTCGCCGGCAACCCGCAGCTGGGCTCGTACGACCCGCGTCGGTCGGCTGTCGCCCTGCCTGCGCAGGGTGCGCCACGGCTCTCCGTCGCGTCCGCGGCGGTCATTGCCCACGAGGTGGGCCACGCCCTCCAGGACCGCGAGCGCGATCCCTGGATGATGGTGCGGATGGCCATCGTGCCCGCCGTGCAGTTCGGATCGGGCGTGGCGCCCTGGCTCATCATCGGTGGGCTGTGGATGAACCTGATGGGCCTGGCGTGGGTGGGGCTCATCGCCTTCGGGGCCGCCGTGATCTTCACCTTCGTGACGCTGCCGGTCGAGATCGGTGCGTCCGGCAAGGCCCTGGCCTTCGTCTCCAGCCTCGGGATGGTGGGGGAGCGGGAGACCGGCGCCCGGGACGTCCTGAAGGCCGCGGCGTGGACCTATGTGGCCGCGGCGCTGGCTGCGCTGCTCACGTTCCTCTACTACCTGATGCTGATCATGGGGCGCCGTGACTGAGCTGACCGTCGTCGGACCACGTCCGACGATCAGTGACGTCGCGCTGCCGCAGCTCGCCGCGTGGCTCACCGCCCGCGGCGAGCCGGCATACCGGGCTCGCCAGGTCCTGACCGGGATTCACCGCCCGGAGGTCGCCGGCTTCGACGACCTCACGGACCTGCCGCGCGAGCTGCGCGCCGCCCTGGCGAGCGACTTCCGCTTTGCCTCGATCGAGGCGACCCACGTCATCGGGGCGGACGGCGGGCTGACCGCCAAGGCCGTGCACGAGCTCCACGACGGCCAGCGGGTCGAGTCCGTGCTGATGCGGACGCCGGCCCACGGCCGCAGCGCGGAGCGCACCACGATCTGCATCTCCAGCCAGGCTGGCTGCGCCGTGGGCTGCCCGTTCTGCGCCACCGGACAGGCCGGGTTCGGGCGCCAGCTCACGCCGGGCGAGATCGTGGACCAGGTGCTGCACTGGCACCGGGCACCCTGGCTTGCCCTGGGCCGCGAGTGGCGTCCCGGTGAGCATACCGGCCACTACAACATCGTCTTCATGGGCATGGGCGAGCCCCTCGCCAATGCGGGCCGCGTCTTCGAGGCGGTCCGTCTCCTCAACGATCCGGATCGGCTCGGCATCGGTGCGCGGCACATCACGGTGTCGACCTCTGGCGTGATCCCCGGCATCGAGCGGATGGTCGACGAGCTCCCCCAGGTCAACCTCGCCATCAGCCTGCATGCGCCGATCGACACGCTGCGCGACGAGCTCGTGCCGCTCAACCGCAAGTGGAAGGTGGCCGAGCTGGTCGGCGCCGGGCGTCGCTTCGCGGAGCTGACCGGGCGCAGGGTCAGCCTCGAGTACGTGATGATCGACGGCCTCAACGACACCCCAGAGCTGGCCGCGGCGCTGGGTGACCTGGCCGCCGGCTGGCTGAGCCACGTCAACCTGATCCCCCTCAACCCGACGCCCGGCTCGCCGTGGAGCGGTTCGCCTCGCGCCCGGATCGACGCCTTCGCGGCCATCGTGCGCGGACGCGGGGTACCGCTCACCGTCCGCGACACGCGCGGGCGGGAGATCGAGGCGGCCTGCGGACAGCTCCACGCCCAGCTGGCGGGCCGCGAGCTGCCGCGACCGGAGGTGCCCACCTTCGCAGGCGTGCCGGTGGCCGTCGAATGACGGGACCGATGGCGCGACCACCGCAGGTCAGCGCGAGCATCCTGGCCGCGGACTTCTCCGCACTGGGCAGCGAGGTGGAGCGCGCGGCGGCCGGCGGCGTGGACTCCATCCACCTCGACGTGATGGACGGTCACTTCGTGCCGAACCTGACCATGGGACCGGTCGTGGTCGAGGCGCTCCGGCCGCGAACGCCGCTCCCGTTCCACAGCCATCTCATGATCAGCCAGCCCCTTCGTTACGTGGAGGCGTTCGCCAACGCCGGCAGCGACCTGATCGTCTTCCACGTGGAGGCGGAGGATGACCCGTCGGAGGTGATCGAACGGATCCACCGCACCGGTCGCGCCGCGGGCCTGGCCATCAACCCGGAGACGCCCGCGGAGGCGGCCCACCCGTATCTCGAGGTGGTCGACCTCCTGCTGGTCATGACCGTGCATCCCGGGTTCGGAGGACAGGACTTCATTGCAGAGGTGCTGCCCAAGCTCGCTGCCCTCCGTGCCGAAGCAGAGCGCCGGGCGCTGGACCTGCCCATCGGCGTGGACGGCGGCGTGAACCCAGAGTCCATCGGCGCCGCCTACCGGGCCGGCGGGGACGTGCTCGTCGTCGGCTCGGGCCTGTATCGGCACGACGGTGAGCTGGGGGACGTGGTGGCCGACCTGAAGGCGATGGCCCGTCGAGGGCTTGTCGACCGCGTGCCGGGCGCAGAGCAGCCAGCGTGACGCGGCCGAGCCTTCGCATCCGGGCCGCGCGCCCGGTTGCATGCATCCTGGGCACGGCGCTCCTTCTTGCTGCCTGCGGTGGCACCAACCTGCCGTCCGGTGGCTCGCCCACGCCGGGGCAGCCACGGGTGCTGACCCTGCATGCCGTCACGACGATCGATCGTTCGCCGGTGCCGGGCGCCACGATCACCGACGGCTCGGTGACCGCGACCACCGATCAGACCGGCGCGGCGACGATCACCGTGATGCGCGGCACGACGGTGACGGTCACCGCAGATGGCCACGACGACGGTACCGGGACCGTCCCCGGCGACGGCGACCTCACCGTGGCGCTGCGGCCGAACGTGCTGACCGGTATCGGTGACCGACGAGACGGGGACGCCCCTCGCCGGCGTGAAGATCTTCGTGAACGGTCAGGACACCGTGGTCACCAGCGACGCGGCGGGGCACTACGCGCTGCCCGGCCTTCCGACCGCGGGAACTGTCGTCTACAAGCGGGCAGGCTACCGGCTCGAGGAGCTCCCGATCCCCGGGTCCACGACCCAGGACCTTGCCATGCAGCCCTTCACGGTCCGCGCTCTCTACGCGCCGGCGTCCGTCTTCGAGGGCACCGGGCGGCTGGACGCCATGCTCAAGACGATCGCCGACACCGAGATGAACGCCATGGTGATCGATGTGAAGGAGGGGACCGGCAACCTGTACTACGCCACCGACCTCCCCGTTGCCAAGGCGGCCGGAGCGGTCATGTCCTCGCCGCTGCTGCACCTCGATACGCTCCTGCCGATGCTCAAGTCGAAGGGGATCTACACCATCGCCCGGATGGTGGTCATGAAGGACGACACGCTGGGCAAGGCCCGGCCGAACCTCGCCGTGCAGAACGTGAAGACCGGCAAGCCATGGACGGACAACCGCGGCGACATCTGGCTCGATCCGAACCAGCCGGATGTGGCGAACTACACCGCGTCGATCGCCAAGGACCTCGCCGACAAGGGCTTCGACGAGGTGCAGATGGACTACGTGCGGTTCTTCAGTGACGGCGACTACAGCACCGCCAGGACGATCCTGCCCAACACCCAGTCCTTCCGATTGCCGGCAATCCGGCGCCTGTTCCGGATCGTGTCGAGCACCCTGGCGCCCACCAAGGCCTTCCTCGGAGCCGATGTCTTCCCGATCAGCTTCATCGCCGCCGACGACCAGGGGATCGGCCAGCGGCCGGAGGTGATCATGCCCTACGTCGACTACTTCGACCCCATGGTCTACCCGAGCCACTACGCGCCGTACACCTGGGGCTACGCGAATCCCAACGAGCACCCGTACGAGATCATCTCGAAGTCGCTCCAGAAGATGATCCCCGAGGCGAAGGGCCTGCCGATGGTCATCCGGCCCTGGATCCAGGACTTCGGCTACGGTCCGTATCGCGCCTATACCGCGGCGGACATCCACAAGGAGATGGCGGCCCTCGCGGACAACGGGGCCACGGGCTTCATGATCTGGAACGCGGCCGCCCGCTTCACGGTCGCCGCCCTGGGGCCGCCCCAGCCAGACGAGGCGTCCGCGCCGGTGACCAGCGCCGCGCCGATCCCTTCGCCGACACCGGTCCCGTCGGTGTCCGAGGGCACAGGCACGGCGTCGGCGGCGCCGAGCGCGACCCCCTAGCCCTCGGCATGCGTCTCGTCGTCCAGCGCGTTCGTCGCGCGACCGTCAGGGTCCAGGGGGCCGTCGTGGGCGAGATCGGCGTCGGGGCGGTGGTGCTCGTCGGCGTGGGGGCGAAGGACACGCGGGAGGTCGTCGACGCGATGGCCGACAAGCTCGCGCGGCCTCCGGTACTTCGAGGACGGCGAGGGACGCACGAACCGGCGACCTGGGCGACGTGGCGGGGTCGCTCCTCGTCGTCAGCCAGTTCACGCTCTATGCCGACCTGCGCCGTGGCCGGCGCCCCGGGTTCAGCCACGCCGCGGATCCCGACGTCGCGGAGCCGCTGGTCGAGCGCTTCGTGGAACGGCTGCGGGAGCTGGGCACCACTGTCGAGACGGGACGCTTCCGCGCCGAGATGGCGGTCGAGCTGGTCAATGACGGGCCGTTCACCCTCGTGCTCGACTCGGCCACGGACCTTACCGCCCCGGATCGCGGGCGCGGCGAAGCAAGCGGTGCCTGACCCATCCGAAACGGGAACGCCCGCGTCGGCGAGACGCGGGCGGCGATGGCGCGGAGACGCGCGGGATCAGATCTTCTGCGCGGTCCGTCGGCAGCGGGAGCAGGCGCGCACCCGGACCTGGTGGCCACCGCGATCGATGACCATGGGCTGCAGGTTCGGCAGCCAGCGCCGCAGGGCGCGCTTGCGGTTCATTCCGACCGATTGCGGGTTCCAGCCGGTGATCGGCTTCTTCCCGCAGATTTCGCACTCTCGTGCCATGAGCGTAAGGGACTCCATGCATGGACGAACCGGCCCGCCGGTCGGCGGTGCCGGAACGGCCGGATGGTAGCACGCTAGGATCGGCCCATGCAACGCGCCGGACGACCACGCGCAACGATCCGGGACGGGCTGCCCGGATCGACCCTGTGACCGCGACGCCACGCGGTGCCACGGCGGGGGACTCGCTTGATCTTCCGCTGAGGCGCGCCCTCCCGGAGCTCGGCCGCGGAGCCGCCGCGCTGGGTCGCCTGGGCATCGCATCACCCCGCCAGGCCTTCTTCCACCTCCCGTTCCGCTACGACGACTTCAGCGAGCTCCGTCCATTGGGCGAGCTGGTGCCCGAGGAGAAGCAGTCGGCGCAGGTTCGCGTCACCGACGTTCGGATCGAGCCGGGCTTCGGGCGGCGGCCGCAGCGGGTCATCGCCCAGCTGGCCGACGACACGGGCAGCGCGGAGGCGATCTGGTTCGGTCGCCGGTTCGTGGAGCGTCGCCTGCGCCCGGGCGACGAGATCGTGGTGAGCGGCAAGGTGGTCGTACGCGGCTGGCGGCCGCAGTTCACCTCGCCCGAGTTCAGCCCCGCCGGGAGCAGCTCGCTCCACACCGGGCGGGTGGTGCCGGTGTATCCGCTCACCGCCGGCCTCACCCAGCGGCGGGTCCGGGAGCTCCTGGCTCGGGTCCTCGATCGGTGCCTGCCCGACCTCCGCGACCCGCTGCTCCCCGAGGAGCGCGGCGCCCTGCCGGCGCTCCCCGATGCGCTGCGCGCGGTGCACTTTCCGGGCGAGCTGGCCGACCTGGTCCCGGCCCTGGACCGGCTGGCGCACGACGAGCTCCTCGCGCTTCAGCTCGTCCTGGCCCAGGCGCGCGTTGCGCGCACCGGACTGCGGGCGCCGCGGATCGCGGTGGACGCAGGGGAGCTGGCGACGCTCGTCGACGCCCTGCCCTTCACGCTCACGGCCGACCAGCGCCGCGCCGTGGACGAGGTGATCTGGCGATCTCGCTGCCGAGACGCCCATGCGACGTCTCCTGCAGGGTGATGTGGGGAGCGGCAAGACGGCCGTCGCGGCGGTCGCCCTGGCCGCCGCCTGCCGTGCCGGGTGGCAGGGGGCGCTCATGGCACCGACGGAGATCCTGGCCCGCCAGCACTACCTGGGCATCGCTCCGTTGCTCGAGGCGTTGGGCGTGCGAACGGAGTTTCTCTCGGGCAGCCTCTCCCCGCCGCGGAAGCGCGCGATCCATCGAGCCGTCGAGGCCGGCGAGGTGGAAGTGCTGATCGGAACCCACGCGGTGATCAGCGCGGCCGTGGTCTTCCGGCACCTGGGCCTGGCGGTCGTCGATGAGCAGCATCGGTTCGGCGTGGAGCAGCGCGCGGCCCTGCAGGCGAAGGGGGAGGATGGGGAGCCGCACCTGCTGGCGCTCACCGCCACGCCCATTCCGCGCACGCTGGCGCTGACCTTCTATGCCGATCTTGCGATCAGCACCCTCCGGGAGCTTCCGCCGGGGCGGCAGCCGATCCGCACCGAGATCCGCGATCGGAGCGGCCTTCGGCGCATCGAGTCGTTCATTGCCTCGGAGGCGGCGGCCGGCCGCCAGGCGTTCGTGGTGGTGCCGCTCGTCGTCGAGAGCGACGCACTCACCGCGGCCTCCGCCGAGGCCGAGGCGGAACGGCTGGGTGCGGTCCTCCGAGGTCTTCGCGTGGGGCTCGTTCACGGACAGCAGAAGGCCGAGCTGCGCGACGAGACCATGGCGCGCTTCGCGTCGGGCGAGATCGACGTGCTCGTGGCGACGACCGTGGTCGAGGTGGGCATCGACGTGCCGAACGCCTCGGTCATGCTCATCGAGGACGCCGAGCGCTTCGGGCTCGCGCAGCTCCACCAGCTGCGCGGCCGGGTCGGGCGCGGCCCGCATCGGTCCTTCTGCATCCTCCTCTCGGATGCGACCGACCCGGTCGCCCGGGAGCGCCTCGAGGTGGTCCGCGGCTCGAGCGACGGGTTCGTCATCGCCGAGGCCGATCTCCAGCTGCGGGGAGCAGGCAACCTCCTGGGAACGCGGCAGAGCGGCCTGCCGCCCCTGCGCGTGGCCTCGCTCTTCGATCCACGGCACCTCGCGCTGGCCGAGCGTGCCCGTTCCCTCGCAACGCGGCTGGTCGACGAAGATCCGACGCTCGCGGCGCGCCCGGAGCTGGTGCGGCTCCGTGACGATTTCGCGCCGCGGGAGACCGACGATGCGAGCTGACCGGCCCCTGATGGGTGGCGTCGGACGGCAGCCCTCGGTGCCCGGCGCATGCGAGTGATCGCGGGGACGGCCGGCGGCCGCACGCTGCAGGCTCCCCGCAGCCGGGCGACCCGCCCGATCACGGACCGCGTCAAGGAATCCCTGTTCGGCATCCTCGGTGAGCGGGTGCCGGACGCGCGGGTCCTGGACCTCTATGCCGGGAGCGGGGCGATCGGAATCGAGGCGCTCTCCCGTGGCGCAGCCCGGTGCACCTTCGTGGAGCGTGGACGGGAGGCGCTCGCGGTGCTGCGAGGGAACCTCACCCACACCGGGCTGGCAGACCTGGCCGTCGTGGTCGCCGGACCGGTCGAGCGTTTCCTGGACGCCAAGGTGACCGATCGGTTCGAGCTGGTGATGCTCGATCCGCCGTTCGCGGAGCATGCTATTCTCGCGCCGCTGCGGGCCGTGGCACCGCTCCTGGCCCCCGGCGCGACGGTCGTGGTCAGAACGTTCTGGCGAACGGAGGTGCCGGCCCCGGACGAGCTGACCGTGGTGCGTCAGCGGCGGTTCGGCGAGACGATGCTGACCTTCCTCGAACGCGTCGACCGGCAGCCTTCGGAGCACGAAGGAGACGATGGATGACCCGGACCGCAGTCTTCCCCGGATCGTTTGACCCCATCACGAACGCGCATCTCGACGTTGTCCGCCGCGCCGCGGGGCTCTTCGATCGGCTGGTGATCGGTGTGCTCGACAACCCCGGCAAGCGAGCGCTCTTCAGCGTGGCCGAGCGCGTGGAGCTGATCCGTGACTGCGTCGCGGACCTCGGCGAGGTCGTGACGGTGGAGGGCTTCGACGGGCTGACGGTCGAGTTCGCCCGCCGGCACCGGGCCGGTTTCGTGGTCCGCGGGCTGCGGGCCGTGAGCGACTTCGAATTCGAGCTGCAGCTGGCCCACACCAACCGCCGCCTCGCGCCTGAGATCGACACCGCGTTTCTGATGACCGCGCTCGAGTTCGGCTACATCTCCTCGTCGCTGGCGAAGGAGGTGGCGCGCTTCGGCGGGGACGTATCGGGGATGGTCCCGCCGCAGGTCCTGCGCGCACTGCTCGCTCACGCGGAGAGCACCTGACGGCACGACCCGGCGCGGCCGGGGGGTGGTGATTCGCCCGGCTATAATCTGCGGCAACCCGACCCGGGTCCTTCTCCCGCGTCGACGGAGGGCGTGGCCACGGACATCCTTTTCCTCGTCGAGCGTCTCGAGTCTCTCGTGGCGTCCGGCAAGAAACTTCCCCTCACGAACAACGTCGTGCTCGACCAGGCGGCGGTGCTCGAGCTGATCGACCAGCTGCGCGTCGCCGTGCCCGACGAGGTGCGCCAGGCGAAGCGCATCACCGATGACGCCGGCCGCATCACCGAGCGGGCGCGCGAGGAGGCGGACCAGGTCGTCGCCCGAGCGCAGGAGCAGGCCGCGCAGATGCTCGAGGAGCGCGAGCTCGTCAAGCTGGCGCAGCAGCGCGCGGCGGAGCTCATCGACCAGGCCAACGGCGAGGCGGTGGAGATCCGGCGCGGGGCGGACGAATACGCCGCCGGGGTCCTCATCCGGCTCGAGGGCGAGTGCATCAAGGCGCTGACCAGCATCAAGCGCGGCATCGACATGCTCGACGAGCGCCACCGTGGCAGTCAGCCGTCGTCCCCGTCGAGCGCCGAACCCGTGGACGCATCCGAGGAGCCGTTCGGCGCCCCTACTCGATCATGACCTCGGTCAACGTCGCCGGCCTCCTGCACGAGGCCCCTGGCGCGACCCGCGATCTTCGCCTGCGTGACCACTACGTGGCGCTCGGTCCGGACCTCGAGCTGGCGGGTCCGCTGAACGGGACGCTTCGCCTCCAGCGCACGAACCGTGGCATCTTCGTGCGCGGAAGCGTGACCGCGCCGCTGCGACGCACGTGCGCACGGTGCCTCGACCCATACGTCGAGGAGGTGGAGATCGCGATTGCCGAGGAGTTCCTCCCGACCCTGGACCCCACGAGCGGCGCGCCGCTCACCGCCACGGTCGGCGAGGAGGCGTCGAGGATCGACGAGCATCACGAGATCGATCTGGCTCCGGTCTTCCGCGACGAGCTGAGCCTCACCGAGCCGATGCATCCGCTGTGCCGCGCCGACTGCCCCGGGCTCTGCGTGGTCTGCGGAGAGAGCCTGGCGGCCGGACCCCACCAGCACGAGAGCGACGAGGTGGACCCACGCCTCGCCGCCCTTGCGCAGCTGCTCCGGGAGGGCGGCGGCGACTGATCGGCGGGCGCCCGCTCGTCAGCCCCCGGCCTGGGCCGCTATACTGCGGCGTCCCGAATTCGTCATTGCACAGGAGTTGTTCGCGTGGGCGTTCCCAAGCGAAAGGTTTCGAAAGCCCGCCAGGGCGAGCGCCGGGCCCACCTGGCGCTGCTGCCCCCCGCCCTCGTGGAGTGTGATCACTGCCACGAGCTCAAGCGCGCACACCATGTCTGTCCGACCTGCGGCTATTACGACGGCCGCGAAGCGGTGTCGGTGGAGACGGTCACCCCGTCAGAGGGGACACGCTGATCCACGCCACCGCCGCTCGCCGGTAGCGGATTGATGCGCATCGCGCTTGACGCGATGGGCGGCGATTACGCACCGCGCGAGACCGTGCGGGGCGCCGTCGACTTCGCCATGACGCGCCCGGACGAGGTGATTCTCGTCGGCGACGTGGAGCGCATCGAGCGCGAGATCGCGGAGTACGGCAAGGGTCACCCGACGGGCATCTCGCTGGTCGACGCCCCCGACGTCATCAGCATGGGCGACCACCCCGCCGCGGCACTCCGCAGCAAGAAGCGGGCGTCCGTCGTGGTTGCCACCGAGCTCGTTCGCGACGGCCATGCCGACGCGGTCGTCTCTGCCGGCTCGACGGGCGCCACCATGGCCGCTGCGGTCTTCCGACTCGGCCGCATCGAGGGTATCGATCGACCGGCCCTCGGAGCGCACATGGTCACCGCGGAGGGGCCGATCATGATCCTCGACGTGGGTGCCAACGTCGACTGCGACGCGGACAACCTCCTCCAGTTCGGCGTGATGGGCTCCATCTACGCGGAGCACGTTCTCCACGTCCCGGAGCCGCGCGTCGCGCTGCTGAACATCGGCGAGGAGGCGCAGAAGGGGAACCGGCTCGCCCAGGAGGCGAACCATCGGTTCCGCAGCTCCAGCCTCAACTTCGTCGGCAACGTCGAGGGCAACGACCTGGTCGCCCATCTCGCGGACGTGGTCGTCTGCGATGGGTTTGTCGGAAACGTGATCCTGAAGTTCTTCGAGGGGCTCACCTCGTACATCTTCCGATCTGTGCGCGAGGACCTGCAGCAAGGTCCCATCGCGCCGCTCGCCCTGCTCGCGCTTCGTCCGGGCTTCAACCGCATCCGCAATCGGTTCGACTACGAGCGCTTTGGCGGGACGCCGCTCCTCGGCGTGCGCGGGGTGAGCATCGTTACCCACGGCCGGGCGAAGGCGCGCATGACCCGCTTCGCGCTGGAGGCGGCCTCGGACGCCGCAGCAGCGCGCGTCCCGGAGCTCATAGCCCAGTGGATGAAGCAACACCCGGCCCGACTGCGCGGTGAGCTGCGGGCACGCCTCGCCGCCCGCCTCGGTCGTAGCGAGCGGGACTGAGCCGGTGCCGTCGCCGAACCCGTCCCGGACCGGAACCCGCCACGCCGGGCGCAAGCGGCCCGGGCGCGTCGCCCGTCGCCTCGCGCTGATGGCGCTGTTCGAAGAGGAGTTTCGCCCGCGGCGCGCGGTCGAGGCGCTCGAGCGGATGGCGGACGACCGGGACGTCCCCGCGGGCGTCGTGGACCATGCGCGGCGGATCGTGACCGGGGTCCTGGAGCACCGGGCGGCCCTCGATGAGCAGATCGCCGCGCTGGCCCCGGCGATCCCCGTTTCGGAGCTCGGGCGCGTGGAGCGCACGATCCTCCGGAGCGCGATGTACGAGGTGCTATACTCCGCCGCGACCCCGAGCGGGGAGACGATCGAGGACGCCGTTTCACTCGCCCGGATCTACGCCGGAGACGCGGCCAGGCGCCTCGTGAACGGGGTGCTGGGCAGCGTCGCGCGATCATCGGGTGGAGGAGGATAGAGACTGGTGGCCGAAGGCACTACGTTCGAGCGTCTCAAGAAGCTCATCGTCGAGCAGCTTGGCGTCGACGAAGACGAAGTGACGCTTCAGGCGTCGTTCGTCGAGGACCTGAACGCGGATTCGCTGGACCTCGTCGAGCTGATCATGAGCCTCGAAGAGGAGTTCGGCATGGAGATCTCGGACGAGGACGCCGAGAAGATCCAGAAGGTGCAGGACGCCGTCGATTACATCGAGGAGCATCAGCAGTAGCGGTCACAGCTGATGGCCGATCCATCCGTCGACGAGCTGGGCGAGCGGCTCGGCATCGTTCTGCAAGACCCGGAGGCCATCGCCCAGGCGTTCGTCCATAGCTCGTACTACAACGAGAACCCGGACGCCGCGAACGGCCACAATGAGCGCCTCGAATTCCTTGGTGATGCGGTCATCGGTCTGGTCGTGAGCCGACTGCTGTACGACCGCTATCCCGACGAGGACGAGGGATTCCTGACCGCGCGCCGCGCCGCGCTCGTCAAACGTGACGCGCTCGCGGCGCTTGCGCTGGACCTGGGGCTCGACCGCTACCTCCAGCTCGGGAGGGGCGAGGCGGAGGCGGGCGGCGCCAGCCGACCGTCGCTTCTGGCCGCCACCATGGAGGCCTTTGCCGGTGCCGTCTTCCTCAGCGAGGGCATCGAGACCACCCGAAACGCGCTGCGCGCCCTCTTCTCCGCCCGCATCGCCGCGCCCGGCGAGGCGTCGCCCCCACCGAAGTCCGCCAAGAGCCGGCTCCAGGAGTGGACGCAGCGCTACTCGCACAGCAAGCCGTTCTACGCCCTGTTGAACACCGAGGGGCCCCCGCACGATCAGACCTTCAGCGTCGGGGCCGTCGTGGACGGGCGGCGGCTCGCGATAGGTCAGGGGTCGAGCCGCCAGCGCGCGGAGGAGCAGGCGGCCGAGCAAGCGCTCGAGATCCTGGCTGCGGGTGCCTCCCACGAGCAGGCCGCCGACGGCGGGGAGCAGGTTCGGACGTGACGGCAACGCCGCCGGCGTCGCAGCCATGACCCGGCTCAAAGAGCTGCGCCTCCACGGGTTCAAGACCTTCGCCGATGCCACCCGCTTCGTGTTCCAGCCGGGCGTCAACGCCGTCATCGGCCCGAACGGGAGCGGAAAGTCGAACATGGCTGACGCGGTGCGCTGGGTGCTCGGCGAGCAGTCCAACCGGTCGCTCCGAACCCGTCGCGCGGACGACGTCATCTTTGCCGGCTCCCAGCAGCGGCGGCCTACGGGGATGGCCGAGGTGATCCTCACTCTTGACAACTCCGACGGGTGGCTGCCAATCGACTTCGCCGAGGTGACCATCGGCCGCCGCTCCTATCGATCGGGTGAGAACGAGTACCTGCTCAACGGGGCGCGTGCCCGCCTCCGTGACATCGTGGAGCTGCTGGGAGCGGGCCAGCTCGGGGCGAGCTCGCTCGTCGTGGTGGGGCAGGGGACCGTCGATGCAGCCCTCTCCCTGCGACCGGAGGAGCGCCGCCAGCTGTTCGAGGAAGCGGCCGGCGTCAAGAACCTGCAGGTGCGCAAGAACGAGGCCCTGTCGAGACTCGGGCGGGCCGAGGAGAACCTGACGCGCGTCGCGGACGTTCTGGGCGAGCTGCGACCGCAGGTTCGCCGCCTCGCGCTGCAGGCACGGCACCAGCAGGAGCACGACGCGCTGCGGGCTCGGGGACGCGTCCTGGTGGCCGTCTCGCACCGTCGACGGGAGCGCTCCCTCCGCGAGGCGCTCGGGGACGCCCGTCGCCGTGCCGCAGCGGCCGATGCTGCCGCGCAGGCGTTCCGCGACGAGCAGGCCGCCGCACGGGAGGCGCTGGAGGAGGCGGAGAGACGCTACTGGGAGGCAGACGCCGGCGCTCGCGATGCGGCCGAGACGCGCGAGGGGACGCGGGAGGCGCTCATCCGGCTGGAGAGCCGAATGGAGGCCCTGCAGGCGCGGCGGTCCGAGATCGAAGCGAGCGGACAGCGCATGGACCGCGACCTCGCTTCTGTGGAGGCGACGCTCGAGGCGCCCGCCGAAGGCGACGAGCCCGAGACGGCGACGACGCTGGCGGCGGTCTCGGACGCGGAACGTGCCTGGCAGGAGACCGTGGCGCTCCTCGCAGCCGCCGACGGTGAACTGGTCGCCGCGGAAGAGGCCCTGGCCGCGGCGCGCCGGCGCGACGCCGACCTGATCGCCCACGAGGCACGCCGCGCCGAGGGCCTGGCCGCGACGCGGGCCCGGGTGGATCGGCTGGAGGCCGAGCTGGTCTCCACGCAGGCCGAGGTGACGGCACACCGCGGGGAGCTCGAGCCGCTGGGATTGGCGGCCGAGGCGGCCGAGACGGCGGTCGTGGCGGCCCGCCGGGACCTGGAGTCGGCGCGCACACGCATGGACGAGACCCGTCGCGCGGCCGACGAGGCGCGGCACGAAGCGACCGCCGCCGCGGAGCGAGTCGCCGCCGCGCAGGCCGAGCTCGACGCGATCAGCGAGCGGGCCGCCCTTGGCGCGCGCCTGGGCCATCGACTGGCAACCGCAGGCTGGGCCTCCCTGATCGACACCATGTCAGCCCCGGGGGACGCCTGGCCCGCCATCGAGGCGGTGGTCGGCGGCGAGGTGGGAGATGCGCTGCTGTGGCGCGACGCCAGCCCGGCCGACGCGACGCGCGATGCACGGGGGACGGCGCGGCTGCTGGACGGACGTCGGGCACCGCCGGAGCGCGAGCGAACCGAGGCGCTCGCCGCGGTGGGTGCGCAGCGGACGCTGGCGGAATGGATCGGCTCGCCGGACACGCCCGGCGTGTTCGACCGGGTGGCGGTGGCGCCCGACCTTGCCACGCTGCTCGCCGGCTGGCGGTCGCTGCCCGCGGGGTGGTGCGCGGTGACCGCCGCCGGGGATCTGGCGGATGGTCGTGGGATCCTGGCCCTTCGCGGACGCGCCGACCCACCGGGCGGGGCGGCCGCGCGACAGCATGCCCGTCGAAGGGACCTGACCGGTCAACTGGAGGAGCTGGAGCGGACGCACGGTGCGCGCGCCGATGCCGCGGCTCATGCCGTCGCGGAGGCGGGAGTCGCGCAGCGTCGCTTCGCCGAGTTGAGTGACGGCAGTGATGCGCTCGACTCAGCCGCCCGCCGGGCGTTGAGCGAGCGAGCCGCCGTGGAGGCACGCCTCGCACGGTCGGAGCGCACGCTGGCCGATCTGGGTCCCGCCCTCGATGCTGCCCGCGTGGCTCTCGCCGAGCACGAGACTCCCGACCCGGAGATGGGGACCACGGATCACGGTGCACTGGAGGCGCGCGTGGCGGAGGCGCGCCGGCAGCGGGTGGCGACCGCCGCGGCGCGCGACGAGGCCAGGGTGGCCTGGCAGGCTGTTCGTGACCGGGCGGAGGCAGTGGAACAGGCCATCGTCGGTGCGCGGCGTCGGCAGGCTGAGCTGGAGGCGCGTCGCGCCCAGCTGATGGCGAGCCGAGAATCGGCCGCGGCATCGCTGGAGCAGATCGGCGCCGAGCTCGCCACGGCGGCGGCAGCGGCCGACACTGCGCGACGCGAGGACGCGGTGGCGGGTGAGCGGCGGCGTGGCGCAGACGCGGCCCGCGATGAGCAGCGCGCGGCCCTGCTGCGCATGGAACGCGATCAGTCCGGTGCCGGTGGCCGCCTCGCCGAGCTCGATCGCGCCGCCCAGGTGGCGGCGGTGGACGCGTCCCGCCACGAGGAGGCGCTCGCGGCCCTGGCTCGTGAGCGGGAGATCGCCATGGAAGCGTTCGAGGCGGGCATGGTGGAAGACACTGGGGCGACCGATGGCGGACCGGCGGCATCGGTCGCTGCCCTGCCCGCGGAGATCCTCGCCGAGGTGGAGGCGTTGGACGTGGCGGCGCTCGAAGCCGAGCAGCGACGGGTGCGGCGCACGCTGGCCCAGATCGGCTCAGTCAATCCCTTCGCGGTCGAGGAGCACGCCGAGCTCTCCGCGCGACTCGAGGAGCTTGGCGGGCAGGAAGGCGACCTGCGCGCGGCGATCGAGGGCACCACGGAGCTGACCACGCGCCTGGACCGGGAGATCGCCGAGCGGTTCGGTGCCGCGTTCAAGGCGATCGGCGAGAAGTTCGACGAGTTCGTCCGGCTCCTGTTCGCGGGGGGCTCGGCCGCCCTCCAGCTCGACGAGGCGGGGGATGGCGAGGCACCCGGGGGCATCGAGATCGTGGTACGCCCGCCCGGGAAGCGGCTGCAGCGGCTTGCGATGCTGTCCGGCGGCGAGCGGGCGCTGACCGGCGTGGCGCTGCTCTTTGCCATGCTGAGCGTCAACCCGGTCCCGTTCTGCATCCTCGACGAGGTCGACGCAGCCCTGGACGAGGCGAACATCGGTCGGTTTGCCGATGCCCTGCGCCGCCTCGCAGAGCAGATCGACTTCGTGGTCATCACCCATAACCGCGCCACGATCGAAGTCGCGGACACGATCTACGGGGTCACGATGACCGATGCGGCCGTCAGTCGTGTCCTCTCGCTCCGACTCTCCGACCTGCCGGCCGAGGTGAGCGCCTGATGTTCTGGCGCCGCCGCGACCATGACACGGAGGATGAAGCAACCGAAGCAGGCATCCCCGAGGCGCACGAGCAGGCACCCCCGGCGGAAGCGCCCACGGTGCCGTCCACCATGGCCCGGCCGGCACGCGGCCCGTCCGGGCTCGGCGCGCTGGGCCTGCGCGCCCGTCCCTCCGGCCTCGGGGCCCGGCTGCGGGCGATCCTGGGAGGAGGCGCGAACGAGGAGACGTGGGAAGAGGTGGAGGAGGCGCTCATCGCCGGCGACGTGGGCGCCACGACGACGCTCGAGATCGTGGAAGCCGCGCGCGAGCGCGTCCGACGCAGCGGGGGTGCGAACGGAGCGGCGATCCGCGGCGCGCTGGCGGACGAGATCCGCGAACGGCTCGAGCGCGCCGGATCTGGCACGTTCACCCTGGGGCCCTCACCGTCGGTGATCCTCTTCGTCGGGGTCAACGGGACAGGCAAGACCACGACCATCGCAAAGCTTGCCGCTCGGCTGGGAGCCGAAGGTCATGGGGTGGTGCTCGCGGCCGCAGACACGTTCCGGGCAGCGGCGATCGAGCAGCTGAGAATCTGGGGCGAGCAGCTGGGTGTGCCCGTGGTGGCGCAGCGCGCGGGCGCCGATCCCGGGGCGGTCGCCTTCGACGCGCTGGCCGCCGCGGAGTCGCGCGGGCTGGACGCCGTGCTGGTCGACACCGCCGGACGCCTGCAGAACAAGACTCAGCTCATGGCGGAGCTGTCGAAGATCCGTCGAGTCATCGAGCGTCGCATGCCCGACCAGCCGCGCCACGTTCTCCTGGTGCTCGACGCCACGACCGGGCAGAACGGCCTGCTGCAGGCTGAGGCGTTCAGCCGAGAAGCCGGTGTCACCGGGATCGTGCTCACCAAGCTTGACGGGACGGCAAAGGGAGGCGTCGCGGTGGCGGTGGCCGATCGACTGGGCGTGCCGATCCAGTTCGCCGGCGTGGGGGAGGAGCTGACGGACCTCGCGCCGTTCGACCCATCGGCGTACGTGGAGTGGCTCCTCGCCGCGTGACGGATCTGGTCGTCGCGTTGCCGCCCGCAGGGGCGGGTAGTAGCATGTGCAGCCGCTTCGCGCCGGCGGCCTCAGGCGGCCGGCGCGCGTGCCGTAATCCAGTGCGCGGCCCCCGCAACAGCTAGCGAGCATCATGTTCGAATCCCTCTCCAGTCGCCTGCAGGGCATCGCGGAGCGCCTCCGCGGCAAGGCGAAGATCACCGAGGCCGACCTCGACGTCGCGCTGCGCGAGATCCGGCTGGCCCTGCTCGAGGCGGACGTCAACTTCCGCGTGGTGAAGGAGTTCGTGGGCCACGTCCGCGAACGGGCCGTCGGGACGGAGCTGCTCACCGGCCTCAACCCGGGGCAGCAGGTCGTCAAGATCGTTCACGACGAGCTGGTGGCCACCCTTGGCGGCGACCGCCATCACCTCTCGCTCGAGAAGCGACCCGCGGTGCTCATGCTGGTGGGCCTCCAGGGCTCGGGCAAGACGACCACGGCGGCGAAGCTCGCCGTCCGATTGCGCAAGGAGGGTCGCCGCCCCCTGCTCGTCGCGGCCGACGTCTATCGGCCCGCGGCCGTGGACCAGCTGGTGCAGCTGGGCGACCAGGTCGGTGTCGAGGTCCACTCGCGTTCGGTGGGCACGCCGGCGCTGGAGGTGGCACGCTCGGGGCTGGCAGGCGGCGCGGCAGCGCAACCTGGACGTCGTGCTGCTCGACACCGCCGGCCGGCTCCACGTCGACGAGGCGATGATGGACGAGCTGGTGCGAATCGCCGGCGCGGTCACACCCGCCGAGACGCTGCTCATCGTGGACGCCATGACCGGGCAGGAGGCGGTCCGCGTGGCGGAGGCCTTCCACGCCCGACTGCCGTGAGCGGGCTGGTCCTGACCAAGATGGACGGGGATAAGCACAAGACACCCCTTTATGAGAAAAGAGTATAAAAAAAAACCCCCAACCAAATTGGTTGAGAGGCCTTTGAACGATATAATTAACGTTTTGAGAACTGAGGTGCACGACGTGCGCCTTTAAGTCCGTATTTTTTACGTTCTTTTATAATTGTATTTTTATTGCGTTTCATATAATAGAAGAAAGTAGTATTATCACGGTTTTTATACATTTACACTTTCATACAATTTCACTTAATTTTAGTGAAAGGTATTCAAAGGGTATTCAAAATGAACTAAAAAAACGACATACGCTGGCGAGCTATATGTGTAAAAGGTTACTAGAAAAAAATTTAAAAGAAAGTTTGGCAAGTTTTCTTGTCACTTTGTCACATTGAACCTGAAACCTTCTTTAAATTAAAATGATCTCCTTCTTTTATTTCCCCATTCAATACCTTTTCAATCTCCTCTAAATCAAAAGCATTATATAGCTTCATACCATTGATGTACAAAGTAGGAACGGCTTCTACTCCAAAGTTTTTTGTATAATTGCGTGTGAGCGAAATAGGATCAGGGTTATGTTGTTCTAATTCCTCTATCCCAATGTTTATACCATATTCACGAAGTAAGGCTTGAACATATTCTTCTGTTCCCCAATTTTCGTTTTTCGCTTCTTTTACCATCCGAATTTGAATTTCGTATAATTTTTCCGGTTGATTTTTTTCCATGTAATAATCCATATGTGATAATAACAGAGATGATTGATTCAACAGAACAAGAGGTTGACCAATATAATTGGCTTTTCCGGTATCAAGATATTTTTCCTGAATGACAGGCAATACTTCATCCATCCACTTATGACACCAAGGACAAGAATAATCAAAAGCTAACACAATCGTATTCTCAGCATTTTCATTTCCTAATTTGACTTTATTTTCAACTTCAAGATTGTATTTTGTGTATACATAATCTTCAACCTTACTATTGTCATTCGTTTTTGCTGAACTACTGGAATTGCTTTGGCATCCTGTCAAAAATAAAACAATAGCTAGACCCAACAATATTATTCTTTTCAGGTACATTTATTTCCCTCCACTTTTTTAATACTTTAGTTCGAGCTTCACCCTGTCAAAGGCGTGTCGTTGATTCTTATAAGTTACCAACAGTAGCTGCGAATCCCTTTATATAAAAGGATTTGCACTTTTTAACTCAATTAATACTAAGTAATTATCATCGATTATTTTTAATTTCATGCCATCATTCATGCACGGAGATGCCACCGCTGTTAAACATTTTGTCGATTAGGAACAATCTAGTATGCCTATTTTATGTTGAAGCAAATATGGAATAAGTAGTAAGTGAATATATTAAATATGGTTTATGTGAAAAATGAGTGAACTTATTAGATGGAACCCAGCCCTCTTTTTGATGAAGGCTGGGTTAATTATAGAAGTTAAAATAAGAATTACTAGTTACTCAACTTTCGCACCGTTGCGTTTCTATAAGGGATTTCGCATGCTTACCCTTGGTTGGACAGATGGTGCCACATTTATCCCTATTGAATTTTCTTTACTTAGTTCAAAGAAAAGCCAGATTAATGGAATATCCAAAACGCAACATAAAATTCGTGTCTAGCTTTTGCGGTTCATTTCATATCTGCCCCCATCTCACGTTTAAAGAGGTTCGGATATGCTAGTACCTAGGGTTACATAATCATAAAATACTAGGATTAAATTACATACTAGCTACTTCTTTAGCAAAGTCTTTTTCAAGGTACTCCGCTTCTGCTTTAAATGCTTGAATCATATAATCTAAATTCGTTTCATTACCAAATACATCTTCGAAAGTATTACCTTTCTTAAATTCTTTTATGGAAATGTTATAAATGGTTTCATCCTTTTGTTCCTGTGATAGATAACGCATATTATTGTCTGCTATCTCTTTAGCACGGGAATCAAATACCAACTTTCTTAGTTTGAACCCTGACCCGCGACCTCGATCCCGTCGGCCACCCTCAGCTCGGCTCCATCGATGCCGTCGACGACGTTTTCGACCATGCTGAGGTCCTTCTCCGGCATCGATCCTGATGCCGTTGGCGGCCTGTCGAATGACGTTGCTACTCGATCCTGATGCCTGAGGGGATTCCTTTGCCCCGTCCGTCAGTACCGCGGTCCTCACTGAGCCGGATGGCCCAGAATCCGTCAGTCCCTCCAGTGATGTGGTTACCGTGCAACTCCGTGTCCGGCGCATTGCGGACCTCGATACCGGCCTTCGAATCCTCCCCGGCGGTGATCCTGTTGTCCTCGATGAGGGTGTCAGGAGTTCCCAGGATGACGAGGATTCCCTGACGGTTTCCAATCAGGTCGTTGGAGTGCACCCAGTTTCCAGGTCCTGAGGCGTCGTGCTTGTTCTTGGACCCGCCGGAATTGCCCAGCGCGATGCCCGCCCGATGCCCGCCGATGACCGTGTTGTCCCGGACCTCGTTCAGGTATTCACCCTCGCCGTGCAGGTCGATGGCGTCGAGGAGGCTGCCGACGATGGTGTTCTCCGCCACGAGATTGTTGTGCGTGGGGAACTGCAGCAGAATGGCGTGCCGCAGATGCCTGCCATCGAAGGTATTGCCGATGACGACGTTGTGCCGGGAATCGTTGGCGGCATCCGGGTCGTGCTGGTCCCTTGAGCCCTCGATAGCGATGCCGTAGCCCTGTCCGCCGGGGCCGACGGCAGTTGCCTCACTTACGTAGTTTCCAGAGAGGGTCACTTCACGACTGGCCTTGACAGAGATCCCGTGGCGCTCGAACCTGCGGATGCCCAGGTTCTCCACAAGGACCCGGGAGCTGGCCTTCCCTTCGTGGGCTCCGAGGTAGATCCCGTACATCGGGCCGCCACCCGCGTCGCCGTCGTCGGGGTCGTCGCCGAGTGGACCCTCATGACGGGAGGTGATGGTGAAGTCAGCGACGATGACATCGTGGACGCCGGAGCCGCGGATCACCCGGCTGTCATCCTCGCCGTCGAAGGAGGTCAGCAGCACGGTGCTCTCCTGGCCCTCGCCGCGCAGGTCCACGCCGCTTCGCAACACGATGTTCGCCGACTCGTCGGCCGGGTCAGTGGTAGCGCAGGTCATACGTGCCTGCCGGCAGCAGGACCTCGTCACCCGGTACGGCCGCGTCCAGGGCCGCCCGGATGGCTGCTGCATCGTCGTGTGAGTCCGGATCTGGATCTGCCCCGAAGTCCGTGACGTCCAGGGTCTTGCCCGTAGCCGGACCCGGCGTCGGCACCTCGATCGGCTTGCCGGACCGGTCCACCAAGCCAGGGGCCTGCCAGTCGCCGCGCTCGGACGGGGCTGGTTCCACAGCTTCATCGCTCTCGATTGGCTTGTCGGGTTCTACAGTTTCATCGCTCTCGACCGGCTTGTCAGATTCCTCGACGGTGCATGCGGTCAAGAGGACCACCAGGCCAAGGACCACCCACCACGAATGCGCCAAACCTCGCCGGCTGTTCCGAACTGATTTCTTCATCAAACTTCTCACGTCCTTTCTGGACTTTTTTCATCCCTCTCGTCGCCCATGGAGACAACGAGAAAAGCGGTGAGCGCATTCGCTCACCGCCTTTGGGATGTTCCGACGACCTCTACCGGGTCGCCGACGTCATCCCATGACCAGGGGCCTACTACTTAGAGTTCCCCTTGCCCTTGCTGTTGCCTTTGCCGTTATCCTTGTCAAGTTTAAAGTTCAACGGGATATCCTTTTCCAACGGAGTGTCTGCCGAGGAACCACCGACATGCACGCGGTACTTTCCGTCAACAGTAGCCCACTCGCCATCAGCCCAGTTCGCCAGGTTGTCCGGTTCTTCCGGAATGAAATAAGAGAACGGGTGGTTGGAGTCAGCCTGGTTAATCCGCACAGTCACCTGTTGGCTCTCACCTGGCTCAAGGTCAACCTTCTCGAAGTTGACAAGACGCTTGGTTGGCTGTCCTGCCTCGTCCGGAAGTGTCAGATAGACCTGTGCCGCTTCTTTTCCGGCAACGTCGCCTGTGTTCGTGATTGTGAAGGACACGTCAATACCGGATAAAGAGCCGTTATTGCCTTTGCCTTCACCGCGTACCTTTTTCACCTTAAGGTCATCATACTCGAAAGTCGTGTACGATAGACCGTATCCGAATGGGAAGACTGGCTTCACATCGTTTGCTTCATACCAGCGGTAGCCCATCTCTAGACCCTCAGTGTACTGAGCGATTAATTGGTCGGAACCGTCACCGTATGGGCCTGGTCCACCTGGCTTGCCAGTATCTTGACGCGTTCCAGGGAATTGCTCTTCTGTCGCGAAGGCAGCTTCACGCTCAGTCGCACCGAACGTCATAGGTAGCTTACCGGAAGGATTGACTTTACCGTAAAGCAAGTTGGCCACGGCATTTCCATCCTCCATGCCTGGGAACCAAGCTTCAAGTACTGCTGGTACCTCATCCAACCACGGCATAAGCACCGTACCGGAAGTCTTCAGAACTACAGCGGTATTCTCCGCATTCGCCTCCAGAACCGCATCGATTAGTGGCTCCTGCTCTACAAAGTTTTCTCGATCCTTGTGTTTGTCGAGGTCAATGGCAGGGAAGCCAAGAGTATCGCGGTCCACAGTCTCATGCGGGTTGTCGCCGACCATAAGCAGCACGACGTCGGACTCAGCAGCCAGCTTAGCGGCAGCCTCTGGGTCACGGCCATCGTTGTACGTTACTTCAGTGTCATAGCCTAGTTCCTCGATAACGTTCTCTAGTCCTTCTTGCGGAGTGACCGTGTAAGGAGTCATTTACGTTCTCATTATTGTCTCGAATGGAGCGCGGGGACATCTTTGCCTCACCTGCGAACCACTCAAGGCCGATCAGTGCGATTGACTCCGGCTCGCCGTCCAGTGGCAGGAAGTCGTTATCGTTCTTTAACAGTACGGCCCCTTCTTCAGCCATCTTCCGTGCGCTGGCACCGTTAGCAATCGGATCGACGATTTCCGGCAGGAACTCATCGTAAGGCTCATCCATATGTCCGTACTCGATCATCTTGATGTAGCGCGGACGAAGAAGATTGTCGATGTCGTCCTCGGTTACTTCACCAGAATCAAGTGCATCCTGGATTTTCTCCTCAGTGTAGTACTGTGGTGCCCAGTCAAGCTCGACATTCGTGCCCGCCTTGATGGCAGCAACCGTGTCGTGAATTGCGCGACGGTCACTCATCACGTAACCATCAAAGCCCCAGTTGTCTCGCAGGGCATCTTGTAGCAATTCAGAGCTATCACAAGCATAAGTGCCGTTAACATCCGGGAATGAGCACATCACTGAAGCTGGGTCAGCATCCTTGACAGTCATCTCGAAAGGCAGCATGTACAGCTCGTTCATGGCCTGTGATGGAACTTGGACACCCATCGTCCATCGCTCAGTCTCTTGCTCGTTGCCGAGCCGGCCAAGTGCTTAAGCTGTGCCTGAACGCCTTGGTCCTGGATACCTTTGACTTGCTCAGTCGCCAGTATACCCGTCAAGTACGGATCTTCACTGAAGTATTCATAGTTACGGCCACCGTACGGGTGACGGATTAAGTTCATGCCCGGCCCAAGTAGCACGTGATGCGCGAAGGCACGAGTCTCTTCGCCGAGAATTCGGCCTGCCTCATAGTTCAGCTCGCGGTTGAAAGTCGCGGCCATACGCCGGAGTGGACGGCAGTCCCGTCGCTTCCGGGTCATTGCCACACGATCCACCCTTTACGCCCGTACCACCGTTAGTCATACGGATTGTGGGAATGCCCAGTTCCTCAATCCCACGGATCTGACGGCCAGTGTCCTGCCATTCACACCCAGGCAGAGTACCCTGGGGCGCGAATTCGCCGTTCATGTACTTGCTAGCTACCGCCCCTGTTGATGACAACCGTCTCACCAGTGTCGTTCTCATTGAAGCGCGAAATGGCGATTTGCTGGATTTTCTGTTCCATCGTCATCTCATCGAGAAGCAGCTCGGTGCGCTCCTCAGCAGAGAGCTGGGTGTTCATCCAGGGACTGGTCCCTTCCGTTCCACCGTTCATCCGCATTAGCAGGAATTACTAACGTAGACATGGAGATTATTGCTGTCAAAAAAATTGAATTAATTCGTTTTATCATCTTAAGTTCTCCCTTACTATCTATTTTGTCTATTAGTATTGAAATAATTCGTTTTATCTGTTCTTAATCACTCCCTTACTATCTATTAGTATACTAGTATACGATACTAAACTATTACATAGTATGAACATTAATTACAGAACAGTAACAAAAACCACGATATTAGTAACGCTCCTAAAGTCCTGAAAATGGTATTCAAACACTGTAGAAATCAATGATTTGCCAAATAAACAATCAAAATAAATAAATTCAAATGAGCATTATACTTCATT
>CAWBBG010000011.1:0-184762 GCA_963787025.1 uncultured Chloroflexia bacterium
GTCCGCGGCCGGAGCCTGGCCAGCATCAACGCCAGGCGACTGGACCCCCATGGCGGCGTCGAGGCGCGCCACGAACGGCTTCGCGCCCACCCGAACGAGAATCTCGCGGGCTGATTGCGCGGCAGCGCGCACCTCGGGCAGGGATGGCTGCAGCATGGTCACCATGTCGATCCCGGTGAGAGCCTCGTCCCAGGCGAGCCCCACGCTGCGCCAGCCTCGCAGCGCCTCCTTGTAGAGCCGCAGCGCCTCCGTGGTGTCGCCTTCTCGAGCGGCCAGGCCGGCCATGATCGTCGTCCGGCGCAGCTCCATCACGTGGCCGTGGACCCCCGTTGCATCCAGCGCCGCCAGGTCCTCTCGGGCTTCGGCCACCTCGCCGTCCCACAGCGCGCGCCGGGCGGTCCGATACCTGAACTCCGGGGCATTGCCCGCGGCGTGATCCGCCAGGTGCCGCCAGGCCGCGCGCGCCTCGTCCAGCCGCCCGTCCGCGATGGCCGCGTTCGCGATCGCATCGTCGGCAAAGTCGCGGAAGTCTGGGCCTGAGGCGGGATCGTCATCGAGCAGGCGCTGCAGCTCCTCGAGCGACCGGGTCACATCCTCGCCGCGACACGCGTGGACGATGGTCGCGTTTCCGAGAAGCGAGATGCGGTGTCCCCGGTCGAGATCCTCGGCCAGCTGTCCGTCGAGCTGTTCCAGTGCTTCGTCCCAGTCGCCGGTGAGGAAGGCGGTGTACCCGATGTTGTTGACGATGCGCAGCAGTCCCGCGCGGTTCCCGATTCGATGGGCCACGGCGAGGGCTTCGCGGTTGGCGTCCAGCGAGTCGGCCATGTCGAGATCGCTCTGCAGGAAGCCGCGGATCCCCAGGGCAAGCATCAGCGTGTCGTCCAGCCCGTTGTCACGCGCGAGCCGCTCGGCCGCCCTGACGACGCCGATCCCCTCGCGCCGGCGCCCGAGCTGGCCGAGTGCCGTCCCCTTGGCCACCAGTGTCCCGGCGAGGATCTCCGCCAGGTCGCCGTGCTCCGCCGCCTCCAGGACACGCTCCGCGACCTCCAGGCCCTGGCGGGGCTCCTGGTTCTCCGTGTAGGCCTCGGCAAGCACGCTGGACAACGCCAATACGGCAGGATCCGGGAACAGATCCGTGAACTCTGCCGAGGCCGGCAGCAGGAGCTCGATCGCCGCCCCTGTCCGGTGCGCCCACCGCAGTGTTCTGCCCAGCGAGGCCGTGGCCCGGGCAGCTCCGAGGCGGTCGTCCCGCGTTCGATGGATTGCGATCGCGCGACGAAGAAAGTCTCCCGCTGCGTCGTAACGGGCCGCCTTGCCTGCCGACAGGCCCGCCTGCTCGAGAAGATCAGCCTCATCGGCGGCATCGGTGGTGACCGCCAGCGCCTGCTCGAGCAGGGCGACCGCCTGGTCGTGTGCTCCCAGGGATGCCGCACGCTCCGCGGCGCCTTTCAGCCCGACCCGGGCCTGCGCGGCGAGGGCGTCTGCCTCCGGTCCCTCGGTCGCGTTGGCATGGGCAGCCAGGTAGTGTCCGGCCAGGACGCCCGCCAGCTCGTCCGATCCGACCTGCTCGAAGTACCGGGCCGCCGCGAGGTGGCGTGCCTTGCGGTCCTTCCTGGCCAGGGTGTTGTAGGCGACCTCCCGGATCAGCGACTGCAGGAAGGCGTACTGGCCGCGTTCGGGGGATCGGGGATCCAGCTCGACGGCCAGCAGCTCGCGACGGACCAGGGCGCGCAGGCGAGGCTCGAGCGTTGCGGCATCGAGCCCGGAGACTGCCGACAGCGCCTGGAGGGTGAAGCTTTGTCCCAGCACCGACGCGTCCTGGACCAGCGCCCGATCGACCGGATCAAGGCTATCGAGGCGTGACCCGATGAGCGCGGTCAGCGTCTCCGGGACGGCCACATCGGTGAGACCGCCGACAGGCACGTAGGTCCCCGCCTCCTCCTTCAGGCGTCCCTTGGTGACCAGCATCCGCACCGTCTCGACCGCGTAGAGCGGAATGCCGTCGGCGCGGGCCACAATTGCCCGCATCGCCGAGTCGGGCAGTCCGGGCACCAGTCCCCTGAGCAGCTGGTTCATGGCGGGCTCGCTGAGCGGCTCGAGGTGGACCGATGTGAAGGTGCGCTTGCCCGCTCCCCAGTCGGGACGCTGCTCGAGCAGCTCGGGGCGGGCCAGGGTCACGATCAGGATGGGGTGGCCCTTGCTCCATTCCAGCAGGTGGTCCACGAAGTCGAGGGTGCCGCTGTCGGCCCAGTGCAGGTCCTCGAAGGCGAGGACGACGGTGCCCGTGTCGCTGAGCCGCTCGAAGAAGGTGCGCCAGGCGGCGAACAGCTGCTCGGAGCCTGCGTCGGAGCCGATGCCCAGCAGGGCGAGCAGGGCGCGCTCGATCCAGCCCCGCTCGTCAGGGTCGGGGACTGTCTGCGCCAGGATTTCCGCGACCTTGGCCCGGGTGGTCGTCTCGTCGTCGTTCTCGGCCAGGCCGCACCGGCCGCGGACCATTTCGCCCAGGGCCCAGAAGGTGATCCCGTCCCCGTAGGCCGGGCTGCGCCCGTGATGCCACCAGACCGTGTCGACCAGCCCGTCGAGGTACTTCTGGAACTCCCAGGCGAGGCGGCTCTTGCCGATCCCGGCCGGGCCGATGACTGAGACGAGCCGGGCTCGCTGCTCGCGACCGGTGGCGTGGAACATCTCCTTGAGCAGGCGGAACTCTTCGTCCCTGCCGACGAACGGCGCCTCGAGCGCCTCGCTGCGATTGCGCCCGCCCCGCTCCGAGACCACGCGCATGGCGCGCCAGGCGGGAACCGGGCTGGCCTTGCCCTTCAACGTCTGCTCGCCGGCTTCTTCGAAGACGATCGCCTGGCCTGCCGCGCGCCGGGTTGCCTCGCCGACCAGGACGGTGCCGGGCTGCGCCGCGGACTGCAGGCGGGCGGCGGTGTTGACCATGTCACCGGCGACCATGCCCTGGTTCGTGGCTCCAAGGGTGACGGCCGCCTCCCCGGTCAGGACGCCGGCCCGGGCCTGGATCGTCGGACCCAGCGCGGGCACCGCGTCGACCAGGTCGAGGGCGGCGCGGACGGCACGCTCGGCATCATCCTCGTGCGCGACCGGCGTGCCCCAGACTGCCATCACCGCATCGCCGATGAACTTCTCGACGGTTCCGCCGTAGCGGGTCATCACCTCCGAGGCGAGATCGAAGTAGCGGCTGAGCGTGTCACGGACGTCTTCGGCGTCGCGCTCCTCGCTGAAGGGGGTGAACCCGACGAGGTCCGCGAAGAGCACGCTCACCAGGCGACGTTCGGCGACGGCGGCCGGCGAGGGAGTCGTGGATGTTCCGGGCGCCTCGCTCAGCGCTGTTCCGCAGTTGCCGCAGAACTTCTCGCCGGGCTCGGTGGGGCTTCCGCAGCTGGGGCAGGGCACCGCGAGTGATGTGCCGCACTCAACACAGAACCGTGCACCCGGCTTGTTCTCGGTGCCGCATTTCGAACAGATCACGGATGTCCCCAGGCTCGGTCACTCAGAGAGTACCCGCAACGGGCACTCGCGCAAGTTCGAACTGCGGCGGGGCGCCGATTCGCCGGCGATGGAATGGTGGAGATGAGGGGACTCGAACCCCTGACCCCCGCGATGCGAACGCGGTGCTCTCCCAGCTGAGCTACATCCCCACGGAACGGGCGCACTGAGGCGGCCCGGAGTATAGCAGCGGGCCTGCTGAGGGCGCCATCGGCGGGTCTTGTTCTAGAACAGACGTTCTATTAGACTGACCCATGTGACCCGTGCCGATGCCCCCGTCCAGCCCCTCCCCGAGCTCCTGGAGCAGCTGCGTGCCCGGGGTCTGCGCCAGGGGGTTGGACCGATGGCGGCGCAACCGGCGGAGCTCGCCACGCCCGGCATCCGGGACGCCATCCCCACGGGCTTCACCGGCCTCGACGCGGCCTTGAGGACAAATGGCTGGCCGCGCGGCTCGCTCGCCCTGCTCGATGCCCCGCGCGGCACCGGCGCCACCTCGCTCGCCATCCGCTCGCTGGCCGCCGCGCAGTCAGCCGGCGGGATCGTGGCCTGGATCGACGCCGCCGGCTGCCTGGACCCGGCGACCCTGGCCCGCGGGGGAGTGGCACTCGAATGGCTCCTCGTCGTCCGTCCCGCATCGGCGTCAGAGGCGGTGGAGCTGGCCGGCTGGATCGCGCGCAGCGGCCTGGTCGACGCCCTGGCGCTCGACCTCGGGGAGCCGCCGGACCCGGCAGGGCTGGTGACCGGGCTGGATCGCCTGGGCCGGCTCCTCGTCCGGGGACGGGCCGTCACGCTGCTCCTCGCCGGCGAACGGCTGCGTCGGGCGGCCTCCCGGGTCGCGGCGGTCCGCCTGGAGCTGGCGCGCACCGCGTGGCTGGCGGTGGGGCGGGACCTCGTGGGGCAGCGGGTGCAGGGCACCGTCGCCCGACATCGTTGGGCCCTGGCCGGTGCCACCGCCTCGCTGGACCTGTGGTTCGGGGAGGGTCGCCGCATCGATCCGCTGCTGCCCGGGCTGGCCGCGCCGCACGAGGTCGTGGCACCGGCCGTCGCGGCCGACGAGACCGGGGAGCATCCGGCGCTTCGCATCCTCTCTGCCTGATCCGACGAGGCTGCCGTGCCATGACCCGCATCCTGGCGCTCATCTGGCCCACTCTCCGCGCTCCGGGGCGCGACGCGGCAGCGGGCGTGGGGTCTGTCGACATCCCGGCCATGCTCGACCGGCTCGACGACCTCTCACCGCGGGTCGAGGCGGTCGATCGCGGCGTGGCCCTCGTCGACGTGACGGGCCTGGGGCCGAGCCTGGGCGAGGAGCGCCGCATCGCGGCGCGGGCGGTGGCCCTGGTCCGCGAGGTGGCGCCCATTCCCGCAAGGGCGGGGACGGGGGATAACCGCTGGCTGGCGGTCCTCGCCGCGCGCCTCGCGCTGGCCGCCCGTCCCGATCCAGCCACGATCGCCGCCTTCCACGCCATCCCCTCCGGCGCCGGCGCGCGCCTCGCGCTCACAGGCCTGTCCCTGGACCTGCTCCCTGCCGACCCGGCCATGCGGCAGCGCTTCTCGCTCTTCGGGCTGACGACCATGGGCGAGCTGGCCGCGCTGCCACGCTCCGCCGTGGGTGCCCAGTTCGGCCGCGGGGGCGAGCGGATCCAGGCGCTCGCGCGGGGAGAGGATCCGCGGCCCATCGTTCCCCGGCGGCGCCCGGAGCGGCTGACCCGTCGCGTGACGTTCGAGCCGCCCATGGCCGGGATCGGCGGGACGGCGCTCGTCCTCCGCCGCTGCTGCGCGGAGCTGTGCGACGTGCTTCGTGCCCGCCACCTGGCTCCGGGCCGTGCCACCCTGGCCCTGGAGCTGGAGGACACCCCGGCGCTTGCCACCGCCCTCGCCTTCCCGGAGCCGGCGCTCGAGCCGGACTGGATCGCCCGGCTCCTCCTCGGGCGCCTGGAGGCGGCAGCACGCTCCCGTCGCCTCCACGACCCGTCCGACGGGGGCGAGGAACCACGGGTGGGCGCCATCGGCCTCGTCTTCGATCGCCTCAGCGACCCCGCCTCCCGCCAGCTGGCCGCCTTCAGCGTCCAGGCCGGGCGCTGGGAGGAGCTGCGCTGGTCCGTGGAGCGGCTTTCCACCCGATTCGGGCCCGGTCGCCTGTGGCGTGCCGCCGTGGATCGTCCCGCGGCCTCGCTGCCGGAGCGCCAGGCTCGCCTGTCCGAGCTGGGGACCGATGGCGCCGCCGACATCGGTGCCCCGGAGGACCACCGGTGACCCGCCTGTACGCGAACCATCCGCTGGTGCAGGTCGAGACCGATGTCGCGGGCACTCCGATCCGCCTCCGCCTGGACGGCGTGACCCACGGCGAGGTGGGAATCTGCAACCGCTGGCGCGTGGACGACGACTGGTGGCGCGAGCCGGTCGCCCGCAGCTACTTCAAGCTCGTCACCCGTGATGGCCTGCTGTGCACCGTCTTCTGGGACGAGATCCGCGGGACCTGGCACCTGGAGCGCATCTTCGACTGACGCGGCCCTGCACCCCTCCGGTGGCGCATCGGTGCCGGGGTGACGCCATCCGCCGCCTACCATGTCGCACGTGACCGACGAGCGCTACACCGTGGACCGCCTCTTCCCCGACCCGGCCAACGACCTCGACCTGGACGAGGCGCTGGCCGGGTACGCGCCACCTCCGGCACCGCCCGACCGGATCGCGGTGGCCACCAACATGGTGACCAGCCTCGACGGACGCGCCCAGCTGGCGGGCACCGCGGAGGGCCTCTCCGCTCGCGCCGACCGGCGTCTCATGCGCCTGTACCGCACCGCCTACGACGCGGTGGGGAGCGGTGCGGGCACGCTGCGAGCGACGGACTTCTGGTCGGCCCTGCCGGAGGAGCTCGCCGCGCAGCGGGTCGCCGCAGGCCGCTCTCCTCAGCCGCTCGCGGTGGTGATCGCGGGAAACGGCCCCGTTCCCTTCGACCGTCGCTGGTTCGGCTGGGATCAGCCACGCCTGCTCGTCGTCGGCCGTGCCTCTCCGCACGCCGCCACGGCGGCCGCCCTGCCCGCCGCCACCGATCTCGTCGTGGCCCCCACCGACCGGCCGGAGCCGTCCTGGGTCCTGGCCCGCCTCGCGGAGCGGGGAATCGGCTCGCTCCTGCTCGAGGGCGGCCCGACCACGAACACCGCCTTCCTGGCGGCGGGCTGCCTCGACGAGCTGTGCTGGACGCTGGGCGCCCGGGTCCTGGCAACGGAGAGCCTCACCATGTTCGTCACGCCACCGGGCGGATCGCCGTTCGCAGCCGCGCCACGCGAGGCTCGCCTTGCATCGGTCCTGCGCAGCGAGGACGAGCTCTTCCTGCGCTACCGGTTCACGACGAGCGACGGCGAGGCGGGTAGGATCGGTCCATGACGGAGCTCGGACCTATCGGCGCCTGGGGTCACCTCGACTCGCTCGCGATCGACGCCGCGCGGGCGTTCGCGCGGCGCGTCGACGAGCTGGGGTACGGCACGCTGTGGGTGCCGGAGACCGTCGGCCGCGAGCCGTTCGCGCTGCTGGGCATCCTCTCGGGCGAGGTGCATCGCGCCGCGCTGGGCACCAGCATCGTGAGCATCTGGGGCCACGACGCGCAGACCACCCGGATGGCGGCCCAGACCCTGCACGAGGCCAGCGGGGGACGGTTCGTCCTGGGCCTGGGCGTCTCGCATGCGCACCTCGCCGGGCGTCTGCGCGGCCACGCCTACGAGCGGCCGCTGACCCGCATGCGTGAGTTCCTGGCGGCCTATCGGAACGCCATCTACAAGGGACCCATGACCTCCACCCCCGACGGGGCGCTGGAGCCTCCCGTGATCCTGGCCGCGCTCCGCGAGCGGATGCTGGGCCTGGCCGCGGCGGAGGCCGACGGCGCGTTCCCGTACCTGGTCACCCCCGAGCGCGTGGCATGGACCCGGTACCAGCTCGACCACGCCGCTTCTGCGGTCGATCGGCCGCGCCCGCTTCTCGCGGTCTCCATGCCGGCGGTCCTCGAGCTCGACCCGGAGCTCGCGCGCGACGCGGCGCGCCGCTACCTGGCGCCGTACCTGCGCACCCCCGCCTACCAGGCCAGCTGGGAGCTCCAGGGGTTCCGCGCCGACGACTGGGAGAAGCCGGGCAGCGACCGGCTGGTAGACGCCATGGTGGCGTGGGGGCCGGCGGAGGAGCTGCGCGAGTCCCTTGCCGCATTCCACGATGCGGGCGCGGACCATGTCGCGGTCATCCCGTTGGCACCCGACGGCACCACGGAGTACCTGCCCGTCCTCGAGGCGCTGGCGCCGGAATAGGCCTGACGGGCTTCGTTCACTCGAGCTCGATGGGTCCGGCCATTGGGCCATCGGCGGGCGCCATCGGCTCTGAGGCCGTGACGGCAGATGCCTCCGGCTCACGCCAGCGGAGGGCACGGATGCTCGGGACGGCGAGCATGGCGAGGTTCGTGGCGATCCCCAGGCTGGCCGCCACCACCAGGGTCGTGGTCGGCCCGATGCTGTCCGAGATGGGACCCACCAGCATGAAGCCCAGGGGCTGAAAGATGAGCGAGACCAGCCAGTCGTAGCTGCTGACACGGGAGAGCGCCTGGGGCGGGATCTGCTCCTGGAGGATCGTGTACCACCACGTGTTCGACAGCTCCATGGAGGCCAGCGCCAGGAGCGACGCGACCATGATCAGGGGAACCGCAACCGGCGGCGCGAGCAGCAGGAGCGGCACAAAGAAGATCGGCCCCAGGACGAATCCGGCGGCGACGGGACGGGCCGGCCGCCAGCGCAGCGCCACCACGCCACCGAGCAGTCCGCCGAACGCCTGCGCGGTGACGATGAGGCCCCAGTCCGTGGCTCCCCCGAGTGAGCGTTCGGCGACGAACGGCCCGAGGACGAAGAACGGCGCCAGGCATACGTTCGAGACCCCGAATGCAACGAGTGCGGTGCGCAGCCAGGTGCGGGATGCGACCTCGCGCCAGCCCGCGGCGAGCTCCGCGAGGAACGACTCGTGCGGTGCCCGCTCGACGCTGCGCGGGACGCGCAGGAGGAGCAGGCTGATGGTGCTCACCACGAACGTCGCCGCGTCGATGGCGAAGACCCAGCCCACGCCGACGGTCGCGACCAGCAGGCCGGAGACCGACGGGCCGATGATCCCCGTGGCGCCCCTCGAGAGGCTCATCAGCGCATTGCCCTGCTGAAGCCGTGCCGGGCTCACCACCTGGGGGATGAGACCGCTCGAAGCCGGGACGAAGAACGCGCTGGCTGCACCGATGACGGCGGCGCCGGCGGCGAGATGCCAGAGCTCGGCGCGACCGCTCAGGAGCAGGATCGCGAACCCCACCTCGACCGCGCCCCGGACGACGTCGGAGGCGAGCATGACCAGCTGCCGCGGCAGGCGGTCCGCCCAGACGCCGCCAACCAGGATGAAGACCAGGCGCGGAACGGTGAATGCGGTGAGCACCAGGCCGATGCCGGCCGCGTCCCCTCCCAGGTGGAT
The DNA here is from genome assembly GCA_963787025.1 of uncultured Chloroflexia bacterium. Lineage (GTDB taxonomy): Bacteria > Chloroflexota > Limnocylindria > QHBO01 > QHBO01 > CAVXEH01. The sequence continues at coordinate 8,989 of CAWBBG010000011.1, forward strand.
GACGGCAAAGGCGATGGCCACCGGGATCATGGCGTCGCCCACGGCACTCGTGGTCTGGCCCAGCCAGAGCATGCGGAACGGCCCCTCGCCCAGCGGTCCGAGAAGCGGCCCGATGCGATCGCGAAGCCGCGGCGTGACGCTCAAGTGCTCCCTCCGGCAGGTCGGGGACCATGGTCGCCCCGACCCTTGCGTATCATGCCGCGATGGCGCAGCCCGCGACGTCCGATCCGATCCCGGCACGGATGGCGGCGTACGTCGGTGGCGTCGCGGCCGCGAGCACCGCGTACATCGCAGCCTTCACGGCGGCGGCCCTCGCGGCCAGGGAGATCACCGGTTCGGCGAGCCTCTCGGGGGTCCCGAATGCCGTGGGCGTGGCGGGGACCGCGCTGGGTGCGGGGCTCCTCTCGGCGGTCATGGCCCGTCGCGGCCGCCGGAGCGGGCTGGCGGCCGGGTACCTCGTGGCGGCGCTGGGCGGGGCGGCCGCCTTCGTCTCGCTGGGGCTCTCGTCCTTCCCGCTCCTCGTCGTCGCGGGATTCCTCTTCGGGCTCGGCTACTCCGCCGCGCAGCTGACCCGCTACGCGGCGTCCGATCATCTGCCGCCCGCGGAGCGGACCCGCGGGGTCAGCACCATCGTGTGGGCCTCGACCGTTGGCGCCGTTCTGGGGCCGAACCTGCTCGGTCCGGCCGGGTGGGTCGCGGACCGGTTCGGCCGCAGCGTCCTCGAGGGCGGCTTCGCTTTCACCGTCCTCGGGTTCGGGTTGGCAGCCGCCGTCGTCCGGCTGGCGCTCCCCGCCGACGGCGCTCCGTCCGCGGGCGCGAGGCGTGGTCGACGGGGCCCCTCCTGGCGGACGATGCTCGGCCAGGTGCGGGTACGGATCGCGCTGCTGGGGCTCGTGGCGGGGCAGATCGTGATGGTCCTGATCATGACCATGACGCCGGTGCATGTCCGCGACACCGGACACGACATCGGGACGGTGGGCATCGTGATCAGCGCGCACACCCTGGGGATGTTCGCCCTCTCGCCGATCTCGGGCCGCCTCGCGTCTCGATTCGGCGAGATCCCCATTCTCTACGCGGGATTCGCGACGCTGCTGCTGGCGGCGGTCGTGGCCGCCGTCGCACCGCCGGATGCGGTGCCCATGCTCACCGTTGGGCTCTTCCTCCTGGGATTCGGGTGGAACCTGGGGTTCGTCTCCGGAAGCAGCCTGCTCGCGCGCGGGACGGACCTGGCCGCGCGGATCCGGCTGCAGGGTATGACCGACACGCTGGTCTGGACCGCGGCCGCTGTCGCCAGTGCCAGTTCTGGCCTGTTGCTCCAGCTGTCCGGATATGCCTCGCTGGCACTCGTCGGTGGAGTCTTCCTGCTCATTCCGGCGGCGGGGATCGCCATGCTGCACGGCCGCTTCGCTGCGGAACCGGCCACCTAGGCTCGCGCGCGCTGATCCCGGGCCGCAACGGCCCGTCAGCCGGGCCGGGCTGCGTACTCGGGGTTCTGGAACGGCCAGGCATCAGCGAGCCAGTCACGGACCACGCGGTAGAGCGGTGCGTCCCGATCCGCGTCGGCGGCACGGACCCAGGACCGCCCGTGTGCATCATGGGCCGCGTCACGCGGCGGATAGATGTAGACGCAGCCGATGACGGCGCCCGCGCCGTCGAGCACCGTGTACGTGAAGCCGATGCGCTCCGTGAAGTCCCAGGCGTGCCTGAGAAGGTCGGCTCGGTTCTCGTCCAACGTCATCACCCGATCCGGCCAGCTGCTCGTCTCGAAGCCCGGCGTGGCGCGGATGTGCGCGATGCTCGAGGTCCATGCCTCGCGGTCCGCCTCGTTGTGCTCCGGGCCGAGCGGCACAAGGCGGAACTCACCGGCAACATGCTCGCGGGAGACCTCGAAGTCGTCAGGGACGAATCGGTCGGCCGGGGTGCTCATGCGCGCATGCTACCGACCCGTGCGGGCCATCAGGCGGGACGCACGGCTCAGCCGGCGGTGGCCTGCTCCTGGCCAATGATCTCGACGCTGGCCGCAAGCAACGCGGTGTCGGCGAGCAGCGCCCGCGCGGCGCACTCGCCGAGGGACCCCAGCGCCGCCTCCAGCGCCTGGCGGGCTGTGCTCCCAGGCCAACCTCCGGCTCGTCGGCGATCTCCGCCACGGCCAGCCAGCGATCGCCGAAGCGCGCGAGACGCACCGTGACCGAGAAGTCGAGTCGGCCGGGCGCGCTGAGCGTGAACTGGGTGCGGACGAGAGCGGCGGAGGCGTTCATGGTGAGCAGGATGGACCGGGCTCGTGACAGCTCGCGTGTCGCGGTTCGCGGCTCGCGGTTCGCGGGCGTCCTGCGTCGAGGTTTGTGGCCGTGCTGTCGGGCACTGGCTGTGCTGCACGAATGCGCAGCTGCACGCCTGCACAGAAGCACACAAGCACAGGAGCACAGAAGCACGAGCACACGCTGACGGCGAGAAAACCCTCGTGGATGTGAGGCTTCGCCCGGACCGCGCGGGGAGGGTCCTTCACAGAATAGAACATGCGTTCTATCATGGAGCGTCCGATGACCGATCCGGACGCCCCCGACGACTACTGCGAGCTTCACGCCCACAGCAACTTCAGCTTCCTCGACGGCGCCAGCCACCCCGAGGATCTCGTCGCTCGCGCCGCTCTGCTGGGGATGCCCGGGCTGGCGATCACCGACCACGCCGGGATGTACGCCGCGGTCCGCCTCTGGAAGGCGGCCGCCCAGACCCGAACCGATGCCGCTCGAGAGGCGGGACTCCGCCCCGTGCAGGCGATCATCGGCCTGGAGATCGCCGTTCCCCGTGACCCCGACGAGCTGCGCCTCGCCCGCCGCGGCCGCAAGCTCAACGACCCGATCCGCGGCGCGAAAGCCAGCCGCGGGTGGCCCGGCGAGCTGCACGCCGGCCCTGCCCCGGGCGACCACCTGGTACTCCTGGCGCGCGACCCTGTCGGCTACACCGCCCTGTCGCGGCTCGCCAGCCGGGCCCATCTCGCCGGGGAGAAGCAGTACCCGATCTTCGAACGCGCGCTGGTCGAGACCGCCCTCGACGAGGCGCGCGATCACCTGGTGGGTCTCTCCGGCTGCCGCAACGGCGCCGTCCCGCGCCGGCTCCTCGCCGGCGAGCCCTCCGAGGCGCTCGGAGCAGCACGCGACTGGGCCGCCCACTTCCCCGAGGGCGATTTCGCCATCGAGCTCTCCCACCACCTCGCCCCGGACGACGACTGGCTCATCGCACAGCTCGCCGCCCTGGCCGAGGAGGCCGGGCTGCCGACCATCGTCACCAACGAGGTCCACTACGCGGAGGCCGGCGGCCATCGGCTCCAGGACGTGCTGGTCTGCATCCGGCACGGGGCGACCCTGGACCAGGCGCGCGAGCTGCTGCTGCCGAACGCGGAGTACCGGCTGAAGCCGGGTCGCGAGCTGGCCGCCATCGGCGCGGGGCTGACCGACGCGCGCGCCCGCCGGGCCTGGGCGGATGGGATGGCGCACGCGGCCGCCATCGGCTCCGGATGCCGCCTGGAGATGGACTTCGAGCGCTACCGGTTCCCGGGCTTCACGGTCCCCGAGGGCGAGACGCCGTTCTCCTACCTCTACCAGCTTGCCCACGAGGGCTTACGGGCTCGGTACCGGCCCATTACCAGGCGGGCGCTGGAGCAGCTGACCCACGAGCTGGACGTCATCGACCGCACGAACCTCGCGGAGTTCTTCCTCATCGTCTGGGACCTCATGGAGTTCGCGCGGGCGAACGGGATCCTCGGCCAGGGACGGGGGAGCGCCGGTGACTCGATCGTGGCCTACTGCCTGGGGATCACCAAGGTCGACCCCATCGAGCACAAGCTCCTCTTCGAGCGCTTCATCAACGAGGCGCGTGCGCTGCCGGACATCGACATCGATTGGGACGTCAACCGCCGCGAGGAGGTGATCCAATACCTCTACTCCCGCTACGGCGCCGACCACGCGGCAATGGTCTGCAACGTGATCACCTACCGGGCCCGATCCGCGGTCCGCGAGGTGGCCAAGGCCCTGGCCTTCCCGCCCGAGGCGATCGACACCATCGCCAAGGCGCTCGACACCCGCGATGCGACCGACGTGGCCCGCGACCTGGCCCTGGACGGCTCGTTCGCCTGGTTGTTCGACGAGCTGGGCGTGCCCATGGCGGAGCTCGCCGCCCCTTCCGGTCGTGACGGCCGCAGTGAGACCGATGTCGCGGCGCCATCGGTGCAGCGTCCGGACCTCGCCGCCGCCGAGGCCCGGGCCCGGGACGCGGCCAACGACCACGACGGGCGGCCGTACTCGGAGAGCGGCTGGTACCCGCCGCGCCGACCGAGCGTGCTGGACACCTCGGTCGTGTCGGTGAAGCACGAGGGCTGGGAGCAAAAGCGCTACGCCGACGTCCTGGGCGGGACAGGTGGGAATCGGTCGCACGCCCGCGTGGATCCGGAGAGCGGGATGCTGGTCGAGGAGCGCCGCCGTCCAACCGTCCTGCCGCCGGACGGCCCGGTCCGGCGCGGAAGCGGGGCTGCTCACGCCATGCAGGACGGGCGCGACGTCGGGAAGGACGGTGACGGCCCGGAACGCCTCCACGCCACTCCTCGTAACCGGTGGCAGTGGCTGCTGGCCCTCTGCGCCGAGATCGACGGCTTCCCGCGCCACCTGGGGATCCACGTGGGCGGGATGCTCGTGACGCGCACCCCGCTGATCGACCTGGTGCCGATCGAGCGCGCCGCCATGCCCGGCAGGGTGGTGACCGAGTTCGACAAGGAGGACGTGGAGGCCCTGGGCCTGGTGAAGATCGACCTCCTCTCCCTGCGCACCCTGGGCGTGGTCTCCGATACGCTCGCCCGGGTCGAGCGTGACACGGGAGCCCGTCCCGACCTCGACCGCCTCCCCCACGACGACCCCGAGGTCTTCGCCACCATCCGCAGCGCGGACACGGTGGGGATCTTCCAGATCGAGTCGCGGGCCCAGATGCAGGCGCTCCCCAAGGCGCGCCCGGAGCGGTTCGAGGACCTGGTGGTACAGGTGGCGATCATCCGCCCCGGCCCCATCCAGGGCAACGCGGTCCACCCCTACCTCCGAAGACGCGCCGGCACCGAGCCGGTGACCTACCTGCACCCGAGCCTGCAACCCATCCTCTCCGACACCCTGGGCGTGATCCTCTACCAGGAGCAGGTGATGCAGATCGCCATATCGGTCTGCGGCTACTCGGCCACCGAGGCGGATATCTTCCGCAAGGCCATGGGCTCGCATCGCTCCCACGCGAAGATGCAGGCGGAGCGCGACCGCTTCGTGGGGGGTGCCATGCGCACCGGACTCACCGAGCCGGACGCGGAGGAGCTCTTCAAACGCTGCTCCGCCTTCGCCGAGTTCGGCTTCGCGCGGGCCCACGCGGCGGCCTTCGCCAAGATCACCTACGACACCGCCTGGCTACGGCTCCACTACCCGGTCCACTACCTGGCCGGCCTGCTGAACAACCAGCCGATGGGCTTCTACTCGCCTTCGGTGCTGGTGGGAGACGCGAAGCGCCACGGGGTGCGGATCCTGCCGGTCGACGTCAATGCCTCGGCCTGGGAGCACGACATCGAGCGGATCGGTGACTCCGGGGATCCGCGGCGGGACTACGGGCTGCGGCTGGGGCTGCGCCAGGTCAAAGGGATCGACGAGGGGGTTCGCGAGCGGCTGGAGGCGGAGCGCGCCATCGGTCCCTACACGGGCGTGCGCAACTTCGTGGCCCGCACCGGCCTGGGCGAGCAGGTGGTCGAGCGGCTGATCGCCATCGGCGCCTTCGACTGGACCGATGTTCCACGCCGGGAGCTGCTCTGGCAGCTCCGCACCACGCTGGCCGATGCGGACCCGGACCGCCCCGCCCTGGGGCTCACCGACGATGCCCAGCGCGCGCTGGGCGCCTCGCTCCCGCCCATGAGCTTCGCGGAGCGGATCGCCGCCGACTACCGTGAGCTGGGGCTGTCGCCCACGGCTCACCCGATCGAGCTCTTCCGGGAGCGGGTGGGGGCGCGCGGCGTGCTGAGCATCGCCGAGGCGGGGAGGCGGCGCCACGGATCCCGGATCCGCCTGGCCGGGCTGGCGGTCAGCATCCAGCACCCCATGACCGCCAAGAACTTCGTCTTCATCGCGCTGGAGGACGAGACGGGGATGATCAACGTCACCGTCCGGCCGCAGGTCTACACCGCTCACCGCGCCCTCCTCCACAGCCACCCGCTGCTGGTGATCGATGGAATGCTCCAGGTGGAAGGGGAGGTGCTCAACGTCGTTGCCCGGCGGATCCACCCCGTGGACGCGGTGATTGCCGAAGACCGGGGCGAGACGCGGCTTCCTCTCGCGAAGCAGCAGCGCATGTTCCGCTGACAACGGCCCACGTCTTGCAGCACTATCGTGTCCATGACCGCTCGCCCCACGCCGCCAAAGGCGCCATGCCTCCCGATTGGTTGACCACCCTCGCCTGGATCTCCGTCGCCGTCGCCGTCGCGTGCGCGGCGCTGATCCTCGCCGACATCTACCTCGGAGGCCGCCGCCTGCGGATGGGCGTCATGGAAGCCGTCTGGCCCATCACCGCCCTCTATGCCGGTCCCCTGGGCCTGTGGGCCTACGGGAGGCTGGGGCGGGTATCGCCTGCACGGGAGGGGACGCATGGCATGCCTGAGCGACCATTCCCGCTCGCCGTGGCGGTGGGCGTCATGCACTGCGGCGGCGGCTGCACCCTGGGCGACATCATCGGCGCAACGCTGGTGGGCATGGCGGGCCTCGAGATCGCGGGCCTGGCCCTGTGGCCGGAGCTGCTGGTGGACTACCTTCTGGCCTTCGCGCTGGGGATCGCCTTCCAGTACTTCGCCATCGCCCCGATGCGCGGCCTTGGGCTGCGGGACGGCCTGGTCGCGGCGCTCAAGGTGGACGCCGCGTCACTCACCGCGTTCGAGATTGGCCTCTTCGGGTGGATGATCCTGACGCAGCTTGTTCTCTTTCCCGCCCATCTGCATCCGGACCAGCCGGTGTACTGGCTGATGATGCAGGTCGGGATGCTGCTGGGCTTCGTGACCGCGTACCCGGTGAACTGGTGGTTGATCCGGGCCGGCATCAAGGAGCGCATGTAGCACCGGGATCTGGGCTACCCTGCGCCGATGGAGCAGGCCGGCATCCCGAGCAGCCGCGAAGGGGAGGAACCGTCGGTCGCCGCCGAGGGCCGGCGCCGCAACGAGCGTCTTCTCTTCATCGCCGTCGGTGCCTATGCGGCGCTCGTCGTCTTCCTGATGATCGACCGCGGCGTGAGCATCACGCCGGACGTCCTCGCGGTGGCCTTTGCGCTCATCGCCCTCTTCCTGGGGCGTGGCCTCCTCTTCCTGCGCGACTGGATCCCGTTCGTGGCCCTCTTCCTCGCCTACGAGCTGATGCGCGGCATCGCCGACAACGCCGGGTTCCCGGTGCACATGCACGACATCATCGCCATCGAGCGCACGATCGCGTTCGGCCACCTGCCGAACCAGCTGCTCCAGGACTTCTTCGATCCGGCGCACGGGGTCAACGGCTGGACGATCCTGGCGACGATCGTCTACATGCTCCACTTCGTGCTGCCCATTGCCACTGCCTTCCTGCTGTGGCTCTGGCGGCGCCGGATCTTCTATTCGTACGTCGCCGCCTTCATCGTGCTGAGCATGGCCGGCTTCGTGACGTTCGTCCTCCTTCCCGGTGGCGCCGCCATGGATGGCCGCACAGGCGGGGGTCCTCAACGGACCGGACGGCCGGCCGGTGATCGCCTACCTGAAGCCCGATGCCTTCACCGCCCTCGCCAACGCGCTCGGCTTCAACGGGACCTGGCTGACCACGTACACCTTCTACGAGGTGAATCCCAACGGCGTCGCCGCGTTCCCGTCGCTGCATGCCGCCTATCCGTTCCTCTCGTTCCTGGTCCTGCGTCACGCCTTCGGGAAGGTGGGCTGGCTGGCGCTGGGGTACTTCTTCCTCGCCTGCTTCTCGATCATGCTCACCGGCGACCACTACCTCGTGGACGTGCTGGGCGGCGTGATCTACGCCTTCGTCGCCTACCTGCTCGTGGCGCGTCCGCCTCGCTGGCTGCGACGGGTGACCGCGCGCCTTGCCGGCGATGAGCGCCCTGCCGACGCCGCCGCCTGAGCCGCGGTCCGGCTGGCTCGGGGCCGGCTGGCTCCGAGCGGAGGATGGCGTCCTGGCCGCCTGGTCGTTTGCGCTTCCCGTGGCTGCCGGCTGGCTTGGCGCGGGAGGCGACCCGCTGGACGGCGGGCCGAACCCGCTGGTGGGTGCGATCCAGCTCCTCGCCGTGGTAGGCGCCTTCGCGGCGCTCTTGACCCGGCCGCCCGATCAGCCCTCGGTGCGGGTGGGTGGCACCGACGCGCCCCGCTGGGTGATCTGCGGACCGCTCGTGGGCGGACTGGCCTTCGCCACGGACGGTGCCGCATCGCAGCTGGGGCTGGGCTCCGGGGACTGGGTCATCGGCCTGTCGTTCGTCGCGATCATGATCGGGACCCTCGCGGCCGACCACCTGCCGGTCGTCGCCGCGCCGCTGCGCCGAACCTTCGTGGTGCCGTTCATCCTCGTCAGCGCGGCGTACTTCAACGGGTTCGCCGCCGTCTTCCTCGGATCGCTCGACATCGGCCAGGTGCTCGCCACGGCGCCTGCCGCAGGCCTCGGATTCGGTCTCTTCATCGGGGGACTGATCCTGGGCGCGATGGCCGCGTTCTACGCGATGTTCGTGGTGGCCCCCCGGGAGCTCGCCGATCCCGAGGCGAGCGGGTTCCGCTGGGCGCTGCGCTTCGTGCTCTACGTGGTCGCCAGCCTGGCCGGGATCGGCTGGCTGGCGGTGATCGCCGGCTGATGACGAGCCGAGCGCCTCAACCGGCGATCGACGGCGCTCCGAGGATCATGGGCAGCAGGGTGCCGAAGAAGTAGCCGGCGATCCCGGCGAAGGCGCCCAGTGCCAGGATCTCGAGGCCCGAACGGAGCCAGCCGCGACGGGTCCATCGCGACTTCACCACCCCGATGCCGAAGAGGACCAGCCCGGTCGCCAGCAACGAGCCCACGACACCCGCCTGCACCGGCAGGAGGAGGTAGGGGATGATCGGCACCGCGGCGCCCAGGCCAAAGGCGATGCCCATCACCAGGGCCCCCTGGGCCGGTGACCCCTCCGCATGCTCGCCGGTGATACCCAGCTCCTTCTCCACCATGGTCTTGAGCAGGACCGCAGGATGGCGGGCCAGGATCCCGGCGACGTCGGTGGCTCGCTCCGCGGGGAGGCCGTCCTCCTCGAGCATGAACGCCATCTCAGCCTCCGCCTCGCCCGGCCGCTCCGCCACCTCGAGGCGCTCGCCCACGATCTGGGCGTCGAAGATCTCCTTCTGGCTCTTGCTCGACATGTACTCGCCGGCGGCCATGCTGAAGATCCCGGCCAGCCCGGAGGCGATCCCCGCGATGAGGATCGGGAAGCGGTCGGCGGAGGCGCCGGCCACCGTGCTTGCCACGGCGACGGTGCTGACCAGGCCGTCCTGTGCGCCGAAGATCGCCTCGCGGATCTCTCCGAGACGGCTCGCTGTTCGGCGCTCCTCCGCGAGATGCTCGGCGAGCCAGGCGCGCTCGAAGGCGCTGGCCGGCAGGTTGGCCCGCGCCTCCTCGTCGTCGAGCGGGTGGTTCTGCGCGGTGCGGCTCATGGTCCGATCGTAGCCGACCGGCCACCCCGCCGCCGCACCCGGGAACGGATCCACCGCTGCCGGCGTCTTACCCGCACCAAACCTTCAGCGCCAGCGAGGAACGAGCCATGCCACGCACCGCTCTCATCGGAGGACCTGCAGCCCGCAGCACCGTCGGACGCATCGTGACGGGCGCAGCCATGTTCGTCGCCATCGCCGCCATCCTGGTCGCCTGCGCCTCCTCGGGCGGCGCCGCGAACCCGGCGGCCGCGGCTCCGAGCGCGGGCGCGGCCGGGCCCCTGGATGCCGTCTCCGGTGACAAGGGGGTGGCGCCGGCGCCCGGTGGCAGCGAGACCACGAACCAGTACGCGACCCTCCAGCAGCAGATCGTGAAGACCGGCGAGGTAACCCTCCAGGTCAGCGGCGTCGCGGATGCCAGCAGCCGGGTGCGGGCCATGGCGGTCGCCCTGGGCGGCTACGTCGGTGGCGCCCAGGCCGGGACCCTGGACCAGTCCGCCACGCTCACCCTCCGCATTCCGGCGGCGCGCTTCGACGACGCGCTCAGCCGGCTCCACGAGATCGGCGACAAGGTACTTTCGGAAACCACGCGCGAGCAGGACGTCACCTCCACCGTGGTCGACCTCGATGCCCGGCTCAAGAACCTGCAGGCATCCGAGGCGCAGTACCGGACCCTGATGACCAAGGCGGCAAAGATCGAGGACATCCTGGCCGTGCAGTCGCGGCTCGACGACGTCCAGGGCCAGATCGAGCAGCTCTCCGCCCAGCTCAAGCAGCTCACCAACCAGGCCGACCTGTCGACGCTGACCGTGACGCTGCAGCCGCAGCCGGAGCCGATCAAGGTCGCGTCCGCGACCTGGGATCCGGGCGAGACGCTGTCGAGCGCCATCGGTGCGCTGCTGACGGTCGGCCAGGGGCTGGCCACCGTGGGGATCTGGCTCGCGATCGTGGGGCTGCCGATCCTCGTGGTGCTTGGCCTTCTGGCGCTGATTGCCTATCGGCTTGGGCTCATCCGGCGCGCCACGCCGGCACCCCCGCTGCCGGAGGCGTGAGGGGGGCGGTGGTCAGCGGTCGCCGACGAGGCGCCAGGCGAGGGGCAGCAGGCCGGCGGCCGCCACGATCTTGAGCGTGTCCCAGGGAAGGAAGACGATCGCCCCGTTCTGTACGGCGGCAAGAGGATCCAGCCCACCGACCACGGCCAGCACCGGCACGCCGATTGCGTAGATCAGGGCGGTGCCCAACGCCATGAGGGCGATGGTCGCCAAAGGAGAGCGGTCCCAGCGACGCTGTGCAAGCCAGCCGACCAGGGCCGCGGCCGCGATGAATCCAACAAGGTAGCCGCCGGTCGAACCCAGGAGCCGCGCGATGCCGTGGTCGCCCGCGGCGTAGACCGGAGCGCCGGCAACCCCGGCAAGGACGTAGAGCACCATCGACGCCGTGCCCCGACGCAGGCCAAGGGCGGTGCCCACCAGGAGCGCGGCGCCGGTCTGCAGCGTGTAGGGGACGCTGGTCCAGGGCGCCGTGAACGAGACCTGTGCCGCGAGCGCCGTCAGAGCGGCACCGGCGATGACCAGGGTTGCGTCGCGGACGATCGAGCCTGCCCGCCCGCCCCCGAAAGCATCGGCCAGGGTGGTGGCGCGGGTCGCGGTGCTGACGCTCATGGGTGCTCCTCGTGGACTGCTCGTGTGGCGTCGGATTGTAGGGCGCCGATACGCTAGACTTCACGGCGGTCCTTTAAGACCGGCACGGTGATGCCGGAAAGGAGCGAGATGCAGACCGCGACGCTACCCCAGATCAAGACGCCCGCCGCAGCACAGCGGCTGGCGTCGTTTTCATATCCACGCCCGGTGGATCGCCCGGCCGAACCGCTTCCCGGCCTGCTCGCGCTCGAGGGCGGCACCGTCCACCGCGGCCTCCTGCGCGGCGCAGCGGTCCCTGCCGAGGGCGACCTGATCTTCACCACGGCGGCCACCGGCTGGGGCGAGATCCTGACGGATCCTTCCTATGCGGGCCAGATCGTGGTCCTGACCCACCCAATGGCCGGCAACTACCGCATCGACGCCTCGGAGCTGGAGTCGGCGCGGGTTCGCGCCCGCGCCCTGGTGGTGAGCCGGCTCGTGGACCCGCCGGCCGGACCCGGGTGGTCGCTCGACGAGCTGCTTCGCGCGGCCGGCGTGCCCGCGATCACCGGAGTCGACACCCGCGCGATCACGCTCGAGCTCCGCCGCGGCGCGGCGCGCCGGGCGGTCATCCGGCCCACGACCACCAGTGACGCGGACGCGGTGGCCGAGGCCCGGGCCACCCCGACCTGGGAGTCGGTCGACCACGTCGCCGCCGTCGCGACCCGCGCCCCCTACGACGTCGCCCCGACCGGTCCGCGGCGCCTGCGCGCGGTGCTCGTCGACTACGGCGTGAAGCGCTCCCTGCTCGCCGCGCTGAGTGCGCGCGGTGTCGCCATTCGCGTCCTCCCCCACGACGCGACGGCGGAGGCGGTGGCGGCCCACGAGCCTGAGCTGGTGGTGCTCTCACCAGGGCCCGGCGACCCGTCCCGAATGACGTCGCAGATCGCGACGGCCCGCTCGCTTGCCGGCGCGGCCGTCGCGGGCGGGGCGCCGATCCTGGGGATCTGCCTGGGGCACCAGCTCCTCGCGCTCGCGACCGAGGCCCGGACCCGGCGCCTGGCCGTGGGGCACCACGGCGGCAACCACGCCGTCATCGAGGTCGCGACCGGACGCGTCGACATCGGTGCCCACAACCACGAGGTGGCGGTCCTCGACGACCCGCACCTGGCGGCAGCCGGGTACACCGTCAGCCATCGGGACCTGAACGACGGGACGGTGGAGGGGCTGGTGCACGCCTCCGGGCGGATCGCATCGGTCCAGTTCCATCCCGAGGGCGCGCCCGGCCCCATCGACGCTGCCCGCGTCTTCGACATCGCCGTCAGCGGCGCGCTCCGCGGCGGCGGCGCCCCCGCATGAGCGACCTCAGGCGCGTCCTGGTCATCGGCTCAGGGCCTATCGTCATCGGCCAGGCGGCGGAGTTCGACTACGCCGGGGTGCAGGCCTGCCTTGCGCTGCGCGCCGAGGGGATCGAGACGATCCTGGTCAACTCCAACCCCGCCACGGTGATGACCGATCCCGACGTGGGCGGCACCGTGCTGATCGGGCCGCTGACCGTGGAGAACGTGACGCGGATCATCGAGGAGCATCGCCCGGATGCCCTGCTCCCCACGCTGGGCGGCCAGACCGGCCTGAACCTGGCGGTGGCGCTCGACGACGCCGGCGTCCTGGAGCGGTGCGGGGTCCGCGTCCTGGGCACGCCGCTCGCCGCGGTCCGGGCCGCGGAGGACCGCGGCGGCTTCCGGTCGCTGGTGACCGGGATCGGGGAGCCGGTTCCGGAGTCCGCGGTGATCGAGTCGGTCGCCGACGGGATGCGATTCTTCGAGGCGCTCGCGGCCCCGGTCGTCATCCGTCCGGCGTTCACCCTGGGCGGCGGCGGCGGCGGGTTCGCGTTCTCGGCGGTCGAGGCCCGCGAGCGGATCGCCCACGGGCTCGCGGCCAGCCCCATCCACCAGGTGCTGGTGGAGCGCAGCCTGCTCGGCTGGAAGGAGATCGAGTTCGAGGTGCTGCGCGACGCCGCGGACACCACCATCGCCATCTGCGGGATGGAGAACATGGACCCCATGGGCGTCCATACCGGCGACTCGATCGTGGTCGCGCCCATCCAGACTCTCCCGGACCCGCTCATCCAGTCGCTGCGCCGCTGCGCCCTCAAGATCGTCCGCGCGCTGAAGCTGGAAGGCGGCTGCAACGTCCAGCTGGCGGTCTCACCGGAGCACGACGACTACCGGGTCATCGAGGTCAATCCGCGCGTCAGCCGCTCCTCCGCGCTGGCCAGCAAGGCGACGGGCTATCCGATCGCCCGTGTTGCGGCCCTCATCGCCCTGGGCAAGCGGCTCGACGAGCTGCCCAACCCGGCCACCGGCGGGGGATCCGCGGCCTTCGAGCCGGCGGTCGACTACGTGGTCGTCAAGCTCCCGCGATGGCCGTTCGACAAGTTTCCGTCTGCGGATCGGTCCCTGGGGGTGCAGATGAAGGCCACCGGCGAGGCGATGGCGATCGACCGCGAGTTCGGTCCGGCCATGCTCAAGGCGGTCCGATCCCTGGAGCCGCGCGGGCGTGGATGGCTCTGGGAGGACCCGGCCTGGGGCCTTGATGACGGGCCGCCGGTGGACCTCGAGGCGTTCCTGGCCGCCTCCGACACACGCCTGTGGCGCCTGGTGGCCCTCCTCCGCCACGGCCACGCCGATCCGGCCGCGCTCAGCACGGCGACCGGCATCGCGCCGTGGTTCACGGAGCGCCTCGCGGAGCTGGTCGAGATGGAGGGCCGTCTCGACGGCGCGCCGCTGCTGGACGCCAAGCGAGCGGGCTTCGGCGATGCGGAGATCGCGTCCCTCTCCGGCGTTCCGCCGGCTGCCATCCGGCGGGCCCGGGTGCGCGCGGGGATCTTCCCGTCCTACCGCCGGGTCGACACCTGCGCCGGGGAGTTCCCGGCCGAGACGCCGTACTTCTACAGCTCGTACGCCCTGCCGGAGGTCGCTCCGCCGGCCGAGCGGCGCAGCGTGATCGTGGTGGGCTCCGGACCGATCCGCATCGGCCAGGGAATCGAGTTCGACTACTGCTCCGTCCGCGCGGCCTGGGCAATCCGCCACCTGGGGCTGGACGCGGTCGTCATCAACAACAACCCCGAGACGGTCTCCACCGACTACGACGCCTGCAGCCGCCTCTACTTCGAGCCGCTGGACACGGAGAGCGTCCTTGACGTGATCGACCATGAGCGGGCGCTCACCGGGGAGCCGCCCATCGTGGTCCTCACCTTTGGCGGCCAGACGGCGATCGACCTCGCCAAGGATCTCGCCTACGCGAACGTGCCGGTCGCGGGCCTCACCGCCGAGGCGATCGAGACGACCGAGGATCGCGAGCGGTTCGCCGGCCTGCTCGACGAGCTGGGGCTGACCGGGCCGCGCGGCCAGCTGGCGACCGACGAGGCGGGCCTCCGCGCGGCCATCGGCGTCCTTGGTCTGCCGCTCATCGTGCGGCCGTCGTGGGTCATCGGGGGGCGGGGGATCGCGGTGCTCCGGGACGAGGGCCAGATCGGTGCCTACCTGGCATCCGACGTGGGCTGGCCCCTGCGCGTGGACGAGCTGGTGGCGGGCGTCGAGCTCGACGTCGATGCCATCAGCGACGGCACGGACTGGTGCGTGCCCGGGATCCTCGAGCAGATCGACCCGCCCGGCGTGCACTCGGGTGACAGCGTCGCGGTGCTCCCGCCCCAGGGCGTTGCCCGCGAGGTCCAGGAGCGAGCGGCGGAGGCCGCCGGTCGCATCGCCCTGGCCCTCGGGGTGCGCGGCGTGCTGAACGTGCAGATGATCGCGGCGGCCGACGGCAGAATCGTGGTCATCGAAGCAAACCCGAGGGCATCGCGGACGGTGCCCATCGTGGCCAAGGCGACGGGGCGCGACGTGGTTGCGGAGGCGGTGCGCTGCGCGCTCGGCGAATCCCTTGCCCAGGTGGGCCTGGTCCCCGGACTCGCCCCGGACGGTCCGCTGGTTGCGGTCAAGGCGCCCGTCGACTCCCTGTGGCGGCTGCCGGGAGTGGATAGCACGCTGGGTCCCGAGATGCGCTCGACCGGTGAGGTCCTGGGCTTGGCGCGTGATTATCCGGCTGCCAGCTCCGCGGCCGAGGCCGCGCTGGTCGCGCACCGCCACTGAGCCGACCGGGGCGCAAAATCCCCCGGTCGGGGATCAGCGACGCTTGCGCGATCCCGAGTTGCTCGGCGGCTGGCTTGCCAGCCGGCGCCGCAGGTAACCGCCGTACCACCCTGCCACGAAGCCGAGCAGGAGCTGGATCGGCGCCTGGTAGATGAAGTACACGGCGAGCGCCGCCATGGTTGGCCGCTCGGCGCCAGCGGTGAGGTACTGATCGGGGAAGATGCCCACCCAGGCGGTCCAGGCGGCCAGCCCCACCGTCGCGGCCGCGACACCGAAGAGCCAGGGTCGCTGCCAGCCGAACCAGCCTGCGGCGATCAGGGCGATGTACTGCGCGATGTTGGCGACCAGGAACACCATGCTGTTCTGCGGAATGAGCGGAAGCGCCAGGGCCAGGGTGGCCCAGAACAACGCGGCCGCGACCCACGGGAGCGCGTTGCCCCGCAGCAGGTAGAGGGCGCTCATCACGCGCGGGAACCGCCCGGAATACGTGAATCCCGCGAGCGGATCGGGCCTGCCGACGAGCGGTGGCGCCGGGGGAATGACACGCTCAAAGAAGCTCGGCTTCTGGGGTGGCTCCGACTCGCTCTCGGTCTCGTCGAACTCCGGCTCGTCGAGCTCGCCGCGTGCGATGAGCCGTGCCCGGCGTCGGGCTTCGGCGCGGGAGGCGCTGGTCGAGGATCGATCTGTCATCAGGGTGCCGAGTGTACGCGAGCCATCCGGTGCACGTGCGGAAGGTCCGACAGGCGCACGGTTCTGCACCTATCCAAGCGGTTGGTAACGAGCCGGTAAGCCGCGATCGCGATGCTCGGACGACCCCTGCCCGCCTCCCGTCAGCCGAGGTGTGTCGTGGTCTTGCCCATTCCCGCCCTCCCGCGCGCGGCGCTCGCCGCTCTCTCCGCCATCCTCCTCGCGGGGCTAACCATGGCGCCAGTCGTGGCGCGCCCGGAACCGGGCGCTCCGGGCGCAGCACCCCAGGTCGCCGCGTTGACCGTGAATCATCCCGTCATCAGTGAAGTGATGACCGGTGGGGCGAGCGCCTCGGATGAGTTCATCGAGCTGTACAACCCGGCCGCGGGCGATCTGTCGCTGGAGGGCCTGGAGCTGATCTATGCCAGCGCCAGCGGCACAACGGTGACGCGCAAGGCGACCTGGGATTCGGGCGCCCCGCCGTTGCCGCCCGGCGGGCATCTCCTGCTCGCCAACGCGGCCGGGCTCTTCGCCGCAGATGCCGACGCGACCTACAGCAACGGCCTCGCGGCGGGCGGGGGCAGCGTCGCCCTGCGCCTGGCCGACACGCTGGCGCCGGTCGACGCGGTGGGCTGGGGGACCGCCACAAGCTGGCTGGAGGGGGCCGCGGCCCCGGCGCCGCCAGCCGGGTCGAGCCTTGAGCGGCTGCCGGGCGGGGTCGACGGATCCGGCCAGGACACGGACGACAATGCAGTCGACTTCGCCGTGAACCCGGCTCCCGACCCGCAGAGCATGGCCTCCGAGCCGATCCCGCAGGCGAGCGCGACGCCGTCACCGACCCAGGACGCGACCCCGACGCCGTCACTCACGCCGTCACCGATACCATCGGCGACCCCTTCACCGTCCGCGACCGCCTCGCCGTCGCAGACCCCCTCACCGACACCGACGGCGAGCCAGACGCCGGAGGCCAGCCCCACGCCGTCACCGGCCGTCGTCCCGATCGGCGAGGCGCGAGCCCTGCCGGATGGCGCGGAGGCGCGGATCGCGGGGACCGCGCTGATGGACTCCGGCTTCGCCGACGGCGGTGGATGCGTCGTTGATGATTCGGGCGGGATCGCAGTGCTTCCCGACGGTGCGATCTTCGCCCGCGGCGACCGTGTCGATGCCATGGGGACGATCGATGACCGATACGCGCAGCGCACCCTGCGGGTGGCCTCCAGTGCTCTGGCAATCGTGGGATCGGCCCTTGAGCCGGCCGCGGTCGAGGTCCCCACCGGTGAAATCGGCGAGGCGCTCGAATGCCGGCCGGTCCGCGTCAGTGGTTCCATCCTCGGAGCACCGACCGAGCTGTCGAGCGGGCTCGCCTTCGACCTCGACGATGGTTCGGGGGCGGCGCGCGTCCTCGTTGCATCGAGGACGGGCATCGACACGTCGGGCTGGAAGAGCGGCTCGCTCGTGGCGCTGGTCGGGGTCGTCGGCCAGCGCGACTCGAGCGGGACCGGCAGCGCCGGCTACCGGATCCAGCCCCGCGATCCGGCAGACGTTGAATCCATCGAGGGGACGCCAACACCGACGCCATCGGAGACGGCGTCACCGACCGTCACCCCCGATCCGAGTGAGTCGCCCCCGGTGGACCTGCTCACCATCGCGCAGGCGCGATCCGTCGCACCGGGAGCGTTGGTGCGGGTTCGTGGGGTGGTGACCCTCCCCAACGGGCTGGTGGATGAACCCACGGCCGTGATCCAGGACGCGTCGGGAGCCATCGTGCTGCGGCTGGGCGACGGTGCAGGAGCCGTCGGTCGCGGCACCCTGGTGGAGGTGACCGGCACGCGGTCGACGAAGTCCGGGATGGAGACGATCCGGACGGACCGCCCGCCGCTGGTCCTGGGCAGCCAGGTCGAGCCGGCACCGGAAGGCGGCACGAGCGGCGGCCTCGGCGAGGCCAGCGAGGCGCGCCTGGTCGTGGTGCGGGGCGCGGTTACCACCGCCGTCACGCGCTCCACGGCGGGCAACGTGGCCTTCACCCTCGACGACGGCAGCGGACCGCTGCGCGTCACGCTCTTCGCCGCTGCGGACTTCCCTGCCGCCGCGGTGGAGCGCGACACCTGGGTGGAGGTCATCGCGGTGCTCGGCCAGGAAACCACCGGAGCGCTTCCGACTCGAGGCTACCGGCTCTGGCCACGCGGTTCGGCCGACCTGCGCGTGATCGCCGCTCCGACCGGTGGCGTTTCGCCTGCATCCGGTGAGCCGTCGGCCACCGGCCCTCGCTCGACGCCGCCGGTACGCCAGGACGCCGACACGCGCGCGCTGGACGTCCCGATCCCGCGCACGGAGGTCGTGGTCGTCGGGCAGACGGCGGCAAGCGCACCAACTGCCGCGCTCGCCGACGCCGGCACCACGCATCCCGCGGCGGTCGAGCTGGCAAGCGCGAGGTCCGGGCCGGGACGGCTGGGCTTGGGCCTGCTGACCCTCCTGGGCGTGACACTGGCTCTCTGCCTCCTTCTCGCCTGCGCCGCGCGGGTGGGAACCCTGGGCCGGGCCCGGGACGCGCTCGGTGCCCTCGTGGCGCCCGCGAGCGCAGGCTCGGAGCAGCCCTGAAGGGGACACACCGCTGGCCTCACGCTCGCGCCACGCTCGCGCCACGCTCGCGCCACGCTCAACCGCGGCGTATACTCCGCGCCGACACGCCGGTCAGCCCACGCACAGGAGTTGCTGCTATCACCGTGACTGAGCTCACCCGCGCCGACGCTCCGCGTACCGGAACCCGCGAGTACCACATCGACCTCGAGCGAGGCGAGCTCGCCGAGTACGTGCTGCTGGTCGGGGACCCGGGCCGGGTGGCGAAGGTGGCGGCGCAGTTCGACACCGTCGAGCTCGAGCGGAACAACCGGGAGATCTGGACCGTCACCGGGACGTACCGGGGAATGCCCCTGTCGGTCATGTCGACCGGGATAGGCACCGACAACGTGGAGATCGTGCTCGCCGAGGTGATGGAGATCACCGATAGGCCCACGTTCATCCGCATCGGCTCCTGCGGGGCGATCCAGCCGTACATCGGCTTGGAGGACCTCGTGATCTCCTACGGGGCCGTGCGCCTCGAGAACACGACGGCGTTCTACGTCCACGAGGGCTATCCGGCGATCGCCCACCGCGACGTGGTCTGGGCGCTCGAGATGGCCTGTCGCCAGCTCGGGCATCGCTACCACGTTGGCCTCACGGCGACGGCGTCCGGCTTCTATGCCGGGCAGGGACGAGCCATGCGCACGCTCCCCGTTCGCTATCCTGACCTCGTCGAGGAGCTGCGACGCCAGGGCGTCGCGAACTTCGAGATGGAGTCGTCGGCACTCTTCGTGCTGGCGGGTCTGGCGGGACTGCGGTCCGGCACCGTCTGTGCGGTCTACGCGCAGCGGGTGGAGGGCACCTTCCCGGAAGGCGCGGCACAGAAGGCCGCCGAGGCACGCTGTATCGATGCCGGACTGTCCGGCATCCACCTGCTCTGGGAGCTCGACTCCGGCGACGGAGCGGACGCCCTGGCCAGATGGTCGGCCCTGGTTGGCCGGCAGGGCGGGTAACAGCAAACGGCACAACCCGGCGCCGTCCTGACGATGCCGGACATGAAGGAGGCAACATACCGATGGCGACCAATGCCTACTGCGTGAAGTGCAAGGCGAAGCGCGACATGAACAACGAGCACAAGATCACCATGAAGAACGGCAAGCCTGCGACCGAGGGCGTGTGCCCGGTCTGCGGCACCAAGATGTTCAAGATCGGCGGCTGATTCAAGTCGATCCGATCGCGAGCTGCGATCCGTTCTCAGCGTGGTCGTCCGGCACGTCCGGACCGATCACGGACCGAGCCAAGAGGCCGTCGGGCACCGCCGCCGATCCATCGGTGGCGTCGCCCGACGGCCGATCTCGTTCCGGGGCCGCTAGAATGAGGTCCCGTGGATGCCGCAGCCGCCCAGCCGGTCCTTGCGATCGATCTCGGCGGTACGCAGATCCGCGCCGCCCACGTCGCTCCTGACCTGACGGTTTCCGCGCGGACCGCCGTCCCGACGAACCCGGACGAGGGTCCCGATGCCGTCATCGACCGCATCTGCGCGGTCGCCGGCGAGGTGCGCTCCCGGATCGAATCGCTCGGTCTCGAGCCGCCCTGCGGCATCGGCATCTCGTCGCCGGGCCCGCTCGACCCATGGCGGGGGGTGGTCGTGGCTCCGCCGAACCTGCCCGGCTGGGTCGATATCCCGCTCGCAGACCGCGTGGAGGCGGCCCTCGGCATGCCGACCCTGCTCGAACGCGACACGAACGTGGCCATGATGGCCGAGTGGCGCCACGGGGCGGCACGCAACGCGGACGACGCGATCTACATCACGGTCTCGACCGGCATCGGCGGCGGGATCGTTGCACGCGGCGAGCCCCTGCAGGGCAGCGACAACACCGCGGGCGAGATCGGTCACATGACGATCGACCTGGATGGCCCGCTATGCGGTGACGGAATGCCCGGGCACGCAGAGGCCATCGGCTCTGGGACGGCGATCGCACGGGACGGACGATTGCTCCTGGAGCGCGGCGAGGCTCCGATCCTCGCCAAGCTCGCCGCCACGACGGAGACGGTGGACGCGGCGCTCGTGGCCCAGGCGGCCGACGCCGGCGACCTCGCCTGCCAGGCGGTCTATGAACGAGCCTATGTAGCGGTGGGCGCACTCTGTGCGAGTCTGGTGATGGCGTTCAATCCCCAGGTGATCGTGATCGGGGGGAGCATCGCGTCCCACCGACCCCGGATGCTGGAGGTCGCGCGCCGGGAGATCGACCGTCGCGCCTACCCTGGACCGGCGCACCGCGCGCGCCTGACCCCCGCACGTTTTGGAGACGACGTCTCGCTGATCGGCTCGGTGCCGATCGTGAACGAGCGTCTCGATGACCCTGCCTACCGCCGCTCGCCGGCCGGCGACTCGGTCGCCGCCGGCGCAACGACCCAGATGGAGGAACCTCGGTGAGCACCCGCATCGGCATCAACGGCTTCGGCCGCATCGGCCGCCAGACCCTCAAGGCCATCCTCGAGCGACATCCCGATTCGCTCGAGGTGGTGGCCATCAACGACCTGGCGCCCACCGCGACGAACGCCCATCTGTTCAAGTACGACTCGACCTACGGCCGCTTCCACGGCGAGGTCACCGCGGGCGAGGGTGTCATCACCGTCAACGGGCAGGAGATCAAGGCCTTCAGCGAGAAGGATCCGGCTGCGCTCCCGTGGAAGTCGCTCGGCGTCGACATCGTGATCGAGTCGACGGGGCTCTTCACCGATGCGACCAAGGCAGCCGCACACCGGGAAGGCGGGGCGAAGAAGGTCATCATCACCGCGCCGGCCAAGAACGAGGACCTTACCGTGGTCCTGGGCATCAACGAGGCTGCCTACGACAACGCGAAGCACAACATCATCAGCAACGCCAGCTGCACGACCAACGGCCTGGCCCTGCCGACCAAGGTGCTCCTCGACAGCTTCGGGATCGAGGCCGGCCTGATGACCACCGTGCACTCGTACACGAACGACCAGAACGTCCTCGACGTGGTCCACAAGGACCTGCGCCGTGCCCGCAGCGCCGGTCAGAACATCATCCCCACCACCACCGGCGCCGCCAAGGCTCTGGCCCTGGTCCTGCCGGAGCTGAAGGGCAAATTCAATGGCTTCTCGCTGCGGGTTCCCACCCCCACGGTCAGCGTCAACGACCTCGTGGTCCTGACCACCAAGCCGGTCAGCTCCGAGGCGGCGAACGAGGCTTTCCAGGCCGCGGCCGCAGGGCCCATGCGCGGGCTGCTCGGCTACACGGAGGAGCCGCTCGTGTCGATGGACCTCAAGGGCGACGAGCGCTCGAGCATTGTCGACGGCCTCTCGACGATGGGCGTGGGCGACCACCTGCTCAAGGTCCTCGCCTGGTACGACAACGAGTGGGGCTACAGCTGCCGCGTATCGGATCTCGCACAGTACGTGGCCGAGCGGCTGTGAGCGCGCCCGGACAGATGAACAAGAAGACCGTTCGCGACATCGACGTCGCAGGCAAGCGCGTGTTTCTGCGCGCCGACCTGAACGTCCCGCTCGACGACGGCAAGATCACCGACGACACGCGCATACGCGCGTCGCTGCCGACCATCATCTACCTCCTCGAGCGCGGCGCGAGCGTGGTCCTGGCCAGCCACCTGGGACGGCCGAAGGGGAAGGTCAACGACGCGCTCCGGCTCAAGCCGGTCGCGGACCGCCTCTCGGAGCTGCTCGGCCGGACGGTCCGCATGACCGGCGATGCGCTGGGACCCGGGGTCCACGACGCCATCGGCAAGCTGCGCCCCGGGGAGCTGATCCTCCTGGAGAACCTCCGTTTCCACGCTGAGGAGGAGGCGAACGACCCGGACTTCGCGAAGTCGCTCGCAGAGCTCGCCGACCTGTACGTGAACGACGCGTTCGGGTCGGCGCATCGGGCCCACGCGTCGACGGAGGGAATCACCCATTACCTCCCGAGCGTGGCCGGCCTGCTCCTCGAGCGCGAGGTCAATGCGCTCTCCGCGCTGCTCGAGAAGCCGGCCAAGCCCTTTCACACGGTCATCGGCGGCGCCAAGATCTCCGGCAAGCTGGAAGTGCTCGAGGTGCTGTTGAGCCGTTGCCAGGCGATCCTGGTGGGCGGCGGCATGGCGAACACGTTCCTCGCGGCCAAGGGATTGGCGCTCGGGAAGAGCCTCGTGGAAACGGAGCAGCTCGAGAACGCCGAGCGGATCATCGCCGAGGCGCGTCGCAAGCGCATGCGCCTCATGCTGCCGACCGATGCCGTGGTGGCCGCCCAGATCCACTACCGCTCGCAGCGGGAGGTCGTGCCGGTGACGGCGGTGCCCAAGGACTGGAGCATCGTCGACATCGGCCCGCGGACGGTCGCGGCGTACACGGAGTACCTCACCAAGGCCAGGACGATCTTCTGGAACGGGCCGATGGGGATCTTCGAGATCGAGCCGTTCGCGGAGGGGACGAACGCCATGGCCAGGTTCCTCGCGAAGCGGACGGCCGCCGGCGTGATCACCGTGGTGGGCGGCGGCGACAGCGTGGCGGCGGTCGACCAGCTCGGCCTCGCCAGCAAGATGAGCCACGTATCGACCGGCGGCGGCGCCTCACTCGAGTTCGTCGAGGGGAAGACGCTTCCCGGTGTTGCCGCGCTCGAGGACAAGGAGAGCTGACCCATGTCGACCCTGATCGAGGACGTCGCCGCGCGCGAGGTCCTGGACTCCCGCGGAAATCCGACCATCGAGGTGGAGGTCTACCTCGAGGACGGGACGGTGGGCTCGGCCATCGTCCCGTCGGGCGCCTCGACCGGTGCTCACGAGGCGGTCGAGCTGCGCGACGGTGATGCCGCCCGCTACGGCGGGAAGGGCGTGCTGACCGCAGTTCGCAACGTGAACGAGACGATTCGCCCGGAGCTCATCGGCTCCGACGCGGTGGACCAGGTGAGCATCGACCAGCTGCTGATCGCACTTGACGGCACGCCGAACAAGAGCGAGCTCGGCGCCAACGCGCTGCTGGGCGCATCGATGGGCGTCGCCCGTGCGGCGGCGCAGGCGGTGGACCTGCCCCTGTATCGATACCTCGGCGGCGCGGGAGCGCGGACGCTCCCCGTCCCGCAGGTCAACATCCTCAACGGCGGGAAGCACGCGGTCGACTCGACGGACTTCCAGGAGTTCATGATCGTGCCGCTGGGGGCGCCGACCTTCCGGGAGGCGCTGCGGTGGGCGTCGGAGACCTTCCATGCGCTCGGCAAGCTGCTGCACGAGCGTGGCTTCGCGACCACCGTCGGCGACGAGGGCGGCTACGCACCGAGCCTGGAGAGCAACGAGGCGGCGATCGCCCTGGTCGTGGAGGCGATCGAGCGCGCCGGCTACGCGCCGGGCGAGCAGATCGCGGTGGCCCTGGACCCGGCGGCGAGCGAGATCCTCGACGGCGCCGACTACGCGCTTGCCAAGGAGGGCCGGCGCCTGACCAGCGACCAGCTGATCGACTTCTGGGCGGACTGGATCGACCGGTATCCGATTGTCAGCCTGGAGGACGGCCTGGGCGAGGACGACTGGGCCGGCTGGGCCGCCCTCACCGAACGGCTCGGCGGACGGGTCCAGATTGTTGGGGACGACCTGCTTGTCACAAATACGGAGCGGCTTGCGCGTGGGATCCGTGAGCGATCCTGCAACGCGATCCTCATAAAGCTCAACCAGATCGGGACGGTGAGCGAGACGATCGAGGCGATCGAGATGGCCCATCGCGCCGGCTGGCGTTCAGTGATCAGCCATCGCTCCGGAGAGACGGAGGACACCACGATCGCCGACCTCGCGGTGGCCATGGGTACCGGGCAGATCAAGACCGGGTCCATCAGCCGCACGGAGCGCATCGCCAAGTACAACCGGCTCCTGCGCATCGAGGAGGAGCTGGGTGATGCGGCGCGCTTCGCCGGGCGCGGCGCGTTCGCGGCGCTGGCTGCCGGTGGCTGACGCGTCGGGAGGGGGCGAACGGCCCGCGCCGCCGCCCGCCCGGCGTCGCCACGAGTCGCTGAACCAGGCGTTCTGGAACGCGGAGTCCGCGGACTACCAGGCCCGCCACGGAGACCAGCTGGCCGTCCACGGCGCGGCCTGGGGGATCTGGCAGATCCCGGAAGCGGAGCTGGGGATCCTGGGCGACGTCGCCGACCGCGACGTGGTCGAGCTGGGCTGTGGGGCGGCGCAGTGGTCGATTGCCCTGGCGCGTCGGGGAGCACGCCCCGTGGGAGTGGACCTCTCCGAGGCCCAGCTCGCGCACGCGCGCCGACTGCAGGCCGATGCGGGCGTCACCTTTCCCCTCGTGCATGCCAGCGCCGAGGCGGTCCCGCTGCCGGAAGCGAGCTTCGACGTCGCATTCTGCGACCACGGCGCATTCACCTTCGGCGACCCGTTCGCCACGGTCCCGGAGGCGTCGCGGCTCCTCCGCGACGGCGGGCTGCTCGCGTTCAGCATGAGCACGCCGCTGCTGGACATCTGCTGGCCGCCGGACGCCGACGAGGTGACGGACCGCCTCTCGCTCGACTACTTCGGGCTGCACGAGGTCCCGACCGGCGAGAGCGACCACGTGGAGTTCAACCTCGGCTACGGGGACTGGATCAGGCTCTTCCGAAGGTCGGGTCTTGCCGTCGAGGACCTGGTGGAGCTCCGTCCCGCGGCCGACGCTACGAGCAGCTACCGCACCGAGGTGGCACGCGCCTGGGCCCGGCGCTGGCCCATGGAGCACATCTGGAAGGTGCGGCGCCTGCCGCGCTGAGGTGAGATCGGCGGAGCCGGCGCAGCGGCCGGCAACAGGAACGCCCCCGTCGTCCGGGGGCGTTCGTCATGCGTGTGGCCGCGCAGGAAGGTTCAGCTGTCGCTGTCCTTCTCTGTCTTGCGGCGACGCTTCGCGGCGCTCGCCTCGCGCGTCGCGCGCGTGACCGCCACCTTGGCCTTGCCGGCGGCGGTGCGCGGTCGGTCCGCGGCTCGCCCTGCGGCGGCCTTGCTTGCCTTCGCGGCGGCGACCTTCTTGCGCTGCGCCGTCCTGCTGGCGGTGGTCTTCTTCTTCGGGCCGCTCTCCGCCGCCTCGAAGAGGTGTGCGGCGTTGACCTTGGCCATCAGGCGGCTCTTGCGACGCGCGGCGTTGTTGGGATGGATGATTCCCTTCTCGGCCGCCTTGTCCAGCGCGCTGATGGCGGCGGTCACCGCTGCGGCGGCATCGCCCTCGATCCGTCCGAGCGCGATGTTCGATGCGTTCTGGACAAGGGACTTGGCGCCGCTCTGCGTCCGGCGGTTGACCGCACGCCGACGCAGGGCCTGGCGCACGCGCTTCAGCGCCTGAGGCGTGCGAGCGCCCTTCCAGGTTCGTGCCGTTCGTGCCACGTGGTTCCTCGGTGCGGAATAGTCAGCAGACAATGAACAACGCCGCCGAGGCGGCGCCGGCGCAGGAGTATAGCATTCGGCCCCGCGGCGAGCCAGCGGTCGCCTCGACACGGACATCTGGCTGGCGCAGAATGCGCAACGATCCTCAGCGCACCAGCGTCAGTTGGGGGAGACGAGTGCCATGACGCTGAACGGCGGTGCCGAACGCCGGTGATGTCGCCCATCACGGGAACCCGAGTGAGCTCAATTCCAACTCATCCGTCCGCGGTCCGACTCCTGACCGATTCTCGCCTGCGTGGCTTCCTGGTGGGCCTGGGTGCCACCCTGCTGCTGGCTGTCGTGGTCGCCGGCACCGCGTCGCTGGCCATCGGCCTGGCGAACCAGGGCCGGGTGCTCCCGGGCGTGGTCATCGGTGATGTCTCGCTCGGCGGCCTGGACCGCGCGGCCGCGGGGGCCCGCCTCACCGCCGGGCTGCCTTCGCTGACCCGCGGCAAGGCGACCCTCGAGATCGAGGGCCAGCCGTTCGTGGTGCCCTACGCGGAGATCGGTCGAGGCTACGAGATCGCCGCCATGGCCGACGCGGCCTACGCGACGGGGAGGGAGGCAAACCCGTTCACCGCGACGATCGCGCGCCTGCGCAACGTGGTGCACGGCACGACGCTCCCGGTCGAGGTCCATGCCTACGACCTGGATGCCATCAACCGCGTTGCGGTGCAGCTCGCCCTCCAGCACGCGAAGAAGCCGATCGACGCCTCGGTGACCGTGGAGGACGGCGGGAGCCTGGTGGTCAGCCCGGCGATGCCGGGCACCGCGCTGGATCCGCGGGTCGTGCGCAGCCTGCTGGGGACGGCCGTGGCGACCCCCGACCCGTCCGACATGACGGTCCAGGTCCCGATCATCGTCCGGCAGCCTGCGGTCAGCACAGCGCAGGCGCAGTCGGCCGCCGCCGCGGCGCGCGCAATGATCGGGGCCCCACTGATCGTGACCGACGGCACGGACCAGCTGACCATCGACCGGGCTTCCCTGGCGTCGGTCCTTCGCTTCGGTCTCGATGGCGCCGGCCAGTACGCGGCGCAGGTCGACCCCATCGGGCTCGGGACGCTCGTTTCGGACCTCGCGGCGACGATCGATCGCGACGCGGCGAACGCAACGTACACGTTCGGCGCCAAGATCGAGGTCGTCCCGGCGGTCGAGGGGCGAGCGCTGGACCAGGACGGCGCGGCGACGGCGGTTCGCGAGGCGCTCGCCACCCGGGCCGCGGGACGCGACCCCGGCCCGGTTACGGTGCCCGTGACCGTGACCCAGCCGACCCTGACAACCGAGATGGCGCAGGCATCGGTCGACAAGATCGTGCGGATCTCGACCTGGACCACGTACTACGTGCCCGGCATCTCGAACGGGTACGGCGTGAACATCAGCATTCCCGCCAAGAAGCTGAATGGGCTGGTCATCGGGCCGGGCGAGACGTTCGACTTCTGGCACGACATCGGCCCGGTCACCACCGCGGAGGGGTATCGGGCCGGCGGGGCCATCATCAACGGCAAGAGCGAGCCGACCGGCGCCCTGGCCGGTGGCATCTGCTCGACGTCCACCACGCTCTTCAACGCCGCCCTGCGGGCGGGTCTCCAGATGGGGGCGCGGACGAACCACTCCTACTACATCAGCCGCTACCCGGTGGGGCTGGACGCGACCGTGTTCGCCGATGGCGCCTCGGTCACCACCATGGCCTGGACGAACGACACGCCGTACCCGGTGATCATCCGCGGCATCACCAGCTACGGGATCGTGCGCTTCGACCTGTACAGCGTCCCGACCGGTCGCACGGTGACCCTCACCCGCCCGATCATCACCAACCGGATCGCAGCCCACGACGTGACCCAGTACACGACCGCCCTCAAGCCGGGCACCAGCCGGCGGGTGGAGGGCGTCTACAACGGCTTCGATGCCTCGGTGACCCGCTACGTCCGCGACGCGTCGGGCAACGTGATCCACACCGACACCTACTTCAGCCACTACCACGCGGTGAACGGGCTGCTGCTGGTGGGCGAAGGGGCATCCGCGACCCCGGCACCCTCGGCCACGCCGACCCCGGGACCCTCCGCCACGCCGACTCCGTCACCCACCCCTGCACCCACCCCATCGCCCACGGCCTCACCCTGAGGCTGTCCGCTGCCCAGCGCGGGTCTCTGCTAGGCTCGCGCCCGTGATTCCCCGTGACCGGACCCGGAACTTCAGCATCGTCGCGCACATCGACCACGGCAAGTCCACGCTCGCCGATCGCCTGCTCGAGGCGACCCACACCATCGACCCTCGGCAGATGACCAGCCAGGTGCTCGACAGCATGGACCTCGAGCGCGAGAAGGGCATCACCATCAAGGCCCGGGCGGTGCGGCTGCACTACGACGCCCGCGACGGCCAGACCTACGCGCTCAACCTGATCGACACTCCCGGGCACGTCGACTTCACCTACGAGGTGAGCCGCTCGCTGCAGGCCTGCGAGGGCGCCATCCTGGTCATCGACGCGACCCAGGGGATCGAGGCCCAGACGCTCGCCAATGTCCACCTGGCGATGCAGCAGAACCTGGTCATCATCCCGGTCATCAACAAGATCGACCTGCCAAGCGCGGATCCCGAGATGGTGATGCACGAGCTGGAGGAGACGCTCACCATCCCCCGCGAGGAGGCGATCCTGGCCTCGGCCAAGGAGGGGATCGGGATCGCGGAGATCCTGGAGGCGATCATCGAGCGCGTTCCGGCCCCGCGCGGCGATGCCGGCGCGCCGCTCCAGGCCCTGGTCTTCGACAGCCACTATGACCAGTACAAGGGCGTGGTCGCCTACGTCCGGGTTGCGAACGGGACGCTCCACGACCACGAGCGGATCCGGTTCATGGCCACCGGTGCCGACAGCGAGATCCTGGAGCTCGGCTACTTCCGCCCGGGACCGGTTCCGACCCGTTCGCTCACCGTGGGCGAGGTCGGCTACGTGGCCACCGGGCTGAAGAGCGTTCGCGAAGCGCGTGTCGGCGACACGCTCACCGTCCTGGGGCGCCCGGCAACGCACCCGCTCCCCGGATACAAGCAGGCCCTGCCGCTCGTGTTCGCCGGGATCTACCCGCTGCGTGGCGACGACTATCCGCTCCTGCGCGACGCGCTCGATCGGCTTCATCTCAATGACGCCAGCTTCGTCTACGAGCCGGAGTCCAGCGTCGCCCTCGGCTTCGGGTTCCGCTGCGGCTTCCTGGGACTCCTGCACATGGAAATCGTCCAGGAGCGCCTGGAGCGCGAGTTCGACCTGGACCTCATCGCCTCCGCGCCGAGCGTCGAATACCGGGTCAAGCGCATCCACGGCGACCAGGAGACGGTCGTCGACAATCCGGCACAGATGCCCGATGCCGGCGAGATCGAGACCATCACCGAGCCGTGGGTGGCGGTCCAGGTCCTCGCCCCCAGCTCGGCGATCGGGCCCGTCATGGAGCTCGCCACCGGACGGCGCGGCGAGTTCAAGTCCATGGAGTACCTGGATCCGACTCGCGTCGACATGCATTTCGAGATGCCGCTCGCCGAGCTGATCGTGGACTTCTTCGACCAGCTCAAGAGCCGCTCGAGCGGCTACGCCAGCATGGATTACACCTACATCGGCTACCGCCCCGGCGACCTGGTCAAGCTCGACGTCCTCGTCGCGGGGGAGCCCGTGGACGCGTTGAGCCTGATCGTGCATCGGTCCAACAGCCAGCGGGTCGGGAAGGCGCTGGTGGACAAGCTCAAGGAGCTGATCCCGCGCCAGCTGTTCGAAGTGCCGGTCCAGGCAGCCATCGGCTCGCATATCATCAGCCGCGAGACGGTTCGGGCGATGCGCAAGAACGTGCTGGCCAAGTGCTACGGTGGCGACATCACCCGCAAGCGCAAGCTTCTCGAGAAGCAGAAGGAAGGCAAGCAGCGGATGAAGCGCATCGGCTCGGTCGAGATCCCGCAGGAGGCCTTCCTGGCGGTCCTGCGCATGAACGAATCGGCCGGTTGACGCCGCCATGAGCTTCTTCGAGTCACTCCGCCTGGCGATCGCGCTGGGGCTGACCGTGTTCATGGTCCTGCTGCGCTTCGATGCGGAGCGGATCATGCGTTCCGACTACTTCCGCTACCGGACCGCATGGCTGGCGCCCATCAGCTACTACGCCCTGGTCCTCATCTTCGCCCTGGGCATCACCTTCGTGCTGCCGAAGGGGCGCCTCCAGCTGTTCCTCGCGGGCGGTGAGCCGGGGACCGTGCTGCCGGTCATGGTCGCCTTCGCCTTCGTGGCCCTCCTCAACGGCGCGGCGTTTGCCTACCTGCGCTTCGGCGGGATCATCCCCATGTCGCTCCCGCTGCTTCCCTCGCGCATCGTCGGTGCGGCAGCCAACGCGGTGGCGGAGGAGATCCAGTTCCGGTCCATCGTGCTTGGCATGCTCCTGTTCGCCCTGCCGGGCCAGGCGGTCGCCGTGAACCTCCTGCAGGCGGTCCTGTACGGCGTGGTCCACCGCCGGCTGTGGGCGGAGCGCGACTGGTACTTCCTCGCCGGCTCGGTGATTCTCGGCTACGCGGCCGGTGCCGCGACGATCGCGACAGGCTCGATCGTGCCGGCGATCGTGGGGCACTTCGCGGTGACCGTCAGCCTCTTCGCCTTTTCCGGCGCGCGGTTGCGGCAGCGGCCAATCTGACGCGCGACCGACCGGTCCGCGCGGACCGAGGCATGACCAGCCACCACCTGTACGTCCACGTACCCTTCTGCCGGCTGGTCTGCGCCTACTGCGACTTCGTGACGGTGGGCGGTCGGGGCGACGCGATCCCGCGCTACGTCGACGCCCTTCGGGCGGAGCTCGCCATGCGTCCAGCTCCCGGCGTGCTCGAGACGGTCTACTTCGGAGGGGGCACCCCCTCGCTGCTGCCGGCCGCAGGGGTGGAGAGCCTGCTGCGATCTGCTGAAGACCGATGGCGGCGCATCCCCGGGGAGGTCACCCTGGAGGCGAACCCCTCGGACCGGGAGCGGCCGGACTGGGCCGGCCTGCGGTCCGCGGGCGTCACGCGGATCTCGCTGGGCGTCCAGTCTCTCGACGACCGCGACCTGGCCGCCCTCGCCCGTGGGCACACCGCGGCCGAGGCCCGCAACGCCTTCGCCCGTGCGCGCGCGGCGGGATTCGACAACCTGAGCATTGACCTGATCTACGCGATCCCCGGGCAGACCCTCGCGCGGTGGCGGCGCAATCTGCGGGACGCAATCGCCCTGGGGCCGGACCACGTCTCCTGCTACGCGCTCCAGCTCGTGCTTGCCCCGGACGAGTGGGCTGCGCCCCCGCGCGCCGGAGCCCTCCGCTGGCGCCACCGGGTCGCCGGTCGCCAGGACGACGCGATCGCGGCCGAGCAGTACCGCATCGCGGAGGAGCTTCTCGAGGCGGCCGGGTACCGCCACTACGAGCTCTCGTCGTGGGCCCGTCCCGGGCGCGAGTCCGCGCACAACGGCGCCTACTGGTCACGGCGTCCCTACACCGGTCTGGGGGCGGGCGCCCACTCCTTCGACGGATCGGTGCGCTCCTGGAATACGCGCGACCTGGATCGGTACCTCGCCGACGTGCTCGCCGGCACCCTGCCGGTCACGGGCGAGGAGCGGCTCGATCGCGCGACCGCCGCCTGGGAGGGCATCGCCCTTGGGCTGCGGCGTGTCGAGGGGATCAGTCGGGCTGCGTTCAGGACGCGCCACGGGTCCGACCCGGTGACGCAGCACCGCGAGGCGGTGGAGACGAGCCGGCGCGACGGCCTCCTTGAGGTCGACGGTGACCGGTTGCGCCTCACCCCGGCCGGACGGCTGCTCGCGAACGAGGTACTGGTGCGCTTTGCTCCGGAGCGCGCCGCCTCGCGTTGACATGGGTCTCCGGGGATCGGTACCATAGGGCCCGACGGCGTTAGCACTCTCATCCCGAGAGTGCTAACCTGAGCGACGCGAATTCAAGAGGCGCATGGTGAGCGGTCAGGAGGCACAGGGCGTGCGGCCCCTGCCTCTCCGGGCGGAGATCGATCTGTCGGAGCGGCAGCGGACGGTGCTGCGTGCCGTCGTCGAGGACCACGTGACCAGCGCGGCGCCGGTCGGATCCAAGGCCCTCGTCGCGCACTGGGGCATGGCCGTGAGCTCGGCAACGATCCGCAGCACCATGGCGGAGCTGGAGGCACTCGGTCTCCTGAGCCACCCGCACACGAGCGCCGGGCGCGTGCCCTCCGACCTCGGCTATCGCTACTACGTCGAGACCCTCATGCGCGAGTCGGAGCTGGATCGTGCGGATCGGCTCATGATCCGCCACCAGTTCAGCCAGGTGGAGCTGACGAGCAACGAGTGGCTGCGGCTGGCCGCCTCGATCCTCGCCGCGAGCACGATGAGCGCATCGGTCGTCACACCGGCGCGCGCGCGGCGCGCGCGCTTTGGCCACCTCCAGCTGGTGGAGCTGGGTGATGGGTCACGACTCGCCGTCCTGGTGCACGCCGACGGCAACGTGACACAGCGGCGCCTCAACCGTCCCGCGCGCGACCGCGAGCTGGCCGGCGCTGCGGCGGGTCAGCCGGAGCTGGACGCGACGGCGACGGCGCTCAACGCGGAGCTGGCGGGCCTCTCGGCACCCCAGATCCGCCGCCGGGTTGCTCGTCTCGATCCGCTGCGGGCGCATGTCGCGGAGACGGTGGCACAGCTGCTCGACGAATCGGACTCCGTGGTCGTGGAGGAAGTCTTCACCGACGGCATCGTGAACGTCCTCGAGCAGCCGGAGTTCTCCGGAGGGACCCGGATCCGGGCCATCCTCGAGGTGCTGCAGCGGACTGACTTCCTCGAGCAGCTGGTGCCGGTCGTCACCCGTCATGGCGGGGTGCACGTGATCATCGGCCACGAGAACACCAACGACGCGATGCAGGACGTGAGCCTGGTCTTCGCGCCGTACGGGGCCCCGGGGCGCGCGCTGGGCCTGCTGGGCGTCCTGGGTCCGACGCGGATGCCCTATCCACGGGCCATCCCCACGGTTCGCTATCTGGCGACCCTGATGAACGAGCTGATCAATAGCGAGTACGGCGAGACACATGACTGAACGACCCATGAACGGCCACCCGGACGGCGATCCGCGTGGCGACGCGGAGCAGGAGCCGGCGGGAGACGCGCACATGCGGCGCCCGCGGACACGCGCCGAGGAACGCGCCGACGCGGTCCACGTGCCCTCGCGCAGCGAGCTCGCAGAGCGCGTGGAAACGCTCGAACTGGAGCTTGAGGCGGCGCGGAACGAGGCCGACCAGCATCTCCGGGTTGGCCAGCGTGCGACCGCCGACCTGTCCAACTACCGCCGGCGGACGGAGGAGGAGCGGGTCGCGGTGACCCAGCTCGCCAACGCGATCCTGATCACGAAGCTCCTGGCCGTGCTCGACGATTTCGATCGCGCGCTGGCCAACGTGCCCGACGAGGTGCACGAGGGCTGGATCGAGGGGGTCCAGCTCGTCGAGCGGAAGCTCCGACTACTCCTCGAATCGGAGGGCGTCTCCCCGATCGAGGCCGTCGGCCAGCCGTTCGATCCGAACCTGCACGAAGCCGTCGTGCACGAGCCAACCACCGAGCACCCCGACAACGTGGTGATCGGCGAGGTGCAGCGGGGCTACCGGCTGCACGACCGGGTCCTGCGCCCGGCGCTCGTGCGCGTCGCGAACAACCCGAACAACAGCTGACCCGAGCAAGCGGTCGAGGAAGAGGAACCAATGGGCAAGATCATCGGCATCGACCTGGGAACCACGAACTCCGTGGTGGCCGTCATGGAGGGCGGCGAGCCGCAGGTCATCACCAACGCGGAGGGCGGACGGATCACGCCATCGGTCGTGGCCTTCGCCAAGTCCGGCGAGCGCCTCGTGGGCCAGGTGGCCAAGCGCCAGGCGATCACGAACCCGGAGAACACCATCTTCTCCATCAAGCGGTTCATGGGCCGGCGCTGGGAGGACCCCGAGGTCCAGCACAGCAAGGCCCTGGTCCCCTACGAGGTGGCCAAGGATCCCAAGTCGGACGGCATGATCGTGAAGCTGGCGAACGACAAGACGTTCACGCCGCCGGAGATCAGCGCCATGATCCTCCAGAAGCTCAAGGCCGATGCCGAGGCGTTCCTGGGGGAGAAGGTCACCGAGGCGGTGATCACCGTCCCGGCCTACTTCGACGATACCCAGCGCCAGGCCACGAAGGACGCCGGGCGGATCGCCGGGCTCGACGTCAAGCGCATCGTCAACGAGCCCACCGCGTCGGCGCTCGCGTACGGCCTCGACAAGACCAAGGACGAGAAGATCGCGGTCTACGACCTGGGCGGCGGCACGTTCGACATCAGCATCCTCGAGCTTTCCGAGGGTGTCTTCGAGGTGCGCAGCACGAACGGTGACACGCACCTGGGTGGCGACGACTTCGACCAGCGCGTGATCGAGTGGCTGATCGACGAGTTCCGCAAGGACCAGGGGATCGACCTCTCCAAGGACCGGATCGCACTCCAGCGCCTCAAGGAGGCCTCGGAGAAGGCGAAGATCGAGCTGTCGAGCACGATCAGCACGGAGATCAACCTGCCGTTCATCTCTGCGGATGCCTCCGGACCCAAGCACCTGGTCATGAACCTGACACGGGCCAAGCTCGAGGACCTGGTCGCCGACCTCATCAAGAAGACGGCAGAGCCGGTCCGCAAGGCGCTCGCGGACGCGAACCTCAAGCCGAACCAGATCGACGAGGTGATCCTGGTCGGGGGCATGACCCGCATGCCGGCCGTCGTCGAGGCGGTCAAGGCCATGTTCGACGGCAAGGAGCCGCACAAGGGCGTCAACCCCGACGAGGTGGTCGCCGTGGGTGCCGCCATCCAGGCCGGCGTCCTGGGCGGCGAGGTGAAGGACGTCCTCCTCCTTGACGTGACGCCGCTGTCGCTGGGCATCGAGACCCTCGGCGGGGTCGCGACCAAGATGATCAACCGCAACACGACCATCCCGACCTCGCACACCCAGATCTTCTCGACGGCGTCGGACAACCAGCCCAGCGTGGACATCGTGGTCCTGCAGGGTGAGCGCGAGATGGCGCAGGACAACAAGAAGCTGGCGACATTCCGTCTCGACGGGATTCCACCGGCTCCTCGTGGCGTGCCGCAGATCGAGGTCACGTTCGACATCGACGCGAACGGGATCCTGAACGTCACCGCCAAGGACAAGGCGACGAACAAGGAGCAGAAGGTCACCATCACCGCCTCGTCCATGCTCAGCAAGGACGACGTGGACCGCATGGTCCGCGAGGCCGCCGAGCACGCGGACGAGGACGCCAACCGGCGCCGCGAGGCGGACTCGCGCAACGAGGCTGACGCCCTCACCTTCCAGGCCGAGCGGCTGGTGAAGGACCTGGGCGACAAGCTGGCCGAGGAGGACAAGACCGAGATCGAGTCCCGCATGGCTGCCGTGCGCGAGGCCCTCGACGGGACCGATGCGGGCGCCATCGACTCGACCAAGCAGCAGCTCGCCGAGGTGCTGCAGCGGGTCGGGACCAAGGCGTACGAATCCTCCGGCGAGTCCGGGGAGGGGACCGACGGCGACGGAGCCGACGGCGCCGGAGCCGATGGCGACGCCGGCGAGCCCGCATCCGAGGACGAGGGCGAGACCATCGAGGGCGAGTACAAGGAGGTCTAGCAACCTCCACGACCCGGGAAGGGCCGGCAGGCCCGCCGACCTGGCTGCGAGCGCAACAGCCTTCGGCGGACGTCCTGCCGGCCCTGCTCACCTCCGGGAGACGCCGCGGCTCCTCGCCCGAGGAAGGATCGGGGCGAGGCATGGTATGGCAGCTGAAACGTATCGTCGGGGACGGCTGCCGGCCGGGTTCCCCGGCGACGTCAGGGTACGGCTGCTGTGACCTGGCCTCGCAGAGAGGCCCGCCGACGACCGTTCCGCGATGTTGCGTCACGGTGGCTCGAACACACCGCAGATCAGCCCGTCGCCGGACGCGCCGGTCGCTAGACTCCGAACCGATGCGCCTCGCCACCTGGAACGTCAACTCGCTCAAGGCTCGGCTCGACCGAGTGCTGGCCTGGGTGGAGGCGACGCGGCCGGACATCCTCTGCCTGCAGGAGACCAAGCTCGCCGACGCGGCCGTGCCGCTGCTTGACTTCGCGGCGCTGGGGTACGAGGTCGCCCACCATGGCCTGGGCCAGTGGAACGGGGTGGCGATCGCGTCGCGGGTCGGGCTCGACGGGATCACCTCCGGACTTCCGAGCGAAGACGGCTGGACCGATGACGGCGGCCGCTTCGTGGCCGCAACCTGCGGCGGCGTCCGGGTGGCGAGCGTCTACGTCCCCAACGGGCGGGTGGTGGGCAGCGAGTTCTACGAGCAGAAGCTCGAATGGCTGGAGCGACTGCGCCGGTGGCTCGACGCCGCGTGCGACCCGTCTGCGCCGCTTGCGATCTGCGGCGACTACAACGTTGCCCCCGACGACGCCGACGTATGGGACCCCGAGGCGGTGCACGGCGCCACCCACGTCTCGCCGCCGGAGCGCGAGGCGGTGTCGCGGCTGCGGTCGTGGGGGCTCGTGGACGTCGTGCGGCGCTTCCACCCCGAAGCCGGTTTCTACACCTGGTGGGACTACCGCGGCGGGAGCTTCCACAAGAACCTGGGCATGCGGATCGACCACGTCTACATCACCGAGCCGCTCGCGGCGCGGGCGGTCGGCGCGGAGCGCGACCGGGAAGCCCGAAAGCCCTCAACCTACCCGGGGATCCCGTCGGACCACGCCCCGCTGGTCGTCGACTTCTCGGACTAGTGGATTCCGCTGATAGGGACCGCGGGGTCATTGGACCGCCCGCCGCACGCCGCTAGAATCCGCGACACTGCCCGCAGCCGGTGAGAGGCCATGCCACCGCGACGCTCTGCCCGGCGCATCGCCGCCGGATTCCTGCTCTTCGTCCTCGCCGCGTGCAGCTCGCCCGCGGCCTCGCCTTCGGCATCCGCGTCGCCGACGCCGCGCCCCGCCACCCCGGCGCCGACGCCCGCGATCCTGGAGGCCTTCCCATCCGGCTTTCCGACCACGTTCAGCGACGAGCGGCCGTCGGAGCTTCCCCGGCTCAGCACCACGGCCGGTGGCCTTCGCGGCCACCTCGACGGGACGCTGGTGGCCGATGGCCTCACGGCCACCTACACCGCGACCTGGATCGAGAGCCGGGTGCCGGCCGCGACCATCACCTGCGGCGGCAAGAAGTACACGAACGTCTTCACCGTCTCCGATCCGACCGTGACGAGCGAGGTGGCCCTGCCCGGCTGGGGCAGCGGGACGCTCCTCGCCACGAAGCGCATCGTCGTCTACGTGAGCTCCATCGACGGCAGCTCCCCGCCTGCCTGCGAGGAGCAGCGCGGCGGGACGTTCACCCTGACCTTCGATACGGGGCCGGTGCCGGGCATCCTGACCGGGACGTGGAGCGAGACGACCGACGGCGTCGTGAGGCTAGTCCCGGGACCCGCTCCCTCGCCGTAGCGCCCCGGCCAGGTCGCGTCCTGGCCGCGTGCGTGGCCAGGTGACCCGCCGAGCGCCGACGAACACGGCGTACGCCGCGAGGCAGTCGCGCAGGGCAGGAACAAAGCCGAAGGCCTCCATCGGTGCAAACCCGTCCTCGAACCAGACCCCCACGATCCGCAGCGTCCGTGTGGACCGTTCGTATCGCGGCTCGATGCGTCCCACGATGCGGTCGCCGAACAGGATGGGAAGGACGTAGTAGCCGTACTGGCGCTTTGCCTCGGGGACGTAGACCTCCCAGCGGTACTCGAAGCCGAACAGGTCGCGCAGGAGCCGGCGGTCCCAGACGATCGGGTCGAGCGGGGCAAGGAGGGTGACCGATGGCGTCGTCCCCATGGTCCGGTCGGGCTCAACCGCTGCCCGCAGGAGCGGCAGCTCGTCGGCCAGGACGTACCGGGTGCCGCGCACGCCCTCCACGCTGACCTCCACCAGGGTGCCGGCCTCGACGAGCGCGGCTCGATGCCGGGCTCGCTCGGCCGCGTAGCCGGTTCCGACCGAGATCTCCCCGGAAGGCCCGCTGCCCAGCAGGCCCACGGCCCGGTACCGGCTGAGGAGCCGATGGCGCGCGGCGTCGTCGGGCGACTCGCGGCGTTCGAGAAGCTCGGGAGGCACCAGCCGCTCGATGAGGTCGTAGTGGCGGCGGCTGCCATCGCGGCGCGCAATGCCCAGGCGGCCGGTGACGAACAGCGCCTCGGCCACCGCACGTGCCGCCGAGGTGTCGCCCCACCACCAGTCGATCGCATGGTTGTGCTCCCGGAAGGCGGCCGTGGAGAGCGGCCCGTCCGCGCGAATGCGCGTGACGACGGCATCGGCCACAGCCGACTCCTCGCGCAGGATCGCGTCGCGGTACTCGTCGTGCGAGTGGTCCCAGGTGATGGCGTAGTGCGGCAGCTCGGCGAGGGGCAGGATGTTGAGGCTCTTGTTGTACAGCTCGATGAGCCGGCGGTCAGTGGGATCGCCGCCGGGCGGGCCGTACAGCCAGCGATCGCACCACTCCCGCCGGTACCCGCCGATCCGCGCGTGGAGGGTGAGGTCGTGGCTGCGGGCACCGGGTACCTCGAGCGGGTCGAACTGCAGCAACCCCAGCCGATCCAGGACACGGAGCACGGACTCCGGCTCGGCGGGGAGGGCGCGGGGCGGGTCCAGGAGGTGCCTGCGCACCAGGAACCGGCGGGCATGGTCCGCGGAGAGATCGAGGGTCGGCATAGGCTCGCATCCTAGCCGAGCGTCACCGCCAGGCCTTGACAGGAACCCGGTGCCCGGCCTCAGACTCATGGCGCTGCCGCCACGAACGCAGGAGCACCGCGATGCAACGCATGCCGACCGGGCCGTCCATGCACCGGCTCGCCCACGGAGAACCGGGCGACACCGAGGATGCCAGCCGCCGCTCGCAGCGGCTGCAGATCCTGGCCACCGAGCACTGGTCGATGCTGGCCACTCGCTCCCTCTCCTGGAGCGAGTCGTTCAGCCGCGCAGGGATGTTCCTCACGGTCCTGTCCGGCGCCGTGGTGGCGCTTGCCCTCGTGGCCCAGGCGACGAGCTTCTCAGGCGGCTTCGTCCTGTTTGCCGTGCTCCTCCTGCCGGTGGTGCTGGTCATGGGCTGCGCGACGTTCGTCCGGCTCGTGGAGATCAACAACGAGGACGCCCGCTGGGTGTCCGCGATGAACCGCCTGCGCCACGCCTACATCGAGATGGAGCCCGACCTCGAGCCGTACTTCACCTCCGGCTGGACCGATGACACGAGCGGCATCGAGCGGACCTACGGAATCGTGGAGCACGGTTCCGGCTTCTTCCATGGCTTCATCACCACGCCGGCGACCATCGGCTTCGTGAACGCCACCGTCGCCGGCGTCCTTGCCGCGATCGGTGTCGTCCAGGTCTGGTCGATCTCCATGGAGTCGGTCGTCCCGGTCGCGAGCGGCGCCTTCGTGTTCCTCGCAGCGATCGCCGTCCAGGCCGCCTTCAACATCCGCAGCTACCAGCGCTACGAGCGATCCCATCGGGCCCTCTTCCCGCCGCTCGAGCCGGCCTCCGGTCCCGGGACGCCGCCACTCCACGAGTAGGCCGTCAGGCCCGTGGCTCGCCGTGGGATCCGGCTGGCACTCTGAATCTTGGAGTGCCAATCGGTATAATCCTGCCCGCCATGGCCATCAAGCGCGACTACTACGAGATCCTGGGCGTCGAGCGTGGAGCCTCCGACGAGGAGGTCAAGCGTGCATTCCGGAAGGCCGCGCAGCGCCATCACCCCGATGTGGACGGCAGCCCCGGCGCGGAGGAGCGCTTCAAGGAGCTCAACGAGGCCTACCGCGTCCTCTCCGATCGCCAGCGGCGCCAGGCGTACGACATGTTCGGGCACGCGGGGGTGGACGGTGCCAGCGGTGGCGGCTTCGATGGGTTCGGCGGCGGCTTCGGACCGTTCGGCGACATCTTCGATGCCTTCTTCGGGGGCTCGCCTGCCGGGGCACGCGGACGTCGCAGGGTGCAGGCCGGAGCGGACCTGCGCTACGACCTGACCATCGAGTTCGCAGAGGCGGTCTTCGGCGTCACCCGCGAGATCCGCTTCCCGACGCTGGTGCGCTGCTCCGTCTGTGGCGGGAGCGGCGGCGAGCCCGGGTCGGAGCCCGAAACCTGCCCGGAGTGCAACGGGACCGGTGAACGCCGACGCGTGGCGCAGACGATCCTTGGCCAGATGGTGAACATCGTGCCCTGCCCTCGCTGCAACGGCGAAGGGCGCGTGATCGCGAACCCCTGCCAAACCTGCCGCGGTGACGGCCGGATCCGGGAGGAGCGGACCCTGCAGGTCACGGTGCCCGCAGGCATCGACGCCGGGCAGCGGATCGCGATCGAGGGCCAGGGAGAGGCCGGCCCCCGCGGCGGACCGCCGGGCGACCTCTATGTGGTGGTCTCCGTCCGCGATCATCCCCAGCTGGTCCGTCGCGGGACGGAGCTGTACGTGGAGATGCCCGTCACCTTCGCGCAGGCCGCCCTGGGCGCGACGCTCACCGTCCCAACCGTCGAGGGCAGCGAGGAGCTGGCAATGCCCGCGGGTACCCAGAGCGGGCGCGAGATGCTGCTCAGGGGCAAGGGCGTGCCGCGTCTGCGCGGGGCGGGTCGCGGTGATCTCCACGCGATCATCACCGTCGTGGTCCCCGCCAAGCTGTCGAAGCGCGAGCGCGAGCTGATCCGGCAGCTGGACGAGGCGACCGGGCCGGCGGTCCTGCCCAAGGGCAGCCCCGGCATCGTGGACCGCCTGCGCACCCTCTTCGACTGAGGGCCTCGATGCGCTGGCTGGAGCTCACCGTCGAGGCCGATGTCGAGGCCATCGAGGCGATCTCCGAGATCTTCGGGCGGCTCGGACGCGGGGCCGCCGTGCGGCCGACGCGCCTGGTGCGCGATCCCGACGATGAGCTCGCCGTTCGCGAGGACCCCACCGCGCCCTACCAGCTGTCCGTTCACATCCCCGACGACGCCGAGGCGGCCGTGGCCATCGACACGACCGAGCGTGCGCTCTGGCATCTGCAGGCCTTCGGCCTTCGCCCGGTAGGTTCCCTGCGCGTCACCCCGGCCGAGGAGCGTGACTGGATGGAGGCGTGGAAGGCCGGCTACGCCCCGCAGCGGGTGGGCCGGATCGTCATCATCCCTTCCTGGCTGGAGGAGCCGGTGGCGCCCGGTGAGGTGGCCGTACGCCTCGATCCGGGGATGGCGTTCGGCACCGGGCTGCATCCGACGACCCGTCGGCTGCCTGGCGCTCCTCGAGGAGCTCGATCCGATGCCGGCGGGCATGCTCGACGTCGGCTCGGGTTCGGGAATCCTTGGCCTGGCGGCGCTGCGCCTGGGCTGCCGCGCGGTGACCGCGCTGGACACCGATCCGCTCGCGGTTGAGGCGACCCGCGCGAACGCGGCGGCGAACGGTCTCGGTGATCTGATGAGCGTCACCCGCGGGACGCTCCCCGCCGCACCGACCGGCGCCGCAGGGCGGTTCCCCCTCGTCGCGGCCAACCTCGTCGCGTCGCTGCTCGTGGAGCTGGCTCCGGCCCTCGCCGCGCACCTGGAACCGGAGGGCATCCTGCTCGCCTCGGGAATCATCGCCCCGCGCGCTGACGAGGTGCTTGGCGCGCTGGCGGGCCAGGGACTGGCCCCGGTCCACCGCCTGGACGACGGAGAGTGGGTCTCCCTGCGGCTGGAGCGGAGCGCATGACCGTCCATCGGTTCTTCGTGGCCCCGGAGGCGATGCGCGGCGACGAGGTTCCACTCCCCCCTGTGATCGCGCACCAGGTGACCCGGGTCCTGCGACTGCGCGACGGGGAGGAGCTGATCCTCCTCGATGGCCTCGGAGGCGAGGCACGTTGCCGGCTGGCGGGCAACGGCACGACGCTCGCAATCCTCTCGCGCGGCGCCGCGGCAGGCGAACCGCGCCATCGGCTCATGATCTGCCAGGCGCTCCTCAAGGGAGACGGGCTCGAGCGCGTCGTCCAGCAGGGGACCGAGCTGGGGGTCGCCGGCTTCCGCCTGGTCGTCACGCGACGCTGCGTCGCGCGTGATCTCTCGGCGCGCAGGCTCGAACGGCTGCGGGTGATCGCCCGGGAATCAGCCGAGCAGTCGGAGCGCGGTGTCGTTCCGGAGGTTCTACCGCCCGAGCCGCTGGAGGCCGTCCTGTCACCCGACGCGACTCTGCTCTTCGAGCGGTCGGACGATGGGTGGCCACGGCTCGGCAGCCTGGAGCCCCCGGGAGCGGTGATCATTGGTCCGGAGGGCGGGTTCGACCCGGGCGAGGTGCGGGCGGCCGCCGAGGCGGGGACGCAGATCGCGGGACTGGGGCCGAGGATCCTCCGATCCGAGTCCGTGGCGATCGCGGCCGCGGCTGCCATCTTGTCGCGAACCGGAGACTTCGCATAGCCTGTGGTCATGAGCGACCGGCGCGATCCCGACTGCCTCTTCTGCCGCCTCGTCGCGGGAGAGATCCCGTCCGACCGCGTGTTCGAAGACGAAACGGTGATCGTGGTGCGCGACGTGGCGCCCCGGGCGCCGACTCATGTCCTGGCGATGCCGCGCCGGCACGTCCCCTCGCTCGACACGCTCACCGACAGCGGGGACGACACCGCCCTTCTCGCCTCGCTCTTCGCCGCGCTCCGCTCCGTGGCGCGTGAGGGTGGGCTGGAGAACGGCTACCGGATCGTCTCGAACATCGGGCCGGCGGGCGGGCAGACCGTTCCCCACCTGCACCTGCACCTGCTGGGCGGACGGGCCATGACCTGGCCCCCTGGCTGAGAACGGCTCAGATGGTGCCGATGATGACCAGCGTCAGCCACATCGCGTAGACGAAGACCCCGCCGCCCACGACGGCGATCACCCAGCTGACGCGCGTCAGCACGCGCGGGTCACGGATGACGTCCACCAGGGTGGAGCGAACGCCCAGCCCGGCGTGGACCAGCACGCTTGCCAGCAGGCCGATCTCGGCCACCAGGGCCAGCGGCTGGCGCAAATAGGCGACGACGTCGTCGTAGGAGCGCAGGCCGCCCGGGATGAGGAAATGCTGGGCGACGAGATGGACGCCCAGGAACACGACGAGGAGGCCGCCCGCGATCGCCTGTACCAGCCACAGCCTGCCCGTGCGGACGCGTGTCGCCGGGACCGAGACCGGGCGGTCGAGCGGGTCAGGGACGTAGCCGGGCGCGTACCCTCCGGGCGGCCCAGGAAACGGCGTGGGACCGAGGAGCCGCTCACAGCAGGATCTCCAGGCGGCGAGCACCGACAGGCCGCGCTGACCGCGAGGACCACAGCGACCCCGGCATTCGGGTGGCGCGTTCCCCAGCCGGCGGTGAGGGCCGCGACCCGGAGGCCGTTGAGGCCGTGGAAGACAACGGCGGCGACGAGCAGGGTATCCCCACCAGGAACGGCGTGGAGCCGAACAGGTCCAGGAGTGAGTTCCACCCATCGGGGCCTGCAGCCAGCTGGCTGAGCACCACCATGTGCGCCAGCAGGTAACCGATCAGGATGTACCCGGCGAAGCGGTTCAGGGCGAAAGCCAGCCAGCCGGGATCACGGCGGCGTGGCTCGAGCCAGTACGCCAGGCGGCGCAGGAGGGGGGAGCCGGAGAGACGAGGGCGGGGTCGTGGCATGCTCATCAGCTCACTCAGCGCTCGTCGACGAAGGTCCATGATCCGCATGGCCGGACCCACGTCCGACGGGCATACGGCAGAGCAGGCCCAGACGGACCGGCACTGCCAGACGCCATGGTCGGAGTCGACGAGGGCCAGGATGGGTCGCCGGATCCGCGCCGCGTGGCTCCTCGAGCAGGCGGTCGGCGGCAGCCAGCACCGCGGGCCCCAGGTACTCCGGGTCGCCGGCGGCGACCGGGCAGGCGGAGACGCAGGCGAGGCACTCCAGGCAGTCCTCGAAGCGCTCCGCGGAGCCGACATCGGCGTCGATGGTTCCGGCATCAGCGGCGCGCACCTCGGGCTCCACGGTGCGGACGTAGGGCAGGCCCAGGGCCGCCATGCGGTCCATGTGCGCCTCCGGGTCGATGGCCAGGTCGGCAACGATCGGCACGTTGCGCAGCGGTTCAAGCGTGAGCTTGGCTCGACCGTTCCACACGCTGCTGACCGTGGTGATGCAGGGCAGGCGCTCCCGCCCATTGACGCGGAGCGTGCAGGTCCCGCAGGACGCGTGATGACAGGCGTGCCGGAAGACGAGCGTCTGGTCCTGCTCCGCCCAGGCTCGCTCGACGAGGTCCAGGACCATGTCGCGGTCCGGGTCTGTGCGTATCGCGAACTCGTCGAACCCGGCCTCCGCCCGCAGAGCGGACGGTGTTCGCCACACGCGGATGGTGATCGACTGCTCAGACATGCCGGTACTCGCGGTACGAGGTGAGCGGGACCTCGCGGGTCCGGCACGCGGCCTCGATCCCCAGCTTGGCGCAGACGACGTCGGCCGTCTTCTCGGCCATGGCCCGCGCGGTCGTCGTCTTCCCGCCGCTGATGGTGACGAATCCCTCCACGCCATCGGCGGCATGATCGAAGCATTGGAATGTGCGTGACAGCTC
Organism: uncultured Chloroflexia bacterium; assembly: GCA_963787025.1. Lineage (GTDB taxonomy): Bacteria > Chloroflexota > Limnocylindria > QHBO01 > QHBO01 > CAVXEH01. The sequence continues at coordinate 53,654 of CAWBBG010000011.1, forward strand.
CCGGCCGGCGTCGCCGGGGCGTCCGATGAGCGGGCGCGCGACGGCGAAGACGCCGCGCTCGTCCGCCCGGTCGATGCGCGGGACCAGCTCGCGTCCGCGCCGGAACATGAGCTCGACGTGCTCCTCGGGGATCTCGATGTGGTCCGGGTTCTCGACGCTCCACGAGGACGTGCCGATCACCACCGTCCTGCGCTGCGGCAGCACGATGTCGCCGTCCGACGGCGGCTCGAGTCGATTGATCACCCGGTCGACGCTGCGACCGGCCACCGCCACCATGACGCCCGCGGTTGGCGTGATAGGCACGTCCAGGCCGGCCATCTCCGCCACGCGGCCCGCCCAGGGGCCGGCGGCGTTCACGACGACGTCGGCCTCGAACCGGCGGCGCTCGCCGGTGCATCGGTCGCGGACCACGGCGCCTTGCACGGATCTGCCGTGCATGATGAGCTCCTCGACCTCGTGGTGCGGCTCGATCCGCGCATCGCTGCGCGCCGCCGTTGCCAGGAAGGCGAGGCAGAGATGGAGCGGGTCGTAGACCCCGTCCGGGACCTCGACCGCGCACAGGAGGTCCGGGTTGAGAGCAGGCTCGAGCTCGAGAGTCTCCGCGGCCGTGAGCTCGCGGACGGGGATCGCGGCGGTGCGACACGAATCGAGGAACAGCTCGCGATAGTCGAGGCCGGCCTGGTCGAGCGCGACGAACAGCCCGCCGTTGAGCTCCAGGATCTCGGGAACGATCCTGGCGAGAATGTCCCGTTCGACGATGCATTCGGCGGCCGCCTCCGGATCCTTGACCGCATAGCGGGCCCCGGAATGGAGGAGGCCGTGGTTCCGGCCGGTGGTGCCGGATGCGATCTCACCCCGCTCGACCACGGTCACCGCGAAACCGCGCAGTGCCAGGTCGTGCGCGGTCGCGGCTCCGGTCGAGCCTGCTCCCACCACGAGGGCAGTGGGTCGCGGCGACGACGGCCGACCCGGCCGACCCTGTGTAGTCATGTCCCCAGCCTGCGCTCCGCGGGTCATCCCCGCGAGGTCCATATGATCGCCCGCGACGGGCCGAAGGTCCCGCGTTCGGAGCGTATCCTCGGGCGCATGCAGTCACGACCGAAATCCCTGCCGCTGGGGCGCACGGGTCTGTCCGTGAGCGCCTTTGGCGTCGGGCTCGCGGCGCTCGGCCGCCCCGGGTACATCAACCTGGGCCATGATCGCGACTTCCCGAACGGTCGCAGCGTCGACGCCATGCGGGAGGCCACCTTCGCCGTTCTCGATGCCGCGCGCGCGGCCGGGATCACGTACCTCGACGCCGCGCGGAGCTACGGACGCGCGGAGGAGTTCCTCGCCGCGTGGCTCGAGCGTCGCGGCATCGGCCCGGACGAGTTCACCATCGGCACCAAGTGGGGCTATACCTACGTCGCAGACTGGCAGACGAACGCTGCCGTCCACGAGGTGAAGGACCACTCACTCGCGACCCTGAAACGACAGATCGGGGAGAGCACGCGACTGCTGGGATCACACCTGGATCTGCTCCAGGTCCACAGTGCGACCCTCGACTCCGGCATCCTCGAATCGGCGGAGGTGCTCGACGAACTCGTGGAACTGCGTCGCGATGGGGTGGTGCGCGCCATCGGGCTGACGCTGAGCGGCACGGCGCAGGCGCAGACCCTGCGCGTGGCGTCGGGGCTGGAGCGCGGAGGCGAGCGTGTCTTCGACACGGTCCAGGCCACCTTCAACGTTCTCGAGCGATCAGCGGCCGACGCCCTGGCGGAGGCCCATGCGCAGGGGATGGGCGTGCTGGTGAAGGAGGCGCTGGCGAACGGTCGCCTGGTGCTCGGCGACGCGGCAGAGCGCCTCGGGCCGGTGGCGGATCGCCTGGGAGTGGGAACGGACGCCGTCGCCCTGCGGTTTGTGCTCGACCAGCCGTGGGCGGACGTCGCCCTGCTGGGTCCGGCCACCGTGGGCCAGGTGGAATCCAATCTCGAGGCCCTCGACCTGCGCCTCGACGCGGATGCCCTGCGCGCGCTGGACGAGCTTCGCGAGGACCCGGCGACCTACTGGGGCGAGCGCGCCGTCCTGCCGTGGCACTAGCCAACCGACCCCGCGAGAGTCACAATCCATGCGCGATCAGGCCCCCACAGCGGGCCGAAGGAGGAACACCCCTAATGAATGAGCAGAAACCGGAACAACTCCATGGCTTTGCCGAAGGCGAGGCAGCCGAGGAGGAGTCCGCGCAGGATCAGCATCTCGGCGACTTCGCTACGGGCGAGGAGGCCGAGGGGCACGTCACACCGGAAGTGACCAAGGGCGACTTCGCTACGGGCGAGGAGGCCGAAGGGCACTCGCCTACCGGTCCGAAGCGCGGCGATTTCGCGCAAGGGCAGGAAGAGAAGCCCAGCTGACGGAACGCCACGGGCTTGCCGCCTCCGAGCTGGCCCGGCGCTGGCTCACGCTGGGCGCCGAGCGGATCGAGGAGAACGCCACGTGGCTCACGGGGCTTGACGCGGCGATCGGCGACGGCGATCACGGCATCAACCTGAACCGCGGCTTCACGGCGATTCGCGAGCGGCTCGACGCCTCCGATGGCGACGGGCCGCTCGCGGTCTCGGCCGCCGAGCTCTTCAGCCTGGCCGGCCGCACCCTTGTTTCCACGGTCGGCGGTGCCGCCGGCCCGTTGTACGGGACCTTGTTCATCGCGCTCGGCACCGAGCTGGATCAAGCCGACCAGCTCGTCGCCGAGCCATTCGGGGCAGCCTTCGAGGCGTCCGTCGCCGCCGTCGGTCGGCGGGGTCGCTCGACCACCGGCGAGAAGACGATGCTGGACGCCCTCGTTCCCGGCGTCCGCGCCTGGAACGCGGCAGCAGGCGCATCCCTGCTTGACCGATCCCGCGCCGCCGCCGAGGCCGCCGCAACCGGCTGCGCGGCGACCGCGTCGCTCGTCGCCACGAAGGGCCGCGCGAGCTACCTTGGCGAACGCTCGCTAGGCCACGTCGACCCCGGCGCAGCCTCCTCCGCCCTGCTGCTCGAGGCGCTGGCCGACGCGATCGCTCAGCTGGACGAGGAGCCGGGGGTCAGCCGGTAGCCCAGGCCGTACTCCGCGGCGATGTACTCGTCGCCGCGGGACGCAGCGTTCAGCTTGCGACGGAGCCCGTGGATCGCCGTGCGCAACAGCTGCACCTCGGAGCGGTACTCGGAGCCCCACCCGGCGTGCAGCAGCTGGTCGTGGCGAACGAGGTGCCCAGGATGCTCGGCCAGGCAGGCGAGCAAGCTGAACTCGGTTGGTGTGAGGGCCAGCTCGCGGTCCGCGAGCCAGGCCCGATGCGCATCCCGATCGAGGGTGAGCTCCCGGTAGCGAAGGGGCGCGACGACCGCCGGGTGGGCAGCATGGGCGCGCCGCAGAGCCGCGTCGAGGCGCGCCATGAGCTCACGGAAGCTGAACGGCTTAACGATGTAGTCGTCCGCGCCCATCTCGAGGCCGCGGACCCGGTCGCTCTCGGCTCCGCGCGCCGATACGATCAGGATCGGCACGTCCGTCACTTCGCGGATGCGCTGGCAGACAGCCCAGCCGTCCAGGCCCGGAAGGCCAACGTCCAGGGTTACAAGGTCGGGACGCTGGTCCCACAGCAGGCGCATCGCCTCCGCGCCCGACCCGGCCACCGCGGTCTCGCGGCCAGAACGACGCACCCACAGCTCCATGAGGGCGGCGAACTCCGGCTCGTCCTCGACGATCAGCACCCGCTCAGTCATGCGTCCTCATCCGCGGATGTCGCGCGTGCAAACGGAATCCGCATGACGAAGCGTGTGCCCCTCGGGCTCAGCGGTTCCAGGGTGAGCTGGCCGCCATGCGCCTCCACGATACGGCGGCTGATGCTGAGGCCCAGGCCGTAGCCGGTCAGCGTCGATTCCCGCACGTTGCGGCCACGATGGAACTGCTCGAAGATCAACCCCCGCTCCTCCGCCGGCACGCCGACGCCGTCATCCTCGACGGCCACCAGGACGGCATCCCGCCGGGCCGATACCGACACCCGGATCGGCCCGCCCGGTCGTCCGTACTTGCCCGCGTTTCCCAGCAGGTTGTCGAGCACCTGTCGGATCCGCACGGGATCGACCTCCAGGATGGGCAGCGTGTCGTCAAGCGTGAGCTCAAGGACCATCATCGGCATCTGCAGCCTGAGGTCGTCCACCGCGCCGCGCACGAGATCCGCGATCGGCGTGGGGGACCGTTCCAGGATCAGCTGGCCGATGGCGAGCTGGGTGACGTCCAGGGTCTGGCGGACGAGGTCGGAGAGCCGATCGGTCGTCTGGTCGATCCGTCGGAGGTAGGTGCGGACGGTGTCCGGGTCGAGCTCAAGATCGAGCAGCGTGTCCACGTAGCCCTTGATGAGTGCCAACGGGGTGCGCAGCTCGTGGCTCACCGTGGCGATGAATCCGCGACGCAGCTCCTGCAGGTGCGCCATCTGCGTCGTGTCGCGGAAGATGGCCACCGCCATCGCCGAGCCGCCGGTCGACCGGGACGCGAGGGCGTAGCTCCCCACTACGTGGACCGGCTCGGGGACTCCCGCACCCAGTGTTCGCTCGTGCCCCCCGATCGGCTCGCCGGTGGCGATCACGTGCGCGAACGGGCAGCCGTCGCGGCAGGGATCGGTCGACTCGGCGGCGTGACAGGCAAAGAGCTCCTCGCACGAATGGCCGACCGCGCTGGCGGCCTCGATCCCCAGCAGTACTCCGGCGGCCCCGTTGACCCGGACGACCCGGTGCCGGTCATCGACGAGGACGATGGCGTCGCTGGCGCCCTCGAAGATGGCGCGCAGCTCGGCGCGCTCCAGGTCCAGTGCCTCGCGCAGCTGTGCGCCGCGAAGGGCGACCGCCAGCTCGTGTCGGACGTGCGCCAGGAATCGGACGCCATCCGCGTCCAGCGGCAGCGTGCTGGATCGCGACAGCGCCACCACGCCCACCTGGCGGGTGCCGTCGTCGAGCGTGACCCTGGTTGTGGTGTCGACGTCCGCGTCCAGGGATGGCGCGGCGGCTCCGCGCTGAGCGGCAAGGACCGGGCGCTCGGACCGGGGGTCGTTGATCCAGAGAGCGCCGCCATCGGCGCCGGACAGGTGCATGAGCTCATCGAGGATGGCGCCGGCCAGAGCCGCGGGCGCCTCGTGCGAGGCGAGGATCTGGCTCAGCTGGTAATGGGCGAAGACGGTGTCCGCCGCCACCTGTGCCTCGCGGAAGGTCCGCTCGTTCTCGGCGAGGAGGCGGACGATCTCCACGTCCGGGACCTCTTCGTCAGTCGTCACCGGCATCCTTCGTGGCGAGGGCGCGGAGCAGGAGCAGGCAGGATGCCGCCCCGGGGTCCCGGTGGCCGCGTGACCGTTCGCCGAGGCGCATGGCGAGACCGCGACGCGCAACCATGGCCGTCGTGCTGCGCATCCCGTGCGCGCCGGCCAGGACCATCTCGCGCATGGCAGTCCGCTCGTCGTCGCCCCGCCGGACCGCAGCGCGCAGAGCGTCGGCCGCCGGGGAGAGGGTGTCGTAGATGGTCTTGTCTCCGACGCTGCAATGCCCTCGGCGGGCAATGCCCTCGGCGGCGGCGTCAAGGAGGAGAGACATCGAAGCCAGCCGATTCCCCACGTCGATGTTGCGTGCGGCGAAGCTGGCCTCCATCAGGGCCGAGCCGTACAGGGGCCCGGAGGCCCCGCCGACGCTGGCCACCAGCGTCACGCCAACGGAGCGCAGCAGGGCGGGAAGATCGTGGTCCGCCCCGTCGTCGGAGGGCGCCAGCGACTCCTCGAGCGCCGCGAACCCCGCGAGGAGGTTGTCACCGTGGTCCCCGTCGCCAAGCGCCTCGTCGAGCCGGGTGAGTGCCGCCGCATGACGCCCGATGACGGCGCTGCAGCGCCTGAGGTAGGCGCGTGCCGCGCCGACGTCGATCGCCGGGTGTTCGCGTCCGGGAGCGGCCGCGGGGGCCGAGGCCAGGAGTCCCTGTTCCATTGGATGAACGAGGATACCGACCTTTCCGGTTCGGGGACAAGGGTCCAGGTGACCCGAATCCCGAATCCATCGGGCATGGACTCCTCACGGAATCCTCACGATCGCCGCCTACGCTGTGCGCTGTGGTCAGCCTCGTGCTGGTGTCGCACAGCGAACCGCTGCTCGACGCCCTGCTGCGCATGATCGAGGACGGCATCGAGCACCCGCCGGCGGTGGAGCTGGCTGGAGGCACCGATGACGGACGCTTCGGTACCAGCTTGGCGCGGGTCGGTGCGGCACTCGCAGCGGCCGACGTGTCGGATGGCACCCTGGTGCTCTACGACTCGGGCAGCGCCTGGCTGACGATCAGCTTCGCCATTGACGGGCTTGCGCCGGAAGTTCGCCGACGCACCGTCGTCAGTGACGCGCCCCTCGTGGAAGGGGCATTGGTTGCCGCCGCGCGTGCAGGGCAGAACGCCCCGCTCGCGGAGGTGGTTGATGCCGCGGCACGTGCACTGGTCACCGAGAAGCGACCCGGGATCGGCGATCCGTCGCCGGTCCGAATCGCCGGGTGACGGTCAGGAAGGAGGACAGCGAGAAGCGCGCGTGCAGAACGAAGGGCGGTGTCGCCCTGTTCATCGAATGGCGTCATGGCAGTCATTACGCAAAGCCATCCTCACAACGAGGGAGAAGAGCATGACAACAGAAAAGTTCATCGCCGAGCTCCTGGGCACCGGGACGCTGATTCTGCTCGGCGATGGCGTCGTCGCAGCGGTCCTGCTGGCCAAGTCCAAGGCACAGAACGCCGGCTGGATCGTGATCACCATGGGATGGGGATTCGCGGTCTTCGCGGGCATCGCCGTCGCCGGTCTGACGAGCGGCGCGCACATCAACCCGGCGGTGACGCTCGCGGTGTGGCTCGACAGCCTCGCGAACAACGGCGACTTCGGTACTGATCAGCTGCTGCTCTACTGGGCCGCCCAGATGATCGGCGCGATGATCGGTGCCTTCATCGTGTTCCTCCACTACTACCCGCACTGGCAGGAAACGGACGACCCCGGCCTCAAGCTGGCCGTGTTCTCGACGGGTCCGGCCATCCGCAACACGTTCTGGAACTTCGTCTCTGAGGTCGTGGGCACCTTCATGCTGGTCTTCGTCGGCTTCAGCCTGGCGAAGGGCACCACGCCGGCCATCGGAGGGGCGCTTTCCTGGGGCCTGCTGGTCCTGGTGATCGGTCTCGCGCTTGGCGGCACGACGGGGTACGCGATCAATCCGGCCAGAGACCTTGGGCCGCGGATCATGCACGCCATCCTGCCCATCCCCGGCAAGGGAGGCAGCGACTGGGGCTATTCGTGGATCCCGGTTATCGGTCCGCTGGTCGGCGGAGGCCTGGGCTGGGTCGTGTTCAACTACCTCGGCACGCACTTCATGCTCGTGGGCCTGTAATCGCACGATTGACGCCGTTCACCGGCGGTTGGCTGCTGCGCGACGAACCTCGTCGTTGCGGCCAACCGCCGCGAACGGGTTCGTTTGATCCGTCAGTCGATGCCTTCGGGCAAGGGAGCAGTCGATGAAGAAGCTCATCAATACACCCGACAATCTCGTCGAGGAAGAGCTCGCCGGGATGTCGGCGGCGCATGCTGACCTGCTTCGGATCGAGGAGCCCAACGTGATCGTCCGCAAGGACGCACCGCGCAAGGGCAAGGTCGGCGTCATCTCTGGTGGTGGCTCGGGCCACGAGCCCATGCACGGCGGCTTCGTCGGCATGGGCATGCTCGATGCCGCCTGCCCGGGCGCCGTCTTCACGTCGCCGGTGCCCGACCAGATGCTGGCCGCCACGAAGGCGGTCGACGGCGGGAGGGGCGTCCTGCACATCGTGAAGAACTACACCGGTGACATCATGAACTTCGAGCTTGCCGCCGAGCTGGCGCAGGCCGAGGGGATCGAGGTCACCAGCGTCGTCATGGCGGACGACGTTGCCGTCCAGGACTCGCTCTACACCGCGGGACGTCGTGGCGTGGGCGGGACCGTCCTCGCCGAGAAGATCGTCGGGGCGGCGGCCGAGGAGGGTCAGGATCTCGCGGCGGTCACCGCGCTCTGCGAGCGCGTGCAGGCCAACGTGCGATCCATGGGAATGGCTCTCACCAGCTGCACCGTGCCGGCGGCCGGAAAGCCGACCTTCGAGATCGGCGACGACGAGATGGAGATCGGCATCGGCATCCACGGCGAGCCCGGACGCGAGCGCAGGAAGCTTGCGACCGCGGACGAGATCACCGAGATGCTGCTGACGCCGGTCCTCGACGACCTGCCGTTCAAGTCCGGCGACAAGGTGCTTGCCTTCGTTAACGGCATGGGTGGCACGCCGCTCATCGAGCTGTACGTCGTCTACAACAAGGTCGCGGCGATGTGCCGTGACCGTGGCGTCTCGATCGAGCGCAACCTGGTCGGGAACTACATCACCTCGCTGGACATGGCAGGGTGCTCGATCACGCTGCTCAAGCTCGACGACGAGATGACCCGGCTCTGGGACGCGCCGGTCCACACCCCGGCCCTTCGCTGGGGGGTGTGACAGGCCGATGATCGAGATCGGGTCGGACGACCTCCTTCGGTTTCTCGAGCTCTATGCCCAGCGCATCAATGAGCGCAAGGTCGAGCTGACCGATCTCGATTCGCAGATCGGGGATGCTGATCACGGGATCAACATGGATCGGGGCTTTACCGCCGTGAAGGCGAAGCTTCCCGACCTGCGCGGGAGTGACCTGGGGACGATCGCCAAGACGGTCGGGATGACGCTCATCTCGACCGTCGGCGGCGCCTCAGGCCCGCTGTATGGAACCTTTTTCCTCCGTCTCAGCACGTCGCTCGGAGAGCGACAGACGGTTCCGCTGCCGGACCTCGTCGCGGCAATTCGTGCCGGTCTCGAGGGCGTGAAGCAGCGGGGCAAGGCGGAGCTCGACGACAAGACCATGGTCGATGCCATGACACCTGCCGTCGAGGCGCTCGAAGCAGCCGAGAACGGCAGCGATCTGAGAGCAGCCCTGAACGCTGCCGCCGAGGCGGCAGCCGCCGGCCGGGATCGGATCACGCCGCTCGTGGCACGCAAAGGCAGAGCCAGCTATCTGGGGGAGCGCTCGGCTAACCACCAGGACCCGGGTGCAACCTCGACCACCATTCTCTTCGAGGCGCTCCGCGACGCCGTCGCGCCCGTGGCGTAGCGGGCCGAGCAGCCGCGTCCGCCCCGATCGTCCGAAGAACAGGAGTAGGAGAGCACATGGCGAACTACGTAGGAGCCCTGGACCAGGGCACGACCTCCACCCGCTTCATGATCTTTGATCATGCCGGGCAGGTGAAGGGCATCGACCAGAAGGAGCACGAGCAGATCTTCCCGAAGCCCGGGTGGGTCGAGCACGACGCGATGGAGATCTGGCAGCGGAGCCAGGCGGTCATCGAGGGCGCGCTCAAGAAGACCGGCATCCAGGCCAGCGACCTCGCGGCGATTGGCGTCACCAACCAGCGCGAGACGACCGTGGTCTGGGAGAAGGCGACCGGCAAGCCGGTCTACAACGCCATCGTCTGGCAGGACACCCGCACCGACCAGATCTGCAACGCGCTGTCCGCCGATGGCGGGCAGGATCGGTTCCGGCCCAAGACCGGACTGCCGATCGCAACCTACTTCTCCGGCCCCAAGATCAAGTGGATCCTCGACAACGTCGAGGGCGTCCGCGCCAAGGCGGAGAAGGGTGAGGTGCTCTTCGGGAACATCGACACCTGGTGCATCTGGAACCTCACCGGTGGCCCGAACGGCGGCAAGCACGTGACGGACGTGACCAACGCCAGCCGCACCATGATGATGAACCTCGAGACGCTGGCCTGGGACGACGAGATCCTGGGGATCCTCGGCGTTCCGAAGGCGATGCTTCCACAGATCAAGGCCTCCAGCGAGGAGTACGGCAAGGCGACCGGTGTCGTGGCCGGCATCCCGGTGGCAGGCGACCTCGGCGACCAGCAGGCGGCCCTCTTCGGGCAGACCTGCTTCGCCGTCGGCGAGGCCAAGAACACCTACGGCACGGGCAACTTCCTGGTGCTCAACACGGGGAACAAGCCGGTTCCGTCGAAGTCTGGGCTGATCACGGGCCTCGGCTACAAGATCGGGGACCAGCCCGCGGTCTACATGCTCGAGGGTTCGATTGCCATCACGGGCGCGCTCGTGCAGTGGCTGCGGGACAACCTGGGCATGATCCAGTCCTCGGCTGAGGTCGAGGCGCTGGCGGGCACGGTGGAGGACAACGGGGGCGTCTACTTCGTCCCGGCCTTCTCCGGCCTCTTTGCTCCGTACTGGAAGAGCGACGCGCGCGGCGTGATCGCCGGCCTGACCCGGTACGTGAACAAGGGTCACATCGCGCGTGCGGTGCTCGAGGCAACCGCGTGGCAGACCAAGGAAGTGGTCGACGCCATGAACAAGGACTCCGGCGTGGCGCTCACCTCGCTCAAGGTCGACGGGGGCATGGTCTACAACGAGCTGCTCATGCAGTTCCAGGCCGATGTCCTCGACGTCCCGGTCATCCGGCCGACCGTCGCTGAGACGACCGCGCTGGGTGCCGCCTACGCGGCCGGTCTTGCCGTTGGCTTCTGGAAGGAGGTCGAGGACCTCCGCGCCAACTGGGGCAAGGACAAGGAGTGGGATCCGAAGATGGATGCCACCGAGCGGGCCAAGGAGTACGCGCTCTGGAAGAAGGCCGTCACGCGGACCTTCGACTGGGTGGAGTAACGATCGCCACCTTCTGAGGTGGTCCGATCGGAGGATCATGGGCGGCGCGGCTCGCGGAAGAGCCGCGCCGCCTCTCATCATGAGGAGCACGCTGGATGGCCGTTGGGATCGTCGTCGTCTCACATTCCGCAGCGCTCGCCGATGATGTCGTGGCACTCGTCACGGCGCTCGGCCACCTTGCCCCGGAGGAGCCACCGCTGCTTGCCGCGGGGGGCCTGGATGCGGAGACCATCGGCACCGATGCCACGCGCATCGCCGCCGCCATCGAAGCGGCGGACCGGGGAGAGGGCGTCGTGCTGGTCGCGGACCTGGGTTCTGCCGTACTCTCCGCCCAGACGGCGATCGAGGATCTGCTCGCGCCGGACCTGGCCGCGCGGGTCCGGATCAGCCGCGGGCCGCTGGTGGAGGGCGCCTTCGTCGCGGCCGTGCAGGCATCGGCCGGTGACACGCTCACCGCGGTGCTCGAGGCGGCCGATGCGGCGGCAGAGTTGAACAAGCTGGAGGGCTGAGCATTGGTGACGGTCGCACTGGCGGTGGTGGTGGGCTACCTGCTCGGGGCGATCCCGTTCGGGCTGCTGATGGGCCGCATCACGCGTGGCATCGACATCCGTGCCTACGGGTCGCACCGCACCGGCGCCACCAATGCCCTCCGCACCCTGGGCGCCGCTCCGGCGGCGCTCGTGTTCGTGCTCGACATCGGGAAGGGCGTCGCCGCGGTCCTCATCGCGCGCTTCCTGCTTCCCGCCGATTCGGTCTCGCTGGCCGAGTGGGCCGCGGCCGCGGCCGGCTTCTCGGCCATCGTGGGTCACAACTGGTCGGTCTTCATCCGATTCACGGGCGGTCGCGGCGTGTCGACCTCGACCGGCGCGCTGGGGGCCATGGCGCCCTGGGCGCTGCTGGTGATGGCGCCGGTGGTCGTGTTCATCATCTGGCGCTGGCGGTACGTGTCGCTGGGTTCGGTCTCGGGGGCCGTGCTCTCCCCGGTCGTGGTGGGGATCCTGGCGCTGGTCCATGTCTCGACGGTGCAGGCCCTCGTGTACGCCCTCGCCGCGGGCACGCTGGTCACCGTCGCCCATGCCGACAACATCGGCAGGCTGCGGGCGGGGACGGAGCGCAAGATCGGTCAGAAGGAGCAGGTGGCGACCCATGGCTGACGCGCCGGCGCCGGCGCGCCTCACCTCCCCGGCCAACCTCCTGGGGCTGCTGCGCATCGGCCTGACGCCGGTCGTCATCGTGCTGCTGGTGCTGCCCTTCCCCGGGGCCGGGCTGATCGCTTTCGTCATCTTCTGCATCGCGGCGGTGACCGATTTCTTCGATGGTCGCGTCGCCCGCGCCCGCGGCGAGGTGAGCCCCTTCGGCGTCTTCATGGACCTCACCGCCGACAAGGTGCTGGTCGCCGGCGTCCTGATCGCCATGGTCCAGGTCTCCCTGGTGCCGGCCTGGATGGTGGCCATCATCCTGATCCGCGAGTTCGTGATCTCCGGCGTGCGCCAGCTGGCGGCGACCGCAAGCGTGGTGATCTCGGCGCGGGCGCTGGGCAAGAGCAAGACCCTCACCACCCTGGCCGCCATGGCGATCCTGCTGCTCGCCTTCGACGCGGCGCAGGGCGGGCCACTCGCCGGGTTTGGTATCGGCGATGCGCTGCAGGCGATCGGCTTCTGGCTGATGGTGGTGGCCACCGCGCTCACCCTGATCTCGGCGTACGACTACCTGTCTGGGGCATGGGAGATGCTCATCGGTACCCGCCGTGACTGACGTCGATGTGGTCGTGGTTGGCGGAGGCGCGACCGGGTCGGGCGTACTGCGCGACCTGGCGATGCGGGGGATCCGTGCCCTGCTCGTGGACCGCGGCGACTTCGGCACCGGCACCAGCGGCCGGTATCACGGGCTCCTCCACTCAGGCGCCCGCTACGTCGTGCGGGATCCGGGTCCGCGCGCGATTGCGCGCGGGAGAACACCACCCTGCGACGCATCGCGCCGGGCTGCATCGACATGACCGGCGGCTACTTCGTGGCGACGCCCGACGAGCCGGACGACTATCTCGAGGGATTCGCGGCGGCATGTGCTGCGGCCGAGGTGCCGATCGAGCCGGTGCCGCTCGACGAGCTCTTCGCCGCCGAGCCGCTCCTCAATCCCCGGATCCACGCCGCCTACGCGGTCCAGGACGCGGCCCTGGAGCCGTGGGAGCTGATCGACGCCAATGTGGCGTCAGCCCGCGAGCATGGTGGAGACGCGTGGCGCTACCAGGCGCTGGTGGGGGTCGATCGCGGCGCCGACGGCAGGGTGGAGGGCGTCCAGCTCGAGGATCGGCGGACCGGTGATCGCCGCCGGGTCACCTGCAGCGTCCTGATCAACGCGGCAGGCGCGTGGGCCGGCCAGGTTGCCGCCCTGGCCGGTGGCGTATTGCACATGAGCCCCGGCAAGGGCTCCATGCTGATCATGAATCGCCGGATCACGCGCGCGGTCATCAACCGGCTCTCGCCTCCGGGCGACGGCGACATCCTGGTCCCGGTCCACACCGTGAGCATCCTGGGCACCACCGATACCACGGTGCCGGATCCCGACCACGTCGCCGTCACCGCGGACGAGGTCGATGCTCTCCTGGCCCATGGCGATCACCTCATCCCGGGCCTCTCCAGCGCGAGAGTGCTGCGCTCGTATGCCGGATGCCGGCCCCTGTACGACGCCACGGAGCTGGGAGGGAAGGTGGAGGAGCAGCACCACGACGACTCACGGCTGATCAGCCGGGCGCACCACGTCATCGACCACGACGCAAAGGACGGCATCCCGGGCTTCTGGAGCATCGTCGGCGGCAAGCTGACCACCTTCCGGCTCATGGCCGAGGAGATCTCCAACCGCGTGGCCGCCTCCCTGGGGGTGGACGTCGCATGTCGAACCGCCGTCGAGCCGCTTCCGGCACCGGTGGGAGGCAGCTCCTACTGGCAGGGATCGCGCCTGGCCGGCATCGAGGCCGATGGCGGGGGCGACGCGGAGCTGGTCTGCGAATGCGAGATCGTGACGAACGCCGCGCTGCGTCACGCGCTCGACGAGCGCGCAGACTCCTCTCTCGACGACCTGCGCCGGACCACGAGGTTGGGAATGGGTCCCTGCCAGGGCGCCTTCTGCACGAGTCGCGCCGCCGCCGCCCTTGCCGAGCGGTACGACGCCGGGAGGCTGCCGACCGCCGCGCCCGAACCCAACGACTCGCTGCGCGGGTTCCTCCGCGAGCGACTGCGCGGTGCTGCGCCCATCGCGTGGGGCGACCAGCTCATGGAGCTGTGGCTCGAGGCGGGCATCTATCGCGGCACCATGGCCGTCGACACGCTGCCGCCCGGGAACGGAGGACCTCCTGATGCCGAGCGCTGATGTGGTCGTCATCGGGGCGGGGCTCTCAGGACTCACCGCCGCGATCGAGCTTGCCGAGCGCGGGGCACGGGTTCATCTGGCCGCGAAGGGCATGGCCGCCACGCACTGGGCCCACGGTGGGCTGGACGCGGCGGCGCCCGCCGGCGCGACCACGTCCGCCACGGGCGTGGAGGCGCTGCGCGCGGTCGCCGGCCATCCCTACGGATTCCTGCATGAAGAGCTTCCGTCCGCGGTCGCCGCGCACCTCGATCGCCTCGCCGCGGAGGGACTGCCGTATCACGGCGACCTCGCCGCGCCGCTGCGGCCGTTTCCCACGCCCGTCGGCGGGTTGCGGCCGGCCGCCATCGTTCCTGAAGGCCAGGCCGCGGCGCTCGAGCCGTGGGGACCCGACGAAGGCCTGTTCCTGCTCGGCATTGAGCGGTTCCGCGACGCGTGGCCCGCGTTCGCGATGCGCAACCTCGCGCGACAGCCCTGGCCCGGGGGTCCCGCGCGCATGGAGCGCGCCACGGCCAGGCTGCCGGGGCTGGAGCGGCTCCACAACCTCAACGCGCTCGTACTCGCCCGGCGCTTCGATGACGAAGCCTGGGCCGCCTCTGCGCTCGACGCGCTGCGCGCTGCGCTGCCACCCACCGGGAGCTGGCGCATCGGGCTGCCGGCGGTTCTCGGCCTGGAACGACACGCCCGGGTCCTGGCCCGCGCGGCCGATCGGCTCGGGCACCCGGTGTTCGAGATTCCCACCCTGCCGCCATCGGTTCCCGGGCTGAGGCTCTTCGAGGCGCTCCGCCGGCGCGCGTTGGCACTGGGCGTCTCGGTGCAGATCGGGTTTGCCGTCGAACAGATCATCCGCGAGGACGACCGGGTCGTGGCGATCGAGACCCGCGCGGCCGCGAGGCCGCTGCGCACCCGCACCGGCGAGATGATCCTGGCCACGGGCGGAATCGCGGGCGGCGGATTCCGTGGCGAGCGCGACGGCTCGCTCACCGACGTCGTGGCCGGCCTGCCGGTGACGGCGCCGGCACGCGCCGAGTGGCTGACGGGGGACCTCTACGGTGCTGACGGCGTCCCGCTCGAGACGGCCGGGATCCGCGTCGACGACTCGCTGCGGCCGGTCGCGCCCGACGGGACGGTGCTGCTCCGCAACCTGCGCGTGGTGGGCAGCGCGCTGGCCGGGATGCGGTATCTCTCGGAGCGCTGCGGCGACGGTGTTGCCCTGGCCAGCGCCCGGCTGGCGGGGCGCCTCGCGGCGGAATCGGTCCGGCCGGAGGAGGCGGTCGCGCCATGAGCTTTGTCAACGCGGGGGACTACGGCTACCCGCCCTTCTCGACGGATCATTGCATCAAGTGCAACGTCTGCACCACGGTCTGCCCGGTGGCGCGGGTGACGGATGCGTTCCCGGGGCCCAAGTACGTGGGACCCCAGGCACAACGCTTCCGCGATGAGCGCGTCGCGGACACCAGCGTCGACTGGTGCAGCGGCTGCGGCTACTGCACCCGGGCCTGTCCGGCCGGCGTCCTCATCGCCGAGACGAACAGCCGGACCCGGGCGCACATCGTCGCCGAGCGCGGCTCGAACCTGCGGAACAGGCTCATCAGCGACACCGATCTCCTCATCCGCTTCGGCGTCCCGCTGGCCCCCATCGTGAACCTGGGGCTGCGCAACCGCCTCGCGCGCTGGTTCGGCGAGGTGGCGGGCGGTATCCACCGCCGTGCCGCGGTGCACCCGTTCGCGCGGCGCACGTTCCGCTCCTGGTTGCGGCGTCGGCCTGCCGCCGCCGACGCGGGCCCCGAGAAGACGATCGTCTACTTCCACGGCTGCGCGGTCAACGGTTTCGAGCCCGGGCTGGGGCGTGACGCGATCGAGGTCCTCGAGCGCAACGGATTCACCGTCATCGTTCCCGACCAGGGGTGCTGCGGGCTGCCCATGATCAGCAACGGCCTCTACCCCGAGGCCCGGAAGAAGGCCGCCCGGAACATCGCCAGCCTGGCCGACTACGCAAAGCGCGGCTACCGGATCGTCTCCACCTCCACGTCGTGCGGCAACACGCTCAAATCCGAGTGGCACGAGATGCTGGACCTGCACGATGACGATGCGCGGGCCGTGTCACACGCCACCTGGGACATCTGCGAGCTGCTCGTCGAGCTGCACGACGAAGGGAAGCTCGACACCCGCCTGGCGCCGATGGAGCGCGAGCTCCCGTATCACCCGCCCTGCCAGCTGCGGGCGCACGGGATCGGCACCCCGGCGACGACCCTCTTCGGGCTGATCCCCGGGCTTCGCGCGGTCGATTCCAACCACGATTGCTGCGGCGCGGCAGGCACCTATGGGCTCAAGAAGGAGCGCTGGCAGGTCGCGCAGGACGTCGGTCGCGGGCTCTTCGAGAAAGTGGTGGCATCCGGCGCCCCGGATGCGGCGTGCGACTCGGAGACCTGCCGCTGGCAGATCACCGCGGCGACCGGGGTCCCGGTCCGCCACCCGATCGAGTACCTGGCCGAGTCGTACCGGACCTGGGATGCGACCCGCGGGTCGAGCGACGGGTTGGAGACGCGGGCGGACGCCTGACCGTCACCCGGTCTGGTCGGCTCGCTCCCACCAGGCGATAGTGGCCACCAGCCCGACCAGGACGGTGACCGCCACGATGACGTAGCTCGCCACGCCGGCGACCTCGCCTTCGGGCCCGGCAGCGCCGGAGACGATGGCCGGCACAGCCCACGGGAAGACGGCCCCGTGGCCGAGCACCGCGAGGACCTGGGCGGCGACGATGGTCAGGACGGCCCAGGCGAGCGGTGGGATGTAGCCGCGTCCCGCGGAGGCGAAGAAGGCGGTGGTCGTCTGCAGGCCCACCACCATGACCGCGATGCTGGCCAACGTCCCCAAGGTGCTCCACCCCAGCGCCGCATTCCATCCCGGGATCGACACGGCGGCGCCGATGGCAAAGCCCAGCGCCACCACCCAGGCCGAGATGACGATGCCCCAGGTCATGACCACCACGGTCTTGGCGACGACGATCGCCCAGCGCGGGGTGGGAATGGCGAGCAGGCCGCGGACCGTGCGGTCAGCGAACTCGCGGCCGAAGACCCAGGCGGCCAGGAAGGCGAACATGATCCCGCCGCCCACGGCCATCGCCTGGGCCACCAGGCTAAGGTAGGTCGGCCAGTCGGCGCTGCCGCCCACGAGCTGGGCCTTGGTGCCCAGGAGGCCCAGCTTCCGCGCGGTCTCGGGGTCCTTGAGGATGACCATGAACAGCCCGCCGATGAGCGGGGCAAGCGAGAAGCCGATGCCGACGACCCAGGGTACGCGCGAGCGCCTGGACTTGCCCAGCTCGACGCCGATGGCGGTCCACAGGACGCTCATGCCGCCTCCTGCCCGCCGGTGAGGCGGATGAAGTGGTCCTCCAGGGTCTCGCGCGCCATCGCCAGGTGGGTCGGTGCCGTACCGGCCGCCACCAGGACCCGGGCGACTTCGTCCGGGTTGGTCAGTGCCCGACGGTCGCGCACCTGGAGGAGGCCGTGCCCGTCGGGCCGTTCGGCCGTGAACCCAGCCGCGCGCAGGGCGCCTGCCGCGCGATCCAGGTCGCGCGCGCCGACCTCCAGGCGTGGATCCCGGTGCTGCTGGAGCGCCTCCGAGTCGAGCTCCTCCACGAGACGCCCGCGGTGGACAATGCCGATGCGGGTCGCGAAGCGGTCGACCTCGGCGAGGAGATGGCTCGAGACGAAGACGGTGACTCCACGCTCGCGCGCCAGGGTGGTGAGCAGCTCGCGGATCTCGATCAGGCCCGCGGGATCGAGGCCGTTCGCCGGCTCGTCGAGGACCAGGAGCTCTGGTTCGTGGAGGAGGGCACGGGCCAGCGCCAGTCGCTGGAGGTTCCCGAGCGACAGCGCGCGGGCTTTCCGATCCGCGTACTCACCCAGCCGCAGGCGTTCGATCTCGCGGTCCACGGCGCCGCGATCAGCAACCCCTTGGAGGCGCCGTGCCGCGTCGAGGTTCTCGCGTACGGTGAGGTCGGGGTAGGCGGTGGCGGACTCCACCAGGTGGCCCACCCGCCGCCAAAGCACTCGAGCATCGGCGCGGACGGGCTCGCCGAAGAGCATGGCCGACCCTTGTGTGGGCGCGATCATGCCGAGCAGCATGCGAATGGTGGTCGACTTCCCGGCGCCGTTGAGCCCCAGGAACGCGTAGATCTCACCGCGCGCGACGCGTAGGTCGACATGGTCTACCGCCAGGACGTCACGGCTGTAACGCTTGGTGAGGCCGGTCGTGGCGACCGCCAGCTCGGTCACGGTGCCTGGGTCCCATTCGCGCCGAGGGCGCGGAGCACGAACGCGTTGAGCTCGTCCATGGCATCGGGGACCTGGGCGGGATCGTTGATCACCTCGTGGAGCACCTCGAAACAGGCGAGGGCGAAGTGCGCGGCGCGCGTTGGGTCCTGGGCGACAAATGCGCCGGAGGCGATCCCCTCGGCGATCACCGCGGTAAGGGGCGGCGCGATCCGCGCCACGACGTGCTCGCCGACCCGGTCGTGGACGGCCCGGTTCTCCGGCCGGTGGAAGACCTCGATGAGCTCGCGCTCATGGGGCTCGCGACCGACCTGGCTCACGGCCTGCCCCAGCGCCACGACACGCTCGACGGGGGAGCGGCTGGCGTCCGCCAGGGTCTCCTCCACGAGCCGGCCCACGCCTTCCACCATACGTTCCGCGACGGCGGTGACGGCATCGTCCTTGGTGGCGAAGTACAGGTAGAAGGTGCCCTTCGCCACTCCGGCGGTCTGCACGATATGGTCGACGGACGTCTCCGAAAGACCGCGCTCACGAAGCTGTGCGATGGTCGCGTCGATGAGCGCGCCGCGCCGCGCTGTTCGCCGCGCGTCGCTCGACGAGGTTGCCATCCGCTCGCCCTCACGTTACAGCTGACTGACCGTCAGTCACTTGGTTGCGGGATGATGCGGCTGCGGGGTGCCGGGCGTCAAGATGAGGGCCGGCCGGCCGAGGCGCTGGCGGGCTATCGGGAGGCCCTCCACGGCTGGCAGGAGCTGGGCGCTGCGTTCGACGAGGCGCTGGCCGTCACGGACATGGCGGGGCTGCTCCCCGAGGCCGAGCGCACGGGTGCAGAGGTTCGCGCCGCCGTCGACGCCGCGCATTCCACGCTCGCACAACTCGGCGCTCGACCGATCCTCGATCGGCTCGCCAAGGTCCCGGCAGACCCACCGCCCGGCGCGAAACCAGCCCCTGGTCGACCGGGCGCGCCGGCCCCGGCGGCCCCCTGAGGAGGCCGTCGAGCGCGCTGCCGCCCCCGGTCTCCTCGATTGACCCTCCGGAGGGTCACTGGTAAGGTTCATCGGCTTGCGTGCATCTCGCACACGGGCGCACCGGGGTGCGCGCCGCGAGGGCACGACTACGAAGGCAGAGAGGAGGCGAGACGTTTGGCAGAGGTCCGCGTGGGCGAGAACGAGTCGTTCGAGAGCGCGCTGCGCCGCTTCAACAAGAAGATCCAGCAGTCGGGGATCCTGGCTGAGGCACGGCGCCGCGAGCACTACGAGAAGCCCAGCGTGAAGCGAAAGCGCAAGGAAGCCAAGAAGCGCAAGGTTTCCCGCCAGTAGCGCCAGACGCACGCCGCCAACCGGCGGAGGCCGCCATCAGACCGATGGCACCGAACTCCGCCCGCATCGGTTCAGCCATGACCCTGCTCGACCGCATCGAGGACGCCATGCGCGACGCGATGAGAGCGCGCGACTCCCGTCGCACGCAGACGCTGCGCATGGCGATGGCTGCTGCCCACAACCGCAAGATCGAGCTGCGACGCGACCTGACCGATGACGAGGTCGTCGCGGTGCTGGGCCGCGAGGTGAAGCAGCGCCGGGAGTCGATCGAGGTGTACCGGGCCGCCGATCGCGAGGATCGGGCCGCCGACGAGGAGGCCGAGGCCGCCATCCTCGCCGAGTTCCTCCCGGAGCAGCTCGACCCAGCGGAGCTGGAGTCGCTCGCCCGCTCGGTGATCGCCGAGACGGGCGCCTCGTCGCCATCGGAGATGGGCCGGGTGATGGGCCGCCTGGTCCCGCAGGTCCGCGGCCGCGCCGATGGGCGGGTCGTCAGCGACCTCGTGAAGCGCCTCCTGTCAGAGGGAGCCGGCGCCTAGGCGCCGGCTGGCCATGTTCGTCCCCCGCACCCTCGCACAGGGAGACACTCCGCTCGGCCGGGGTCCCATTGCCCGGGCCGTGATCGTCATCGCCATCCTGACCGCGGCCCTGATGGCGATCCTGACCCTGGACCTGACACCGGGCCAGGTCACCCTGGAGGTCGGCCAGGTCGCACAGCGCGACATCATCGCGCCGCAGAAGACGCAGTTCATCAGCGAGTCCCAGACGGAGGCGGCGCGCGACCAGGCCGCGGCGAACGTCACGCCGGTCTACGCCCAGATCGCGCCGCTGCAGGACATCACCACGGCACAGCTGAAGGCCTTCGACTCACTGGTCGAACGTGTCGCGCAGCTGCTCCAGCAGCGGGACGACAAGACGATCCCCGCCGACCAGGCGATCGCCGGCATCACGCAGGCCACCGGCTCGATGCTCTCCGACGCGCAGATAGGGCAGGTTGCGGCCATGTCCCGCGTTCGATGGGCGGCGCTCACCGCAGACGCGCGCAGCGTCCTCTCCTCGGCCCAGGGCGGTCCGGTGCGTGCGGACGAGCTCGACTCTGTTCGGCAGGAGGTCCATAACGCCATCACGACCGAGCTGCCGGCGGACGACCGCACCATCGCAGGGGACCTCGCCGCCGGGTTCGTCGCCGCCAACCAGGCGGTGAGCACCGCGCTCACCGAGCAGGCTCGCCAGGCCGCCCGGAACGCGGTGGAGCCGGTCGTGGTGCCGGTCCAGAAGGGCGAGTCGATCGTTCGCGCCGGCGACCCCATCACCCCGCTGGTGATGGAGAAACTGGACCAGTTCGGCCTCACCCGGCCACGCTTCGTTCTTGAGACCATCATCGGCAACGGCCTGCTGGCGCTGCTGCTCTCCGTGCTGCTGGTCGTCTTCCTGTGGCGCTTCCAGCCGGCCATCTGGCATCGGAACCGATCGCTCCTGCTCTTCTTCCTGACCCTGATGGTCAGCGCCATCGCCATCCGGGTGGCCGGTGATCGGTCGATCTGGACCTACGCGGTGCCGACCTCGGCGACCGTTCTCCTGGTGGGCATCCTGCTCGAGGGCTACGCGGGAGCGGCCATGGCCGCTGCGCTCGCGGTGCTCGCCGGCATCGTCAACCCCAACGGTCTCGAGCCGGCCGTGTACGTCATGGCGGGCGGGATGACCGCGCTGCTGGCCATGGTCCGAGCCGAGCGGCTGAACGCGTTCCTGCGCGCCGGCCTTTTCCTGGCGGTCACCAACGTCCTGGTCGTGACGGCCTTCGGCCTGCTGGAGCAGACCGACGTGACCGGCATCGGGCAGCTCGCCGGTGCCGGCCTGGTCAACGCGTTCCTGTCGGTGGTGCTCGCGGTGGGCTCGTTCGCCATGCTCGGGAACCTGTTCGGGATCATGACCGTCTTCCAGCTCCTCGAGCTCGCCAACCCGTCGAACCGTCTCCTGCGCCGGCTGCTCCTCGAGACGCCCGGCACGTACCACCACGCGGTCATGGTCGGCAACCTCGGCGAGCGAGCCGCCGAGACGATCGGCGCGGATCCGCTCCTCGTGCGGGTGGCAGCCTATTACCACGACATCGGCAAGATGAAGAACCCGCTGGCCTTCATCGAGAACCAGGCGGGTGCGCGCAACGTCCACGACGATCTCGATGCGGAGACGAGCGCCCGGATCATCGCCGCCCATATCCGCGACGGGATCGACCTCGGGTACGAGAACGGGCTCCCGGTGCAGATCATCGGCTTCATCCCGCAGCACCACGGGACGAGCGTCATGAGCTACTTCTACGGGAAGGCCGTTCGCGAGGCGGGCGGTGACTCGGATGCGGTGAGCAAGGACACGTTCCGGTACCCCGGTCCCAAGCCGCAGAGTCGGGAGGCCGCGATCCTGATGCTCTCCGACGGGGTGGAGGCGTCCGTGCGGTCGCTCGACAACAAGGACGAGCCGTCCATCCGGGCCATGGTGGACGGCATCGTGGACGCCCGGATCGAGGACGGGCAGCTCGACGACGCGGAGCTGACCCTGCGCAACATCGCGCAGATCAAGGAGGCGTTCGTCCAGCAGCTGCTCGGCATGTACCACAGCCGGATCAAGTACCCGGACAACGTCCTGCCCCTCGAGCGCCGCGAGGCGGGGAAGGGCCAGGGGGCCTGAGCGAGGCGTCCCTGCGCCATCCGCGCGGACCTTGACCCCGGGCGAGAGGCGCCTACGATGATCGAAGCCATGAGCTGCTCGATCAGGTTCCATGATCGCGTTGGGCGGGAGCGGCTTGCGGCTGCGTGCGAGCCGGTCGCGGTGGACGACGCCCTCGCCCTCCTCGAGTCAGCCGTCGTGGGGACGGCCGGCCTTGGCCTGGAGGAACAGGCATGCGAGGTTGAGGTGAGCCTGGTTGCAGACGCCGAGATGACGCGGCTCAACTTCGATCACATGGGCGAGCGCGGACCCACCGACGTCCTCTCCTTCCCGCTCCATACCTGGACCATCGAGAAGGGGCGGTCGACGCTCGCCGACGACGACATCTCCCCGCCCGGCGCACTGCTGCTGGGTGACGTGGTGCTCGACCTGGACCAGGCGGTGCGCCAGGCGGTCGGCGGCGACTGGAGCGTGCTCGAGGAACTGGTGCTGCTCACCATCCACGGCACCCTCCACCTGCTCGGCCACGACCACGCCGATCTCGACGAGGAGCAGGCGATGCGGGCGCTGGAGCGCCAGGTGCTGAGCGGCCTCCACAGGTCTCACCGGGAGGTGGCCTGGCGTCCCGGGTCGCTGTTCGACCGCGACGGCCACGCCGCGCGCTCGGGGAGCTAGTCCACCACCCAGGGCACGGGGACCCCCGGAGCGGACGCCATCCTCAGGCGGCCCGCGGCGCCGCCTCCAGCGGCCTCGGCTCGGGTGCTGCGACGGCAGCGACCGGCGGTCGCTCCGCGGATGGGGCCACGACCCACGCAGCGAGCAGCAGCCCGAAGGTGAGCAGTGCGGCGATGACCATGTCGGCGTCTCCTTTCCTGGGTTCCGGTGGTGTCGCGGGACCGCGGGCGTCAGAGCTGGTAGGCGACCTCCCCGTGCTGCGCGAGGTCGAGACCCGTCTCCTCGTCCGCACTCGGAACGCGGACGGGTACCACGAGGTTGATCGCGAACAGGATTCCGGCGGTGGCGATGGCCGCATAGGCCGCCACGGCCCCCGCGGCCACGAGCTGGACGACCAGCTGGCCGGGTGCCCCCGCCAGCAGACCGTCGCCACCTGCCGCATTGACCGCGACCGTCGCGAACACGCCGGTCGCCACCGCGCCAAAGGCGCCGCCCACGCCATGAATGGCGAAGACATCGAGGGCGTCGTCGACCCGCGAACGCAGGCGAAGCTGGGTCGCGCCGTAGCAGACCACGGCGACGCCGAACCCGATGAGGATCGCGGCGGCGGGAGTCACGAACCCGGCCGCGGGGGTGATCGCCACCAGGCCGGCCACGGCGCCCACCGCAGCGCCCAGGACGGATGGCGTTCCGCGGTGGAGCCACGAGATGGTCACCCAGGTGAGCGCCGCCATTGCAGCGGCCGTGTTGGTGGTGACCAGGGCAACCGCCGCGACCCCGTCGGCCGCGAGGGCGCTGCCTGCGTTGAAGCCGAACCATCCGAACCACAGGAGCCCGGCCCCCAGCACCGTCATCGTCACGTCATGCGGCTCCGTCGTGCGCTCGACGAGCCCCAGCCGCCTCCCCACGATCAGCGCCGCTACCAGCGCGGAGACCCCGGACGAGAGATGGACCACGGTCCCGCCCGCGAAGTCCAGCACGCCCAGGTGCGCGAGCCAGCCGTCCGGGGACCAGACCCAGTGCGCGATCGGCGCGTAGACCAGCGTGGCCCAGGCGACGCTGAAGAGGACGAAGGCCTTGAAGCGCTTGCGCTCGGCGAAGGCGCCGGTGATGAGGGCCGGGGTGATGATGGCGAACATCATCTGGAAGGCCATGAACGCGAGATGGGGGACGGTGGGCGCGTAGACCGTGCTGGGCGCGCCGGTCACGCCGGTGAGGCCCACCCAGTCGAGCCCGCCGATGAGCCCCATCCCGGTGTCAGGCCCGAACGCCAGCGAGTAGCCCCACAGGACCCAGGTGACGCTCACCAGGGCCAGGATGAAGAGGCTGTGCATGATCGTGGAGAGGACGTTCTTGCGGCGGACGAGGCCGCCATAGAAGAAGGCGAGCCCGGGCGTCATGAGCATCACCAGCGCGGTGGAGACCAGGAGCCAGGCGGTGTTGCCGGTGTCGATCGGATTCGTCGCGGGTCCCATTCCATCTCGCTGCGCTGCGGTTGTGCAGTGAGCCTATGGGCCGATAGCTCCCGGGCCTAGCCGCCTGGCAGCCGGCCGGGCGCCGGAGATTTGTGCACAGTGCACAGGTCGTGCTGCGCCGCGCTGCTGGAGCACGCCCCCGGCCAGCGTCCCGATCTCGCCCCCGATCACCGGGCCGTTGCCGGAGGGGAGCGATCCACGCGCAGGCCCGGCGGGATCGGTTCGGTGCTCCCGGCGAGGATCGCCTCCGCCGCGATGCGCGCCGTCGCGGGGCCGCAGGAGATCCCCCACGGGCCATGACCGGCGGCAAGGAAGAGGCCCTCGATGCCGGGGAGTGGCCCGATGAACGGCCGGCCGTCGATCGACTGCGGCCGGGCGCAGGCGCGCGTGCCACCGATTGTCGCCTCCCGCAGCGCGGGCAGATAGCGGATCCCGCGTTCCACGAGGATCGGGCCCAGGGCGCGGTGGTCGGGCTGCTGGCCCAGGAAGGTGGAGCCGATGGTCGCCACTCCTGCCGCCGCGGCAAGGGTGAAGAGGCTGGCGATCGCCTCGGGCCAGGGGGGCGGGGCAGACCCGTCCACGGCCTCCACCGGCCGGTTGACCGCCTCGACCCGGGCCTCCTCGACGATGTGCCGCGGCGGGCGGGCCATGGTCAGCTGCGCGGTGGCGCCCCAGGTTGCCACGATCGGGCGCCAGTCTCCGCTGGGATCGACAAGGTAGGGGCTCCATGGGCCGGCGGCCACCAGGACCCGATCGGCGGCGAGGTGGCGGCCGCCCTCGACGATCACTCCGGTCACGCGACCAAGCTCCACGGCCGGAACGCCTGCCCGTCCGATCTCGACGCGTGCACCGGCGGCGCGGGCCCGCTCCGCCATGGCCGTGGTGGCGGCGTGCGGCGGGACGGGATAGCCGGTCGCCAGCCGCAGCGACCACAGGTCGTCCGCCAGGTCCGGCTCCAGCGACCGGGTCTGGCGCGGCGCCAGGAGGTGGGGATCCAGCTCCGGCATGGTCGCCAGGCGCGCGGCCTCAGCGTCGAGCACCGACCGGTCCGGCGCGAGCAGCAGCAGCCCGACCGGCTCGGCGGGGAACGAGAACCCGGCTGCGGCCCCCGTCATCTCGCGGTAGATCGCGACGGTCTCTTCGTGGAGCGCAACAAGCTCCGGATCCAGGGGGTGCTGGACGGCTCCCAGGTTGCGTCCCGAAGCGCCGGCGCCGATCCCCGTGCGTTCCACGAGCGTGACTGATGCCCCGCGCTCCGCCAGGAACGCGGCGGCGGAGGTCCCCACGATCCCGCCGCCGATGACCACGATCTCGCTGCCCGGCATGCAGCGCAGGATACGGCGGGACCGGGGGTGGTGCCCGAACCGCTACCATCGCGGATGGACATGAAGGTCATCTGCGGTCTCGGGAACCCGGGCGATCGGTACCGTCTCACGCGCCACAACGTCGGCTTTCGCGTCGTCGATCTCCTCGCCGACCGATGGGGCCAGACGGGGAAGGGTCGTGTCCGCGATGGGGCCGCGGTGCTCGAGGTGCGCGTTCCCGAGCCGCTCGGCCCGGTCCTGCTGGTCAAGCCGATGCGCTGGATGAACGGTTCCGGTGCACCCCTGCGCTCCGCGCTGCGCAACACCGCGGCGGAGACCGGCGCCGATCTGCTGGTCGTCGCCGACGACATCGATCTGCCGCTGGGCCGGATCCGGATGCGGCGCGCCGGCTCCGCGGGCGGGCACAACGGGCTGCGCGACATCATCGCCGCCCTGGGCACCAACGAGTTCGCGCGACTGCGGGTCGGGATCGGCCGCAGCGGCGAGGCGGTCGACCACGTGCTCGCCACCTTTCGGTCCGCGGAGCGCAGCCTCGCCGACGAGGCGATCGCCGCGGCCGCCGACGCCGCAGAGCACTGGCTTCGCGATGGCGTCGAGGACGCGATGAACGCGTACAACGGCCTCGACCTGGCCGAGCCGCCGGCGTGACCGTCGGTTCCCCCGAGCGCACGCGACCGCGGTCCGCCCGCGGCGGCGCCGACCGGCGGGTGGCGGTGATCACGCCACCGCTGGCCGACTCCATCGCGGCGAGCGTGCAGGACCTGACCGCGCGGGTCCCGGCCAGTGCCTGGGCGGCGCACCTGGCAGCGCGCCGTCGGCGCCTCCCGCAGGGCACCCCGCTGGTGGTCATCGTCCGAAACGACGAGGAGGCTCATCGCCTCGCGGACGACCTTGCCGCGTGGCAGACCATGGGCCACGCGCTGGTCCTTCCGGAGCGAGCCGCGCTCCCGCTGGAACGGGCGCTTCCCGAGCACGAGGAGTCCGCCGAGCGGCTGCGCGTCCTTGCCGAGCTGGGCGGTCGCTCGCGCGACCTGATCGTCGTGGCGCCGCTGCTCGCCATCGTGCAGCGGACCATCTCACCCGACCAGCTGCGTTCCGCTCGCCTCGTGCTGCGCGTCGGCGAGCGCGTCGCACAGCGTGGCCTGCTGACCGCGCTGGTCGCCGGTGGGTATGAGCCGGTGGTCGAGGTCAGCGGCGTGGGGGAGTTCGCGAACCGCGGCGGGCTTGTCGACATCTGGCCGCCGGGAAGCCCGGAGCCGCTGCGCATCGAGCTGTTCGGGGACGAGCTGGAGTCGCTTCGCGCCTTCGACCCGATGACGCAGGCGAGTCGCCGGCGCCTGGAGCAGGCGTCGGTCCTCCCCGCGAGCGAGTTCCTTCCGTCCGAAGGCTTCGCGACGCTGGGGACGCGGATGCCCGCCGGATCGGGTACCTCGCCGGCGCTCGCCGATGATCTCACCCGGCTGGAGCTGGGCGACACCGGCGAGGCGGCGGAGACCTGGGCCGCGCTCCTGACCGCAGGACCCGCGCTCGACCACCTGCCGACCGGTTGCCACCTGGTGCTCACCGATCCCGATGAGCTGACCTCCATCGCCGCGGACCTCGACCGGCAGGCCGCGGAGCGCAGGGACGGCCTCGTCGCCTCCGGGGAGCTGCCGGCGACCTGGCCGCTCCCGTTCACCGCGGCGGCCACCCTCGCGGCCGCCGAAGGCCGGGCGGCGGAACGACTGGGCGAGCAGGGCACCGAGGACCTGGGGTACGGCGCGGCGCCGGTGGTCCCCGGGCGCATCGAGCGACTCGCGGACTGGGTGGTGGCGCTGGCGGACGGCGGCCGCTCGCTGGTGATCACGACCGACCAGGCCAGCCGGGTGGGGGAGCTGCTCGAGGAGGCGGGGAGGCCGGTGAGCGCGGTGGCCGAGCTGCGCGAGCACCCGGCGCCGGGGGCCATCGGCCTCGTGCACGGGTCCCTGTCCGGCGGGCTTCACCCACGCGCCGTCCGACCTGCTGGTCCTCACCGACCGTGAGCTGTTCGGCGCCATCCGCGTCCGGCGGCTGACGCCGGCCAAGAAGGTGGTCACTCGCGACCTCATCGGGAAGCTTTCGCCAGGCGACATGGTGGTCCACGTCGACCACGGCGTGGCGCGTTACGTGGGGATGACCCAGCGCGAGTACTCCGGCGCGGTGAAGGAGTACCTCCAGCTCGACTTCGCCGGCGACGGCAAGATCTTCCTGCCCTCCGACCAGATCGGGCGGATCACGCGGTACGCCGGCGGCCCGGCGCCCACGCTCTCGAAGCTGGGCGGGACCGAGTGGGAGCGGACCAAGCGGCGGGTGGCGCGGGCGGTGAACGATCTGGCACGCGAGCTCCTCGAGATCTACGCGGCGCGGGAGTCCGCCCAGGGGTTCTCGTTCAGCGCGGACACGACATGGCAGCGTGAGCTGGAGGAGGCGTTTCCGTACACCGAGACCCCCGACCAGGCGCGCACCATCGAGGAGGTCAAGGCAGACATGCTCCGCCGCCGGCCGATGGACCGCCTGGTGTGCGGCGACGTGGGGTACGGCAAGACGGAGGTCGCGCTGCGGGCGGCGTTCAAGGCGGTCCAGGACGGCAGGCAGGTCGCCGTGCTGGTGCCGACCACGGTGCTGGCCCAGCAGCACGAGCTCACCTTCCAGCGACGCCTCGCACCCTTCCCGGTGCGGGTCGAGATGCTCAGCCGCTTCGTGTCGAAGAAGCGCCAGGGCGAGATCGTCGAGGCTGTCGCGCGACGGCAGCGTCGACATCCTGATCGGCACGCACCGCATCCTCTCCCAGGACGTCCGCTTCGCCGACCTGGGGCTGCTGGTCGTCGACGAGGAGCAGCGCTTCGGCGTCAGCCACAAGGAGCGGATCAAGAACCTGCGCCGCGAGGTCGACGTGCTGACCCTGTCCGCCACGCCCATCCCGCGCACGCTGCACCTGTCGCTGGTCGGGCATCCGCGACCTCTCGGTGATCGAGACGCCGCCGGAGGCACGCGCTGCCGATCCAGACCCGCATCGCGGAGGACGACGACGGGCTGGTCCGCGACGCGATCAACCGCGAGCTGGACCGCGGCGGGCAGGTCTTCTTCGTCCACAACCGGGTCGACACCATCGAGGCGGCGGCGGCGCGGGTTCGCCGCCTGGTCCCCCGCGCGCGGGTCGCCATCGGTCACGGGCAGATGGCGGAGGGGATGCTCGAGCGGGTCATGCTCGACTTCGCCGCCGGGCAGTTCGACGTGCTGGTCTGCACCACGATCATCGAGTCCGGCCTGGACATCCCCAACGCCAACACCATCATCATCAACCGCGCCGACACGTTCGGCCTGGCGCAGCTCTACCAGCTGCGCGGTCGGGTGGGCCGGTCCGACCGGCGCGCCTACGCCTACCTGCTCCATCGTCGCGGGACGCCGCTCTCGCCTGATCGCACGCAAGCGGCTGCACGCCATCTTCAGCGCCTCCGACCTGGGGGCCGGCTACCAGATCGCCCTGCTCCGACCTCGAGATCCGCGGCGCCGGCAACATCCTGGGCGCCGGAGCAGCACGGGCACATGGCGGCGGTCGGCTTCGAGCTGTACACCCGTCTGCTGGCCGAGGCCGTCGATCGGCTCCGCGGGCGGCACCCGGTGCCCGAGCCGGCCCCGGTTCGGCTGGACCTGCCCGGCTCGGCCTTCCTGCCGGACGCCTACATCGCCGATGCCGGGGCCAAGCTGGAGGTCTACCGCCGGTTTGCCGCGGTGCGCTCCACCGCGGACGCGGAGACGCTCCGCGACGAGCTGCGCGATCGCTTCGGTCCGATCCCGTCCGAGGTGGAGGGGCTCTTCACCGCGGTGGCCGTCCGACTCGCGGCGGAGGCGGCCGGGGTGCCCGAGGTCCGCGTCGATCCCGAACGGGTGACCCTGAAGTGGGCGCGGTACGCGCGGCAGGAGGTCGTCACGGCCCTGATGGCGGCCGGTCTCCGCCCGGTGGCCGGTTCGAACCAGGTCCGGATCCCGGTCCCCGCCGGACGCGACGGGGTTGGCGTTGCGCTGCGCGCCCTGGCTGCCCTGGCCGGCCGGCCCGCCAGCTAGGTCGCTCGGCCCGCCAAGTCGGAGCCCATCGGCACTGCAATGCCGCGCGGCGGCCGCTGAGGATGGCGGCCATGAGCCGTCTTCTCGTCGCCCGTCGCATCGCGCGCCCGGGGTACGCCTCCATCGCAGTCGCCCTGCAGCTGTTCACCGCGATCATGGCCGTCCCGGTCGGGCTCGCCATGATCCTCGATCCTGACGGCAGCCCCCTCGGCATCCCGCACGACTGGATCGCGGGGACGCCGTTCGGGTCCTTCCTCGTGCCCGGCATTGTCCTGCTGCTGATGAACGGCGTGGGGCAGGCCTCGGCGGCCATCCTGGTCTGGCAGCGTCACCCGCTGGCACCCTGGGTGACCGCCTTCTTCGCCGTTGGCCTCATGACCTGGATCGGCGTCCAGGTGCTGGTGATCCCGTTCTCGGTCCTCCAGCCGGTGCTCTTCGCCGTCGGGGCGGTCGAGGGATTCGTGGCCCTCTTCTGGCTCCGCGGAGCGGCCCGCGTCTGACCGCGCGCTCGTGCCATGATGGCGACGTGAATCCGCGACGCGTTCGCCTGCGTGACGTCACGCTTGCCGACGCCGACATGCTCGACGCCTGGGCGGCCGACCCCGAGGCGCTCAGCGAGTTCAACGACTTCGGCCAGGCGCCGCAGCGCACCCCGCGTGAGGCGCTGCGCGCCGGTCCGCTGCGCAACGATCGCAACGGGGTGCTCATCGTGGAGCTCGCCGATGGCACGTCAATCGGCACCGTCAGCTGGCACCGGGTGAACTACGGTCCCAGCCCGTCGTCGGACGCCTGGAACATCGGGATCGAACTGCTCCCGTCGGCACGGGGCAAGGGATACGGGACGGAGGCTCAGCGGCTCCTGGCGGGATACCTGTTCGAGACGACGGCCCTCCACCGTGTCGAGGCCTCAACGGACGTGGCGAACCTCGCGGAGCAGCGCTCGCTCGAGAAGGCGGGGTATCGGCGCGAGGGGATCCAGCGCGGCGCGCAGTTCCGGGCCGGCGCGTACCACGATCTCGTCACCTACGCCCTGCTGCGCGAGGACCCCTAGAGCTCCTGGTGACGGAAGCTGAGCAGGGCAGCCGCATACGCCACGCCAACCAGCGCGATGGTCGTGATCAGGGGAGGGATGAGGTTGTCCACCGGCCCGCCCAGGGCGAGCGCCTGCGCCGGCCCATCCAGGTTCCCCGGTGCCCAGGTCCCGATGGTGGGGAGTGCGGAAAGCACGGCGAGGACGACCATGGCGCCGATCCCGATTCCTGCCGCTGCCAGCGCGGACCGCGTCAGGGTGCTGCCCAGGAAGGTCAGGGACGCGTAGGTGACGAGGGAGAGGAACAGGAGCACACACATCGCCGCGTAGCCGCCGACCTGCGGCGCGGTGAAGAGAAACGCGGTGTACCCGTACGCGCCGATGCCCGCCACGACGGTGCCGGCGAGCAGCGTTGCGCCGATGGCGGCGAGCTTGGCGGCCAGGAAGGCGCCACGGGAGAGCGGCTTGGTCAGGAGCATGGCCGCCGTGCCACGCTCCTTCTCCACCGCCACCGACCCCATGGCCAGCAGGATCGCCGCCAGGATGCCGGTCTGGCCAAGGTTCTTCTGGAACTGAACAATGGCGTCCGCGATCGTCGGGGTGGGGATGACGCCGCCGAACTGGTCGCCCGCAAGCGCCTTGACCAGCTCCGGCGTGTATCGGGCCAGGATGGGCGACCCGATGCCGAAGATGGCGAAGACGATGCCCACGACGAGCAGCCGCCACGTTCGCCACTGCTCCAGGAGCTCCTTGCGCAGCAGGACGCGGAAGCCGATCATGCCGCGGCCCCCGCGTTCGTGTCGTCGTGGGCGCCCACCAGCCGGAGGAAGACGTCCTCGAGGGTCGGGCGCTGGCGCTCGAAGCGGACCAGGGCGGCGTTGGCGCCAACGGCCGCGGCGAGCAGCTCGCGACCAGCCGATGAGCCGTCACCGATGCCGACGCGCAGGATGCCGTGGCTCAGCTCGACCCCGGTCACCCACGCAGCACCCCGGATGGTGTCGGCCAGGGCGGCGAGGGTGTTCTCGGCACCAGGCTCCGCCTCGAGGATGTACACCGGTTGCGCGTACCGCTCCAGCAGGTCGTCCATGGCGCCCTCGGTCACCAGCCGCCCGTGGTTGATGATCGCCACGCGGTCGCAGACCCGCTCCACGTCGTTGAGGATGTGCGTGCTGAACAGGATGGTCGACGTTCGGCCCAGCTCCTGGATCACGGCGAGCATTTCCCGACGCCCCTCCGGATCGAGCGAGGAGACCGGCTCGTCGAGGAGCAGGACGGGTGGACGGTTCAGGATGGCCTGTGCCACCCCCAGACGCTGGCGCATGCCGCCGGAATAGCCGCCGATACGCCGGTTGGCAGACTGGGTCAGCTCCAGCAGCTCCAGCACCTCGTCGATGCGGGAGCGCAACGCGGCGCCACGCATGCCGTAGAGATTGCCGACCAGCTCCAGGAGCTCGCGGCCGCGCATCCAGCCGTGAAAGCGGGGATCCTGGTCGAGGTAACCCAGGACGCCGCGGCGGTTGGGCTCCCCGTCGCCGACCGGTACGCCCGCCACGCTCGCCTCACCGCTCTGCGCCCGGGCCAGCGAGGTGAGCAGGCGCATCGTCGTGGTCTTGCCGGCGCCGTTGGGCCCCAGGAAGCCGAAGATGCTCCCGGTGGGGACGTCGAGATCGAGTCCGTCGAGGGCCAGAACCTCGCCATACCGCTTGGTCAAGCCGCGACAGCGGACCGCAATCCCGCCGGGTCCGGCATCGTTCTCGACTTGGCTGGATGCCGGTTCGGACGCCATCGGCTCAGGCATCCTCCCGTCCGAACAGGAAGTAGACGAGCGGGCCAAGGAGCTCTCCCAGCACGATGACGATGCCCCAGATCAGCTTGTTGCCGCCCCTCACCCGCCGGTCCGGCCGGGTGAGGTCGTAGAGGCCGACTCCGATCAGCGCAAGCTGGAGGATGGCCAGGGGAGCGAGGATTGCGATGAGCTGGCCGGTGGACACCGATCAACCTCCCAATGAGCGGCGATCCGGGTCGGACCGCCAGGCGAAATACGAGTAGACGACAGGCACGATGCCGGCGGCCGCGGCGGCGACGATCATGCCATAGGCGAACACGGTCGGCGCCGTAACCAGGGCGAGGACGATGCTCACCAGGCCGGCACCCATGAACAGGTAGCCGCCGAGCCGGTGGGTCTTGGCCCAGGACTGCTCGCTGGAGAGCGTCCACGGCGTGCGAATTCCGATGAACCAGTTGCTGCGCACCTTGCCCAGGTAGTTGCCGATCACGACGAAGAGCCCGCCCACGGCTACCACCACGACCCGGCCGATATCGACGGGTGCACCCACCACCGTCAGGGTCGCGGCCACGTGCACCGCGCCCATCACAATCAGCACGGCCCCCATGATCCAGAGGCGCGCCGTCGTCGAGCGCTCCTGGTGGTTGCGGCGGGGATCCACGTACGGGATGGCACCGAAGACGATCCCCATCACCAGGATGATTCCCGGCAAGAGCAGCAGGCCCACGGACTTGGGTGCCCAGCCGTTGGCCTGCCCGTTGATGCCCCAGTGGATCGGAATCTGCGCGCCATCGGGGATCTGGCCCCACGCCCACAGGCTGACCGCCAGGCTCCCCAGGAAGACCACGGCGGCGATGACGAGGATGACGCGTGACTTCATGGCTGCTCCCCTGGGCGCTCGCTGGCGAGCTTGCCGATCCCGAGCGCCTGCATGAGGGCCAGCATGGCATCCTCCAGGACGCTGACGTTCAGGTGGTAGGTGATCGTCGTGCCGTGACGATCGGCCTGCACCAGGTCCGCATCCTTGAGGACCGCCAGGTGGCCCGAAATGGTGGGCCAGGACTGCTCGAACTGGGACGCGATCTCGCCGGCGCTCAGGTCGCCCCGGCGAAGCAGGGCCAGGATCCTGCGTCGCGTGGGATCGGAGAGCGCCCGATACACGTCATTCATTCGTCGCATCCCTAATTAGGTCAACGACAAAGTAGCGCGTTGGTCGCGCGCGGTCAAGCGCCGGAGGTCCCGGTCCGTTCGGCCCGGTTCGTGCGGCGGCGTATACTTGACCCTCTCTCGACCCGGGACGGGCGCACCCGTCCGGCGCCGAACTCGACGAAGGCCGCGCGGCACCGCGCGGATGACGAAGGAGGCGCTTCCCGTGTCCAGCCACCCACCGCTCATCGATCCCGCCGCGTCGCGTGCCACGCTGCGCGTCGGTGACGGCACCTACCGCTACCATCGCCTGGACGCCGCCGGCGCGGCCGACCTCGCGCGGCTGCCGTACACCGTCAAGATCCTGATCGAGAACATGCTGCGCCACGCGGCTACCGGAGGTGGGCTGGTCGGCCCCGAGGACGTCCGCGCCCTCGCGGGCTGGGATCCGACCAGTCCGGCCGAGTACGAGGTGCCGTTCATGCCGGCACGCGTGATCCTGCAGGACTTCACCGGCGTCCCTTGCGTGGTCGATCTCGCCGCCATGCGCGACGCAATGGCCGAGATGGGTGGCGATCCCGGCCGCATCAACCCGCTGGTACCCGCCGACCTCGTCATCGACCACTCCGTACAGGTGGACCAGTTCGGTTCGGATGCGGCGTTCCTGATCAACGTCGAGCGCGAGTACGAGCGCAACGGCGAGCGCTACGCGCTCCTGCGCTGGGCGCAGCAGGGGTTCCGCAACTTCCGCGTGGTGCCGCCCGGAACGGGCATCGTGCACCAGGTGAACCTGGAGTACCTCGCTGATGTGGTCACCGCCCGCGCCGACGAGCACGGCATGCTCGACGCGTTCCCGGACACCCTGGTCGGGACCGACTCGCACACCACCATGGTCAACGGCCTGGGCGTCGTGGGCTGGGGCGTGGGCGGCATCGAGGCGGAGGCGGCACTGCTCGGCCAGCCTCTCTACCAGCCCATGCCCGTCGTCGTGGGCTTCCGCCTGGACGGCGATCTGCCGTCCGGCGCCACCGCCACCGACCTGGTGCTGACGGTCACGGAGATGCTGCGGGCGCACGGCGTGGTGGGCAAGTTCGTGGAGTTCCACGGGCCCGGCCTCTCGCGGCTCGGTCTGGCAGACCGGGCCACCATCAGCAACATGAGCCCCGAGTTCGGGGCAACTGCCACGCTCTTCCCCGTCGACGACGAGACCCTGCGGTACCTGCGCATGACCGGGCGCGATCCGGAGACGGTGGCGCGCGTCGAGGCCTATGCCAAGGAGCAGGGCCTGTTCCGCACCGATACCTCGCCCGAGCCGCGTTTCAGTGAGTCGCTGAACCTTGATCTGGGCGTGGTGGTGCCATCGGTGGCCGGGCCCAGGCGCCCGCAGGACCGTGTTGCGCTGACCAACCTGCGCTCCAGCTTCCGGACCGCCTTCCCCGTCGGACCGGGAGGGGCCGGGGACGCGACGTCGCTGGCGCCGGCGGACGACTACCACGCGGTCGATGTCGAGATGGACGGGCAGCGCTTCGCGATGCGGTCGGGCTCCGTCGTGATTGCCGCCATCACCAGCTGCACCAACACCTCGAACCCGAGCGTGATGGTCGCCGCGGGCCTCCTCGCCCGCAATGCGGTCGCGCGTGGGCTCCACACGCCGCCGTGGGTCAAGACCTCGCTGGCTCCCGGGTCCCGGGCGGTCACCGACTACCTGGGCGATGCGGGCCTCATGGAGCCGCTCGAGGCGCTGGGCTTCAACCTGGTCGGCTACGGCTGCACGACCTGCATCGGCAACTCCGGACCCCTGGCCGATCCGATCGCGGCCGCGATCGAGGAGAACGACCTGGTGGGCGTGGCGGTCCTCTCCGGAAACCGCAACTTCGAGGGGCGGATCCACCCACTGGCGCAGGCCAGCTACCTCGCCTCGCCGCCGCTGGTGGTGGCCTTCGCGCTCGCCGGTCGGATCGACGTGGATCTCGCCAGCCAGCCGCTCGGCACGGGCTCGGACGGCGAGCCGGTCTACCTGGCCGACGTGTGGCCGACACGGGCCGAGATCGCACAGGTCATCGCGGAGCGGGTTCGTTCGGAGATCTTCACCCGCAACTACGCCTCCGTCTTCGACGGCGACGAGCGATGGGCGGCGCTCCCGGTACCACCCGGAGACCGCTATGCGTGGAGCCCGGCCTCGACCTACGTGGCGCGGCCGCCGTTCTTCGACGGCCTCACCACCGAACCCCAGCCGCTCGTCGACATCGAGGGGGCGCGAGTGCTGGCCATGCTCGGCGACAGCGTGACGACCGACCACATCTCGCCGGCCGGGGCCATCGCCCGGACCTCGCCCGCCGGGCAGTGGCTCATCGGCCACGGCGTGGATCCCCGGGACTTCAACTCGTATGGATCGCGCCGCGGGCACCACGACGTCATGGTGCGCGGCACGTTCGCCAAC
This sequence comes from uncultured Chloroflexia bacterium, assembly GCA_963787025.1. GTDB lineage: Bacteria > Chloroflexota > Limnocylindria > QHBO01 > QHBO01 > CAVXEH01. The sequence continues at coordinate 89,951 of CAWBBG010000011.1, forward strand.
ATCCGCCTGCGCAACCGCCTCACCCCGGACGCGGAGGGCAACGTCACCGAGCACCTTCCCTCCGGTGAGCGGATGACCATCTTCGAGGCGGCCGAGCGCTACGCCGCCGAGGGAACGCCGCTGGTCGTGCTCGCCGGCAAGGAGTACGGCTCCGGCAGCAGCCGGGACTGGGCGGCGAAGGGGCCGTATCTGCAGGGAGTGCGGGCCGTGATTGCCGAGTCGTACGAGCGGATCCACCGATCGAACCTGGTGGGAATGGGGATCCTGCCGCTGCAGTACCTGCCCGGCGAGAACGCGGAGTCGCTGGGCCTCACCGGCCGCGAGTCGTTCACGATCACCGGGATCGCGGACGGCCTGCAGCCGCACCAGGAGCTCACCGTCAGCGTTCGGACGGAGGACGGGGCGGAGCGGCGCTTCCGCGCGATCGCGCGCCTCGACGGAGAGATCGACGTGCGCTACTACGCCAACGGCGGGGTGCTGCAGACTGTGCTGCGCAGGCTCGCCGCGGAACCCGGCTCCTGAACGGCGACGTGAGCTTGCAGCGGGGCCGCGGCTCCCGGCCCCTGCTGCTGCCCGCAGCGTTGCCGCTCGGCGGCCGGAGGGTCTAGACTCACCGGCGGACTGATTTCCTCTCATGCACCCCGGAGTGCCCCGTGACCGTCTCCTCGGCCGACGATCTGCGCGCGAAGATCCGCGAGGTTCCGGACTTCCCGAAGCCCGGCATCCTCTTCTACGACATCACCACGCTCCTCAAGGATGCGGACGCGTTCCGCGAGGTGATCGATCGCATGGCGGCCCAGGTCGCCGACGCCAAGGTCGACCTCGTGGTGGGCATGGAGTCGCGTGGCTTCATCTTCTCGGCGCCGCTCGCCTACAAGCTCGGCGCGGGCTTCGTCCCCGTCCGCAAGCTCGGAAAGCTGCCGGCCGAGACGATCGAGGTGGAGTACTCCCTCGAGTACGGCACGGCCACGCTCGAGATCCACAGGGACGCCATCCAGCCCGGCCAGCGGGTGCTGATCGTGGACGATCTGCTCGCGACGGGCGGCACGGTGATGGGTACCATCGAGCTCGTGAGACGGCTGGGCGGCGAAATCGCGGGTCTCTCGTTCATGGTGGAGCTGCCCGTGCTCAAGGGCCGCGAGAAGCTGGGCGAATTCGCCATCAACACGCTGCTCACCTATTAAGCACACCGGAAGGCGAGGAACCGATGGCGGTCGCCCAGTCCGAGCAGACGGCACGAACCATCACCGACCGCGACGCCATCGCGGCGTTTCTCCGCACGGATCGGCTCTATGCCGCCTACGCCATGGGCGACCTCGATGGGCCGCACCGAAGACGAGCGACCTGGGGCATCGCGTACGACACCTCCGGCAGACCGGTTGCCCTGGCCGAGCACCACGAGGGGCTGGTGCCACAGCCGCTCTTCCTGATGGGCGACCCCGACGGCTGTCGCTCCCTGCTCGAGAGCGTCGTCAAGCCACGCGACGCCTACTTCCAGGCGAGCGAGCAGCACGAAGCGGTGATGCGGTCCTTCTATGAGCTGGAGGCACCCACCGCGATGCTGCGCATGGTCGTGGACCGCGACAGCTTCGTCCCGTTCGCGGGCACGGCCGAGCGCCTGGCTCCCGCGGACATCGACGACCTGAACCGCCTCTACCAGCTGGGCTTCAGCACGGGCTTTCCGACCTCCGTCCTGGAGGACGGCATCTACTTCGGCGTCCGCGTGCGCGGACGCCTGGTGAGCGCAGCCGGGACCCACGTCATCAACCCGCGCGAGGGCATCGGCGTGGTCGGCAACGTGATGACGCACGCGGACTTCCGCGGCCACGACTTCGCGAAGATGGTGACCGCCGCGGTCACCGCTGAGCTGCTCCAGCGGCTCCCCGACGTGGCGCTCAACGTCCACGCCGACAACGACCCCGCCATCGCGGCCTACACCCGCCTCGGGTACCGTGTGCACTGCCACCTGGTCGAACGGCTTGGCCGTCGCCGGTCGGGCGGCTGGGGGATCATGCGACCGATACGAGAGGCGATTCGACTGACGTGGCAACGCAATCCGGGGTGAATCCGACAGCGCACGACGTGGCAGACATGGGCCTGGCCGATGCCGGAGCGCTGAAGATCGAGTGGGCGGACCGCCAGATGCCGGTGCTGGCCGGGATCCGCGAACGGTTCGCGGTGGAGCGGCCTCTTGACGGCTGGCGGATCAGCGCCTGCCTGCACGTGACTGCCGAGACGGCCAACCTGATGCGCACCCTGGCCGCCGGCGGCGCCGACGTGGTGCTCTGCTCCTCGAACCCGCTCTCGACCCAGGACGACGTGGCCGCCTCGCTGGTCTCGCATCACGCCATCCCGGTGTACGCCATCAAGGGCGAGGATCGCGACAGCTACTACGGGCACATTGCGGCGGCGCTGGACCATCGGCCCCAGGTCACCATGGACGACGGCGCCGACCTCGTCACCGCCCTGCACACGACCCGGACAGAACTGCTCGCAGGGGTGGTGGGCGGCACGGAGGAGACGACCACCGGCGTCATCCGGATGCGGGCCATGGCCTCCGACGGGACGCTGCGGTTCCCCGTCGTCGCGGTGAACGAGGCGCTCACCAAGCACCTGTTCGACAACCGCTACGGGACCGGGCAGAGTGCCATCGACGGCATCCTGCGCGCCACGAACATCCTGTTCGCCGGGAAGAACGTGGTCGTTGGCGGCTACGGCTGGGTCGGGCGGGGGATCGCCTCCCGGGCCGATGGGTTCGGCGCCAACGTGACGGTGGTCGAGGTCGATGCGGTCCGCGCCCTGGAGGCGGCCATGGACGGCTACCGGGTGATGAGCGCGGGGGAGGCGGCCGCCATCGGCGACATCTTCATCAGCGCCACCGGGAACCTGAACGTCTGGGGTCGCGACCACTTCCCGCGCATGCGCGACGGGGCGCTGCTGGCCAACGCCGGGCACTTCAACGACGAGTTCGAGCTGTCGGCGCTCGAGGAGCAGTCGGTCTCTTCGCGCGAAGTGCGGCCGTTCACCCGGGAGTACCTGATGGCTGATGGACGCCGCATCTACCTCCTGGCGGATGGGCGCCTCGTGAACCTCGGCGCCGCCGAGGGCCATCCGAGCATCGTGATGGACATGAGCTTCGCCAACCAGGCGCTGGGCCTCGAGTGGCTGCGCGCGCACGCCGGCGAGCTCGAGCCCAAGGTCTACGGCATCCCCGAGGAGATCGACCGCGAGGTTGCCCGCCTCAAGCTGGCGGCGATGGGGATCGCCATCGACCCCATGACACCCGAGCAGCTGGCCTACTCGCAGTCGTGGGAGTCCGGGACCTAGCCATCGGTCTGACGCTACACTCGCCGGAGCGCCCCTCAAGCGCCCTGCGAGGACGAGCCGCATGCCCGATCCTGACAGCCTGACCCTGTTCACCTCCGAGTCGGTGACCGAGGGCCACCCCGACAAGCTCTGCGACGCCGTTGCGGATGCCGTCCTCGACGACGTCATCGCTCGCGACCCGTATGCGCGCGTCGCCATCGAGGCGGCCACCACCACCGGCGTGGTCTTCGTCCTTGGCGAGATGACGACCGATGCCTACTGCGACGTCCAGTCGGTGGTCCGCGACACCGTCCGCCAGATCGGGTACGACCATTCCGACCTCGGGTTCGACTGGGAGACCTGCGGCGACAATCGTAGCGATCAAGGAGCAGTCCCCCGACATCGCCATGGGCGTGGACAACGCGCTCGAGTCACGCGAGGGTCGCGAGCCTCTCGAGCTGGGCGCCGGCGACCAGGGAATGATGTTCGGCTATGCCACAGATGAGACGCCCGAGCTGATGCCGGCCTCGATCGTCATGGCCCACCGCGTCGCCCGCCGGCTCGCGGAGGTTCGCAAGTCAGGGGAGCTGCCGTTCCTGCGGCCGGACGGCAAGACCCAGGTGACGATCGCCTACGACGCGGACGGCCGCCCGGTGCGCGCCGACACGGTGCTGGTCAGCACCCAGCACGACCCCGAGGTCGGGCAGACGGAGCTGGCGGCTGCGGTCCGCGAGGCCGTGGTCGACAAGGTGATTCCCGCGGCCCTGCTGGACCCGATCCACACCCGGTACCTGGTGAACCCGACGGGGCGCTTCGTGATCGGCGGGCCCATGGGCGACTCGGGACTCTCCGGGCGCAAGATCATCGTGGACACCTACGGCGGCGTTGCGCGGCACGGTGGCGGGAGCTTCTCGGGCAAGGATCCGACGAAGGTCGACCGATCCGCCGCCTACTACGCGCGCTACGTGGCGGCCAACGTCGTCGCCGCGGGTCTGGCCCGGCGCTTCGAGATCCAGGTGGCGTATGCCATCGGCGTGGCCCATCCCCTGGCCATCAACGTCCAGACCTTCGGCACCGGCGTGATCTCCGACGAGCGAATGGTGGCGATCATCGAGCGTCATTTCGACATGCGCCCGGGATCGATCATCGAGCAGCTCGACCTGCGCCGCCCCATCTATCGCCAGACGGCGGCCTACGGCCACTTCGGCCGCCCTGACCTCGACCTGCCCTGGGAACGAACGGACCGCGCCGCGCTGCTTCGTGACGCCGCGGGCCTCCCCGGCGACCCGCCGCTGCAGGCCGTCGCGGCATCGTGAGCCGGCTCCCGGCGCGCCCTCGCGCCTGGGGCGAACGGACCGCGGGCGGACCCATCGCGCGGCTGGGCCGGTGGGTCCGGGGCGTGATCGGCGAGCCGGGCACCTCCGCGGCACATGGCCTGCCCGATCTTCCGGCGGTCCTTCGTCGGGATCCGCTCGCGGCGCCCTACCTCGCCGCTGCCGGTGCCGGGGATCATCAGCGCGCGGCGGAATCGGCAGGCAATGCTGCGGAGGGCGCGATGAGCGCGCGGTCATGGTGGGCTGCCGACGCCTGGTCGCACCGTGCCCTGTGGCACTACGAGCGCGCGGACATGACCCTGGCGGCCACGCGCACGGCGCGCCGCATCGGTGACATCCGGGTCGCCGGGGGAGACCCGGACTCGGCCCGGCGCTACTATGCCGAGGCGATCAGCGAGGCCCGGGACATCGGGGCGGAGCACGAGCAGGGGCTCGCGGCCCTGGGCATGGGTCACGCCGAGCTCGATCGCGGGGATGTGACCACGGCGCGCCGCCTGGCCGGGATCGCCGAGGCGCTGCTCGAGTCGGGAGGTGCCCCGGCGGACGAGATCGAGGCTGCGCGTGCGCTGCGGGGCGACGAGAAGGCGGTTGAGGCACCGTCCGGCACGGGCGAGAACGAGGAGGAAGGGTGACCGCACGGCACGAGATGCGCGTCGGCGTCGTCGGCGCGGGGGTGATGGCGGAGGCCATGATCGCGGGACTCCTCGCGGACCGCGCCGTCACCAGTGAGACGCTGGTCGCCTCCCACCCGCGGCGCGACCGGCGCGAGGCGCTCGCCGCCACGCACGGCATCCGGGTGGTAGGTCGCAACGCGGAGGCGGTCGACGGCGCGGAGATCGTGGTCCTGGCCGTCAAGCCCCAGATGCTCGGGCGGGTGATGCGCGAGATCGCGCCGGTGCTCGGCGCCGACCAGGTCGTCCTCTCCATCGTGGCGGGCGCGACCCTTGGCGCGCTGGCGGCGGGGCTGGGACATCCCGCGGTGGTCCGGGCCATGCCGAACACGCCGGCCCAGATCCGGCGCGGCATCTCGGTCTGGGCCGCCGCGCCGGCATGCAGCGCCCACCAGCGTGACCTGGCGCGCGCGGTCCTGCGCAGCCTGGGATCGGAGCGCCAGGTCGAGGACGAGGGATTCGTGGCCATGGCCACCGCACTGTCCGGGACGGGCCCCACCTATCTGTTCGCCGTGATGGAGGCGCTCATCGACGCGGGGGTCCACCTGGGCTTCCCACGCGAGCTGGCCCACGACCTGGTGGTCGAGACGCTCATCGGGTCGGCCGAGTACGCCGCCCGCTCCGAACTGCACCCCGCCCAGCTCCGCAACCTGGTCACCTCGCCGGGCGGGACCAGCGCAGCGGCCATCTACGAGCTGGAGAAGGGACGCATCAGGACCGTCTTCTCCGATGCGGTCTGGGCCGCCTACCGGCGCACCGTCGAGCTGGGCGAGCGGCTGGAGCGCGAGACGGCGACCGACCACCCGGCCGACCGAGTGGGGTAGGCTCACCGACGCTATGTTCGCGATCGTCATGGCCGGCGGGTCCGGCACCCGCCTCTGGCCGCTCTCCCGCCGGCGCGCTCCCAAGCAGCTCCTTCCGTTGACCGGGGAGACGAGCCTGCTGCAGCAGACCGTGGCGCGCCTGGCGCCGCTGCTTCCCCCGCGCGACATCTACGTCATCACCTCGCAGGCACATGTCCGCGAGACGGTCGAGCAGCTGCCCGGCCTGCCCGAGGAGAACGTCCTGGGCGAGCCGCTCGCCCGCTCCACCGCGGTCGCCGCGGGCCTGGCGACCGTCATTGCACGGCGGGAGCCTGACGAGATCGCGCTGGTCCTGCCCGCCGACCACTTCGTGGGCGATGAGACCGCCTTCCTCGCGGCACTGCGCGAAGCGGCCCGTGCGGCGGAGCGGGGCTACCTGGTGACCCTCGGTGTGGTGCCCACCCACCCGGCCACCGGCTACGGCTACATCAAGGTGGGGGAGCGGCTCCACGCGGCGGTGCCGACCGCGCTGGTGGAGCGCTTCGCCGAGAAGCCCGACCCGGCAACGGCGAGGGGCTTCCTGGCCAGCGGTGGCTACCTGTGGAACGCGGGCGTCTTCGCCTGGCGCACCTACAGCTTCCGTGCGGCGCTGCAGCGCTTCCAGCCGGAGCTCGCTGCGGCCCTGGATCGGATCGCGGCCCTGCACCGCATCCCCGGCTGGATGTCCAGCGTGCGCGAGATCCTGGACCCGATACCGGCCATCACCATCGACGTCGGGATCGCGGAGCCTGCCGCTGCGGAGGGACGCATGGCGGTCGTGCCGCTCGACGCCGGGTGGAGCGACATCGGCTCCTGGTCCAGCCTCCTCGAGGCCCTGAGCACCCAGACCGGCTCGACGCTGGTGGCGAGCGGCCAGCACCTGGACCGGGGATCAGAACGGGTGCTGGTCCACGGGGGAGACAGGCTGATTGTGACCGTGGGCCTGCGCGACGTGATCATCGTGGACACTCCTGACGCGCTCCTCGTCTGCGCCCGGGACCGGGCGGAGGAGATCAAGCCGGTGCTCGACGAGATAGCCGAGAAAGCCGGCGAGCGCTATCTCTGAGCCGATGCCGCCCGAGCCGATGCCGCCCCCGATCGCGCCCGCGGCGGGTCCACCCCCGTCATGGGTGGAGGAGGAGGACCTGCCGCTCGCCTGGCTGGCCCGCCTCGTGGGCGGCGCCATCGGGTGGTACCTGCGCCTGTGCGCCGCGACCTCGCGCTTCTCGGGTCCGCCGGTCAACCAGGGCCAGATCGTGTTCGCCATCTGGCACGAGTCGAACCTTGTTGCGGCCACGGCCGCCTGGCGCCTCCGCAATGAGCAGCGGATCGTCAGCTTCAGCACTCGTGGCTTTCGCGGCATCGTGATGAACGCGATGCTGCGCTCCATGCACTCGGGGGTCGTCACCCTTCCGGACGAGGGTGGCAGCACCCGCGGCGAGGCCGGCCGGCTCTCGCTGGAGCTGGCGCGGATCGGCAGGTCCGGGCACACGCTGGTGGTCAGCTGCGACGGGCCGTTCGGACCCTACCGGGTGGCGAAGCCGGGTGCCCTCCTCGTCGCGCGCGAGTCGGGCCTGCCGATCCAGCCCTGGGCCGTGTCGATCCGCCCGACACTCCGCCTGCGCCGTCGGTGGGACCGCCACCTCGTGCCGCTCCCGTTCGCGCGGATGCGCGTCGAGGAGGGTGAGCCCATCGCGGTTGGTCCGCGCGAGCGGCTCAAGCCGCTCCTGGCGCGGCTGCAGGCCGAGCTGGACGCCGCCTCGGCGACGGGCGGACCGGCGCATGTCCCGAACGGGGCGCGGCTGATGGCGTGCCGCGAGCCGCAGCCGCTACCATGGACGTCATCCATGCAGTGCCGCCGGAAGGATCTGTGACAAAGATCAAGTTCGGGACCGATGGCTGGCGCGCCGCCATCGCCGAGGATTACACGTTCCACAACGTCCGCCGCTGCGCGCGCGGGGTGGCGGATCACCTGCAGCGCACGGGCACCGCGGACCGCGGCGTCGTGGTCGCCTGCGACCGTCGCTTCGCCTCGGAGCACTTCGCGCGCGCGTGCGTCGAGGTCCTGGCCGCACACGACATCCGCAGCTTCATGCCGCCCGAGGCGGTCCCCACCCAGGTGGGCAGCTTCTTCACCCGCGAGATGCAGGCCGGCGCCGGGATCGTGATCACCGCCAGCCACAATCCGTGGACCGACAACGGCTTCAAGGTCAAGGCCGACACGGGCGGCGCCGCGGCGCCGGAGATGCTGGCGGCGATCGAGGCGACCATGGACGGGCACCCGGAGGACGAGCTCCCGCCACGGCGCGACTACGACGAAGCGGTGGAGGCCGGCCTGGTCGAGATCTTCGACCCGTACCCGAAGTTCCGCGACCAGCTCGCCAGCGTGGTCGACCTGGAGCGCATCCGCGCCGCCGACAAGCGCGTGCTCGTCGAGCCGTTGTACGGATCGGGAGCCGGCTGGTACACCCGTCTGCTGGGAGGCGGACGCCTCACCGTGCGCGAGCTGCACACGGAGCGCAACCCGTTCTTCGGCGGGGTGAACCCCGAGCCGATCCGCCCGAACATCGACGCCTGGCTGGAGGAGATTCCGCGCTGGGGCGGCGACATCGGGATCGCCTTCGACGGCGATGCGGACCGGGTGGGGATGGCCACCGAGCAGGGGGTCTTCGTCAACCAGCTGCAGGTCTACGGCCTGCTGTACTGGTACCTGCTTGACGTTCGCGGGCAGGTCGGACCTGCGGTCTATACCGTCACCACCACCTCGATGGCACCGCGCCTGGCCGAGATCTACGGCACGCAGGCCTACGAGACCGGCGTGGGCTTCAAGTACGTCGGGCCCAAGATGACCGAGACGAACGCGGTGATCGGGTGGGGAAGAGTCCGGCGGGTTCGGGTTCGGGATGCACATCCCCGAGCGCGACGGCCTCGCCTCGGGGCTCTTCCTGCTGGACCTGTGGCTGAACAAGGGAAGGCAGGCCTCGGAGGTGCTCGCGGAGCTCCAGGCGCTCGCCGGTCCCAGCTACTACAACCGGATCGACATCCGCTTCCCGCGCGAGGGCTACGACGGGGTGAAGGCCGACACCCTGGCCCGGCTGGAGGAGGAGTCGCCCGCATCGCTGGCCGGCAAGGCGGTCGTGCGCCGGCAGGCGCTCGAGACGGGCGACGGCTTCAAGTTCTATCGCGACGACGGATCCTGGCTCCTGATCCGCTTCAGCGGCACGGAGGCACTGCTGCGCATCTACGTGGAGGCGCGGTCGCCCGAGGATGTCGAGACACTGCTGGCGGAAGGCCGTGCCATCGCGGCGGACGGCGTGGGCCCGGGCGCCTAGGACGTGGACGCCCGGGACTTCTTTGGGTACAAGAATCCGGACGAGGAGCCGGGCCGCCCGGACGACGAGGAGCAGGTCGACGAGCGGCCGCCCCTCCCCGAGGAGGCGATCACCCTCGACGACATCGCCGCGCTGAAGCGCATCGACAGCGCCGACATGCTGGGCCGCGTGCGCGAGCTCCCCGGGCAGCTCGCCCAGGCGCGCCGGATCGTGGCCGCCACGACGCTCCCGGACCGCTTCCGAGACGTCGACGCCGTCCTGGTCCTGGGCATGGGCGGCTCTGCCATCGGGGCGAACCTGGTGGCGGGCATCGCCGGCGATCGGCTCCGTGTCCCGTTCATCGTGCATCGCGACTACCACCTCCCCGCGTGGGCCGGCGCGCGCACCCTGGTCGTGGCCGCCAGCCATTCGGGCGACACCGTCGAGACGCTGCGCGCAGCCGGCGAGGCGGCGGCACGCGACCTGCCCCTGGTCACCATCTCGACCGGTGGCGAGCTCGGCCGGCGGGCGAGCGAGGCCGGTGCTCCGTATCTGCGCTACCGGGCGCCCGGTCAGCCACGGGCTGCCATCGGTTTCGGCGTCGGACTCCTGCACGATCTGCTCGTCACCGCCGGCCTGCTCTCCGATCCGGACCCGCTGGTTCCGGCCGTGGAGGCCGTGGAGGCGATCCTGGAACGCAACGCGCCGGGGGTGGAGACCACCGCGAATCCCGCCAAGCAGCTGGCCTGGTCGCTCTTCGGACGGATCCCGATCGTGTACGGGGCGGGGATCATGGCGCCCGTCGCGCGGCGCTGGAAGACCCAGATCAACGAGAACGCGAAGTCCTGGGCCGCCTACGAGGCGATGCCGGAGGCGAATCACAACACCATCGAGGGCTCGCTGAATCCGCGTGAGCTGTCAGATGCCCCGTACGTCGTCCAGCTTCGCGATCCGGATGAGCCCGAGGAGATCACGGCGCGCTACCGGGTGGTCGAGGAGCTCCTGGGCGAGCGCGCCACGAATCGCAGCGAGGTCCGGGCGGAGGGTCCGTCGCGGCTGGCGCGGGTCCTTTCCACGGTCGCGTTCGGGGACCTGGTGAGCGTGTATCTGGCGCTCCTCTACCAGACGGACCCAACCCCGGTTACACTGCTCGCAATGCTGAAGGAACGGCTCGCCAGGGCTACGGACTGACGGGCGCCACGAGAAGATGGCGCCGGCTCGGTCCGGCGCCTGGAGGGCAGGCACTGTGCAATCGAGCATCATGGCGAAGGTCGAGAAGGCGATGCGCTACGCGCACGAGCCGGACCGCGTGAAGCTCCAGCGATTCGAGGCGACGTTCACCAGCGACAACGGCGTTCACCGCATCAGTCTCGACAGCGATCGATGGAGCTGCGACTGCCACCTCTTCGTGTCGGCCGGTGGCTGTGCGCACACTCTCGCCGCCCAGAAGATGCTCGACCCGATGCTCAGTGAAGCGGCACGGGAGACGCCGCTGTACAGCCACGTCGAGGTCGAGGAGGTAACGGCCCCGGCGTAGGTCCTCGGGACACCCCGCATCCGCGGCCCGCCGCCCGTTGGTCGGCGGGCCGTCTGCTACGATCCGCGCGTTACCATCCGAAAACCGCGTCGGGTGCCGCCGCCGAAAGGCCGGCGGGTAAATGGCGAAGCCGGTGCAAGACCGGCGCTGTCCCGCAACTGTAACCGCGCTCCTCCGCCGCCACGGTGCGAGGACCGGGAGCCAGGTCGCCCAGCCACGGCGCGATGTCACCACCCTCGTGTGAAAGGGAACGGCATCAGCATGGCACCCCCGCGCCTCAGATCCCCGCGCGCTTTCCTCCCCGCTCTCCTGGCCCTCTCGCTCATCGTGTCCGCCTGCGCGAATGCCGGCCGGGGCCCCTCTGCCGCGCCCCCGGCCGCGACGGGCACGTCGGGTACCGCGTCCATCGCCCCGTCCGGGAGCCCGCAGGCCTGGCCGCGGACCCTCACCGACGACGCCGGTCAGGCGGTCACCCTGCGAGCCGCGCCGGCACGCGTCGTCAGCCTCGCGCCGTCGAACACGGAGATCGTGTGTGCCATCGGTGCGTGCGACGCGCTGGTGGGTGTCACGGACTTCGACGATTACCCGGCCAGCGTGACGAGCCTGCCAAAGGTCGTGGTCAATGCGACCGTTGACCCGGAGAAGGTGGTGGCCGCGCGCCCGGACCTGGTCCTGGCCGCCGGCAACGGGCTTACGCCCGCGGCGGTGATCCGGCAGCTTTCCGACCTCGGGCTGCCGGTCCTCACCCTGTACCCCGGGGACCTCGACGGGATCTATGCCGATATCGCGCTGGTCGGCCGCGCGCTGGGCCGCAGCGGGGAGGCGTCGAGCCTCGTGGACGGCATGAAGACCCGCGTCGCCGCCGTGCAACAGGCGGTCGCAGGTGCCGCGCGACCCCGGGTGTTCTACGAGGTGAGCGTCTACCAGGGCGTCGTCTACACCGCCGGGAAGGACTCCTTCCTGGCCTCGCTCATCACCATGGCCGGCGGCGACCCGGTCACCGGTGACGCGCAGACCACCGCCATCGGCCTCGAGGACCTCGTGATCGCGGATCCGCAGCTGATCCTGCTGGGCGATGCGAGCTACGACCCGTCCCTTCAGGAGCGCGATTCCGCGCTCTCGCAGGTGCGGGCGCGTCCCGGCTGGGAGGTGATGTCCGCCGTGCGCGAGGGCAGGGTCATCCCGTTCCCGGCCGACATCGTGACCACCCGACCGGGGCCGCGCATCGTCGACGGCCTCGAGGCACTCGCGCACGCCATCCACCCGGAGCGGTTCAACCGGTGAGCGACGCCAGGGCCGTTCCCGCCACGACTGCGACGCCGGCACGTGCGCTGGTCGGCGGGCCCAGCCTCACCCGGGCGGGGCTGGTCCTTGGCGGAGGCCTGGCGCTGCTCGTGGTGCTGGGGCTGGTGGCAGTGGCGCTCGGTAGCGTGGGCATCGGCGTGGGGGAGACAGCCGGGATCATCGGCCACCGTCTGCTGGGGATCCCGGCCGCCCCGACCTGGACCCCGCAGGCGGAGACGATCGTCCTGGAGCTGCGCCTGCCGCGGGTCCTGACTGCCATGCTCGTGGGCGGGGGACTTGCCATGGCCGGCACCGCCTTCCAGGCGCTGCTGCGCAACCCGCTGGCCGATCCCTACATCATCGGCACCGCCGCCGGAGCGTCGCTGGGCGCCGTCGCCGCGCTCGTTGCCCCCATGCTGCTCCCCGGCCTGGCGGTCCTGGCCGCGGGGAGCTGGCTCGGCCTGGGCGCGGTGCAGCTGCTGGCCTTCGCCGGCGGCCTCCTGACCGTGCTGCTGGTCTACGTTGTGGCGCGGGGTGCGCGGGGCGGCGCCGTGACGCTGCTCCTGACCGGGTACGCCGTCTCCTCCGTGCTCGCCGCAGGGGTGGCGCTGCTCATGTTCCTGGCCGGCAACCGGCTGGGCGTGGTCTTCGCCTGGCTCATGGGCTCGCTGCAGGTCGCCGGCTGGCGCAATCTGATGGTCGCCGCGCCCATCGTGGCCGTGAGCCTGCTTGCGCTCCTGGCCCGATGGCGCCGGCTCAACGTGCTGCTGCTGGGCGACGTCGCAGCGGCGCACCTGGGCGTGGACGTCGCACGCGAGCGCTTCGTGCTGACCGTCCTCGCCAGCCTGGCGACCTCCGCGGTGGTGGCCATCTCCGGAACCATCGGGTTCGTGGGGCTCGTCGTCCCGCATGTGCTGCGCCTGGCCATCGGCCCCGACCATCGCCTGCTCCTCCCGGCCAGCCTGATCTTCGGCGCCGTGCTGCTGACCGCGGCTGATCTCGTCGCTCGCCTCGCCGGCGGCGTCCCGGTGGGAATCGTCACCGCGCTCATCGGCGCACCGTTCTTCCTGTGGCTGCTCGTGCGTTCGCGCGAGGCTGGGAGCGTGGCACTGTGAGCGTGAGTGACGTGGCGGCGCGCGGAGCCGTCGGCCCGGATCAGGGGCCGGAGCCCGTGGTAGATGCGCGCGGAGTCTCGTTCGCCTACCAGGCCCGGCGGACCCGCCGCAGCGTGCTGCAGGGCGTGGACCTGTCGATCGCGCCGCGAGAGCTCGTGGCACTGGTGGGGACCAACGGCTGTGGCAAGACAACGCTCCTGCGGGTCATCGCCGGCACGCTGGCGCCGGAGTCGGGCACGCTCCGCCTCTTCGGCCGCTCCTCGACGACGTGGTCGCGCATCGAGGCGGCTCGACGCATCGCGGTGCTTCCGCAGAGCCTGGAGCTGCCGGGCGGCTTCCGTGTCGGCGAGCTGGTGGCCATGGGCCGCCTGCCGCATGCCAGCTCGCGCTTCGGCTCCTCGGCAGCGGACGCGGAGGCCGTGGAGCGTGCCCTCGTCGACGCGGATCTCCTGGCGCTTGCCGGGAGGGTGGCGTCCGAGCTCTCCGGCGGGGAACGGCAGCGCGTGGGCGTGGCCATGGCACTCGCCCAGGAGCCGGAGCTGCTGCTGCTGGACGAGCCCACCCTGCATCTCGACGTGGCCCATCAGCTCGCGCTGCTGGAGATGATCGACCGCCTGCGCGCGCGGCGCGGGATCGCCGTCCTGGCCGTGATCCACGACCTTGCCATGGCGGCCGTCGCGCCGCGGGTCGCCGTGCTCGACGCGGGGCGCATCGTTGCGGACGGTCCCCCGGAGGCGGCGCTGACTCCACAGATCGTGCACCGGGTGTTCGGAGTCCCGGTGGAGGAATGGGAATCCGCGGACGGTGGTCGGCGCCTGGCGGTTGCCCTGCCGCGCCTGGCACGGGACGCCTGAGCGGCGCGGAGCGGCGCTACGTCGCGGGCGGTTCGGGCAGGTCTCCCGGAGCGCGCTCGGCCCCTCCCGGCTCGTTCTCCTGGTCCTCGTCCACGAGCAGCTCGAACTGCTCGCTGCCGTCCGGCCGCAACGAGCGATGGACGTGGATGTGGGGATGGGTCTCGTCGGAGACCTGCTGCTTCTCGACCCGCACCATGGTCGCTTCGCCGACGTGCGCCAGGCGCTCCGTGTCGGGGAGCGCCACGTTGGGAACCTCGCTCCAGAGGAAGTAGTTCAGGAACACGTTCAGGACGGCGACCACCGGGATGCCGAAGAGGGCGCCCCAGACCCCGGCGACCTGGGCCCCGACCAGGAGGGCCACCAGGACGAGGATGGGATGCATCCCCAGGGCCCCGCGCATGAGACGCGGCTGGAGCCAGTTGACCGCCACGGTCTGGATGCCCACCAGGACGATCGCGATGGGGATGAACCAGGCCGAACCGTAGATCCAGGCTGCCAGGATGGGCGGAATGAGCGCGAGTGGCGGTCCGAAGAACGGGATGAACATGGCGAGCGCCGAGAGGGTCGCCACCAGGAAGACGTACGGCAGGCCGAAGACCGACCAGATCAGGACGACCAGGATCGCCTGCAGGACCATGAGCACCAGCTGCGCCCGGAGGAAACCGCCGAACGCGCGCGCGACGGTGCGCTCGAAGATCTCCAGTTCGTCCTTGTAGCGGTTGGGGACGATCCGGTTCACCCGGCTCAGGATCCGATCGTTGTCCATCACCATGTAGAGCGAGAGGATCAGGACCAGGACGAACGAGCCGATGGCGCCCAGGGTCGCGCCGGCGATCGCCTGCGCCTGCGCGAGGAGCGGTCCTGCGATGGTTCCCAGGCTGCGCTGGATGTCCTGGAAGAGCTTCACCAGGTCGATCCCGAACCGGCCAAGGTCGAGCGAGCGCTGCCAGCCGCTTAGGGTTGCCTCGACACGGATGGCGGTCTGCGGGAAGTTGTCGGTGAGCTGGCGAACCTGGTCGGTGATGGCGGTCACCAGCCCGAAGATGAGCGCGCCCAGGGCGATGAGCGCGACCAGGTAGGCGAAGGAGGCGGCAAGGCCCCGTGGCAACCCGGACGCTGACAGCCCGCGAACGAACGGCGACATGACGAAGGCCAGGAGCCAGGCCAGGAACAGGATCAGGAGGATGGAGCTGAAGCCGCCGAAGAAGGAGAGGCCCTCCTGGATGAGCAGGACCGCGAAGTAGGTGCTGCCCAGGACGAGGAAGGCCAGGAGCCAGCGCCGCTCGCGGGGGCCGATGCCGGATTCGACGCTGGGCCGCAGCATGCCGAGCCCTCAGCGCCTGCCGGAGCCGATGCCCACGGCGGTGCGGACCTCGGCCATGGTGGTCTCGACGATGGGCCGGACCTTGGCGACCCCGGCCGCCAGGACCTCCTCGGCGTAGTCGGGATGCGCGGCGAGCTCCGCACGCCGCTCGCGCATCGGCCTGAAGCGCTCGATGATGCGCTCGGCGAGGAGCTGCTTGGTCTCCACGCAGCCGGTGCGCGCGGTCCGCTCGCCGTCCTGGATCTGCAGGTAGTCGTCCCCGAAGAAGCGATGGAGCTGGCAGACGTTGCAGACTTCCGGGCGTCCGGGATCCGTGCGCTTGATGCGCTGCGGATCGGTGACCATGCTCATCACGAGGCGCCGGATCTCGTCCGGCTCGGCGAAGATCGGGATGGTGTTGCCCGCGCTCTTGCTCATCTTCTTCGCGCCGTCGGTGCCCAGCACCACCGGCACGTCGGTGAAGACCGGCTGCGGCTCCGGGAAGATGGGGCCGTAGCGGCGGTTGAAGGCGCGCACGATCTCGCGTGACAGCTCGAGGTGCGGCGCCTGGTCCTTCCCGATCGGCACCCGGCTGGCCTTGTAGATCACGATGTCGGCGGCCTGCAGGACCGGGTAGTCGAGCAGTCCCATGGAGTTCTCGATGCCCTGGTCGCGCTTCTCCTTGTAGGTGGGCGTGCGCTCGACCCAGCTGACCGGCACGACCGTGTTGAAGATCCAGGCCAGCTCCGAGTGCTCGGGGAAGTCCGACTGGCGGATGAGGGCGCAGCGAGCCGGGTCGAGGCCCACGGCCAGGAGGTCCAGGACCATCTCGTGCGTCAGCTCGCGAAGCCGGGCGCCGTCGTGCTGGGTCGTCAGGGCATGCAGGTCCACGATCGCGTAGATCGCGTCGTACGCGTCCTGCATCGCGACGTAGTTGACCTGGGCGCCGAGATAGTTGCCGAGATGCGAGGCGCCGGAGGGCTGGATCCCGGAGAAGACGCGATCGCGCGTCACCGGTCCCGTGGAGCGTTCATCGGCGGGGGTCGCAGCGGTCGTCATCGGACGGCGAGTGTACCGCACCGAACCTCGATCTCGACCTCGCCGGGCGGCCTCGCCGGTGACCCCGATGGGCGGGCGGCGCGGCCGCGGGTAGAATCGGCGCCATCGCAGCAGGTGCGCAACGCCATGACCCGGACGAAAGCGGCATGGCCGGCCGCGGTCGACCCGGCTCGCCGGATCGGCCGGGCGGTGGAGGTCCACGAGGAGATCGACTCGACGAACGAGCGTGCCCGTGCCCTCCTGGCAGACGCCGAACGGTGCCGGCGTGGCCGTCGTCGCCGACCTGCAGACCGCCGGCCGTGGACGGCACGGGCGCACCTGGAGCTCGCCCGCCGGGGTGAACCTGATGGTCTCGCGTCGGCCTGCGGCCGGCGATCGCCGCCGCGGATGCCTGGATGCTTGAGCGCCGCCGCGGCGCTGGCCTTCGAAGGAGGCCTGCACGCGCGTGCTGCCGGCCGGCGTCCCGGCCCGGCCTCAAGTGGCCGAACGACCTCGTCGACGACAGCGGCCGCAAGCTCGCCGGGATCCTGGTCGAGACGGCGGTCGCCGGGCGCGGCTCGGGAACGCGGTGATCGGGACCGGCGTGAACGTCAACTGGCCGCGCTGCCGACATGCCGGCCGAGATCGCGGGCGCGCCGATCGCGCTGTGCGACCTCGCGGGTGCCGCCGGTCGACCGGGTCGGCGCTCCTCGACGCGTACCTCGGCGACGCTCGACCGTGGCGTGCGGCGCTCTCGAGGCGGGGCATCGCCGCTGGATGCGCTACCGCACCGCGTCCTGGCTGGACGGCCGGCGCGGTGCGGGTCGGCAATGGGATGCGCGAGCTTGAGGGCCGGGTGACCGGCATCGGAGACGACGGAAGCGCTGCTGCTCGAGACCGATGACGGTCTGATGGGGCTCGACGCATGGCGAGGTGCTCCGCGTGGGCGAGGCGGTGACGATCCCGTGACCGGCGAACGCCTCCCGCGATCCGCGCGCGAGCGCGCCGTCGGTCGCCGATCCCGACCTGGCGGCGGTCGCCGCCGCCCAGGCGGATGCCGCCGGCGTTCGACGTCGCTCTACCAGCCGCTACGTGGATCTCGTCTACTCCTACGCGTTCTTCCAGCTGGGTGACCATCACGACGCCGAGGACGCCACCGAGCGCACCTTCCTCGCGGCGCTGCGCGCCATCGGCTCGTTCCAGCGACCGCGGGGCCAGCTTCCGGGCCTGGCTCCTGCGCATCGCGCGAGAACACGATCATCAACAGCCACCGCAGCCGGTTCCGCCGTCGCACGACGAGGCTGGATGCGCTGCCGGTCCATCCGGCCGCGGTCGATGCCGACCCGGCTGCCTCACGGTCCGCGCCGACGAGCTGCGACGGGTGCGCGAAGCGCTCGCGGAGCTGCCCGAGGACCGGCGCCAGGTCGTGATCCTGCGTTTCACCGAAGGCCTCTCGGCGCGCGAGATCGGGGAGGTCCTGGACCGCTCGGATGGTGCGGTACGCGTTCTGCTTCATCGCGCACTGCGGGACCTCGCGGACCGGCTCCTCGACACAACGGCGGGGTCGCAGCCGGGGGTGTAACGAATCGGCCTGCGCGGTGTTGGATACCATGGCACAGGGCGCGTCACCCCGCCCACGTCCATGAGCAGCCCGCAGCAGGAGCCACGATGATCGATCGCACCCCGGCCGAGCGGCTCGACCGCGCGCTGGATGCCCTGCTCGCCCAGGATGCCCCGGCTCCGGCCCCCGCCATGGCGCTCGACCCGCGTTTGCGACCGCTGCTCGTCACGGGCCGGCGCGTCCAGCTCGCCCTCGCTCCGCTCCCCGCCGGCGATCGGTTCGAGGCACGGCTGGCGCAGCGGCTCGCCCACGAGCGGCACCGTGGCCCTTCGTCGTGGCAATGGCCTCACCCGCCGGCCTGGCTGCTGCTGACCGGCGCCGTCTCATCGGCGGCGGTGGGCGTGGGCGTGGGCGCCTACGCCGTCTGGCGCGGGAACCGCCGCGGTGCGCTCCATCGGCTCGTGGGGCGCTGACAGATGCCCATCAAGTTCCCCTTCAGCCGCCGCCGCGCCGGTCCCACCGACGCATGGACGAAGTGCCCCAGCTGCGAGCAGCAGGTCTTCAACCGCCAGCTCGAGCGCAACCTGCGGGTCTGTCCCACATGCGGGCACCACTTCCGGATGGGCATCGGCGAGCGCATCGAGCTGCTGCTCGATGAGGGGACCTTCGTCGAGCGGGACGCAGGCCTGTCGTCGGTGGACCCGCTGCACTTCGTCGACCAGAAGCGGTACCCGGACCGCCTCGAGGCGGCGCGGGTGAAGACCGGGCTCTCCGAGGCGGCGGTGTGGGGAATCGGCGCCGTCGATGGCCAGCGGGTCGCCGTTGGCCTCTTCGACTTCCGCTTCATGGGCGGCTCCATGGGGAGCGTCGTCGGCGAGAAGGTGGCCCGCTGCCTGGAGGCCGCGCTGGTCGAGCGCATCCCGGCGGTGATCGTGTCCGCCTCAGGGGGAGCGCGCATGCAGGAGGGCACCCTCTCGCTGCTCCAGCTCGCGAAGACGACGGCGCCCCTGGTGCACCTTGACGAGGGTGGCGTGCCGTTCATCAGCATCCTGACCGATCCGACCACCGGGGGCGTGCTGGCATCCTTCGCCTCGCTGGGGGACGCGATCATCGCCGAGCCGCGCGCGCTCATCGGATTTGCCGGCGCACGCGTCGCGAGCGGCACCGTTGGCGAGGAGCTGCCGGAAGGGTTCCAGTCGGCGGAGTTCCTCATGGAGCATGGCCTCGTCGATCTCATCGTCCCGCGAGCCGAGCTGCGCGGAACGCTGGTCCGGCTCCTCCGTCTCCTCCCGGTCGCAGCCGTCGCCGACGATTCGAGGGACGAGGCCGGCTCCCGGCCGTGGGGACCGATCGGTGCGCTCTCGGGCCTCGCGGAGCGCCTGGGCGGGGCTGTCAGCGAGACGATCGGGATCGATGCGGAGGCCGGCGCGACCCCGGCCAACGGAGACGGAGCCGGCGAGCGCAAGGGTGTCCGGACCACGGGCGCCGGCGAGCGGCGATGACCGAGGAGGCCGGCGTGGTGTCCGTCACCGGTGTGGAACGCGCAGCGGAGGCGATGCCCGAGCTGGACCAGGCGGCGATCGACGCTGCGTGGACGCGAGTCCGCCTGGCGCGCCACGCGCAGCGGCCGCGCACCCTGGACCTGGTCCCGCGCATCTTCGACGACTTCCTGGAGCTGCACGGGGACCGCGCCTTCCGCGACGACCCGGCGCTGGTGGGCGGGCCGGCGCTCCTTGCCGGGCGCGCGGTGATGGTGATCGGCCACCAGAAGGGGAACGACACCGACTCCAACATCTACCGCAACTTCGGTTCCGCGCACCCGGAAGGATTTCGAAAGGCGCAGCGCCTGATGCGCCTCGCGGACAAGCTGGGGCTGCCGGTCATCACCTTCCTGGACACCGCGGGCGCTTTCCCGGGTCCCGCTGCCGAGGAGCGCGGCCAGGCGGAGGCCATCGCGAGCTCGATCAAGCTGATGACCGGGCTGCAGGTGCCGATCGTGGTGGTGATCGTGGGCGAGGGAGGCTCGGGCGGTGCGCTCGCCATCGGGGTCGGTGACCGGGTCCTGGCCCTCGAGAACGCGGTCTACGCGGTCATCTCCCCCGAGGGCTGCGCCGCGATCCTGTGGCGCGCACCCGAGGCCGCACCGGCCGCCGCCGCGGCGATGCGCATGACGGCCGCGGACCAGCTGGAGCTGGGCGTGATCGACCGGATCCTGCCGGAGCCCACCGAGGGCGCACACGTCGATCATGACGCGACCGCATCGGTCATCAAGACGGCGCTCCTGGAGGAGCTGCAGGCGATCACGGCGCTCTCCACCGAGCGCCTGATCACGACGCGCTATGCTCGTCTGCGTCGGCTGGGCGCGTACCAGGAGCTGGGTGAGGCGGCGGCGGAGGCCGTGGCAGCCCCATCCCTGCAGCGGCGCCTTGGACGGCTCCTGCGGCTCCCCGGCGCGCCCCGCCGTCCCCGCTGGAGCGAGATCTGGCCGTCCGGCGAGGCCAGCGGCGATGACGAGGAAGGCGCATGACCGAGACGAGCGACGAGCTGGCCGGCATCGAGGCGGCCGTCCGCGACCTGGTTCCCGACCTGAGCGAGCGGCTGACACGTCATGGCCTCGGGGAGATCGAGGTGCGCCGTGGCGACCTGCGCGTTCGGGTCACCCGCGGCGACCGCGCCGTGGCGCCGTCGCCGACCCAGGATCCGATGGCCGCCACGGGCAGCGGACCCGCCGCCGTGCAGGGCCGCGGGCCGGAGGCCGCTGTCGGGGGCACGCCGGCCTCAACGGGGCACGGCGTGAGCGCGCCGGCCGTCGGGTACTTCATCTACGGCGACGGACTTGGCCTCGGGCTCGCCGTCGAAAAAGGCGACCAGCTCGGCTACGTGGAGGTCCTGGGCGTGCGTCATGATGTCCGCGCCCCTCGGTCCGGCGTCGTGCGCACCCTGGTCACCGAAACCGGCGAGGCGGTCGAGTACGGCCAGGTGCTCATCGAGCTGGAGGCGCCGGCCTCGTGACGCTCGCGCTGCTCTTCTCCCCGCAGGGGTCGCAGGCGGTCGGCATGGGCCGCGAGCTCGCCTCGGTCTCGCACGCCGCCCGTGCCCGCTTCGACGAGGCCGACGACCTCCTGGGCTGGTCCGTCTCGTCGACCTGCTGGGACGGGCCGGAGGATCGCCTCAACGACACGCGGCAGACCCAGCCGTGCCTCTTCACGACCTCGCTGGCGGCGCTCGCTGCGCTCCGCGAGGCCGCCGCCGCTGCGGGCGTCCACGTTGCGCCGGCGCGGGTCGCGGGCCACTCGGTTGGCGAGTACGCGGCGCTCGTCGCCGCCGGAGCCCTGGGATTCGCCGACGGGCTGCGGCTCGTGACGCTCCGTGGCCGGCTGATGGCCGAGGCGGGGGTCAACGGCGGCATGGCCGCGGTGATCTCCCTCGAGCGTGAGCGAATCACCGCCATCATGCAGGAGACCGCCGCCGATGACGTCGTGATCGCCAACGACAACGCGCCCGGACAGGTGGTCATCTCCGGCACGCTGGCCGGAATCGCCGCGCTGGAGCCGGCGCTCCAGGCGGCCGGCGCACGGCGCGTCATCCCGCTCAAGGTGAGCGGACCGTTCCATTCGCCGCTCATGGCGCCGGTCGGCACCGCGCTTGCCGAGGCCTTCGACGGCGTGGCCTGGCACGACGCAGCCCCACCGGTTGTCAGCAACGTGACGGCGGAGCCCGTCTCGGACGCCGCGGCGATCCGCGCGCTCCTCGCCCGGCAGGTGCGCTCGCCGGTCGAGTGGGTCGCCGGCGTGCGACAGATGGTGGCCGATGGCGTCGACACCTTCATCGAGTGCGGGTCCGGCAGTGCCCTGGTGGGCATGGTCCGGCGCATCGCGCCAGAGGCCCGGACCTTCGCTGTCTCGGACGCGGCGTCACTCGCTGCGGTCGTCGAGGCGCTCGCGGAGCTGCGGCCCGCCGCATCGGGAATATCAGCCTGATGTTCAGCAAGATCCTGATCGCCAACCGCGGCGAGATCGCCGTCCGCATCCTGCGTGCCTGTCGGGACCTGGGGGTCCCCGCCGTGGTGGCCCACTCAGAGGCGGACCGCGACACCCTGGCGGTACAGATGGCCGACGAGACGATCTGCATCGGCCCGGCCGAGGCGCGGCGCAGCTACCTCAACCAGCCTGCGGTCGTCTCGGCGGCGCTGGTGTCGGGGTGCGACGCCATCCACCCCGGGTATGGATTCCTCTCCGAGGATGCCGGTTTCGCGGAGGTGTGCGCTGCCCACGACCTGCACTTCATCGGTCCGCGCGCGGAGGTGCTCGAACGCTTCGCGAGCAAGTACGCGGTCCGCCGCATGCTCGCCGCGAACGGCCTTCCCACCGTGCCGGGCTCGCGGGGGATCGTGACGGACCTCAACGACGCGCTCGACCAGGCCGCGGAGGCCGGCTACCCGGTCCTCCTCAAGCCGTCCGCCGGCGGCGGGGGACGCGGCATGCGCCTGGTCCGTTCGCCACGCGAGATGGAGACGTCGCTGCCGCTCGCTCGCTCAGAGGCGCAGGCCGCCTTCGGGGACGACTCGATCTACTTCGAGAAGTGGATCGAGGAGAGCCGCCACGTCGAGGTCCAGGTGCTGATCGACCAGCACGGCAACGGGGTCCACATCGGCGAACGCGACTGCAGTGTCCAGCGTCGCCACCAGAAGATCATCGAGGAAGGACCGTCGCCGGCCATGACCGATGCCGCCCGCGAACGGCTGCGCGACCTCGCCATCCGCTCCGTGCTGGCCGCCGGCTACGAGAGCGCCGGCACCCTCGAGTTCCTCCTCGACGCCGAGGGCAACTTCTACTTCATCGAGATCAACTGCCGGATCCAGGTCGAGCATCCGGTGACCGAGGCGCTCACCGGCCTTGACCTGATCACGGAGCAGATCCGGCTTGCCGCCGGCGAGCCGCTCGCCTGGCGCCAGGAGCAGATCACCTTCCGCGGCCACGCCATCGAGTTCCGGATCAACGCGGAGGATCCGGGCGACAACTTCGCGCCGCAGGCCGGCACGATCGAGGCTCTGACCCTGCCCGGCGGTCCCGGCGTTCGCGTCGACACCCACCTCTACCCGGGCTACGAGGTGCCACCGTTCTACGACTCGCTCCTGGCCAAGCTCGTCGTCTGGGGCGAGACGCGCGACGAGGCGCTCGCCCGCTCGAGGCGCGCCCTGGCGGAGTTCCGGGTCGACGGGGTGCGAACCAACATCCCCTTCCATCGCGGCATCGTGAACAACGACGCCTTCCTCGAGGCCAGGGTCAGCACGAACCTGCTCGACCGGATTGGTCCGGCCCCCTTCCTGGCCGGGGCCGAGCGGAGCGCGAGCGCATGAATGACGAAAGGGACGTGATGCCCGAGACGACCCCTGCCGCCATGGACGTGGCCCCAACCATCGATCCACCCCTGCCCTGGGAGGCGGCGGAGATCATGCGGGTGATCCCGCATCGGTATCCCTTCCTCCTGATCGATCGCGTCATCGAGCTCGAGCGCGGCAAGCGCGTGGTCGCCGTCAAGAACGTCACGGCCAACGAGCCGCAGTTCACCGGCCACTTCCCGGAGCGACCGATCATGCCCGGCGTCCTGATGGTCGAGGCGATGGCCCAGGCCGGTGCCGTCGCCGTCCTCTCGCTGGAGGAGAACCGCGGCAAGCTGGCCCTCTTCGCGGGGATCGACGAATGCCGGTTCCGGCGAACGGTCGTCCCGGGCGACACCCTGCGGATCGAGGTCACCGTGGACAAGCTGGCGCGGCTCTTCGGCCGGGCGCACGCGACCGCGAGCGTTGGCGACGAGGTGGCCGTCGAAGCAGTCCTCTCCTTCGTCATCCCCCGCGACCAGTCGATCGCCGGGGGTCGCACCGATGGATGACCAACCGGTTCGGCGCAGCTTCGAGGAGCGCGGCGAACGTCGGGTGGTGGTGACCGGCATGGGGGCCATCACGTCGCTCGGCAACGACGTCGCGAGCACCTGGGAGGCGATGCAGGCGGGACGCAGCGGGATTGGCCCTATCACCCTGTTCGACCCGTCCAACGTCGACGCCAAGATCGGCGGCGAGATCCGCGGCTTCGAACCCGAGAGGATCATGCCGCGCAAGGAGATCCGGCGCAACGACCGCTACATCCATTACGCGTGGGCGGCGACCACCGAGGCCCTCGCAGACGCCGGCCTGCCGAACCCGATCGACAGCGAGGAGCTTGCGGAGCGAACGGGCGCCATCATCGGCTCGGGGATCGGTGGGATCAACACCATGATCCGGGACATCATCGAGGCCCACGAGTACGGGATGCATCGGGTGGGCCCGTTCCTGGTGACGGCCATGATCGCGGACATGGCGCCCGGCTACGTCGCCATCTACGCCAACGCTCGCGGACCCAACTACACGACGGTCAGCGCCTGCGCGAGCAGCAACCACGCCATCGGTGATGCGCTGAACATCATCCGCCGCGGTGACGCCGACGTGATGATCGTGGGGGGCGCGGAGGCGGGAATCGGCGAGATCCCGGTCGCCGCCTTCAGCGCCATGCGGGCGCTCTCGACGAAGCGCAACGACGAGCCGCAGAAGGCATCACGCCCCTTCGACGCGCAGCGCGACGGCTTCGTGATGGGCGACGGCTCCGGCATCCTGGTGCTCGAGGCGCTCGACCATGCCCGGGCCCGGGGCGCGGGCATCCACGCCGAGCTGGTTGGCTACGCCGCCACGGACGACGCCTCGCACATCACCCTGCCGGCGCCCGGTGGCCGCGGCGCGGTCGCGAGCATGCGCCTGGCGCTGGCCGACGCCGGCCTGGCGGACCGACGCCGTCGACTACATCAACGCCCACGGCACGAGCACGCTGGCGAACGACAGCGCGGAGACGGCCGCGATCAAGACCGTCTTCGGCGAGCGCGCCGCCGCCATCCCCGTCTCATCCACGAAGTCGATGACCGGTCACATGCTGGGTGCCGGCGGCGGCGTCGAAGCGATCGCCTGCGTGCGGGCCATCGAGGATGGGGTGGTGCCGCCCACGATCAACTACGAGTACCCCGATCCGGCCTGCGACCTCGACTACGTCCCGAACCGGGCGCGGCCGGTTGCGGTGCGCGTCGCGATCAGCAACTCCTTCGGCTTCGGCGGGCACAACGCGACCATCGTCCTTCGCCGCTGGGAGGACGCCGGGTGAGCGAGCAGCTCGACGCGCAGGGTCCGGAGCGGGACGCCGAGCGCCGCAGCGCGATCCTGGCCGCCGTGGACCGGCTGGCGCCGGCCTTCGTGGAGAGCGGCCTCGAAGAGCTCGAGGTCGAGTCCGGCGAGCTGCTGGTCCGCCTTGCTCGGCCACGCCCCGTGGCCGAGGCGACGCCCGGGGTGGCACAGGCGCCCCAGGCAGCTCCGCGGGCGCCCTCCGAGCCGGCACCGTCCTCGGCCTACGGCGAGCCGCAGCCGGGGATGCGCTTCGTGACGGTGCCGCTCACCGGGGTCTGGTATTCGGCGCCGTCGCCCGGGGCCCGGCCCTACGTCACGGAGGGGAGCGAGATCGCCACCGGGCAGGTGATCGGCCTGATCGAGGCGATGAAGCTCTTCAACGAGATCAAGTCGGATGCCGGCGGGACGGTCACCCGCATCCTGGTCGAAAGTGGCACGCTGGTGAAGCGCCAGCAGCCGGTTCTCGAGATCGATCCACGATAGCCGCACCGAGCAGAGCCGGGAGCCGGCAGAGGAGGCACCAAGACATGACGAACGCGCTGATCACCGGATGGGGCATGTATGCGCCCAAGCGCGTCCTCACCAACGACGAGCTGTCGAAGATCGTCGAGACCAGCGACGAGTGGATCGTGACCCGCACCGGGATTCGTGAACGCCGCATCGCGGCGGATGACGAGACGACCACGAACCTGGCAGTCAACGCCGCGCGCGACGCGTTGGCCGTGGCCGGGCTCTCCGCCGACGAGCTCGACCTGGTGATCGTCGCGACCTGCTCGCCGGACTATCCGCTTCCCGCGACCGCGGTGCTGGTGGCGACCGAGCTTGGCGCCCGGCGCGCCGCGGGATTCGACATGCAGGCAGCCTGCTCGGGCTTCGTCTACGGCCTCGCGACGGGGACCAGCTTCATCCGCAGCGGGATGTACCGCAACGTGCTCCTCGTGGGGGTCGAGATCCTGAGCCGGTTCATCGACTGGACGGATCGCGGCACGTGCGTCCTGTTCGGTGACGGGGCCGGCGCGGTCGTGCTCCAGGCGAGCGAGCAGCCCGGCGGCCTGCTGGGCGCGGATCTCTTCTCGGACGGCACGGGCGTGGAGGGGATCATCGTGCCGGCCGGAGGCACGGTCTGCCCGGCAGGGCCGGAGAGCGTCGCCGACCGCAAGCACTTCATCCGGATGCTGGGCAGCGAGGTCTACAGGTACGCGACCCGACAGCTCGCGGAATCGTCCCTGGCCGCGCTGCGGGCGGCAGGCATGAGCGTGGACGAGGTGGATCAGTTCCTCTTCCACCAGGCCAACCTGCGGATCATCAACAGCGTTGCCGCGCATCTCCACATCCCGGCCGAGAAGACGTACATCAACATCGAGCGGTACGGGAACACGTCGGCGGCGTCGGTGCCGATGGCGCTGGTGGAGGCCATCGCCGCGGGACGGATCAAGCCGGGAGACCGGCTCCTGATGGCGGCCTTCGGGGCAGGCTACACCGCTGGTGCCGCGGTGGTCGAGTGGACCGCAGATCCGGCGCGGGCGTTCCTGGCGCCGGGTGAGCAGACGCGTCTCGGCAGGCCCCGTGTGGAGGCGTCAAGCTTCACTGAGCCGATGGCGGTCCGGTGATGTTCGACCTGGGTGGCAAGGTCGCGCTGGTCACCGGGGGCAGCCGAGGGCTGGGCCGCGCCATCTCCCTGGCCCTGGCTGGCCAGGGAGCCGACGTCGCCGTCAACTACCGTGGAAACGCGGCGGCAGCGGATGACGTGGTGGCCGCCATCGCCGCCCTCGGGAGACGGGCGGTCGCCATCCAAGGAGACACCTCCGGCGGTCGGGAGGCGTGCGAAGCGATCGTCCGGGCTGCCATCGACACGTTCGAGCGGGTCGACATCCTGGTCAACAACGCGGGCATCACCCGGGACAACCTGCTGGTGCGGATGAACGAGGCCGAGTGGGACGAGGTGATCGCCACCAACCTGTCCGGCCCGTTCTGGATGTGCCGCGCAATCGCCCGGCCGATGATGAAGCAGCGCTCCGGTCGAATCATCAACATGAGCAGCGTGGCCGGCCGAATGGGCAATGCCGGCCAGGCGAACTACGCAAGCGCCAAGGCGGGGCTCATCGGCCTGACCAAGACGGTCGCGCGCGAGCTGGCCAGCCGCGGGATCACGGCCAACGCCATAGCTCCTGGGCTGATCGACACGGAGCTGACCGCCGACCTGCCGGCGGCCGCACGCCAGTTCGTGGTGGACACCACGCCGCTCGGGTACGTGGGGAGCGTCGAGGACGTGGCCGCGGCGGCGGTCTACTTCGCCTCGGACGAGGCCCGCTACGTCACCGGGCAGGTCCTTGGCGTGGACGGCGGCATGATGATGGGCCTCTAGGGGCTTTTTGCGGGCCGGATCTCGCTGCGTACACTGTAGGCAGCCCAGTCGCCCTGAATCACACGAGGAGAATCCATGCAGCTGCGCACTCTGCTGCGCCCCAAGCGGCGCGTCCACGCTCACTGCGACGTCCCATGCGGCGTCTACGACCCCGAGCAGGCCCGGATCGAGGCCGAGTCCTGCTACAGGATCATCGAGAAATATCACGGCAGCACCGATGATCTCTTCCGCGCCCGATGCATCGTGGCCAAGGAGGAGCGCGCCGAGCTCGCGAAGCACCACA
Organism: uncultured Chloroflexia bacterium; assembly: GCA_963787025.1. Classification (GTDB taxonomy): domain Bacteria; phylum Chloroflexota; class Limnocylindria; order QHBO01; family QHBO01; genus CAVXEH01. Next base: position 117,959 of record CAWBBG010000011.1, read on the forward strand.
TCGACGTCCTGTGGAGCGACTACTTCAAGCCCGAGCACGTCGAGAAGTTCCCGGACCTGCAGGAGACCTGCTGGAAGGCCGCCAAGGCGGCGTCCAGGGTCAAGCAGACGACCGACCTGGAGGCGGCGAAGGACCTGCTGTCGCTGATCGACAAGATCGACGACATGTGGAAGGCGACCGGCGGTCCGGAGAAGACGCGCCTCAACGGCCGCCCCTCCTGATCTGATCTCCACCGGACCAATGTCCACGCAGAGGGGCCGACAACGGCCCCTCTTCTCGTCATTGGCGCGCGGCGTCGCGCTGGGCGCCGGGCTCGCCGTGGCCGGTGCCGCGCGGCGCTGGGTCGACGTCGTGGAGGTCCAGGGCGGATCCATGGCGCCGACCCTGCGGGCAGGCGACTGGCTCGTCATCGAGCGTCGCACCTACGAACGCCGCGCGCCGCGCGTCGGCGAGGTCGTGCTGGCGCGCGACCCGCGCGATCCCTCGCGCGAGCTGATCAAGCGTGTCGCCGCCGTGGACGTGGAGGCGGGAACGGTGGAGCTCCGCGGGGATGCCCCCGATGCGAGCACCGACTCGCGCGACTTCGGCGCGGTTCCGACGGCGAGCGTTCGGTGGCGCGCGGTGGCCCGCTACTGGCCGGTCGATCGCCTGGGCCGGCTTCGCCCTCCCGGCAGCCGGGTGAGCGGCACCCCGCAATACGAGGGGTAGCATGAGCGCATAGCAGGGAGGTGCGCTATGCCACAGGGGCAGCGCTCGGTCACCATCCAACGACCCGTCAAGGCCGTATTCGCCTTCTTGGCTGACGGCGCGAACTTGCCTCGATGGCGCCCGGGGGAGATTGTCGTCGAGCCTGTAGCGGGACAAGGTGTCGGAACAACCTACAGGCAGGTCATCAGCGGGCCGCTGGGCAGGCGCGTCGCGGCCGACTACGTGATCACCCAGTTCGAACCGGATCGCCTCATCGAATTCCAGACCACCGCCGGTCCGACCCGATCGCACGGAACGTACGAGCTCGAGCCTGAAGACGGGGTCACGCGGCTGAACTTCTCGCTCCAGGTGCGACTGGGCGGGTGGAAGGCCCTGTTCCTGGGTTCAGCCGTGGCCAGGACCATGGAGGCGGAGATGGCCGCCCTCGACACGCTGAAGGAGATCCTGGAGAGCCAGCCGCCGGCCGAGTCGGGTCCGATACCGGAGGGCTAGGCGCAGCCGCAGAGGCCGGCGACGGCCTCCACGCAGTCCGTGGTGTCGGGCGGGAGCATGATCACGTCGTCGCCGGCCTCGGCCCCCACCAGCCAGTCCGCACCCGCGGCGGGACGCACCGCGACGTGCGCCGTGGCGGCCCGCTCGCGCAGGAAGTCGACGACCGGTCCCAGCCCCGCGTCGCCGTACTCGCGGCGAACCGCACCGGTGTCCACGATCACGAGCCCGGGCTGTCGCAGGACGACGGCCTGGTGGAGACGCGCCGCATCGTTGTAGAAGAAGGCGATGGCGCCGCTCAGCCGTGCGTCGAGGCTCGCGGCCAGCTCGCGGTCGCGGGTGAGGCAGTAGACGATCGTTTCAGCCGGCATCGGGTGCCAAGCGTAGCATCCGCACCGCGCGCGTCCGGCACGCGCACGGTGGCCAGCGCCGCGGTCCCGCCGGCAGGCGCCGTCTTGGAGACCTGGCGTTCAGGCCCTACCATCACAGCATGAAGCGAACGATCGTTGCCATGGTGGTTGCCGCTGCGGCACTGGCATCGGCCTGGATCTTCCTCTCGGTGGACGCCGGCTCGCATTCGGCGTCGGACACCCTGTACGGAAGCGTGGTTCCCATCGGCCTGGTCTGGCTGGTCGCCCTGGCCCTGCTCGCGACGACCGCACGTACAATGAAGCGCCCATGAGCAGCGCACCCGTCGTTCACGACGCCACCCGGGATCTGACGACCGGGCGCCACCAGGCGCTCGGGTCGCTGCTGGGTCGCGTCTGGGCGGTCGACCAGGTGGGAGTGGAGGAGCGAGCCGCCAGCCTCGCCAAGCGCAGCATCAAGGGTGAGGCGAAGCTCTGGGCGCTTGACCTCGTGATCCGGATGATGGACCTGACCACCCTCGAGGGGAAGGACACCCCGGGCAAGATCCGGGCGCTCGCCGGAAAGGCCATTCGCCCCGACCCCACCGATCCGAGCATCCCGAGCGTCGCTGCGCTCTGCGTCTACCCCAACATGATCTCGACCGCGGTGGCCGCGCTGCAGGGGAGCGGGGTGAAGGTCGCCTCCGTGGCGACCTACTTCCCGTCCGGCGCTGCACCGCTCGATGTGAAGCTCGCCGACGTGCGCGACGCGTTGGCCCTGGGCGCCGATGAGATCGACATGGTCATCGACCGCGGCGCCTTCCTGGCCGGCGAGTACGGCCGGGTCTACGACGAGATCGTGGCGGTCCGCGAAGCCTGCGGCGAGACGCACCTCAAGGTGATCCTCGAGACCGGGGAGCTGGAGACGTACGACAACGTGCGGCGTGCGTCGGTCCTGGCCATGGCCGCCGGCGCGGACTTCATCAAGACCTCCACCGGCAAGGTCCAGCCCGCGGCCACGCTGCCGGTCACCCTGGTGATGCTCGAGGCGATCCGCGACTTCCACGCGCAGACCGGCCGGGCGGTGGGCATGAAGCCGGCGGGCGGGATCCGCACCGCCAAGCAGGCCATTGCCTACCTCACCGTCCTGTACGAGACCCTGGGGCCGCGACTGGATGACCCCAGACCGCTTCCGCTTCGGCGTCATCCTCCCTCCTGAACGACGTGCTGATGCAGATCCGCAAGGAGCGAACGGGCCGGTACTCGGGCCGCGACTACTTCACCATCGACTGAGCGGATGGTGAGCGCTTCCCCGTCGGTGCCGGGGGTCGAGGTCGAACCCGGGACGGTCGTCGTCTTCTCGGACCTCGGCTGTCCGTGGGCGCACGCCGCAGTCTGGCGGCTGCACCGGGCCCGGCGCCGTCTGCGCCTGGCGGAAGCCGTCCGCTTCGACCATCGCGCCTTCCCGCTGGAGCTGTTCAACTCGCAGCCGACCTCGCGTCCGGGCAGCGGGCAGCTCGCAACCTGCATGGAGCTCGCCCCTGGCGCTGGCTGGCAGCCATGGTCCGCACCCGATGGGGCCTGGCCGGTGACCATGCTGCCGCCGATGGAGGCGGTGCAGGCCGCCAAGGAGCAGTCGTTCGCGGCATCGGAGGAGCTGGACATCGGCCTCCGCCGCGCATTCTGGGGTGAGAGCCGCTGCATCAGCCTGCGGCACGTGATCCTCGAAGTCGCCTCGCAGTGCGAGAGCGTGGACCTCGCGACCCTCGCGGATGCGATCGACTCGGGTCGGGCGCGACGCCGGATCTTCGAACAATGGGAGGTCGCCAAGACGGACGCGGTGCGTGGCTCCCCGCATCTCTTCGCCGCCGGCTTCGATGCGGAGAACCCCGGGCTGGAGCTCGACTGGCGCGAGGAGGACGGCGAATGGGTGCCGACCATCGTGCGGGACGAGACGGCGATCTACGAGCAGATCATGCGTCGCGCCGCCGGCTGATCGGCGCCGGATCTCACGCATGGCGCGTCCGCCGCGTTTCATCTGACGTGCAGCTACCGCCCTTCCAGATCCTGGTCGACGCGCATGCGGGAGAGCTCCATCGGTTCCTGGTCGCCTCCATCGGTGTCGGCGACGCGGAGGACTGCCTGCAGGAGACGCTGCTCTCGGCGCTGCGCGCTTACCCGCGACTGCGGGACGGAGCGAACCTGCGGGCCTGGCTCTACACCATCGCCCAGAACAAGGCGACGGATGCGCTGCGCCGCAGATCCCGCCGCCGGACCGAGCGCCTGGACGGCATGGGGCGGCTGGAGCCGTCGGAGACACCGCACCAGTCGGCCGACGACGCGCTCTGGGAGGCGGTGCGCGCGCTCCCCGCGAAGCAGCGGGCAGCGGTGGTGCACCGGTTCGTCTTCGACCTGGCGTACCGGGAGATTGGCGAGCGCATCGGGTGCACGGAGGAGGCGGCACGCCAGAACGTGGCCGCGGGACTGAAACGACTGCGCCAGGAGGTGAACCGATGAGCGAGCTCGAGAAGCGGCTGGCGGCTGCCGGCACCCGTACGCCGCCGCTGGATGCGGACCGCCTCATCGCGGGATTCCAGCGCCACGCGGCGGAGTCCGGGCTCCTCGACGTCGCCTATGCGTCGCTCGACTCGCCGCTGGGAGCGCTCCTCGTGGCCGTGACGCCGCGCGGACTGGTGCGGATCGCCTACCCGGGCGAAGAGGAGGAGCGCGTGCTGGAGGAGCTGGCTGCGGGCGTCTCGCCGCGGGTGCTTCGCGCGCCGGAACGCACCGACGCGGTGCGCCGCGAGCTGGACGACTATTTCACCGGCCGCCGGCGCGCGTTCGACGTCCCGCTCGACTGGTCGCTGGTCCACGGCTTCGCCGTGAAGATCCTGCGTGCCACCGCCCGTGTGCCGTTCGGGTCCGTGGTGACCTACGGCCGGGTCGCCGCGGAGGCGGGCTCCCCGCGGGCCGCCCGGGCTGCCGGCAATGCGCTCCACGGCAACCCGATCCCCATCGTGGTGCCCTGCCACCGGATCGTGCCCGCGTCCGGCGGGCTGGGCGGATACGGTGGCGGCCAGGAGCGCAAGCGCTACCTCCTCGACCTCGAGGGCATCCATCCCGCGTGAGGGTGCGATAATCGGCGGCGACATGACGCTCACCAAGAAGGGGGAGAGCCGCCCCGCCCCGGCATCCTGGGGGCTCGCCGCGCGCGGCAGGATCCCGTGGGAGTACGCACCCGCTCCCGAGTCGGCGGACCACGTCACCATCCGGCCGGAGTACGGGCTCTTCATCGACAACGAGTTCCGGCGGGCACGGCCGCGCAAGACGTTCGGCGTGGTGAACCCCGCAACGGAGGAGCCGCTGGCGAAGGTCGCGCTGGCCTCGAAGCGGGACGTCGACCACGCCGTGCAGGCCGCCCGTCGCGCCCATGACTCGGTCTGGTCGCGGCTCTCCGGTGCGGAGCGTGCGAAGTACCTGTACCGCATCGCCCGCATCATGCAGGAGCGCTCGCGCGAGTTCGCCGTGGTCGAGACCCTCAACTCACGGCAAGCCGATCAAGGAGTCGCGCGACGTCGACGTGCCGCTCGCCGCCGCCCACTTCTTCTACTACGCCGGCTGGGCGGACAAGCTCGAGTACGCGTTCGCAGGTCGCGCTCCACGACCCCTCGGGGTGGCCGCGCAGATCATTCCCTGGAACTTCCCGCTGCTGATGCTGGCCTGGAAGATCGCTCCGGCGCTGGCCTGCGGCAACACCGTCGTCCTCAAGCCCGCCTCGACGACCCCGCTCACCGCCTACCTCTTCGCCGATGTCGTGCGCCAGGCGGAGCTGCCGCCCGGCGTGGTGAACATCATCACCGGGCCGGGCGCGATCGGCATGGAGCTGGTTCGCCACCCCGACGTCAACAAGGTCGCCTTCACCGGCTCGACGGCCGTCGGCAAGCTGATCGCGCGTGCCGTCGCCGGCACCCGCAAGAAGGCGACGCTCGAGCTGGGCGGCAAGGCGGCGAACATCGTCTTCGACGACGCCCCGCTGGACCAGGCCATCGAGGGCATCATCAACGGGATCTACTTCAACCAGGGCGAGGTTTGCTGCGCCGGTTCGCGGCTCTTCGTGCAGGAGAGCGTCTACGAGCCGCTGATCGCGAAGCTCAAGGCTCGGCTCTCCACGCTGCGTGTCGGCGACCCCATGGACAAGAACACCGATGTCGGGGCGATCAACTCCGCCGCCCAGCTCGCCAAGATCACCGAGCTCGTCGAGTCCGGGACGGCCCAGGGCGCGGAGATCTTCCAGCCCGAGTGCCAGCTCCCCGAGCGCGGGTGGTTCTTCCGGCCGACGCTCTTCACCGGCGTGAGCCAGAGCCACCGCATCGCGCAGGAGGAGATCTTCGGCCCGGTGCTCTCGGTGCTCACCTTCCGCACGCCCGAGGAGGCCATCGAGAAGGCGAACAACACGCCCTACGGTCTCTCGGCCGGGGTCTGGACCGAGAAGGGCAGCCGGATCTTCAAGATGGTCGCCGCCATGCGGGCCGGTGTCGTCTGGGCCAACTCCTTCAATCGCTTCGATCCCACTTCGCCGTTCGGTGGCTACAAGGAGTCCGGCTACGGGCGCGAGGGTGGGCTGCACGGCCTCGCCGCCTACCTGCGGCTGGACGGGGAGCACTAGACCCATGCCGCCTCGTCGCACGGCCACCGCGCAGCGCACCCGGAGCGCCTCTGTCACGCAGGCTCGCACGGCGGCGCCGCTGGCAAGGACCAGCAGCTCGCGGCCCGCGGACCGGATCGGGGTGCGCAAGACCTACAAGCTGTACATCGGCGGGCAGTTCCCGCGGACGGAGTCCGGCCGCGCCTACGAGGTCTTCGATGCGCGCGGCCGGCTGCTGGCCAACGCCTGTCGCGGCACGCGCAAGGACATCCGCGAGGCGGTGCGTGCGGCGCGCAAGGCCCAGTCCGGCTGGGCGGCGAGGACCGCGTTCAACCGCAGCCAGATCCTCTACCGCATCGCCGAGCTGATGGAGGGGCGCCGCGAGCAGTTCATCGACGAGGTGGTCGCCGCCGAGGGGGTCGGGCGCCGCCGCGCCGCCCGCCTGGTGGACGCGGCCATCGATCGCTGGGTCTGGTATGCCGGCTGGGCCGACAAGTACAGCCAGGTGATCGGCTCGGTGAACCCGGTCAACGGAAGCTACTTCAACTTCAGCGTCCCGGAGCCCACCGGAGTGGTGGGGGTCATCGCCCCGGAGGGGTCGAGCCTGCTGGGGCTCGTCTCGCGCCTGGCCCCGGTGATCGTGTCGGGGAACGCGGCGGTCGTCATCGCCAGCGAGTCGCGGCCGCTCCCCTCGGTGACCCTCACGGAGGTGCTCGCCACGTCGGACGTGCCGGGCGGTGTCGTGAACCTCATCACCGGGTTCCGCCGCGAGCTCGTTTCGCACCTCGCAGGGCACATGGACGTCAACGCCCTCGACGCCTTCGGCCTGGCGCCTGCCGAGTCCGCGGCCGTCGAGGAGCTCGGGACGGAGAACGTCAAGCGCATCGCCCGCCCGCCGGCGGAAGGGCTCGACCGCTACGACTGGCTGGCCGAGACGGCGCAGTCACCGTACCTGGTTGGGCTCTTCGTCGAGATCAAGACGGTCTGGCATCCCATCGGCGCCTGATCGGACCTGCCCTAGAGCCAGCCGCGCCGCCGGAAGAAGAGGACCAGGGCCACGAGCATGAGCGCCATGGTGATGACCACGCCCCAGAAATAGGCGGGCGCGCGCGGATCCCCCGGGAACCCCAGGTTCATGCCGAAGAACCCGGTCACCAGGTTCAGCGGCAGGAGAATGACGGTCACCGCGGTGAGGATGCGAAGGACGTCGTTGAGGCGGTGCGACAGGACCGACTCGTTCGTGCTCTCCAGCCCCTCCACGGACTCCATGAAGTTCTCGAGGACATCCCAGATGCGCTCCGACGCGTCGGTCAGGTCGTCGAAGTAGAACTCCAGCTCCTCGGGCAGGTACCGCTGCTTCGCGCGCTCGAGGTCCCGGAAGACGAGCCGCTGGGGCCGGATCACGGCGCGGAAGTTGATGATCTCCTGCTTGGCGTTGCTGATGTCTCGCACGATCTCCCGGCTGCGCCCCTCGAAGATGTCGTCCTCGATGCGGCGCAGCTTGCGGCCCATCTGCTCCAGCATGGGGAACCCGGCGTCGACGCAGCGGTCCAGGATCTCGTACAGCAGACGGCCGGAGCCGTGGCTCATGATCTCCGCGCGGAAATCGTCGTGCGCCTGGGCCCGCTCGAAAACGGCGCGAAGCGGCGGGATCTGCTGGTTCGGCAGGGTGATGACGTAGTCGGGGCCCATGAAGACGTCGAGCTCGGCAGCGTTCAGGCGACCCGTGCCCGCGTCGTACGACGGGAACTGGATGACGAGGAAGATGTACTCGCTGTAGGCGTCGAGCTTGGGACGCTGGTTGTGGCTGGCCACGTCTTCCAGGTCCAGCTCGTGGAACCCGAAGTTCTCCGCGAGCCAGAGGTGGTCCGCGAGGCGTGGCGTCTCGATGTTGACCCAGCGCAGGCCGGGCGCCTCCATGATCTCCGGCCGCGGCTCGAGCACGGGTTCGTCCTCCGTCCCGGGCAGTCCGCGGCGTGGCCGGCGCCGGAGGCGGAGCGGGAGCGCCCTCATGCTCCCAAGGGTAGCCGCGAGCGGGGTTCGCGGCTTCATCAGATGCCCAGCGCGCCCGCGATGGCGCTTGCGAAGAGGACCAGCGTCAGCAGGGTCACCAGCCCGGTGAGACCCCAGCCGAGGACGTTGAGCCACCGCGCGTTGGTGTACTCGCCCATGATCCGCGGGTTGTTCGCGAGCCGGAGCATGAAGACCAGGATGATGGGCAGCAGGATGCCGTTCAGGTTCTGGCTCAGGATGATGAGCCCGGTGAGCGGCATGCCCGGAATGAGCACCACGAGCGCCCCGATGACGATCAGGGCCGTGTAGAGGCCCATGAAGACCGGCGCCTCCGCGAACTTGCGCGACACGCCGGACTCCCAGCCGAACGACTCGCAGACTGTGTAGCTGGTGGTGAGCGGCATGACGGTGGCCGCCAGGACCGAGGCGCCGAAGAGGCCGAATGCGAAGAGGGCCTCCGCGAAGTGCCCGGCGACCGGGGCGAGCGCCTGGGCCGCATCGGCCGCGTTCGTCAGCTCCGTGCCATGCCCGAACAGGGTCACGGCGGTGACGACCACGATGAAGAGCGCGATCGCGTTCGTCCACACGCCGCCCAGGATCGCGTCGGCGCGCTCCATGCGGAGCTCCTCGGGGCCCAGGCCCTTGTCCGCCACCGATGACTGCAGGTAGAAGAACATGTACGGGGTGACCGTGGTGCCGACCGTGGCGACCATCAGCAGCAGGCTGTTCGGTGCCCAGTCGATCGTGGGCGTGACGAGCGAGCGTCCCACCTGCCCCCAGTCGGGCCCGGCGACGAAGGCGCTGACGACGTACGCCACGAAGACGACCGCCACGGAGAGGAAGACACGTTCCACGACCCGATAGCTGGCGAAGACGACGAGGGCCCAGATCCCGGCGGCCACCACGGGCACCACGATCCAGCGCGGGACCCCGAAGATCTCGAGCGCCGCTGCCGCGCCGGCGAACTCCGCGGCGATGTTCGACCCGTTGGCGATGAGCAGCACCACCATGGCGAAGAGCGTCCAGCGGATCCCGAAGTCGTCGCGGATGAGGTCGCCCAGCCCCTGGCCCGACACGGCGCCCATGCGTGCGGCCATCTCGAGGACCACGACGAGCATCACGGTGGTGATGGGCAGGATCCAGAGGAACTGGAGCCCCGTCTGGGCGCCCAGCACGGAGTAGGTGAAGATCCCGCCGGCGTCGTTTCCGGCCAGGCCGGCGATCAGCCCCGGCCCCATCACTCCCAGGAAGGCGAAGATCCCGGTCCGGTGGGTGCGGAAGTTCGGCAGCCGGTCGCGAAGCGACCGCTGGGCGCGGCGGATGGGGCGGGGGACGGCGATCCGGGTCATTTCTCCTCGACCGGCTCGAAGACCTCGGGAAGGCGCTTCCGCCAGGCCTCGCCGAGGGCGCGCTCCATGGCGTCGTCGACGGTGACGACTCCCTGCATCCGCCCTCCCTCGTCCACGACCGGGAGCGCAAGGAGGTTGTACCGAGCGATGGCCCGTGCTGCCTCGTCGGCATCGGTGTCGAGGGAGACGGAGATGGGCTCGGGGCGGGTGATCTCGGAGATGGTCGTCTCCGGGGTTGCGATGACGAGTCCGCGCAGGGTCACCGTCCCGACCAGGACCCCGTCGGGGTTGATCACGTACAGGTAGTAGACGTGGTCCGCGTCAGGGCGGAGCTCGCGGAGCCGATCGATGACCTGCTGAGCCGTTTCCTCCGGCAAGACGGTGATGAAGTCCGTGGTCATCAGGCCCCCGGCCGTCTCTTCGCCGTAGGCGAGCAGCTCCCGGACGTCCTCCGCCTCATCCGGCTCCATGAGGCTGAGCAGCTCGCGCTGCCGATCCTCGGAGAGGTCGGCGAGGAGGTCGGCCGCGTCGTCCGGTCCCATCTCCTCCAGGATGTCCGCCGCGGTCTCGAGCGGCAGCGCCTCGAGCACGTCGACCTGGTCCTCGGCCGAGAGCTCCTCGATGACGTCCGCGGCGCGCTCGTCGTCCAGCGAGGCCAGGATGCCGGCCCGGTCGCGCGGCGCCAGCTGCTCGACGATGTGCGCCACGTCCGCAGGGTGCAGCGTGGAGAGCGCCTGGTGGGGGACGCGCAGCTTCAGGGAGCTGACGCTCGACTCGACCGGGTCCACGTCCTCCCACTCGATGTAGTTCTCGATGGGCAGATGCAGGGCGCGCGCGAGGCGCTCGCCCGGACCCGACAGGTTGAGCCGGCGCAGGATCCCTGCGAGCCCCACGTCGACCGCCATGAGTCGCAGGCGGCCGCGCACCGGCGCCAGCTGGATGTCGTTGACCCGCACGATCTTGCGCCCCTCGACGTCGACGATCTGCTTGTCCTGCAGGTCGAGCCAGAGCCGGATCTCATTGGGTCGCTGCCGGAAGGTGGTGATGTCGATGCTGGAGGTGTGCAGGCGCGCGCCGCTGGCGTCGATCTCGTCAACGTCGCTCCACGGCAGGAAGATCTCGCGTCCACCGGTCACGCGCACGACCAGCCCGGTGACCGGCGGGTAGCGCTCGCCCAGGGCCACGATCAGATCGCGGACCTTGCCGAAGGGCTCGCCGACCCGGTCCAGGACCGGTTGGCCGATGAGCTGGCTCAGGAAGAGCATGGAGAGACCACCTCGCTGTCGCGTCTCAGGCGGTGGCGCGCGCGGGTGGTCGTGGGTCGCGCAGGACGGTCGCGTCGACTTGACGCTAGGCGGTCGTCCTCCGGGACCGGCGTCCGGAGCGCGCGCGTGGTTCGGGTCTACAGGAACCGGCGTCCACGGGTGCTTTGCGTGTGCCTCGTATGCGTACTTGGCATGGCAGCCGACGGCAGACGCCATCGGGCCGCGCACATTCTAGTCGGATGTGCGCCCGATCGGAACCCTCGAATCGGCTCAGTGCTCGGCGTCGGCGAGGGATTCGGCACGCGCGCGTGCGCGGTGACGCGCGACCTTGGCCTGGTTGCCGCAGGTCCGCATGTCGCACCATCGGCGGCGTCCGGTGGGGGAGCGGTCGATGAAGACCTCGCGACAGCCCTCGTTGGCGCAGACGCGCAGCCGCGACGGATCGTCATCGGCCAGGAAGGATGCGAAGGAGCCGGCGATCGTGGCCCGCGCCTGGTCGAGGCGATCGCCGACCTGGGCGACGGAGTAGCGGGCCTCTTCCGCGTCGAGCTGCAGCTGGTGGAAGTGCAGCCCATGACGCAGGACGTGGTTCAGCTGCCGGATCTGGACGCGCGTCGGCCGGACGCCGCCGCTCAGTCGCTCGGCCATGCCGCGCAGGAGCCCGCGCAGGAACCGGAAGCGCTCGAGGCGTCGCGCAGCGGCCTTCTCGTCCAGCCCGAGGCGCTGGCTCTCCGCTGCCCGGGCGCGATCGCTGATGAGCCCCTGCTCGCGAAGCCAGGCGAGCAGCCCGTCGGCGTCGGCGAGGTGCTCCACGGGGCTGCCTCGCTCGTAGGTGAGCGTGTTCGCAAGCGCGACGAACAGGTCGCCGGGGTCCTGGGGTTCGATGATGGTGTCGCTGCTCGTCGGCATGGCTGTAACCAGTATACGGCTATTGACAAGTTACAGGTCCGCGGCTAGACTCGGACCTGTAACCGCTTGATCCCTGAACACAAGTTACTTTGCTGCCGTGGAGGCTACGTTCTCGATGTTCCTGCTCGTGATCCTGCTGCTGCTCGTGGTGCTCGATCTCGCGGCGTTGCGCTCGGGTGTCGACACCCGCCCGACCATTCTCGAATCCCCGAACCGGTCGATCTGACCGGTACTGCCCGGCGCTGAGCCGGCGACCCACCCAGGAGGCTCCATGTCCAAGGGAGCAGCGACCTACTTCGGCCTGCTCGCCACGCTGCGGCAGAACGAGCTGCTCGACGAGGCGGCTCAGGCGCGCCGTATTCGCGACCACCAGGCCCGCCGGCGCGGCCGCACGTTCAGCCTCACTTCGCTGCGCAGGCGCCGCCCGCGCTGATCCTCGCCTCGCGCGCTGACCCTCGCCGCGCGCGCTGATCCTCGCCTCGCGCGCTGACCCTCGCCGCGCGCGGCAGGCCGTCCCATGCGAGACCCGTCCCGAGCCACCGTGGACGGGCCTGGCGCTGTCCGACCTAGAATGGCCCTGCATGCCCCGACCGCGCAGCGCGCCGCGCTTCGACGGTGCCGCCATCACCAATGCCGCCATCACCAATACCGAGCTGGCCCGGATCTTCAACGAGATCGCGGACATGCTCGAGATCCTGGGCGAGGTGGTGTACAAGGCCGTCGCCTACCGTCGTGTCGCCGATGCCCTGGAGCGCTGGCCGGAGGACGTTGCAGCCCGCTACCGGGCCGGAGACCCGCCGAAGATCCCGGGCGCCGGTGCCGCGCTGTCGGCCAAGCTCGCCGAGCTTGCCGAGACCGGCCGGCTCGAGTATCACCAGCGGCTTCGGACGCAGGTGCCGGCAGGCCTGCTGGACATGCTGCGTATCCAGGGCGTGGGACCGCGGACCGTCCGGCTCCTGCACGACGAGCTGGGGATCAGCGCGGTCGACGAGCTTCGCGCCGCCGCGGAAGAGGGTCGGCTGCGTGGCCTCAAGGGGCTCTCGGCGCGCACAGAAGAGAACATCCTGGCCGGCATCGCGCGCATCGCGGAGCGGGGAACGCGGCTGCTCGTGCACGACGCGGACGCCCTCGTGGGCGAGCTGCTGCGCGAGCTTCGTGCGGTGCGAGGCGTCGAGCGCCTCGAGGTGGCCGGATCGCTGCGAAGGCGCCGCGCCACGATCGGCGATCTCGACCTGCTCGCCGCGGTGCGCGATCCCGCCGCGCTGATCCGGACCCTGGATGGCCTCCCCGCGGTCGACCGGGTCCTGAGCGCCGGAACGGACAAGTCGAGCATCCTCCTCCGGGAGGGGCCGCAGGTGGATCTCATGGTCTGCACGCCGGCAGCGTGGGGGACCCACCTCGTGCATTTCACCGGGAGCGCCGCGCACAACGTCGCCCTGCGGGGACGTGCGCTGGATCGGGGATGGTCGCTTAGCGAGAAGGGGTTCAAGGTCGTGGAGACCGGCGAGCTCCTGCTGGAGGCCGACGAAGCGGCCGTCTACGCGCGCCTGGGACTGCCCTGGATTCCTCCCGAGCTGCGCGAGGACGGCTCCGAGATCGCCGCCGGGGAGGCAGGCACGCTCCCGGAGCTGGTGCGCCTGGAGCAGATCCGCGGGGACACCCACCTCCACTCCGACTGGACCGATGGCGTGGACAGCATCGAGGCCATGGCGCGTGCCGCTCGCGGCCGGGGACTCGAGTACATGGTCCTCACCGATCACTCGCCGTCGCTGGGCATCACGCGCGGGCTCTCGCCAGCGCGGGTGGAGGCGCAGCGAGCGGAAATCGATCGGCTGAACGCGGAGCTCGCCCCGTTCCAGATCCTGCACGGGACGGAGATGGAGATTCGCGCCGACGGGTCGCTCGACTATCCGGACCAGCTGCTGGCTCGCTATGACCTCGTCGTGGCCAGCGTGCACACCGGTCGCGGCCAGCCCGCCGAGCAGCTGACGCGGCGAGCCCTGGCGGCCATCGAGAATCCGCACGTCGACGTGCTCGCTCACCCCACCGGCCGGATCGTCAACCGCCGCGATCCGCTGCCCCTGGATTGGCCAACGGTCTTCGAGGCGGCCGCCAGAACGGGTACCCTGCTCGAGATGAACGGAAGCCCACGCCTCGACCTGGACGAGCACCTGGGGCGCGCAGCCGCCCGGGCCGGTGCCCGGCTGGTTGTCGCCAGCGATGCGCACCGGGTCGAGGAGCTCGATCAGCTCGACCACGCCGTCTCCATGGCCCGCCGGGCGTGGCTGACGGCGGACCAGGTCGCGAACACCCGCGACGCAGCGGGGCTGCGGTCGCTCCGATGATCGCCAGGATCCGGTCGCGACGACGCTACGCCACGCCGCTGGGCTCGATCGATCGGCCCTGGGCGGTCGTGCTTGCGCTGGTGCTGGCGGCCGTGGCCGCGGCCGGCTGGCTCTCCAGCCCATTCGGCCTGGCCGTCGCGGTGGGGCTGCAGCTCGCGGTGGGCGGGCTTGGCGCGGTGGCGCTCATGGGCCCCTGGCAGATGGGACTCGGATTGGCCCGCTACACGACCCTGGCCCTGGCGGGCGTGGCCGCGACCCTCGCCGGTCGGATGATCCCCGGCGGCATCAGCCTGCTCTTCGTTCCCGTGCTCGCCATCGCGCTCTGGGCGGTCCTCTGGCTCGAGACGCGCGAGGAGCAGATCGCCATCGAACGCACCGCCCTCGACCTGGCCCTGACCGCAACGGTGTTCGCCGCAGCTGCGGGGATCCACGCGCTTTTCGGGGCGGCCGCCTGGCCGCCGCCGGTGGCCCTCATCGCCCTGCTCGCCTTCGTCCTGGGGCTGCGCTCGGCGGAGGCCCGCGGACGTGGCGGCGTCGAGGCCGTCGGCCAGGCGCTGTTGCACAGCCTCGCGGTCGGCCAGGTGGCGCTCGCCGTGGCGCTGCTGGTGCTGCCTGGCCTCGTGGGCCCGGCCATCGTGGCGCTCGCGTTCTACGTCTGGGGGGGTGCGGCGGAGGCGCTCGGCGGCGGAGCCAGCGGACGCTCCGTGGTCATCGAGTTCGGCAGCCTCGCCCTGCTGGGACTGCTCGTCGCGCTCCTGATGCACCGGCCGTAGGCCGGAAGGAAACCGCGGCGAACCAGCAGACGGACGTCGCGTTGACAGCCTTGGGGGGCGGTGCTAAAACAAGGCGCCTTTGGCCGGGACCACCGCGCCGAGGGCATTTCCGTTACCCGACAGATACACCCCGGAGACGGGAGCAGCGCATGACAGTAGGGGAGACGGACGCCGCCAATCGACAGCGGCGTCAGCTGGCGGAGCAGGCAATCGGCTTCGCCACGCACGGCGATTGGGAGGGGGCCGTGCGGGCCAACCGCGACCTGCTCGAGCTGGGCCCCGACACGGATGCCTACAACCGGCTCGGGAAGGCCCTGGCGGAGCTGGGACGCCACGCGGAGGCGCTGGAGGCCTATCAGCAGGCGCTCGCGCGCGACGCGACCAACCGCATCGCCGAGCGGAACGTGGAGCGCCTCCGGTTGCTGGCCGGCACCCAGGCGGCGGCCCGCGCGGCCGCGGCGACTGACGGCAAGGCGGAGAAGGCCAAGGCGGCGGTCTTCATCGAGGAGATGGGCAAGACCGGTCACGCCCGGCTGTTCAACATTGCCGGTCGCGACGAGCTGGCGCCCCTCTCGCCGGGCGACCAGATCGTCCTGCGTCCGGACGGCGATCACCTGCTGGCCTTCGCAGGCGAGGTGGAGATCGGCCAGGTCGAGCCCCGGGTCGGATCGCGCCTGGTGAAGCTCATGGCGGGCGGCAACCGCTACGACGCCGCGATCACCATCCTGTCACGGGATGATGTCCGGGTCATCATCCGCGAGACCTTCGCGCACGGTGCGAACTTCGGAAAGGTCTCGTTCCCGGGCAGCAGCACCCGCGGGAGTGACGTCAGACCGTATCTCAAGGGGTCTGCGCTCCGCTACGATGACGATGAGGAGAGCGAGGAGCCCGACGAGGAGCAGGAGGAGGTCGAAGAGCTCGACACCAGCCTGCCGGAGTACTCAGCCGAGCCCGAGCTCGAGGAAGAGCTGCTCGAAGAACCGTAGGAGCCGATGAGCGAGGCCGCCGATCGGAGGAGCCTGGACCACGTCGTCCTTCCTCGCCGCCTCCCCGGCCTTGCGCTCCTCGAGCGCTATTTCCCGTCGCCGGCCGACAACATCCTTGACGCGGAGCTGACCGCGTTCGCAGCGCCAGGCGACACCGTCCTTGACCCCTGGGCCGGCACCGGATGGACGGCCCGCCGTGCCGTCGCGAACGGCATGCGCGCCGTCGCCGCGGATCCGAGCCCCTTCGCCCAGCTTGCGGCCCAGGCGCTGCTGCTGGCGCCCGAGATCGGCTCGTTGGATGCCGCCTACCGCCAGCTGGCGAGCTCCCGCCGCGTGGACGTCCCGCTGCATCAGCACATCGAGGAGCTCTACGCGACGCACTGCGCGGCCTGTCACCGTCCCGTGATGGGCGAGCAGTTCATCTGGCCGCGGGACGACGACCTCCCCGGGCGGAAGGTGTACCGATGTCCGAGCTGCGATATCAGCGTGGGCGGACCCGCCGAGCGGGTGGCGCCCATCGAGGAGGCAGACTTCGCGAAGCTCGGCATCGAGCCGCGCGGCACCGGGTCCCGTCCCCGGGCCGGTGATCCGGCCGATGTCGAGGACGACCTTCCCCCCGCCCCGGTGGGGCTCACCGGGTCGGCACCCGAGTACGAGCTGCCCTCGCTGGGCGAAGCGGGGGGTCCCCCGGCGCCACCGCCGGCGGAGCCCGATCCGCCCTCCCGGTCGGGAGCGTTGGAACGACGCTACCGCTCCACCGTGCATCCCGAGCCACCTGCCTCGGGGGAACCGACCGACGTCCGGCAGGGTCCCCACGTTGCACAGCTGCGCGAGCGGTTCCCGGTGCTCGACGGCCGCCGGGACCTCGTCGACGAGATCATCGCCCTCTACACGCCACGCAACCTGTACGCGCTCGAGACCATCGCGAGCAAGATCGAGACGGAGATGCGCGATCCGGCGCTCCTCGCTGTCTTCCGGCTCGCCCTCGCGGCCTGCCTCCTCCCGGCGAGCCGCCTCAATGGCTACCCCGGTCGCGTCGCCTCCCTGCGCATCTCTGCGGGTCACGTCCGCCAGCCAGCCTCGCGTCATCAGCGCGAGGTGAACGTCTGGCGCCTCTTCGAGTCCGCCTTCCGTGACGTGCGCACCGCGATCATCGCGCTCGGGCGGGAGCGGCGTGGAGCTCGCTTCGCCACCGATTTCGACGACCTGGGAGGCATCAGCGCCGCAAATGTCCTGTGGGTGCGCAGCCGGCCCGCGGTGGCTGGGCAGTACCTGCCGGCCGACGGCATCGACCTGGTCCTGGGGACGCCGCCGCCGCCGGCCTCGGTCGATGAGCTCAGCTTCGAATACCTGGCGACCGCCTGGCTTCTGGGTCGCGAGGCCGCCGAGACGCTCCGGCTGGAGCCGCTCTTCGGACCCACCGCAGCTGCCTCCGACGGCGCGGAGGCGACCGCACTTCGCCACGCGATGGCCTCCGCAACCACGGCGCTGCGACCCGGCGGCTGGTTCAACGTCCTGGTCGAGGGCGACGACCCTGACCGGATGCTGGCGATCGCCGTGGCCGGCGCAGCTGCCGGCCTGGACCTCGTCCGGGTGATCCACCGCGAATCCACCCGGTCCGGGAACGGCGTTGCGCTGCATTTCCGCAAGCCGTCGGGGGAGGATCGATTGCGCTCAGCCATGGGCGCTCGGCCGCTGCAGCTTGGCGCGCAGTCCGGGCATCTCACCTATCCGGAGCTGGCCGGCGCCGTGGCACGCGCCAGCGTCGCCCTGCTGCGCGACCGTGGCGAGCCGGCGGGCCTGACGCGCGTCGCCGCCGCGGTGCTCGAGGAGCTCCAGTCGACCGGTCTCCTGCGCCGCGTGGGGCAGACCCGTGCTGGATCCGAGCCGGACGAAGATCCGGCGGACGCCGCCGAGTCCGGTGACGAGGAGGGCGCGCCCGGGTCGACGCCGTCCGTCGGGGCCGGGGCGCACGGAGCGCCGGACCGGCGGGTCGCGCAGCTCAGTCGGGGATCCACGCTGCTGGCGAGCCTGCTGCGCGAGGAGCTCTGGCGCGACGACCACCCCGATCTCGTGCGCCTGGGAGATCCAGAGCAGCCCTCCTGGTGGCTCAGGGACCCGGAGCTCGCCGAGCAGCCGCTCGCCGACAGGGTCGAGTGGGCGACCTTCTCGATCCTCTCGACGGCCGGCAGGCTGGACGAGGCCGGCTTCCTCGACCGCATCTACCGGCTCTTCCCCGGTCTCGCGGCGCCGGACGAGGAGCTGGTGCGCGCCTGCCTGGCAGGCTACGCCCGGGTGGGGGAGCGCGGCTTGCTGCGGACGGAGGACGAGCTGGGCGCGCGATTCGGCGACCACACCCGCGTCCTGGGCGCACTCGCGGAGTACGGGCATCGGCTCGGCATGCGGGTCTGGATCAGCCGTCGCGAGCACGACAAGGTGCACGGCGGGCGCCGGCTCGCGGATCTGCTCGCCGACGATGAGCGACGCGCCTACCTCCCGCTCGTCGTGCGCGGCCCTGCGGACGCCCTCGCGGCCGTGGACGCGATCTGGTACGTGCGCGGGAAGTTCGCGTTCCTGCTCGAGGTGGAGTGGACGGCGATGCTCGGGGAGGCGATCCTCCGTCGTGGACGGGCCATCCCGGTGACGGATCGCCAGGCGCGGATCGTGGTCTTTCCTGCCGAGCGCGCCGAGCTGGTGCGGCTCAAGCTGGACCGCTCCCCGTGGCTCCGAAACGAGGTGGAGCGCCAGAACTGGCACTTCCTCAAGTGGGAGCACCTCGCCACGCTGGTCGCCCGCGACGGTGCCAATCTCGACTGGCTGGAACCCGTCCTGGGGCTCGATCCGCTCATCGAGCGAGGCGGCGAACAGCTGACCATGTTCGGGGAGTAGCCAGCCAATCCCGGGCGGCATACACTGTCCTTGGGAGTGCCGCGGTTCCCCCCTGCGGCACTCCCAACGCGCAGGGCCGCGGGTGCCGGTCAGGCCTTCTGCTGCCCCTTCGGTCGCCGTGCCGCGCGGCGTCCCATTGCACGCCGGACGACGGTCATCACCTCCGCGACGTAGGTCTCTCCCTCGCCCGTCTGCACGGCATGCGCCAGGCAGCCGTCGATGTGGTCCTCTAGCAGCAGGAGCCCCACCTGGTCCGCGGCCGCGGTCATCGCCTCCACCTGCTGCAGCACGTCGAGGCAGTAGGCTTCCTCCTCGACGAGGCGCCGGATGCCCCGGACCTGACCCTCGATCCGGTTGAGGCGGTTCAGAAGGTCTCGCCGGTCCTTGGTGTAGCTGTGGCGGAAGTGTGTGCTCCGCTCGTCGTGCGTCTGCATACCGGGGGGTAGTATGCGGTGCCGCGGCACCGGGGGTCAACGTGGATGCGGCGAGCAGGCATCCTGCCAGCCCGTGGCGAGGATGAGCGGTACCATGCGCAACCATATGACCGAGCCGGAACACCATTCCCTGATCGAGCCGCTGGAACGCGTCCTCGTGATCTTCAGCCACCCCGACGACGCGGAGTTCGGTGCCGCGGCGACCATCGCGCACCTGGTTGGCCAGGGCGCCCGCGTCGACTACGTTGTGACCACCGACGGCAGCAAGGGGACCGAAGACCCCGCCGTGACGCCGGAGTCGCTGGCGGCCACCCGGATCGCCGAGCAGCGCGCCGCGGCGGATGTCCTGGGCGTGGGCGAGATCGTGCACCTCGGCTACCCCGACGGCTACCTGGAGCCGACGCTCGACCTGCGGCGTGACATCTCCCGCCAGATCCGGCGCTTCCGCCCGGACCTGGTGATCGCCCAGAACTGGCAGCGCCGCACCGATGGCAATCCCTTCATGGCCCATCCGGACCACCTCGCCACCGGCGAGGCCACCCTGGCCGCGGTCTATCCCGCCGCTCGCGACAGGCTGAACTTCCCGGAGCTCCTGGCCGAAGGTCTCGAGCCGTGGAAGGTGCGCCAGGTGCTCGTCACCGGCGTGGACCACCCGAACCTGTGGATCGACGTTGCCGATCGCCTGGACGTGGCGCTCGCGGCGCTACGTCGGCACGTCAGCCAGATCCCGGATTGGGAAGCCACCGAGCGGCGCGTCCGCGAGCGCGCGCACGAGGCGGGGGCGGTTGCAGGTCTCGGGGCCGCGCAGGCGTTTCTCTCCATCCTGCTGACCTGAGCCCCGGACCGAGCCGATGACACGCGGACGGGGCCATTGGGGTGGTGAGGAGCCCAATCTCCAGCGACGGCCGGGTCGGGGCCGCGAGACGCTGCGCCGCATCGTCCGCTTCTTCGCGCCCTATCGTGGCCGGCTGGTGGTCATCGCCTTCGCGATCCTGCTCACGGCCGGCATCGGCGTCGTCAACCCCATCCTCCTCAAGCTGATCATCGACAACCTGACCGGTCCGCAGGACCTGGGGCTGCTGTACCTGCAGACGGGGCTGATGATCGTCCTGCCCATCATCTCGAGCCTGATCGGCGTCGGGCAGTCGTACCTGTCCAACTTCGTCGGCCAGAGCGTGATGAACGACCTGCGCGTGGCGCTCTACAGCCACCTGCAATGGATGCCGCTGCGATTCTTCACCGAGACGCGCACCGGCGAGATCCAGAGCCGGATCGGCAACGACGTGAACGGGGTGCAGTCCGTCCTCACCGACACGGCCAGCGGGCTCCTCTCCAACGTCGCGACCGTGACCAGCACCGTGGTGGCCATGATCGTGCTGGACTGGCGGCTGACCATCCTGTCGATGGGAATGCTCCCTATCTTCGCCTTCATCACCTACCGGGTCGGGAAGGTGCGCCGCCGCCTCTCCACGCTCACCCAGGAGTCGCTGGCCGAGGTGAGCGCCATCACGGAGGAGTCGCTCTCGGTCTCGGGCATCCTGCTGTCGAAGACGTTCGGCCAGCAGCAGACCTCCATCGACCGCTTCAGCGCCGAGTCGGCGCGCCTCTCCGGGCTGCAGATCCGCCAGCAGATGCTGGGCCGTTGGTTCTTCGCGCTGATCGGCACCTTCTTCTCGATCATGCCCGCGCTCGTCTACCTGCTCGCCGGCTCGCTGATCATCGGCGGTGACACGCACGTGAGCATAGGCACCATCGTGGCCTTCACGACGCTCCAGAGCCGGATCTTCTTCCCGCTGGGGCAGATGCTGAGCGTCCAGATCGAGATCCAGGGAGCGCTGGCGCTGTTCGACCGCATCTTCGAGTACCTGGAGATGCCGCACGAGATCAGCGACGCGCCCGACGCGGTCGCCCTGCGGCCGCAGACGATGCGTGGCGAGCTCCGTTTCGAGCACGTCGGGTTCCACTACCCGGTGAGCGGGGCCCAGCAGGCCGTCCGCGCCGAGGCCGCCGAGGCGGAGGCGGACGGGCGTGCCGAGCCGATTCCGGTCAAGCCGTTCGACCTGGCCGACGTCGATTTCACCGCCGAGCCCGGCACGCTCGTTGCGCTGGTCGGACCCTCCGGTGCCGGGAAGACCACGACCACCTACCTGATCCCACGCCTGTACGACGTCGAACGCGGCGCCGTCCGCATCGACGGCGTCGACGTGCGGCAGATCGCCCTCGAGTCGCTGGGGCTGAACATCGGCGTGGTCACTCAGGAGACGTACCTGTTCCACAACACGGTGATCGAGAACCTGCGCTACGCCAAACCGGACGCCACGATGGAGGAGGTCGAGAACGCTGCCCAGGCGGCAGCAATCCACGACCGGATCATGGAGCTGCCCGACGGCTACGACACCGTCGTGGGCGAGCGCGGCTACAAGCTCTCCGGGGGCGAGAAGCAGCGAGTCGCGATCGCGCGGGTGCTGCTCAAGGATCCACGGATCCTGATCCTCGACGAGGCGACCTCGGCGCTGGACACGGTCAGCGAACGGCTGATCCAGGTGGCGCTGGGCCGGCTGATGGAGGGCCGGACCACCATCGCCATCGCCCACCGGCTGTCGACCATCCTGCGCGCGGACCTGATCCTGGTCTACGACCGGGGGCGCATCGTCGAGCGTGGGACGCACGGCGAGCTGCTGCGCCACGAGGGCCTCTACGCCCGCCTCTACCAGCAGCAGTTCCTCGTCGCGGAGGCCGCGAGTGCCGAGATCGAGGCGGGCATCGGCCTCTGAGGGCTCGCCGGGAGGCTGAGCACCACCGCCAATCGACCGATGCGCGCGGGTTTGCGACACTGGCGCCATGTCAGACGAGGTCGCCGGCCGCCATCGGCCCACGAACAGGCTCGCGGGGGAGACGAGTCCCTACCTGCTCCAGCATGCCCACAACCCGGTCGACTGGTATCCGTGGGGCCCCGAGGCCCTGGAGCGAGCACGGTCCGAGGACCGGCCGATCTTCCTGTCGATCGGCTACTCGGCCTGCCACTGGTGCCACGTGATGGAGCGCGAGTCCTTCGAGGACGCGGCGATCGGCGGCGCTGATGAACGAGCACTTCGTGTCGATCAAGGTCGATCGGGAGGAGCGCCCGGACCTCGATGAGATCTACATGGCCGCGGTCCAGACCATGACCGGCTCGGGCGGCTGGCCGATGTCGGTCTTCCTCACGCCGGACCTCGAGCCGTTCTTCGGCGGCACCTACTTCCCGCCGGAGGACCGCAGCGGCCTGCCCGGGTTCCGGCGGGTCCTCGAGGCGGTCGCGGATGCCTACCGATCCCGTCGCGACGAGATCGCCGTCCAGGGACGTCGGCTCTCCGCCCATCTCCGGGAGCAGCTCGAGGTCCCGTCCGGCGACCGGGACCCGCAGCGGCTGCAGCTGGAGGGCGCCGTGCATCGGCTCGCGTCAACGTTCGACGCGAGGCACGGCGGGTTCGGCGGTGCGCCCAAGTTCCCGGCGCCCATGGTGCTCGAGTTCCTGCTGCGTACCTGGCGGCGAAGCCGTGATGCCGCGACCCTGGGGATGGTCACCACCACGCTGGACGCCATGGCCCGTGGCGGGATTCACGACCAGGTCGGGGGCGGCTTCGCCCGCTACAGCACCGATGCGACGTGGTTGGTTCCCCACTTCGAGAAGATGCTGTACGACAACGCGCTCCTGGCGCACGCCTACCTGGAGGCGTGGCGGGCGACCGGCGAGGATCGCTACCGCGAGGTGGTCGTCTCGACCCTGGGCTTCGTCATCCGGGAGCTCGAGACGCAGGACGGCGGCTTTGCGTCCGCGCTCGACGCGGACTCGGAGGGCGAGGAGGGTCGCTTCTACGTCTGGACCCACGCGGCGCTGGGCGGCGTGCTCGGCGATGCCGGGCTCGAGGGGGCGGCGATCGAGGCGCTGGTCCGGTACTGGGGGGTGACGCCGGACGGCAATTGGGAAGGCCGCACGATCCTCACCGCCCTCGGAGACCCGCCGCCGTCCGATCTGCTGGAGCGCGGGCGATCGGCGCTCCTCGCCGCTCGTGAGCGACGGGTGCGCCCGGCCCGGGACGACAAGCAGCTCGCGGCGTGGAACGGGATCCTCCTGCGCTCTCTCGCGGAGGCCGGCGCTGCGCTGGGGCGACCGGAGCTGCTGGACGCCACGCAGCGGCTCGTCGCGTTCATCCGCCGCGTCCTGCTGCGACCCGACGGCGGGATCTGGCGCACGGCACGCGACGGCCGCGGCCACACCCCAGGCTTCCTGGAGGACTATGCCTGCGTCGCCGACGGCCTCCTCGCGGCGCACGCGGCCCTGGGTCGCGCCGACGACCTGCTGCTTGCCCGCTCGCTCATGGACCGCGCACTGCGCGAATTCTGGGATGACGAGGCGGGCGCCTTCTGGGACACGTCCGACGAGCACGATCGCCTCGTGGCCCGCCCCCGCTCGGTGGTGGACGCGGCCACCCCGTCAGGGAACGCGGTTGCCGCCGACGTGCTGCTGCGGCTCGCCCTGGTCACCGGCGACCCGGAACTCGACCGTCGGGCACGGGCCATCTTGCGCACCGTGGCCGGAGGGCTGGATCGGCAGCCCTCACTCTTCGGGAGAATGCTGTGCGCCGCCGACCGCAGCCTGGGGGCGCAGGTGGACGTGGTGGTCGCCGCTCCCGGTCCCGAAGATCCCGACGCGGCCTTGCTCCGCTCGGCCGCGCTTCGTCCGTATGCCCCCGACCTGCTGGTGGCCGCCACCGGCCCGGATGAGGACGCGATGGGGGAGTGGCCGCTGTTCGCGGACAAGGTGCCGCGCGACGGCCGTGCCACGGCCTACGTCTGCCGTGCCTATGCCTGCGAAGCACCCACGTCCGATGCGGCCACCGTCGAGGCCCAGGTCATGGCGCTGGCCTCCCGCTGATCCGGCTGGCCGCGGTCAGGACGGGTTGATGTGACCGCTGTCCCGCAGTCTCTCGTCATCGGCGTCCATATGCGCTGTGGCATCAGCCGGCCATGAACGTGAGGCGGACCTGTCGCGACGTGTTGTCGACGTTGGGGTCGACCAGGGCGATGGACTGCCAGGTCCCGAGCGCCAGCCGTCCACCGAGCACCGGCAGGGTGACCGACGGGGCGGTCAGCAGGGGCAGGACGTGGTCCGCTCCGTGGCCGCGATGCCCATGCCGGTGCCGCCACCGGTCGTCGCGCGGCAGGAGCGTACCCAGCGCCTCGAGCAGGTCATCATCGCTGCCGGCACCCAGTTCCATCACCACCACGCCGGCCGTGGCGTGCGGCACGTGGACGTTGAGCAGACCATCGGCCCCGGGTGCGACATCACGCAGGAACGCGACGCAGGCATCGGTCAGGTCCACGACCGCGGGACGGTCGCCGGTCTCCAGGGTGATCTGCCGACTCTGCACCCGGCGAGCGTAGCACCGCTATCATGCGCGCCGATGCCTTCCCGATGGCGACAGCGGACCCCCCGTCGCACCCTTTCGCTCATGGCAACCCTGGTCCTGCTCCTGGCCGCCTGCGCGCAGGCGCCGAGCCCGACGCCGATCCCCACGCCCACCCCGACCCCCACGCTATCACCCACTCCGAGCCCGACGCCGATCCCCACGCCCACCCCGGTTCCCACCCCGAACCCATTCACCGGCAAGCGCGTCACGCTGCTCATCCTGGGAAACGATTCCACGCCCGCGCGCCTTGCGCTTGGCCTGGGCAAGCTGACGGACTCGATCATCGTGCTGAGCGTCTCGCCGGACCGTACGAAGGTCTCGATGATCTCCTTCCCGCGCGACATCGTGGACATCCCGCTGGGCAACGGCCAGACCTGGCGTTCCAAGATCAACGGGATCCCCTACTACAAGGGGGAGGCGACCATGAAGGCCGCGCTGTCGGCCACGCTGCGGCAGCCGATCGACTACTACGTCGAGGTGAACATGGGTGACTTCTCCGCCCTGGTGGATGCCATCGGCGGGGTGGACGTGAACGTCCCCAAGACGATCGTGGATCCATCGATCCACTTCTCCATCATCGCCGGCGAGCGCCACCTCGACGGCGCCCTCGCGCTCGGCTTCGCGCGCAGCCGTCACACGACCAGCGACTGGGACCGCGCCGCCCGCCAGCAGCTCCTGGTGTCGGCCATCATCCAGAAGGTGGTCAATCCCGACACCAGGATCAACTTCCTCGCGCTGCTCGTGTCGCTCAAGTCGCTCCAGACCGATCTGCCCCTGGACCGTTTCGGCGCACTCTTCGAGATAGCCCGCGAGGCGGCCGATGCGCAGCTGAGCATGAAGGTGCTGGCGCCGCCCCAGTTCTCGCTCTTCGCCGGGATCGAGGCAGGTACCGGGCGCGGCTACATCGAGGAGCCGAACATCGCGGCCATCCGCGCCTACGCCGCCTCGGTGATGGGGAGCTGAGCGGAGGTCAGGCGCTCGCGCGCGTCCGGTGCGTGCCGCAGTGGAAGCAGCTTTCGTCCGCCGCCTGGACCGTGGTCCCGCAGTTCGCGCAGTCGATCGAGAGGTCTCCCTCGCAGCGCGGGCAGTAGCGTGCCTCCGCGGGGAACTGCAGGTGATCGACCGGGCAGTAGGGGACGCCGCGCGGTCGCGACATGGCGCCGTCCGCGGCGGCGGGAAGCGGCAGCGCGGACGGGGATGCGTGGCCCTCGGTGGCCATCCCGACCTGCGAGACGCGCAGGTACCCCACCACCAGCCACAGCAGGTACAGGCCCACGAGCCCGACCAGCAGGTACGGGAAGATGTTCGCGACCGCTGAACCGGAGTCCTTTGCGATCCAATCGAGCCAGCCCTTGATATCCATGCCGCCGGCGATTCTACCGTACGAGGCGCGACCGCCGGACGGTCAGGCGCCCATCCAGCCGGCGCGCTACACTCGCCGAAATCGTACGATCTCCGAGGAGCATGCCCCGACCCAGGCTTGACCGTCGCCAGCCGCTGACCGAGCTTCACGTCCACCTGGGCGCCGCGGTCACACCGGCCATCATGTGGGGCATCGCCCACGCGCAGGGGATCCGCCTGCCCACGAAGGACTACTGGGCCTTCCGCGACCTGATCACGGCGCGCCGCCGCAGGTCGTTCCAGGCGTACCTGGACCTGTTCCACTGGACGGAGCTGATCCAATCCAGTCCCACCGCCGTCGAGCGCAGCGTGTACGAGGTGATCGGCGGCGCGTACCGCAAGAACAACGTCACCCGCCTGGAGCTGCGCTTCAACCCGATGAAGCGCAATCGCAACGGCGAGCAGGACCTGGACCACATCATCGCCGCCGCGGTACGGGGCATGGACCGCGCCGTGCTCGAGTACCCGCAGGTGCGTGCGGGGCTCATCTTCTGCCTGGATCGGGGCTTCACCCGGGAGCTGAACGAGATCATCGCCTCGAAGGCCATCGCCTGGCGCGACCGGGGGGTGGTCGCGGTGGACATCGCCGGGCCGGTCGTCGCGGGCTTCCGGTTCGACGACTACCGAGAGATCTTCGACGAGTGCCGGCGGGTGGGCCTGGGCGTGACCGTCCACGCCGGTGAGACCGGCGGAGCCGACGAGGTCCGCGAGGCGGTCGAGGCGCTGAATCCCGAGCGGATCGGGCATGGCGTTCGCAGCGCCGACGACCCCAAGGTCATGGCTCTGCTCCGGGAGCGTGGCGTCGTGCTGGAGGTGTGCCCCTCGTCGAACCTCAACACCCGCGTCGTGCGCGACCTGGCGGAGATGCGTCACATCCTCCGCCGCCTGGAGGAACACCGCGTCCAGTTCGCGCTCTCGACCGATGGGCCGGAGATGCTGCAGTCGTACCTGCGCGACGAGATCGCCATGCTGCTCCGCAACGAGATCCTTTCCCTCGAGGAGGTCCAGGTGGCGCTCGCGACGGCGGACCGCGCCACCTTCCTCGATCCGCCGCCCCCGGTGGAGGGTCGCGGCCGCCGCGCGTCCGCCGCGGACGGCCATGCCGCGATGCCCCTCGAAATCGAGGTCTAGCCTGCTAGACTCCCGGCCGTGTCATCCATCTGGCGGCCGGTCCGCGAGCGCAATCCAGCCCGCAGCCTGATGGTTGTGGTCGCCCATCCGGGCGACGAAGCCTTCGGGTTCGGGGGAGCCATCGCGCGCGCTGCCAGCGAGGGCGCGTACGTCGTGGTGGTGTGTGCGACGCGTGGATACTTCGATCCGCGCCTGGCCCGCAAGTCGCCGGCGCCTGGCGGCAAGAACCGCGATCCGAAGACCAGCGCCGTCGTCTGGCGCAACGTCGACACCGTTCGCGAGGACGAGCTGCGGCGCTCCGTGTCCCTCCTGGGCGTGCGCGTGGTTCGGTGTCTCGACTATGCCGAGGGCCACCTCGCCACGGTGAGCTTCGACGATCTCGTGAGCCGCATCGTCGAGCCCATCCGCATGCATCGACCGGAGGTGATCCTCAGCTTCGGGCCCGATGGGGTGACCGGCGACCCCGACCACGTCGTCGTCTCGCGCGCGGTCTCGGCCGCGTTCGATGCCGCGGGTCAGACGCTCATCTACGAGGACGACCTCGAGGAGGACCAGGTCGCCTGGCGTGCGGCAAAGCTCTACGAGCTGGTGGTTCCGGCCAGCCGCGTCGCCGCAAGCCCGGTGGCCCCGCCCAGCGGCTACGGCTCGCCGGACGGTCGCGAGACGGTCACCCTGGAGCTGGGCGAGCTGGCGCAGCTGAAGCTGGCCGCCATCGGCCGGCACGTCTCGCAGACCGGATCGGGCGGACCGTTCCACGACTGGTCCGCGCCGGAGCGGGATGCCTTCCTGGCACGCGAGTCGTATCGGCTGGCGAAGAGCAACCTGCCCGTTCCGGCGGGGGGTCCGCCGGTGACGGAGACGGACCTGTTCGACGGCCTCCCCTGAGCCACACCTCAACATCGGTCGCATCACGGGTCGCCCGGCCTCTGTTACGCTCGGGTTGCCCACCTGAGCCTGAGCGTTGACCGGAAAGGACCCCGAGAGCCACCCGATGCCTGATCAGCTGACGAACGAGAACATCATGACTGCCCTCGGAAGGGTGAAGGACCCGGAGATCGGCCGGGACCTGGTCTCCCTGGGGATGGTGAAGAACGTTGAGATCAACGGGCCCAACGTGGCGCTCACCGTTGAGCTCACCACACCGGCCTGCCCCCTGAAGGCCACCATCGAGGACGAGATCGTCACCGGCCTGCAGACCCTGGGCGCGGAGCAGGTCACCGTCGAGTGGGCCAGCAACGTGAAGCGCTCCTTCGGCGGCCCCTCCGCGGACCTGATCCCGGGTGTGAAGAACACGATCGCGGTGGCCTCCGGCAAGGGCGGCGTGGGGAAGACCACCGTCGCCGTCAACCTCGCGGTGGCGCTCGCCCGCGACGGCGCGCGGGTGGGCCTCCTGGACGCGGACATCACCGGGCCCAACGTTCCCCTGATGATGGGAACCTCCGGCGCCCACGTGACGGGGACCGGCGGCCGCGTGAACCCGGTGACCAGCCACGGTGTGCAGATGATGAGCATCCAGTACTTCCTCACCGGCGACGCCCCGGTCATCTGGCGCGGTCCGCTGATTCATTCCGCAATCCAGCAGTTCCTGCGTGACGTGGAGTGGGGCGAGCTCGACTACCTCATCGTGGACCTGCCGCCGGGGACCGGGGACGCCGCACTCTCGATCAGCCAGCTCATCCCGCTCAGCGGCGCGGTGGTGGTCACCACCCCGCAGGAGGTCTCCCTGACGGATGCGCGCAAGGCGATCGCCATGTTCGACAAGGTGAACGTCCGGACGCTCGGCGTGGTCGAGAACATGAGTGGCTACATCTGCCCCGACTGCGGGAGCGAGCACGACATCTTCGGCTCCGGTGGGGGCGAGAAGATGGCGCGCGAGCTGGAGCTCGACGTCCTGGGTCGGATTCCGCTGGAGCCTGCGGTCCGGACCGGGGGAGATGCCGGAGTGCCCATCACCTCCGCTCAGCACCCCGACACGGATGGATCGCGTGCCGGCATCGCGATGCGGGAGCTGGCGCGGACCGTCGCCGGGCGGGTGAGCGTCCTGGCCGCGCCCTTTGCGATGGCCGCCGCCGACTGACCTGCCTGGGGTCCGAAAGGGCCAGGCACGGGCCATGGCCGCGACGGCAGGGTCGCTCTAGAATTGGCTCATGCGCGTTGCGGTGATCGCCGATATCCACGCCAACCTGCCCGCGCTGCAGGCTGTCCTCGACGACGTGGCCGGCATCGGGTGCGATGCCGTCTGGTGCGTGGGTGACCTCGTCGGACGCGGACCCCATCCCAACGAGGTGGTGGACCTCGTGCGCCGGCTGGAGCTTCCCACCGTCCAGGGCAACTGGGACGAGGCGATCGGCATGGGACGCGAGCACGCCGGCAGCATCTGGGCCACGCCGGACGCGGAGGCTGCCGGCCGGGCATCCCTCGAGTGGTCGGTGGCGGCCATGCACGAGGAGCATCGCGCCTGGCTGCGGCAGCTGCCGGTCACGCTGCGCCTGGACGTCGACGGTCGCAGCGCCCTGCTCTTCCATGGCACGCCGCTGAAGCAGAACGAGTACCTGTGGGCCGACCGTCCGTCGCGCACCTACGCGCGGATCGGCTCCGACGAGGGCGACGACCTGTTCTGCTTCGGCCACACCCACGAGACGGTGCACAAGCTCGTGGGCCAGGCGCACTTCGTCGCCTGCGGCTCGGTGGGCGGCGGGGCCCACGCGCGCGCCCGCTACGCAGTGATCTACCTGGGCCATCCGGACCTGGCGGTGGGCTTCCGTTCCGTGGACTACGACCCGACCAGCGTGGCGGCAGATCTCGCTGCCGCGGGGCTTTCCATCGATCTGCTCAGGATGTCCCCGGTGCCGCACTCCCTCGAGCCGGCGCCCCCGCCGCCCGAGTCCTGAACCGGCGTCGTATCGGCGACAGACAGCGCAAGCGCCGTCAGCCGCCCTGCGCCTCGCGCTCGTATGGCTGGCCGTCTGCGGCGGGCGGAATGCTGCGGCCCACCACCCCGGCGAGGACGATGATCGTCACGATGTAGGGCAGCGCACTGAAGACCTGCTCGGGCACGGCTCCCAGGAAGCTGCCCAGATCGCCGGTCGGCGGGTTCAGGCGAATCGCGACGCCCAGGGTGCTGGCGACGCCGAAGACGAGCGCGGCGCCGAAGGCGCCGACCGGGGTCCAGCGACCGAAGATGAGTGCGGCGAGGGCGATGAACCCGCGCCCGTTGGTCATCCCGCCCTGGAACGAGCTGCCGTAGTCGAGGGTGAACCACGCGCCGGCCAGACCGGCCAGGAGGCCACCCAGCAGGACGTTGCGGTAGCGCAGGCGGATGACATCGACCCCCAGCGTCTCCGCGGCTCGCGGATGCTCGCCCACGGCACGCGTGCGGAGCCCCCAGCGCGAGCGGTAGAGGAGCACCTGGAGGACCACAACCAGGACCAGCATGGTGAGCGTCATCGGTCCGTGATCGAGGAGCACGGTCAGGATCCAGCCCAGGACCGGGATGCCGGCGATCCCCGACGGCACGGCGATCTCGCTGAAGCTGCCGGCGCTCAGCGGCGGGTTCTGGCTGATGAGCAGGTTCAGGTAGCCGGTGACGCCCAGCGCCACGATGTTGATGATGGTCCCGGAGATGATCTGGTCCGCCCGAACGGTGATCGAGAGCCAGGCGTGCAGCGCCGAGACGAGGACCCCCGCTGCCATGGCGGCAAGGAGGCCGGCCAGGAGGGGGAACGTGATTCCGAGCGGCCCGGGCGTGCTCCCCGCGCCTCCACTCACGATGGCGGCCACGTACCAGCCCACGAAGGCGGCGAACAGCATCATCCCCTCGATGCCGATGTTCACGACGCCCGACCGCTCGTTCATGAACCCGCACAGCGCGCCCAGGGCGATGGGCGTGGAGAGGGTGATGATCAGCGGCCCGTTCGTGATCATCACCTGCACCAGGTAGCCGATGAACTCCATGACGAGCCCAAGGACGGGAATGGAGAGGATGAAGTCCATGCTGATCGTCCCTTACGGCGTCGTGTGCCCGCCGTAGGAGCGGGTCACGGTCTGGAGCTCCTCGGGGACCACGCCTTCAGCGGCACGGATCCGGAAGATGTAGCGAACCAGGAGCTCGGCGGTGAGGAAGAAAAGGATCGCGCCCTGCAGCACGTCGACCATCTGCACCGGGATCCCGGCCTGGATCTGCATCAGCCCGGCCCCGGCGCGCATGGCGCCCAGCAGCAGGCCGGCAAAAAGGATCCCGATCGGATGAGAGCGACCGAGCAGCGCGACGGTGATGCCGTCGAAACCGACGTTCGTCGAGTAGCCGGCCGGCATGAAGTGGGTCAGCCCCAGGATCTCGCCAGAGCCTGCAAGCCCGGCCAGCAGACCGCAGATCGACATGGTCAGGACGATCAGCAGTCGCGGCCGCATGCCCGCGTAGCGGGCTGCGTCAGGGCTGGCGCCCACCGTCCGGATTTCGAAGCCGATCGTGGACCGATACAGCAGCCACCAGGCGATCGGGACCGCGATGAAGGCGAAGATGACCCCGATGTGCCCGTTGTTGCCGATCACGACCGGGAGGGTGGCATTCTGCACGTCCGGCGAGCGGGCGAAGGTGGCGCCCGCCGCGCGCAGCGGTCCGACGATCACGTAGGAGACCGTCTGGATCGCCACGTAGTTGAGCATGATGGTGGTGACCACTTCGTGCGCGCCGGTGTAGGCCTTGAGCACGCCCGGGATGGCGCCATAGAGGCCGCCTGCCACGAGCCCGGCGACGACCGCCGCGGGCGCCGCGATGAACGGGGAGGCGTGCGCCAGTCCGGCCCCGACCGCCGCCGCCGCCAACCCGCCCATCAGGAACTGGCCCTGGCCGCCGATGTTGAAAAGCCCGGCCTTGAAGCCGATGCCCACCGCCAGCCCGGCGAGGATCAGCGGGGAGGCGTCCACGAGGGTGCTGATGATGGAATCGAACGAGCTGAAGGCGCCCTGGAGGAGCGCCCAGTATGCGGTGAGGGGCAGGAGCGGGTCGAACCCGCCCAGGAGCGGGGACGACGCGATCATGATCACCGCGCCCAGGACCAGCGCCAGGACGATGGCGAGCGCCGGTACGGCCGCCACGCGCACCACCCGCTGCATCATCAGGCAGCTCCCTCTCGGCCGCCGGTGGCCATCAGCAGGCCAACCTCCTCGCGTGTCGCCGTGCGGCCATCGAGGATCGCGACGAGCTTGCCGCGGTACATGACGCCGATGCGGTCCGCAAGCTCGAGCACCTCGTCGAGCTCCGCGGAGACGAGCAGGATGGCGGCGCCGGCATCGCGCTTCTCGATGGTCCGCCGGTGGATGAACTCGATCGATCCGACGTCGAGGCCCCGCGTCGGTTGATCGAGGATCAGGAGGTTCAGCCCGCCGCTGAACTCGCGGGCGACGATCAGCTTCTGCTGATTGCCGCCTGAAAGGGTCCCGGCTTTTGCGCCCGGCGAGTGCGTGCGGATGTCGAACTCGCCGATTGCGTCGGCGGCGTGCTCGGCGATCGCCTCGTCGTTGCGGACCAGCCCGCGGGCGTAGGGGGCGTGATAGTAGTCAGTGAGGACGAGGTTGTCGGTGAGCGGGAAGGAGAGCACCAGGCCGAACCGCTGCCGGTCCCCGGGCACGAACCCGACGCCCAGGTCGTGCAGGGCCCGGGCGCTCTTCCCGGTCACGTCCTGTCCGTTGAGCGTCACCCGTCCCGAGGTCGGGTGACGCAGGCCCGCGAGCGATCCCACCAGCTCGTCCTGTCCGTTTCCCGCGACCCCGGCGATGCCGAGAATCTCCCCGGCGCGGACCTCGAAGCTGACGCCGTGCAGGACCTCGTGGCCCCGATCGTCCCTGGCATGCAGGTCCTCGACGACGAGCGAGGGCCCCGCGGGATGGCTCTCGCCGCGATCCACCGTGAGCTGGACCTCGCGGCCGACCATGAGCTCGGCGAGGTCGTCCTCGTTCGTCTCCGCCGGCTTGCGCTGACCGACGACCTTCCCACGACGGATGACCGTGATCCGGTCGGCGATCTCGAGGACCTCGTAGAGCTTGTGGCTGATGAAGATGATGCTGGTTCCCTCCGCGGTGAGGCGCCGCAGCACCGTGAAGATCTCGCGAGTTTCCTGCGGGGTAAGCACCGCGGTGGGCTCGTCCAGGACCAGGATGTCGGCGCTGCGGTAGAGGGCCTTGAGGATCTCCACGCGCTGCTGCCAGCCCACCGACAGGGTCCCGACCTTCGCGTCAGGATCGATCTCCGTTCCGAAGAAGCGGCCCAGCTCGCGGATGCGGGTGTGCGCCGACTTGCGGTCAAGGAAGACCGGGTTGGCCATCGGCTCTTCGCCAAGGAGGATGTTCTCGGCCACCGTCAGCACCGGGACGAGCATGAAGTGCTGGTGGACCATGCTGATCCCCTGGGCGATGGCATCCGCCGGCGAGGCGATGGTCACCGTCTTGCCGCCCAGGAGGATCTCGCCCTCGTCGGGCGTCAGGAGCCCGTAGAGGATGTTCATGAGCGTCGTCTTCCCGGCTCCGTTCTCGCCGAGAAGGGCGTGGATCTCACCGCGTCTGAGGTCGAGGTCGATATGGTCGTTGGCGAGGACACCGGGGAAGCGCTTCGTCACGTCGCGCATCTCGAGCGCGAGTGGAGCCTCGGTCGCCGCGATGCGTGCCATGCTCACCACCGATCGGAAAAGAGGAGCGGGCCGCCCCGGGTTGGGTCGACCCGCTCGCTTCGTGTGTCAGAGTCGGGACGGCGCCGCCCCGACTCTGGGCCGTTACTGCGGAGGCTGGCCGTCGGTGGTCTGGCAGGCGCCGAAGTCGTTCTCGACGCAGGCCTTCACGCTGCCGTCCTTGAGCCCGGCGATCGCGTCGTCGATCTTCTTCTGGATGTCGGACGTGATCATGCTTGCCGAATCGTGGAACGGTGCCAGGCCGACAGAGTCGCTGGTGATGTCCAGGCTGATGGTGCCGCCCTTGTCAGTGCCGTCCTTGACGCGCTGGATGGCGTCACTGACCGCGTTGGTCAGCTTCTTCTCGGCGCTGGTGACCGTGCACTTGGCCGTGTCAGGGGTCGAGAGGAACTGGTCCACATCGACGCCGATGGCGTGGATGTTGTGGTCACAGGCAGACTGCAGGACGCCGTTTCCGGACTTGCCGGCGACCTGGAACAGGACGTCGATGTCCGCGTTCTGGCTGAGCAGCTGATCCGCCGCGGCCTTGCCGGCGGTCGGATCGTTGAACGCAGTCGCGTCAGGGGCGCCGCTCAGGTAGCTGAGGTCGACCTTGATGTTCGGGTTCACGCTCTTGGCGCCGTTGTAGTAGCCGATCATGTAGTTCGGAACGGCCGGGACCACGGCGGTGCCGCCGATCGCGGCGATGTGCCCCGACTGGCTGATGCTGGCGGCCACGATGCCGGCCAGGTATCCGGGCTGCTGCTCCTTGAAGACCAGGCCCTGGTAGTTCGGAAGCAGCTTCGCGGCGTCGCCCTTGCACCCGAAGTTCGGGTCCGGGTCACCGTTCTCGTCGACGCAGATGCTCTGGTCGACGCCGATGAACTTGATCTTCGTGTTCTTCTTCGCCGCCGCGGCCGTGTCGTTGCCCAGCGCGAAGCCGACGGTCACGATGATGTCGTACTTCTCGTCGACGAAGGACTGGATGTTCTTGGCGTAATCAGCCGACTGAGTGGTGACCACCGCCTTGGGCACCGGAGCACCGATGGCGCTCGCGCCCGCCTTGGCGCCCTCCCACGAATACTGGTTGAAGTTGTGGTCGTCGAGCGTCCCGACGTCCGTCACGAGCCCAACCTTCAGCCCGCTGCTGCCACCGCCCTGGCAGGCCGCCAGGATGACAAGCAGCACTGACGCCAGCATGGCGCCGAAGGCATACCGTCGCTTCCGCATGAATTCTCCTTCACCCTCCGTGTGAATGAGCCGCGGGGCGCCGCATGCCTGGCGCGGCGTTACCTCGCGCGGACGGCCGAGGGTCTGGCCGACGCGAATCTGCGGCATCATACTGCCGCGCACAGAGCCTCTCAAGGGATCTTTGGCGTTCCATGGGGTGCTGAACGGCCCGGCTGCACCCGCGCTCGGCAGGTGCCACCGCCCGCCTATCATTCGCGCCGATGCCCCCTCGACCCTCAGGACCCCCACGGCTCGTCATCTTCGACCTCGACGGTGTCGTGTACCGCGGGCGCCAGCCGGTCCCCGGCGCCGTCGAGCTGATCGGCTGGCTGCGCACCATCGGGGTTCCCGTGCGGTACGCGACGAACAACTCCATGGCGTCCCGGGAGGCGTACGTGCATCGGCTCGCCGATCTCGGTATCACCACCACCGCCGACGAGATCGTGACCTCGACCTCGGCCACCATCGGCTACCTGCACCGGCATCTGCCTGCCGTGCATCGCGTCCTCGCTGCCGGGTCGCCGGGGATGATCGCGGAGCTGGAAGGCGTCGGGTTCGCCGTCACCGCGGCGGCGGATGCGGTTTCGGCCGAGTACGACGGTGGTCCGCTGTCCGCCCGCTACGACGCGGTGGTGGCCGGCCTCGATCAGCAGTCCGACTACCGGCGTGTGGCCGCCGCCGCCACGGCGATCCGGGAGGGCGCGGTCTTCGTGGCCACCAACGCCGACCTGCGGTATCCCACGCCGCACGGCTTTCTGCCGGGCGCCGGGTCCATCGTGGCCGCCATTCGCGCCGCGGCGGGGGAGATCGAGCCCATCGTCATCGGTAAGCCGGGACCGGCCATGTTCACCGAGATCCTGGAGAACGCCGGCGTCGACTCGCAGGATGCGATCGTGATTGGTGACAATCCGGACGCCGATATCGTCGCAGCGTCCCGCGCCGGCCTCTTCTCGGTCCTGGTCCTCACCGGGGTCGCCACCGCGGAGGTGGCGGCCGGTCTGAGCGGCGAGCGCCGACCCGATGTCGTCGTCGACGGGCCACCGGAGCTTGGCGTGCTCCTGGGCGAATGGCTCAGCTGAGGAGGGCCGATTCCGCCGCCCAGGCGGCCCAGGCCTCGCCGGCCGCCGCCGCCATGACCGCGCGCTGGACTTCGGGCATGAATCCGCGGCGGAAGGCGTTGACCGCGATCGCGGCCAGCTCAACGCGGGTGAGCCCAAGGGCCTCCGCCGTCCGGGCCAGCTCGGCGGAGAGGGTCGTGTCCGAGACCACAGGATCGTCGGTGGAGCAGGTCACGCTGACGCCCGACCGATGCAGCCTCCCCAGCGGGTGGGATGCCAGGTCCGGCACGATGCCCGCCTGCACCTCACTGGTCGGGCACAGGTCAAGGGTGACGTCACGGTCGCGCAGCAACGCCAGCAGGTCCGGGTCCTCCCCCGCGGTCACGCCGTGGGCGATGCGGCTGGCGCCCAGGGCGAGCGCCTCACGGATCCGCTCGGGTCCGGGAACCTCGCCCGCGTGTGCCGTCAGCGCCAGCCCGCCCTCTGCCGCCGCCACGAATGCCGCGGCATGCGGTGGTGCCGGCCAATCGGCCTCCGGGCCAGCGAGATCGAACCCCACAACCGGCGCGCCGAACGCGGCTGCCTCGCGGGCGAGCAGGACGTTCGCGCCCGGCGGGTGCGAGCGCATGGCGGTCACGATGAGCCCGATGACCGGCGCGCCAC
This sequence comes from uncultured Chloroflexia bacterium, assembly GCA_963787025.1. Lineage (GTDB taxonomy): Bacteria > Chloroflexota > Limnocylindria > QHBO01 > QHBO01 > CAVXEH01. The sequence continues at coordinate 154,706 of CAWBBG010000011.1, forward strand.
CGCCGAGCGACGCGCGAGCCTCGGCGACCCCGTCGACGACCGCCTCGATGACGGCGCCAAGGTCCAGGTCCCGCTCGAGGTGGAGCCTTGGCGCCCACCGGATCTCGGCGTATGTGACCCCATCGGCGGCAAGGTCCTCCACGAGCTCGCGCGCCGCGCGCTGCAGTGCCGGCCGCGTCTGGAGCAGCTGTATGGGGAGGTCGAAGTAGGTGAGCAGGTCCGCCTGGTTCGCGCAGCGTGGCGGCGCGACCATTCGGCGCTGCGCCTCGGCCGGGTCGAGCGCCACGCCCGCCTCGCGCGCCATCGCGACGGCCGTCCCCGGGCGCATGCCGCCGTCCAGGTGCAGGTGGAGCTCCGCCTTGGGCAGCCCTGCAATCTCGCGGGCGAGCGCGCGCCCGCTCCGCGGCTCACTGTCGCCGTTCGTGCCGCCGGCTGGGTGGGGGATCGTGGCAGGCATCTCCGCATGATAGGCCCACGCCGAGTCCTTTCCGCCCTGCGCGCGCGCCGTGCGATCCTCATTGCTCTCATCGCGGTGGTCGCGGTCGCGGGCGTCCTGAGCCGAAGATCGGCGGATCCGTTCGTTGCCAACCCGGCGGCGGCAGCGGCGGCGCGCGCCATGCTGGCCACGGCGGCGTCGGACGCCCGCTCGGCACTCGCGGCCCTCGCTCGCTCGCTCGACCGTTCCCTCTCGCAGGCACGGACCGGCGCCGCGCTCACCGTCGCGGGCGATGCCGAGCCTGGACCGCACCTGGCCGCCGCCGCGGACGCGCTCACCGGGGATGATCAGGTCGTCGTCCGTGCGCAGGAAGCCCTGGCGCGCGTCGCTGGTCAGCTGGCCATCCTCCGGCCGCGGGCAACGCGCCCCACCCTCGAGATCGACCCGGGTGCGGTGGGCTCGGCCGCGGCGGCGCTTCGGGACGCCGTCGACGCAGCGAACGCGTTCCGGGACATGCGCCGTGCCTCGCAGGCGAGCCTCGTGGAGCTGGGCGCCGCGCTCGCGGCGCTCGACGGCTCCGATCCGTCGGGCGCCATAGCCGCCCTGGGCCGCGCCGACCAGCAGCTCGCCGCGGTCCAGGCCTGGCCCGGCAAGCTCAGCACCCTGCCCATCTGGATCGACACCACCGGAAGGCTGCTGGCGGCGGCGCGCCGGATCGCGGTGGCCACCCGGGACGGTGATCCGGCCGCAGCCGAGGCCGCTGGTGCGGACTACGCGGCCGCGGCCCGCGACGCGCACCAGGCGGATCTCGCCCTGTCGATCGCGGTGGCGGAGGGTGGGTCCGGGGTCAGCGCCGTGGCGTTGGGGGCGCTCGCAGACGTGCGCGACGCGGTGGCGCGGACCATGGACGAGCTCGACGTCCTCGGCGCCGGAGCCACCTGAGGCGGGCCGGCCCGCGGCCGGTCGCGGCGGCGCCCCGGCTATACTCGACCGGCGGCTGCCGCGCGCCACGTGGGCGCGCTCACCCAGACGCAAGCAAGAGGAGAAGTTGATCGCATGCGCGTGCGCGCGGAATCCGGGAGCCCGGCGGGCATCTCGGCCGACATCCTCGCCGTCCCCATCTACAAGGAGGACCGCGAGTTCCCCGCCGACCTGACGGAGCTTGACACGGCCGCGGGTGGCGTCATTCGGCGTGCCATCGACTGGGGCGAGTTCAACATCATCGAGAACCACACCGCGCTCATCGACTCCCCCGGCCTGGGAGCTGGCAGGATCCTGCTGGTGAACGGCGCGCGCCGTGGCCGCGCAGCGTGGCGTGCACGTCGCATCGCCTCGACGGCGACGCGACGCCTCCAGGGCCGTGGGGCGGGATCGGTGGCGCTCTGGCTTCGCGATGGCGAGGACGAGGACGCGTTCACCGCCGCGGTGGTCGGCGCGGTGCAGGGCACGTACCGCCCATGGGCCACGTACGGCCGGGTGCGGGACACGGAGGCGATGAAGCGTTCCGTGGAAGAGCTGGTGCTCGTCGGCGGGCCGGACCAGGCGACGCTCGACCGCGCCATGATCCTGGCAGAGGGTGTCGAGTTCGGGCGCACGCTCGCCAACCGCGCGTCGAACGACCTGTATCCCGAGACCATGGCCGAGGTGGCCCGCGAGCTGACCGCAGACGGGTGCAGCGTCGAGGTCCTCGAGGTCGACCAGATGCGCGCCCTTGGCATGAACGCGCTCCTGGGCGTTGGCCAGGGCGCGGCGCACGAGCCGCGGCTCATCGCCATCCGGTTGCCCGGCTGGGAGAAGGCGGATCCGTCACGGCGGCTTGCGATCGTGGGCAAGGGCGTCTGCTTCGACTCCGGGGGCATCAGCATCAAGCCCTCCGCCGCCATGGAGGAGATGAAACACGACAAGTCCGGGGCTGCCGCGGTGGTTGCTGCGGCGCGGACCCTGGCCCGCCTGGCGCCGGACGTCCCGGTCATGGCGGTTGCGCCCATGGTCGAGAACATGCCCGACGGCAACGCGCAGCGCCCGGGCGATGTTGTGAGGGCCATGAACGGCAAGACGGTCGAGGTGACGAACACCGATGCCGAGGGGCGCCTGATCCTGATCGACGCGATGCACTGGGCCGAGACGCAGGGCGCGACGCATCTCGTCGACATCGCGACCCTCACCGGCGCCGCCTCCATGGCGTTCGGGAACCTGATCAGTGCGTACTTCGCGAAGCCGCGCGAGTGGGGCCAGGCGGTGCAGGCCGCCGGCGACGCGACCGGGGAATGGCTATGGGAGATGCCCCTGGCGACGGAGTACCGCACCTCGCTCGACACGCCGCACGGCGACATCATGAACTCGGGCAGCCGTGACGGGTCGCTGATCAAGAGCGCCGTCTTCCTCCACGACTTCGTCACGGTCCCGTGGGTCCACATGGATATCGCGGGGACCGCCTACCTCACGTCGGACAAGGCCTGGAACCCGAAGGGCGCGGTGGGCACCGGCGTCACCAGCCTGGTGCGGCTGGCTCTCGACTTCGCAGGGACCACCGGCTAGGTCGCCGCCCGGCGAGCTGCGTCCCCTGCGGCCCGGCAGGGCAGGACGATCGGGCCATCCAGCCGACGCGCGGGCCCGGCTAGGATGGCCGGTGCGTGCCGTCACCGAGGCATCGCGCACGCGCCGTGCTACTTGAGGAGAAGCCGATGGCGATCGGGTGGGCCGTTGGGATCGGGGTGGGCTTCGCCATGCTTGGCGCAGGAGCCGAACGGCTCGCCAGTGTCTGGCCGCAGGACGGGGCGAGCCGGCGATCTCCCGGAGCCCGGACGATCGGCCTGGCACTGCTGGCCGGCGCCGCCGGAGCGTTGGTGGCCTGGCGTTCGAGCCTTCCCGCGTGGGTGACGCTCGCCTACCTGGCGCTCCTGGTGCCCATGGTCATCCTGATGGCGACCGATCTCGAGCAGCGACGCCTGCCGCACCTGGCCCTCGACCCACTGATCGTCGCCTCGGTCGCGTTCGTCCCCTTCAACCCGGCGGTCTCGCCGGTGGGAGCCCTGGTCGGCGCCGGTGCCGCCGTCGCCTTCCTGGGCCTCACCGGGCTCCTCATCCCCGGTGGCGTCGCGACCGGGGACCTGTATCTCGTGGTCCCCATTGGCCTGATGGCCGGCTGGCCGACGATCTTCACCGCGATCTTCGCGGGCGCGCTCCTCTCCGCCGTGGTGGGGCTGGCGCTCCTCGCCACCCGCCGAGCCGGTTTGCGGACCTACATCCCGTTCGGGCCGTTCCTGGTGGCCGGGCTGGTGTTCGCCCTGGTCTGGGACCCCACCCTCCTGGGCGCAACCGCCACCCTCGTCCTCCCCTGATCCACGCCCGCTGACGGAAAGACGCCGCGGGGGCTTCCCCGGCGGTGTATCCTGTCAACGCCCATGTGTCCCGGCGGTCTTGGCCGCCGATCTGGATCCGTCTGCACCCCGCAGCCCGGCGGCAAACGGATAGACCATGCGAGCACGGGTCAGCATCCGAGAGGAGGCGCATGTCGTTCGTCCGGCGCCGCCGCGCAGCCGTCCTGACTGCGGCGGTGATCCTGTCTCTGGCCCTGCTGCCGCGCGGCAGCAGCACCGTGCTGGCGGGGGACCCGGACGTCAATGGCGCGCTGGCGCAGCAGCAGCAGATGCAGGAACAGCTCGCGAAGCAGCGCGCCGCGCTCGCCTCGCTGGTTGATACCCAGACCTCCCTGGGAAACGACCTGCAGCAGATCACCGGTGACCTCGCTGCGGTGGGGGTCGCCATCGCCGACGCCGAGACCCGCCTCCGCGCGCTCTCACTGGAGCTCCAGGACGCGCGGGCGCAGCTCGGCGTGTACCGATCGCAGATCAACAACCTGGCCACGAACCTCGGGACGATCGAGGCCGAGATCGGCGCAAGCACCGCCAACCTCAACGACCGGGAGGCGCTGCTGCAGGATCACCTGCGTGCCGCCTACCGCGAGAGCCAGGTCTCCGTCCTCGAGGTCATCCTCTCGTCGCAGTCGTTCTCACAGACCGCCGCCGTGGTGGGCGACATGCTGACCCTCTCGGACGGCGACCGGCAGCTGGCCGCCCAGATCCGAAATGCGCGGGCACAGCTCCTGATCCGCCAGGCGACCCTGCGCGACGGACGCACGACGCTGTCCGGGCTCGAGCAGGAGGCGACCGTCCGCGCCGCCACCCTGGCGGCCCAGCAGCGCGAGCTCGACGCCGCCCAGCAGGCGCTCGCCGACAAGAAGGCGGAGCTGGTGAAGCTCCAGGCGGCCGAGCAGGCGCAGCTCACCACTGCGCAGGCAGACGCGGCGGCCTACCAGCAGAAGATCGCCGAGCAGGAGGCGGCCCTCATCGGGCAGGCACAGCTGGTCGCAAGCCTCAAGTCCGAGGCGGACAAGCTCGACGTCGCCTACCACGGGCGATTCGCGTGGCCGCTCATCGGTGACTTCGTGGTGACCCAGGAGTTCGGGCACACCATCTTCGAGACCTTCCACACCGGGATTGACATCGCGTACACGACACCCATCTGCGGCGGCCCGGTCTACGCAGCGGCCGATGGCGTGGTCCTCGCCGACGGGCGACCGAACCTCGCCTACGGCGACACCGCCATCGGGGTGATCATCGGCCACAGCCAGAGCCTCCAGACCTGGTACTGGCACCTGTCGCGCGAGATCGTCTCGGTCGGGGAGACCGTCCGAGCCGGCCAGGTCATCGGCTACGAGGGCGCCACCGGCTGGGCGACCGGATGCCACCTGCACTTCCAGGTCATGTTCGACGGCCAGCCGGTGAATCCGCGCCAGTACCTCCCTTGAGCCAATGGGTGCCGGTCCCTCCGGTCCGGAGGGACTGAGCACGATTCGACCGAACCCGCGCCCCCTGCTACCGTAGCGCGCGATGCACCCGGTGATGCAGCGGCGCCGTCATCGGCTGATGGTCCGCCGCTCCACGGGCCGCCACGGTCGGCGGCAGGGCTTGGCGACCCTCGTGGCCGCCACGGCCATCGTCTTCGTGGCACTCGTCGCCGGCGGGTTGCTGAGCGCCGGCGGCGCGACGCTGGCGGCCTACAACTACTTCGCCGCAGGCCTGCCGGCCCCCAACATCCTCGATGACATCCAGCTGCCGCAGTCGACCCTGGTCTACGACCGGACCGGGAAGACCCTGCTCGCCCGCTTCGAATGCCAGAACCGGGAGTCGGTCACCTACAAGGACGTCCCCCAGTCCGTGGTCGACGCCACGGTCGCCATCGAGGACAAAACCTTCTGGTCGAACTCCGGCGTGGACTTCGCGAGCACCATCCGGGCATTCCTGGCGAACCTGCGCGCGGGCCAGGTGGTCCAGGGCGCTTCGACCATCACCCAGCAGGTCATCAAGTACGCGGGCTCCATCAAGGAGGCGCAGCAGGCCGCCGCGTCCGCCACGCCCGTCGCGAGTGCGGAGGCGGCCGCGCAGGCCGCGGCGCAGTCCGAGGCCGATGTCTGCAAGCCGCCCGCACTCACCTTCCTCAACGGACGCACCTACGTCGACAAGATCAAGGAGAACATCCTTGCCCTGCAGGTGACCGCCGCATACCCCGGCCACACCGGCAAGGAGAAGATCCTCGAAACGTACCTGAACCTGATCTTCTACGGGAACGGCTCGTACGGGATCAAGGCGGCAGCGGCGAACTACTTCGGCATCACCGACCTCTCCCAGCTGACGCTGGCGCAGGCCGCCTTCCTGGCCGGGATCCCGCAGCTGCCCAGCGTCTACGACCCGTACCTGAACCCCGCGGGGGCCGCCCCGGCGATCGCGCGCCGCGACGAGGTCCTCTCCCGGATGCTCGATGAGGGGTATATCACCCGCTCGCAGTACAACACGGCCGTGGCGACCACGTGGGAGGAGATGAACCCCTCGCGCGTGACGAGCGTGCTGAAGGAGCCCCTGTTCGCCTACCGCGTGGCGAGCGAGGCGGAGCAGATCCTCGCCGGGCTCGGGTACAAGGACCCCGCGCAGGAGTTCCGGACCGGCGGGTTCAAGGTCATCACCACCCTCGACTACGGGCTGCAGCAGCAGGCCAAGGCGGTGGTGAAGAACTGGGTGCAGTGTCTGCTCGGGAAGATCGCCTCCTTGTCCGGGCGCAGATGCGGAGCAAACAACGTCCACAACGCTGCGCTGGTGGCGATCGACTCGCAGACTGGGGAGATCGTGGCCTACGTGGGGAGCGTCGACTACTACAACCGGACCGACCCGCGGGTGCAGGGCCAGTACGACGTCGCCGCCGAATACAGCAGGAGCCGGCAGATCGGCTCGGCCTTCAAGCCCATCACCTACACGAGCGCCTTCCAGGCGCGCAAGGCGACGCCGGGCACCATGCTGGTGGACACGGCCACGGACTTCGGCGGTGGCTACACCCCTCAGGATGCGGACCTGTCGACGCGCGGACCGCTCCTGGCGATGGACGCCCTGCACTACTCGCTCAACATCCCGTCGGTGAAGATGCAGTCGCTCGTCACACCCGAGGTGACAGCCCGCTTCGCCGGATCCATAGGGCTCGCCCCCACCGACTACATCCTCGGCGCGCACCCGGGCCTGACCCTCGCCCTGGGCGCTGTCCCGGTCAACCTGACCCACGCAACCCAGGCCTACGAGATGTTCGCCGCCCAGGGGACCATCCATCCGGCCACGACCATCCTGGAGATCCGGGACCGCAACAACCGGCTCGTCTACTCGATTGACCAGCAGGGCCCGAAGCCCATCGAGGCGGTCTCCCCGCAGGTGGCGTACCTGACCCACTGGATCCTGGAAGGCAACACGAACCCGGCAACGAACCTGTACTGGGGCCGCACCGCCGAGCTCTCCAATGTGTACGGGAGACCCACCTCGGGGACCAGGCGGCACGCCGGGGCCAAGACCGGGACGACCAACGACTTCAAGGACATCACCACGTTCGGCTACGTACCGAACAGCCTGGTCACCGGCGTCTGGATGGGGAACAGCAACGGGGATCCGATGACCGGTAACGTCTTCGCCGCCACCGGTCCGCTGTACCTGTGGCACGACTTCATGGACATTGCCCTCAACAAGCCCTGGGATTGGAACAGCCAGAAGATCGTACCGGCCACCGATTTCGCCAGGCCCAACGGCGTGACCATGACGCCCATCTGCCGCTGGACGGGCCTGGCGCCGTCGGCGGACTGCCCGGAGACGATCAGCGTGCCGATGCTGGACGGGACCCAGCCCGGTCCGGACACGTCGTGGGTCAACGGCTGCCTGGACCTGGCCAAGTTCGCCAAGGACCAGGGACGTCCGGCAGCCTGGCAGGTCGCCAACCAGGCCTTCGCCGACCGGCAGGTCAACGGCGACTTGCGCGCCGGGAAGCCACCCGCCGGCGCGAGCCCGGCGCCGAACCCGCTCTTCTACCGTTATGGGCTCTCCACCATCCCCGGCGTGGGGCACTGGCCGGCGCTCTGCGGTCAGAAGCGGGAGACGCCCACGCCCAGCGCCACGCCCAGCCCCCCGCCACAGGGCTCCGGCGGGCCGTTCCCGACCATCTGCCATGGCAACAAATGCAGCCCGCTCCCGTCCGTGGCCGCCACCACCGCAGTCTCCGGCGGCGGCTCCCCGTCCCTGCCGCTGGCGGTCTTCGTGGTTCCGTTCCTCGCCGGCGGCCTCCCGTACGTGCGCCGGCTCAGGCGAAAGGTTCGCGGCTGAGGGGGCTCGGCGGCTAGAATCGGTGCGTGCCGACCGTCCTGACCCTCATCCTGGCCGGTGGCGAGGGTGAGCGACTCTCCATCCTCTCGCAGGTGCGCGCCAAGCCGGGCGTGCCATTCGGCGGCAAGTACCGGATCATCGACTTCGCCCTGAGCAACACGGTGAACTCCGGCCTGAACGACGTGGCGGTCCTGACCCAGTACGCGCCGCGCTCGCTGATGGACCACATCGGACTGGGACGACCCTGGGACCTGGACCGCTCGCGCGGCGGCGTGGCGCTGCTCCAGCCCTACATCGGCCGCGGACGGGCGCGCGACTGGTATCGCGGCACCGCGGACGCCGTCCTCCAGAACCTGGAGTTCATCACGGATCGGAACCCGGAGCTGGTGCTGGTCCTGGCCGGCGACCACGTCTACAAGATGGACTACCGCCCGTTCATCGAGATGCACACCAGCCGCAAGGCGGACATCACGGTCGCGGTGCGCACCGTGCCCATCGAGGAGGCGCACCGCTTCGGGATCCTGGACGTGAGCCCGGAGGGGGTGGTGACGGACTTCATCGAGAAGCCGCCGAATCCGCGGTCCAACCTGGTCAGCATGGGCGTCTACGTCTTCTCGCTGCAGGCGCTGCTCGACGAGCTCCACCCGGACAGGATCGACTTCGGACGCGACGTGCTGCCGGGGATGCTCGAACGGCGGCCGCAGGGTCCATGCCTACGAGTACAAGGGCTACTGGGAGGACGTCGGGACCGTTGAGAGCTACTGGCGATCGAACCTGGACCTGCTCTCCGATCACCCGGGCATCAACCTGTACGACCGACCCTGGCTGATCTACACCAGGAGCGAGGAGCGCGCCCCGGCCCTGTTGGGCGCGGACGCCCGGGTCGAGCGCAGCATGGTGAGCCACGGCTGCGTCATCCACGGGACCGTCATCCACAGCGTGCTGTCGCCTGGGGTCGTGGTCGAGGCGGGCGCCGAGGTGCGCGACTCGATCGTCATGTTCGACACGCTGGTCGAGGCCGGTGCCGTGCTGGACCGGGCCATCGTGGACAAGGACTGCGTCATCGGCCACGGCGCGGTCGTGGGCGAAGGAGACGATCTGCGGCCCAACCGCAACGAGCCGGAGCGTCTCTACGCGGGCCTCACCCTGGTCGGAAAGCGGGCGACGATTCCACCCGGGGTGCACGTTGGGCGCAACTGTCGGATCGATCCCGGGGCGGGTCCGGCAGACTTCGCCCGCCGCCGCATCCGCTCGGGCGAGACCGTCTCCGTGCGCCGACGTGCGGAGGTTGCCCCAGGGTGATGGGCGCCCCGTGGAACCCGCCCATCGACAGCTGGCTCGCGGACATGGGGATCGAGGTCGTGGGGGCCGCCGGCGCTCCCGGCGCCGAGGCGCTGAGCCGTGACGTGATCCTCGACGGCCTGCGGCGCTTCGACCTGCGGGTCACCATCGCCTGGGTCACCGGCGTCGGGCTGTCGCTGTGGTGCTACTACGGCCTGGAGGCCATGGAGGTGCCCCGCCGCGTCTATCACCGGATGCTGCGCGCCAACTTCGAGTATCCCCACGTGAAGTTCGCGATGACCGACGACGACCGGCCGATGCTCGTCTGCGAGCTGCCGCCGGAGGCGGTGAGCGCCGACGCCCTGGCGCGGGGCCTGGTCCGTCTCTCGATCGTCGCCGACCGGCTGCTCGAGGAGACCGCCTCCGCGGTGGCCGATCGCGGCATCCTGCCCGATTGGACGCATCGCCAGGGCCGGAATCCCGCGCTGCTGGCGGCGCACCGGTCGGAGCTGCTCGCGGAGATGCCGCCATGGGAGCCGCCCCTGCCCCGTCGCCGGCGCCGCGGGATCGGTGCGTGGCTGCGGGGAGCGCCCCGGTGAGGCCGGCCCGGCACCGATCTGCCACCCGGAACAGCGCCGCCTTCCTTGCGGTGGCGCTGCTCATCGCCGCGGCGCGGGGCTGGGTCCTGGTGCCCGATGCGCGCGGCGCGGAGCCGTACACCATGAAGACCACCGCGACCTACACGGTCGATCCCGCCGCCGGTACGGTTGACGTGTCGGTCGCGATCACCTTCACGAACACCACGCCCAACCCGTCCGGGCGTTACAGCCTCTTCAGCACGGTGCCGGTTCCGGTCCAGGACGGGACGACCCGGCTGACGGCGCGCGACGCCGGCGGGGCGCTCACTGCCGCGCTGGCCAGCGGTTCGGGCGGAAGCGTGGCAACCGTCACCCTGCGCACGCCGCTGCGCTACCAGAAGACGACGAGCTTCACGCTCGCCTATCTCCTCGCGGACGGCGCCAACCCGCGGATCCGCGTGCGACCCTCGGCGGTGGTGGTCCCCATCTGGAGCTTCGGGACCTCCGGGATGGTGAGCGTCCTCCTGCCATCCGGCTTCAGCGTGGCCACCCAGGGGGACGCCATGACGGCGGCATCGGTGACGGACGGCACGGTCCTCAGCAGCGGGCCAATCGTGGATCCGCCCGGCTGGCTCGCCCTGCTGACCGCCACCCGGCCCGAAGCCTACGAGACGGTCTCGCGCAGCGTCCCGCTGCAGGGTGGGACCATGGACCTGCGGGTCAGATCCTGGAGCGATGATCGTGCCTGGGCCACGAAGACCCTGGATCTGCTGGCGGACGGCCTGCCGGCGCTGCAGGCACAGATAGGGCTGCCGTACGCGGGCCTGGGACCCATGGTCGTCACCGAGTCGTTGCCGGCCGGGGCGGAACAGCTTGCCGAGCCGACCCCGGGCGCCCAGGAGATCGCCGTCTCGTTCGACGCGGCCCCGTTCACCGTGCTGCACCAGGCGGCGCATATCTGGCTGGGCACCGCGCTCATCGGCGAGCGGTGGATTCGCGAGGGCCTTGCCTCGGAGGCCGCCGACCGGGCCGCGCAGCAGCTTGGCGTGGCGCGTCTCTACGACCCGGCCGCGCAGGCCACGGCGCACGCCGCAGCCGCCATGCCCCTCGCCACCTGGGGGCCACGATCGAGCGATGCCGCCGGCATGGCCTTCGAGGACTGGGCCTACGCGGCGTCGTGGGACCTGGTGAACCGGATCGTCGCAGTCGTGGGCCAGGAGGCTCTTCAGCAGGTCCTCCTCCGGGCGCAGTCCGGGATTGGCGCCTATGCGCCGACGGCACCGGGATCGGCGTCCGCCAGCGCGATCGGGACGCCGCTCCCACTCGACTCACAGCGGTTCCTCGACCAGCTGGAGCAGGTATCCGGCCGCGACCTTGGCGGCCTCTTCGCCGATGCCGTCTTCGCGGCGCCCGAGCGCGCCCAGCTGGCCCTCCGCGCGACGGCGCGGACGGAATACGCCGCCCTGCGCTCCATGGCGAGTGACTGGGGCATGCCGGACACGATCCGGAGCCTGATGGCCGGCTGGCACTTCGACGATGCGCAAACCGCCATGGCCGCCGCCACGGCGTGGTGGCAGCAGCGAGATGCGTTCATCACCCAGGTCCGTGACGCGGGGCTCGCGACGCCGGGGCGGCTCCGTGACCTGTGGCGCTCCAACGGCGGTGACGAGAAGGCCACGGCAGAGCTCCGGGCCGAGGCGGCGCTGGTGGGCGCCTACCGCAGTGCGGTGGCCGACGTCGGGGGTGACCCGAATCCGATCCAGCGACTCGGGCTGCTGGGGATGGCGGCGCCAAAGGAGCTCCTGGCGACGGCGGCCGGGCTCTTCGCGGATGGCGACCTGACCGGCGCGGCAGATCGGATCACCCGTGCCGTTGCTGCCGACCACGATGCCCAGGCCGCGGGCGTCGTCCGGTTGGCGATCATCCTCGCCTTCGTGGCGGTCGCGGCCGCCGCCGTGACGCTGCTGCTCCGTCGCCGTCGACGCAGAGCCGCGTAGCGGGCCGCGGGGGCCATCCGCCCACGCTGCTACACTGCCGGGGCAATGAGCTCCGATGCCGCCCCGCCGACGCGCGCGGCCCACACTCCGCGCTTCCAGCCCGCGGCCGACGTGCTCTCCGGCGAGACGGCCGACATCTACTTCGCTCGCTCCCAGCGCATCCTTGCCGCGGAGGGCCTCGACCCGGTCGTCGTCATGGAGGTCTTCTGTCGCTCGGAGGCGATCCTGTGTGGCGCGGAGGAGGCGCTGACCTACCTGCGCGAGATCCTGGACCACGGCAAACGCCTTGACCCGGTGCCCGTGGTGGAGTCGCTGCACGACGGGGATGCCATCACGCCCAAGGAGGTCGTGATGCGCATCGCGGCCCGCTATTCCGCCTTCGGCCTGTACGAGACTGCGATCCTGGGGATCCTTTCGCAGTCAACCGGCTGGGCCACGGCTGCGCGACGGATCGTGGAGGCCGCGGCGCCGGTGCCGGTCATCAGCTTCGGTGCGCGCCACGTCCACCCGTCCATCGCCGATCAGATGGACTACGCCAGCGTGGTCGGGGGCTGCATCGGTGCCTCGACCCCGGCGGGGGCGCGCCTGGCCGGACTCTCGCCAACCGGCACCATGCCGCATGCCATGGTGCTGATCTTCGGGGACACCGTGCGTGCCCTGGAGGCGTTCGATCGCCACGTCGACGCCGATGTGCCGCGGATCGCCCTTGTCGACACCTTCAACGACGAGGCCGAGGAGGCGGTCCGCGTGGCGGACGCCCTCGGCGACCGGCTCTTCGGCGTTCGCCTCGACACGCCCTCGGAGCGTGGACGGGTGACGGCCGACCTGGTGAAGGAGGTCCGCGCGCGGCTCGACCAGTCCGGCCACCCCGACGTGAAGATCGTCGTCTCGGGCGGCCTCGACGTGGACCGCATCGGCTACTTCAAGGCAGCACAGGCGCCGGTGGACTCCTTCGCGGTTGGCTCCGCCATAAGCGACGCCAGCCCTATCGACTTCACCGGTGATCTCAAGGAGATCGACGGGAAGCCCATCGCAAAGCGGGGCCGGATCCCGGGTCGGACGGAGAACCCCCGCCTGGAGCGCATCGACCTCGGCGTCTGACGCGCGCATGCCCCCGCATCGGAGCCTCGAGCACCAACCGGAGCCCGCCCCCCGCGAGCGTGAATCGGCCTACGAGCTGTTCCGCCGGGGAAGCCGGCTGCTCGCCGAGCGTCACCCGGCCGCCGCAGGCGTGGTGCTCGAGCGGGCCCGGCGCCTGGAGCCGGCGAAGGCCTCGATCCTCGAGGCGCTGGGCCAGGCCTACTACAACCAGGGTGCCCACGACCTCGCGGCGGAACGGTTCCGGGCGATCGTGGAGGCGAATCCGCTGGCCCACTACGCGTTCTTCGGTCTCGGCCTGTCGGAGGCCCGCCTTGGCCAGCGCCGGGCGGCACGACAGCACCTCCGGATGGCGGTTCGGCTTCGCCCCGAGTCGGAGGACTATCGCAGGGCGCTGGCCCGCGTCGAGGCGGCCTGAGCGGTCCCGCCCATCCGGAGACCGTCAGAGACGGCGCACGATCCGCAGGCGTCGCCGCCGCCCCCGGGGCCCGGACCCGTCGATGGGCACCACGCTGATCGTGCCGTCCGATTCGAGGACCGCCATCTGGACCTCGGAGACATCCGCGATGCCGTGCTCACGGAGTGCCATCTCCGCCTCCTCGATGGTGACGTCCTCGCGCGCGATCGCCTTGTCGATCCAGTGGCCCTCGCTGGCGATCACGGTGGGGTTCGACTCGAGCAGCGAGGCCACGAACGGGATCCGCTGGCGGGCCACGGAGACGAGCCGATTGGTGCCGATCAGGGTCACGATGATGATCAGGCCGCCCATGAGCGAGCTGTCAGTCCCGGTCATGGCCGGCTGGACGGCGTTCGCCACCAGGAGGATGAGCACCAGGTCGAAGAGGGTGAACTGGCCGACCTCTCGCTTGCCGAAGATGCGGAGCATGACGAGGAGCGCCAGGTAGACCGCCGCCGAGCGGATGACCAGCTCCCACCACGGGATCCCCAGCTGCCACATGCGCTCAGCCCCGGGTCGGACCAATGGCGTCGTCGCCGGTCCGGCGCGCCAGCCACAGGAGCCCCGCAATCGACTTGCCGTCCTCTATCTCACCGGCGTCGATGGCGGCCAGCGCCTCGGGGAGCGACATCCAGACCACCGCGATCTCCTCGTCGGGGTCGTGGCCTGCGCCCGGCGCCGCGTGGAGCCCGGTGGCGAGGAAGACGGTCAGGTGCTCGGTGCAGAAGCCCGGCGCGGTGAAGAAGGCCGGCCCGGCGACCCACGTGTCCGCGGAGAGCTCCACCTCCTCCGCCAGCTCGCGCTTCGCGGTCACCAGGGCGGTCTCCTGGGGCTCGCGGGTGCCGGCGGGAACCTCGAGCAGGGCGCGGCCGGTGGCGTGGCGCCACTGGCGCACCAGCGCGACCCGCTTGCCGTCCCAGGGCAGCATGGCCACCGCGCCGGGGTGTTCCACCACCTCCCGGGTCGTCTCGCGGCCGTCGTCGAGCGCGACGCGGTCCACGCGCAGGGTGAGCAGCCTGCCCGAGAAGGCGGTGCGGCTCGTCACGGTTCGTTCTGCCATGCGCCTCGTCGTCTCCTGTGCGCGGGCGGGGGGCGACCATCGTACCGGACGCCGAACCGCGACTCGCCTGCTACAGTGCGGGCCCGTACGCTGCTCGCCAAGGGGGTTGCCCATTTGATCGAGGTTCGAGGTCTCGCCAAGCGATTCGGTACCGTCGAGGCGGTCAAGGACCTGACCTTCACCGTCGGTGACGGAGAGATCTTCGGCCTGCTGGGCCCGAACGGGGCGGGCAAGACGACAACGGTGCGGATGCTGGCTGGCCTGATCGCCCCGTCCGGCGGCGCCGCGACCGTCAACGGGCTGCGGCTGGGCCACGACTCCGCCCGGATCCGCGCCCTGACCGGGATTCTCACCGAGGCTCCGGGGCTGCACGAGAAGCTCACTGCCCGTCAGAACCTGGCCTACTACGGACGCCTCTACGGCCTGCGCGGCGCGGCGCTGCGCCGCGCGGTGGACCGCTACCTGGGCGTCGTGGGGCTGGATGACATGGGCGACCGCCGCGTGGCGGGTTTCTCCAAGGGGATGCGCCAGAAGGTGGCGATTGCCCGTGCCCTGCTCCACGAGCCGGAGGTGATCTACCTGGACGAGCCGACCAGCGGGCTGGACCCGTCCGCCGCCAAGACGGTCCGGGACTTCGTCTCGACCCTGCGCAACGCCGGGCGCAGCATCGTGATCTGCACCCACAACCTCGACGAGGCGGAGCGGCTGAGCGACCGGATCGGGATCATGCGGGGCTCGCTGCTGCTGATGAACACCCCGGCCGGCCTGCGGCGCCACGGCCGCACGGCGACCGTGCGAGTGGAGCTGGTGGCGAACGATGACGAAGTGCGCGCGCTCGTCGAGGCGCTGGCGCCGCTCCCCTTCGTCAGCGCTGCGCGCCCCGAGCCCAGCGGCCTGCAGGTCGAGATTCGGGAACCGCGCCGGGACAACCCCGAGCTGGTGGCCGCGCTCGTGGCCCACGGGGCCCGGATCATCGCCGTGACCGAGGAGGCGGCGTCGCTCGAGGAGGTCTACCTGCACCTCGTCGGCGAGACGGGGGAGCGTGACATGGACACGCCGACAGCGGCTTCGGACGGCACCGTGCCGAGCGCGGCGTAGGGAGAGAAGACATGCGACCGGGCTACGTCTGGGCGGTCTTCGGCAAGGAGTGGCGCGACATCCGCTCGAACCGGCTCCTGCTTGGCGCCGTGGCGCTGCCGGCTGTCGTCTTCGCCGCCATCCCGACCGGCCTGGTCTGGTTCATCCAGGTCCACGACCTCGATCCGAACCAGCTGGGCCAGATCCAGCAGTTCATCGCCCAGTTCCCGGACCTGCCCGCCAAGCTCGCCGCGCAGGGCTTCATCGTGACGAACTTCATGGCCTACTTCCTGCTGATCCCGGCCATGGTGCCCATGGCGCTTGCCACCCAGTCGGTCATCGGCGAGAAGACGGCGCGGTCGCTCGAACCGCAGCTGGCGACGCCCATGGAGGTCCCGGAGCTGCTCGCCGGCAAGGCCGTGGCGGCCGCCCTTCCCGCGGTGCTGGCCACCTGGGGGGTGTACGTCGCCTACGGGCTGGTCAACGGCGCCATCGCCGATCCGCGCCTGACACGCCTCGTCTTCAGCGACGTGTGGCTCACCGCGATGGCCACCCTCGTCCCGCTCATCTGCCTGTTCAGCGTCCTGCTGGGAATCGTGGTCTCCAGCCGGGTTTCCGATGCCCGGACGGCGCAGCAGATCGGCGGCTTCGTGGTGCTGCCCATCATCGCCATCGCCGTGGCGCAGTTCTTCGGCGGGCAGGCGACCTTCACCCTGGGCCAGGTGGTCACCGGGGACCTGGTGGTGGTCGGTCTGTCCGGGATCCTGCTGGCGATCGGCTCGTGGGCCTTCGACCGGGAGTCGATCCTCACCAGGCTCGGATAGCGGGTTCCCGGCGCCGCTGGAGCCGCCGCCCCGGAGGGCGACGGCTCCAGGCTGTCGCGGTGCAGGTCGATGGGTGGATCAGCCCTTGACCGAGCCTCCAACGATGCCGCGAACGAAGTAGCGCTGCAGGCCGAAGAAGACGGCCAGCGGGACGATCATGGACAGGAACGCGGCCGCCCCCAGGTACTCCTGGCCGCCGCCGATCGAGTTCACCAGGTTGGCGATGCTGACGGTCATCGGCAGGTTGTCCGGGTTGACCACGCTGATGTAGATCAGCGCCACCAGCAGGTCGTTCCAGACGAACAGGAACTGGAAGATCGCCAGCGCGGCGAGGGCGGGCACGCTCATGGGGATGGCGAGCCTGAAGAACGCCGTCACCGGGCTGGCCCCATCGATCGCCGCCGACTCGAACACCTCCCTGGGCAGCGAGCCCATGAAGTTGCGAAGCAGGTACACGGCGAACGGCAGCCCGTAGCCGGTGTGCGCCAGCCAGACCGCCAGGAAGGTTCCGGCGATGCCCCAGCTGGCGAAAAGGCTGAGGATGGGGATCAGGGTTGCCTGCAGCGGCACGACCAGCAGGCCCACCACCACCACGAACAGGATGTTCCGCCCGGGGAACTCCATCCAGCTGAAGGCGTAGGCCGCGAAGGCGGCCACGAAGATCGGGATCACCGTGGCCGGGATGCTGATGAACAGGCTGTTGAGGAAGTTCGTCCCGATGCTCTGCTGGCCCAGGACGTGCGCGTAGTTCTCGAAGGTGAAGTTGTACGGCGGGAAGACCGCCGTCCACCAGCCGGAGGCCTGGAAGGCGGTGCCCGGCCGGAACGAGTTGATGAAGAGGCCAATGGTCGGGATCGCCCAGATGATCATCAGCCCGATCACGATGGTGTGGAGCCCGATCTTGCCCCGCATCCGCGAGAACCAGCCCTGCTTGGCCCCGCCCTGGACGCTTGCGGCGGTCGCGGTCATCGGACGGCCTCCTGCGCGCGGAATCGACCAACGTTGAAGAACATGATCGGCACGATGGCCAGGAGCAGGACGACGGCGATTGCGCTGGCACGGCCGTACTGCCCGAACTTGAACATCTCGTTGTACATGAGGTTGGCGATGACATCGGTCTGCAGCTGGCCGCTGGTCATGGTGTAGACGATGTCGAACGCCTTGAGCGCGACGATGACGATGGTGGTGGAGACGACCACCAGGGTCGGCACCAGGAGCGGGAAGATGATGCCCCGGAAGACCTGCCACTCGTTCGCGCCGTCAACGCGGGCCGCCTCGATCAGCTCCGGGTTGATGCCCTTGAGCGCCGCAGAGATGATCACCATCGCGAACCCCGACCACATCCAGGTCATGGCGATGATCAGCATGAAGGTGTTCACGCTGAATGCCTGGGTCTGGAGCCAGGCCACCGGCCCAAGTCCGAAGATCCCGATGGCAGCGTTCAGGATTCCGGTCTGCGGTTCTCCGGGTGGGTTGTAGTTGTACATCTGCAACCAGATCACGCCGGCCGCGACCATGCTGATCGCCAGCGGGACGAAGATGACGCTCTTGGCGAAAGACTCGTAGCGCACCCGGTCGACGAGGACCGCGATGAGCAGTCCCAGGCCTACCACGAAGAGAGTCAGGAAGACCAGCCACAGGACGTTGTTCTTCAGCGCGGACAGCGCGTCCGAGCTCCCGATGAACCAGCTGTAGTTCTCGAGGCCCACCCAGGCCTTGCCGTACTTGTCCTGGAAGCTGCGAATGATGGTGCCGATGGTGGGGTAGACGAGGAAGACGCCGAGGAAGGCCAGCGCTGGAGCGAGCCAGAGCCATGGTCGCACCCTGGGCTTGGCGCGCTCCGGAAGGAGCCTGAGCACCTGCTCGGTCGCCCAGATGTAGGTGACCAGCACGGCGGGGACGCCAACAACGACGATCGCCGCGGTGATCAGCTTGTCGGACATGCCCTACCTCCAGCGGATGATGGGGAATGGGCCAGGGCGCGGTGCTGGACCGCGCCCTGGCCGTTGGGGTCAGGTTGGTCTACGACGATGCGGCATAGGCATCGGTGGCGACCTTCTGCAACGCATTCAGAGCGTCGTCGATGGTCTCCTTCCCGGCGGTCAGGCTGACCATGTTCGACCAGAACGCGGCGTTCATGGCGGTCGGCATCTGGTCGGATGCGTCGAACACGAACTGCTTCGCGTTGGCAATCATCGCGCCCATGGTCTTGCTGATCTGGTCGGGATAGTCATTGGCGTTCTTGTTGGCGCTCAGCGCGCCGCCCGCCTTGACCCAGATGTCCTGGGCCGGGGCGGTGACCAGGTACGCCATCAGCGACTTGGCGGCCGGGGTGTCATGGAACATCCCGAACAGGTCGCCGGCTCCCTCGACCGCGGTGTCGTACTGGTTGCCGAAGCCGGGGAACGGGAACGAGTTGTAGTCCGTCCCGGCGGTCTTGGCCTTGAACGCTCCCAGACCGGTGATGAAGCTCGCCTGCTGGAAGAGCTCGCAGCCGGGCGGGCTGGTGAAGAGCGGATCGCCCGCGACGTCGAACTGGGTCGCGACGGCGTTCGTGCCGCCACCATATGACTTGCTGACGACGTCGTTCATGTACGTCTCGAAGGCGGACTTGATGGCCGCATCGGTCCACTTGACCTTGCCCTGCCACCACTGGTTGTAGACATCCGGGCCGGCCTGGTGGAGCAGGATCTGCTCAATCCAGTCGGTGGCCGGCCAGCCGGACGCGTCGCCGGAGCCGATGCCCAGGCACCACAGCGCCTTGGCGTTGCCCTGGTTTGCCGCGCCCTGAGTGAGCAGGTCGCTCCACGTGGCGGGAGCCGCGCTGCTGTAGTCGTGCAGCGAGGGGTTGTACCAGATCAGGCCCTTCACGGACGCCTTGATGAAGACGCCGTAGGTCTTGCCGTCGACCTGGCCCAGGCTCACGAGGCCCGGGGAAGTCTCCGAGGTGTAGGTGCCGATGTCCAGGACGTTGTCAAGCGGCTTCAGTGCGCCGGCCTGGACGTACTCGTTCATCTGGCCCGGCCCCGGGAGGCCGGCGAGATCCGGGAGCACGCCGGTCGGAATGCCGGCGGCCAGGATATCGTTGATCGACCGGGTGCCCTGGTACTTCACCGTGGCGCCGGTCTTGTCCTCCCATGGCTTGATCATGGCCAGGAAGTTGGTCTGCTCGGTGTCGGTCCAGGTCCCGATGACCGTGACCGTGTCACCCGAGATGTCCGCGGGTCCTGCGGAGCTGCTGGCCATGGCGCTCTCCATGGCGCTCGCGCTCGCGCCGGTGCTGCTCGTGTTGTTCGACGAGCAGGCTGCCAGCACCAGCACCAGCGTGACCAGCGGTGTGATAAATCGCCAGCGAGATGTCATGTGTCCTCCTACCTCTGCGGGCGCACTCGCCTCCGCCCGGGTGAGCGTCGACGCCCGAATGCGGAACGCCGCGCGCGTATCAATGTGCCCCGGCCGCCTTTCCCGGATCGTCTCTCTCACCAGGAGCAGCAGCGACCCGGGGATCAGTTCACCAGGGTCTTCTCCGATTCGGGATCGAACATATGGAGCTTTTCCGCCGATACGGTCAGGTCGACCTGCTGACCGGCCTGAACACGCCGATCCGATGGGACGAGAGCCACGACCTCGTGGGTCTCGACGACTGCGTGGATCAGCTCTTCATTGCCGAGATACTCGACGACGTCGACCTTGGCGGGGATCTTCAGCGTCGCACCGCCCTGGTCCACCAGGTCCAGGTGCTCGGGCCGGAATCCGAGCAGGATGTTGGAGCCGGTGGCCCGGTTCTTGATCATCTCGGTGACCGTGTCGGACGCGCCCAACTTCATACCGCCCACCGAGAGCGTGCCCTCGCCGATCGTCGCCGTCGCGAAGTTCATGGACGGTGAACCGATGAACCCGGCCACGAACACGTTGGCCGGGTGGTCGTAGAGCCCCTGTGGGGTCCCCACCTGCTGGAGGACGCCGTCGCGCATGACCGCGATCCGGTCGCCCATGGTCATGGCCTCGACCTGGTCGTGGGTGACGTACACCGTCGTGGTGCCCAGCCGCTGATGGAGTCGCGCGATGTTGGCCCGTGTCTCCACGCGGAGCTTGGCATCGAGATTGGAGAGCGGCTCGTCCATGAGGAACACGGACGGCTCGCGGACGATGGCCCGACCCAGGGCGACTCGCTGCCGCTGCCCTCCGGAGAGTGCCTTGGGCTTGCGATCGAGGAGCTTGTCAAGGCCCAGCACGGCGGCCGCCTCGTCGACCCGCTTCTTGATCTCGTCCTTGGGCGTCTTGCGCAGCTTCAGCCCGAAGGCGAGGTTGTCGTAGACGCTCATGTGCGGGTACAGGGCGTAGCTCTGGAACACCATGGCGATGTTCCTGTCCTTGGGAGGGACGTCGTTGACCACCCGTTCGCCGATCAGCAGCCGCCCGTCGCTGATCTCCTCGAGACCGGCGACGCAGCGGAGCGCGGTGGTCTTGCCGCAGCCGGACGGCCCAACCAGGACCAGGAATTCGCCGTCATTGACTTCAAGGCTGAGGTCGTTCACGGCGAGGACGTCGCCTGCGTAGCGCTTGACCATGTGGTCAAAGGTCACGGTGGCCATTGGACGGTTCGTGCCTCCCTTGGAAATCCGGGCACAATTGAGTGGGCAGAACCGCCCACCTTCCGCATGATAGTACCTACCGCAACCGTGCCAGAGCGTGGTCGCGTTACCGATGGCAACTAAGTGAGACCATCCGAGTTCCCATGCTGTTGAAACGACCGGGGTCGAGACGACGGGCGCGCGACCCCCTGCCTTCTCTCTTCGACCGTCACCCGGATGCGCTGTCGGCCAGCCGCCATCCCCGTGGCGTCCGCGAAGTGCCGCTCGAGGCGATCGTGGGGACGGCGCGCCATCCCACCCAGAACACGGCCGACTTCCTGCCCCTGCCCAGCCTGCGCGGCAGGAACTGGGAGGCCCGCTGGCAACGGATCCGGGAGGCGGTCGAGAAGCTCGCCATCCTGCCACCGGTCGACCTGCTGCGGGTCGGCCAGGAGTACTGGGTCGTGGACGGGCACAACCGGATCGCCGCCGCGCTCCGGGTGCGCGGCGTGGCGATCGACGCCGACGTCACCGAGCTCCTGCTGCCGGGCGCCAGCCCGCAACCGCATGGCGTGTCGATGGCGACCGACATCATCGGCTCGGACGAGGTGCGCCAGGCCGGGGCCGGCCGGCGCACGATGCGCGCCGGCTACCGACCCGAGGAGCGGCCTCGCGAGCAGCTCGCCGAGCGCGCCGAGCTCGCGGAGGAGGCTGAACGGGCGGAAGAAGCCGAAGTGACCGAAAGGGCGGAAGAGACAGTGCGCGAGGCGCCGGACGTGGCGCAGGAACCGGGCGGCGATCTCCCGTGACCTCGCATATCGCGCTCCCGTGGCCGGACCAGCGGCTCTTCGCGGGTCGCGGCGGGCGCCCGTTCCGGATCCTGGTGCTCGCCGACGAGATCGACGAGTCGCTCGACTCACCGGGGACCCGGCGCCGGCTTGGTGAGGTGGACCTGGTCATCGGTTGCGGCGACCTCCCGGTCGACTACCTTCAGTTCGTGACAGATGCGTTCGACGCGCCGCTTGCCTATGTCCGCGGCAACCACGACGTGGGCGGCGCCTGGGCGACCGGTGACGCCACCGCGCTCCACCTGCCTGAGCCGCTGGCCGACGGCGTGCCCTGGACCGATGGTGGCCTGACCGTGGTGGGCTTCAGCGGGATCCCGTTCCACGGCGGCGGCGGGCTGCAGCGGCGCGACTTCACGACCTGGCGAGCGGTGCTTGCCGCGTGGGCGCGTCTGCGCTGGAGGCCCGGCCGTGCGCCCATCCTGCCCATCAGCCATGTCGCGCCGCGCGGCATCAACGACGGGCCGGACCGCATGCACCGCGGCTCGATGCCACTCCGCTGGCTTGCCGCCCGGCTCCGACCGCCGCTCTGGCTCCACGGGCACACCACCCTCGTGACGCGGCGGCTCGAGGATCGCGCCATGCTCCGCGACGGGACGCTCTTCTACAACGCCGCGGGCGCCGTCCTCGTGGAGCTGCTGCCGCCGGGAAGCGTGGGCTCGCGGGGGATTGCCAGCCTCGATGGGCACGTCGGCGGTTCACCAGCCGTCGATGCAGCCGCCGACGAGGAGGCGGTTGCGTGACCGGCAGCGTGGGACGCTACGTTGCGACGGCCGCCGTCGCCATCGTGCTCGTGGTGGGTCTGCTCCTGCTCGTGCGGCCGTTCATCTTCAGCCTCGCGCCGCCGCGCGACGACACGGTCTACGCGGTGGCCAGCGTGGGGGAGCTCACCGGCGGGCCCGTCCGGCGCGACCTGCTGCTCAACAGCCCGCACGGCCTGCCCGGCGAACGATCCAGCGGCAACCATGCCGAGATCGCGGTGGTGATCAGCCGCACGCTGACCGGCCAGTACGCGGTGGTGAACGCGTGGTCTCCGGTGAACGACTGCGCGGTGATCATGGGCGTCGACCGCGTCACGGACTGCCGAGGCTTGCAGTGGACCCTCGCCGGCGATCCCTTCGACTCCGCGAATCCGCCGCTCCAGCGGTTCCCGGTGCGGATCGAGAACGGCGCCCTCGTCGTTGACTTCACCAGCCCGGTCACGGACGGTGGCTGAGCGAGGGGCAGCCGGGGCGGGGTAGGATGCTGTGCCGGGCGTCCAACCGTGACGGGGCGCCATCGGTCTGCAAGGAGGAGAAGGGACGTGCCCAATCTCGGCATCCTGGGCTGGATCGCGGTGGGGCTGCTGGCGGGCGCCATGGCGGGCTGGTTCGTACCCGGGCGCGAGCGCTACGGCTGCCTGGGGACCACCATCATCGGCATCCTGGGCGGCATCCTGGGCGGGTGGCTCTGGACGGAGGTCCTGAAACAGTCGAAGGCGACCGGGTTCCTGGGCGCGCTGCTCCTGGCGATCATCGGCAGCGCCATCGTCCTGTTCGCCCTGCGCGCCGGCAAGCGCGACCGCTAGGTCTGCGACTGATCGCGGGCCCGCGATCAGTTGGGGAGGTTGCTGCCCCCGCCGGTCCCGCCGTTGCCGCCCCGCTCGCGCAGGTAGCGCTCGATATCGGCGATGAGGTCGTCGCCGGAGGGGAGGCGCGCCTCATCGGTCATGGACTCGAGCCGCTCGACGTGGGTCTTCGTTCGCTCATCGGCCTGGGCGGCGGCGTCGAGGAGGGAGCGCGTCTCCAGCGCCTTCATGGGCAGCTCGCCCAGCGGCAGCTCGTGCTCCAGGAAGCGACCGACGTGCGCCAGCAGCTCGACCGCGGCCCCGGGATAGGCGCCCGAGACGTAGTGCGGGACCTGGGCGAAGAAGCCCAGTGACGGGATCCCGGCCTCCGATGCGGTCAGCTCCAGCACCGACACCAGCGCCGCAGGCACCCGCAGCCGGCCCTCCGGCCCCTGGTTCACGCCGACCGGCAGCAGCCCCCCGTGCGAGGCGGTGCCCAGGATCGGCACCGGGCGCGTGTGGGCCACGGCAGCGGGGATGGCCCCCAGGCTGATCCAGGTGGTCACCCCCATCTCCTTGGCCAGCGCGACCATCTCCGTGGAGAGCTGGTGCCATCGGTAATCCGGCTCCAGGCCGGTGAGGACCAGCACGTCGCGCTCGCCAACGCGCGTCCCGCGCAGCGTGAGCCTGGGCCAGTCCAGCTCCTGGAGCACGCCGTCCACGATGTCCAGCGTCGGACGCCGGGAGCGGTAGTCGTAGATGCGGTCCGCGTCGAAGGTGGCGATCACCCCGCCGTCGGAGGCGAGCTGCTCGGCGGCCAGCGTGGCGGACTGGCCGGCATCCACCCAGCCGTCGAAGGCGGCGACCAGGACCGGGTCGTTCAGCTCGGAGCGCTCGAGCAGGGAGTACAGGGGCATGCGTCAAGGATACGTGCACGGACCGATGACGTCCTGCCGGGGTCCATGCGGCGTCGCCTCCCGGTTCCGGACCCGCTTCTGCCCTGGCTAGCACTGCCGCCATCCAACCGCGGCCGGGTCGCCGCCTGGCTACTCCTGCTCGCCGACCGACCGCCGAAGCCGCCGATACCGGCTGCCCGATGGTCATACCGCTGCTCTGGCTGGAATTCGTAGGTCGTCGGCCTGGAGGACGCGGGCATCGGTGCCGAGCGGGGCAGCGTGCTCGTTTGACCGACCGATGGGGGCATGGGAGAATCCGCCGCGCTCCGCGCTGTTTCCACGCGCGCAGCCGCGCCCGGCGATGGTGGCCTTAGCTCAACCGGCAGAGCATCGGATTGTGGATCCGAAGGTTACGGGTTCGACCCCCGTAGGCCACCCCAGCTCCACGCTCGAATCGCGTGGCATGAGTGGATCATAGGTCGCCTTCGAGCGTCTCCCCCAGCCACTCGGTGTCGCCGAACGACAGCGCCAGGTGTGTGACACCGCGGTCAGCCGATGCGCCGTGCCAATGCACCTCGCCCGGAGGCGCATACACGAGATCGCCCGGGCCGAGATCGACGGTGGTCCCGTCGCGGGTGCCAACGTGGCCCGCACCCTCGATGCCGTACAGGATCTGGCCATCGGGGTGGCGGTGCCAATGTGTCCGGGCGGCGGCATCGAAGGTCACGATCAGCGCGGACCCCCGCGGCGCCTCCACCGGGCCCAGGTCTCGCATGTGCACCGACCCGCTGAAGTGGCTGGCGTCCGCGGGCCGTGAGTGGACGTCCGCCGGGTGTGCGATTCGCATGCGTGGTTCCTCCTGCAGGTGCTGGAAAGGCTACTCGAGCGTTGGCCTGCGGCCGTGAGCGGAGAGGACGCGCTTGCGCAGGCGGACGGCACCCGGGGTGACCTCAACCAGCTCATCGGCCCCGATGAACTCGATCGCCGACTCCAGGGTGTGGATGGTCGGCGGCGTGGCGATGCGGTAGTCGCCGTCAGTGGCCTGGGTGCGCATCTTGGACAGCTTCTTGGACTTGGTGGGATTGACGTTCATGTCGCCGGGGCGCGCACTGGCGCCGATGATCATGCCCTCGTAGACCTCGACCGAGGAACCGATGAACAGCTCGCCGCGCTCGATCAGGCTCGAGAGGGCGTACGCGCGGCTCTCGCCGGCCCGGTCGGCGACGAGCACCCCTCCGATACGGTGGGTGACCTCGCCGGCCCAGGGGCCGTAGCCCTCCGAGCGCTGGTGCATGAGCGCGGTGCCGCGCGTCTCGGACAGCAGCTGCCCGCGGTAGCCGATCAGGCCGCGGGTGGGAATCACGAACTCCAGCAGGGCGCGCCCGTCCGGGGTGCTGCTGAGCTGCTCCAGGCGTGCCTTGCGCGGGGCGAGTGCCTGCTGCACGACGCCGATGTACTCCGGCGGGACGTCGACGCTGATGCGCTCGTACGGCTCCTCGCGCACGCCTCCGATCGTGCGTTCGATGACCTCGGGGCGGCTGACGGTCAGCTCGAAGCCCTCGCGCCGCATCTGCTCGATGAGGATCGCCAGCTGCAGCTCGCCGCGGCCCCGCACCTCGTAGGCGTCGCTGCCGGGGATGGGGCGTACCTCGATGCTCACGTTGCCGAGCGTCTCACGCTCGAGTTGCTCCTTGATCTGGCGCGTGGTGAGCAGGCTCCCGTCGCGACCGACCAGCGGGCTGGTGTTGACTGCGAAGGTCATGCGCATGGTCGGCGCGTCGACGTCGAGGCGCGGCAGCGGGCGCGGATCCGCCGGATCGGTGATCGTGTCGCCAATGGTCACCGCGGGGATCCCGGCGACCGACACGATGTCACCGGGGCCGGCCTCCGCGAGGTCGACGCGCTCGATGCCGCGCGCGGTCCGGACCGCGCTGGCTGTTCCGCTCAGGGTCAGCCCGTCGCGCACGATGCAGATCCGCTGCCCGACCCGCAGCGTGCCGTTCCAGATGCGGCCGACCGCCATGCGGCCCAGGTAGTCGGACGCGCTCAGGTTGCTCACAAGCAGCTGCAGCGGGTGGTCGGGGCTGAAGGTGGGCGGCGGCGTGACCGACACCAGCAGGTCTAGCAGCGGGATCATGTCGGTCCCGGGCTGCGACCGGTCGAGGCTGGCGGTGCCGGCGGTGGCGACCGTGTAGACCACGGGGAACTCGATCTGGGCGTCGCTGGCACCCAGGCTGATGAACAGCTCGTAGATGTCGTCGAGCACCTCTGCCGGGCGTGCGTCGGATCGGTCGATCTTGTTGACCGCCACAATCACCGGCAGGCCACGGGCCATCGCCTTCTTGAGCACGTAGCGGGTCTGGGGCAGCGGCCCCTCGGCCGCGTCGACCAGCAGCAGCACCGCGTCGACCATCAGCAGTCCGCGCTCGACCTCGCCGCCGAAGTCGACATGTCCGGGGGTGTCGATGATGTTGATGTGGATCCCGCGATAGTCGATGGTGGTCTGCTTGGCGAGGATGGTGATGCCCTTCTCGCGCTCAAGCTCACCGGAGTCCAGCACCCGGTCCACGAGTGTCTGGTTGGCGCGGAAAGTGCCGGTCTGACGCAGCAGGGCATCGACCAGGGTGGTCTTGCCGTGATCGACATGGGCCACGATGGCGATGTTGCGGAGGTCGCTGCGCACGCCGGGGGCGGCGGAGGCGAGAGGCCGGGTCATGGTCGTGACGATGCTCACCGTTGGTTGGGTTACGGGGGTTGGATTGCTGCGCACGCCGGGCGGAGCACAGCATCGGCCGCGCGCGTTCGGCATGTGGGATGGTGACCGCTCGGCATCGCGCCGTCGCGCAGCGGGGGCGGGACCCAGAGTATACGGGTTGCGGCGCGCCGTCCTCGACGAGTTGTCAGGCGGGCACGCTTCCGGCTGGGATTGACGTTCGTACGCGGCTGACGGAGGCGCTCGAGGAGCGTCCGATGGGGCCGCACGGACCGTCCGACTCGGCCGATTGGACCTTGGGGCGTCGCACCCCCTGGCAGGACCATCCCGGCACATGGCCACGAACAACGGGATCGCGGTCGTCGAGGCACGGGGGCTCACCAAGTTCTACGGGTCCCGGCGGGGGTGATCGAGCTTGGCTTCGACGTCCGGGAGGGCGAGGTCTTCGGCTTCCTGGGACCGAACGGCGCCGGGAAGACGACCACGATCCGGTTGCTGCTGGGCTTCCTGAAGCCCAGCGGGGAACCATCGCCGTCAACGGGCTCGACGCCTGGGAGCGGGCGCCGGAGGTCCATCGGTCCATCGCCTACCTTGGCAGCGATCCGGGCTTCCTGGGCGAGCTCAGCGGCGCGCGGCTGCTCGACTACGTCGCGACCCTGCGCGGGCTGCCGCGGGGCGTCTGGAGGCCGCTCGCGAGCGTTTCGAGCTGGACCCCACCGCTTCCATCCGTCGCCTCTCGAGCGGGAACCGCCAGAAGATCGGCGTGGTGGCCGCGTTCATGGGCCGGGAGCCGCTCCTGATCCTGGACGAGCCCACCAACGGCCTGGATCCCCTCATGCAGCGCGAGTTCCTCTCGCTGGTGGCCGAGGCGCGCGCCGACGGGCGCACGGTCTTCCTCTCTTCGCACAACCTGCAGGAGGTCGAGCGCAGCTGCGACCGGGTGGGCATCGTGCGCGAGGGCCGGCTCGTGGACATCAGCGCCGTCCAGGACCTCCTCGCCGTGCATTGGCGGAGCGTGAACCTGGTCCTGGAGCAGGCGCCGCCGTCCGGCATCTTCGACCTGCCCAACGTGCGAATCCTGGCCTCCACCGGCCAGATGCATCACCTCATGGTTCGCGGTGACGTGAATCCGCTCCTGCAGCGGATTGCCCAACTCCGGGTGCGCGACCTGAGCATCACCACGCCGGACATCGAGGACGTCTTCATGCGCTTCTACGAGGGGTCCGAGGAGGCCGCCACGGATCTGGCAGGGGCGGAGGCGAGCCGATGAACCGCGCCGTGTTCGACCTCGAGCTGCGGCGAAGCCGCGGGCTCATCGGCTGGCTGGCCCTGGTCCTGCTCCTCTACGGAGCCGTCATGGCCCTGATGTATCCCATCCTCAAGGAGAACTCGGCGCTGCTCGACGACTACGTCAAGATCCTGCCCCAGGCGTTCCTGCAGGCGTTCGGCATGGAGGGTCGCTCACCGATCCGGGGGTCTTCTTCACGACGTATGTCGGCTCATGGATGTGGCCGATCATCGCCGGCCTTGGCGGGATCCTGATCGCGACCCGGCCCGTGGCGGCCGACGCGGACCGGGGCTTCCTCGAGATCCCGCTGGCGGCACCCATGCCGCGAGTCCGCTACCTGCTGCTGGCGATCGGCGGCCAGCTGGTCTCACTGGGGGTCCTCGCCGTGGCGGCGGTCGCCGGCGTGCTCGTCGTGGGACGCATCGTCGGCGCGGACTTCGACGCGGGACGGTTTGCCATGGCAGGCGTGGTCCTGTTCGTCTTCGCGGCGGCGATCGTGGGTCCCACCACGCTCCTCTCCGTGGCAACCCTCAGCCGCGGGCTGACCGGCGCCACCATGGCCGGCCTGCTGGTCGTCATGTACCTGCTCGACGTGATCGCCAAGATCCAGCCCGACCTCGGCTGGATCGGTCAGCTCAGTCTCATGCACTACTTCCGCACGACCCCGGTCATCGATGGCGGCACCTGGCCGCTGGCCGATATCTGCGTGCTGGGCGGCGTCGCGGTGCTTGGCTGGGCCGGCGCGGTGTGGCTCTTCCGGCGACGGGACCTGTCCGCCTGACGCTCCCGGAGGGCATCGCCTGAAGCGCGAATCTACGCGAGGCTGATGGCCGGGTCCTCGTTCAGAAGCCGCCGCCGGCTCCTCCGCCGCCTCCCGAGCCTCCGCCGCCGAACCCGCCGCTGCTCCCTGAGCTGGAGGGCGAGTTCCCGATGGTGCCAATGGCGGCGAACATGCCACCGAACGACGGCACCGCGGACCCGGAGAAGAGCCCTCCACCGCCACCGCTTCCACCCGAGCCACCACCCCCCGGACCGCCGGCGTACCAGGCCGGATACCACGTGCCGGTCGTCGTGCCGTGGCGCGCAGCCTCCACGCTGCGGTGCAGCACCTCCTCGACCTCCTTGTGGAGGCCCAGGGCGACGCCCCACACCACGGCCTGGTCCGGCGTTTCGACCCACGGCAGCACGTGCTTGTCGACCACCTCGGTCATGCTCTGCGCCTGGCGCAGGGTTGCCTGCAGCGTCCGGCGGTAGGCCGAGAGCCAGGCCCGCACCATGGCGCCGGTGTGGGTGACCGATGGCATCCAGTAGGCGACGCCAAACGTCGCTGCGCCGGCGACGCCCAGGCTGACACCCACCAGCGTGAGCCCGCTGCTGGGCAGGCTCAGCGCGCCCCAGATGGAGAGGCCCGCGCCGACCAGCTCGACGATGGCAATGGCCACCCAGCGCCGGATGACCAAGCGCGGCGCACGGGCGAACCAGCCGCCGCGCACGACACCGTCCTCCGCACGCTCGTTGAACGCGCTGACGTCGGATCCGAAGCTGAGGAGGCGCTCGGGCGAAATCTCGCGCTCGTCCCCTTCGGCCAGTGCCTGGAGCTGGTGCAGCGCGTCCTGCTCCGCCTGGCCGATGGGGTGGCGGCGAATGAGCCGCAGCTTCGGGTCGGACTGGTCCGGGTCGGTGATGCGGACCGTGACCT
>CAWBBG010000012.1:0-6089 GCA_963787025.1 uncultured Chloroflexia bacterium
GGTCCCGCGATCGGCGGCTGGTTCATGCCGCTGACCAACGCGAAGGCTGCCACCGCTGCGATCACCACCACCGCGGCCACGCTTGGCAGCACCATCCGCAGCCATCCGGCCGAAGGCGAGCCCGATCGATCCGGCAGGCTCGCGGTAGCGGATGCCGCGAAATCGGCGCGAAATGGATGCTGGCGGGCCTCGGCATGGAGGGCTTCGCGCAGGCGTTCCTCAAGGGGCGGGCGATCAGGCGCCATGGGTCTGGCCCTCCTCTCCAAGCGCAACCCGCAGGCGCCCCAGCGCTCGGTGCAGGCGGGCCTTGGCCGTGCCCAGGCGAATACCCAGCGCATCGGCGACGTCGGCCACCCGGAGGTCGGCCGCGTAGCGCAGGCCCAGGATGGCGCGGTCGTCCGGCGGCAATGAGCCGATGGCGACAAGCAGCGTGATGTGCTCCGCGGAGGCCGCCGACGGATCCGCGGCGGGAGCCGCATCCGGGTCCAGGATCACCTCGCGGGCGTGGTACCCGCGGCGGGCGTGGTCGATGGCGGCGCGGACCGCGATCCGCCGGAACCACGCTGTCCACCCGGCCGGGTCGCGCAGCTGTGGCAGGCGCTGCCAGGCACGGAGCGTCGCCTCCTGCAGGGCATCCTCGGCATCGGTTGGGGATCGCAGCACGGCCAATGCGGCGCGATAGGCGATCGGTGCATCCCGTTCGAGCAGCTGTTCGAACGCCATTCGATCCCCCGCCCGGGCGGCCTCGACCAACTCATCGAGCTCCCCGCCAGGGCGCACGCGCACCACCTCCTCAGGGTAGTAGACGGAGCCGGGCGCGCGTTTCGTTGCCTTGCCCGCTGACCGTCGGGAAGGAATCGAAAACTCCCGCTACCCTGTGCTCCGACTCGAGCAATCAACACACACGGAGCGCACTGTTGTCCTCGTCACGCCGATCCAATGCACGCCAGGGACCTCCCACCCGCCGCGAGCGCCGGGAGGAACAGCGCCGCGCCGCTCGCAAGGCCGCCCAGCGCCAGTCCGGCGGGTTGCCCCTCGTTTGGCTCACGGGCGGGGTGGTCGCGGTGGTCGCCGCGGTGATCGTTGCGCTGGTGCTGCTGAACCAGTCGCCGCCTCCCGCGAGCGTCGCCACGCCCACGAACCTCACGCCAACCGGCGACATCAGCGGACGGACCGTGGGCTCGTCGTCGGCATCGGTCACGCTCGACCTGTGGGCTGACTTCCAGTGCCCCGTCTGCAAGCAGTTCACAGACACCGTCGAGCCCAACATCGTGAGCAACTACATCTCGACCGGGAAGGTGCGGCTGGCCTTCCACGACTTCGCCTTCATCGGCACGGAGTCGACCCACGCCGCGGTCGGCGGGCTGTGCGCGGCGGACGCGGGCGAGTTCTGGCCCTACCACGACTACGTGTACGCCAACCAGGGAGCGGAGAACTCCGGCGCACTGAGCGACGCCAAGCTCAAGGCCATTGCCCAGGCGGTCGGTATCGACGCGGGCACCTTCTCGACGTGCCTGGGCAGCAGCGCCAACCTGAAGACGGTGCAGGGCGAGGCGACGCAGGCGCAGTCGCAGGGCATCACGGGCACCCCGACGCTGTACGTGAACGGCACGCAGGTGTCGAATCCGCTCGACTACGGCACCGTATCGGCGGCCATCGAGGCGGCGCTCCAGTCGTCCTCGCCGGCGCCATCGGCCTCGGCTTCGCCAGCGTCGTAGGAGCCGATGTCCCCCGAGCACCTCGTCCCGCCGCGGCGGACGGCCGCGCGGCGGCTGGCGGCCGGCATGGCCGTCCTGGCCCTTGTTGGCCTGGGCATCTCCATCTACCTCACCGTGCTGAAGCTCGCGGGCGAGGTGCCGCTCTGCGTGGTGGGCGGCGGATGCGAGTCCGTGCAGACCAGCCGCTACAGCGTCGTCCTGGGTATTCCCGTGGCGGCGTATGGGGCTGTGTGGTCGGCCGTTGCGCTGGCAGCGGCCGCCGCATGGTGGCGGGCCAGTGACCGCAGGGCGCTCCTGGTGCTCTACCTGGGCGGCCTGGCCGGCACGCTTTTCGAGGCGTACCTCGTCTACCTGGAGCTGTTCGTCATCCACGCCGTGTGCAGCTGGTGCGCCACGTACGGGGTCACCGTCGTGGTGGGCTGGCTCCTCACCCTGCCAGCCATGCGCATCCGCGAACCGTAGGGGCGGTGAGTTGGTCACCGTCAGCACCAGGCCAATAGACAGTCCGAGCGGTGGCGTCCTCGAAGCGGTAGACTGACCACGCGGCCCCCGGATCCCGGCCTCGCGCTCTCCCCCCGGCGCAAGATCGGATACTCTCCGGGCCGCGCTTCGTTTTCCGGGGTCATCGATGCGACTGGCCGGCGGCGGCCCGCAGGCGCAAGATGCACCCGTGCATACGCCCGAGCCGGTATTCCCCGGCGCCGCACGGTTCCGCCCTCCGCGGGCAGCGCGCCCGATCCTGGCCGCATTCCTGGGAGTGCTCCTGGCCATGGTCGCCGCGCTGGCCCTGACCGCGTCTCGGTCGTTCGCTGCGGGACCGCCGTATCCCGACCCGGTCTCCGGGCAGCGGGTCTACGACACCGCACGGGTGCTGTCCCCGCAGACGGTGCAGCAGGCGGAGTCGATCATCGCCGACATCGAGCAGCGGACCGCGGCGCAGGTGGTCGTCTACACCCAGGTGAAGCCGGAGAGCAGCACGCCCGAGCGACGCCGAGCGGGACGCGGCGGCGCTCATCGACCAGTGGGGCATCGGCCGCAAGGGCTTCGACGACTCGCTGGTGATCCTCCTGGACCTCGATACCTCGCTGTGCCACGGCCAGGCACAGCTGTTTGCCGGGAGCGGGTTCAGGGCCGCGTTCCTGACCAATGCCGAGCGGCAGGCGATCTTCAACGACCAGATGACGCCGTACCTGCGCGACTGCGACATGGACGGCGCGGTCCTTGTGGCGCTCCAGGCAGCGGACAAGGCCGCCACGCCAGAGCACGCCCAGACGCTGCAGACCGCGCGGCAACTCAACGCGGTCCTGGGCTTCGGCGGCATCCTGCTGGGCCTGGGCCTGCTCGTCTGGCTCTTCGTCAACTGGCTGCGCTTCGGCCGCGACCCCGTCTACACCGATGATGCATCCGTCTACATGCCCGCGCCCCCGCCGGGACTGACCGCCACCGGCGCGGCGGTGATCCTCGACGGCATGGCGACCCGCCACGCGCTCACCACCGCGATGCTCGACCTGGCATCACGCGGCGAGATCGCGTTCGTTCCCGAGACGGGATTCCTGCGGAAGCCCAAGGTCACGGTCCGCATCACCGACCCGGACCAGTCCGACCCGAAGCTGCGGCTCATTCGCCGCCACCCCATCGGCCAGGCGGAGCAGGACGCGCTGCACCACCTCCAGGCACTGGCCGAAGGGGACGAGCGCGAGATTTCGCCCGAGCGCCTCCTCAGCTTCGGATCCGACGTCAGCGCGTTCAACGAGCGTGCGGAGGACGGTGTCGTGCGCGGCGGCTGGTTCGCCCGTGCGCCGCGCTTGGTCATCCGGCGCTGGGTGGCCATTGCCATCGTCGAGCTGGTCGGCGCGGGCCTCTCCATCTGGGGCGCGCTGAGCCTGCCCAGCAGCGGGCTCACGCTGGTGGGTGTCAGCCTGGGCGTCGCCGGCGCAGCGACGTTTGGCGTCGCCTACTGGATGCCATCGGTCACCCACACCGGCGCCATGGTGCGGGCCTGGCTCTCGGCCTACCGCCGGACTCTGCAGGCAACCCTGCGCCAGGCGCAGAGCATGACCGAGGTGGTCGACAAGCACGTGCTGCCGTGGGTCGAAACGCCGGACCAGGCCGTGGTGTGGGGCGTCGCCCTGGGCCTCCACAAGGAGGTCGAGGAGGTGCTGCACCGCAGCGTGGAGGCGGCGCGCCACGGCACGACGACCGGCACGTGGTATCCGGCCTGGTACGCCGGCGGTCCGGGGGGTGGTGGCTCGGGTGGAAGCGGTGGCGGTGGAGGGCTCTTCTCCGGGTCCGCGGTGCCGTCGTTCGGTGGCATGTTCGCCGCCATCGGCACCATCGGGAACTCGCCCTCCAGCTCAGGGAGCAGCGGCGGGTTCGGCGGCGGAGGCTCGGGAGGCGGCGGAGGAGCCGGCGGCGGCTTCTGAACGAGGACCCGGCCATCAGCCTCGCGTAGATTCGCGCTTCAGGCGATGCCCTCCGGGAGCGTCAGGCGGACAGGTCCCGTCGCCGGAAGAGCCACACCGCGCCGGCCCAGCCAAGCACCGCGACGCCGCCCAGCACGCAGATATCGGCCAGCGGCCAGGTGCCGCCATCGATGACCGGGGTCGTGCGGAAGTAGTGCATGAGACTGAGCTGACCGATCCAGCCGAGGTCGGGCTGGATCTTGGCGATCACGTCGAGCAGGTACATGACGACCAGCAGGCCGGCCATGGTGGCGCCGGTCAGCCCGCGGCTGAGGGTTGCCACGGAGAGGAGCGTGGTGGGACCCACGATCGCCGCCGCGAAGACGAACAGGACCACGCCTGCCATGGCAAACCGTCCCGCGTCGAAGTCCGCGCCGACGATGCGTCCCACGACGAG
This sequence comes from uncultured Chloroflexia bacterium, assembly GCA_963787025.1. GTDB lineage: Bacteria > Chloroflexota > Limnocylindria > QHBO01 > QHBO01 > CAVXEH01. The sequence continues at coordinate 4,578 of CAWBBG010000012.1, forward strand.
CACGCCGGCGACCGCCGCCACGGCGAGGACCCCCAGTGAGACCAGCTGGCCGCCGATCGCCAGCAGCAGGTACCGGACCCGCGGCATGGGTGCCGCCAGCGGGATCTCGAGGAAGCCCCGGTCCGCGTCGGCCGCCACGGGCCGGGTCGCGATCAGGATCCCGCCAAGGCCGGCGATGATCGGCCACATCCATGAGCCGACATACGTCGTGAAGAAGACCCCCGGATCGGTGAGCGAGCCCTCCATGCCGAACGCCTGCAGGAACGCCTGGGGCAGGATCTTGACGTAGTCGTCGAGCAGCGCCGAGTTCTCCTTGAGGATGGGATACATCAGGGCCATGACGGCTCCGTAGAGGAGCAGGACCAGGGCCAGCCAGCCGATGAGCCCGCGGCTTCGCCGCAGCTCGAGGTCGAACACGGCGCGGTTCATCGGCTCGCCTCCGCCCCTGCCAGATCCGTGGCGGCCTCCTCGGACCCCTCGTAGAAGCGCATGAAGACGTCCTCGATGTCCGGCGTGGTGATGCTCAGGTCGCGCACCCGGAGCTGGGCAATCCGCTGCAGGAGCGGATTCACGTCACCGCGAACCATGAGGTGATGCATCTGGCCGGTGGAGGCCAGGATCCGCACGTTGGGCAGGTCGAAGATGCCGGACGGCGGCGCCTGCTCCAGGACCAGGTTCACGCTCCGCCAATGCACGGCGAGGAGGTCCTGGACGGCGCTGATGTCCACGAGCCGGCCCTCGCGCACGATGCCCACCCGGTCGCAGCTGCGCTCGACCTCCTGCAGGTTGTGCGAAGAGAGGAAGACGGTGCGCCCGTCGGCGCGCGCCTCGGCCACCAGCGAGAGGAACTCGCGCTGCATGAGGGGATCCAGGCCGTTGGTGGGCTCGTCCAGGATCAGGAGCGGCTCCCGGCCCATGAACGCGGCCACCACGCCGATCTTCTGGCGGTTCCCGCTCGAGAGGCGACGGATGGAAGCGGTGGGGTCCAGCTCGAAACGCTCCGCGAGCGGCCTCCAGACGCCCCGCGGCAGCCCGCGCAGGGTCGCGACGTAGTCGAGCAGCCGCGCGCCGCTGAGCTCGCCCAGGAAGCCCGGATCGCTGCCCAGGTAGGCGATGGACCGATGGACCTCCGGTGCCCGCTCCCAGGCGTCGAGCCCGTTGACGGCGATGGTTCCCCCGCTGGGCTTCAGGAAGCCCAGCAGCAACCGGATCGTGGTCGTCTTCCCGGCGCCGTTCGGTCCCAGGAAGCCGAAGACCTCGCCCTCCCGGACGTCGAAGCCAAGCTCGATCACCCCCCGCCGGGACCCGTAGAACTTGGTGAGCCCCCGTGCCTCGACGACCGCGATCCCGTTGTTCGTGGCCATGTGCCGGGATGGTCCTGCCAAGGGGGTGCGACGCCCCAAGGTCCAATCGGCCGAGTTGGACGGTCCGTGCGGCCCCATCGGACGCTCCTCGAGCGCCTCCGTCAGCCGCGTACGAACGTCAATCCCAGCCGGAAGCGTGCCTGCCTGA
>CAWBBG010000013.1:0-19277 GCA_963787025.1 uncultured Chloroflexia bacterium
GATACGAGCGTCGTCGACCTAGGGCGTCCCCGTGTCGCCGGCTCCCTGGGACGTCGCCTTCTTTGAAGGCTTCGACTTGCCATGGCCGTTGAGGGCGACCGCCTGGCGAACCAGCGCCTTGAAGGCGGTCTCGTCGACCTCTTCTCCTTCATGGATGTCGATCGCGCGGCGGACGTTTCCGTCGAGACTCGAGTTGAAGAGACGGGCCGGATCCTCCAGGGACGCGCCCTTGGCGAAGGTCAGCTTCACGACAGTCTTGTATGACTCGCCGGTGCAGATCATGCCGTCGTGCGACCAGACCGGGGTGCCCGGGGTCGAGGCCTTGACCCACTTCAGCTCCTCGACGACGCCCGGGTCCGCTTCCCTGATGAGCTCGCGCATTCTTCCGAGGGTCTCCCCGCGCCAGTCGCCGAGTTCGGCGATCCTGTTCGAGATCAGCTCGGATGTCGACTGGCCCTGGCTCGCTCCCGACTCTTTCATTGGTCTCATCCTGAAGGCTCCCTAAGCATTTCCTTGGCAGGCGTGGGTGGACCGCCCTACTCCAGGTAGTCCTTGAGCTTGCGGCTGCGGCTCGGGTGGCGGAGCTTGCGCAGCGCCTTGGCCTCGATCTGGCGGATCCGCTCGCGGGTCACGTTGAAGTCGCGACCCACCTCCTCCAGCGTCCGCGACCGCCCGTCCTCCAAACCGAACCGAAGCTGGAGCACCCGCCGCTCTCGCGGGGTGAGGCTGTCGAGCACGCCCTCCACCTGCTCCTTGAGCAGCTGGTGGCTTGCCGCATCCGCGGGCGCGACGCTTGCCAGGTCGGGGATGAAGTCCCCGAGGTGGCTGTCCTCCTCCTCGCCGATGGGCGTCTCCAGGCTGACGGGCTCCTGGGAGACCTTCATGATCTCGCGGACCTTCTCCGGGGAGACGGTCTGCGGGCCCTGCTCCTCGCGGACGTCGACCTCCGACTCGGTGGGCTCGCGCTGCAGCTTCTCGCGCAGCTCGCGCACGATCTCGTCGCGGCTCATGCGCCGCGCGATCTCCTCGATGGTCGGCTCGCGGCCCAGCTCCTGCAGGAGCGTGCGCTGGACGCGGATCAGGCGGTTGATGGTCTCCACCATGTGGACCGGGATGCGGATCGTCCGCGCCTGGTCCGCGATGGCCCGGGTGATCGCCTGCCGGATCCACCAGGTTGCATAGGTGCTGAACTTGAAGCCCTTCTCGTAGTCGAACTTCTCGACCGCCCGGATGAGGCCGATGTTCCCCTCCTGGATCAGGTCCAGGAAGCTCATCCCGCGTCCGATGTACTTCTTGGCGATGCTCACCACCAGGCGCAGGTTCGCCTCCGTGAGGCGCTTGCGGGCATCGGTCCCCTGCTCGATGAGCTGGCCGGTCCGCTTCTCCGGCGGGGTGTCGGCAGGGATGGTGGGGTCGTAGCCGAGCTCCTTGAGGTACAGGGCATCGTTGCCGTCCTCGATGTAGGCCTTGACCATCACCTGCGCCGTCTCGCGCGCCCAGCGCTCGAGCTCGACCAGCTCCGGCGCCCCGGCATGGCTGAGCGGCTTGAAGCGATACGTGTGGCCGAACAGGATCGCGTCCTTGAGCGACTGGCCGGGATCGGTCTCGAACAGCTTGAGGATCGACTCCGCCTGCATGATCCTGTTGCGGGCCTCGTCGTCGAGATCCGCCGACCTGCGGGCCTTGCTGAACTTGACCGATGGTGGCTCGATCGCGTTGTCGCGCTTCACCCACCAGTCGACGGCATCGTTCGTGACCCGTGGCGACTCCCGTGGCAGGTCAAACGCGCGCATGGCGGCCATGGCCCGTGCCTTGGGCTCCGAGCCGACGGTGACCCAGGTGAACAGGTTGGCAAGCGCCCGCTGCGGCTCCTCGACCGCCTGCTCGCCCAGCTCGATGGCCTTCGCCAGGACGACCTCCTCCTCCGCGGTGAGGAGGGCGACCTTGCCGATCTCCTTGAGGTACATGCGGACCGGGTCGTCGATCCCGATGAGGTCCGCGGCGAGCGCCTCCAGGTCCTCCTCGGCGGCCTTGCTCTTGGCGGCCCCGGTGGTCGTCTGCTCCTCTTCCTCCTCCTGGACCTCGGCGAAGGTCGGGTTGTTCTGGGCGTCGAGGACCTCGACACCCTCCTCCTCGGCGGCGGCATACAGCTCCTCGATCGCGCCGAGGTTCTGCTCCGGCTGCGGCACGGCTTCCAGGATCTGGTCGTGGGTGATGAAGCCTTCGTCACGGCCCTTGCTCAGCAGATCGTCGATGACCACATCGCCGAAGCTCTTGCCGTTCGCGCTGCCCTTCTTCGATGTGCCCTTGGCGGCTCGTGCACGGGCGCCGGACGCGCCGGCCCTCGACGATGCCCCGGGCGCCGTCTTGGTGGCCGCCGTCTTGGTGGCCGCCGTCTTGGTGGCCGCCGTCTTGGTGGCCGCCGCCTTGGTGGCCGCCGCCTTGGTGGCCGCCGTCTTGGTGGCCGCCGTCTTGGTGGCCGCCGTCTTGGTGGCTGCCGCCTTGGTGGCCGCCGCCTTGGGCGCGCGCGGCTTCGCCGGCGCGTTGAGCACCTCGACGTCCGTCGGCCGCTTCTTCGTGGTCGTGCTCGCCACGCGTCTTACCTCCTCGTGCCGGCCGCCTCGGCCGGGGTGCGCATTACCTTCGTGATTGCCTCTCTGCGGCGGTGCAGCCCGCCGATCGCCTGTTCAATCTCCACCTGGCGCGCCCGCTCGCCCTCGCGCTGGGCCTCCTCGAGGAGAACGCGGGCGTCATGGAGCTCCTCCTCGATGCGCAGGACCTGCAGCCGCAGCAGGCAGATCCGCAGATCCTCGCGGGCGGTAGCCGGATCGAGCTGCGGCTCGCTCGACCAGCGCCCGGCATCGTCGCGTCGCCCCGTCGCGCCGGCGAGCAGGCCGCGTGCCAGCGCCGCCGAGGCCGGGTCAAGACCGCCAATGAATGTCTCCAGGTCCGCCGCCTCCGCGGTCACCGGCAGCCGTCCCTCCGCGGCCGCCCCACGCGCCCGCTCGCGCAGCGAGCGGGCGAGCTGAGCACCGATTGCCTCGCTGAACGGCAGCGGATCGTCGTCCAGCTCCGCCGCAAGCCCAGGGTATCGGAGCAAAAGCTCGAGCGCCTCGCGCTCGAGCGGCCCCAGGACCTGGTCCGCGGCGTCCGCCACGAGATCGCGTTCGGCGGGCCGCGGCGCGCGGCGGATCACCGGCGCGTGCTCGAGCGCATCGGCGAGGACACGCTCCTCCATGTTCACCACCCGGGCCAGCTGTTGCAGGTAGAGCGCGCGCTCGACCCGATCCGGGACTCGCTTGAGGATGGCAAGCACCCGGCCGGTCACCTCCTTGCGCCCCGCGACGCTGCCCAGGTCGACCTCGGCCGCCGCCTGGTCGATGAAGTACTCGATCACCGGCCTGGCCTCTTGCACGGCGGTTCGCCAGGCATCGGGGTCCGTGCGGATCAGGTCGTCCGGATCCTTGCCGGCGGGGATGCGGATGACCCGCACCTTGCTCACCGCGGCGTCCGGGCCAAGCTCCTCCAGCAGGCCGCGCTGGGTGGCGGCCTCCCCGGCCAGGTCGACGTCGTAGGCGAGGGCCACCGCGTCCGCATAGCGCGTCGCGAGCTCCACCTGCCCCGCGGTGAGCGCCGTCCCCAGGCTTGCGACGACGTTCGTGAACCCGGCCTGGTGCGCCGCCATCACGTCGGTGTAGCCCTCGACGATGACGCTGAGCTTCTCCTTGCGGATGGCGCCTTTCGCCAGGTCGATACCGAAGAGCGTGCGGCTCTTGTCGAAGAGCGGGGTCGCCGGCGAGTTCAGGTACTTGGGGCCGTCCGCGCCGGGAAGGATGCGGCCGCCCAGCCCCGTCGCACGGCCCGAGGCATCCCGGATGGGGATGACGACCCGCCCGCGGAACCGGTCGATCACGCCGCCGCGGTTGGATGCGCTGGCAAGCCCGGCGTCGAGCAGCTCCTGTGCGCTGAAGCCGCGCGCGCTGAGCCGCTTGCTCAGCGCCTCCCAGGCGTTCGGTGCGTAGCCGACCGCGAACCGGTCCAGGATCTCGTCGCTGAAGCCGCGCTCCGCGAGGTAGGCCCGCGCACGCTCGCCCTGGGGAGTGCGGACCAGCACCTCGCGATACCAGGCGATCGCGCCCTCCAGCGCCTCGCGGAGCCGTCGACGGCGTCGATCCTCGCGCGCGGTCCGCTCCGAGAGCTCCACTCCGGCCTTGTCCGCCAGGCGGGTGAGCGCCTCGCGAAAGTCCAGGCCGTCACGCTCCATCACGAAATCGAAGATGTCGCCCCGCTTCCCGCAGCCGAAGCAGTGCCAGCTCTCGCGGTCGGGGCTGACGATGAAGGACGGGGTCTTCTCGGCGTGGAAGGGACAGAGGCCCTTGTAGGCGCTGCCGGCCCGCTTGAGCATGACCGTCTCGCCGATCAGCTCGGCCACGGGCAGGCGGGATTTGATCTCGGCTGAGACGCCGGCACTCGTCATGCGGTGGGCAGGTTCCTACGCGTCCGGGCGCGTGTCAAGGGGTTTGTCAAGGGGAAGAGGTGCATTCTACCACCAAGTCAAGTACGGGGTAAGACGACGATCGGTTCATTTCCCGCGCGGGAACCAGCCGCGGCATCCGGCCGTCGAGGTGCACTACACTCCCCGCGAGTCCACCACACCGCAGCGCGACGTCAGCACGGAGGGCAGCGTCACGGCCGTCGAGCAGCACCGACCGAGCGCCGACGAGGGACTGCTGCGGGCCGCCTTTCGCGATCTGCACGGTGCACGCCTCCACGGGTTCGCGCTTCTGGTCACCCTGGGGGACCAGAAGCTGGCCGAGCGCCTGGCGGCGGAGGCCCTGGCCGATGGCGTCCGCAGGGCGAACGCGCTCCGTCATCCCGACCGCGGCGCAGCGTGGCTCCGAGCCCACGTGGTACGCGCCCTTGTCCGGCGGCACCCGCACGGCGCCGCCCCTTCCGAGGAGGATCGCCGGCGGGCGCTCGCTTCACTCGGTGTTGACGCGACGACCTTCGACGCACTGAGCCATCTCGATCAGGCCCACCGGATGACCCTCGTCGCCGGCTGGATCGAAGCCCTGGATCCGCGTGACCTGGAGGGAGTGCTTCGCTGCCGACCGGCGGCCCTTGCCCGGATGCTGGCGCGGGCCCGGCGGCAGTTCCTCGATGCCTACCTTCGCGCCGCGCCCGATGTTCCCCCGATCACGCGCGACCCGGCCCCGCTGGGACCCCTGGCCCGGCGGATTCGCGCCGTCGCCGATCGGACGATGGGCACGGTCGGGAGCCCCGCGTGATTGACGCCGGCCTCCATGAGCGGTTCCTCGCATGGCTCGACGCGGGCGCCCTGGGTGATCCACCACGCGACCTGGCGATCCACGCCGCGGTCTGCGGTGTGTGTGCGCAGTCGGTCGCCGCCCACGATGCGATGACCGCCATCGACCCGGGCCTGGCACCCCTGCCGGCTTTCCGTCCCGCCGCAGCCACCCTCCCCGGTGGTATCCGCCAGGCGGGGCGCTTCGCGGCCGCCACCGGTGGACTGCTGGTAGCCGGGGGCCTGGTCGCCTTCGGCGTCGGGGGCATCATCTCCGGTTCCTTCAGCCTGTTCCCGGAGCGCGCGGGCGAGGTGCTGGGGGCCACCGGCAGTCCGGCCTCGGCCACGCCGGCCGTGGCAACCGAGGTGCCCGTGGTTGCGGTCTCGTCGGAGACCACCACGCCCACGCCGTCCGTCACACCGAGCCCGGCCCCAACGGCCCGCGCCGTGGCCCCAACACCGCGCGACGCGCCGACGCCCAGACCAACGGTTCGGATCACGGCGACGCCATCGCCGACGGCCAGCCCCACGCCCTCGCCGTCCGCATCACCGACGCCAGCGGCGACACCGACACCGACACCGACACCGACACCGACAGCGACACCGACAGCGTCACCGACGCCAGCGCCTACACCGACGCCAGCGCCTACACCGACGCCAGCGCCAACATCGACGCCGACGCCAACATCGACGCCGACGCCATAGGCCTCCTGACGGAGGCTACTTGTCGCGGATCTCGGTCTCGGCGATGGCCGCCTGGGCGGCCGCCAGCCGAGCCACGGGAACCCGGAACGGCGAGCAGGAGACGTAGTCCAGGCCGACCTCGTGGCAGAAGGCGATGCTCTCCGGGTCGCCACCATGCTCCCCACAGATGCCGACCTTGAGGTTCTTCCGGGTCTTCCGACCCTTCTCGGTCGCCATCCGCACCAGCTGGCCGACACCCTCGGTGTCGAGCACCTGGAACGGATTGACCGGCAGGATCTTGCGATCCACGTACTGGAGCAGGAACTTGCCCTCTGCATCGTCACGCGAGTAGCCGAAGGTCATCTGGGTCAGGTCGTTGGTCCCGAAGCTGAAGAACTCGGCGTGCTCCGCGATCTGGTCCGCGGTCAGCGCCCCGCGCGGAACCTCGATCATGGTTCCGAACTTGTAGCTCACCTGCTGGCCGGCATCCGCCACGATGCGCGCCACCTCTGCCTCCAGGATGCGGCGCGTCTCCGCCAGCTCGTTCACGTGTCCCACCAGCGGGATCATGATCTCCGGCAGCGGGGTGAGGCCCTCGCCGGCAACCCGCGTGGCCGCGGCGAGGATGGCCCGCGTCTGCATCCGGATGATGTCCGGGATCAGGAGGCCGAGGCGGCATCCGCGCATCCCGAGCATGGGGTTCTGCTCCCGCATCGCCTCGACGGCGTGGAGCAGCTCCGTCTTCTCCGCGAGCTCGGCGGCGACATCGCCGCCATGAGGCTCGGCCGACTCGGCCGTGGATGCCTTACCCTCGCGGCGCAGGAGCTTCATGGCCCGCTCGGCATCCTTCCTCCCGAGCACCTTCTGCAGGCCCTTCTCGATCGCCGGCGTCACGCGGTCCCCCACCGCGTCGAGCGGCGAGCGCCCGTCGCCATCCATCGAGATCCGGTCCTGGAGCCGCGTCACGTCGACCAGCAGCTCCTCGTAGCTGGGAAGGAACTCGTGGAGCGGCGGGTCGATGAGCCGGATCACCACCGGGAGCCCGTCCATGGCCCGGAAGAGGCCGGCGAAGTCATCGGTCTGCAGCTGTTCGAGCTCGGCAAGCGCGGCGTCGAACGTCTCGACCGTCTCGCGATCCGCGTCAGAGAGCTCCGCACCAGCATCCCGCCGTCGCTTCGCCTCCGTGGCACGCGTGGCAGCCAGGATCATGCGCCGCACCGTCGGCAGCCGATCCTCCTCGAAGAACATGTGCTCCGTGCGGCACAGGCCGATTCCCTGCGCGCCGAAGGCGCGCGCCCGCTCCGCGTCACGCGGGTAGTCCGCGTTGGCCCAGACCTGCAGCCGGCGCACCTCATCGGCCCAACCGAGCAGGGTGGCCAGGTCGTGCTCGTCCTCGAAGCGCGCCTCGATGGTCGGCAGCTCGCCGGCGTAGATCTCGCCGGTCGTGCCGTCGATACTGATCATGTCGCCCTCGGCGACCGACGCGAGTGCCGGCGCGCATCTGGCGCGTCGCGTAGTCGATCTGCAGCGACTCCGCGCCCGCGACGCAGGGGAGGCCCATGGATCGCGCCACCACGGCAGCGTGGCTGGTTGCGCCCCCACGCGCGGTGAGGACGCCCCGGGCGGCGAGCATGCCGTGTACGTCGTCCGGCGAGGTCTCGATCCGGACCAGGATCACCGGGTCGCCGGCCGCCTTGGCCTCGACCGCGCGGTCCGGGTCGAAGATCGCCTTCCCGGTCGCCGCGCCCGGCGATGCGTTCAGGCCCTTGGCCAGGAACCGGTCCTGTGCCGTCGCCTTGGCCGCCTCGTCGAAGCGCGGGAGCAGCAGCTGGACGATCTGGCCCGGATCGACGCGCTGGAGCGCCTCCTCCTTGCTGAGGATCCCCTCGCTGACCATGTCGACGGCGACCTTCACCGCTGCGGGCGCCGTCCGCTTCGCGGAGCGGGTCTGGAGCATGTAGAGCGTGCCACGCTCGATGGTGAACTCCAGGTCCTGGACGTCACGGTAATGGCGCTCGAGCTTCTCGGCGATCTCCTCGAACTGCGCCCAGACCTCGGGCATCTCGTCACGCATCTGGCTGATCTTGGCCGGCGTCCGGATGCCAGCCACCACGTCCTCGCCCTGCGCATTGGTGAGGTACTCGCCGTAGATCTCGCGCGCGCCGGTGTTCGGATCGCGGGTGAACGCAACGCCGGTACCGGAGTCCGATCCCATGTTGCCGTAGACCATGGTGACGATGTTCACCGCCGTGCCCAGGTCGTGCGGGATCTTGTTGAACTCCCGGTAGTCATGGGCACGCTTGCCGAACCAGCTGTCGAAGACCGCACGCACCGCCAGCTCGAGCTGCTGGTACGGATCGGTCGGGAACGGCTCGCCGGTGTGCTGCTGCACGATCTGCTGGTACTCGTCAGCGAGACCCTTGAGGTCCTCCGCGGAGAGGTCCGTATCGGCCTCCACGCCGCGCTTCTCCTTGAGCGCCTCCAGGGGCTCGTCGAAGACCGGCGCGGGGATCCCCTGCACGATGCGGCCGAACATGGCGATGAACCGACGCCAGGCGTCGTACCCGAAGCGCTCGTTGTCGGTGAGCAGGATGAGGCCGGCGACGGTCTGCTCGTTCAGGCCCAGGTTGAGGACGGTGTCCATCATTCCCGGCATGCTGAAGGCGGCTCCGGATCGCACGCTCACCAGGAGCGGGTTCTCGGCGTTGCCGAATCCCTTGCCGGTGGCCTCCTCGAGGGCGGTCATGTGCTCCAGCACGTTCTCCCAGAGGCCATCGGGGAGGGTTCGGTCCGCCGCGTAGTACGCGTTGCAGGCCTCGGTGGTGATCGTGAACCCGGGCGGGACCGGGAGGCCGGCGTTGGTCATCTCCGCCAGGCCCGCGCCCTTTCCGCCCAGGAGGGCGCGCATCCCCGCGTTCCCCTCCGAGAAGGTGTAGATCAGCTTTCCTTCAACGGTGCCGTTCCCGGCGCCGGTGCTCGAATTGGCGTTGGTGCTTCGCTTCGCGGTTTTTCTGCCAGTCGTGGCCATGTGAAAACGCGATCCTCGTGCAACTGGGAGATTCGATTGTACTGCCGGTGCCGGGAACCGACCCCGGAGCGGCCCCGAAGGCCTACCTGGGTCGCAGCCGTCGACGCCCCGGTTCCCGGTGCCGCAGCTCCAGGAGGGGCCACAGGTCGTTGATCCGGATCCGGTAATCGCCACCGATCCGGCGTGCGCGCAGCCGACCGCCGCGGATCAGGCGCCGCACATGTTCGGGATGGAAACCCAGGATGGCGGCCGCCCGCACCGTGGGCACGTCGAGCTCCGAGACCTCCACCTCGTCGTCGTCCGCCAGCCCGGCCAGCGCCACGGCCATCGCCTTCGTGCGGTCGAGGGTGAGCGCCACGACCTCCGGCTCGGGCCGCCGCATGCCGCTGGCCATGGCGGCAGCCATCCGCTCACGGAGGATTCCGACCTTCATCGACACCCGCAGCCAGCCACGCCGAAGGGCCAGGTCGAACAGCGGGGGCAGGCTCGCGACGAGGCGTCGCGCTCCGCGCGCCCGCTGCCGGTAGAGCGCCCGCGCCTTGCGGACGACCCGCTGGCGGTTTCTGCCGTCCAGCTCCCCAGCCAGTGCGGCGAACGCATCGAGGGCTGCGGCCGGCTCGTTCGCCAGCCAGCGGGCATCGGCCAGGGCTTCGTGAGACAGCGAGTCGCCGGGACGCAGCTCCAACGCTCGCGACGCGGCATCCACGGCGCCGGTCGCGTCACCAGTGCGGACCAGTCCCTGGGCCAGCGCGATCTGCGCGGCGAAGTCGCCGGGATCGAGACGAAGGGCGCGCCGGGCAGCATCCACGCCCATCTCCGGCTGCGCCGCTTCCAGCCGCTCGCGGGCCTCCGCAACGGTCCAGCCAGCCTGGCGCGGGTCGTCGCGCGCGAGGCTCCCGAACTCGGCCGCCGCGTCGCGGTGCGCGCCGCGGGCGGCGAGCACCCGGGCCAGAAGCTCGCGATAGCGGACCTCGTCGGGATCCAGGCGGACGGTGTGCGCGGCCTCTCGTTCCGCCTCGTCCAGCCGATCGAGGGCCAGGAGCGCCCGCGCGCGCAGCTCGTGGGCCGCGTCGTCCCCCGGTCGCCCGGCGAGCATCTGCGCGGTGCGCCGCAGGACCTCGTCGTGCTGGCCACGCTCCAGCGCCGCCTCCACCTCGGCGACGGCGGAGAGCTCCGTCATCCCGCGTCGCCCTCGTTCGCTGCGGGCCGGGGTCTCCCCGCCCAGCTCGCACGGCCGACCACCAGGTCGGCGATGCGCTGCGGGATCTCGGCCAGCGCCACGCGCTCCTGGGTCATGCTGTCGCGCTCCCGGATGGTGGCGGCGCCATCGGCCAGGGAGTCGACGTCCACGGTGACGCAGAACGGCGTGCCAATCTCGTCCTGGCGCCGATAGAGCTTGCCGATGCTCGCGGTGTCGTCGTACATGGCCGGCACGAACCGCTTGAGGTCCGTGGCGAGCCGCCGCGCCGTCTCGACGAGCTCCGGCCGGTTGCGCAGCAGCGGCAGCACCGCAGCCTTGACGGGCGCCAGCGCGGGCTTCAGGTGCAGGACGGTGCGCTTCTCCTTTGCCAGCTGCTCCTCCTCGTACGCGTCGATGAGGACCGTGAGGAGTGCGCGATCCACGCCCATCGCCGGCTCGATCACGAACGGAGTGATGTGCTCACCGGCCGCCTCGTCGAAGATCGAGAGTGCCTTCCCCGAGCCGCGGGTGTGCGCGGAAAGGTCGTAGTCGGTGCGGTCTGCGACGCCCTCCAGCTCGGACCAACCCATGGGGAAGAGGTACTCGATGTCGGTGGTCTGCTTCGAGTAGTGGCTGAGCTCGTCAGGATCGTGCGGCCGGAAGCGGAGCCGCTCGGCCGCGATCCCCATGACATCGGTCCACCAGCGCATCCGTTCGCTCACCCAGTAGCCGAACCAGCGGTCCTCCTCCGACGGATGAACGAAGAACTCCATCTCCATCTGCTCGAACTCGCGGTCGCGGAAGATGAAGTTCCCCGGCGTGATCTCGTTGCGGAAGGACTTTCCGATCTGCCCGATGCCGAACGGCAGCTTGCGCCGCATGCTGGTCGCCACGTTGTCGAAGTTGACGAAGATCCCCTGCGCCGTCTCCGGGCGCAGGTAGGCGACCGATGCCGACTCCTCCAGCGGGCCGACGTGGGTGCTGGAACATCAGGTTGAACTGGCGGGCCTCGGTGAGCGTTCCGCGCTGGCCGCAGTTGGGGCACGCGATCTCGGACGGCGCACCCTTGAGATCATCGGCCCGGAAGCGGAGCTTGCAGCTGCGGCAGTCGACCATGGGGTCGCTGAAGCCGGCGACGTGGCCGGAGACCTCCCAGACCCGCGGGTTCATGACGATCGCGGCGTCGATCCCCACCACGTCGTCGCGGAGGGTGATCATCTCCCGCCACCAGGCCGCCTTGATGTTGTTCTTGAGCTCCACGCCCAGCGGGCCGTAGTCCCAGAACCCGGCCATGCCGCCATAGATGTCGCTCGACGGGAAGACGAACCCGCGGCGCTTGGCGAGGCTGACGATGACGTCCATGTTCGGGGCGGGCACGGAGGGAGCGGCTCCTTTCGGTCCGACGTCGACGCTGTGCGACGAATGTTGATGGTCGGTCGGCGGTCGAGTCTACCCCAGACCGATGACGGGATCAGGGCGGGCACCCGGGTGAGCTCCGCACGCATCGGCTCCGAACGGACCGGGACGCTCGACCGCGGTCACCACGTCCGGTTGCCGCTCGCCGGCGCCGCCCTGGCCCAGCACGACCTCAGATCGTGACCGGCAGCAGGAAGGCGATCACGAATGCCGTGACGAGCACGAGCACCACGATCGGCAGCCAGTAGGCACGCAGCAGGAGGCCGGCGTCCCGCTGCCCGACGTACGGGAAGGCCCAGGCCATGGCGTCCAGGTGATCGCCCAGGCAGGTGAAGCGTCCCTGGGCGATGAGCGAGGCAACCTCCGCGGCCAGGGCGGCGCGGCGCTCCGGGTCGTCGATGCCGTCGACCTGCGTGCGCAGCGCGTCGGCGTCGAACGGCTTCCCGCTCGCCAGGTCCACCATGGCCTCGAGGATCCCCGCTCGGAGCCGGCCCTCGGCGTCGCCGCGCGGCAGGCGCGCGACCGTCGCCCGCGCCCCATCGAGTTCGCCCACCAGGACCTGGAGCGGCACACGGTTGGCGGTGACCGCCGCGGGCTCGTCCGTGTCCCCCGGATGGGTCTCGAGCCACGCCCGGGCCGCGGCACGGTCCGTGGCACGGCGCAGCCCGGTCGCCTCCTGGAACTCGGCCAGGTTCTGGCGCTGGGTCCACGTCAGGATCGACAGCGTCCGGGCCAGGCGGCCCCGGACCAGGAGGTAGTCGACACCCAGGAGGTAGCAGGCGAAGGCGATAGGTGAACCCGCGACGCGGGCGATGCCTGGCACGGCCTCCGGTGTCTGCGCCGCACCGACGGTGACGACGGTGATGATCAACGGCAGCAGGAAGCTGACCACGGCAGCCACGACCGCCGCGAGGATGAGGCGCCGGAGCAGCATGGCGCTGATGGTGGCGGCGTGCTCCCCCGTGCGGTACGGTCGGCACGGGACGCCGTCCACGACCGGCAGCGGCGGTGGCGTCCTCGGACCGCCGAACGGGAAGCGGAAGCTCATCCCGGCACCCCCTCGCTCGCGCGCCGCGCGATGACCTCGTCGAGGAAGTCGCGGCTGCGCAGCTCCCGTTCCAGGATGGCCGAGACGGACGCATGGAGCAGGCGCTCGACCTCGCGCTGGACCGCCGGCCGCAGCGCGAGCCGCAGCACGGCGGTCAGCTCGCTGCGCTGAAGGTGGCGGAGGACCTTGAGCGCATCGGCCGAGACGGGGCGTGCATCGGCCACGGCGGCCGCGCACTCCGGTCCGAGCACCCCACCGCCGACCGGCGCATAGCGATTGCCCTCCGGCGCGATCGCGGCGCCGCACTCCAGGCATTGCGCCAGCTCCGGCCGGAATCCCATCGCGTCGAGCAGGTGAAGCTCGAACCAGCGGTTCACGGTCTCCCGCGCGACCGCGCCGACCGGTGCGTCCAGGGCGGCCAGGGCCTGCGCAAGCAGGACGAAGGCGCCATGCGAGTCCGCGGCCCCCTCGCAGAAACGATCGGCCAGCTCGACCGCGTACCAGGCGGCGGCGGTCGACTCCAGGTCATCCCGCAGGCGCAGGTGCGCATCGGTGATCGCCACCTGGGTCACGACGTCGAAGGTGCGGCCAACCGCAAGCACCAGCTGCACGTCGTTGAACGGCTCGAGCCCCCCGCCGAGACGCGACCGCGTGCGACGCACCCCCTTGGCCACCACCCGCAGCTTTCCGAGACGCGGCGTGAGCACGGTGAGGACCCGATCCGCCTCGCCCAGGTCCATGCCGCGCAGCACGATCGCCTCCGTCTTGTAGAGGCGGGACCGCGGGCTCACGGCACCCATCCGGCATGCGCCCGGCATCGTATCCGGGACATGGCGCCCGTACTGGAGCCGGTCAGGTACCCTTCAACGGTGGACATCAGGTCCGAGTTTACCGGCCTCCTGAGCGAGATCGAGGACGAGATGCGGGCCGTGCTCGCCGAGCACGACGGCCACATGCGCCCGCTGTACGAGATGCTCGCCTACCACCTGGGTCTCGACGAGCCGTCAGGATCCCGTGGAAAGCGCATCCGCCCGCTCCTGGGCCTGCTCGCCTACCAGTCGCTCACCGGGGAGCACGCTCCTGCCCTTCCGGGGGCCGCCGCCGTGGAGCTGGGGCACAACTTCAGCCTCGTGCACGACGACATCGAGGACGCCGACCGCGAGCGCCGCCATCGGCCGACCCTCTGGGCGATCTGGGGCATCCCCCTGGCGATCAACGCCGGCGACGCGCTTTTCGCCCTGTCGCGCCTGGCCCTGTATCGGCTCATGGAGCGCGGGGTCAGCGAGCACCGTGTGCTGGCGCTCATGCGCGTCTACGACGAGACCTGCCTGGCCCTGTGCGAGGGGCAGTTCCTGGACATCAGCTTCGAGCGTCGCCTGGACGTCACGCGTGGACGAGTACCTCGAGATGATCAGCCGCAAGACGGCCGCGCTGCTTGGCGCATCGGTCCAGGCCGGCGCCATCCTGGCGACCGATGACACGGAGACCATCGAGGCCTTCCGCTCGTTCGGCTACGAGCTGGGCATGGCCTTCCAGATGGCCGATGACGTCAAGGGCACCTTCTGGAGCTCGTCCGATTCGGGGAAGCCGGTGGCCGGCGACATCCGCAAGCGCAAGAAGAGCCTTCCCCTGGTCTGGGCGCTGGAGCACGCGGACCCCGCCGACGTCGAACGGCTGCGCCGCATCTACTCCCCGGCCATGCAGGCGACCGACGGGGCCCTGGCGCCCGAGTCGGAGCCCCTCATGAGCGACGACGAGGTCGACGAGGTGCTGCAGATCCTGGAGCGCAGCGGCGCCCACGCCCACGCCGTGGCCGAGGCCCGCCGCTGCCGGGACCTGGCACTGCGTGCCGCGGAACGGCTGCCCATCTCCACGGAACGGGGCGAGCAGCTGGCGGCGGTGGTGGAGAGCGCCATCGCCGTCTGAGCGCCGGCGGGCAACGGTCGGTTCAGGACCGATCGACGTCGGCCTCGCCGTCTCCCGCTTCAGCGGGACGCGGGCGCGTCCCGATCACCTTGCTGACCCGTCGCGAGTCCGCCGCGTCAACCCGCAGTGTGACGTCGCGGAACGGCACCTCCGCCCCGGGAAGCGGAATGCGGCCGACGCGGTGGATGATGAAGCCGCCAACCGTGTCGTAGGCCTCCTCGTCCTCCTCCTCCTCGTCCGGCAGGTCGAAGAGGTCGCGGAGGTCGTCCATGCTGACGCGCCCGTCGATCCGGAAGGAGAGCAAGTCGTCCGAGGCGAGCGGCTCCACCAGCGGCTCCTCGGTGTCGTACTCGTCCTGGATCTCGCCCACGATCTCCTCGACGATGTCCTCGATGGTGATCAGGCCCGCGGTCCCGCCGTACTCGTCCACGACGATGGCGATGTGGCGCTTGGCGACCTGCATCTCGTGGAGGAGCTCGTCGACTGCCTTCGTCTCCGGGACGTAGACGGGCGGGCGCAGCAGCGAGCGGATCTCGATGCCCGGCGACCCGGCGCCGTCGACGCTTCAGGTAGGGCAGGAGGTCCTTGGCGTAGAGGATCCCGAGGATGTTGTCGAGGTTCTCCTCGTAGACCGGGATGCGGCAGTGCCCGGCCCGCACCACCATGTCCAGGATCTCGTCGAACGGGTCGCTGATCTCGACGGCACGGATCCCGATCCGCGGCACCATCACCTCGTGGACCTTCGTCTCGGCGAGCTCGATGACCCCGTGGATCATCTCCTTCTCGTCCTCCTCGATGGTCCCCTGCTCCGAGCCGGTCTCGACGAGCATCTTCAGCTCCTCGGTCGACAGGTAGCCCGGCTGCGGCCGCTCCCGGCCGCCCAGGGCGCGCACGAGGAGCCCGGAGATGCTCGAGACGAGCCAGACGACCGGGACTCAGCAGCCGATCGAGGAAGCCGATGGGCCCCGCCACGACCAGCGCGAATGCGGTCGGCGAGCGCCGAGCGCCAGGGTCTTCGGGACCAGCTCGCCGATGACGATCGAGGCGAGCGCGATGAGCAGGGTGATCAGCACGAAGGCGATCTCGTGCGCCGCGCTGCGGACGAAGTCGACGGGGATCGCCGCGATCGAGTCGCCGACCATGCCGGAGAGCGCCACCGCGCCGAACGCGGAGGCGAGGAAGCCCAGGAAGGTGATGGCGACCTGGATGGTGGCCAGGAACCGGCTCGGGTCGGCGGTCGAGCCGCGAGCGCGTGCGGGCACCGCGGTGGCCCTCGTCCTCGAGCGCCTGCGAGCCGATGCCGGCGGACGGTGATCAGTGCGATCTCGGAGGCGGCGAAGAAGCCGCTCACCACGATGAGGACGAGGACGATCGCGAGGTCGAGGAGGGCGTTACCGGTCGAGCCGCCGGTACTGCTGCCTTCAGGCATCGGGCGGTTCGCGCTGCCTCCCGGCTGCTGGTTCCGATCCGCGGACGCCGTGTCGCTTCCCGTCTGGCCGGGTCCCTTCGGCTCGCCGCGCCTCGCCCGGCGCAGCTCGATGGGCCTGGCCGGCATGCCGACCACCGTCTTGCCCGCGGCGACGTCGCGGGTCACGACCGCTCCCGCGCCGGTCCGCGCCCCGGGGCCAATGGTGACCGGGGCGCGAAGCATGGTGTCCACGCCGATGAAGGCGCGATCGCCGATGGTCGTCGTGTTCTTGCGCTCGCCGTCGAAGTTGGCGGTGATCGCGCCGGCACCGATGTTGACGTCGTCGCCGAGCTGCGCGTCACCCAGGTAGCTCACGTGGTGCTGCTGGGTGCCGGCACCCATCCGCGTCTTCTTGAGCTCCGCATAGTTTCCGATCCGGCAGCGCGCAGCCGATCTCGCAGCCGGGACGCAGGTGGCTGTACGGACCGATCTGCACATCCTCGGCGACCGTCGACTCCTCGACGACGCTGGCCCAGACCCGGGTCCGCGGCCCGATGCGGCTGTCGCGCACCGTGGCGCCGGGGCCGATGACCGCGTCCTCGCCGACGACGGTCGCGCCGCGACAGGATGGTCCACGGCTCGATGCGGGCGTCCTGCCCGATCTCGACGGCCGCGTCGATGTAGGTGGTCGTGGGGTCGACGATGGTCACGCCGTTGCGCATGTGTCGCTCCGCGATCTCGGTGCGCACCAGGCGCTCCGCGGCGGCGAGCTGGACCCGGTCGTTGATGCCCATGGTCAGCTCGGGGCGCGGCGGCGTCGACCACCCCGACCCGGCGCCCTCCTGCACGGCCAGCGCCACCAGGTCGGTGAGGTAGCGCTCGCCCTTGGCGCTGATGCCGACCCGACCCGATTGCGGCGCGCAGCCAGGCGCCGTCGAAGCAGTAGGTGCCGGCGTTGACCTCGGCGATCCGGCGCGTCGCCGCATCCGCATCGGCCTCCTCGACGATGGCGCGCGCACATTCCCGCGATCGTCGCGAACGATCCGGCCATAGCCGGTCGGGTCCGGCCACGCGGGCGGCCAGGAGGGCGATCACCGCGCCCGGCTGCGCCTGGGCGTCCAGCAGGTCGGCGAACACGGCCGGCGGCAGCAGCGGGGCGTCGCCCATGGTGACGAGCACCTGCGCGGCCTCCGGCAGCGCGGTCAGCCCCACGCGGACGGCGTCGGCCGTGCCCAGCTGCGGCTCCTGGCGGACCGTGGCGACCGAGCCGCCGAGCGCCGCCTCGACCGCGTCGGCCTCGTGTCCGATGACCACGACGAGGTGCTCGACGCCGGCGCGGCGCAGCGCGTCGAGGACGTGGCACGACGAGCGGCCGCCCGGCGATGGGGTGCAGGACCTTGGGGAGGCGCGAGCGCATGCGCGTCCCCTGGCCGGCGGCCAGGACGATGGCCGCGGCGCCTACCACGGTGCGTGGGTTCCGTTCGGGGGCGCAACAGGCCGCGATGGTATCCGCGGCCCGTCCGGAGGGTCAACTCGCTCACCGCCCCATCACACCTCCCCGGCGAGCGCGACGCACTCGATCTCGACCAGCGCGCCCTTCGGAAGCGCGCTCACGGCGACCGTCGAGCGCGCCGGATACGGTGGCGGAAGCTCCCGTCCGTACACCTCGTTCACGGCCGCGTAGTCGGCCATGTCCGTCAGGAAGATGGTGGCCTTCACGACCCGGTCGAACGACGTCCCGGCGGCGTCGAGCACGGCCGCAAGGTTGCGCATCGCGCGCTCCGCCTGGGCCACGACGCCCCCCGGGACCAGCTCCCCCGTCGCCGGGTCGAGGCCGAGCTGCCCGGCGGTGAACACCAGGCCACCGCCCGCGATGGCCTGGCTGTACGGGCCGAGGGCGGCCGGCGCGCCATCGGTCTCCACCGGCGTCCTGCCGCTCATGACTCCTCCTCCCCGATGTCTCGACGTCTCCCGCCAGCTCGATCCTAGCCGGTTCGGGCCGGAAGCGAGTGGTGGTGGCGCGTATCCCGGCACGCGGAGCCGCTGTGCGGCGGCGGCGGCCCGCTCCGGGTCGTCGGTGGTCGCGTACAGCGTGGGCCCGCTTCCGGTCAGGTGCGGCTCGAGCCCGGACGAGAGGACCAGGCGCATCAGGTCCTCGAGCTCAGGACGCAGGCGGAGCGCGGCGCGCAGGAGCCCGTTGCGTCCCCGTGGAGGCAGCTCCACCGATGGGCCACTCCGAACGACGCAGCTCGGCGAAGACCTCGCCGGTCGCAACCCGAAGGCGGGGTGAGCCAGGACCACGATCTCCCCGGCGCCCGTTGGCGGGCGCGGTGCAATGCGCTCGCCGATGCCGGTCACCACGGCACGGGCCGACGCCGGCCGCGAAGAACGGGACGTCGGCGCCGATGCGCGCCAGCGTCGCGAGGTCGTCTCGAGGTGGGCTCGTCGGTCGCTGCCAGTTCCATCGCCCGGCCGAGCCGCCAGGCTGCCGCCGCATCGGAGGATCCGCCGCCGAGTCCGGCCATCGCCGGCACCCGCTGCCGCCGTCGCGTCCGAGGACACAGCCTGGTCGTCCGCGCCGCCACCCACCCATGTTGACGAACTGCCGAGGACAAAGAAGCCAGCGCCGATACGAAATTCACGGCAATGACGATCGCGACCGCCGCCGAAGCAGATTTCGCGGCGCCAGAGCATGATGTAGAACGCGCCGCGTCCTGCTGCTCAAAAAATTCATCGCGCTCCCGCCACCGCTGTTGTCGCCGGTTTAACTACGACCCCTTCGCGGGCGCCTCGCACTCCGCCGCCGATTCGGTCGCCTGCAGCAATTCCGCGCCCTTGAACTGGAACATGCCGGCGATGACATTGTCGGGGAAGGACTCGATGCGGGTGTTGTAGCTCATCACCGCATCGTTGAACGCCTGACGCGCGAACGCGATCTTGTTTTCGGTGCTCGTGAGTTCCTCCGACAGTTGCATCATGTTCTGATTGGCCTTGAGATCCGGATAAGCTTCCGACAGCATGACATGCGTCCGAGGACGCCGGAGAGCCCGGTCTCCGCCGCGGCGAGGCCCTTGATCGCCGCGCCATCGGCGGGGTTGGCCGCGGCGCGTTGGTTGGCGCTGACAGCGGTGTTGCGTGCCGCGATCACGCCTTCCAGGGTCTGGCGTTCGTGCGCCATGTAGCCCTTGGACGTCTCCACCAGGTTACGGATCAGGTCGTAGCGGCGCTTCAATTGAACGTCGATCTGCGCGAATGCGTTCTTGAAGCGGTTCCTTGGATGGA
>CAWBBG010000014.1:0-57968 GCA_963787025.1 uncultured Chloroflexia bacterium
CAGTCGAGCCCCACGAGCCCGAAGGCGACCTCGCACAGCTCGCGGACCGTGTGCATCTCGCCGGTGGCGATCACGTAGTCGTCGGGCTCCGGCTGCTGGAGCATCAGCCACATCGCCTCGACGTACTCCTTGCGTAGCCCCAGTCGCGCTTGGCGTCCAGGTTGCCCAGGAACAGGTGCTCCTGCTTGCCCGCGAGGATCGCCGCGACGCCGCGCGTGACCTTGCGCGTGACGAACGTGCCGCCGCGCCGCGGCGACTCGTGGTTGAACAGGATGCCGTTGCTGACGCGTGGAGCCCGTAGGCCTCGCGGTAGTCGATCGGTCATGTAGTGGGCGAAGAGCTTGGCGATCGCGTACGGGCTGCGCGGGTTGAACGGCGTCGTCTCGGTCTGCGGCGATCTCGAGGACCGCCGTACATCTCGGAGCTGCCGGCCTGGTAGAAGCGGATCGGCCAGTCGGCCGTGCGGACCGCCTCGAGCATGCGCAGCGTGCCCATCGCCGCCGTCTCGGCCGTGAACTCCGGCATCTCGAAGCTCACCTTGACGTGGCTCTGGGCGCCCAGGTTGTAGACCTCGTCGGGCTTGACCGCGTGCAGGTGGCCGATGAGGCTGACGAGCGTCGGTGAGGTCGGCGTAGTGCAGGTACAGGCGCGTCGCCGCCTCGTGCGGATCACGGTAGAGGTGGTCGATCCGGCCGGTGTAGAACGAGCTCGACCGGCGGATGAGGCCGTGGACCTCGTAGCCCTTGTCGCAGCAGGAGCTCGGCGAGGTACGAGCCGTCCTGGCCGGTGATACCGGTGATCAGGGCTCGGGGGGTCATTGGCGCCGAATCATCCTCCCTCAGCTCTCTCTCAGCGGAATCCCGCGGGACCCGGATTGTACGACGCGTGCCTGGGAAACGACGCGGGCCCATTCCAAGGTGAGGCCAATCGCCGCGGCCAAATGCGTGTCGAGGATGGCGCGCCTGGGCGGTTGCGAGGGACGTGGGTACTCCGCCAACGTGATCGGCAGGATGGCGAGTTCGACGTCCTTGAGGACGTGGGCGGCCCATCCCCGCCTCGAGATCGGCGGCTCCCCGGCGAGGTGCCATACGCGATCCTCCCGGCTGCCGGGGCCGGAGACAAGCGACACGATCGCTTCCGCGAGCCACGGCGTCCAGGTCGGGTTGCCCCACTCGTCGTCGACCACGCGGAGCGGCTCGCCGGCCGCGCAGAGCCCGCTCGGCCGCGGCGAGGATCTTGGTGACGAAGCTCGTGCCACCAGGGCCGAACAGCCAGGCGGTGCGGACGATGAGGTGCCGCGGATTGGCCGCTGGCTACCGCGCCCTCGCCCGCCAGCTTGGAGGCGCCGTACGGATTGATGGGACTCGGCTCGTCGTCCTCGGCGTAGGGACGACCAAGCTCTCCGTCAAAGACCTCGTTGGTGCTGATCTGGACACTCAGCGCACCCGCCGCCGCGCCGGCCGCAGCCACCGCCCCTGCCGCCTCGCCGTTGATCCGCATGGCTCGCTCCGGGTCGCGGGCGCAGCCGTCGACGTCGGTCCATGCGGCCGAGTTGACGACGACATCGGGACGCCACGCGGTCAACTGGTCCAGATCCGCAGGCCGAGAAATGTCGAACTCCGGCCTGGCCAACGCCAGCACCTCGTCGCCGGCCGCCGCAAAGGCCCGGACGAGCTCCGACCCGAGCTGTCCAGCGGCGCCGGTGATCGCAGTCCGGCGTGCGGTCATCGGGTCCAGGCGACCTCCTCCTGGACCGGCGCGCGGTCAAGGAGCGGCTCCCACCATTCGCGATGATCTGCGTACCAGCCCATCGTCTCGGCCATTCCGCGATCGAAAGGCACCTCCGGCTGCCAGCCGAGCTCTCGTCGGATCTTCGACCAGTCGAGCACGTATCGTCGATCATGGCCCGGTCGATCGGGCACGGTTGTCTTCAGGCTCGCCGGCTTGCCGAGAGCGCCAAGCACGACGTCGGCAATCTCGTCGACGCTCTTCTCGGTCCCGGTGCCGACATGGTAGGTCTCACCCACTCTCCCACGGTCGATGACCAGTTCGATGGCCCGACAGTGGTCGAGGACATGGATCCACTCACGCCGGTTCTGGCTCGACGCATACACCGGCACCGGCCGATCATCCAGGGCCCGGGTCGCAAACAGCGGGATGACCTTCTCAGGGAACTGGTAAGGACCGTAGTTGTTCGCGCAGTTGGTGATCGTGATGGGCAGCCCAAACGTGTGGTGGTAGGCGCGCACCACGTGGTCGCCTCCGGCCTTGGATGCGTTGTACGGGGTTCGAGGCCGGTACGGCGAGGACTCCGTGAACGCCTCCACCGCATCAAGGTCCAGGTCGCCGTAGACCTCGCAGGTCGAGATATGGTGCAAACGCGCGACACCCGCCCGCCGAGCTGCCTCGCACAGGACCTGCGTGCCCAGGACGTTCGTGCGGAAGAAGGCGCCCGGGTTGACGATCGCGTAGCTGTTGTGGGACTCGGCGGCGAAGTTGACGATCACGCCCACCTCGTGCTCGCGCAGGAGACGCTCCACCAGCTGGCCATCGCCGATGTCGCCATGTACGAAGGCGTAGCGGCCCTCCAGGTCGGCCAGGTTGGCGCGATTGCCGGCGTAGGTCAGCAGGTCGAGCACGACAACCCGGTCTTCGGGGTGGGCGCCGAGCCAGTGGCGGACGAAGTTGGAGCCGATGAAGCCGGCCCCGCCAGTGACCAGGAGGCTCCGCGCTCCGCTCACGCCTCTACCTCGGCCATGTCGTGCCCGGTATCCACCGGTTGTCCGGACGCGAATTCTGCGGCGAAGCCACTTGCCTGCAGGAGGGACTCGATGGTGCCCGCGTCCTGCCACTCGCCCTCGAACACCGTGTGAATGAGCGAGCCCTTCTGCAGGTAGTAGTTCAGGAGGTCGGTGATCTCGAACTCGCCTCGCGCGGAGGGCTTGAGATCCGCGATCACGTCGAAGACGCTCGGGCGGAAGAGGTACACACCGATAGGGATCAGGTTGCTCTTGGGCTCGGCAGGCTTCTCCTCGAAGCGCACGATCCGGCCATCCGGCCCGAATTCGGCGACACCGAACCGATGTGGATCCGGCACCTCTTTCAGCACCGCGCCGGCCTCATGCCGACCGGCTTCGAAGCGCGCGGCGAACTCCGCCAGCGAGCCGTTCAGGATGTTGTCCCCGAGAACGATCGCGATCGGGTCGCTGCCTGCGAACTCCTGGGCGAGACCAATGGCATGGGCGATACCCAGCGCGCCCCGCTGGTATCGGTACGTGAGGCTCAGACCGAACTCGGAGCCGTCGTGGAGCAGTTCCAGGATATCCCCGACGGAGCGCCCTCCAACGACGACCATGACCTCGCGGCACCCCATCTCCTTCAACGTCTGGAGTGGGTAGAAGATCATGGGGCGGTCATAGACTGGAAGCAGATGCTTGTTGGTTACCAACGTCAGCGGGAATAGCCGAGACCCGCTGCCCCCCGCCAGGACCACGCCTTTCAGCGGCATTCAGCCTCCAGTTCTCATACGCGTTGACCACGGTTGGTTTCGCGGTACCGGACAAGAAGATACCGTGAAACGCATAGGCGTCACGCGGCAAGGAGACTCTCCGCGGGAGGGATTTCCGCCATGTGCCACCAGAGTACCTAAGCAGAAATCAGTACGCGCCTCGACCGGTGAGAACTGCCCGTACTGTCAAGATCAGGATCTTGAAGTCGAGCGTCAGGCTCCGCCGGCGTACGTAGCGGAGCTCGAGTGCAATCCGTTCTTCGAAGGTCCTGTTGGAGCGCCCATTCACCTGCCAGAGGCCGGTGATCCCGGGCCGAATGCTCAGCAGCTCAATCGATTCCGAGCGTCCGAGCAGCTCGTCGGGGAAGTACGGCCGTGGTCCGATCAGGCTCATCTCACCCGCGCAGGACGTTCCACATCTGCGGCAGCTCGTCCAACGACGAGCGACGCAGGAAGGTGCCAACCCTGGTCTTGCGGGGGTCGTCGCGGAGCTTGCGATTGACCTGATACTCCAGGCGCCGCTCCTCGTTCGCCGTGAGCAGCTCGGCGAGGTGGTGGTGGCTTCCATCACGCATGGTGCGGAACTTCAGGACCACGATGGGGTTCCCATGGCGGCCCAGGCGGCGGGATTGGTAGATGATCGGGAGGACCGGAGTCGAGCCAGATCGCCAGCGCAATGGCCAGCATCACGGGCGAGAGGACGACCAGCAGGATGCCGGCACCGAGGATGTCGACGAAGCGCTTGAGGTACTGGTAGCCGGTTCGCGATTGCGCGGGAGCCGAGGCAACCGACTGCGACCGCGAGATCTGCTCCAAGACGAACCTCCACCCCTGGGCCTGCGGGGCGACCGCGCGCGGCCGCTAGGCCCGAGTGCACCGCAGGCCTCGTAGTGAAGTATACGGGGAGGTCAAGGGTTGGCACCGAGTGCCTTTCGTACCGGGCACGAACAGGACCCGGGCGCCATACTCAGCGCATGACCGTCACGGCGCCGCGCGACCCCCTGGAAGTAACCGTGGAGATCCCGTCCGGGAGCCGCAACAAGTACGAGTTCGACCACGAGCGCCACCGGTTCGTCCTGGACCGTGTCCTGTACTCGAGCGTCCACTACCCGGGCGACTACGGCTTTCTGGAGGGGACTCTTGCCGATGACGGGGACCCGCTCGACGTCCTGGTGGTGATCAGCGAGCCAACCTTCCCCGGTTGCGTGGTCCGGGCACGCCCCGTTGGCGTCCTGGACATGACCGATGACAAGGGGCACGACTACAAGATCCTGGCGGTGGCCCACGACGACCCGCGCTGGGACGAGGCGCACACCCTCGAGGATCTCTCGCCGCACCGCCTGCGGGAGATCGAGCACTTCTTCGACATCTACAAGGAGCTGGAGGGTCGCGCGACCGAGGTGCGCGGCTGGCTGGGCACCGATGAGGCCTGGGCGATCATCGAGCGTGCCATCGAGGCGGGCGCCCGCCTCGATCGCGAGGGCCGCGCGGCGGGCGAGACCGAGCCGGGGACCTGGCGCTAGGCGTCGAGGCGCGACGAACGCGGGAGGAACGGGTCCAGGTCGGCCGGTTCGAGGAGCGCATCGGCCGGAAGGTCGCGGAGCAGTCGCCGCCCGATGACCTCGTCGAGACGCAGCGGCGAGATGCCGTCCGCCGGTCGCTTGGCATCCAGGTCGTCTGCGGCGAGCACGCTCCCGGCGGCGAGGTCGCGTGCGGCCACCAGCGAGCGGCGTGCCACGCGGCGCGCGTCGGCCTCCGAGGGCTGGGATCGCTTGTCCCCGTCCCCGAGCGCGCCGTGTGCCTCGCGGAGCGCCGCCGCCAGCGCCGCGAGCGCGCGCGGCTCCATGGAGGCGGCGTGGTCCGGTCCCGGGAGGTCGCGATCCAGGGTCAGGTGCTTCTCGACGATCGTGGCTCCCAGCGCCACGGCGGCGATGGGTACGGCCATCCCGGTCGTGTGGTCGCTGAACCCTATCTCCACGCCGTATCGCGAGCGGAGCGCACGGATGGCACGCAGGTTCGTCTCCGGCGGAGGCGCGGGATACGCGGAGAGGCAGTGCAGCAGGGCGAGTGGCGGATCCCCCGCTGCCCGGATGGCGGCCACGGCGGCGTCCACCTCGTCCAGGCTCGACATCCCGGTCGAGAGGATCAACGGCCTGCCGGCCGCCGCCGCCGCCCGCAGCAGCGGCAGGTTGGTGAGGTCCCCGGATCCGACCTTGAGTGCAGGGACTCCCAGGTCCAGCAGGAGGCCAACGCTGGCCACGTCGAAGGGCGTGGAGAAGGCGGCGATCCCGCGCTCTGCGGCACGGGCGAAGGCGGCGCGCAGCGCATCGGCCGGCAGCTCGAGACGCTGGAGCATCTCCACCTGCGAGCCGGCCGCCGCTCGCTCGCGCTGGTACGCGGCCTGGGGCGCGGACGGCGGTCGCCAGCGAGGTGGCACGGAAGGTCTGGAACTTGACGGCATCGGCACCGGCATCGGCGGCAGCGTCCACCAGGCGGAGCGCCAGCGCAGCGTCGCCGTTGTGGTTCACGCCCGCCTCGGCGATGAGGTAGGGCGGCGCGTCCCGCCCTATCGCCCGCCCCGCTATGGAGAACGGCGCCATCGGCCCTAGCCCAGGGAAGGGAGCGTGTCGGGTCGCAGCCAGCCGGCGGCGTCGAGCAGGTCGCGGATCTGCGCTCGATCCAGCAGCGCTTCGTCCGCCTGGCCGCCGTGGACCGGCTCGCTGCGACGCTCCGGGCGCTGCGGGTTCACGACATACATGTCGGCGAGCTCCGTGGCCGCCAGGGACTCGCCGCGGGTCATGAGCACCTCGTCGCGCTTCTCCCCCGGGCGCGCCCCGATCGTCTCCAGCGTGATCTGGTCGGGCCGGTACCCGAACTGCGGCGCGTACGCCTCCACCAGCACCTCGACCAGGTCCCCGGTGCGGACGCGCGGCATCTTGAGGATGAAGACCTCACCGCCGGCCATCCGCTCCACCGCGGCGAAGCACAGGCGGACTGCGTCGCTGATCGGCATCAGGTAGCGGGTCATCTCCGGGTCGGTCACGGTGACCGGGCCGCCGCGGGCGACCTGGCCACGCACCAGCGGCACGATGCTTCCCCGGGAGCCGATCACGTTGCCGAAGCGCACGGCCGCGAAGCGAGTTTGCGCCGGGCCCTTGTAGATCTCCGCCGCGCTCATCAGCCGCTCTGCCAGGAGCTTCGTGGCGCCCATCACGTTCGAAGGGTCGACCGCCTTGTCGGTGCTCACGGTGAGGACCTTCTCCACGCCCGCGTCGATGGCCGCCTCGACGACGTTCTGCGTGCCGCGCACGTTCGTCTCGGTCGCCTCGAACGGGTTGAACTCGGCCGCCGGCACGTGCTTCATGGCCGCCGCGTGGAAGACCACCTCCACCCCGGCCATGGCCCGCTGCAGCCGCTCGCGGCTGCGGACGTCGCCGATCAGCATGCGCAGGCGCGCGTCGCCGCGGTACCGCTGGCCCAGCTCGAACTGCTTCGTGTCGTCGCGGGAGATCACGCGCACCACCGCGGGGTCCTGCGCCAGGAGCGCCTCCACGATGGCCCCGCCGATGGATCCCGTGCCGCCGGTGACCAGGATGCGGCGGCCGTCGAAGCTGCCCATCTCAGGCGTGCCCCTGCTCGGCCACGGCATCGTCGATGGCGGCCACCACCCGGTCCACGGCCGCCCGCTCCATCCGGCTCGAGAAGGGGATCGCCAGGGTGCTCCGCGCCACGCGCTCGGTCACCGGGAAGCTCCCCGGCCGGTAGCCGAACTCCTTCGCGTAGAGCGGCTGGAGGTGGATGGGCGAGAAGTAGGGCCGCGACGGGACGCCGCGCTCATCGAGCTGCCCGACCAGCCGATCACGGTCGATCGCGGGATCGAGGCGGATGACGTACACGAACCAGTCGACATCGGCCCCCGGCGCCGCGCTCGGCGGACGGACCCAGGAGCGCCCGGCGAAGGCATCCGTGTAGGCGGCGACCACCCGGTCGCGGCCCGCGCGCAGCTCGGCGAGCCGCTCCAGCTGCGCCACGCCCAGGGCCGCGGAGAGCTCGTCCAGGCGGTAGTTGAAGCCCAGCTGGATGTGATGCATCCAGGTGCCGTCCGCATCGCGCCCCTGGTTGCGCATGCTCCGCATCCGCTCCGCGAGCTCCGGGTCATCGGTCAGCACCATGCCACCCTCGCCGGTGGTGATCTGCTTGTTCGGGTAGAAGGCGAAGACCGATGCGTCGCCGAAGGAGCCGAGGGCACGCCCGCGCAGGCTCCCGCCCAGTGCCTCGCAGGAGTCCTCGATCAGGGCCCAGCCCCGTTCGTGGGCCATCTCCTCGAGCACGTCGATGCGCGCGGCGTTGCCGTAGACGTGGACCGGCAGGAGGGCTTTCGTGTGCACGCTGGTGGCGGACTCGACGAGGTCGGGGTCCATGCCCAGCGTGTCCTCCTCGATGTCCACGAAGCGCGGCACAGCCGCGCTCGAACAGGATGCAGTTCGCCGACGCCACGAAGCTGAACGGGGTGGTGATCACCTCGTCGCCGGGGCCGATCCCCAGCCCGCGCACGGCGAGATGGAGCCCGGCGGTCCCGCTGGAGCAGGCAACCGCGTGCCGGCGGCCGGCCAGCGCGGCCAACCGCTCCTCGAACTCCACGGTGAACGGACCCATGGCCAGCACGTCGGAGCGCAGGACACGGGTGACGAGCTCCACCTCGCGGTCGGTGATGTTGGGCTGGGCGAGCGGGATGCGGGCACCGGTGGAGCGCTGCGAGAGGGTCATGCGTCCTCCTGGGAGGCGGGTTGCGAGTCCATTGGCCGCGCGGGAACTCCCGCGACACGCATCCCGGCCGGCACGTCGCGGACCACCACTGCACCGGCGGCCACGTACGCCCGGTCGCCGATTGTACAACCCTCCCGGACCACGGCTCCGATGCCGACATGGGCACCGGTTCCGACCGTGACGCGCCCCGCGAGGTGGGCGCCGGGACCGATGAAGGCGTGGTCGCCCACCCGTCCGTCGTGGTCCACCGTCGCCGCCGTGTTGACGATGGCGTCCGCGCCGATGGCGGCGTCGAGCCCGATCACCGCTCCCGCGCAGACCTGTGTTCCGGGACCGACGTGCGCGCCGCCGAGCAGGATGGCGGTGGGATGGACCAGGGTCGCTGGACGCCAGCCGCGCGCCAGGGCTCGTGCGTAGGCTGCCTCGCGGGCACCGTTGGCACCGATGGCGGCGACGAAGGCGACCGCGTCGCCCGAGGCCGCTCCGCGCGGCGCATCGATGGTCCCGAGGACCCGAATCGCACCGACCCGCTCGGGCGCGTCGGCCAGACCTCCCGCATCGGGCTGGACGAAGCCGGCCACGTCCATGCCGCAGGCGCGCGCGACGTCTGCCATGACCCGTCCGTGGTCACCGGCACCGATGATCACCAGGTCGCTCACTCAGGCCACCTCCTTGACGAGCAGGCGGGCGTCGACCCGCTGGTTGGCGATCGCGTCGACAATCCGTGGGGCCGCCCGCCCGTCCCCGTAGGGCGAGGTGTGCGACAGGCCGGCACGGAATCCGGGGGCAGTGACTCGCTCGATCGCCGCGGAGATGGCGTCGACGTCGGCCGGCACGTCGACGACGTTGTCCCCGCGCAGGCGGCCGCGCTGCCGCTCGCCGACGTTCACGGCGGGGACTCCCAGGAGCGGCGCCTCGATGATCGCGCTCGACGAGTTGCCGACCAGCGCGCCGGCACCCGCGAGGATGGCCAGGAAGGTCCGGCGGTCGAGCGACTCGCGCAGCACCAGGCGGGCGTCCGAGCCGACTGCCTCCGCGGACAGGCGAGCGAGCATGGCCCGTCCCCCGGCGTCCGCGTTCGGGCCGACGGCGAGCGCCGGCAGGCCGGAGCGACCGACGGCGGCGAGGGTCGCCTCCAGGTCGCCCACCGGGTCCCGTCCCCCCACCGTCTCGGGGTGCTGGACGACGACCAGGTAGGGCCCCGCCGCGGGCAGTCCGGTGGCCACGCGCTGCTCCGGCGTGGCGACCGCGAGATCGCGCAGGCCGTCCAGGCCGGGCGCGCCGGTGACGTGGATGCGCCACGTCGCCTCGCCCATGTGCGCCAGGCGGTCGGCGGCCTCAGTGCTCGCCACGAGGTGGAGGTGCGCGGCGCGGCTGATCATGTCCCGCATGGCGTCGTCCACCGCGCCCAGGGTTCGCTCGCCGCCGTGGAGATGGGCGATCGGCAGCCCCAGGTGCATCGCCGCCAGCGCGGCTGCCAGCTGCTCCCCCCGGTCCCCAAGGAGGCAGACCCAGGTCGGTGCCTGGCGCTCGATCACGGGCGCCATGCGGGCGAGCGCCTCACCCAGCGAGGCCGCCATCTCCGCGGGACCGTCGCCCGCGGCGGTGAAGGCGACCTCCGCGGCGATCGGCACGCCGGAGGCCCGCACGGCATCCACGGTTCGC
The DNA here is from genome assembly GCA_963787025.1 of uncultured Chloroflexia bacterium. Lineage (GTDB taxonomy): Bacteria > Chloroflexota > Limnocylindria > QHBO01 > QHBO01 > CAVXEH01. Next base: position 9,941 of record CAWBBG010000014.1, read on the forward strand.
CCGAAGCGCGGGTCGAGATGCATGCCGCACACCAGCAGGGCGGGTGCCACGGACTCCGGCCGCGCAGCGGCCGCGGCCAGCACCGGGGCCCAGAGCCCGAAGTCGGCGCGCGTCCCGGTGACCACCAGCAGGCGGATCGGCGGACTCCAGGCACCGGGCGCGCTCATCGGATCGCGCCCCTGCGTGCGAGCGCCCGTCGCGCGGCGCGCAGCCCGGCGAGGTCGTCGACGTCTATGGTGGACGGCCCACCGGTGACGAGCGCCGCCGGCGCGTCGTCGAGGAGGCGACCCTCCGCCAGCAGGCCTCGCCGGGTGACGTAGATGGCCCCGGTGACCCGCGCGCCGGGCGGCGCCGCCTGGCGGCGGGGGTCCGAGCCGGGTGGCATGGCCAGGGCGTGGAACCGCCCGTCCACCACGGACCCGAGCACGCTCGCGGGGAAGCCAACGGGCGCGACCGAGACCACCGAGCGCGCTCCGCTCGCCTCCAGGAGCGCCACGGCCTCGTCGATCTGTGCCGCCGTGCGCAGCGGGGAGGTGGGCTGGAGGGTGACGACGATGCTCACCGTCTCCCCCTGCGCCTCGAGGTGACGGACCGCGTGGTCGATCACGGGCAGGGTCGGCGTCTGGTCGCGGGCCAGGTCCGCCGGTCGGAGGAACGGCACCTCGGCACCCAGGGCCCGCGAGGTGCGGGCGATCTCTTCGTCGTCGGTGGAGACGAGCACGCGGTCGATCCGAGCCGCCTCCAGCGCGGCGCGGATGGTGTACGCGATCATCGGCGCGCCGCCGAGCCGCCGCAGGTGCTTCCCCGGAAGGCCGCGCGAGCCACCCCGCGCCGGGATCACCGCCAGCGTCAGCACGCAGTCCTCGCCGGCAATTGCAGGATCACCATGCGCGTCATTCTAGGGAGCGCCGATCTGCGCGAGGATGAGGCGAGCCACGCGCTCAGCGGCCCGACCGTCGGCCGGCCCGATGCGTTGCGCCAGCGCCGCGCGCGCCCCGTCGACCATCCGGAGCCGCTCCACCTCGTCGAGGAGCCGCTCCGCGACCGCGGCGGCCTGCGCAGGGTCCTCCGCGTGCATCGCGAGGCCCTCGTCCGCAAAGCGGACCGGGTCATCCACGCCGGGAGGTACGACCGTGAGCGCGGGAACGCCCATGAGCGCCGCCTCGAAGACTGAGTTCGACCAGGCGGTCACCAGCAGCCAGGCGCCCGGGAGCAGGTCGTGCAACGAGCGCGTGGTCTCGACCCGAACGGTCACGCCGTCCGGCACGGCTGCGTCGCGCAGCAGCTCGGTCGCCACCGAGGCCGGCTTGGCGGGGTGGGGCCGGACGACCAGCTCTGCCGGCGCCACCGCGCCGGCAGCCGCCAGGGCACCGGCGAAGGCGGCCCGGTGCACGGCCTCGGTCAGGGCTCCGGCGGCGTACTGCGCCGCAAAGACCAGCCGGCGAGGCGCCATCGGGTCCGCGCGCTCCGCCTGCGCGTGACCGCCCCACCAGCGCGTCGAAGCGCGGTGCGCCGACCTCGACGATGCGATCGGCGGCGATTCCCGCCTCGTGGAGCACGGCGGCGGCACGGGGTCCGTAGACCGCCATGCGGTCGTACGCGGCACCGCGGATGGCGACGGCATCGACCGCCTCCGCATGGGGGATGTCGACCGAGGGGATGCCGTGCCGGCTGGCGACCCCGGGGAGGATCCTGGCCCAGGTGCCCACCTCGTCGAACGCGGCGAAGAGCACGGGGCGCAGGCGCCGGACCGCGGAATCCAGCGCGCCCACGGCAAGCGAGATGCGCGGCAGCTCACGGAGGGTCACCGCCGCCATGTGGTCCGCCTCGGCACGGTCGAACCCCTGGCGCAGCACGGCGCGGACAAGACGACCGCGGGACGCGAGACGAGCATCCCATCCGGCCAGCGGCGCCAGCGAGGCCGCGTGCAGGAGCCGGTCCAGCCGGATCGCAGCACGGATCGCGGGGCGCCTGCCGGCCTCGCGCTCCGTTGCCGCTCGTCCGGTGAGCACGGCCACCACCGACGGCCCGCCGAGGGCCGCCAGATCCGACGCGATCCGATCCACGACCTCGAGATGCACCGTCTCGCGGACGAGGATCGCGATCCGCGGGCGCGGCGGAAGCGTGCGCCGTCGGGGCACGAGCGAACCTCCGGCGGCGGCCACGGTGCGGGCCACGGCGCCGCCCACCGCCGGGACCAGGCCGAAACGACCACCGCCACGCCCATCGTCGCGCAGCGCGAAGAAGAGCTGCTGCTCGAGCGCCGCGTCCAGTGCGACGCCGGAGACGGTGAGGAGGTCGGGCAGCGCCGAGCGCAGGTGCGCCACGGCGCCGTGGGCCCGCTCCCGGGCCTGCATGGGAAGCATCCGGGGGATTGTAGGTGCCGGCACCATCGGCTCCGGTGAGCCCGCTGCCGATCCACCCTATAATCGCGCCCCGATGTCGTTGAACCCACGCGCGGCCGCCGGAGCGGGCGCGATCGTCCCGTGACCACCAGGACACTGCCCGCATCCGGGCTGGCGGGACTGTCGTTCTCGACCCGCAACCTCGCCTATTTGGCGGTCCTCCTCGCCCTGGCGTTGATCGGCATCGCCGCGGCGCAGGTCTCCGTGCTCCTCTTCCAGGTGGTCGGCGTCGTGCTGATCGCGGCCTACGCCTACACCGCCTACCGCGTGCCGCGACTCGCGCTCCTGATCCTCATCTTCGTGCCGATGGTCGACCGCTATGGCATCACGATGCTGGTCCCGACAGCGGCCAAGGCATGGACCAACTACCTGTCCGAGTCCCTCCTGGCGGCGGCGAGCATCGTCCTCGCCGTCCAGGGACTGCGCAGCGGTCGGCTGCTGCCTGCGCTGCGCCATCCGGCGTTCCTGCTGCTCGGCGGGTTCACGATCGTCGCGGTGATCTCCGCCTTCGTGAACGACGTGCCGACCGTGCAGGCCACGGCCGGGATCCTGTTCACCATCGACGCGGCGGTGCTCTTCTTCCTGCCGCGGATCGTGGGCTTCTCCGACCGCCAGGCGATGGTGGTGGTCGCGGCCTACGTCGCGGTCGCCACGGTTGCCGCGCTGCTGGCCCTGATGCAGGCCTACCTTGCCCCGGACATCCTGGGCTTCGGCACCTCGCTGGGGCGCTTTGGCGAGGGCGCCCGGGTGGGGGCCTTCATGGACGGCAACCCGAACATGCTCGGCGCGGTGCTCGCCATGGCCATTCCGTTCCCGCTCTTCGGCTTCTTCCGGGTGACCGGCTGGCGGTTGCACCTGCTGCTGGGCACGGTGAGCTTCGTCCTGGTGCTCGCCCTCTTCTTCACCTTCTCGCGCGGCGCCTGGTTGGGCCTGGCGCTCGCCACCCTCGTCGTCGCAACCGTCATCGACCGTCGGGTCCTGGTGGCGCTCCTGCTGCTTGCGGCCCTCGCCTACGGCACGGCGCACGTGGTCCCGCGCGAGATCCTCGTCCCGGACGCGTCCAGGACGCAGCTCGAGCTGGACCTGCAGGCTGCAACCCTTGGGCGCATCGGGGCCATCGGGGCGGGGAACGACCTGCGCACGCTCTTCATCCAGAATGCGCTGCCGATCATCGCGGACCATCCGATCGTGGGGGCGGGTCCCGGCCGCTACGGGGGTGCCGTCGCGGCGCACTATGGGTCACCGCTGTGGAACCAGTATCGTGACGGGGCCGTTCCGCTCTACCGGACCGTCGACAACTTCTGGCTGCACATCCTGGTCGAGGCCGGAATCCTGGGGACCCTGATGCTGCTCGGCACCTTCCTGGCGATCGGCTGGGAGCTCATTGCTGCGGCACGCCGCATGAGCGGCGCCGCGCAGGTGGTGGTGGCCGGCTGCCTCATCGCGGGGATCGTGCTCGCGGTCGACTCCATCACCGAGATGCTGCTCGAGGGGAACACCTCGTCGTTTGCGATGTGGACCCTGCTGGGCCTGGGGTCCGCGCTGGTCCTCGGCGCTCGGCAGGCCGGCGCCGCGGCGTCCGTGCCGGCGGAATCCCCCGCCTAGCCCACCCGCGAACGAGACGAGACCGCGGCGCACAGCCGGCCGCGGTCCCGTTCATCCATCCATACGCGCGGCGATACCGGACGGTTGCCGGCGTCGCGAAAGGAATCGGCTCAGAAGGCCTCCAGGTAGCGATCCACCTCCCACCCGGAGACCTGCATCCGGTACTCGTCCCATTCCTCCGTCTTGGCCTCGACGAAGCGCTCGAAGACGTGCTCGCCCAGGGCCTCGCGGATCACCTTGTCCGCCTTGAGCTCGTCGACCGCGTCCTTGAGCGTGCCCGGCAGCTGCTTGATCCGGCGGCTCTCCAGCTTGGCGGGATCGAGGTGGTAGAGGTTCTCCTCGATCGGTGCCGGGGGCTCGAGCTTGCGCTCGATGCCGTCCAGGCCGGCGGCGAGCATGGCCGCGAAGGCCAGGTACGGGTTCGAGGATGGATCGGGACAGCGCAGCTCGATGCGGGTGCTGTTGAGCTGGCCCTTGCTGATCTGCGGGATGCGGATCAGCGCCGAGCGGTTGATGCGCGCCCAGCCGATGTAGACCGGGGCCTCGTACCCGGGAACCAGGCGCTTGTAGCTGTTCACCAGGGGGGCGAGGATGGCGATCATGCCCCGGGCGTGCTCCAGGGTGCCGGCGATGTAGTGCTTCGCCGTGTCCGAGAGGCCGTACGGGTCCTTCGGGTCGCTGAACGCGTTCTTGCCCTTCTTGTCGTCCCACAGGCTCTGGTGGGTGTGCATCCCCGAGCCGTTGATGCCGAAGATCGGCTTGGGCATGAACGTGGCATGCAGGCCGTGGAGGGCGGCGACCGCCTTGAGCGTGGTCTTGAAGGTCACCGCGTTGTCGGCGGTGCGCAGCGCGTTCGCGTACTTGAAGTCGATCTCGTGCTGGCCGGCGGCGACCTCGTGGTGCGCCGTCTCCACCTCGATCCCGATCTCCTCGAGGTCGTTCATCATCTCCTTGCGGACCTCGGTCGCAAGGTCGGCGGAGAGGTCGAAGTAGCCGGCGGAATCGTGCGGATCGGTGCCGACCGAGCCGTTCGGCGCGCCGCAGGAGGAAGAATTCGAGCTCCGGACCGGTGTTGAAGGTGAAGCCCAGCTTCTTGGCCCGTTCCATCTGGGTTCGCAGGACCCAGCGCGGATCACCGGGGAACGGATCGCCGTTCGGCGTGTACACGTCGCAGATCACGCGGGCGGCGCCGGTCTCGAGCTTGGTGCCGTCGGGTGCGATGCCCTGCTCCCATGGAATGGGCGAGAAGGTGGAGAGGTCCGGGACGAGGAACATGTCGGACTCCGCGATGCGCGCGAAGCCCTCGATGCTCGAACCGTCGAACCACTTGCCGTGCTCGACCGCCTCCTCGAGCTGGTGCATGGGCACCTGGACGGATTTCACCGCTCCCACGATGTCGGTGAACTGCAGGCTCACGAAGCGAAGGTTCTTCTCCTCGGCGAGCTTGAGGGCGGCGGCGAGCTCCTTGTTGGCCATACGTCGATAGGCTCCTGTCAGGTGGTGCAGGGATGATGCCGAGTGGCACCCGCAGGCTAGTCCCGCACGGCGGCGGCGTGGGCTCTCGGGCGGGTCGCGGCCCCGGCCACTTCTTGTGCGAACTGCACAATCACCGTCCGGCTCGACGGGGCTCCGCCTCCGCCTCGCTCTCCGCCTCTCGCAGGATGCGCAGCGCGTCGGCCGGGCGCCTCGGATCGAGGCCGAGCTCGAGCGCCGCCCGCCGCAGCCGGTAGAGCACCGTGTTGCGGTGGACTCCCAGCGCCCGGGCGGCCGGTGCGACGCGCCCGTTGGCGCGGGCGACCGCCACCAGCGTCTCCCGTAACGCGCCGCTCTTGCGTCGCTCCGACGATGCCGCATCGGCTGCTCCGGCTTCGGCGAGGTCGCGTGACGGTCGCGGCCGATCCGTGCGCGCCGACGATCGTCGCTCGACGGCCGGAGCGGCAAGCAGCGCGCGAAGGGTGATGGTCAGGGCCTCGGCAGCCACCTCGTCGATCCGCGCGAACGTCAGGTCGTCGAAGAGCCAGACCGATGCGCCAGGCCGGATGCGTCGCTCGAGCAGGTAGAGGCCCTCCCTGCTCTGGCGAGCGCTGGAGCGACCGGGAGACCCGGAGAGCAGGCGCCCATGCAGCGCCGCGAAGCGCGCGGCCAGCGCCCGGCCGGCCGGCCGGGGATGGAGGGCGCGCAGCTCGCCGTCGACGGAGACGGCGACACCGCGCCGCAGCCGCGCGGCGACCAGCCCGGCCGGCGTTCCGACGGCCGGGTCGGCCAGGGCGGCCTCGGCGGCCGCCAGCCGTAGCTCGGCGGCGACACGTCCGAGCTCGCGGTCCGGCTGCTCGAGGTAGGCCGCGGCGGCGTCCGCGAACCATGGGTGGGGGCGCAGGCTGCCGATCACGGGCAGCGCGTCGCCCGCCGCCTCGAGCTCCGCCTGGCCGGCCGCGCCCCCCGCCAGCACGACCGCGAGCGGACGCAGCCCGGCGTCGCGCAGGACGGCGAGCAGCCCGTCCAGCACGCGTCCCGGGCGCCAGGGCCCGGTCCATCACCAGCAGGTGCCCCTCCACCTGGTCGGGCAGGTGCGGAGGCAGCGCCCGGGTGCGCGCGATGCCGCGGACCGCCGCGCGCAACCGGTCCGTGGCGCCGGAGAGGAGACGTGCCTCGGGATCGACGGCGCGCCACAGGTCGATGACGCTGGTCATCGGCCGACCATCGGAGGGATCAGGCGGCAGCGGCCGCCAGGTCCTCGACCAGGTCCTCGGCGTCCTCCAGGCCCACCGAGACGCGCACCAGGCCGGGGGTGAGGCCGGCGGTGGCCAGCTCGGCCTCGGTCAGCTGACGATGCGAGGAGGATGCCGGGTGGGAGCAGAGCGTCTCAGCGCTCCCGAGGCTCGTGGCGTGCACGGCGACACGCAGCCGGCCCAGGAATCGTTCACCGGCCGGCCGGCCCCCCTCGAGGTCGATCGCCAGCATGCCGCCGGCCATGCCGTCGCGCAGCGCGGAGACGGCGGTCGCATGCTGCGGATGCGAGGCGAGCCCGGGGTACAGCACGCGGGCGATCCCCGGTCTGCCCTCGAGCGCGGAGGCGATGGCGAGCGCGGTCCGCGAGTGCCGCTCCATCCGCAGCGCGAGCGTCTTGAGCCCGCGGAGAGCCAGGAACGCCTCGAGCGGCTGCGCGTTGCCGCCGGCGCTGAGCACCACGTGCCGGGCGGCGCCGACCGTCTCCGCGGAGCCGATCACCGCGCCGGCCACCAGGTCGGAGTGCCCGCCCACGTACTTGGTCAGCGAATGGACCACGAGATCGGCGCCCAGGGTGAGCGGCGTGCACAGGTACGGCGATGCGAAGGTGTTGTCGACGACCAGGAGCGCGCCGGCCTCGTGGGCCACCGCGGCGAGCGCGCGCAGGTCGGGAACGTCGGTCGTCGGGTTCGCGATCGTCTCGGCCCAGACCACGCGGGTCCGCTCCGTGATGGCGGCGCGGAGCTCGGCGGGATCGGTCAGCGAGACGAATCGGGCAGAGACGCCGAAGCGCGCCAGGAGGCCGGTCAGGATTCCGTAGGTGCCGCCGTAGAGGGCTCGACCGGCGAGCACCTCGTCACCGGGGCGCAGGGTCGAGACCAGTGCGGCGTGGATGGCGGCCATCCCGGAGCCGGTGATGACGCAGGCTTCGCCCTCCTCCAGTGTCGCCAGGGCCTCTTCCAGCGCGGCGTGGGTCGGGTTCGAGTAGCGGGTATATGAGTGGCCGGGAACCCGAAACTCGAGGAGATCGGCCAGCTCCGCGGCGCTTCCGACCTCGAAGGTGCTCGTCTGGTAGATGGGAACGTTGACGGGCGGCTGGGGCGCGGCCGGGACACGGCTGGCGGCACGGATTGCTCGGGTGGCGAAGCCTGGCATCGTCCGGCGAGTCTAGCAGCCGGGTCAGCGGGGCCGTCAGGGCGTGGTCAGGGCGAGGGCGTCGGCGAGGGCGTCGGCGACGCGCCCGCTCCATCGCCCATCAGGCGCTGGCCGAGGGCCAGGATGGCGGCGAAGTCCGGCTCCAGGATGTAGGCGCCGCCCGGACCAGGGAAGACCGGCGTGACCAGCGGCGGCTCGATGACGGCCCTCTGCACGTTCGACAGATCGGCGTTCTGGACCGCCTGTGCCAGCTTGGGAATTTCACTGGAGGGCACGTCGGTCGAGATGGTGCTCTTCACCGCGTCAAGGAGCCCTGGGAGTGCCGTGAGCAGGTTCCCGGCGGTGAGCTTGGCGCGGATGGCGGTCAGGACCTGCTGCTGTCTGGCCGCGCGCGTGAAGTCGTTGTCCCCGATACCCTTCCGAGAGCGAACAAGGCCAGCGCGTTATGGCCATCCATGTGATGCGAGTCCAACCGACATGTAGAAACCGGTCGTTTCTGTCGTACTCGTCGATATAGGTCGGATCGTTGATGGCACGGGTCACGTTCACGTCCACCCCACCAATGCTGTCGACCGCAGCCTTGAAGCCGAGCAGGTTGATCGCGGCGAAGTAGTCGATCTTGATGCCCAGCAACCCACCGATGGTCGCCTTCAGTGTGCCCACGCCGCCGAGCGGGTACTGCTGCTTGTTCAAGGTCGCGATGATGAGCAGGCTGTTGATCTTCGCGTTGAATGTTCGGCCATCCGGCAGCTTCACGCCGTACAGGTCGCGCGGGATAGAGACCATGGCCGTTTGCCCGGTCTGCGGATCCAGGCTCACAACCATCAGCGTGTCGGTCAGGTGCTCGGGACGGCCTGGCTTCCAGTCGATCCCGGCCAGGAGGATGTTGATCCGGTCGCGGGTGGGGTTCGGGATCTCGGAGGGGGTCGACAGGTCGATCGACACCCCGCCGAAGGAGTCATGGGTCGTGATCGTGGAACCGGCTACGGCTCCCAGCGTGTCGATCGCCTTCAGCGCGTAGTAGCCGGGAAGGGAATGCATGGCTATGGTGAACGTGACGACGACGACCGTGGCATACGTTGTCCAGCGCCGCCAGTGCGGCCGTTCGCGGCGCAGGTGGGCGTGGACGATCGCGACCAGGCGCCACGCCAGCAGCAACGCGTCCAGGACGATCAGCCCCACAAGGAAGCGTATGTCCAGCAGGTTGAGCAGCAAACCGCCACGGACCACGCTGAGCACCAGGATCGCACCGAGGACGAGCACGATGACCGGGGCGGCCATGAGCCACGCGATGCCGGCATCGCCGTTGTACGCTTGCCCGAGGCCCGGGAAGAGGAAGGAAAGCACGGCTGCCAGCGGGGCTCGTGGATTCGATTCTCGCCCGATGCGGGGGTCCTGTGCCATGGTCTTGTCTTCCCCACCTACCTCGAGATCTGGATCCGTGGGCGTCGGGCTGGGCGCGCGGAGTATACCCAAAGGGCCCGCATTCGACCGCGCGGCGCGACTAGGATCATGCGCATGGACCGGCTCCGTACGCTTCCCGCTGCAGCCTGGGCCGCCATCGTGACGGTGATTGTCGGCGCCATCGTGGGCGGTATCGTGCTCCTCGGAGGCTCGGGTCCCGCGCAAAGCGGTGCGAGCGTGAGCGCCTCACCCACCCCGTCAGCCGCGCCCACCGGGTCACCGGCACCCTCGCCCTTGCCCCTGCAGTCCGCCTCGCCGACCGCGGTCCTCGCCCGCTGCCCGCTCAACGGCGAGCCGGTCGCGTCACTGCCGGCGGCCGGGGTGCCCGCGCTGATCGTCCAGGTCGAGAACCACCCGCTGGCACGGCCGACCCGCAACCTGACGAACGCCGACATCGTGATCGAAGCCACCGTGGAGGGCGACGTGACCCGCTTCTCGGCGGTCTACTACTGCCAGCCGACCATCGGGTTGACCGGACCGGTCCGCAGCGCCCGCTACTACAGCGTCGACCTGTGGCAGGAGCTGCACGGCCTCACCGTGCACTTCGGCGCAAGCACAGGCGCATTGGAGCGCTTCGCGGCGGCCGGGATGCCATCCATCAACGGAATCACGGGCGCCTGGCCCTACTTCCGCCGCTACGGGAGCGCGCCCGAGCCCCACAACCTGTACGCGGATCTGGAAGCGATCCGGTCGGACACGGGAAGCAACGCGAAGGTCAAGGCGCTGAGTGCAGCGCGCGGGCACGCTGCGGCCGCCGTTCACCGTGGATCCGGCCGCCCAGGTGCCTGCCGGGACCGCCGTCAGCAGGGTGACCATCAGGACGAACAGCTACTGGACCTTTGCATGGACCTGGGATGCCGGGCTCGCGGCCTGGCGGCGCAGCGACGCGGGTGCAGCGGATACGGACGCGGCGACCGGCAAACCGATCACCGCGACGAGCGTCGTGGTCCAGCGCATCACCGAGTCCACCGTCTACGGCGACCCCGACCCAGCTGGCAACCCGCGGCGCGACCTCCACCTCGTCGGGAGCGGCACCGGGATGCTCTACGTGGACGGCCAGGCGCTCGCACTGCGATGGTCGCGCCCATCAGCATCGGCGCTGACGACGTGGACCTACGCGGACGGCGCGCCCATGGTGCTTCCGCCAGGGAAGATCTGGTGGGAGATGGTGCCGGTCACCGGTGCGGTGGCCAACTCCTGACCGATCAGTCAGGCAGGCGCGGGGGAGGCGACTGGTTCGGCGGCGAGAGGAAGGCGTCCATGGCGGCCCGGATCTGGTGGTCGGGATCGAACGAGCGTGAGGCGACCGCGATCCGGCGACGGAACTCCGCAGCGTCCGGCTCCTCGTCGCCACCGGTCTCCACCAGGAGCGCGCCCAGGACCGCCGGCTCCGGCTCCGGCACTGCGACCCAGCGATCGGCCACCCCGATTGGGACCGGCTGCGCCCCGGGCCGCTCGATCCCAGGGTCGGCGGCGCTGCCAGCGTCCCATGAAGAGGACTCGGTGACTCGCAGCGGAGGGACCGGACGGCAAGCCGCCGGGCGGCATCCCGGCGGGCTGGTCCTCCGGAGGCCGGAAGCCGAGGGCCGGTGGCAGCCGCAGGGGACGCGGGTAGCCGCTGATCTGGTTCTTGCCCAGTGCCTTCGCGTTGTACATCGCCCGGTCCGCGGCGCGGATCAGCTCCTCGGCGGTGGCGCCATCCTCCGGGTGCGAGACGAGCCCGATCGAGACGCTGGTCGCGACGCCCTCGCCCTCGAGCCGCAGCCCCAGCTCCTCCGCATCGGCCCGGATCTTCTCCGCCACGACGAAGGCGCCCGCATAGTCGGTCTCGGGAAGCAGGACCAGAAACTCGTCGCCGCCGTATCGGTACGCTGAGTCCACGGTGCGGATGTCCTCGCGGATCACCCGTCCGAGCGAGCGGATCACGTCGTCGCCGCGCTGGTGGCCCAGGCTGTCGTTCACGGCCTTGAGCCCGTCGAGGTCCACCATCAGCAGCGAGAAGCCCCGCTCGCTGCGACGGGTGCGGCGCACCTCCTGCTCCAGCGTCTCGTAGATCTGGCCGCGGTTGAAGAGCCCGGTCAGCGAATCGATCCGCGAGAGGCGGCTCAGCATCGCCCGGATGCGGCGCTCGTTTCCGGCGAAGACGGCCGCGACGAACACGAGCAGCCAGAGCGCGGCGAGCCCGAGGGCGAGCGAGAGCAGGTTCGCGTCATTGAAGCGGTCCGGCGCGGGATCCAGGGCGGCCACGCCCAGGTACACGCCCGATCCCAGCAGCGCAGCGCCGGCCGCGCTCCAGCCACTACCGCCAAGCGCAACCGCCACAGCGACGAGATCGAGGATGAAGACATAGGGCGACGAACCATGGCCCGTGAGCAGGAGCAGGCCCCCGGACAGCGCGAAGGCGACCAGAACCTCCATCCAGTTGGTGACCGCGGTGCGCCATGCAGACGGCAGCAGCTCGTGGAGGATCACCACCGCGACCACGGCGAGACCGCCCACGGCGAAGATCGGCGTCTGGTTCTCGCGGAACGCACCCGAGAGACCAACCCCCACCAGGACGGCGGCCAGCGTGACCCACCACAGGATGCGGACCGCCCCGCCCGCGGCAGGCCCCAGGCCGAGCATGTCGGCCGCCTCGATGTCCGCCGCCACGTCGTACTTGCCCCCGGAGGCGACCTCCGGCTCGGCCGCCATTCCCATCCGCCGGCCACGCTCGCGCAGCACGGCCAGGACCCCGGCGAGGAGCAGCAGGCCGCCCACGACGGCGGTGACGATGATGAAGACGAGCTCAGTGGGCACGGGTCGTTCGGGGGCACCTCTTGGGGGCCTGCAGCCCGGTTCGGGGGCGGTTTCGCGTCAGCCTGCGTAGTCTAGGGTCCCGTCGCGGCATGGTGCAAAGGTACTAACCCAACCGTACCGCCCCAGCTGGCGCCCCAGCGCACCACTTCGCGCTGACGGTATACTCCGGCCGCCCTCCCCGTCCTGTCCACAGGAGCTCATGCTGGAGCGACCGCGAGCGCGATTCCCGGCCCTGGCCGCCGCGCTGTCCTTCCTCTTCCCCGGTCTCGGCCAGGCGTATGCGCGGCAGCCGGTGCTGGCGGCGATCCTCGCCGTGCCCATCGTGCTCCTCGTCTTCGCCGCGGTCGCTGCGGCGGCGTTCGGGCTGGAGCACCTCCGCAACGCGTTCTTCAGCTCGCAGTTCCTCACCGCGGTCGTGGTCCTCGACCTCGTGCTCCTTGCGTGGCGTCTCTTCGCCATCCTCCAGGTCGGAATGGCACGCCCGGACGGCCGACGGCTGGCCGGGGTGGAGGTCGAGAGGTCCGCGGCCCAGGGCCGCGCCCCGATCGGGCGGCCGGCGGTGCACGCTCGCCGACGCCCTTGGGAGGTCGTGATCGTCATGTTGCTGGTGATCGCCACCGTCGGGATGCACGCCTGGAGCGCCATGGTCGTCGCCACCCTGGACAGCACCCTGGGACAGGTCTTTTCCGGGAACCCCGGGGCGGTGACCGGCAGCGGAGGGCCGGGGGTCGCGGATCCCAAGCCCCTGAACGTGTCCGACTACCACTGGGATGGCACCACGCGCATCAGCTTCCTGCTCCTGGGCATCGACTCGGGGCCGTACCGGAGCGAGGCGCTCACCGACACGATCCTGGTGGTGAGCATCGACCCGGTCTCGCACACCGCGGTGATGGTCTCCATCCCGCGCGACACGGGCTTTCTCCCCTTGCCGGACCGACGCCTCTTCGCGGATGGCCTGTACCCCGAGAAGATCAACTCGCTCACCACCATCGCCAGCCAGAACCCGAAGCTGTGGTGCCCGGACCTGCCCTCGACCGCGGACTGCGGCATCCGCACCCTGGAACGCACGGTCGGCCTCTACCTGGGGATCGACATCAACTACTACGCTACGGTGAACCTGCAGGGCTTCACGGACCTGATCGACGCGCTGGGCGGCGTGCGTCTCTGCCTTCCCGGGGTGCTCGCGGATCCGACGTACAAGCTCGCCACCCCGCAAGGTCGCCCGGGCATCTCACTTCCCGCCGGGTGCCACGTCATGAACGGGGAGGAGGCGCTCGCCTATGCGCGGATTCGCAAGGGCACCCTGACCCTTCCCGACGGAACCGTGGAGCAGCAGAACGACTTCAAGCGCGCCGCGCGGCAGCAGGACGTCCTCGTCGCGCTGCGCGACAAGTTCGCGACGGCGAACTGGGTCTTCGCGCTGCCGGAACTGCTCAAGGCGGTGGGCGAGACGGTCCAGACCGACTTCCCGCGCAACCAGGCCGGCAACCTCGCCAGCCTCCTGCCGCTCATCGCCGGCAAGAGCATCGACAAGGTGGTGCTCGACTGGCCTGACTTCGTCAACCTGCCCACCCAGCCCCTGGTCAACTACCTGCTGATCCCCAAGCGCACGGCAATCCGCGGGGAGGCGGAGAAGCTGTTCGGGCCCGATCTGAAGGGCTGGTACGTGGGAAGCACCGCCGAGCGCCCGCCGGCCTGACGATCCGCTTTCAGAACTGGCGTCCGGTGACGATCTGCCAGATCGTGCGCGCGATGATGCGCAGGTCGAGCCAGAACGAGCGCCGTCGGACGTATTCGAGGTCGAGCCGCACCCCCTCCTCGAAGCTCAACCGGCCCCAGCCGTTCGCCTGCCACAGGCCGGTGAGCCCTGGCGTCACGGCGAGCCGCTCCAGCTGCCAGGGCTCGTACAGCTCCACCTCGTAGGGGATGGGGGGTCGCGGACCGACCAGGCTCATGTCGCCGCGCAGGATGTTCAGCAGCTGGGGCAGCTCGTCGAGATGCGAGCGCCGCAGGAACCACCCCACGCGGGTGACCCGGGGGTCCTCAGCGATCGGGACCCAGGTGGCCTCAGCCCCCCCACCTCAGCCCCTGCGACGTCGGTCCCCGCGCCCTCGCGGCGGACGAGCAGGCGGCGGACGTACTCGCGATGGGCAGCCTCGTCCGCCTCGGCGTGCATCGAGCGGAACTTGAAGACCGTGAACGGCCGGCCGCCAACACCCACGCGTCCCTGCTGGAAGAGGATCGGCCCCGGCGACTCCAGCCGGACCGCAGCAGCGATCCCCAGGAGCAGCGGCGAGGTGACCACCAGCCCAAAGCCGGAGGCCACGAGGTCCAGGCCGCGCTTCGCGATCCGGTAGCCCGTCGAAGTCGGTGCGACCGGCACGCGGATGGCAACGGTGCCGTCGGGAATCGCGGTGCGCTCGGCATCGGTCATGCGGTTGGGTACGAAGCCTCCAGCTTCGGTGGACCTCGACGCGCTGGCAATGAACTGGTCGGGGCGGCCGGATTCGGACCGGCGACCTCCTGCTCCCAAAGCAGGCGCGCTACCAGGCTGCGCCACGCCCCGATGTCTCCGGATGATCAGCGACTCAGGATACCAATGCCGGTGGCCGATGATTCCCCCGGACCGAATCCGCGCGGACGCTTCCTGCTCGCCAGCCGGTCCACGACCTCCACGTAGCGCGCCGCCTGGCGGGTCCATGCGTATGGAACCGCCTCGCGCTGCGCGGTGGCGGCGAGCGCCGCCGCCGCTTCCGGGTCCCCGGCGAGCTCGACGATGGCCGCTGCCAGAGCAGCCGGCTCCCCGCCGGGGACGAAGTGCAGCGCGGAGCCGGAGAAGTGAGCC
Organism: uncultured Chloroflexia bacterium; assembly: GCA_963787025.1. Classification (GTDB taxonomy): domain Bacteria; phylum Chloroflexota; class Limnocylindria; order QHBO01; family QHBO01; genus CAVXEH01. Next base: position 24,941 of record CAWBBG010000014.1, read on the forward strand.
CGGAAGGTCGCGAGGTCGCTTGCGATCACCGGCACGCCCATGGCCACGGCCTCGAGCAGCTTCGTGGAGAGCGAGTACTGCAGGTACGGCTCCGGGAGCGACGGGACGAGCGCAAGATCGGAGGCAGCCAGGATCGCCGGCAGATCGTCCATGGCAACGCGGCCGTGCAGCACGATCCTGTCCCCGGTGGCCGTGCGATCGATGGCCGCCGCGATCTGCGGCTGATACGGTCCGTCGCCGTAGACGTCGAGCCGTGCAGCGAGGTGCCGCGGGAGACGCGCCACGGCCTCCACGGCGACCTCCAGCCCGTAGATGCGCTGCAGGCTGGAGTGATGGACCAGGCGCAGCTCGCCGTCCTCCATGAACCCGCGGCGGGGATGGCGCGCCGGGTCGAAGAGGCGGCCGTCGGCGCTGTTCATGACGACCGTGATCTTCTCCGGGGGCACACCACGCGCCAGGGAGAGCTCGCGCAACGGCTCGTGGACGGTCAGGATCGCGTCGGCCATCGCCGCGGCGCCGCGGGCGACGCTGCGGAGCGCGGGCCGCAGGGGCCGCAGGGCTGCGCCGGCGAAGCGGTCGTCGAAGAAGGCCGGCATGTCTTCGTGGAGGTCCAGCAGCAGCGGCACGCCGGCCAGCTTCAGGACCCCGGCTGCGGCGACCAGGAAGTCGGGGAGGGTGGCGACCTGCACCAGCCGGTAGCGGCGGCGGCGGTGCTCGCGCGTCAGCCGGACCGCCGCGAAGCCCGCGAAGGCGAGGTACTCCGCCATGTGACCCGCGAACCCGGCGAACCGACGCCGGACCGGGAGCCGGATCGTGCGCAGCGCGCCGTCGCGCTCCTCGGACGACTGGCCGGGGTCGCGCAGGGCGAAGACGTCGACCTCGTAGCCGGCCTCCAGCAGGGCATCCGCCTGTCGCCGGATCCGGGGATCGGCCGGGAAGGTGGCGTGCACCACGATGGCGACCCGTGCGCGGGCGCCTCCATCGGTCATTGGCCGGCCCTCCGTGCCTTCACCTCGTCCCAGAGCGCATCCTTGCCGGCGAGGTCCAGGTCCGCGAGGGCCACCCCGCGCTCGGCCGCCAGCGCCTCGACCTCCGCGTAGCGGTCGATCCAGCGCCGGTTGGCGTGACGCAGCGCCTCCTCCGGGTCCAGCTTCATCCAGCGCGCCAGGTTCACCAGGGCGAAGAGCAGGTCGCCCAGCTCATGGAGCCGCGCGTCGCGCGCGTCGGCGCCGGTCATGGCACCGGCCTCCTGCAGCTCCTCGAGCTCCTCCCGGACCTTCTCCCAGACCCCCTCGATGGCGTCCCAGTCCCAGCCCAGCGAGCTGGCCCGTTCCTGGATCTCCCGGCTGGCGGCCAGGCCGGGCAGCGCACGCGCGATCCCGTCGAAGGCCGGGCTATGGCTGTTCGCGTCGCCGTCGCCCCGCTCCGCCGCCTTGATCCGCTCCCAGTTGCGGAGCACCTGCTCCGCGGTGTTCGCCTCCTCGTCGCCGAAGACATGGGGATGCCGCCGCACGATCTTGGCGCCGAGGGTGCGGTACACGTCCACCAGGTCGAAGGTGCCCTCCTCGGCCGCGAGCTGGGCGTGGAGGATGATCTGCAGGAAGAGGTCGCCCAGCTCCTCCGCCAGGTCCGCGGAGCTGCCGTGCTCGATGGCATCCACCGTCTCGTACGCCTCCTCCAGGACGAACGGGCGGAGGGAGGCATGGGTCTGCTTGCGGTCCCACGGGCAGCCGTCGGGCGCCCGAAGCCGCGCGGAGATCGCAGCCATGCCATGCGGCGAGCCGATGTTGTCGACCGGGTCCACCGCCTCGATCAGCCAGGCGCTCCGAGCCAGGTCCTCGGCCGACAGCGTTGCAGCCTCGCGGGGGTCCCCCTCGGGAAGCGGGCGCGCAGCGTGCCCGGGTGGATAGAGGCGGGCGAGCATCGCCGCGGAACCCCCCGTCACGTGGCGCCCGGGAAGCGCCAAAGGATCCTGCCTCGCGTCCGCTGGCAGGAGCAGGAGCGGCAGTCCGGGGTCCCAGGGCACCGATGCGAGCCGGGCCGCGTCCACCATCTGCAGACCCGCCGCGGGGTCGATCCCGGCAGCCTCGATGAGCCTTGCGAGCTCGTCGGAGGCGCGGCGGCGAGGGCTCACCCGATCTCAGCCGGTGGCCGACGTCGTCGACTGGTACTGCGGGTCGATCCAGGTTCCGAGGTCGGCTTTCAGCGCGTCACGCCACCGCGGGTAGCCGACGGACTTGATGCTCGCAAGGCGGCTGTCGTCGATCCAGCGGTAGTCAGACGTCTCCAGGAGCTTGAAGATGTAGATGCCGCCCGTGGTGCTCACCGGCTGGCTGATCTCGCCGACCTTGGTCAGGTCGAAGATGGCCTTCTCCAGGGCCGCGTCCTTCTCGTAGGGAGCCACCCAGCCGATGTCGCCGCCGCTGTAGGCCGTGGCGTGATCGGCGCTCTCGGCCGCGACCACCTTGTCCCACGAGCCGGGATCGGCCTTGAGCTCGGACTCGACCTTGTCGGCCTGCTCCTGGGCCGTCGTGCGCTGCCCGAAGACCTCGATGACGTGGTAGCCGAACTGGGTCTTCACCGGCTCGCTGATCTGGCCGAGGTGCAGCTTGTCGAGCGCTGCCTTGAAGGTCGGCGTCTATCTGTGTTGTGGTCGTGGGGTCGTACCAGCCCAGGTCGCCACCGTAGTCGCGCGATCCCGGGTCATCGCTGTACTTGGCGGCCAGCGCCTTCCAGTCCGCGCCGGGCTTGCTGACCAGCGCGTAGACCTCCTGGGCCTTCGCCAGGGCGGCGTCCCACTGCGCCTGGGTCGCGGTGCTCTGGTCGCTGGCGCCGGGGATGGGCTGGATCATGATGTGGCGGACGCGCTCCTTGGGGATCGGCACCCCGGTATCCGGCTGGATCTGGATCTGGGCCACGTGGCGCTGCGGCATGTAGTCGCTGACCACGTGCGTCCCGAAGTAGTCGGAGAACGCGGTCTTGTACAGCTCGTCGTGGATGTAGTCCCGGTAGTCCGCATCGGAGGCCTTGACGCTGGAGAGCAGCTTCTGGAGGGTCGTGTCCGTGGCGGCCTTCCGCACGTCGTCCACCTTCAGGACGGCATAGGCGGTGTCGCCCTTGATGGGCCCCAGCAGGGCGCCCTTGGCGGCATCCTTGGCCGCGTCGAAGAAGGTCCCGTACGAGGCGTCACCCTCCTCCACCCAGCCGATGAGCCCGCTCTGGGCCTTGGTGGCGGTGTCGGCGCTCTTGTCCTTGGCCAGGGTCGCGAAGTCGGTGCCGCCCTTGGCCTGGTCCAGGAGCGCCTGGGCCTTCTGCTTGGCGTCCGCCCACTGGGCGTCGGTCGGGGTGGCACCGGCCGCCGCGTCGGACGGCAACGCGTTCACGGTGATGATCGACAGCTCGATGCGGAACGGCAGCGTGGTCCGTTTCGCGATCTCCTTGTCGATGGCGGCCGAGCTGACGGTGATGCCCAGCCCGGGCGCCTTGGCGCGCATGAAGGCGCCGGTGGTCAGCGAGTCCGTGGCGTTGGAGGCCACGTTCTGGAGGGTCTGCTGCACCACCTGCAGCTGCTGCTGAACCAGCGAGTTCTGCACGCCGACCGCGGCGACGCTCAGGTCCAGCTGCTTCGCAGAAAGCTCTGCGGCCATGATCCCCTCGCGCTTGTTGAGCGCGTCGACGTCGAAGGACTGGCTCCCGACGTAGGCGACCTCCTTGAGGTGGCTGTCGTAGAACGAGCTCCACGCGGTGGCGCCGAATATCCCCAGGGCGACGGCGATGGCGATGGCGAACCCGGCGACGATCAGCTGCTGGCTGCGCAGCTCATCCTGCCAGCGAGGGCGATGCCGGCGGTCGAGAGTCGGACGATTGCGAAAGGACATTGGGAACCAGGCTCCGCGGGGCGAGAGGGTTGTACCAGCGAGGGCGCGCGCCATGCTACCCGATGCGCCGGACCGGCGCCACGGAGGCTACCCGGATCGGCCCCGCAACGCGGACCAGATCGCCTCCCAACGGAGAGCCAACACCAGGAGCATCGCCTCGCGGACGATGCCGCCGCTCATCTTCGACTTCCCGGCGACGCGCTCGCGGAAGATGATGGGCACCTGCACGATGCGTGCCCCGCGTCGATGGGCCCACCAGGTCATCTCCACCTGGAACCCGTAGCCGTTGGGACCGACGTCCCGGAGCCGGATCGCTTCGAGCAGCTCCCGGCGCCAGGCCTTGAAGCCCCCGGTGAGATCCCGGTACGGGAGGAGGAGCACGGTCCGCGCGAAGGTGGTGCCACCCCGGCTGACCAGCTTGCGGTACCACGGCCAGCCGACGGTCGCGCCGCCCTCGATGTAGCGCGTGCCCAGGACGAGGTCCGCGTCCGCCATCAGGGGGGCGAGCAGGCGCGGGAGGTCCGCGGGGTCGTGGCTGAAGTCCGCGTCCATCTGGACCACCGCGTGGACATCGGGTCGCGCCAGCACCCACCGAAACCCGGCGCGGTAGGCCGCCCCGAGCCCCTCCTTCGCATCGCGGTGCAGCACCTGCACGCGCTCGTCCGCGGCGGCGAGCGTGTCGGCGAGCCTCCCGGTGCCGTCCGGCGACCCGTCGTCGACGACCAGCAGCCGGGCCTGCGGCAGCGCCGCGAGAATGGCGGAGGCCATCGCCTCAAGGTTCTCGAGCTCGTCGTAGGTGGGCAGGACCACCCAGACACCGCGACCCGCGGCGAGACCGACGTGCGGGACCCCGCCCTCGCCATTCGCCACGGTCGTGTCCGGCACTGGCTCGCTCAGCGGCCGATCCCGACGTAGGCCACCCCGCGGGCGGCGAACCGATCCCGATCGAGCACGTTGCGGCCGTCGACGAAGAGCTCCAGCCCGGGGATCGCGGCGGGGTCGAGCTCCATGTACGCGGCGTGGCCGGCCTGGAGGACCGCGGCGCGCACCGGGGTCGGGTGATCGAGATCGTACGGTTCGAACCCCTTGGCGTGCAGGTGATCGGCGTCGAAGTAGGGATCGTGCCCGTACACCGTCGCGCCGGCGGCGCGCAGCGCGTCGCGGAGCGGATAGGCGCTGCTGAAGGCGTCCTCGCGGACGTCCGCGCGGTAGGCGATGCCCAGCACCAGCACCGATGCGCCCCGCAGGGACCCCAGGCGCTGCTCGATGGTGTCGACCGTGAAGCCGGCCATCCCCTCGTTGACCTGGCGCGCCAGCGGCGGGATTCGCAGGTCCGGGTCACCGTTGAACAGGAAGTGCGGATAGACCGGGATGCAGTGCCCGCCGACGCCCACCCCGGGCAGGTGGATGTGGCTGTAGGGCTGGCTGTTCGCCGCGCCGATCACCTCCAGCACATCGATGTCGTGCGCGGCCGCATAGCGCGCGTACTCGTTGGCGAGCGCGATGTTCACGTCGCGATACGTGGTCTCCGCGAGCTTCGTCATCTCCGCCGTCTCCGCGTTGGTGACCGCGCGGACCTCCGTTCCCGGATCGAGCGCGGCGCGGTAGAAGGCGACCGCCCGCTCCGTGCTCTGCGGGCCGGTGCCGCCCACGATCTTCGGGTAGCGCTGCAGGTCCAGGAAGACGCGGCCGACGAGGACCCGCTCCGGCGAGAAGGCGAGGAAGAAGTCACGGTCCGGCACCAGCCCGGAGGCGTCGGCCAGCACGGGCCCGAAGCGGTCGCGCGTGGTCCCCACCGGGAGCGTGGTCTCGTACACCACCAGCGTGCCCTGCCCGAGCCCGCGGCCGATGTCGGCGGTGGCCGCGTCGATGGGCCCGAAGTCGATCTGGCGCGCCTCGTCCACCACGACGGGCACGATCACCACCACCACCTCCGCCCCGCGCACGGCCTCCGCGTTGTCGGTCGTGGCCCGCAGCCGCCCGGCCGCGACGAGCTCCGGCACGCGATCGACGAGGGCCTGCTCGTCGAGGTGCGGCGAGCGACCGGCGTTGATCGCCTCCGACGATGGCGGGGTTCCGGTCCGACCCGGTCACCACGTGCCCGCGCCCGGCATACTGCACCGCCAGCGGCAGGCCGATGTGGCCAAGCCCGACCACCGCGATCCTCATGCCAGCACCTCCGCCAGCTCGTCGCCGGAGACCACCGCACCGCGCGTCGCGGCCTCCACCATCTTGCGCGCGAGCAGGAGCGCGATCATCGCATCGCGGGGCTCGACCGGTGGCGGACCCCCGTCGCGCACGGCCCGCGCGAACTCGGCGAGCTCCACCGCCAGGGGCTCCTGGCGATGGATCGAGCGACGGGCCATCTCGCCCTCGGAAACCGAGCTCGCCATGCGGCCCCCCTCGTCGGGCCCCGGATGCTCCCAGACCTGGGTCGCGTCGGGGTTCGCGTAGTAGAAGAGGTCCTGGTTGATGTAGTCGGCGACGTACATGCCGCGCTCCCCGGTCACGGTCAGGGTGCGCCGCTTGGTTGGGGTCAGCCAGTTGATGTCGAGGACCCCGATCACGCCGTTGGCGAACTTGAGGACCCCGTTGAAAAGGTCCTCGTGATCGGTGTGGATGCGCTGCTCGGTCTCCGCGTAGAGCCGGACCGGCTCGGAGTCGAGCAGGAAGCGCATGACGTCGAGGTCGTGAGGAGCCAGGTCCACCACCACCCCGACGTCGCGGATGCGGGCCGGGAAGGGCCCCAGGCGGGTCGCCTTGATCTGGAAGATGCGACCCAGCTCGCCGGCGGCGAGCCGGCGGCGAAGCTCCCGGATGGCGGGGTTGAAGCGCTCGATGTGACCGACGGTCAGGATCCGGCCCGCGCGTCGCGCCGCGTCGATCATGGCCTCGGCCTGGGTGCGGTCCGAGGCGATCGGCTTCTCGACCAGGACGTTGGCGCCCGATGCCAGGGCGTCGAGCGTGACCTGCAGGTGGAGCGAGGTCGGGGCCACGATGCTCACCAGGTCGAGCTGCTCAGCGGCGAACATGGCGGCCGGGTCGGAATAACCGCGGGCCGCACGCCCGGTGGTCGCTCGCCGCAGCGCCGCCTCGTCCGGATCTGCGACGGCCACCAGGTCGACGTCGGGGAGCACCTCGTCATAGACGCGCACGTGGTTGCGGCCCATCATCCCCAGGCCGACGACCCCCGCGCGCAGGGACGTCCGGCCAGCGCCTGTCATCGCGGGCCGTGACGCGTGCGTGCTCACGCGGGAAGCGCCGCCTCGGCGCCAATCGGTCCCAGCTCGGCGGCGGTCTCGTTCACCGCGGCGACGACGGTGTCGACATCGGCGTCCGACAGGCCCGGGTGCACCGGGATGCTCACGACCTGCTCGGTGAGCATCTCGGAGACGGGGAACCGCTGATCGCCGTATCCCAGCGCCACGAACGGCTTCTGGCGGTGCACCGGGATCGGATAGTAGATACCGCTGCCCACGCCCCGCGAGCGGAGGCCCTCCACGAACTCGTCGCGTCGGTTCACCCGGATCGTGTACTGGTGGTAGACGTGGGTGAATCCCGGACGGACCGGGGGGGTGATGACGCCCCGCAGGTCCCGGTCGTAGCGGGCTGCGATCGCCTGGCGACGGGCGTTGTTGGCCGGCAGCTTGGGCAGCTGCGCCAGGCCGATGCTGGCGTGGATGTCGGACATCCGGAAGTTGTACCCCACCAGATCGTGGTGGTAGCGCACCTTCATCCCGTGCTCCCGCAGCAGCCTTGCGCGCTCGGCGACCGCCGGATCCGCGGTGGTGAGCATCCCGCCCTCACCGGTGGTCATGTTCTTGGTGGGGTAGAAGCTGAAGGCACCCACGCCCCACGACCCGGAGCGGCGGTCGCCTATCGCCGCGCCGTGGCCTGAGCAGGCATCCTCCAGCACCGCCAGCCCGTGGCGCTCGGCGATGGCCATGATGGCCGGCATGTCGGCGGGCTGGCCGTACAGGCTGATGGGCATGATCGCCCTGGTGCGGGGCGTGATCGCCGCCTCGATCCGCGCCGGATCGATGTTGAAGGTGTCGGCCTCGACGTCGACGAAGACGGGGCGCGCTCCGGTGAACAGGATGGCTGTCGCGCTGGCGATGAAGGTGAAGGGCACGGTCACCACCTCGTCCCCGGCAGCCACCCCCTGGGCCAGCAGGCCCAGGTGCAGCGCGGTGGTGCCCGAGCTGGTGGCCACCGCGTGGGGCACGCCGACGAACTCGGCGAACCGTTCCTCGAGCTCGCGGACCCGCGGGCCCTGCGCGAGCGCGCCGGACTCGAGGGCGCTCCAGACGAGCTCCTTCTCTTCTGCGCCCATCTGCGGGCGTGCGATCGGGATCACGGTCGTGCTGCCTCCATCGGCTCGCGGCGCGTGGCCGGGTTGGCCGCCGCTGCCTTCCATTGCATGTTGAGGCCCTCGAGCGCCGCCACGATGCGGGCAGCGCTGCGTCCGTCGCCGTGGAGCGGCGGGCGAGGCCGGGTTCCGTCCATGAAATCGGGGTCGCTCAGGGCATTGGCCACGGCGGACGGCTCGGTGCCCGCCAGGCGGTTCCAGCCCGCTTCGACGGTCTCGACCCACTCGGTCTCGGCGCGCAGGGTGATGCACGGCACCGCGGAGAGATAGGCCTCCTTCTGGACGCCGCCGGAATCGGTCGCGATGGCCAGGGCGTGCGTCTCCAGGGCGACCATCTCCAGGTAGCCGACCGGGTCGATCGCGACGACGTTGCCCGGCAGGCGGATGCCGGCTCGTTTCATGCTCGCCCTGGTGCGCGGGTGCACCGGGAAGATGACCGGGCGATCCAGGGCCAGGGCGGCCAGGCGCGCCGCGAGCCGCTGCGGGTCATCGACGTTCTCCGCGCGGTGCAGGGTGAGCAGCACGTACCCCGGATGCTGCCTCCGCGACCCGCGGGAGGTGGTCCTCCGAGCGCTGGGCGGCCCAGGCATGCGCGTCGACCATCACGTCCCCGACCAGCGCGGCCCGGCCCTCCAGCCCTTCCCGGCGCAGGTTCTCCATGGCCGCGCGGCGTCGGTGCCAGGAGCAGGTCGGCGAGGTGATCGGCCACGACCCGGTTGCGCTCCTCCGGCATCGCCCGGTTGAACGAGCGCAGGCCGGCCTCCACGTGGGCCAGCCACGGCCGGCGGCCGTCGGCATAGGCGAGCTTGGCCGCGACGACCGCTGCAGCCAGCGTCGAGTTGGTGTCGCCGTAGACGAGGACGCCGTCCGGGGCGTGCTCGGCCAGGACCGGCTCCAGGCGCCGCACCATCTCGGCGGTCTGCGCGGCGTGCGAGCCGCGATCCGACTCCCAGGTTCACGGCCGGCGCGGGCGATCTCCAGGTCGCGGAAGAAGGCGGCGCTCATGGCGTCGTCGTAGTGCTGTCCGGTGTGGACCAGCACCTCGATGTGCGCGTCGCCGAGGGCGCGGCTGACGGGCGCCGCCTTCACGAACTGCGGGTCGCGCGCCGACCACGGTCAGGACCCGCATCGGCTAGTCCCCCTCCGCCGGCGGGAAGCGGCGCCCGCAGCGGGGGCACGGGCCGGCGTACGGGGTGCCATCTGGTCTCGTCGCGCAGCGGGGCGCCGCAGGCGCACACGCTGCCCGAGGCGCCGCGCCGGGTTGCCCACCACCAGCTCGTGGTCCGGAACGTCGCGGGTGACGACGCTGCCGGAGCCGACCATGGCCCAGCGGCCGATGGTGACCCCGGGCAGGACCGTGCTGTTCGCACCGATGGCCGCGCCACGCCGCACGAGGATGGGGCTCACCTCCCAGTCGTCATCGCGCTTGAGGGTCCCGTCCGGGTTGACGGCGCGCGGAATCCGGTCGTTCGTGAAGCACACGTGCGGACCAAGGAAGACGCCATCCTCGATGGTGACGCCGTGGTAGATGCTCACGTTGTTCTGGATCTTCACGTTGGCACCGATGACCACGTCGAAGTCGACGTAGACGTTCTTGCCGATGACGCAGCCCGACCCGATCCGGGCGCGTTCGCGCACCTGCGACTGGTTCCAGATGCTGGTGCCGGAGCCGATCTCCGCCTGGGGCGAGACGTCCGCGGTCGGGTGGATGCGCACGGACGGTCGTTCGTGCATGCGATCTCCTGCCAGGGTCGGGGGAGATTCTACCCGAGGACCGCCGGGGCGGCCCCGGACGGCCCCGCGGATGCCCGGCGGACGAGAACCCGCAGCCGCCGGACCGGGGCGCGCAGGACGAGGGCCGTGACGCCGGCGAAGGCAAGCACCGCGAGCGCGTGGAGCCCGAAGGCGCCAAGGGTCGGGGTCGCCGGGAGCGCCACGCGGGCGAGGACGACCAGCGCGGCCCCCATCCCCGCCAGCACGAGAAGCCGGGCCAGGTCCACCCGCAGCGGATACCCGCGGCGCGCGTAGAGCGCGGTTCCCACCGCCAGGATCAGGTAGCCGACCAGCGTGGACCAGGCCGCGCCCATCACCCCCACGCGCGGGATGAGGATCAGGTTGAGGATCACGTTGGTCGCGCCGGCGGTGATGGTCAGCAGCGGCAGGTAGGTGGTTCGCCTGGTCAGGAAGACGGCGCTGACGACCATGAAGTACAGGCTGTAGACGAACGATCCGGCGGCGACCACCCGGAGCACGTCGGCCGCCTCGATGCGGGCCGCGCCCCAGCTGGCGGGAGCGAGGAGATGGGTGAGCTCCGGCGCCCCGATGGCCAGGGCCATGGCCAGCAGGCCCAGCAGGCCGCCCACCACGGTCGTCATCTCGCGCAGGATGCCCGGCCCCGCCTCCGACTCGCCGTGCGCGTAGAAGAACGGTCCCCACGCCGCGTTGAAGGAGAGGGCGATCAGGCTGACGACCTGCCCAAGCTGGTACCCCAGCGAATAGACACCAATGGAGGCCTGGGCCACGACCGCGGTCGTCGCAAGGAGCAGGCCCAGGAGCCATCGATCCGACACGTTGAGGATCCATCCCGAGATCCCGTGCGGCACGAGCGGCAGGCCGAACGCCAGAGCCTCGCGGATCATCGGCCGGTCGATCGCGGCGTGATGCATGTGGCCCAGGATCCACGCAGTCACCAGCACCCCGAAGAGGCCCCCGGCCAGCTGGCCGAGGAGCGCCCCCGCCGCGCCGAGGTGCATGGGGACCAGGAAGATGACCGTGGCCGTGATCCCCACCGTCATCACCCCGGCGCTGTAGGCCAGGAACATGGCGGGCCGTTCCGTCGCGCGGTAGAGCACGGTCGGGACGTACTGCAGCGAGGTGGTCGCCGTGATCGCCAGGGTCAGCAGCCCGAACGGCACGAAGCCGATGCCCGTGAAAAGCGCGCCGAAGAACGGCGCGACCGCCGCTCCGAGGACCACCGACCCGACGACCGCGGTCGCCGCGGTCACCGCAGCCAGGCTCACGTAGAGCCGCGGCCGGTTGCGGTCCGAGAGGTCGAAGTGCATGCGGAGGAGGGCGCCGTCGAGGCCAAGGCGATAGGCGATGGCCAGCAGGCTGGAGACCGACAGCATCAGGGAGACGACCCCGAAGTCGGCGGGGCCAAGGGTCATCGTGTAGATGGGGAGCAGCAGGAAGGCGCCAAACCTGGGCAGGAAGGTCCCGAAGGTGTAGAGGATCGAGCCCCGCGCGAGGGCACGGAGGCTCATCGCATCGCGCCGCGCGGGCGGCCGCTCACGGGGAGCCTGCCAGCTCCGCGATCCGCGACGATGCCCGGATCACCGCCTGGCCGCGGTGGCTGAGGCGGTCCTTCTCCTTCTCCGGCAGCTCCGCCGTCGTCATGCCCGACGGCAGCTCGAAGATGGGGTCGTAGCCGAATCCCCCCGCCCCGCGGGGCGCGGCCGCGACCGATCCCTCCATCACGCCCGAGAAGAGCTCGACGGCGGGCCTGCTCGGTCCGGGTACGGCAAGCGCGAGCCAGCAGACCATCCTGGCCCTGCGGTCATCGGTGCCGTCGAGCTGGGCCAGGAGGTACCCCGCTCGGTCGGCGAGATCCGGTCCCCCGAACCGCGCAGAGCGGGCTCCCGGCCCCCACGCCAGCGCGGCGACCTCGATGCCCGAGTCATCGGCCACGGTGAGGAGTCCGGAGGCGCTGCAGAACGCCGCGGCCTTGTCGCGGGCGTTCTCCGCGTACGACTCGTGCGGCTCCGGAACGTCCAGTCGGATCTTCACCTCGGCAGGCCCCACGACCCGGACAGGGAGCGGAGCGAGGAGCCGGCGGAACTCGGCGAGCTTGCCGGAGTTGTTCGTCGCGACCAGCAGGTCCTTCACTCGGTGGCCGGCGCCTCGATCGCCTGCCGCTGCAGCGCGAAGAGCTGTCGGATCCCCGCGGCGGCGAGGTCCACCATCTGGTTCATCTGCTCCCGGCTGAAGGCCTTCTGCTCGCCGGTGCCCTGCAGCTCGACGAACCGGTCGTCGTCCATCATGACCACGTTCATGTCGACCTCCGCGGTCGAGTCCTCCGCGTAGTTGAGGTCCAGGAGGATCTGGCCGCCCACCAGGCCGATGCTGACCGCGGCGACCTGCCCCGCGAGCAGATGCGCCATCCCGTAGCGGTTCATGGCGCGCGCCAGGGCCACGTAGGCGCCGGTGATCGACGCGGTACGGGTGCCCCCGTCCGCCTGGATCACGTCGCAGTCGAGGGTGATGGTCCGCTCGCCCAGGCGGGTGAGGTCCACCACCGTCCGCAGGGATCGCCCGATGAGGCGCTGGATCTCATGCGTGCGTCCGCCGATCTTGCCCTTGCTCGCCTCGCGCTGGCTCCGTTCGGTCCCCGCCCGGGGCAGCATGCTGTACTCCGCGGTGATCCAGCCGGTCCCCTTGCCACGCAGGAAGGGCGGCACGCGGTCCTCGATGGTGGCGGCGCAGATCACGCGGGTGTCGCCGACCCGGATGAGGACCGATCCCTCGGCGAACTTCAGGTAGTCCGGGACGATCTTGACGGGGCGGAGCTGGTTCGGGGCGCGGCCGTCGATGCGGCGCGCGGCGGCAGGGGAGGCCATGGCGCTGCATTGTACGTGGGTCGACACGACCCGTGGCGGTCGAAGGGTTGTCGGGTCAGCCCAGCGCCCGGTGCAGGAAGGCCGCCATCTGGCCGCGGCGTGACGAGCTGGGTCGGGCAGTAGGCGGTCGCGCGTGCAGCCAGTCGTGATGCCGGCCGCCGCGAGGCGGTTGATGTCGGTCTCGAAGAGGCTGCCCTCGTCATCGGTGAAGTAGTCGGTGCTCGTCGGTGGCAGGGTGAGGGCGCGGTCCAGGAAGGCGGCCATCTGGCCTCGTGTCACGTCGGCGTTGGGGCAGAAGGTGGTGGGGGTGCAGCCGGTGGTGATGCCCGCCGCGGCGAGGCGGTTGATGTCGGTCTCGAACAGGGAGCCCTCGTCGTCGGTGAAGTAGTCGGTGCTCGTCGTCGGCAACGAGAGGGCGCGGTCCAGGAAGGCGGCCATCTGGCCGCGGGTCACCGGGTCATCGGGGCAGAAGGTGGTGGCGCTGCAGCCGGTGGTGATGCCCGCGTCGTAGAGCCACAGGATGTCGTTCACGAAGATCGAGCCGCCGATGTCGGTGAACGGCGTTACCGCGACCACCCGGGTCACGGTGGGGGCTGCGACCGGCACCAGGTAGGCGGTCGTGCCGTTGGCGGCCGCGGCCCAGCCGGTGCGCGGGTAGTCGGCGCTCGGCCACTCGCTGAAGTCGAACTGCACCTGGTACCAGTCGTAGCCGCCGGACGCAATCGGCCCGCTCAGGAGGGCGACGTGGTCACCCTGGGCCAGCTGGGTGATCTGGCTGAACCCGGTGCCAGCGCCGTCGCGAATGTTCAGTAGGGAGACCGCCACGGAGGCAAACCCGCCGACTGTCAGGCTGCCGCCCGGGTCGGCCATCGCCGGGGGCCAGGGCTGTGCGTTTCCGGCCTTGTCCTTCGCCGAGACGCGGAACTCGTACGCGTGGCCGTCGGTGCCCGGGTAATTGGCGGAGGTGGCCGTCGTGTTGGAGAGCCACGTCGTCCAGCCGGACGATGCGCGGTCGCGCACCTGCACCGTGTACGAGGCGACTCCGGATCCGGCGTCGGTGGCGCGCCACCGCACGGGGATGGGGAGGGCGGCACTGACCGGCGGCAGCGTCACGATTCCCCCGTAGGGAGGGACCGTGTCGTTCTGGAACTTGTTCGCCAGCAGGTTCCAGAGCTCGTTCACGCCCTGATCCATCAGGAGATGCCAGATGCCAACGCCGGCCAGGCCGCGCTGGTTGATCATGTCGTACTTTGCGCCAAGCGAGGTGGCGTCGTCGTAGTAGCCCTCGATCCACTGGCCGGTCGAGTCCTTGTAGGCGAACCAGGGCACCTGTCCGAGCGAATCCCACTTCCGGCCGTACTTCGCCGCGAGGCTCGCGGCGCCGGTGTAGTAGTACGCCTTGGACTGCCCGGATGCTCCCGACACGGTCGTGGCGTTCAGCGCGTTCGAGGTCGTGTACCAGGTGCGTCCGTAGTACGGGACACCCCAGATCAGCTTCGATCCACTGGTTTCCGACAGGTAGTCGTTGACGGACTCGTTCACGTCGAGCATGTAGGAGCTCGACATGGGGGCGACCCCGCCGGCACGCGACGAGCCCGACCAGCTGTAGTCGTAGCCCATGACGAAGATCGTGTCTGCGGCGCCGGCCGCCGTGAGCCCGCCGACGTCGTAGCCGGTCGACCAGGTCGCCGCCCCGGCCATGGTGCACACGGACAGGTAGGACCCGGCCCCCGCCGCGACCAGGCCAGCCTTCAGCTGCTTCACGAAGCTGGTGTACTGGTCGCGGAGCGTGGTGGAGAGCGGCTCGAAGTCGAGGTTCACGCCATCGGCATTGCGGTTCTTGACGGCCGCCACGATGTTGGTGACCAGCGCCGCGCGGTACGTGGCGCTGCCCAGCAGCGTTGCCTGGCGAGCCGCAGAGGTGGAGTCCCACGCCATCATGGTGATGGTCAGGACCACCTTGTCGCCCTTGCTGTGGGCGGCGTTGATCACGTTCGTCATCGCCGACGAGTTCCAGCCGCTCAGCCCGGACCCGGACGTCGACAGCGTGCCGTCCGACTGGGCCGCCACCCCGAAGTAGGCAATCGTGGACACATAGTCATAGCGCATCCACTGCAGGTCGGTCGCGCTCAACATCCAGTACGGCAGAAAGCCGAAGACCTCCTTCTTGAGCCCGTTGGGGAGCAACGCAGCAAGCGATGCGGTCGCGCCGCCATTGACGGGCGCGAGCGGGATCAGACTGGTGGAGGTCACGCCCTGTGAAGCTGCCATGGACAGCGTCCCCGACGCGGCATCCAGCGCCGTCGGCTTCGCCCCGGGCGTGAAGCCGAGGACATCATGCGCATGCGCTGCGAGGGCGGCAGCCATCTGCGAGGGCCCCTGCGTGCCCGCCGGAGCCACGGGCAGCACCTTGCCGTTGGGCAGAACGACCGGCCCATCCGAGCGGAGCGGCGGCACGGCGTGGTCTGGAGGACCCCCGGCGATGGTGGCCGGCGCCGACACGAGCGCGAACGCGAGCAGGAACAGCGTGGCAGCGATCGAAAGGGAGCGGCGCACACCCATTATCACCTCTGGTCCAGGGCCGGCGTACCTAACCGGACTCCATCGCTCGGAACCGTACCCCTCCGTCCAAGAATCTCGAATGGTACGAAACTCCTCCGGTGTCAGCGAACGTCCCTATGACGCCAGGTGGACATCAGTGGTCTGGGCAACCCAGTAGCCGGACCACACCCCGTTGATGATGTAGTACCAGGTGCCGGGGTGATTCGGGATCACGGTCGAGCGCTTGCTGGTCGAGGCTCCCGAGGCTCGCGCCAGGGTGTAGGGCCTGGTGGCGGTCACCTGGCCGGCCGCATCGAAGCGGTATCCAACCGTGGTGCCACCGGGGAAGACCAAAGCTGCAGGCGGGTCGTAGGTCGTCATCCCGTCGGTGGGCGCGGGAGCCGTGCCGGCCAGGTGGACATCAGTGGTCTGGGCAACCCAGTAGCCGGACCACACCCCGTTGATGATGTAGTACCAGGTGCCGGGGTGATTCGGGATCACGGTCGAGCGCTTGCTGGTCGAGGCTCCCGAGGCTCGCGCCAGGGTGTAGGGCCTGGTGGCGGTCACCTGGCCGGCCGCATCGAAGCGGTATCCAACCGTGGTGCCACCGGGGAAGACCAAAGCTGCAGGCGGGTCGTAGGTCGTCATCCCGTCGGTGGACGCGGGAGCCGTGCCGGCCAGGTGGACATCGGTGGTCTGGGCAACCCAGTAGCCGGACCACACCCCGTTGATGATGTAGTACCAGGTGCCGGGGTGATTCGGGATCACGGTCGAGCGCTTGCTGGTCGAGGCTCCCGAGGCTCGCGCCAGGGTGTAGGGCCTGGTGGCGGTCACCTGGCCGGCCGCATCGAAGCGGTATCCAACCGTGGTGCCACCGGGGAAGACCAAAGCTGCAGGCGGGTCGTAGGTCGTCATCCCGTCGGTGGGCGCGGGAGCCGTGCCGGTGCTCCCTCCAGCGAAGGTGGCGCCTGGATCACCCGCGAAGGCGTACTTGTAGGAACCGGCCGTCGATCCGAGTCCGAGCCAGAGCTCGTCACCGGAGACGAGCGGGTGCGCATGCTGGCTGACGGTCATGGTGCCAGGCAGGTGGGCTGAGTAGATGTCGCCGTACGCGGATGCCGGGTTGGCAAGGATGTCACCGACGAGGGGCGCGGCGCCGATGTCGGTTGCGAAGTAGGCGCTGGCTCCCAGGCTCGCGAGGACGGGCCGCGAATAGTAGCCCGCGCGCTGACCCGCCTGAGTCGCGGTGGCCGCCGGCTGCCCGGGCTCCGAGGCGCCGGGCGCGTAGCAGGCATTGGCATAGATCATCACCCAGCCGGGTGCGGGGGTGATCGGTCCACCGGTGCAGTACTGGCGCTGGTCAGCTTCCCGACGACGAGGTCAGGTGTCCGGTCAGCGCGTCTTCACCGCAGTAGACCATCGTGGTCGACCAGTTGTCGCCGTCGCCCCCCGACGTCGTCCGGTTCAGGCCCCAACCATCGACCCGATCGGAAAGGAAGCTGCCGGAGTACGGGTTCGGGTAGCCGTTGCCGTGGCCGTAGTAGACGACGATGTTGGCGCCATCCACGGCCGCCTTGACGTTGGCCCAGGTGGCGTTCGGGGAGTAGACCTTGGTGACCGTCGCGCCAGCGGCCTCGGCGGCAGCGGCGGTGTCATCCGCCTGGCTGCGGTACGTGTCGGTGATGCTCCCGGTCGGGCCAACGATGATCACCACCTTCAGGGGAGCGGTGACCGCCTGGGCCGGCATGGCCGCCACGAGCAGCCCGGTGGCGGAGAAGATGGCGATGAGCGTGGCACGGATCCGGTCGCGCAATGATCTGTCCTCGAGGGTCGATGGTCTGCACACCTGCCACCATTCACCCCGGGCGGCACGCGAGAAGACCGTACCCACGCCGGCCGCCGAAGACCATGGCGCGATGGTCAGATCTGCGCGACCCGATGGGGCCACGCCAGGTGGTACCAGGTGCCGGGCTTGCCGGATACGCCCAGTCGGGGGTGGCTCAGTCCTGGGTGAAGGAGATGACCACCAGGAAGCGCTCGACCTGCTGCGGGTCCAGCGCCGGTCGGACGAAGGCCGTCTGGGTCAGGGCGTTGGGATCCGGCTCCACGGCCTGGATGGTGCCGATCAGGAGGCCCTTCGGATACGGGCTGGTGAGCCCGGTCCCCAGGGTCAGTCCCGGCGGTCACCACCGTGTCCCCCGGAGCCAGGCGCTCGGTCACGGGGACCTTCACGAAGATGAGCTGGCCGCCCAGCTGTCCCTCGACCTCGCCGATCGCTCGGCTCGTCTGGTCCAGCGCAACCACGCTCGAGCGGGTGTCGACGATGAAGCGCACCTGGGCCGTGTCGGTGCCCACGCTGACGACGGTGCCGACCAGCGCCCCGGCTCCCGCAGCGGCGCCCACCACCGGCATCCCCACCGCCAGTCCGTCGGCGCTTCCCGCGTCGATCCCCACCTCCCAGGTGAAGTTCGACGGATCACGGGCGATGATCCGCACCGGCAGGAGCTGCATGTTCACGAGGGTCTTGGTCAGGCCCAGCAGCCCGCGCAGCGACGTGTTCTCGGCGGCAGCCTCCTGGAGCTCCGCGATGCGCTGCTGGGCACGCGTCAGGTCGCTGCGCAGGCGGTCGTTCTCGCTTCGCAGGCGGTCGATCTCGCCGATGGTTCCGACCAGGCCGGCAACCCCCTGGCCGATTCCCGCCACGCCGGCGCGCACCGGCTCGAGGGCGCGGGCGCTCGCCTGCTGGAGAGCGGTCGCCGGCGCCGTCTGCGACGCGAGCAGCATGAAGAGCGAGGCGATCGTGAACGCCGCGAACCAGATGCCCGGGTGGGACCGCCGGTTCGGTGAGCCGAGCACCGCAACGAGTCCGATGGACGCGCGCTAGCGCGGTGCCCGGGTCAGCTGCTCGGTGACCAGCACCCGCTCGAGCGTGTCGAGATCCTCGAGGACGCGCGCCGTTCCGCGCACGACGCAGGTCAGCGGGTCGTCGGCGATGTGCACCGGCATCTGCGTCGCTTCCGCGACGCGCTTGTCGAGTCCGGCGAGGAGCGCGCCTCCTCCGGCGAGCACGATGCCCTGGTCCATGATGTCGGCCACGAGCTCCGGCGGCGTCTCCTCGATCGTCTCCTTGATGGCCTCGATGATCTGCGCCACGGACGGCTCGAGCGCCTCGCGGATCTGATCGCCCCCCACCTCGATGCTGCGCGGCAGGCCGGTGAGCAGATCGCGTCCCCGGAAGGTCACCGTCCGCTCGCTGGGGACCGGGTACGCGGAACCCACCGCGATCTTGATCTCCTCCGCGGTGCGCTCTCCCATCAGCAGGTTGTACTCGCGGCGGGCAAAGCTGACGATGTCGGCGTCCATCTCGTCGCCGCCGATGCGGATGGACTGGGAGACCACGATGCCGCCGAGCGACACGACGGCCACCTCGGTGGTGCCGCCACCGATATCGACGATGAGGCTGCCCGACGGTTCTGAGACCGGAAGGCCGGCACCGATGGCCGCAGCCATCGGCTCCTCGATGAGACGCGCCCATCGGGCGCCCGCGTTGATGGTGGCGTCCCGGACGGCGCGCTTCTCCACCTCCGTCACCCCGGACGGAATCCCGACCAGGACGCGCGGCCGCGGGATGCGGGCGTAGCGGTCGTGCACCTTCTGGATGAAGTAGCGGATCATCTGCTCGGTGACATCGAAGTCGCTGATCACGCCGTCGCGCAGGGGGCGGATGGCGACGATGTTGGCCGGGGTCCGCCCGACCATGCGCTTGGCCTCCGCGCCGATGGCGAGCACCCGCTTGGTCCGGGTTTCCATGGCCACCACCGACGGCTCGCTGATCACGATGCCACGGTGCCGCACCGTGACGAGCGTGTTGGCGGTGCCGAGGTCGATCCCCACGTCGTGGGAGAGCAGGCCGAGCAGGCCGTCGAAGATGCCCAAGGTGCCTCCGGGGAGTGTTGGCGTTGATCCGCTTGGCGCCGGCCACACGGCAGCCGCGGCGGTGCCCGTGAAGGATGCCCGATCCGGGTCGGTTTGGGCAATCCGGTGGGCGCCAACCGTAGCACGTTCCCGGCCCGACCACGGTGGCGCACCGCGGCAGCTCGCCCATCGCTTGCCCCAGAGTACTTGCCTCCTGTAGACTAGTCGCATGACCAAATCGGTCGACCGACCCAACGATGAGGCGGGCGAGGCGGGCCATGCGGCGTCCGTGCGCGGGGACGCCACCCGCCGGGCGATCGTCGACGCCACGATCGAGCTCATCGGCGAGGTCGGCTGGGCAGGCGTCACGACTCGCCTGGTCGCCAGGCGCGCGAACGTCACCCAGGGCGTCATCCACTATCACTTCGGCTCGAAGGACGCGCTGCTGCGCGTCGCAGTCATCACCGCCTTCAGCGAGATGCTCTCGGCACCGGCGGAGGCGCTGGCCTCGGCCGGCTCCATCTCGGAGGGCCTCACCGCGGTCATCGGCTCCCTCGCGGCGCTCGGCGAGGCCCCCCTGCTGAGCGTAAGCGCGGAGGCGCTGTCGCTGGCTCTGCGGGATCGGCAGCTGGGGGAATGGATGCGGCAGGCGCTCGTGGAATTCCGCGGCATGATCGCCCAGGGGCTGCGCGACGCGACCCCGCCGGGCGACCGCGACGACGAACGCATCGACGGGACCGCGGTGCTCCTGGCCGCCCTGCTCGACGGGCTGCTCCTCCACCGCGCGGTGGACCCGGAGCTGGACCTTTCGGCGGCTTCGGCGGCCCTGACATCACTCATCGGAACGGAGGAAGCCAATGGCTGAGCCGATGCCGCTCATCGGTCTGGAAGGAGTCTGGAAGACGTACGGCAGCGGCGATGTCGCGGTCGACGCCCTGCGGGGCCTCGACCTGTCGATCGATCCGGGGCAGTTCGTCGTGATCCTGGGCCCCTCGGGGTCGGGCAAGACCACGCTGCTTAACGTGATCGGCGGCATCGAGCCGGCGACGAAGGGTCGCGTGACGGTGGCCGGACGCGACATCACCAGTGCCGAGAACGGTGACCTGACCGACTATCGCCGCGACACGGTCGGATTCGTCTTCCAGTTCTTCAACCTGGTCCCGACGCTGACGGCGCTCGAGAACGTGCAGCTCGTGGGTGAGCTGGTCGGCCGCTCCGCCGATGACGCGCTCGCATCGCTCGATTCCGTCGGCCTGTCCGACCGCAGCGACCGGTTCCCGGC
This sequence comes from uncultured Chloroflexia bacterium, assembly GCA_963787025.1. GTDB lineage: Bacteria > Chloroflexota > Limnocylindria > QHBO01 > QHBO01 > CAVXEH01. The sequence continues at coordinate 45,542 of CAWBBG010000014.1, forward strand.
CTCGCTCTCCGGCGGGCAGCAGCAGCGGGTCGCGATCGCCCGTGCAATCGTGAAGCGCCCCCCGCTCCTGCTCTGTGACGAGCCAACCGGGTCGCTCGACCTGGAGACCGGACGCCAGGTGCTGGGTGTCATCCGGGAGCTCGGCCGGCGCGAGGGGATCACGGTCCTGCTGGTCACCCACAACCAGGCGATCGCCGCCATGGCGGACCGCGTCATCCACGTCGGTTCGGGCGAGCTGGCCGGCGACGAGCGGCACGCCGCACCGGCGGAGGCCGCGGAGCTGCAGTGGTGAGCGCGCTCAACCACAAGCTTCTGCGCGACCTCGCCGCTCGCCGGGGGCAGCTGGCCGCGGTCGCGGTCACCATCTTCCTGGGCGTCGCGCTCTTCGCCGCGAGCTACGACGCGTTCCAGAACCTCCAGGCCAGCTACAACCGCATGTTCGTCGAGACCCATTTCGCCGACATGGCCCTCTCCGGCGCCGGGGCCCCGAACCTGCGCGACCAGGTCGCGGCACTGGACGGCGTGACCCAGACCGAGACGCGGCGGGTCGCGGAGATGCCCCTGCGCATCGGTTCCTCGACGCTCCTGGGCCGTGCCGTGGGGATGCCGTCCAGCGGCAGCCCGGCCGTCGATGACGTGGTCGTCCTGCAGGGCCAGGCCCTGTCGCCGACCGAGCCGGACGGCGTCCTCGTCGACCACCACCTGTCCGACGCCTTCGGCCTGAAGCCCGGCGATACGCTGGCCATGAACGTGGGGGCCGGCTGGAAGACGGTCACGGTGCGCGGCATCGTGGCCTCGCCCGAGTACCTGTGGCCTGCACGCAGCCGCCAGGAGATCCTGGTCCCGCCCGATCAGTTCGGGGTGATCTTCGTGCCGGGGCCGGTCCTCGATGCGCTTCCGGCGACGGTCGCAACGCCGGAGCTGCTGGTCAGCTACGCGCCGACCGCCGATCGGGCGACCGTCGACAGCCGGATCGCGGCGCTCGCCGCCCAGGCCGGCGTCGCGACCCAGACCCGCGAGCAGCAACCGTCGAACGCCGCGCTCCACGAGGACATCAACGGGTTCGGTGAGCTCTCCCTCATGTTCCCGCTCCTCTTCCTGGGAGCCGCGGCCCTCGCCACCTACGTCCTCCTCAACCGGCTCGTGCTCCAGCAGCGTGCGCAGATCGGCCTCCTGGTGGCCTCCGGGTACCGGCGCGGTGCGATCCTGCGCCACCTGCTCGGGTTCGGCCTGATCACCGGGGCGGCAGGGGGCATCCCCGGGGCCGTGGCCGGCATTGCGCTGGGTGGCGTCGTGACCAACGTCTACACCGGGGTGATTGGCCTCCCGGCCTCCGTTCGGGTCGTCGAGCTGCGGCCGCTGACCCTGGTCCTGGCGCTGCTCTTCGCCCTGGGCGCCGGAGCGCTCTCCGCCCTCGCGCCCGCTCTGCGCGCCTCCCGGATCAGCCCTGCCGAGGCGATGCGCGGGTCGGTGCCGATGGGCGCCGGTGGAGCCTCCTGGCCGAGCGCCTGATCCCACCGCTGCGGTCCCTTCCCGCCCGCTGGCGGATGGTGCTGCGTGGCATCGGCCGGAACCGGGTCCGGAGCCTCTCGACCATGCTCGGCGTGGCGCTGGCCGCGATCCTGGTCCTCGTCTCGTGGGGCATGATCGACACGATGCAGGTCCTCGTGGATCGGCAGTTCGGCCAGATCGACCGCCAGGACGCGGAGATCGTGCTGGCCGCGCCGGCGACGACCGGGACGGTGGCATCCATCGCCGCCGTCGACGGTATCTCGGGCGCGGAGCCGGTCGCGCACCTGCCGGTGGTCGTGGCCTCCGCGGACCACAGCTACGTCACCAGCCTCTCCGGGTTCGAGCCGGCGACAACGATGCATGGCTTCCGAAGCCCGTCCGGGGAGACGGTGGCGCTCCCCGGTGACGGGATCCTGATCGGCTCCGCCCTGCGGGACCAGCTGAAGGTGGCGGTCGGCGACAGCGTCACGGTAACCCTGACCTCGACCGGCGCCCGCGAGACCGACCGGATCGCCGGGTTCGTCTCCGAGCCGCTCGGCACGCTCGCCTACGGTTCGCTGCCGCACCTGGCGTCGCTCTTCGGAGCCGACACGATCGCGCAGGCCACGCGCTCGGTCCAGGTCCGCTATGCCGCCGGCACGAACGGGACCGACCTGATCAATCGCCTGGAGGCCCTGCCGGGCGTGCTCGCTGTCACCGACTCGCAGGCCGTGGCGAAGATCTTCAACACCCTGATGGCCCTCTTCTACGCCTTCGTGGGCGTGATGCTCGCCTTCGGCGCGGTGATGGCCTTCGCCATCCTGTTCGTCACCATCGGCTCGAACGTGGCAGAGCGCGGCACGGAGCTGGCCACCCTGCGGGCCATGGGCATGCCGATCGGGGTGGTCGGCCGCGTGGTGAGCGGCGAGAACCTGCTGCTCACGCTGGCCGGGATCGTTCCGGGGCTCATCCTGGGCTACATCGGGGCGGCGGTGTTCATGGCATCGTTCAACAGCGACCTGTTCACCTTCGACCTGGTCGTGCGACCGCTCACCTTCGTGGGGACGGCGCTCGGCATCCTGGTCGCCGCGGCCCTCAGCCAGTGGCCGGCGCTGCGCGCCGTCCGGCGCCTGGACCTGGCGCGGGTCGTTCGCGAGCGGGCCAGCTGACCCACGACTGAGCCGCCGCCACGCCGGATGCGCGCGACGGCGGCTCAGGGTAAGGTAGGCCCATGCCACGCCAGACGACGAATCTGGGCGGCGGCATCGGGCGCGATCCCCTCGCGCCGTCTGAGGCCGATGTCGAGCGTCTCAAACGCGGAGAGCACCACGACCCGCATGCTGTCCTGGGAGCGCACGCGGTAACAGGCGGCACCCTGGTGCGCGCCTTCCATCCGGATGCCACGGGTGCCTCCCTGGTCCTGCCCGACGTGACGCCCATCCCCATGGCCGACCTCGGGAACGGCCTGTGGGCCGTCCTCGTCCCGGACGTGACCCCGCCTCTCGCCTATCGGCTGCGCTTCACCTACCCCGACGGCAACGACTGGGAGCGCGACGATCCCTACCGCTTCCTGCCGACCGTCGGCGAGCTCGACCTGCACCTCATCGGCGAGGGGACCCACGAGCGTCTCTACGACGTCCTGGGCGCGCACGTGCGAGAGATGCAGGGCACGACCGGGGTCGCCTTCGCAGTGTGGGCCCCGAACGCGCGCAGCGTGCGGGTCGTTGGCGACTTCGACCGCTGGGACGGCCGCCTCTTCCCCATGCGCTCCATGGGACGCTCCGGCGTCTGGGAGATCTTCGTCCCCGGTATCGGCGCGGGCGAGCTCTACAAGTACGAGATCGTGGACGGCGAGGGGAAGCTGCGGCTCAAGGCCGATCCGCTGAGCTTCGCCATGCAGGTCCGCCCGGAGACCGCTTCGCGGGTCTGGGACACGACCGGCTTTGCCTGGACCGATGGCACCTGGATGGCGGATCGCGCGTCGCGCGATCACTACCGCCGGCCGATGGCGGTCTACGAGATCCACCTCGGCTCATGGATGCGCAACGCCGACGGGTCGTGGCTCGGCTACCGGCAGGCCGGCGAGAAGCTCGCCGAGCACTGCCGCCGCTTCGGCTTCACCCACGTCGAGCTGCTGCCCGTCGCGGAGCACCCGTTCGACGGATCGTGGGGCTACCAGGTCACCGGCTACTACGCACCCACGGCGCGCTTCGGCTCACCCGACGACTTCGCGGCCATGGTCGACATCCTGCACGCCGCCGGGATCGGCGTGATCATCGACTGGGTGCCGGCCCACTTTCCCACGGACGACTTCGCGCTGCGCCGCTTCGACGGGACACCCCTGTACGAGCACCCCGACCCGCAGCGCGGGACGCACCCCGACTGGGGGACCCTGATCTTCGACTTCGGGCGCCCGGAGGTGCGCAACTTCCTGGTCGCCAACGCCCTGTTCTGGCTTGACCGATATCACGTCGACGGACTGCGGGTGGACGCGGTCGCCTCCATGCTCTACCTCGACTACTCGCGCGAGGCTGGCGAGTGGACTCCGAACCAGTACGGCGGCAACGAGAACCTCGAGGCGATCGCCTTCCTGCGGGAGATGAACGAGCGCGTCTACCGTGCCTTCCCGGGGATCATCACCGTGGCCGAGGAGTCGACCGCCTTCCCGGGCGTCTCGCGGCCGACCTACCTGGGCGGCCTGGGCTTCGGCTTCAAGTGGGACATGGGCTGGATGCACGACACGCTCGACTACTTCGAGCACGATCCCGTGTATCGCCGGCACCACCACGACCGGCTCACCTTCCGCGCCCTGTACATGCAGACCGAGCACTTCGTCCTGCCCCTGAGCCACGACGAGGTGGTCCACGGGAAGGGATCCCTGCTGGAGAAGATGCCCGGCGACGAGTGGCAGCGATTCGCCAACCTCCGCTGCCTGCTCGCCAACCAGTACACGCAGCCGGGCAAGAAGCTGCTCTTCATGGGCACCGAGCTGGCGCCGTGGACGGAGTGGGACCACGACACGCCGCTTCCCTGGCAGACGGCGGACGAGCCGATGCGAGCCGGCTTCGGCCACTTCCTGGCCGACCTGGGACGCCTCTACCAGCAGGAGCCCGCGCTGTGGGGATCCGATCCCGACCCGGAGACCTTCGCCTGGATCGACGCCGCCGACGTCGAGGGGTCGGTGATCAGCTACCTGCGCCGATCCGGCCGCTCGGTGGTCGCGGTGGTCCAGAACCTGACACCGGTCCCACGCTTCGACTATCGGCTGGGCCTGCCGCAGGCCGGGACCTGGGTCGAGGTCCTGAACACCGACTCCAGGCACTACGGCGGCTCGAACGTGGGGAACCTGGGCGGCCTGTTCGCCGAGGAGATCGCCTCGCACGGGCAGCCGGCATCGGTTTCGCTGACGCTCCCGCCGTTGGCGACCATCATCCTCCGCCCGCAGCGCTAGGCGGACCGATCAGGGTCGGCGCATGGCCGCCGCCAGGCGCGCCACGAACGGATCCCGCACCAGCCCCTCGATGGCCTCCGGCAGCGCGACGGACCAGTTGGCCCGCTGCGCGCTCGTCGTCCCCGGCAGGTTCGGTCGCGCCTCCACCCGAAGCGCATCCTCGAGCGTCGCGCTGACCAGCGCCGCCGGCGAGGCGGCGAGGGCCCGGTAGACCCCCAGGATCGCGGCGTCCAGCGGCGCGTCGGCGGCGACCCCGGCCGCACGGGCCACGCGGTCGCGCAGGACGTCGATCTCGCTCGTCGCCGGCGCCAGGCCCGCGGCGCGCTGATCGTCGAGGTCGGTGCCGTGCCAGGTGCCCGCCACGGTCGGGAGATCATGGGTCGTCACCGCCGCGAGCGCCCTGCGCGGGAAGCGCGCCGGCCCACGACGCTCGAAGTAGATGAGCCGCGTCGAGAGGAGCCCGTGCCGGGCGAGGGTGCGCCGCACGCCGCGCTCGACCGTGCCGAGGTCCTCGCCGATGACGATTCCGTTCGCCCTGTGGCTCTCGATGGCCAGCACGGCGAGAAGCTCGTTCGCCGGATAGCGAACGTACGCGCCGCCGCCCGGTCCGTCCACCGGGATCCACCACAGCCGGAAGAGACCCATGACATGGTCGATGCGCAGGCCGCCGGCGTGGCGGAACGCCGCCCGCACCGTTTCGATGAAAGGCCCGAGATGCGCCTCGCGCAGCCGGTGTGGCACAAAGGGCGGCAGGCCCCAGTCCTGGCCCTCCGGATTGAAGCGGTCGGGTGGGGCGCCGATGCGCGCTGCACCCGCGACGAGGTCCTGCCAGGCCCAGGCATCGAAGCCGCCGGGATCGAAGCCGACCGGAAGGTCGGAGACGAGGGAGACGCCCGCGCCCCCGGCCGCCCGCCGCTGCTCGTCGAGGAGCCACTGCACCCACTCGTGGAATGCGACGCGGTCGGCCTGCGCCGCGGCGAACCCGGCCACTCCGGACGACCCGGGCGACCGATGCTCCTCCGGCCAGCGCCGCCAGCCTGGACCGTGGTGTTCGGAGAGCGCCGCGAAGACCGCCCACTCGCGCAGCGCCGCGCCATGCTGAGCACGGAATGCCTGCATGGCCACGGCCGGGTCCGGGTGACCCGCCGGTCGGGCGGACCAGATCCGCTGCAGTGCCTCGCTCTTGAGGCGGGCGACCTGCGCCCGATCGATGCGGGGTGAGTCGTTCAGCCGCCGGGCCTCTGCGGCGAGGCCCGCGATCCCGAGCGCCGGATCGTCGGAGCCCGGCACCTCCTCGATCCGCAGCAGCAGCGGGTTCCAGAATCGTCGAGTGCTCGGGTAGTACGGGCTGGGCTCCGGTTCGGGAGACGGGTTGGGCGCCCCCAGGGGGCTGACGACCATCGCGCGCGCGCCCACTCCGGCGGCCCAGGCGGCAAGCGAGCGCAGGTCCGCCAGATCGCCGATCCCCCAGCTCGCCCCCGAGCGCGTCGCCGGCAGCTGGACCGTCCAGGCCCAGCCCCGCGCGGGGCCGGGGACGATGCAGCGGGCCGGGGCCACGAGGAGCAGCTGGTCGTGGCGATCGTGCAGCAGGTGGTGGTAGCCGAACGGGAGATCCGGTGGGAGCCTGGTGACCGTGCCCAGCGAGGTGCCGTCCTCGAGGACCAGCTCGGCGGCCGCGGGGAGCGGATCGCCCGGCGCTCGGACCGCGATCGGCTCGAGATCCGGCGAGGGGCCACGGCGCGCGTCCCGGGCCGCCGGTGGCACCCCCATCGCCCGCAGCACGGCACGCCGGACGTCCTCCCCGACCGTGGCCTCCCGCCCGAAGGCATCCGTGTAGCGGGGCAGCACGAGGTCCCGCGGATCGGTCATGCGGGCTGCTCGAGGATCGCGACCGTGTCCGGCGGCAGTACCAGGTGGGCGCCACGGCGCCCGACGGAGACGGCGGACGCGAGCAGCAGCCTCCCCGGCTCCCGCAGGCGCACCTGGTCGGCACCGAGGTTGGCGGCCACCGTCACCGCTGCGCGGCGCAGGACCAACGTCCCACGGTCATCGGCGACGGCCCGGACGCGGTCCCGTCGCCCATCGTGCAGGGCGCCGGTCGCGCGCCGCAGCGCCAGGAGATCGCGCCACCAGCGCAGGATCCGCGCGTGCTCGCCCTCCTCGCGCTCGTCCCAGCGCAGGCGGCTGGCGATGAACGTGCGCTCGTCCTGCGGGTCGGGGATCTCCTCGGGCCTCCAGCCGAAGGCGGCGAACTCCGCGCGGCGACCCTGCCGCACGGCCTCGCCCAGCCCGGGGTCTGCGTGATCGGTGAAGTACAGGAAGGGCGTGCTGGCACCCCATTCCTCCCCGGCGAAGATGAGGGGCACATACGGCGCCATGACCAGCAGGGCAGCGCCGACCAGCAGGCGGTCGACGCTGACCAGTGCCGAGAGGCGCTCGCCAAGGGCGCGGTTGCCGACCTGGTCGTGGTTCTGCAGCGCGGCGACGAAGCGCGAGCCGGAGAGCGTGCCCGGCGAACGCCCGTGGAGCCGGCCGCGGTACGACGAGGGGCCGCCGGTGAACAGGTACGGGGAGCGCAGCGCCGTGGCCAGCGAGCGCATCGGCACGAAGTCCGCGTAGTAGCCCGACCGCTCGCCGGTCAGCGAGACGTGCAGGGCATGGTGGACGTCGTCGGCCCAGGCAGCGTCCAGCCCGTAGCCGCCCGCGGACGGCGCCCGGACCAGGCGCGGATCGTCGAGGTCGCACTCCGCGATCACCACCAGGCGCCGCCCCAGGGTCCGCCCGAGCTCGGCGACCGCCCCTCGTAGCTGCTCGAGGATGTGGATCGCCGACCGGTCGAAGATCGCGTGCGTCGCATCCAGGCGGAGGCCGTCGAGGTGGTAGTCGCGCAGCCACATGCACGCGTTGTCGACGACGAAGCGACGGACCTCCACCGACCCGTGATCGTCGAAGTTGACCGCCGCGCCCCACGGCGTCCGGTAGCGGTCCGTGAAGTACGGGCCGTACCGATCCAGGACGTTCCCCTCCGGACCGAGATGGTTGTAGACGACGTCCAGCAGGACCGCGAGGCCCTGCCGATGCGCCGCATCGACCAGGCGCTTGAGCCCGTCGGGACCGCCGTAGGCGTGGTGCGGCGCGAAGAGGTCGACGCCGTCGTAGCCCCAGCCGCGGGTGCCGCTGAACTCCGCAACCGGCATCAGCTCGACGTGCGTCACGCCCAGCGCGACGAGGTCCGGCAGCCGCTCGATCGCGTCGTCGAAGGTGCCTCCGGGCGTGAAGGTGCCGACATGCAGCTCGTAGATCACGCCCATCTCCAGCTGGGGCGGCCGCCATCCGCCGTCGGTCCAGGTGAAGGCGGCGTGGTCGACGGTCCGCGACGGGCCATGGACGCCTGCGGGCTGCCAGGGAGAGCGCGGGTCCGGGAGCGGGTCCCCGTCGTCGAGCACGAAGCGGTAGTCCGTCCCGGCCGGCAGCCGCGTCGTGCTGCGCCACCAGCCACCGGCGTCGGCCCGCATCGGCTCCCGGCCGTGCTCGAGGGCCAGCGCGACCCGTTCGGCGCGCGGCGCCCAGACCGCGACCTCGCTCACGAGACCCGCTCCAGGAGGGCGACGGGAAACCGCTCGAGCAGCTCGGCCAGGCGGACGCGCGTCTCTCCCGGGTACTCCCGGCCGTCGAGCACGTTGCGCCAGCGCCCCGACCGGCACAGGGAGCGCCGTGCCGGACCAGCCGCCGGTCCGGGCCAGGCGCAGGACGAGCCGTGGCGTGACGGCCAGGACCGCCTCCCCGCGTCGGAAGGCGAAGACGTGGGCGGCACGGCCGCCGACGGCCGCCGACGGCGCGTAGGTCGCCCCGGCTCCCAGGGCATCCGTCCGGCGGCGGCGCAGGTCGAGGGCCTGCCTGATGAGCCACAGCTTGGGCAGCCCCGCGTCGGCTCCGGCACGAATCTCCTCCAGGGTCGCGCCCTCCAGGGACGCCAGGGCCTCCCGGCGACGCGCGTAGTCGACCGGACGCCGGTTATCGGGATCCACCAGGCTGAGGTCCCACAGCTCGGTTCCCTGGTAGAGGTCCGGGACACCGGGAGCGGCCAGCTTGAGGAGGGTCTGGGCCAGGGCGTTGGAGCGGCCCGGCTCGACGAGCGGAGCGACGAAGCGCTCCACCTCCTCCACGAACGCGGCGTCACCCAGGCATCCGCGGATGAACCGGTCGAGCGCCTCCTCGTAGTCACTGTCCGGCGCGTTCCAGGAGGTGCGCAGCTTCGCCTCGCGTGCCGCCTTCACCGCGTAGGCGGCAACCCGGTCCGCCTCGATCGGCCAGGCTCCCGACGATGGTCTGGTAGAAGAGGTACTCGTCGTGTCGGTCGGGCGATCCCGGACGCGCGCGATGCGGGTTCGCCCTGACGGCGAAGCGACTCACCGCCCGGCCCCAGGCGGAGGGGATCTCGGAGAGCAGCGCAAGGCGCGCGCGCACGTCGCCGCTTCGCTTCGTGTCGTGGGTCGAGGTGGCGAGCATGCGTGCGTGGCCAGCGGTCGGCATCGGACGTGAAGCCGGCGTGCACGTCCGCGGGCGACACAGCCAGGCGATCCGGCTCCGATCCGACCTCGTTGCGAGCCACGAAGCGCAGGTAGCGATAGAACGCCGTGTCCTCGAGACCCTTGGCCATGGCAGCCGGGGTGAGCTGCTGGAAGCGCAGCGCGAGCTCGGTCGCCCGCTCGTCCGGCACCTCGAGCAGCAGGATCGCAGCGCAGGAAGGCGAACAGGTCGGGATCGAGCTCGGGCCGGGCGTGTCGGGCCGACGCCAGCGCTTCGTCGAGCACGGCCCGGTCGACCGCGGTGACCAGGGCACCGGCTGCGGCCGGCGCGACCGGCTCGCCGGGGATCCGGACGTAGGTCCGGTAGACGGACAGGCTGGCCGCCACCTCGCGGAGCGTGCCATGCAGGTCGTGCCGGGTGAAGTCACGGTAGCGCCGGTTCGCCTCGCAGACCTCGACGAAGAGATGGGTCAGCCGGTTCAGGTCGCTCCCCAGGGTCTCGGAGAGGACCTCCAGGCGCGCCTCGGCGGCCACCGCCGACCACGGCCGGTGGTCACCCACGAAGCGGTGGTAGCGGCGGGTGAGCGGCTCCTCGCCGGTCGGGTCGACGAGGAGACCGGTCGCGCGGTCCGCGAAGCGGTAGCCGGTGGCGCCGTCGATCGGCCAGTCCTCCGCAGCAGCTCGTCGCCGACCAGGATCTTCTCGGCCACGATCCAGGCCTGCGGCGCACGTTCGCGGAGGCGAGCGAAGTAGCCGGCGGGGTCGACGCAACCCGTCCGGATGGTCGACCCGCAGACCGTCGATCCGTCCCTCGTCCACGAGCGAGCAGACCAGCGCGTGGGTGGCCTCGAAGACCTCCGCTCGCTCCACGCGCAGCCCGATCAGCGAGTCGATGTCGAAGAAGCGCCGGTAGCCGAGGTCGCGCGACGCGCTGCGCCAGAAGGCCAGCCGGTAGTTCTGCTCGTCGAGGAGGCGGTCGAGCGCATCGGGGTCCGCGTTGACGCGCGCGATGGTGCGGTCGAGGGCCCGCGCCACGCGCGTGGTGTCGGCGACGATCTCGAGCCGCGCTCCGAGCACGGCCGCGTCGGCCTGGCGGCGTGCGACGTCGGCCGGGTCCGCGACCGTGGAGGCGGGCAGCTCGGCGAGCGCACGCCCGATGAACGCCAGCTCCTCCGAGCCGCCGAGCGCCCCCGCATCCGCGAGCAGCGGTCCGATCGAGCGCGGGTCGAGCGGAAAGCGACGATCGCCCACGGCGACCGTGATGCGCGTGCGGTCGCGAACCACGCGGATACCGCCTGCATCGAGAACGCGGCCGTAGTGATCCGGCAGGACCGGGAGCAGGATCACGTTCCGCAGCCTGCTCTCGGGCGGGTCCCAGTCGACGTCGAAGAAGGAGGCGTAGCGGCTCGCGTGCCCGTGCTCGAGCACGTCCCACCACCACGCGTTTCGCTCGCCGCTGATGGCCATGTGGTTTGGGACCACGTCGACGACCAGCCCCATCCCGCGCGCGCGCAGCACCGTCACCAGGGATTCCAGGCCCTCTTCGCCGCCCAGCGCATCGCTGATCCGGTCGTGGTCCACGACGTCGTACCCGTGGCTGCTCCCCGGGGCCGCCTGGAGGATCGGTGAGCAGTAGACGTGGCTGACGCCCAGAGCGTCCAGGTAGTCGACCAGGGCCGTCACGTCGGCAAAGTCGAATCCTGCGTGGAGCTGGAGCCGGTACGTGGCGCGGGGAACCGCGGCCGGCCGCGCTCCCGTCGCGGTGCTGCCCATGGCGCTACACCCGCGGCTGGACGAGGACCACCGCGGACCGGGCGCTCACCTCGAGGATGGAGCCGCCCTCGTGGACGGCGGCAGGATCCTGCGGCGGGACCTGCCCGGAGACGGTGTCCACCACGAGCTGCCAGGCGCGGCTCGCGTGGTTCGGCAGGCGGAAGGGGGCAACACGCTCGTCAGCGTTGAGAATGATCAGGATCGTGTCGTCGAGAATCGGACGACCGCGGTCGTCCAGCTCGTCGATAGCAATACGTCGAGCTGCCCGCTGCAACTCGTTCCGTTAGGTCTGCTTACCGCCGAGATGTCGCCGTCAAATACCTCGTCTCGGATCGCTTTGACCGCCTGCCGCATCGTGGCGCCGCCTTCCAGCGATTCTTTCAGCTTCGACGCGAGCAAGTCCTTGGTTGTCTCTTGGATTTCCGCCCAGTAGGGCTCCGCAAGCGCCGTGTCGACCGCGGCCTTGACGCCCGCCAGCACGTCCGGCGGCAGGTCGACGCCAAAATCGAAGGAGAACGCATAATCGGGAGCGGCTTTCACCGACTTGGTGGGAGCGTCGCCGAACGCTTTCAGCTCGTGGTCAGCTCCGGAAGCCAGCGCTTTTGCGAACGGCTCCCTGATGGCGTCCTTGAACTTGGCATCCCATGCCGCGGGATCGAACACCTTACTGGCGATCTCTTCCGGAGTTGCCTGGCTGTCGTCCGGAAGCGATACCAGCGCCTTTTCTACAGCGTCGCCTTGCTCGGCAAAGAACGATGCGATGGCGTCGGCGAGCTTCGTCTCTTGGGCGCCATGTCGCTTGAGCCAGATCGTGCTGTACGCGTCCGCGAAGTCGTCGTCAAACGCCTTCCGCGAGAGCGTGGCAAACAGCGCCTTATCCGCTTCGTCGCCTTCGGCAATCTCGGCGTCCTGCGATTGCGTCGTCTGGGCGCTCGGAGGAGTCGGAGTCGGTTTACCAACGTCGGCGGTCTGCGGTCCCAAGTGCGAATTGTTCGTGAACCCGTCTTTAAGCTGGTCGACCGGAACGGCAGCCACGCCCGTCTTGAGCATCACGACATTGCCCCACTCGACCGGAGCCGCGTGCAATACGTTAGTCATGACCTGGTTGACTGTCGCACCGCCGCCGTTGAACAGCGCCAGCCATGCCGCTTGTTCCATTTCCGTATCGCGTGGACGTGCAGGC
>CAWBBG010000015.1:0-236607 GCA_963787025.1 uncultured Chloroflexia bacterium
TCTAACTGGCGGTGATGAACAAAACGCACGTTTTCTTTATAAGGAAGAATTCACCTTTACACCTGTTTGTAAAATTTTTCTTTCAGCTAATTCAAAACCGGTAGTGAAAGACAAATCTTTCGCCTTTTGGCGCCGTGTCCGTATGATACATTTCCGTAATATCATCCGTCACCGTGACAACCATATCCTTGATAAGTTCAAATCTCAAGGTGCCGGTATCCTCAGATGGTTGGTTGATGGTGCTGTTGATTGGTATCAAAATGGTCTTGGCACTTGTGATTCTTCCGATCGACTTGTTGACGAATATCGAGGCAATTCGGTTAATGCATTCAGGTGGGTTAAAACTCACGTTATGATTCGCCCCGGATTTAAAAGCCGCTTGTCTGATTTTTATACTGCTTATAAAAGGTGGTGCCTTGAAAATTGTTTGTCGCCTTGTAGTGCTCAAGAATTTTCAACTGAACTTCGAACATCAGATTTTTTGATTAAAAAGGCTAAAATAGATGGAACTACAGTTCGCTGTCGTTTTCGATTGCGCTATTGAAAATGATTTTCAACCTGAAAAGGTTGCCGAGGTTTCGGAGCTAAAAAACCATCGGCAACCTCCAAAGTAATTGATATTATACAGAAAAACACAGGGAGTTGCCGATGAGGGGCGTTTTCTGGAACTTTTCTCATGAGAGACGATATGGAAAAAACTTTTGTAAAATGGGGGTCATCGGCAACCAGGCATGTTTTTCTGTGTTAATTCAGTATTTTGTGCGGTTGCCGATACCTTTTTTAGACAAAAACCATCGGCAACCTCGGCAACCTAATCTGCGTAAATAATGGAGACGAGGAAGATGAAAACTGAAAACCCGAAAAAGACGTGCCCGCTATTTCCGGGCGAAATATGTTCAAGGGATTGTGGCTGGTATATCGAATTGCTTGAGACGTGTATTCCCGCTCTTTGCCTGGAAAATCCTGATGGCGTCGAGTTGCCGGTTTTGGAAGAGTAACAAAACATTTTAAAGAAATTCAACAATAACAGCAATTGACCAATATTTTTATAAGATATTCTTCAAATGCTTTTAGTTATTGGTTCCTTGTACCAATGCCCCAAGGTCTCGAGTCAATCAAATTTCGGCTTTATAGGAAGAAAAATGTATAACAAGATCGACCATGTAAAATTGCAGCGCATGTTAAGACGTGGCCGCAGTGTGGCTCAGTGTGCCGAGTTCTTCAAGTGCACGAAACAGGCAATCCATCAGGCCAAGAACCGCATTGATAAAGCCGTTGCCAAAGATCTGGCAACTCGTTCGGCTCCGCAAATTGTGCAGGCAGAGTATAATACTGTGCAAGCGTTCGCCCAGGCGCAGAAGGAAACCTTGGAGCTTATCGAATTGCTTTCAGGTCTTATCCGTGGTGACACTAACGCTATGGACACTATGAAGAAGCTGCATGAGCTTCGTGGTACGAAGTTTGAAGATCCGGTAAGTCTTCAGGTTAAATTATTAGGCGAGTTGCGCCGTCAAGTACAGTTACAGTCTGAAATTTATTCAAGCTATACGTCCCTGAAATCCATGCAGGAATTTCAAACCGAAGTTATCGGCATTATTATGTCGGTTGTACCCGAAAAGAGGAAGGAAATCATTGAGCGACTACGCGAACGAAGAGCCCTGGCAGGTTCTTTGGAGTTCTCTAGACAGGATTGAGGCACAGTTCAACGTTGATGATGGTCTTGAAGTTGCCTTAAACAAGGCGCTTGATAGTCTTGATTCGTGTCATCGTCAGCAAGTAGAACGCGAGCTTGATAGTGGCGAACGATCACTTTTAACAGATGAGCTGTGCTTACGCGTATTCTTATATGTGTTACGCACACGCGGTATCCCTGTTGACAATGGCACGACGAAAATCAAATCAACTTTGCCGCCTCCGAGTCTAAAAATACCATTTGAATTAGCTGATCGCTTATCAAAGAATGATGAAGGTGCAATTTTTGAATTTGAACAATAATTGATTTCGTGCGGATTGATGATCTAAACGGTGGATGGTCCACCATGGCCTTGGTTGTTGTCCGCACACATTTATAGAATTTGTTAGGTTCGCCACAGCCATCCCCCACCCAATCCCCCTGTATCCCCCTTTCCGGCGGCCTCGCCCCAAAGGGGGAATACATGGAAACTGCAGAAGCAGTTGTCATTTATAAGGGTAGGGCGCCGCATTGGTTGGCGCTTCGCGCTCATGGCGGCGCCATCTTATCTTATTGCTCGCGGTCTAATGGTCCCTCGCACGGCGCTTGCTTTTAATGAAAGCTTCGCTGATAGGGAATCGCTTCGCTCTATCTTATGGATCTTTGAACATAGGGCAGGGGGTCTACAAGGTTCCGGCGGCTCCACGGTCTGTCACGGTTTGTTGCAATATTACATAATCGTGAACTTTATCGGACTGACCTTTTGTCTATTTTATTAAAAAAATATGGAAAAGGGACAATCCGATAACATTTGTTTATGTAAACTGACACAAACCGCGCCAGACCGCTCCGCCGCCTCGTGCTGTGTTCGAAGTGCAGTGCGGTTTCTAACGTGACTTCGTCACCGGCTACCGCCGACGAGCCTGAGCTCGTGGCCTTCGGCAGAGAGGAATAAAAATCCATTACTAAAACCAATGTATCTTGATGTAAGCACCCGATGAAGTATGCAAGCTAATATATATTTCAAACTCTCTTCTTAACCCTGCCCCTAAAATTTTGAGTATTTATTTAAAGTCCATGGTGTAAAATTTTAAAGGCGGTGGTCCCCAAACCTTCCTCTTATTCTTTAATCTTACGAAATTATTTTTAAAATCTTCATAAAAATTTATTAAATGATTTTATGATTATTCTTTTTATCAATCGTTTTAAATAATCACTTCTTACCAATGTCATCAAATGTTGCTACTTTAAACCATTTTTTATTTATATTAAAGAAAATACGTTCTTCTTTTTTATCTAAATAAATTACACCGTTTCCTCCGTAATCGGCATTTGGCTTAACATCTGGATGTAATTGTATGTATGAATTTTCACCTTTATTACCATAAGCTTTTAATGTCCCCATTAAAATATTCTCTCTCGGAGTTTTTTCTTTGCTATATTGTATACTTGCATCTCCGTTGATTATTTCTAATTTAAAAAAACTATAAGGTAATCTTGGTTCCGAATATCCTCTATATTCTAAATGATAAATCCAAATGGTTTCTTTACCTTGGTCTGTTGTTATAATGTAATCAACAGTACTATCTAAACATGTTAAAAGAGGAGCATTACCAGGGTTTTTAAGCTTTACTGTTATAGTTTTTACGAAGTCACCGGTTTTTTTTGCATCAATAGTATCTATGTATTCTAAACCGCCCATATCTACCTTGTACCTAACATCTTGATCGAAAATTAACATAGGGTGAACTTTGGTTCTTATTATATTTATTACTGCATCACTAGAAACATGTTTTTCAATTTTTGCTTCTATATCGCTTATTGTAATAAAATATGTGCCAACTATTGATATAAATAATCCTATAATTGCAGTAAAAAGATTTATTTTCTTTTCAAAAAAGGCAATCTTTTTCATTTCCTCATTCATTTTTTATTCCTTGTCTAAAAAAGAATCTTTAATGCTTTTTTTCAATTAATTAGTTTTAATAAAGTAATGTAAGAATCCTACAGCAGAACAAAATGTTAAAAGGATAGACGCTTTATTCGCACCGAACGGAGTCCTTGCGCGTTTGGTAATCGCCAATTCAGACTAAGGAACAATGCAGATGGTCTCAGTTCCTTCTATTGGAGTTCCGTCATATAGAGTACCTTTAAGAGTAGCTACTGTTTGACCTTCAATAAAAGTACCATCCGAATCTTCGATTTTTAGCATTAGGTCATCGAACCCATCGTCATTTACATCAGTATAGTTGTAAAGAAGTTTGTTACTTTTGCCGACCATTTTAACACTCATGCCTTGGAGCGAGCAGGTTGCTGGATCGACTTGTGTAACATCGAATTCGGAAGTTCCTAAAATAGCTACGGGAATTACGCCATGATCGTTTATGTTAATGCAGTTCTCTATACTCTGTGGTTTTATGTCTATTTCTACAGACATTTTTATACTGCCATTTTTATAAAGTAGCGAACTATCTGAATATTTACCAGTTGTAAATAAGTGAATATAATGATCGCTTAGTGCTGAAGATATAGAAGAAAAATATTGAACCGAGGTAGGTAACTTTTGCGCGTTAATATCAGCTGATGCCCTCTGTGCGTAGTATATATTTGATTGACTCTTCCGCGCCGGGATTGTAACCAGTTTTTTCAAGCCATACTATGTTAATTTTTTCAGAATTGGCTTCTATCGTTGGATTAATCGAAATATTTACATCTGGGATTCTTATTTCATTGCCCCATGTTCGACCATTGTCCGAGCTCATTTTGTAGAATATATCTGAATCATCTATTTGATTGACATTATTATACCACAAAATATATAAATTATTCGCACTTGCAGTTAATCCAGTTTTCCACACTGTCTCCCATCCGTATGTATAAGTAGTCGCTAATGTCTCCGGTAGTGACCAAGTAACACCATTATCAATGCTTTTCGTATATATTATATCTCCTTTATCACCTATAGGGGTAGAAAAACCATACCTGTTTCTATAAACAACATGGATAGTATTTTCTTTCACTGTAATGGCTGGGCACCAAACATTAGGAGACGGTATTGGCAATTCAACAACATCATCCCAAGTAAGACCACCATCCGTGCTATTTATATATAGTATTCTATGGTCATTTGATTGTATAAATTCCATCCATACTATATGAACAATATTTTCATGAACTGTAATGCTTGGTCGTGTAGAAACGTTTTCTGTTTTACTCAAATTATAAGCATCACTCCATGTTTCACCATTATCCACACTTCTTTTGTAATATACATCCCAATTGTCCCCCGTTCCTTCTCCCCATACAACATGAATAGCATATTGGTCTGCTGCTAAATCTGGGAGCGAAGATTGAGCTTGATTATTAGTTAATCTTATGTTGCCTTTCCAGGTTAATCCATTATTTTCACTATTTCTGTAGTATATTTCATGGTTGCTATCTCTATAATCTTCCCATACCAAATGCACATAATTTTCGTAAACTGCAGCAGCAGGATGCATACTAAATTCTGTAGTCAACCACAAATCTTCCATCCATATAATCTCTTGTGCTGAAGCCTTAGAACTTAAATTGTAAAAAAACAAAGTGCTTATTATTATCAACGAAATTTTGAATAATCTTTGATTAGACATTTTATTCATCTCAATCCTCCTTTCTCCAAATAAAAAGGCCAAACTACCCCATTGGGCAATTTGGCCTGTATTATGATTGCCATACAGCGCATTCCCATCCTCCCCTGTAGATGGGTGTTGCCTGTTAAATTATTTTATCCGTAGTTGTTGAAATAAAACAGCCGCCGCCTCCACCTCCGGAACTTCCAATGACTTGGCTGCCACCATCTCCGCTATCACCAGAATCTACAAATACACCCGGCCCCCCTATATCAGAAATTGTCCCATTGGCCGATAGATCATCGTCGCCTCTTAAACCATCAACGAAATAAAGAGTAATTACATTTCCATTAATCTTTGCACCCGTTTGGCCATCATAAAGAAATTCATACCAATGATTAATCGGATTATCGGGTGTTGGACCATATTTGTAATAAGTATTGAAAGCTGGTCCAGTAGGAGAATGCAGGGTGGCTGTGGAGGCACCGCCAAGGTCAACATTCTCTAAACTGAATCCAAAGAATCCAAATGAGAAATCAACATTGGAAGGTGCATTAGATTTCGCTGGATTATCTTCGGCCTTACAATTTCTCATTGATGTTCCAGCAGGCGATTCCATGGTAACGTAATTCTGATTATTATAAGTGTGAAAGGAAGCTACATTATCTTGCAAATAATCAGCTATCCCATCACCATTGCCATCGTAATTTGGGTTATTACGATCAGGTCCCTGCTCCTCTCCATCAGGCAGACCATCACCGTCATCATTTGAATCTATGCAGTCAAGTATGCCATCTCCGTCAGAATCAATGTCATCTATACCGCATCCGCAAGTACCCTGGTTGAATTTTGTTCAGGATCGTTAGGACATAAATCATCACAATCGTTTACTTCATCTCCATCAGAATCAATCAAGTTATTGCAATCATCGTTGCAATCCGGAATCCCATCACCATCACTATCGGTATCAGCGATACCGCAACCGCAAATACCGGGTTGTGCTTTATTTGTATCGTTTGGGCAATTGTCGATGCAGTCAGGTGTTCCGTCTAAATCAGTGTCAGTTTCAGCGATGCCACAGCCGCAAGTGCCCGGCTGTGTTTTATATGGATCATTAAGGCAATCATCGTTGCAGTCTAATGTTCCATCTGAATCGGTATCGATGTCGGCAATACCGCAACCGCAAGTGCCTGGCTGTGTTTTATTTTGATCGTTAGGGCAAAGATCGTCGCAATCGCTTATTCCATCACCATCCGAATCAATTAAATTGTTACAGTTATCATTGCAGTCGGGAATTCCATCACCATCGCTATCGGTGTCAGGGACACCACAATCACAGATGCCTGGCTCTGTTTTGTTTGGATCGTTGGGGCAATTATCATTGCAGTCAGGGGTTCCGTCTAAATCTTCATCTGTGTCAGGGACACCACAACCGCAGATACCTGGTTCTGTTTTGTCGGGATCGTTAGGGCAATTATCAACTGCTTGAGGATTTTCGATATGAACATTTGACAGCCCTTTAACATAGACCGAATAACCCACTCTATCACCTTGCGTTAAAACCATTTCTCGATCTTGGTGGTAAAAATTATCTGATCCATCAAGTCTATCTAACGGGTAATCTTCTCCCTTATCTTGCATACCAAAGATATGGTTGGTCTACCATGTAACCAGTTGAATTTTCAATATCTGAACTAATTAAATCAATCTCCACGCCAGCATGAAGGTCTATATAATCTCCTTCTGCTCCTAAACTTCCTTCCCACAATTGAAGAACATCAAATGAAAAATTCAATTGACCTGATTGTAAGGCTGTTCCCGACGGTCAGCGGGCAAGGCAACGAAACGCGCGCCCGGCTCCGTCTACTACCCTGAGGAGGTGGTGCGCGTGCGCCCTGGCGGGGAGCTCGATGAGTTGGTCGAGGCCGCCCGGGCGGGGGATCGAATGGCGTTCGAACAGCTGCTCGAACGCGATGCACCGATCGCCTATCGCGCGCATTGGCCGTGCTGCGATCCCAACCGATGCCGAGGATGCCCTGCAGGAGGCGACGCTCCGCGCCTGGCAGCGCCTGCCACAGCTTCGCGATCCGGCCGGGTGGACAGCGTGGTTCCGGCGGATCGCTGTCCCGCGCCGCCATCGACCACGCCCGCCGCGGGTACCACGCCCGCGAGGTGATCCTGGACCCGGATGCGGCTCCCGCCGCGGATCCGTCGGTGGCGGCTGCCGAGCACATGACGCTGCTGGTCGCCATCGGCTCATTGCCGCCGACGACCGGGCCATCCTGGGTCTGCGCTATGCGGCCGACCTCGGGGTGGCCGATGTCGCCGATGCGCTGGGGATCCGCCTGGGTACTGCCAAGGCCCGTCTCCACCGAGCCCTGGCTCGCCTTCGGGTCGCGCTGGGAGAGGAGGGCCAGACCGATGGCGCCTGATCGCCCGCCGCTTGAGGAACGCCTGGGCGAAGCCTTCCACGTCGAGGCCCGCCAGCATCCATTTCGCGCCGATTTCGCGGCATCCGCTACCGCGAGCTTGCCGGATCGATCGGGCTCGCCTTCGGCCGGATGGCTGCGGATGGTGCTGCCAAGCGTGGCCGCGGTGGTGGTGATCGCAGTGGTGGCAGCTTTCGCGTTGGTCAGCGGCATGAACCAGCCGCCGATCTCGGGACCGGGGGCGCCATCGGCCTCGGGTTCGTCCACGCCCAGCGGGTCATCGGTCCCTGGCCGCGTGCCGTCCACGTTCAAGGGCCAGCCGGTGTACAGCGGTCAGGCCATCGCGGACCACATCGCCGCGGATGGGAGCGACACACCCTTCTATGTCGGCGGCTGGCTGCTCAACATCCAGGTGGACTGCGTTGCGCCGCCCACGGCCCGACCCACGAACGAGCTGGCACCGTGGTGTCCGTCCGGCTGGTTCCTCACCGAGTCCCGCAGCGCGGATTCGGCTGCGGCGATGCGGGACCTGGGCCACGGGACGGTGCACCTCATCGTGGGCGGGCACGTGCCCGGATCGGGCTGGCAGATGGCCGACCCGGTCGTCCTTCAGGTGCACGCCCATGATCCCGGGGCAGCAAGCTGCCGGCGTCCATCCGGGCCGACTGCGAGAGCGCGGTGGTCGTGGAGGCACTCGTGTGGAGCGCCGGTGCCGTGGAATCTGCCTCGCCCACTGAATCGCCGGTTCCGGGCGTCGCCTCGTTCCAGCCGACCGCCTTGGCGTTCTGGAGCGGCGGTCAGACCGGGCTCGTCGGTGGAGTCGACGGTGTCAGCGGCCGTGTCGACCGCACGACCGATGGGGGTGCGAGCTGGTCCACTGTCTGGCAACCGGACGCGCCGGTGAGCGGGCTGTGGGCCTTCGGCACACGCGATGCGATGGCCCAGACCTGCACGGCGGAGGGAGCGGACTGCACGTTGTGGCGCAGCGCGGACGGTGGCCTTACCTGGGCGTCGCAGGGCAGCAGCGTGGCGGTCGTGAGCTTCGCCGATCCGCAGCACGGCTGGGCGCTGGTGCCGGTGGCGCCTCCCCCGGGCACCGCGGTTGGCGGGCCGGGCGCCGCGGCCGTCGAGCGCACCAGTGACGGGGGTCAGTCCTGGGTGCAGGCCGGTCCCATCCCGTGCGGGCCGGGCGGGCCCACCGCCATGGGCCCCACCGCGATTGCCGCGGTGAGCGCGACATCGGCCTGGCTGCTCTGCACGGGCGGCCCCGCCACCATCATGGAGGACAAGGCCGTCCTGGTGACAGGCGATGGCGGTACGACGTGGCAGGTGCGGGCACAGGTCGTCGGCGGAGCCGACTCGAGCGGCGACATCGGTCAGATCCCGCCGAGCGGCCATCCGTCGGGGCTCGCGGTGGCGTCGGACGGCACGGCCTGGATCACCGGGAGCCGGATGCAGCCGATGGTAAGCGTGGATGGCGGTCGAACGTGGACGGCGATGCCGCTGGGCGAGACCGACGGGAACTCCACGACCGGCGCCGTTCCAAACGACGCCGAGCACGGCTTCATGCTCATGTGGGACCCGAACGCGCAGGGGATCGACCTCGAGCACACGGCCGATGGCGGCACGACCTGGTCTGCGCCGTATTCGTGGCCCCTGGAGTAGGGGAACGCCTGTGTCTAGCGCGCCACGCTCACTAACGCTCCGCCGGCGGCCGTCCAGGCCGTCATACCGCCGCTCAGCTCCTCGAGGTTCGTGTAGCCCAGGCTGGTGAGGGTCTGTACCGCGATGGCGCTCTCGTTGCCGGTCCGGCAATAGACGACGATCTTGGCGGACTTGTCGGACGGCAGCTCCGACGTGCGGGCGGCGAGCTGGTCATACGGGATCCACAGGTCGGTGCCTTCGATCTCGCCGATGTACGGGGTCTTGACGTTGAGGAGCGTGAAGTCCTTGTGGGTCAGCTCGGACTGCAGCTGTGCCGGGCCGATCTCCGTTACGCCGTGCCCGCCCATGAGCCCAACCGTGATCACACCGGCGACGACCAGCGCGCCAAGGATTCCGCCCAGCAGCAGCCACGGCGGACGCCGCTGGACAGGGGTGCGGTTGCGTTGACGGGGAGCACGGGATCTGGCGGACACGGGTGACCTCGGTATTTGCGTAAGTACGCAAACCATCGGGCTCCGTACACCATCGGCGCAAGGGGCATCCGGCAGGTTCTCCGATGCTTCACCCCCGCCGATGGCGTGCTGGCGCGGATTCGAGCGCGACGGGGGCTTGCGTCCGCGTGCTAGCATGTGTGGCATGGTAGCTGGCGAGGCACGCAACCCGCTGACAGAGCTCCGCCGCGGGGTGCTGGAGCACTGCGTTCTTGCCGTGCTCCGTGGCGAGGAGTCGTACGGGTTCGACATCGTGCGGGCCCTGTCGGAGGCGGGGGAGCTGGTCACCAGCGAGGGGACCATCTACCCGCTCCTCTCCCGACTGCGCCGGGATCACCTGGTGACCACCACCTGGCGCGAGTCCGATGCCGGCCCGCCTCGCCGCTACTATCGGATCACCGATGCCGGTCGTCGTGCCCTGGACGCGTTCGCGGCCGATTGGACCCGCTTTCGCGACGCGGTGGATGTCCTGATCGTGAAGGGGGCCTCGGAAGGGGAGAGCCATGCACACTGAGCCGTTGGTCCGCGAGTACCTCGGGCGACTCGAGGCGGCGGCCTGGCCGCTTCCCGCGGATCGTCGCTCCGAGCTGGTCGGTGAGGTGCACGAGCACATCGAGTCTGCCCTGTCCGATGCCGGACGGCGGGACGAAGTCACCATCCGGAACATCCTGGAGCGGCTGGGACCGCCGGAGGAGATCGTGGCGGCCGAGGCTGAGCCAGGGCCTCGCGGCTCCCGCGAACGCGCCACGCGACCGGTCGCTGCCGCGGGCCGCCGGTCACCGTGGGGACCGGTCGAGGTGCTCGCCCTCCTGCTGATGACCGTGGGCGCCGTGTTCCTGCCGTTCGTGGGGCCGCTGACAGGACTGGTGCTGGCGTGGACCTCGCCGAACTGGACGACCCGCGAGAAGGTCATCGCCACCGGGATCGTGCTGGTCCTGCTGATCCTGCCGCTGGTGATCCTGTTCGGGGGCTTGAGCGTCACCTCGACGTCAGCTCCGATCAACGGAGGTACACCATGAATATCGAGCCCATCACGTTCCTCATCCCGCTGGCGGGGATCCTCGCTGCAGCATTCCTCGTTGTCATGCTGCTGCGCCGCCGCCGATAGGCGTGCGCAGGATCGGAGTACGCGGGATGTCCGTAGCGGTGCCAGCCGTCTTGAGCGCGACCCTCCCAACCAGGCGGCGGAGGTGGCGGATCCTGGTGCTTGCGGCTGGTGGTCGCCGTGGTCGCCTGGCTGACACTCGGCGGACTGCGGGCCCAGGCGGTCGCGCGTGACTACTTCGCCGGCGCCCACGGAGCGGAGGCGACCGTGGTTGCCGTCTCGGTCCTGGACGTGCGGCCGGGGATCGGTCCCTGGGGACTGCCGGTCTGGTCGGTCGAGATCACCGGTGACGTGATCGAGCCCGGCGCAGGCAGCGGCCATTTCACCTCGGCGATGTGGCTCAATGTCGAGCCCGTCACGGGCCAGGTGTTCGTCGGGGCGTCGGGGTAGCCAGGGGCGTCGCGGTGGCCCGTTCCGCCGGCCAGCAGCTGGGGGCGCAGCACGCGGAGGCGGGTCGGCTCAGCGCGTCGGTGATGGCACCGGATGGATGCATGGTGGCGCGGCATCGGCGCCGTTGTCGGAGCTGGCCGGAGCCTCGACGATGCAGTCGCGGACGTGCATCGGGTTCGGTGACCGCGGCCGCCAGGCGACCGAGCAGCCCGTTCCGTGGTTCGCTCAGCGAGACGCATTCGAGCCAGACGGCACCGTCGCGCCACACCGCCACCGTGTGGCGGCCACAGGCACAGAAGGGTCGGGCCTCAACGGCCCGCTCGATGCGATCGACGATTGTTGGTTGGGGAAGCATCGCAGGTTCTCGATATATGGATACGGTTCGTCTCGTATGCTAACGCATCATGCGCTTGTATTCAATACGGGCCGGGTCGTATCCTTAGCCGATGACCGATACTGGGCCGCCTCCGACGTCGCCCGCTCCCCCCCGCGCCCCCGTGGACGTCCCCGGAGTGGTGCAACGCACCGGAGGATCCTGGAGGCCACGCGGGAGCTGCTCACCGAGGTCAGCTTTGGGGACCTGCGCATCGAGCACGTGGCGACGCGGGCCGGCGTGGGGAAGGCAACGATCTATCGGCGCTGGGCCTCGAAGGAGGAGCTTGCCCTGGAGCTGCTCTCCTGGCTCGCCAGCCCGCACATCGCGATCGAGGCGACCGGGAACACGCGGGAGGAGATGCTGGCCGCGGTCGTCAACTCGATGCTGGCGGTAACCGAAACACCGTTCGGCACGGTAATCCGTTCGCTGCTATCTCAGATCGCGACCAACCCGGCGCTGGGTGACCGGTTCCGGGCGACGGTGGTCGCCGCGCGTCGCGACGAAGTGGCGCGGGTCATCTAGCGCGGCATCGCCCGCGGGGACCTTCGCCAGACGCGGATCCCGACATCGCCACCGAGCTGCTCGTGGGCCCGGTCTATTTCAGGCTCCTCTTCGGAGGCGAGCTCACGCTCGCATTCGCCTACCGCGTCGTGGACGGCGTGATGCGCGGCTACGCCGCCGCGCCGGTCACCTCGGCCTAGGGTGCGGTCACCACGGGCATCCGTGCGCCCGGGCATTGGCCGATGAGGCTCGACAGCGCCGTGCGCTCGGCAGGGTCCACGGAGAGTCGCCATCGGACCTTGACCGCGATCCAGTCGGCGACATACGAGCACAGCTCGCCGGGTGCCGGGGGCAGCCACTCGGCGGGGTCCTGGTCGCCCTTGCTGCGGTTCGAGGCCGCCGATACGGCAATCAGCGCCCAGGGCACGCCGAGATCGTTCGCGTACCGCTCGCGGCGATCCGGGGCCCAGGCGTAGGCGCCCGAATCCCAGGCCTCGGCAAGCGGAACGAGATGGTCGATGTCCAGGCCCGAAGGGTCCGAGAACGCTTCGCCGTCATACAGAGAGCAGCCATGACCCGCCCGCCAGGCTGCAGTGGGGGCCGATGCTGACCGGCGTCAGGGACTCGGCGATCAGCACCTCCTCCCGGGTGTTGCAGCCGTCGCCGTTGGCGTCGATCCAGTGGATGAAGAGGTCTCGGCTGTACCCGGCCCGGTGCTCCAGCGCGGTCGGAAGCAGGGCGAGGAGCTGCGCGAGCGTGAGGGTTCCATCGGTGGGAGCTGCCGGACGGGCGCTGGAACCGGGCGTGGGCAGCGCCGGGGTGGCAGAGCTTGGTGCCGGCGACGCGGTGGCGAGAAGTGTCGCGGTGGGCCGTTCGGTGATGGCGGTCGCGGACGAAGATGATCCACCGCCCGCTGGCCACCAGGCCACGACGGCCAGCGCCACCACGACCAGGACGACCAGGACCAGGAGAAGCCGAGTTGCCGGGGAGAGCCGCTGCACTCGTCCACCTCGCGCAGAATCGGGTCGACGCCCGCGGCGGGCAGCCTACTGCAGGCGCCTGCCCGGAGTCAGTCCTCGCGGACCTCGATCCCCAGCTGCTCCGCGAAGAGAGGCGCGAGGTCGGCGAGCTGCCCGCGGCTGACGATCGCGCCGCGCAGGCTCTCGACGCCGACGAGGGAGCGCAGCCGCGCACAGGACAGGTCGACCCCGGAGAGCGTGGCACCCGACACGTTGAGCTCGTCGACGGTGCAGCCGACGAGCGAGACCCCGCGTGCCTGTGCGAGGCGAAGGTCGAGGGTCTCGATCTCGCATTCGGTGAAGGTGACGTTCTCCAGGCGCGCATCGGCCAGGTTCAGGAAGCCAAGCTTGCAGCGCTCGACGCGGACATCGGTCCAGGCAGCACCCGTCAGGCTCACGGCGCCCAGGCGGGCGCCCTCGATGGTGCAGCCGCGCCAGGTGGAGTCGGCCAGGTCGACGCTCGCGCCGCGCACCTCCACGAGCCGGGAGTCCAGCACCCGTACTCGCGGGAGCCGTGCGCCGTCCAGGCTGCACCGCTCGAACCGGCATTCGACGAACCGGGAATCGCGGGCGTCCGCTGCGGTGAGATCAAGGTCGGTGAAGGCGACGCCGTCGTAATCGGCGCGTGCCTCGAGCGTCCGTCCTTCGAACGGCGAGAGGTCTGGTCCAGCGGACATGCGCCCATCTTGCACGCCCGAGCCATCCTGCGCCGAGGAGCTGCGCCTCACCGGCGACGAACTGGATACGAACTGGATGCGAGGGGGATCTACACGCACGGCTGACGCGAGGATCGAACCGCGATCGCTGCGGAAGGCTATGCAATGTGGGCACCATGCGTGCCAGGAGGGGAGGCAGAGATGGTCAGGTGGGTCACCAGACGGACCGCGCGACGTGCAGCGTGCGCCATCGCACTCGTGCTCGTTCTCGCTGCCTGCGGCATCCTGGGCGGCGGAGCGGCTGGCTCGCTCGATCGGCAGCGGCAGCAGGCACAGGACGCCCTCGACCGCTGGGCCTCAGCCGCGGGGGCCGCGGGGGCCGCGAACGGCAGTCAACCCGGCTTCTCCCTGGTCGGTGACCCGACGCAGCAGGTCGGCAGTTGGGAGCTGGCCGTGGGGGACAACGACAAGCGGGCGCTGTACGCAGGGGCCATCGAGGCCGCCACGCCACTCCCCGATGCGCCGCAGCCCGCTGCCGAGGTTCGCTGGGAGGACGGCACGACCGCGAGCTTCCCGGTCATGACCGCCGCCGAGGCGGTTGAGGCCATCAGGACCTTCGGCGGCCAGGATTGCCTTGACTGCACGCCGCTGCGGGTCACCGGGGCCACGCTCACCAGCGTTCGGGTCGAGACCACAACGGGTCCCGCGACGGCACCGGCATGGGAGCTCACGCTCGAGGGTACCGCGGTGCGCCTCACGCGGGTCGCCGTGGTGCCGACGGTGGGCGTGACCGTGAGCCCGCCACCATGGGACTCGAACAATCCGCCCGCCGGCCTCTCGATCGAGTCGGCGCTGGTCAGCCCCGACGGGCGACAGCTGACCGTGACCTTCGTGGGCGCACCCAAGCCGGGCAGCCAGCTCGGAGGCGTGGACTACACCGCGGAGGCGGTGGAGTCGTCCCTGGCCGTGGTCGTCATCGTGGTCGAGCACCCGAACCCGCTGTCGGGGGCAGGCAGCGCCGTGGGCGCTGAACGGACCGCCACCGTGCAGCTCCGCGACCCGCTGGGGGGCCGCGCCGTGCTGGAGGTGAAGGAAGGGCTGCCCGTCCCGGTCAGCTGATGCCCGGTCCCTGGGCGTCTCGACCCCGGAGCAGCGAGACCTTGAAGGGCCGCAGCTCGCCGGTGGCGAATCCGCCGGCGATGGCCGGGTCCTCCTCCATGATCCGCCGCGCGGCCTCCTCGTCGGGCGCCTCAAAGATGGCGATCCCGGTATTGATGCGACCCAGGGTTGGACCCACCACGATCAGCGAGCCCTCCGTCGAGCATGCGTTGGAAGCGGGCGAAATGGATGGCCCAGGCCGCCTGCTCCTCCGTGGTCATGGTCGCCGCGAAGTCTTCGCGCGGGGGATGGATGAAGTAGATCCACTCGGGCATGGGCGGGTTGCTCCCTGGGGTCGGTGCATGTTCGCCACACGAACCATACGACCGGCGGGCGCGCGGCGCGGGTGGGTCCGGCAGGCCCCGACGGTCATTTCGCTCGTCACGCGAACCGGGCGACCGCCGAAGCGATCATCGGACGCGGCAGATGCGTCGCTGGCGGTCACAGGGTTCGCCAGACGAACAACCCGAGCTGACCAGCACCTGAGCCGATGTCGCCGCGACCGCAGGTCCCGGCGTTCCCGTCCGTTCAGCCCCTTGCGCTCCGCGCCGCGAACCGCTGGAATGGTGCGCAATGTTCGGCCGCATCCCCTTCCTCCACCCACCCGAGCTCCCGGATCCCACCGCTCCTCACGAGACGCGCGCCACCAGCGTGCTGCGCCCCGTGGTCTTCGGCGGGAACGACGGCCTGGTCTCCAACCTCGCCCTGGTGATGGGCGTCGCGGGCGCGAACCCCGCCCCGGGCATCATCGTGCTGGCCGGGATCGCCGGCCTGCTGGCCGGGGCGTTCAGCATGGGGGTGGGGGAGTACATCAGCGTGAAGAGCCAGCAGGAGCTGCTCGCCTACCAGCTCGCCTTCCAGCGCCACCAGCTGCGCGAGGCGACGGAGCAGGAGCGGGGGATCCTGGTCGGCATCTACCGCGACCGCGGCTTCACCGAGGACGAGGCGTCCACCTTCGTGGACCGCATCTTCGCCGACCCTGAGGCTGCCACCCGGCTCCTCATCTTCGAGGAGGTGGGGCTGGACGCGCGGTCGATCGGGTCGCCGTGGGCAGCCGGCATCGGCTCATTCCTGGCCTTTACCCTGGGTGCCCTGATCCCGCTGGTGCCCTACCTGCTGGCGTCCGGCGGGCTGGCATTCGGCCTGAGCCTGGTCCTCAGCCTGGCGGCGCTCTTCCTGCTTGGGATAGGGGTCAGCATCATGACCCACCGCAGCCCGCTGCTCACCGGCCTGCGCCAGCTTGCGCTGGGCGGGGTGGCGGCCGCGGTCACGTTTGGGGTGGGCTCGCTGATCGGCGTCAGCGTCTAGCAGCAGCCGGATCCGCCGCAGCATCCTCCGGTCGCCATGGGCAGCTCGTCTGTTGCCAGTGAGACCGATGGCGCCGCGTTCGCCGGCTTCGTAGCCCGCACGATGGCGCTGTGCATCCCCTCGGCCACGGCGTGGGTCGGGGTGACTCGAGACATCGGCCAGGCCGGCGCTGCGCAGGCCGGCGGTGAACTCCGAGAACGAGAGCGCGCCGGCGATGCAGCCGGCGTACGGAGCCGCGCTCCGCGCGCTGCTCAGCGGTCAGGGTGTCCTCGGCGACGATGTCGCTGACCCCCATCCGGCCGCCGGGGCGCAGCACGCGGGCGATCTCCGCGAAGACCGCCGCCTTGTCCGCGGCGAGGTTGATGACGCAGTTGCTGATCACCACGTCCACCGAGTCCGCCGGGCAGCGGGATCGCCTCGATGCGTGCCCTTGAGGAACTCGACGTTCGTGGCGCCCGCCTCGGCGGCGTTGCGCTGGGCCAGGGCCAGCATCTCGTCGGTCATGTCGAGGCCGAAGGCGCGGCCGGTCGGGCCGACCCGCTTGGCGGAGAGCAGGACGTCGATCCCGCCGCCCGAGCCCAGGTCGAGGACCCGCTCCCCGGGGTGGAGGTCCGCCACGGCGGTCGGGTTGCCGCAGCCGAGCGAGGCCATGACCGCCGCATCGGGCAGCTCGTCGCGCTCGAGGGTGGAGTACAGCTCCGGACCGATGCCCGGCTCGTCGCAGCAGGCAGCGAGCCCGGTGCGCTGGACGTTGAGCGCTGCCTGCGCGTAGTGGTCGCGCACCTGCTCGTGGATATTGGTCGCCATCGGTCTGGTCTCCTCTGGAACTCCTCAGCCGACCTGGACGAGGCCGGCGAGGCTGGTCCCGATCCCGGCCCAGCGGCGCGGGAGGTCGGGGGCGAGCTGGTAGTAGATGTAGGTGCCGCGGCGCTCCGTGGTGACCACGCCGGCCTCCCGCAGCACGCGGAGGTGGTGGCTGACCGTGGGCTGGCTGACGGTGCAGCACTCGGTGAAGTCGCAGGCGCAGACGGATCCGGGCGCGGCGGCGAGCTGCCGCACGATGCTGAGGCGCACCGGGTCGGCGAGGGCCTGGAGTAGCTGGATGTCGGGGTCTGCGGTCTTCACGTCCTCAGTATATAGATGTTTGTCAATATAGGCGCCCGCATGGGGGCTTGGTCCCTTCGGGTTTGCACCTCGTGACTGTTGTGGCCAACCACGACCCTTCGAAGGCTCCCTGGGTGGCCGGAATGTGCACCGGGTGCACGGAAACGGCCAGCCAGAGAGGCTCAACGGCCCTGAAACGCCCCCTGCCTGGCCACAACGATCACCGGGTGCAAGTCCGGCGACGGGTGGCGCCGCCATCGGTCAGGCGCTCGCGCTGCCGGGTCCCCCAAATCCGCCGGTCCGCTGACTAACACGAAGCGGATCTTCTCGGCGACCACGAGCGCCTGGAACTCCTCGAGGCTCGGGGCAGGGGGCCAGACACCGGTCCCGCCGCCCTTGGTTGGCGAGCAGGTAGCTCCCGCGTCGCGCCCCCGGTCATGACAATCGGCCCTATGGCCGCAGGGTCGTGAGCGCGCAGGCTAGGGATGGACCTTGAGCATTGACGACACCTAACGGGCCCGAGCCCACCCAACCCGGACTTCGGCGGAAGATCCTCGGGGTGTGTTTCTGCGGTCCGGCGGAGGGAGACAGGTGTGAAGCACTCATCGGCTGCGATTGCGGCCGTGGCATTGGTGGCCGCGATCAACCTTGTGTTTGCGGCCACGGCCGTCGCCAAGTGCGATCCGGGTCGGCCGTCCCACGTGGCCACTAGGGAGTGGGGCTCATACAAGGGCGTCCAACCTGGCGTGAAGTTCTACCAGATTCGCGCGTTTGTGGAAAACGACGCCATCCCGTACGTCGAATCTTCGACGTCGGAAGCTCGCATCACCTTACGCAACCCTTCCGAGTCAGGTCCTGGAGGGTCGGAGATGTTCGTCGGTCTCGTGTGGACCCGGGCGCAGACAGCACTATCGCTTACAGGGCTGCGCGTCTAATTGAGAACGAAGAGGGCACGGCCATCTTGCTCGACTCGACCGCATCGATTGGGGCTGCGACCTCCTCATACACGAATCCGTTGTTGTCGATTCAAGAGACTGAGCCGTACGCCGACACGATGGAGACATATCTGGCAGAAATCAACTTCAGCGACATTCTCCCGCCCCTGACCTATTGGCACGGGGCGGAGAACTTCACGGAAGCCCGAGCAACGGTCGTAACCCGAAACGATGGGTCAGCCGTGCCCGGAGGCTACAACGACCACGAGAACTTCGCCGTTATCGAGTACCGCTCGCAGTACGGATGGGGAACCTATGGATCGGCAGCCACCATTCGGGCTGCCTCATATGGCGATGCTGACCAAGGGTCAGGGACGACAAGTACCTGGGACCTCTACTGCGCAACGAAGTAGAGTTCCAGTCTCGAGAGGGGGCTGATCAGGGTGATCTCGCGAAGACTGTTGGCTATCGGCAGCGCGTTAGGCGCCGCCGCCCTTCTCGGGGCGATCCTGCTGCTTGGCTCCTGGATTCGTGAGCCTGGATTCGGGGGGCGAGCGCCAACGTCCTCGGGCACCGACACCGCCATCGCCGCTCAAGAGTGGTGTACGTCCACCGGGACCTCCGACCCGGCGACGCAGGCGCTGGATGCCGGCACGCGCTGGCTCGGGATGCACGCGAGCAATGTGGAGACGGCCCGGAACGATCCCCGGTGGTCCGCGGCCTGCGACCTGGCGTTTGACCTCTGGGGGCTGACGCAAGACCAATGGGATTGGTGCCTGCGGCCCGACGTGAGTGCCAGGTACGTGGCGCCGGCCATCCGCCTCCTTGGCCTTGGCGTACGAGAGGCCGCCGGTGACGATCCCTTTTCTGAGCAACCCGGCGACGATCCCGCCGAATTGAGCCAGGCATGTCGATTCGCAGACATCTTCTGGCGGGAATCTTCGACAACGGCGGACCCGTCTTCCAGTGAGCTCGAGCCGTTCCTCCGCGTTAGCGACGCGGCGCGAACCTGGTGTGATGCGCATCCTGGGGCGCTCGATAGCGCGCGCAAGGCGCTCGAACTCCCGGATTCCGAGCCAGGCTCTCTCCCAGCGCGTCTGTCCGATGCACGCGCCTGTCGATTCGCATCACTGGTGGCGGCTGCGAGCTCCGGAAATGTCGCCTCACCGTCGGAAGCATCGTCCGCCGCGATGCAACCGATGATCACCTACGAGGCGCTGGTGGTAAACCACAGTCGGGAGACGGTCCGACTGGTAGACATTGGCGCTGGGCAGGATTTCAGCCTGCCGATCAAGGGATGCACGTCGCTGCGCATCAACGGGGTAGCACGCCCGCTGCCCTGGTCGCTTGGCTTCCGGGTAGGGGACAGTACCGAGACCGTCCAGCTCGTCTCCCTGGGCCCGGATGCCGATGGATCACACCTTGGATACGAGGTTGATGTCTCCGCCGACGGTACCGCCCGGACTACGCGCATCGAACCAGTGGGACCGTTTGTCGGAGGAGATCTCTGCGCCGAATAGGCGCCCGGCGGGCCGACGGCGGCTGCCATCCACCTCTTGCACTTTGCACCTCATGACTGTTGTGGCCAGCCACGACCCTTCGAAGGCTCCCTGGGTGGCCGGAATGTGCACCGGGTGCACGAAACGGCCAGCCAGAGAGGCTCAACGGCCCTGAAACGCCCCCTGCCTGGCCACAACGATCACCGGGTGCAAGTCCGGCGACGGGTGGCGCCGCCATCGGTCAGGCGCTCGCGCCGCCGGAGCTCGCGAGGCCCGACAGGTCATAGAGGGTGGCGCTGCCGCCGTAGTCGACTGCGCTGCCCACAGAGGCCGCCCACTGGTCGATGGCCGAGACGCTGCTCGAGCCGCGGCCCGGACCACCGAAGCCACCGCGACCACTGACCAGCACGTAGCGGATCTTGCCGGCCGCCACGAGCTGCTTGAACTCCTCGAGGGTCGGCGCGGGGTCGCCGCCATTGAAGCCGCCCATGGCCATCACCGGCTGCCCGGCGGCCAGCTCCAAAGACCCGGCCTCCTGCGCCGATGTGGTGGCCACGATCCAGCTGGCGCCGTCCTGGTTGGCGAGCAGGTAGCTCGACCAGGGCGGAGTCGGTCGAGGCCGCACCGGGCCCGCCGGCACCGCCGCCGAACCCGCCGCCGGTGGGACCCGCGGCCGGATCTCCGCTCGAGTACCCGGTCTGCATGGTGTCGATGGCGTAGGTCGCCGGACCCGCCAGGAGGATGGCCGTCCCCAGCGCCACCGCGGCGGCCTGGGTCCAGCGCTGGTGCTCGTCGTGGGGCAGGGCCACGATGAGCGCGACGACCGCGGAGACACCCAGGATGACGAGGCCAAGGCCCGGGGCGAACGACGGGGTGCGCTCGAGGAGCTGCCAGGCCAGGATGCCGCTGCCCAGGATGGTCGCACCCAGCACCAGCCCGCCCAGGATGGAGCGCCGACGCCAGGACCACAGCTCCACGATGCCGATGCCGACCAGCGCGCCGATGGCCGGCGCAAGGGCCACCGTGTAGTAGCTGTGGATGATCCCGGACATGAAGCTGAAGGTCGCGGCGGTGACGAGCAGCCAGCCGCCCCACATCAGGACCGCGGCGCGGCGGGCATCGGTCCGCGGGGCGCGCCAGCGCCGGCCCAGGCCGGCGGCAAGGCCAACCAGCGAGAAGGGAAGGAGCCACGCGACCTGGCCGCCCAACTCCGAGTTGAAGAGCCGGAGGAGCCCGGGCGTGCCGGAGAATCCCGGCCCGCCGCCGGGACCGCCGAAGCCGGGACCGGCGAAGCCGCCGGGGCCGGCGCCGCCATCACCGAAGGTGTTGCCGAAGATCCGCGCCAGGCCGTTGTAGCCGAAGATCAGGTCCAGCGCGGAGTTGTTCGTGGATCCGCCGATGAACGGATGGGCCGATGCCGGCAGCAGCTCGATCGGGATGACCCACCACAGGCTGCTGACGAGGACGGCGACGAGCGCGATGGCCAGGGTTCCCAGCCGCCGCCCGATGGTGCCCGGGGCGGCGATCAGGTAGGTGATCGCGAAGGCGGGGAGGACCAGGTAGGCCTGCAGCAGCTTCGTGTTGAAGGCGAGGCCCACGAGGATCGCGGACAGGACGACCCAGCGGACCCGGCCATGCTCCAGGGAGCGGAGGAAGGCCCCGGCGGCGCCAACGAGGAGCAGCGTCAGGAGGGCGTCGGGGTTGTTGTAGCGGAAGATGAGGACTGCGGCAGGCGTGAGCGCCATGACCAGGGAGGCGATGACCGCCGCCACCGGGCCGTGCGAGCGGCGGACGATGACGAAGAGGAGCGCCACCGCCGCCACGCCGGCCAGCGCCTCGGGGAGGAGGATGCTCCACGAGGAAAGGCCGAAGACGCGGACCGAGAGACCCATGAGCATCGTCGCCAGCGGCGGCTTGTCGACGGTGATGAAGTTCGCCGCGTCGAAGCTGCCGAAGAACCACGCCGACCAGCTCTGCGAGGCGGCGAGCGCCGCAGCGGAGTAGTACGTGTTGGCGAAGCCGCTGACCGTCAGGTTGACGACATAGAGGAGGGCGGCGAGGAGGGTGACGCCCACGAACGCGAGGGCGGACCCAGGCAGCGTCTTCGGCGCGTCCGCGGACGAGCGCGGCGAGGCCGGGGAAGCCGAGCCGTCGGGGGAGCGGACCTTCGGTCGATGGGCGGGTGATCGAGGTCATGACAGGGCCTTTCTCAGTTCCATGGCGGTCTCTGACGGCCGTCGGCCCCGGGCGATCCATGCCCGAAGCATGACGAACCGGACGGCGGTCGCACGTCCGTTCTCGTTATGGCGGGAGTCTCCGTCACGGCGCCTTTCGAATCCGTTACGTGAGCCGCTCGGTCAGGCGAGGCGTGCCCGCGGCCAGCTGACCGCCATCCGCGCCCCGCCCAGCGGCGAGGTCTCCAGGCGCCAGCGGCCGCCGCTGGCTCGGACCACCTCGTCGGCGATCGCCAGGCCCAGCCCGGCGCCTGACTCGCTCTCGGTCGCACGGTGGAAGCGGTCGAAGATCCGCGTGCGCTGATCCTCGGCGATGCCCGGGCCGGCGTCGTCGACCATGAGCGTCGACCCGGCCGCCATCGGTCAGCACCGAGACGGCAACCGTGCCGTCCTCGGGCGAGTACTTGCAGGCGTTGTCCAGCAGCACGCCCAGCAGGCGGTCCAGCCAGTCGGGCGGGGCGGTGATGACCTGCCCCTCAGGCGCGTCAAGGGTCAGGGTCAGGTGGCGCGCCTCCGCGATGGCGTGGAAGCGGTCGACGGCCTGCGCGGAGAGGATGCCAAGGTCCACCGGCTCCGCGTCGGGCTGGCCGTGGCGCGCGTCGAACCGCGAGAGCCAGAGCAGGTCGTCGAGCAGGTGACGCATGCGTGCGGACTCGCCGCTCACGCGCTCGAATGCGGTCCGGTACCACTCGGCGCTGCGCGGCTCGGAGAGGGCCAGGCTGGTGTTTGCCTCGATGACCGAGAGCGGGGTGCGCAGCTCGTGGGAGGCATCGGCGGAGAAGTCGAGCTGGCGCCGCCGGGCGACCTCGATGGGTGTTGCCACCCGCCGTCCCACGAAGACGGCGCCGCCGAAGACGAACGATAAGCAGGACGGGGCCGATGAGCAGCTCGGCGAGCACGAGGTTCGACTGGGTCCGGCCGATGTCGGTGATGTCCTGTCCCACCACGAGGTGGCCGCCGGCGATGTCGGTGCCTGCGATCCGGACCGGCGTCCCGTTGATGGTGGTGGTGGTGGGGCGGTGACCGCCATCTCGCCGGAGGGCAGCGATGCATTGACGGTGGTGAGGACGGTGCCGTCGCTGCGGACGAGCCAGGCGAGGACCGGCGGACCCAGCGGTCGGTCGTGCGGACTCTCCGGTGGCTCATCGCCACCGCCACCCGACGGCGGCTGGGACTGCGTCAGCGCCGAGGCCAGGCGATCGTCGACCTGCCGAGTGAGGTTGGTGGACACGATGGCGAAGAAGGCGATGGCCACGATGACGTAGACCGCCGCGACGGCCGCGGTGGTGCCCAAGGGCGACGCGGATCGATGCGCGGCGGACGTCGTGGCTGGGCCCCGCCACGCTCATGCCTCCTCCAGGCGATAGCCGGCGCCGCGCACGGTGACGATCCGGACCCCGGAGCTCGGGAGCTTTGCCCGCAGCCGGCTCATCTGGACGTCGATGGCGTTCGAGCCAAGGGGGTCGGTCTCATCGGCCCAGGCGTGCTCGGCGATCGCCTTGCGGTCGACGACCGCCGGCGATCGGCGCATGAGCAGCTCCAGGATTAGGTACTCGGTGCCGGTCAGGCCCAGCGGCCGGCCCTCGACGGTCACGGCGCGTCTGGCCGGGTCCAGGGAGACCCTGCCCTTCTCGAGGACCGGCCCCTCGACCCCCCGCGGGCGCCGCTGCAGGGCGCGAACGCGCGCCAGCAGCTCCCCGAAATCGAAGGGCTTGACCAGGTAGTCGTCCGCCCCGGTGTCGAGGCCCCGGATGCGGTCCGCCGGTGTGTCGCGGGCGGTCAGCATGAGCAGCGCGGTCGGCCGACCGTTGCGGCGCGCCCAGGCGACCACGTCGATCCCTTCGGCCCCCGGCATCCGCCAGTCGATGACCGCGACGTCGTACTCGTACCACTTCAGCTGGTCGATGGCATCGTCCCCGCGGTCGACCGTGTCGACGTGGTATCCCGCGTCCCGCAGGCCCAGGGCGATGATCTGCTGGAGGCCGGGATCGTCCTCGGCCACGAGGATGCGCATGGGCTCATCTTCCTCCGAGGAGCGTTCCCTCCGCCCGCCGCTCGCGCACGGCGTCGCGCAGCACGGGTTCCAGGCGCAGGGCGAGGACCGGGCAGACGTCCACGGCGCGCAGTGCGAGGTCGAGCAGGTGCCCGGGGATGGGAGCGTCGCGCAGGATGGGATAGCCCCAGTCGTCGAGCGCGATCATCTCCGGCAGGATCTCGGCGCACATCCCGTAGCCGTCGCACTTGATCCGATCGAGCGCAAACCGGTGTCGCATCACGCCATCTCCCTCGCGTGGCGAGGCGGCCGGGAGCAGCGTCCGGCCGCGTGCAGGGCGAACTCGTCGGCGAAGACCGCCAGGCCGCTCCGCAGCAGCGCGGCGGCGCCGTCGGGGTGGTGGCAGGCGCCCCGTCCCGTGAGCTCCGCCGACCATCTGTCCAGGTTGACCAGGTCGTTGCGGTCGGGTCCCCCGGTCGCCAGGCGTCGCAGGCTGGCGGACATGGCGCCCAGCCCGAAGATGCACGGGCCGCACTGCCGGGCACTCTCGCCGGCCATGTAGGCCACGATCTGCTCTGTGGCCCAGACCCCGCACGACTCGGCGGGAAGCAGGCTCACCAGGCCGCACCCGAAGCCCAGGCCGATGGAGGTGAGCGTGGCGGGGTCGAGCGGGGTGTCGAGCAGGTCGGACACGGCGCCCCAGCCCCCGAAGTAGCCGCCCATGAGCACCGCGCCGACCTCGTCCGGCGTGCCGCCGGCCAGCGCGATGAGCTCGCGGAGGGTGGTGCCGAACTCGATCTCCCGCACACCGGGCTCGCGGACCGGCCCGGTGATGGTCACCAGCGCGGTACCGCGGACCTCCCCGCGGCCCGCTTCCCGGTACCACTCCGCGCCGTGGCGGGCGATGAGCGCGGCGTAGGCGAGACTCTCGACGTTCTGGACCAGCGTTGGCCGGCCCCCCACGCCACGCTCCGAGGGCCGGAGCGGCGACGAGGTCGGTCGCGCGTCGCGCTCGTTGAGGTAGCGCACCACCGCGCTCGATTCACCCGAGACATAGCCGATGGGCGCCTCGACCAGTTCGATGCTGATCCCGCGCACCCGGGGGCGCTCGGCGAGAGCGCGCGCCACGGCGCCCACCGCCTCTCGGTGCTCGGTCCCGACGTAGACGCGCACCGTTCCCGCGCCGACGCTCACCGCGGCGAGGATGGCGCCGTCGATCACCAAGTGTGGACGCAGGGTCAGCAGGGCGCGGTCCTTGGCGGAGCGGGGCTCACCCTCGGCTCCGTTGGCGATGACCACCGTTCCCCGCCGGCCGCGGTCCGCCACGGCGCGCCACTTGCGCCCGACCGGGAATCCCGCGCCCCCGCGGCCCCCGAGACCGCTGCGTTCGAGGCTCTCGATCAGGCGCGGTCCGGCGAAGCCGTACGGCGGCTCGCCGAGTCGCGCGACGTGATCAGCGTAGGACTCGGCGCCGTCGTCGAATCGCGGGCCGGCCAGCAGCCTGTAGGGCGAGGTGGCGACCGCGGTCATCGTGGCACTCGCTGCGATGCGGGTGGCGGCAGTGCCGACTCCCGGGTGACGAGCGCATCGTCCGCGGCGGTGACGCGCCAGGCGACGGCGCCCAGCACCGCGAGCAGGCAAGCCGCGTCGACCGCCCACATCCACACGGCGCCCGTGTCCGATCCGGTGCCGATCCCGTGAATCAGCGCCATCGGCCAGGCGGCATACGTGAGCCAGTGGATGACGCGCCAGGTGCGACGCCCGAAGTGCGGCCGCAGCAGGCTGGTGACGATGATGGCGGCGATCAGATACATCGACACGCCGCCCAGTCCAAGCCAGATCTGCCGGTACGGCGACGAGAACGGCAGCAGCGCGGCACCCACGCCCAGCGAGGTGTACGGGTCGAGGACGGCGATCAGGATGTGGATCCCCAGGAAGACGAGCGTCAGCAGGGAGACAGCCTGGTGGAACTCCGCGCTCAGGAAGCGGGGCCACCCTGGTCGCTGCCAGCGCACGGCGGTAAGGACGCCCAGGTCCACGACGCCGGTGAGCATGATCAGTGACGCGATCCCGGCGCCTCGGGTGGCGTACCACAGGAAGCTTTCGATCACGCCGGCACCGCCAGGCTCTCCGGTGCGGGCCAGCCGGCCACGCGCTCGATGGTGCCGTCGTTGGCGACGAGCCGCGCGGGGAGGTGGCGCTCGGTAAGCCAGTCCCGCGCCCGCTCGCCAAGGAGGATCGCCGCGGTGGCGGCGATGTTCGCATCCACGCAGGTCGCCGCGGCCACGCTCGCGGTGCGCCACGGCCCTTCGGCCGGGCGTCCGGTGAGCGGATCGACGAGATGGTGGAGACCAATTCCGTCGCGGGTCCAGCGCCGAACGGTCACGCTCGAGGTGGCGATGGCGCCCTCGGTGAGCGTGATCATCTCGCCATCGGTGTCCGCCGGTGTCGCGTGGTCCTCGGCTGCCAGCACGCGCCAGCCGCCACGAGGAGCGTTCCCCGCGACGGCGATGTCCCCGCCCAGGCTGACGAGAACGCCGCCGCCGTCACCCGACGCGTGGTTCGCGGCCGCCGCGGCCAGGTCGGCGGCCAGCGCCTTGCCGGTCGAGCCCAGGTCCAGCTCAACGCCCGGCTCAACGCGTACCGTCTGCGCGCGCTCGTCGAGGCGCACGGACTGCCATCCGGGCACCGGCTCGAACCGAAGGCCGGTGCCTTCGGTCACCGCCGCGATGGTCTCGAAGTGGTCGTCGTAGCCGATCAGCCGCATGGCTCGCCCGACGGTGGGGTCCACGAGGCCGCCGCTCAGCCGAGCGCCCCGCAGGGCGGTCGCCACGGCATGGGCCAGGAGACCGCTGACCGGCACGATCTGCCCCGCCTGTGCGTTGACGCGGGTCAGCTCGCTGTCGGGACGGAAGCGACTGTACGTGATGTCGACGAGCTCCAGGAGCTCCTCGACGGTCCGGCGAGCCCGTACGGGGTGACCGCCGTTCGTCACGAGACGCACGCCGGTCCCGAGGGCACGCCAGGTGGCGGTCCTGATCACGGCTACGAGCCGCCGCTCGAGACATGGGCCCGGCCGCCGGTCGTGCCGCCGATGATCGCGGTACCCAGGGCCGAGCTGGTCGAAGAGGAGCTCGTGCCGGAGAAGGTGGAGGCTGACGTGGTCGAGCCGTTCGTGGTGGAGACGGCGGCCGATGTCTGCGTACCGGGGTTGCTCATGGCGGCAACCCAGCTGAAGCCCACGGTTGCGGCAACGCCGACGAAGGTTGCGCCCGCCGTCAGCACTCGGAGCCGCTCGATCGCGCGGTTGCGTTGTGCTGGGGTGAGTCGTTGCGCTGTCTTCATGGCGCCAGTCTCCGGGACCGAACCTTTCGGGTCGGTTACGTCGGAGCGGACGTGCAGATCAGGCTCGACGCGGTCCTCAGCGACTGGCGCCGGGGACCGTCCGGGTGCTCGACGGCTCCATGGGCGCCCAGGAGACCGATGGGCGGATCACCCCCACGACCCACACTGCGAGCAGGGCGACGAGCGCGGCCGTCTGTCCGATCGCCACCGCCGCGATCACGATCTCGCTGCGGGTGAAGCTGGCGAACGGCAGTGAGATCTGCCTGACGAGATCAAACCCGCCCCCAAACCCGCCCCCAAACCCGCCGACGTCACCGCCGCCGAACCCACCGCGCCCGAATCCGCCCCCACCGCGGCCGAAGGAGACGGTCAGCGGCGCCGCGAGCACGGCATGGATGTTCACGGCGTTCATGAGCCCAACTGCCCCGTAGCCGGCTGCTCGCGCGAGGCCACCGGCCGCCAGGAGGGCGGCGGGGGCGAAGAACGCGAACAGGTAGCGCTCGTGCACGCGCGTGGGGAGGAGATAGAAGGCGAGGGCCAGGATCGAGAACCCCAGGAAGATCGGGACCCGGCCGTCCCGACGCAGCAGCCCGACGACGACCACGATCCCGGCCGCCGCGAGCAGCCCGGCGGAGAAGAGCCACGCCGGGATGCCGGCCACCACCGCCAGCGAGTCCGGCGTCCACGAGCCACCGGTGCCGCCCATCAGCCCGGCCAGCGGCGTCGGCCCCACCAGGGCCCAGGCGTTGTAAGCGTTGGCGGTGAGGACGCTGAACTGGTTGCCGAGCGACAGGACCAGGTTCACGAGCCCGGCGACATGGCCGATCACCGGCACGTCGGAGAGGCTCGATGGTGCGAGGCGGTTGATGTCGAACGGCAGGAGCGGCAGGATGAGCGCCAGGCCGGCGGCCACCGCCGAGGTGGCGAGCCGAACGGGGCCCTGCTCACGCAGGAGCCCGCCCAATGCGCGGTCGAGCGCCGCGACGCGCGCGCCCGGGGCCGGCATCGGTCCGCTGCCCACCCGCAGGAGATGGCGATGGACCAGGACCGGCGCGATGACCACCAGGACGATCGCGTCCTGCGGTTTGATCAACACGCTGAATGCGCCCATGGCCGCCGCCGCCTCGCTCCAACCCTCCACGAGCAGGACCAGCGCGCCCAGCATGACCAGCGTCCCGACCGC
Organism: uncultured Chloroflexia bacterium; assembly: GCA_963787025.1. GTDB lineage: Bacteria > Chloroflexota > Limnocylindria > QHBO01 > QHBO01 > CAVXEH01. The sequence goes on from CAWBBG010000015.1 coordinate 28,675, forward strand.
ATCGACCTGCCCCCAGAGGGCGGAGTCGTACCAGGTGACCGGGATGAACAGGTAGAGGGCCGCCGCGATGATCCCTGCCCGATGTCCGAACCACCGCGAGCCGGCGCGATAGAGCAGGAGCGCGATCAGGAGGTCCGCGGTGATGGCGGGCAGCTTCAGCAGCGCGATGATGGATTGATCGAGGCTGCTCCCGGTGAGCGCGGCGAGGGGGTGCGCCAGGAGGCCCACCAGCCACAGGATGCCCGGGTACACCGGGGGATAGTTGGCGTTCGCGGCGCTCGCGTAAAAGGAGCCGGGCCCGACCTCGGTGAGGGTGCGGGTCCAGCTCTCGAAGAAGCCCAGGTCGGTGGAGAGCCCCTGGCCCGGGAACAGGAGGTAGGCGAGCACCAGCCGAAGTCCCAGCCCGGCAAGTGCCACGGCCAGGAATCCGGTGTGCCTGCGCGCGAAGCTCACCTCATCTGCCTCCCCGGGGTGCGGAGCCGGTCCAGGGCGACGGCGCACCGTGCGCCCTTCGGACCATTCTCCGCTCAGCTGCCCGCGATCGTCACGTCAGTGGCAGTGAGGCCGGACGTGGTGCCCGTCCCCGGCGGTCCACCGAAGCCCGCGACAGAGACGATCACCTGCGATCCGGTGCTGAGGTTGCCCTGCGACGCGCTCACCTGTGCGTGGTACGTGGTGGACGAGCCCAGAACGATCTGCACCGTCTGGCCGTCGGCCAGCTGCAGGGTCATGGTATCTCCGGCGACCGATGTCACCGTCCCGGTGACGCTGCGCGACTCGTTGATCCGGTTGGCATCGTCGCCGCCGCCATCGTCGCGGCCGCCCGGAACCCCGAGGTTGGGGACCGTCCCGTTGTTGCCGAGGTCGGCGCCGGCGCCGGCAGGCAACGAGGTGGACGTGCTGCCCGCGGTCGTTCGCCCAACCGCGAATGCGACGCCCGCAATGGCGACGACGCCGGCGAGGGCGAGGAGGAGCGAGACCGCCGAGATGCCGCCAAGGCGCCGGCGGGTCGTGGCGCGGTTCGTGAACGGAGACTGGAAGACGACCTCGCTGTCAGCCGGCGTGAAGACGCGCGACTCGCGCTCTTCCGGCTGTTCGGGCGTCGTGCTCGAGACTGTCATCGGGTTCTCCACTCTGCTGCTGGGTCGGTCCGGTTGAGCGTGGTGGCTCACGGGCCAGGCGGAGGATGGATGGCCCTCCCTTTCGATTGGGTTACGTGACCCGCGCGACTCGTAACCCGCTCGAAAGGAAGCGGGGCAGATGCTGCAAACACAAACAGTGCAGCAACACCTGAGGAACGTGACTTCCATGGACCCGACTCCTGATCAGACCGGCATTCCGCCGGCAGCAGAACCTCCTCTCCCCACCCCCTCGATCGAACCCGCCCCGGTCTTCCCCGTGCCTCTCCCCGCCACAGCGGCGGGTCGTGATTCGGAGACGACGCACCGCGCCGGCCGGCTCCGAACGATGGTCGCGGCACTGACGATCGGCATCGTGGCCGGCGGAGGTGCCGGCGCGGGGACCGCCGCCCTGGTCGCCAGCCACGCGGCGACGCCGTCAGCCTCGACGGCGACCACAGCCCAGGCCGCCTCGGTCGTGACCACCACGACCGCCGATCAGAGCACGGCGGTGGTGAACGATGCCAAGTCGGTCGGACCGGCCGTGGTCGTCATCGAGACGCAGAGCGCGGGCTTTGGCGGCGAGGCGACCGGCATCGGTTCCGGCTTCATCTACGACGCGAACGGCTACATCCTCACCAACGACCACGTCATCTCGGGCGGCGGAACCATCACGGTGACGCTCGCCGACGGCCGCCAGTTCCCGGGCACCGTGGTGAAGGCTGACCCCGCCGCAGACCTGGCGGTGGTGAAGATCGCGGCGACCGGCCTGCCCACCGCCACCATCGGCTCCAGCGCGAACCTCAAGGTCGGGCAGATGGCGGTCGCCATCGGTGACCCCCTCGGGCAGTTCGCCAACACGGTCACCACCGGCATCGTCAGCGGCCTCGACCGGCAGATCACCGCCGGCAGCGGACCGCGCAACGCGGAGCAGCTGAGCGGGTTGATCCAGACCGATGCGGCCATCAACTCCGGGAATAGCGGCGGACCGCTGGTGAACGCCGCCGGCCAGGTCATCGGGATCAACACGGCCACGGCCTCCAACGCCCAGGGCCTTGGCTTTGCCATTCCGATCGACGCGGCGCGCTCCATCATGTCGGCCGCCGCGCAGTCGGTCGCCTGAGCAGGACACCTCACCGGCGCGCGGCGTGGGCCGGGGCGCATGAGCCGTCCCGGCGCATGATGGGGATCGGGGGCCCACATTCGGCGCCTCGATTCGAGGCGCCGGCCGTCACCGGCCGATGGTTGCTCCCAGCGGCACGCGGCCGGCATCCACGCCTGCCGCAAACACGCCCAGGTCGGCTTCCAGGATCTCCGGCCGCTTGGCACCCACCATCTCGCGCAGGGTGGCCTCGACCGACTCGACCGTTACCCAGCCAAGCCGAGACACGAGCGCCCCCAGCGCCGCAACGCTCACGAGCTTGTCGTCTCCGCCCTTCGCAGCAACGGCGGTGCAGTCCAGTCGCAGCTCGTCGATCTCCGGCCGCCCGGCCATCGCCTCGACCAGTGACGCGTTCACGAGGAGCAGGCCGCCATCTGCCACGCGCGGTGCGAACTTCGCGAGTGACGGCGGGTTCATGACCACCGCGGCGTCGTACCGGTCGACGACCGGCGAGCCGATGGGTCCGTCACCGACGATGACGGTGCAGGACGCGGTGCCGCCGCGCATCTCCGGGCCGTAGGACGGGATCCAGAAGACCTCGAGCCCGTCCTTGATGCCGGCCCGCGCCAGCACCTGCCCGGCGAAGAGGAGCCCCTGCCCCCGAATCCGGCGAAGACGACAGATCGCTCCACGGTCATGCCTCCTTCGCGCGATCGACGAGGACACCCAGCGGGTAGACCTCGCTCACTTCGCGCAGGTGCGCCATGGACTCCGGCGCTGTCATGCCCCATCCCACCGGGCAGTTGGAGAGGATCTCGACCAGCGCGAAGCCCTCGCCGTTGAGCTGAGCGTTGAACGCGCGCTTGATCATCGCCTTCGTCTTGCCGATGTGCGACGGGTCCGCCACCGAGCCACGAGCCGCATAGGCGACACCGGGCAGCAGGGCGAGCATCTCCGTGATCTGGATCGGGAACCCGGCCAGCTGCGCATCGCGCCCGGTGGGGGACGAGGTCGTCTTCTGGCCGAGCAGCGTGGTCGGCGCCATCTGCCCGCCGGTCATGCCGTAGATGCCGTTGTTGACGAAGATCCCGCTGATCAGCTCGCCACGAGCGGCGGCATGCACGATCTCCGCGGTGCCGATGGCGGCGAGGTCGCCGTCGCCCTGGTAGGTGAGCACGAACGCATCCGGCCGGACGCGGCGGATGCCGGTTGCCACCGCGGGCGCCCGGCCGTGGGGCGCCTCGACCCAGTCGATGGCGAGATATTCGTAGGCGAACACCGAGCAGCCGACGGGTGCCACCGCGATCGTCCGCGGCGCAAGCTCGAGCTCCTCGAGGAGCTCAGCGATGAGCCGATGGATGATGCCGTGACCGCAGCCCGGGCAGTAGTGGCTGGACTTGTCGACAAGCAGCTCCGGGCGGCGGAAGATCACCCGCTCCCCGGGGGGACGGGTCTCAACGACGGTCATCGGGCGCCTCCCTTCGCGGCCAGCGCGTGGAGCGCCGCCACCACTTCATCGGGTGTGGGGACCATGCCGCCGGTGCGCCCGTGGAAGGCCACGGGAGATCGCCCCTCCACGGCCAGCCGGACGTCCTCCACCATCTGGCCGGCAGAGAGCTCCACGACCAGGAGACCGCGGAGGTGCTCGCTGCGCAGGCGGAGCTCGTCGGTCGGAAACGGCCAGAGGGTGATCGGCCGGAACAGCCCCACCGCCAGGCCCTCCTCGCGCGCCCGGGCCACCGCCGTGCGGGCCACCCGTGCCGCGGTCCCGTAGGCCACGATCGCGAACTCCGCATCGTCCAGCTGCTCTCCCGCCCAGCGGACCTCCCGCGAGGCGATCAGCGCGAACTTGTCCTGCAGCGCGAGGTTGTGCTCCTCGAGGTCCTCCGGGGCCAGGTGCAGGGATCGGACCACGCGCGGAGCACGTCCCGCGGCGCCGGTGAGCGCCCAGTCGAAGACGGCGCGCTCCGGGATGCGGAAGCTCAGGTCAACCGGCTCCATGGCCTGGCCCATGGTGCCGTCGGCGAGGATGATCACCGGTGTCCGGTAGCGCTCGGCGAGCTCGAAGCTGGTCGCGACCAGCTCCACCGCCTCGGCGATGGACGCGGGCGCGAGCACGGGCACCTTGTAGTCGCCGTGACCGTGGCCCTTCACCGCCTGGAAGTAGTCGCTCTGGGACGGGCCGATGCTCCCCAGCCCGGGTCCGCCGCGCATGACGTTGACCAGGACCACGGGTGTCTCGGACCCGGCCATGTAGCTCATCGCCTCGGCCATCAGGCTGATCCCCGGGCTCGAGCTGAGAGACCATCACCCGCGCGCCGGTGGCGGCGGCGCCGAGCGCCATGTTGATGGCACCCAGCTCGGATTCGGCCTGGACGAAGACGCGACCCAGCTCGGGCATCCGCCGAGCCATCCACTCCAGCAGCTCGGCCTGCGGCGTGATGGGATAGCCGAAGTACGCGTCACAGCCGGCCTGGATTGCCGCCTCTGCGATCGCCTCGTTGCCCTTCATGAGGACCCGGGCGCGCGGATCGCGGCCGGCGGCGTGCGGGCTGCTGCCGTTGCGGGACGGACGGACCGTGGCGGTCATCTGCGCGCCTCCTTTCGCGGTGCGGCGTAGACGGTAAAGACCGCGTCTGGGCAGATCCGGGCGCAGAACGCGCAGCTGGTGCAGGCGCCGGCATCGGTCAGCCGGATGGGGTGGTAGCCCAGGACGTTGACCATCGACTCGTCGAGCGACAGGCAGTCCTTGGGGCAGGCGCCGATGCAGAGCTCGCAGCCCTTGCATCGGTCGGTGGCGATATCGAGCGGCGACCAGCTGGTTCGCCGCACATCGGTGGGAGCGCTCGGGGTGTTCACCGTCATACGTGGCTCTCCAGTGACGATCGCAGCGCCGATCCGGGGCCGGACCGGCCCTCCCAGCGTCGGAGGCCTCCGGGCGTCGGACAAGGGCCGAACGGCCCGCGCTTGGCAGTGCACCCGGAGGTACCTGGCGGTCGAAAGTCACCACCCGTAGGTCACCCCTCCGCACGGGACCACAGCGCTACTGACTGCATGCCCGTGGCGCCGTACGGTGTATCCGTCACCCGTAGAGGGAGCCGTTCCGCCGGAGCGTCCCATGTCAGAACCGCTGCTGCATCGAGCCTCTTCCCGGCGCCCAATCGCGCGCGCCATGTCCCTCGCGGGCGTCACCCTGCTTACCGCCGCACTCCTGGCCTGGACGCCCGGGCTGGCCGCCGGCTGGAACCAGAGCGGCGCCGAGGCGACCCTCTGGCAGCTCATGAACGGCGACCGCGTGAACAACGGGGTCAAGCCCATCCAGCAGAACGCCACCCTCGTGACCCTTGCCCGATGGCGGAGCAAGGACATGATCGTGAACGACTACTTCAGCCACAACATTCCGGCCTGCAACGGGTGCCTGGTCTTCCATTACTACGACACCAATGGCCTGTCGTACTCGTGGGCCGGCGAGAACATCGGCTGGAACTCCGGCTATGCGGATGCCGATTCGCCGGTCGCCATCAACACCTCCTTCATGAACTCGACGGAGCACCGGGACAACATCCTCAACCCGGTCTGGACCCACGGCGGCATCGGCGCATACGGCGCGGACAGCGTCGTGTGGCAGGGAAAGCTGCGCAGCCCGCGCATGTACACCGAGCTCTTCATGCAGGCCAAGTCATCGGCTCCGGCACCGACCCCCAAGCCGACGCCGGTCCCGACCCCGAAGCCGACACCGAAGCCGACCCCGAAGCCGACCCCGAAGCCGACACCGAAGCCGACCCCTCGCCCCACCGCGCCGCCGGCCGTGCAGGTCACCCCGGCGCCGGCCAGCGCAGCTCCCACGAGCACCCCGTCGGCAACCCCGTCGGCAACCCCGTCGATGACACCGACGGCCAGTCCGGCCGTTCCGCTCGCTGCCGCCACGGTGACGTGCGCAGGCGATGAATGGCAGACGTCGGCCTCCTGGGTCCCGCGCGATCCGTATGCGCGCTGCCCGTTGGGCGCGACGGTGGTGGCCACGCAGTACCGCATCGACGCCGCGCCGCCGGCCAGCCACGGGTTCTTCGACACGGTTGTCGGGAATCTGCTCGGGTTCTTCCTGGGCTGAGCGAGCTTCCGGCGCACCCGCGCCGGCACGGCAGGGCCGGATGCGCCCCGCACACGTCCCACGGATGGCTCGGCTATCCTGTGCGCGATGTCGCTGATCCTCGAGGCCCGCGACCTCGTGAAGCGCTACCGGATGGGCGCTCGCGAGGTCGATGCGCTGCGCGGCGTCTCCCTTTCCGTCGCCAAGGGCGAGTTCGTGGCGATCATGGGCGCTTCCGGGTCCGGCAAGTCCACGATGCTCCACCTGTTGGGCGGTCTCGACCTGCCCACCAGCGGGGAGGTGGTGATCGACGGCGTGAACCTCACCGGACTCAGCGAGGAGCAGCGGACCCTCACCCGCCGGGCGAAGACCGGGTTCGTCTTCCAGTACTTCAACCTGATCCCGCTTCTCTCGGTCAGAGAGAACGTGGCCCTGCCGTTCCTCATTGCCGGGGACGCGGTGGCGGCCCACCGCGCGCGTGTCGACGAGCTGCTTGAGCTGGTCGGCCTCAGCACCAAGGCGGACAACAGCCCGGACCAGCTGTCTGCCGGCGAGCAGCAGCGAGTTGCCCTGGCACGGGCGCTGGCAACCGAACCCGCCCTGATCCTCGCGGACGAGCCGACCGGCAACCTCGACTACACGACCGGGACCGAGATCCTGGACCTGCTCTGGGACTCGAGCCAACGCCTGGGCCAGACCATCGTCCTCGTGACCCATGACGCGCGAGCGGCGGCCTATGCCGATCGGGTGCTCGTGGTCCGGGACGGCCAGATGCTCGACGAGATCGCACTCGGTCGGCGCGCCGACCATGCAGCTGCCCCGCTCATCCGACGCCTCGCCGAGCTGGGGCTGTGACGTCACCGTGAGCGCATGCGCCTGAACAATCTCGCCTGGCGCGGGCTCGCCGCCCGGCCGCTGCGTACGGCGCTCACGACGCTGGGCATCGCCCTGGGCGTCGCAATCGTCGCTGCCACCCTGGTGGCCAACCAGGCGTCCACGGACGCAGTGCGACGCGCGGCGACGGAGCTCTTCGGTCGCGCGGATCTTCGCGTCCGTGCGTTCTCGGAGACCGGGCTCACGGCCCGCGCGGTGACGACAATGCGGGGGCTCCCGGGCGTGGCCGCCGCCGCCGCGGTCAGCGAACGGCGCCTGCAGCTGACCACCCTTCCCGGGCCGGACGAACAGGTCTTCAGCGGCATGCTCGTCATCGGCATCGATCCGGCGAACGATCGCGCCGTCCGCGACCCGCACCTCGTCTCGGGGACCTTCCTCGGTGGGGACGCCGCGAACCAGGTGCTGCTCAATGCCCACTGGGCGTCCGATCACCACCTCGGAATCGGCGACCAGCTGTTGCTCTCCGGGGCCCAGGGTAGTGCGGCGCCTCTCACCATCGTGGGACTTCTGGACGACGTCGGGTTCGGCGCGCTGGGTTCCGGTGCCGTGGCGGTCATGCCCCGCGGGACCATCGAGGATCAGCTGGCCGGTGACAAGAGCAGCATCGTCGCCGCGCCGGTCACCTCGGTGGATCTCGTGGTGGAACCCGGTCAGCTGGCGACCGTGCAGGCCGGCCTCGACCGCTCGCTCGATGAGCCGTTCGTGGTGGAGACGGTGGCGACCGCGACCGCGCAGCTCCAGCGGGCGCAGGAAGGCTTCGCCGGGATCGCCTTCTTCTTCGGGCTTGTGGCACTCGCCGTTGGCGGGTTCCTGGCGGCGAACACGATGAGCATGACGCTGCGTGAGCGGAGCCGCGAGATCGGCCTCTTGCGCGCGGCGGGGACCACGGCCCGCCAGATCGTGGGGATCTTCGGACGCCAGGCGCTTGCGCTGGGCCTCGCGGGCTCGGTGCTGGGCATTCTGCTGGGGATCGCCGTGGCGGCGGGGATGATCGGCTTCCTTCGCAGCACACGCTCGGTCCTCATCGACGGGCTGCCGTTGAACCCACTCTCCCTGCTCCTGGCCCTTGGCGTTGGCCTGCTGGTCACGACCACCGCCGCGGGGGTGCCGGCACTCCTCGCCGCACGCGTCGGTCCGCTCGACGCGCTGCGACCGTCGCGGCAGCCCGGCGGCGGCCTCCGAGATCGGCTCAGATGGCTCCTGGTGCTGGAGGTGGTCCTCCTCCTCGTGGGCCTGGCGACGTACCCGCTGGCCCGGGGCAGTGCCTCGCTGCCGGCGGTCCTGCTGGCGGTGGCGGCCCTGGTGGCGGGCGCGGCCGTCGTATCGCTGGCGGTCGATCCCATCGGCCGCGTCGTAGGGCGTCCGTTCCAGTGGTTCTTCGGAGCCGAGGCGCTCCTCGGGCGAGCGAACCTGGGGCGCGACCGGGCCCGGAGCGGCCTGACCGTTGGCGCGCTCCTCATTGGCCTGGCGGCCGTGGTGGCCCTGGGAACAGTGACGGAGACGGCCCGCGGGACGGCACAGCGCTGGGTCGACTCCATCCTGCCGGGTGGCTACGGCATCCGGCTGGGCATCGCAGTCGGCGCCGCAGATATCGGCGACACGCTGAACGCGACGGAAGGCCTGCGTGTCGCGACGCCCATCGTGGAGTTCCCAGCGATCGAGGTGAACGGCTCTCAGCGGACTGAGGCCGCGGCCGCCGGCATCGACCCGGCTGTGTATGCCGAGACCGGCGCGCTGATCTTCACCGATGGCGACCGGACGCAGGCCTTCGCCGCTCTCAACGAGGGTGGCGCCGTGCTTGTGCCGGCAGCCGTCGCGGCCCGCGACGGGCTCACGGTCGGGGACAGCATCGCGCTGGGGCTGCCCGGGGAGAACCCCACGCCGTTCCGGGTGGCCGGGGTGATCGCCTACTCCGTCCCGTCGGCGAGTGGCGACGGCGATCTCCTCGTCAGCCTGGCGGACGCGAAAAGCGTGTTCAACGCCACCGATGCATCCCTGTGGGCGCTGGCGCCGAAGCCGGGCTTCGACGCCGCCGCCTTCCGTACCGCCGTGGCGAACACGGCCGCTGATCTCGCCGCGCAGCCCATCACCGCCGCCAACCTGGCGGGCGATCTGGCGCGGTCGCTGGACCGGCTGGTCGGCCTCTTCGACGCCCTCGCCTTCATGTCCGTGCTCATCGCGGCGCTCGGGATCGTGAACACGCTCTCCGTGAGTGTCGTGGAACGGGTGCGCGAGATCGCGATCCTGCGCTCGCTCGGCATGACGGTGCGCCAGGTCCAGGCCATGGTCGTGGCCGAGGCAGCGATCATGGGGACGATCGGCGGCATCGCCGCGGCCGGGGTGGGACTGCTGGTTGCCTGGGCCCTCGTCTCGGTGGGTGCCGTCTCCGACTTCGGCGGCATCGCCGTTCCGTGGCTGCTGCTGGTGATCGTGGTGCTGCTGGGGACCGGCGTTGCCGCCCTGGCGGGGATATACCCGGCCCGACTCGCCGCTCGGCTGCCCATCGTCGGCAGCCTGCGGCACTTCGAATAATCGTTACGGAGACAGACACGCGCATGACCACCGGACTGCGACCCGCGACCATCGGGCGGACCTTCATCGGGCGACTTCCCACGGACAGCGACCTTGTCGGCCAGATCGAGCGCTTCTGCGCCGAGGCCCACGTTGAGGCTGCCTGGGTCAACGCGGTGGGAGCCGTCCAGCATCTCGAGTACGCCTTCTACAACCAGGAGACGCTCCGCTACCAGGAGCTGCGCTCCGATCTCCACCACGAGATGGCCGGGTTCGTGGGGAACGTGTCGCTGCGCGACGGCAGACCGATGCTGCACGCCCATGCTAGCTTCGGCGACGACCAGGGCGCAACCGTGACCGGCCACATCCGCACCGGGACTGTGGTCTGGATGGTCGAGGTCGAGATCCGCGAGCTGACCGATGTCTCCCTGGTCCGTGAGCACGACGAGCGTACCGGGCTGGCCCTCTGGTAACGGCCCGGCACGGTGTGACGTCCATCGCACCAGGTGCGAACCTGGAAGCTGACGACCGTATCGGCATCTCCTCCGGCCTTGCCTCGCTGTGGCAGCGCTGTGCAACAATGCGTCGTCTGGTTTTCCGCTCTGTTTGAGCGTGAAGCGCGCGCCCGTAGCTCAGCGGACAGAGCGGATGGCTTCGGACCAGAAACCCGATTGCGGTGTGCCTCTCCTCGTGGGATGCCGAGCATTTCGGCCGAGTTATCCGCTGTGTTTGCCCTCGATCTCACCCTCCGTCCCCAGGCAGCCCCAGCGCGGGGTCACTGGAGGGAGGAAACGATCTCGCCTGCAGCCGAGGTCTCGAGGAGACGCGAGCCAAGCAGATAGACTCGGGCCCGCCGGTCTCCAGACCCGATGAGCCAGCCGCCCGCCACGGCACGGGCCAAGTCTCTGGTCGTGCTCTGCGGGCTGCGACCAGTAAGCGCGATGTAGTCCGATGCGCGCAGGTGGCGATTGACCCAGGCGAACGCCAGGCCATCGATCATCGACGCCGGGAGGGCGCCCTCGGAGATGGCTCGCCGGATGGCGATCATGATTTCGCCGAGCCCGCGGATCCGCGCTAGGACGAAATCGGCCGAGTTCAGAAGCGAAGTCAGGAAGTACGAGACGAACGGGGTAGCGTCATACCCAGGCTCGTACGAACGACCAACTGCCGTGCGAATCGCGGCAAAGTATGCGGTCCGGTCGAGATCCAGCTGGGCATCAAGGGAGACCAAGCCGTCGAGGCCAAAGTCATGGCGGATGAGGATGAACCGCGACACGGCGCGTGCCGTCCGGCCATTGCCGTCGTTGAATGGGTGGATTGCGACCAGCTCGAGATGGGCGAGAGCCGCCGCCACCAACGGACCGTGTCGCGTCGGAGCCGATGTCAGCCATTGGGAGTATTCGCGCATCAGAGACGGGACATCCCCCGACGGTGGCGTGCTGAAGATGGTCCCCCCAGCGTCGTCGATAACGCGGTTTTCGCCACGTCGGTATTCGCCGGGTGTCAGGAGGGGACTCTGACCCCATAGCACGCGCCGATGAATCTCCCGAATGAAGCCTTCATCGGGTCCAATCGCTGGCTTGGCTGCGAGTTCATCGACGAGGGCAAGGGCCTCCCGGGTCCCGATAACCTCGCGGGCCTCTCGATCGTTCAGCCGGCGTCGTTCACCGCCGGCGAGCAGAGCTTCAACTTCCACGTCGGAGAGGGTGTTGCCCTCGATTCGCGTCGTTCCGTGGATGGTCCGTACCCAGGCTCGGTTGCGAAGCCAGCTGGCGTGAGTAGGGTCGATCGGCAGGTTGCGGAACAGCCAGCGGCGCTGATCCAGGTCCTCAAGGATCCGCCTGAGGCCACGTGAACGGAGCCGATACCGCATGCGCTCCTCCCGGTAATTGCGGATATTATTACCGCCCACGGTAGTATTCGCAACCTTTACAGCGTTACGTTCAGACGAGACCATCCCGCTCCTCGAGCGCTGTGGCACAATGCGTCGTCTGGTTTTCCGCTCTGTTTGAGCGTGAAGCGCGCGCCCGTAGCTCAGCGGACAGAGCGGATGGCTTCGGACCAGAAACCCGGCCGCGGTGTGCCCACCCTCCTGCAGCGCCGACCATTTCGCGCCGAGTTATCCGCTGTGTCCCCCGTCAGTCCGGGAGGAGGAGCAGGGCGTCGACATGGCGCGGTCGGAGGACACCGAAATGGCGATGGTCGAGCGTCGCCAGCTTCGGCTCATTCAGGCGCTCGACGACTGTCAGCACAGCCGCGTCGACATAGCCAATGTCGGCATCGGCGTACCGGTCGCACAGCTCGGCGATCCGACGATGATCGTCCGCGCTTAGGTTCACGAGCCCGTACGCTCCGCTCTCGATGTCCGCGAGCAACGCGACGAGCACGCCTGGGTGAAGGCTGCGATGGATGAGGTAGTCCACTTCGACGAGCACGGGAGCCGGGATCAGGAGCGGCTCCTCGCTGCTCTCGATCAGGTGCCGACAGCGAGAATGATCGTCATCACTGCGGTCGAGGGAGGCGTACAGGGGACCGGTATCGAGGATCAGCGCCACGTGCGCGGCTCAGCCAGCTCGTCGGCCGAGCGGCGAGCGATATCGGCCTTCCCCGACGCACCCGAGCCGATGCTGCGCGGACGCGGCCGGGCAGTCGCCAGCTTCTCGTCGATGGCCTCGCGCACGATGGTGGCCATCGAGACGCCGCGTTCGGCGGCGAGCCGTCTCAGCCTTCCCCGGAGTTCGGGTGGAAGGGTAAGGGTGGTGCGCTCCATGGTGCAATGATAGCAGACGATGCATCACCGTACTGGTGATCTGGCAGACCATATCGCTGTGCGAGCGCTGTGCAACAATGCCTCGTCTGGTTTTCCGCTCGGTTTGAGCGTGAAGCGCGCGCCCGTAGCTCAGCGGACAGAGCGGATGGCTTCGGACCAGAAACCCGATTGCGGTGTGCCTCTCCTCGTGGGACGCGGAGCATTTCGGGCCGAGTTATCCGCTGTGTCTGCCACCTGTAGGAGCCTCCCGCGCGCGGGCCCGCCAAGCGCTCTAGATGGCGCGCCGGCCGCGACGGCGGCTTCGCCGGTAGGCGAGGACATCGCGCTTCGTCGAGTACCAGCGACCGTTCTGGTGAGTCGCGCGGAGTCGGCCCGACTGCGCGGCTCTGCGCAGGGCCAGCGGGCTGAGGTCCCGCTCAGCCAGGGCTGACAACGGCAGCAGCCGATGCGGGCCGGCGAGGGCCGGCAACAGGAAGCGGTCCAGCCCGTCCTTGACTGCGCGCGCCACGAGCTCCGCGAGGGACCCGCTGTTACCGCGATCGGCCCGGCGGAGTGCGGCCAGGTACTTCGCGCGGTCCCGCTTGTAGATCAGGGCGGGCGCGTAGCCTCGCCGCACGAGGAGCAGGTTGAGGGCGAGGCGACCTGCACGCCCATTCCCATCGCGGAACGGATGGATCTGCTCGAAGCGAGCATGGAGCGTAGCCAGGTGCTCCATGAGGTGCTGTCCGCTGCGGGGTGCCGCATTCGCGTCCCGGATCCAGTCGCTCATGAGCGCGTGGACGTCGGTGAATGGTGGTGGCTTCATCCCGCCGGCAAAGGCGCCGATGTCGTGCAGGCGGAATGACCCTGGCCCTTCCCCGGCGATGAGCTGTTCAGGAGGCTTCACTTTCCATACCGCCTCGACCAGGGTTCGGTGGATCTGTCGCAGCTCGGTCAGCGTGATGTGGTCGCTGGGTACCCAGGCCACCGCCTTAGTTGCCTGCTCGTATACCCATTCAGCGGCTTCTGCATAGCCCTGGACCTCGAGATACTGCGCGAGCTCTTCATCCCCGACTGCACGTCCTTCTTCGAGCAAGACCCGGACTTGTTTGAGCAGCAGGGTGTTGCCCTCGATCGCGGTAGAGTTGTGCGCCTCCTCGTACCAGATGCCCGTCCAGATATCGCGTGCCTCAAACGGTGCGGGCAGCCCGCCGATGCGGCGCATCTCCTCGATCTCGCGATCGACGGCGTCGAAGATGGCGGTGCGCGAGGGGCGGCCGCGCTGCGGCATCTCAATCGGCATGAGTTCGGTACATACCTCGCCGGATAATTGGACCGTACCGAATTCTAGCACGTGCTTCGGTACGATGACCTCACAAGAAACCCACCGTACCGAATTCCTTCCCGCTGGCCGAACTGTGAGCTAGATCTGACCCCCAGACCATCCCGCTGTCCGAGCGCTGTGGCAGAATGGCTCGCGTGGTCTTCCGCTCGCTTTGAGCGTGAAGCGCGCGCCCGTAGCTCAGCGGACAGAGCGGGTGGCTTCGGACCAGAAACCCCGCCGCGGTGTGCCTCTCCTCGTGGGACGTCGACCATTTCGGACTGAGTTATCCGTTGTCAACTGGATCCGGCCTACGCCGTCTTTGCGGGGACCACCATCGCGTTCGCGGGCGCCCCCGGCCTTGACTCCACGTCTGGCTGGGCCGGTTCACCGGAGGCGACAAAGCCGGAATGTCAGTTCGCCTCCGAGGCCGACCATCGCTCGTGTCTGTGCCACGCCGCAGTCGCCGAAACCACGGTGAAGTTCCAGCCCGCCGTGGCGCGGCAGCAGGGCGCGAGCTGCGATACGCCGCGATGGTGCGGCGTAGAGGGCGAACTCTGGTGCGTCGAGCCGCGCCGCTTTCGGTCGGCTCCGGGTTGGCATCGGTGAGGCGGCAGAGCGAAGCTGAACCCGTTGCCGGAACCGCCGCGCTCTCACCTCCGGCGAAAGAGGACATTCGGCTCTTGCGGCGTGCGCGAGCACGTCGTACACCGGTGCCCAGACCTTCGGGAGAAGCCACAGCGGCCCCAGGCCAAAGGCACTGAATCCGCCAGGAAGGCGGGGAGGGGGGGATCGTGTCTCGCTTCGTCAAGGCGTTCACCATGGCGGTTGTTGCGCTGCTTGTGGCTTCGCCAATCCGCGCCGGCGACGGCACGTCCGCAGACACCACGGTTTCGGATGAGTTGCTATCGGCGGCAGTCGGGATGAGACAGGCGTTCGGCTTGTCGGCGGATGCCGACTACGTGCGTACTCTCATGGCATCCTCGGGCGATGTGGGGACCCTAGTCTGGGGATTCCCACTCACAGCCGAGGAGATGCAGAGCCTGGACTTGCAGGGTCGGACCGCCTTCCAGGTGAATTCGCAGGCGGTCCAGGAGTACGCGAGCTCGTTGCCGGGGTTTGGCGGGGCATATTTCGACCAAGTCGAAGGAGGCCAGCTTGTCCTCCAATTCACCGCACTGACGGCCGCCGACATGGCGCGCATCTCGCAGCTCGCCGCGACCGACGGCCCGACGACACGCGTTGAGATCGTGCGCTACTCCTTCGCGGCGCTGCAAGCTGCGATGTCCGCCGCCCAATCCGTGATCCAGGCCGTCGCCCCGTCGATTGAACTGGAAAGCGTCGGCATTCGTGAGCCGGAGAATGGGCTGGCCGCCAAGGTCCTTGGATCGGCAGTTTCGATGAGCCAGCTGGAGTCCGCGGTGGCCGCACAGCTCAGCGTCCCGATCAGGATCGAGGTTGCCTCAGGTCCACTCGTGCCGGGCTCATGCTCTTCCCGCGATGGGCTCTGCCAGCCCGAGAGGGGAGGGGTCTGGGCAGGAACGACGGTCGAGGGATGCACCTTCGGTTTCGTGGTCGTCAACGGTTCCGATAAGCAGTTCGTTACTGCGGGCCATTGCGGGAGTGCCTCTGCTTGGTATCAGCCCTATCCGCACGTTCACCTGCTTGGCTCGCTGCAATCGCAACTCTATCCAGGCACGCACATCGACATGGAGCGCGTCCAACTCCCTGACACCGATGCATCTAGGTACATCTTTGGCGAAGGCTCGACGTTGATCTACGGCAAGCGGATTCCGTCAACCGGCGCGCTCGTCTACGGATCCTTGGGCCACTCCAACGCCGTCCGCTCAGGGACGGTGTACGCGGCCTACGGCAGCTACTACGTGAATGGCTACCAGCTAAACGGGGCAAACGTACATAACCTTGTGACTCAAGGCGGTGACAGCGGGTCCCCCCTGTATTACCGCGAGAGTGTCCTCCCGTCTGGATACCAGCTCTATGCGACTGCGACGTACAGCGCTGGCCAAAGCGGTGGTGGAGAGGCCGACAGGTGGTGGGCGCGAGTCAACGATGCGCTGCTCCAATGGTCAGGTTGGGACATCTACCATTAGTGATCGCCTCTGGAGTTTCGAGAATGCCGCGTGAGTCCCTGCCTGGCGCGGGCCGAAAGGAATCCAGCGGAATGATGACCCTACGACAGCTACGCATCGCCGCATGTGCGACGCTGATCGCCACCAACCTCGCTGCATGTAGCACTGCGTCACCCACCCCGCAGCCTGCCCCTGCCCGGTCCCCCGCGCCACTCCCGTCCGGCGCCACTGCTCTGACCCTGCCCACCGCGGCGCCGGAGGCCGTCATTCCGGTGCACTGGGCCTGCCCGGGGAACACGGTTCAGCCCTCAAAGGTCGTCCGCCACGGAGAGGCCGTGGTCTTCATCCTCCAGACCACCGGCCAACCCATCGACCTCGTGTGGCCGCGCGGCTTCTCCGCGCGACTTCTGAACGACAGGGCCGAGGTGGTGGCTCCGGACGGAACGGTCGTGCTCCGGGAGGGAGACGTCTTCTCCGACATCATCAGTGGCGTGCCGGACATCTGCGAGGTGAAGGGCGTGGGCTACCCGCCAGCGTCGTAGCGGGGCCCTGGCCGATGCCGGATACCCGCCGACCAAACATGCCAGGGTGGCGGGCCTGGCAGGTGATGGAGAGCAAAGCCCGCACCCAAATTCCACCACGTCGCGTGAGGAGCGGAGAACCTGTTAGCGGTCGGCCTCGAGTAGCAGCAGCGAAAACGCGATTCCGCCGCTGAAGCCCGAAGGCGCGTCGTCGAACGTCGGGTCCTCGCGACGCTAGCTCCTCCTCCGCGTCAGCCTGACGTGCACCAAGACGTACACACTTTCCATTGCTTTTTGCATCCGTGGCGGCGTAGCGTCTACACATGCCCTGGACCTCTCGTAAACCAACCGCAAACGCCGCAGCCCACCTGAGAGACCTCACTGCCCTGGCTCGGCCAGAATGCCCTGGTTGGGCCCACGGCTGACTGCCCTGTCACATGAGGCGAGCGGTCCCTCGCAGGCGGCCAGGATGCGGCGCAGCTCGTCATCGGTCAGGATCGGTGGCGCGTGCTCGGGCACCTTCGGCTTGTGCATGCGGGCCATGGGGTTGTCGCCCAGCTCAGCCTCGTCGACCAGCCACACAAAGAACGGGCGGATCCCCGAGCGATTGGCCGCGGTGGCCCGCGTCCAGTGCGCCAGCTGGTCCTCCATGAACGATTCGAGGTGTTCGCGGCGAATGGCGGCCACATCGGTCGGCATGCCACGCGCCTCGAGGAATTCAGCCAGCCTGCCGAGCGAGGCGAGATAGGTGCGCTGGGTGGCGAGTGAGAGGTTCTCGGCGCGCAGATGCCGCGCGAAGCTCGCCACGTTGGCGCCGAGGTCGCCGCGGGGTACCATGACCGGACTGGAGGGGGCTGACTGCATCCTGAGACGGCTCTGACGGGTTTCCGAAGACGCGTCGAATTTTCCGCTCATAGCGCTGTAGTCAATGCCGAATCTGGTTTTCCGCTCTCTTTGAGCGTGAAACGCGCGCCCGTAGCTCAGCGGACAGAGCGGGTGGCTTCGGACCAGAAACCCGACTGCGGTGTGCTCGCCCTCGTGAAGCGGCGACCATTTCGCGCCGAGTTATCCGCTGTCCCGTCAGCCAGCCCAGGGTGCCAAGGTACGGCAAGGGCTCGGCTCGCAAGTACCGCCCGAGAACTCCGCGGCTGCCATTTATGACCACTTCCCCGACTTCCCTCGCCCGCCCCTGATTACGGAGATGAAAGGGCCGGTGCGAGTTGTGGCATTCTCTGGACCGCGAGACGGTGTGCCCCTCCTGGTCGCTCCCGGCGCCACTGCACCTCCCATGGTGAACGTGGTCTGTGTTGTTGATCCGAACGGGGAGGAGTGGTACTTCACAGACGTCCCGCTCGATTCTTACCGACCATAGCTACGGCACCATCCCAGAGATATCGACTCCGGTGAAGACGTAGGCCTCGCCGGAAACCGGAGCCCCCAGCCAGACGCAGAGATCCCGCTCCTGGCCGTTGGCCGGCATGATTGTGGACGGCGGGTGGAATCCGAGCTGAGGCTGGATCGGCCCCTGCCATGTGTCTTGGAACACAACCACGAACGTTGGCTGACCAGCGTCCGGAAGACTGAGCCGCGCATTCGGAAAGTGCGCGGCGAAGCCAACGCCGGAAGACATTGAGAATGCAGCCAGGACGGGTTGAGTATCGCCGTAGCATTCGCTGAAGCGAGGGTCGGCAGAGTCGATTGGGTACCCAGCGCTCCCTCCGTGCGGCTGCCCCGGTCCGAGAAGTCCCAGAAGAGAATCTCGCCCAACCGCTAAGGCCATGATCAATATGGCCACCGTCACAAACGCCGTGACAGCGAACCTTCTCCTCCGCGTACGCTCCCGATCCGGCAAATTGGCCGCAAACTGCCGAAGTGATTCGAGGGCGGCATCGTCTGGTTGGTCGACATCGTGCAGTACGTGCTCGACAAGATCCTCAAATCGCTCTGTCATCTCCGCTCCTCTGCGTCGTAGGCTGCCCTCAGCCGCTGCATTGCGCTCGAGAGTCGTGACTTGACGGTTCCTTCAGGTATGGACAGCAGATGCCCCGACGCCGCCTGGGTAAGCCCGAGGTAGTAGCGAGCAACGATGACGGCTCGGTCCTTAGTGCTCAGGGCAGAGAGAGCTCTCCGTAGAGTGCTGTGGGCTACGATTCTGTCGAGATCGACATCGGCCATGTGTATCCAAGCGTCCTCGATTGGTGCCCTCGCTCGTTTTCCCCTCGTGGCCTTCACTGCGGCCCGAGACACATGGCGAAAGAACCACGCTCGGAAGGCATCCGGCTCGCGGAGCTTTGGCAGGTCCCGCCAAGTGGACAACAGAGCATCCTGGACTGCATCCGCTGGATCGCATCGGCCAGCAGAAATGAGTCGCGCGATTGACCAGGCCTGAGCGAGGTGAGGCTCGACAAGGTCGGCAAAGGCACCGCCGTCGCCCAAGATTGAACGCCCCACCAGCGATGGCTGGTCCGACACGATGTTCTCCACGTACTTAGGTTCCTAGCAAGCGCACTTTCGTTCGGAATCCAATCGGCGTCCAGCGTCTCCGGTGCTGCCCGTGTCGCCTCAGACCAGGGATGTCCGTGTGTAATGGCCGGCTCTGAGCCCATCGAGGGTAAAGGCGAACTGCCTGCCGGCCGCCGGCCAACGCTTGATCGCCCCGGTCGACGCCGCTGCGCCGGCACCGGAGACCGAGCCGGTCGAGCCCGACGAGCAGCGAGCCGCGGTGGTCAACACCACCATCGAGGAGCTGGCCCGGGAGGGGGCCCGACGCATGCTGGAGCGCGCCCTGGCGGTCGAGGTCGACGAGTTCCTGGGCGGTCGCCGATACGAGCACCGCCTCTTGGATGCTCCCGCGCCCACGATCAGCAACCGCACGCGTGGCTCAAGCGTGGTGGTTGTCGCCACCGTCGTGGACATCGGCTCAGCGCGCTCGGCGGTATGGCAGATTGCTTCACATTCCTTGTGGACGGCGCGCCCAAGCTGATCGTGTTCTTCCTGGGTCCCAGCCGAGCGGAGAGCGGTGCCGATGAGCCAGAGTGGAGCGGTCCAGACACCACTCGACGGTTCGCTGTCGATTCCGGCCTTCTCAACAGCGGTGACAGCAGCCACCAACTGAGAACCAGGGCCGCCGTCCAAACCGCGCGACTGGACGCTTGGCGACACTGTCCCGCTTCCTAGGCAAACGCTGCCCATCGGCGAGTTGGGGTCCGAAACGCAGCTCGCCGACGATATGGCTGCGATCCGTCGACCGTGGCTGCGGCCATCTGACCGGCATCCATCGTCACGATCGCCTCAGCGCGAAGGCGACAGTCGTCGCCGAAGGGCCTGCAGCCAAACCACCGAAGTCAGGCGAGCACTGCTGTGCCCAACAGTCGGGATCGATGGAGACCCCGGACCTCAGGAACCTCGGTCGGCCGTGTCGATGACGATCACCTCAGAGGCGTTAGGCGCGCAACCGCGGATCGCATAGGCCAACGAGCTGTCCCGGTTGGCGAGCAGAGGTTCCGTCGGCGTTAACGCTCCGGTACCGACCAGCGGGTCTCCCTCGGAGATTACCTGCCCGCCGGGCAGCAGAACACCCTGCGGCCTGTCGCCCAGGTCCGCGTAGTCCGAGCCGGCGGGCCAGATGACCAGATAGGTCTCGCCATCGAGCGCGATATTCAGGCACCCGAAATCCGAGACCTCTAGCACGCCGCTGATCTCTCGGCGATCTCCAGGATACGTCTCTCCAGCGTGCTGCCTGGGCAGAGGCATGCCGCCCTCACCGATCCAGCATCCACTCAGGAGCAGGGCGAGCCCAGAGGCCACTATCGTGCGGCTCACGGTCAAGAACCTCAACCTTCGGCCCTAATGCTCGCGGGTCGCTCCGCCCTCAAGCTAGCCGTCGCCGGGACACAGCCAGCGCGCCCATGAATACCGCGACCGCGGCCGCACCAAGCACCGCCGGCAGAGGAAAGCCTCCGTGCGGAGACACCTCGGGCGTTGGGCCAGCCCCAGCGAGTCCGGCGTCACGATCGCCCATCGCCCAAGCCGCTGCGAGTCGACTCAGCCGCGTCCTGAGCGCCGAGGTGTATTCCCCGACGGGAACCGGACGATCAGGAAGCTCAAGTGCCGCGCGAAACGCCTCGTCCGCAACAGGCATCGCAACCGAGACACCTCTCGCCGAGCCCAGCACAATCGTGGCGTCCTCCGGGATGTAGACGATCCTGGCATCGGGATCGCCGACCTCGTTCAACGCATCTGACAGCAGCTGCGCCGGTATCTGGTTCAGGGCGACTGCCTCCGGTCGATTCACAGTGGAGGGCCACTGGACCGTCACGACGATCTTGGGGGCGGAATCGATGCCAAGGATCACCCACCACAGGTCAGTGGTGACCGTGGCCATGTCGACGGTTCGACCATCTTCCTCCTGTCGGAATTGGGAGTCGAGTGCATGCAGAGGCAGGATGGTCACGGGTCGCAGCAACGGGAGGTCTTCAGCAGTGACCCCAAGGCGGTCGCCCTCGGCGGGATCCGCCTGAAGCAATGCGTCAAATCCTTGGGCGTAGGCCACGGCGACCTTGCCGATCTCATTCGTTCGATCGTCGCCGCCGGCACCCATAAGAAACGGCAGCACCAGCAGCGCCACAACGGCTGGCGTCGAGAATCGCGCACTCATTGGTGAATCTTCCAGAGGGTGTTGGTCCACGTGAACGTTGAGTTGTTCTTGAAGTAGCTCCACGAGTACCACACGTACGTTGCCGGGTTGGGCCAGGGATCCATCACCGAGAACTGGTCGGTGCCGCCATCGTGCCAGTAGTAGCCGCGGCCGACGAAGATATGGCCACCTCCAGAACTCCAGCCGACCCGAATCAAGAATGGTCGACGCTGAGTCCCGATCTCACCGGTCGTCTGTGACCAACTCAGAGACCACCACTCGTGGGTCGAATCGATGGCCTTCTTGGCGTGGAGGTAGTTTCCGACGTCGGCCAGCGCCGACGGTTGGTTGCAGTTGCCAGAGCTCGGGTACTGGCAGCAGTCGGATCGGTTGAACCGATCGTTGGCCTGCTGACATTGCGTGTATGTGATGCCGAACAGGTACTGCACGACAGACTGCGTCGAAGCTGCCCAGCACCACTGGTTCTGGGTCTGGTGGACCAGCGGGACCGACAGCGAAACGCCGCCCGACGCGGCGTTTGCGGGCAGCGCCGTCACCTGCGACATGGACGCAGCGAGCAGGAACGCCGCCGCCGCCGCCGCGCTCCTTCGCAGCCAAGAACGCTCGACCATTGAAGATCTCCCCCGCACCTGACGGCCTGCGGCTGGCATGAGCCGGTCAAGTAGGCGTCGTCGACACGGTCGCTTCAGGGACTGATTGGATCAAGAGCCATTCGGCCCATTCGCCCTGGCCTTCGTCGGCGGTCTCGAGCAACGGGCCCTCGATCGCCCAGTTAGTCACGGCGCGCCCGCTGGTCGGCGCTTCCAGACCGGACAACGCGCAGTGCGTGAACAACGGCTTGCCACATCAGGCCGCCGACACCTGTGCCGACTGCGGCACGTACACGCCGTCGACGAAGCGGGCGCCGCCGAGCAGCAGGGTCATGACCGTCAGCCCGCCGTTCAAGGGTCGCCAGGAGTGCTCGAGGCGCTGGGCGACCTTGAACACCAGGTAGAGGGCGTTCTCGCGGCGGCGCATGCGCTTGGCGACGTCGGTCCGGAGGCGCACCCCGGCGAACACCGACTCGATCGGGTTGCTGGTGCGCAGGTGGATCCAGTGCTCGGCCGGAAAGTCGTAGAAGGTCACGAAGTCGTCCCAGTCGCGCAGCACCGTCTCGGCCGCGCTCGTCTGGCCGTGGGCCTCCAGCCAGCGCACGAGGGCGTCGCGACGCAGCTCGCACTCGGCGCGGCTCTCCGAGCTCCACGCCTCACGCAGCCGGCGCCGGGTCTCGGGCCACAGTCGTTTTGGGACCTTATCCAGCACGTTGAGAACGCGATGGTTCCAGCAGCGCTGGTGGCGGGTGGTCGGGAAGACTTCGTCGAGGGCGGCCCACAGCCCGAGCGCTCCGTCGCCGCAGGCGAGCAGCGGTGCGGCCAGGCCGCGATCCCGGAGGTCGCGCAGCACGCCGGCCCAACTGGCGGCGCTCTCGCGGTAGCCGAGCGGGCGCACGCGCCAGGCGGCGTATTCAGTCGCCCACTCGTCCTTGAGGCGCAGGATGGTCGAGCCTGACAGCGGTGCAGACTCGCCGAGCAGCTCGCGGAAGGCGGGCTCGAAGTCGCCGGAACTCAACCCCTCGAGGTAGAGCCGCGCGAAGAGTCGTTGGGTCTCGGCCGAGAGCATGCGGCGCCGCGGCAGGATCGAGCTGTGGAACGACTCCCCGTCCTCGGGCAGGTCGCGCACCCGCGGTGCGCGCACCTCAACCGGCCAAGTCCCGATCGCCACCGCTCGCGGGCGACCGTACCCATTGCGGTAGCCGTGCTCGGCGAGCAGGCGGCGCTGGTAGCGAGATCGGCCGAGGAACTCGTCGACCTCGGCGGCGAGTGCCCGTTCGAGCATGCGCCGTGCGCCCTCCCGGGCCAGCTCCTCGATGGTCGTGTTGACGACCGCGGCTGGCTGCTCGTCTGGATGCGTCGGCTCGGGCTCCTCGGACGGCTTTGATGTAGTCGCCGGCGCGATCGCGTGCTCGCCCATCTGCTGGTCCGGCGGCTGAGACGGCGCGAACGAGGTCAGGGCATGGTACGTTTCCATCGCGGCGTGCTCCTTCTGTAGCCTGAAGACCTTCGGAGGGTACGCCGCTTTCTCATGCCCGCGAGAGGACGAGGAGCGCAGCGGCGTTTACACACGCCGTGACGTTAGCTCTCCTCCTGCGCCACTTCAGACGTACACCTAGACGTACACACATTCCCTTGTTTCGCCCCGGCACCCTCGATACGTTGTTCGCATGCCGATACGCGTTACTCCGGCCCGTCTTCGCGATGAGCTGACCGAACTCTGTGTGCGTGCGTCCGCTGGCGAGCAGCTTGTCGCGGCGGGCGTCCACCAGGCGCCGGTCCTCATCCGCCCGGTAAGGCGGCGAGACCAGGGTGCGCGAACGAGCCTCACCGTCTTCCGGCGGCAGCTGCATCGCATCCTGCGCCAGGCTGCCCAGGAGCCGGTCATCGTCACTGGGGGCGGTGATCCTGTGCTGTGGCTGGGTCCGACGGTCGTCCCGGCTGACTTCGGTACGGGGTCGGGGGCTGGGCACCGTCGCAGGAGGCGGTGATGGGACGGCGCGGGAGCGGCTCCAGCCGATCGGAGCGGGCACTGCGAGGCCGCATGGGTGCCCACCTACTGCATGCCACCCACGATTCCCGGCGCTTGACCGAGAAGGCTCGCGCTTCGTTCATGGCGAGCTTCGAGCGGCAGGTCGATCCGGATGGCAGCTTGCCGGCTGACGAACGTCGGCGGCGGGCGGCCCATGCCCGGGCGGCCTACTTCGCCAGGCTCGCACGGCGCAGCGTGCTGGCGCGTGGGCGGCGCAAACGTCGTCGTCGCGGCAGGGGATGAGCGTCACAGCTCGCCATGGCGGTTCCCGCCGTCCGAGGGCGATGGGTCCGCCAGGCATGCTGGCCTGGACGGCGTTGCCCGTCCGTGATCAGCGGCTGATCACCTGGCTGTGGGCCGGCGACGTGGTCAATGCCGAGCTGGCCGCCGTCCTCGCCTACGGCAACCTGCGCGTCGCCCAGCGCCGACTGGCGCGCCTGGTCGAGTACGGCATCCTGCGCGGCTTCTGGGCGGCGAACCGCCAGCGTCCCCGCGGCCGCTACGCCTACGCCCTGACCAAGGCGGCCCGCAAGGACGTCGAGTACCTGCTCTGGGAGCACCACCCTCCGGAGCCAGTAACCGGCCAGCTCCAGGCGCCCTCGCCGGTCATTCATCAGCTGGCCACCCATGATCTGCTGGCCGCCTTCCTGCGCGCCTCACCGCTGACCGAGGAGATCGGGCTGGCGGGCTGGGTGCCCGAACACGCCGCGGCCCTGCGCTACGACGGTGCGCTGCGGCCGGATGCCATCGCCATCGTCCGCCGCGGCGAGGTCGGCACCCTGCTGATCATCGAGCGCGACCTGGGCAGCGAACGCCACGAGATCCTGCTCGATAAGCTGCGCCGCTACAACTTCATCCACGTCCATCCGGCCGGCAGCAACCTGGGCTTCATCCTCGACAGCCGGCGCCGCGCCGTCGCGTTGCTCGTCTCGCTGCGCGCCGCTGCCCAGCGCAGCCCTGCGTGGTACGGGGAGTCCCACATCCCGTGCTGGGTGGCGGTCGGCGCTGACCTGCTGGACGACCCGTTCGGCACCCCCTGGCGCTCGCCGGATGGAGAAGAGGCGAGCGTGCTCACCATGCCGACCATCGCCGTGCCCGGCCCGCTGCCGGTCCTTTCGGTTCCGCCCTTGCTCGATGACGGCGCCGAGGGCGCCTTCGACGATCGGGCCCTGAGCGCCGCTGGCTGGCGCGGCCGCTAGCGAGTCCATCCTCGTCCTTACCCTGAACCCACTGGGAAGCCTGCGCCCGCTCGCACGCCTAGAAGCCCTGTCGCGCTCCGGAACGTGTCCCCGTCATGTCCGTGTGCGAGAGCCGCGACCGTGGCTCGCACAGGGGCGCGTCAATCTGGCGTGCTCAACCGCCCGCTTGCTGAACCCCGACATCTCTATAGATATGCGCCTGTGCGGTCAAGGAGGGCGCGTGAAAGCGCATGGCTTCCGCGCAGGCGGCCAGGATGTCGGCTGCCCTGTGCGTACCCGAGCGGACCATGCAGGCCGAAGCCAGCAGCCGGACGAAGGCGGTGTCACCTTGGTCCTCGCCCTAGTTGTCGTTCCCGCTCACGTTGTTGACAAGTTGAGAGCCCTCGTGCTCGGTATGGGGTTGTCGAAGCTCCATTCCGACGGAGGGCTCTCATGCTCCATCGTACGGCCAAGCTGACGCCGTTCGGCCGACGGCTCCTGGTCGATCGGGTCCTGCTCGAGGGCTGGCCGGCCGCGACCGCCGCCGAGCAGCTCGGGGTCAGCCGGGCGACCGCGTACAAGTGGCTGCGGCGGTACCGAGCCGAGGGCGACGCCGGTCTCGAGGACCGCTCCGCGCGCCCGCTCCACCGGCCTCGGGCGTTGCCCGAGCGCGAGGTCCGCCGGATCCTGGTCGCCCGGAGACGGCTGCGGGTCGGGCCCCACCGTCTCGGTCCGCTCCTCGGCCATTCCCGCTCGACGGTGTACGGCGTCCTCCGCCGCCACGGCGTGAGCCGCCTGGCGCATGCCGATCGGCTGACCGGCGTCCCGGTCCGCTACGTCCGGGAGCGTCCCGGCGAGCTGATCCACGTCGACGTCAAGCGGCTCGGGCGGGTGCCGCCCGGCGGCGGCCACCGGATGCTCGGCGAGGACGCCCGCAAGCACGTCGGGGCGG
Organism: uncultured Chloroflexia bacterium; assembly: GCA_963787025.1. Taxonomy (GTDB): domain Bacteria; phylum Chloroflexota; class Limnocylindria; order QHBO01; family QHBO01; genus CAVXEH01. Next base: position 54,480 of record CAWBBG010000015.1, read on the forward strand.
GATACGACTACCTCCACGTCGCGATCGACGACGCGACCCGGGTGGCGTACGTCGCGGTGCGGCCGGATGAGCAGGCCGCGAGCACGGTCAGCTTCATCGAGGAGGCCGTCGCGTTCTTCGCCGGGCAGGGCGTCCGGGTCGAGCGGGTGATGACCGACAACGCCTGGACGTACACCCACTCAACCCGCCTCGCCGCCCTGTTCGCCGATCTCGGCATCCGCCATGTCCGGACCCGGCCCCGGCGTCCCCAGACCAACGGCAAGGCCGAGCGCTTCATCGGGACGATCCAGCGGGAGTGGGCGTACGCCCGCCTGTTCCGCTCGAACGACGAGCGCCTGGCGACCCTGCCCGGCTGGGTCGACGCCTACAATCGCAGGCGTCCCCACGCCGGGCTCGACGGCCGGACGCCGCTATCGGTCCTCGTCAACAAGGTCGACGAGAACGACACCTAGTGCCGGAGCAGGCCGGCACCTGCCGCCCTAGCTTTTCGACGAGGCGCAGCACCGACGACGGCTCGTCGGGGATGGGCGGCAGGCGTCTGGGCGACGTCCGGAACTCGCGGATCTCGTCCTCCTTACCAGGCAGCGGATTCTCTGTTGGTGCTCCGGCGCGTTGTCGCCAGGGGGCTATCCGGACCTTGCCGTGGTGGGCCTGCTTGCGAGCCCCTTGTCGCCGCCGGCGTCAACGAGGCGCCGCGATCGTCATGTGCCAAGTGTGGCCTCGTGATCGAGGTGCGCGAACGGGCCCCGCCATCTTGCACGCGGCCCGACAGGCTCTCCTCGTAGAGGCGGGCGTCCTTCGTTCCCCGAGTGTTTATTACCCCGGTCGAGAGCATGCATGACGCGGGGGTCGTCCCCGACGCCCACCAGCCAACTGCAAGTCTCATCGGCGTGGATGAAATCCATTCGGCCAGCCGATGAAGGGCAGCCCGCCGACGGCGGGCTGCCTTCTGCCGGGCATGAGTGGTGCGACGCCTTGCCGAGCGGGGCCTACGCGGTCGATGACCTCCGTCGCATGTTTGCCGCTGTGCTCGCGAGACCTGCCACGAGCAGGACTGCGGCACCGACCAGCCATCCGCCGAGATACGGCTCGCTACACGTGCTACACGCGGGCGGATGGATGGCGAGGAGAATGAGGCTGAGGCCGCCTATCCCCGTCAAGAGGCCCGTTCCAATGACCACGCGGTGGCGCGATACGAGCACGCCCACCACGACTACGCCCGCCACTGCCACTCCGAGAACTCCAACTAAGAAGAAGAGCAAAGCAGCCGACGCTCCGAGGAGCGCTCCCAGTGTCCAGAATCCTGAGCGCGAGATAGTCATGGCGACCATGTTCCATACGTCCTGTGTTCCCAGACGGGAGCACAACTGTCCACCGTGTTCGAGTCATAGCTCAGGGTCACGGTCCCATTGCCCCGCCCGTATACGCGGTTGTAGTAATAGTACGTCCACGTCGTGGTCGGCCAGCAGAACAGGCTGTTCTTGAAGGTCGCAGTTGTGTTGCCGTAGTAGTAGGTACAGCTGAGCGAGTGGTAGATGTTGTGCGCCTCAAGCGACCAGCCCGATAGGCCGAAGTACTCAACTAGCTGCTGAGTCGAGCCGCTCAGCGCACAGCTGCCGTCCCATTCCCAGGTAATGCGGGTGGTGTCGCCGTTCAGGGTCTTTCCAATAACGTCTTCCCACCAGTTCTTCTGATAGTACCGACTTGTATGCGAGATCGAGTCCGGAGCGGCTGACCCGAGAGCGTCGAGGCTAAAGGTTGCGAGAGTAAGCTCTTGGGGGGAGGTGTCTGGTTGAGACGGCACGCCCTCCTCAACGAGCTTCTTGCAGTGGAGTTGGTCTATCGCAACGTCGCGAACCTCCCACCCGTCAGAAGATGGCCCGAGAGACACGTCCGTTGCATGGAAATGACATCCATTCGGAATGCGCTCGCCGAGGACCCAGGAAAGCCGGCTGTTCTCCAGCGGCGCACGCGACCCTTGGAACCACACCAATGAATCGGCTGCACCGTTCACAGGTGCAGCCTGCGCTATGGACACCCCTCCGAGAAGTAGTGCGAACGCGAAGATACGCAGTCTCCGAATCATCATGCGACTCCCTCCCTGTTGCCCGCACCCGAGTTGTCCGGCGCACCCAGCTGTCAGTGACTCGGCTCCCTGCCGCGAGGCAGATGCCTCGGTACGGGCATCTACCGGTAACCCTGAGATGGCAAGAGCCAGACTGTCAAGAGTCGTTTGACCTCGCGGGCGAGACTGACCCGGCGCAGGAGCTGCCGGGCAGATCGACCACCGTCTGTCAGGGGCGGCTGCGCGCCGCCGAAGGCCAGCCGTGCGGGTAACGATCATCCGAAGGCCGATTGCGCCCGACTTCGGGCTACAGTCGGTCGCCGATGCCGAGCCGCCTGGCGGCCGCGATGGCGCGCTCCCGCTCGGCGCTCTTCGCGTAGCGCGACAGCATCTCGCGGCTGCGCCAGCCCGCGAGGGCCATGACCTCGCCCTCCTGCATGCCGCTCGATAGCGCCTCGTGGGCATAGGTGTGGCGGAACAGGTGGGCGTGGAGCTGTGGGACCCTCGCGGCGGCACCCCGCCGCCGGAGGACCTGGGCGATCCCGGAGTCGGTCATCCGGCCCTTCTCGCCCAGCCACAGCCAGGGCGCTTCAGCGCGCGGGTGGCGAGCGCGGAGGCGCAGGTAGCGGTCGAGCGCGCGCACGGCCTTGGCGCCGAGGTGGACGATCCGCTCGCGCCGACCCTTGCCCATGACCCGCATCAGCCCGGCGTCGAGGTCGAGGTCATTGGTCGCGGGGTCCGCTGGCGTCCAGCGCAGGTTGGCGACCTCCGACAGGCGGGCGCCGGTGGCGAGGAAGGTGCGCACCAATGCGGCATCCCGGCGATCGGCGAAGGTCGGCCCCTCGCAGGCGGCCAGGATGCGGCGCAGCTCGTCATCGGTCAGGATCGGTGGCGCGTGCTCGGGCACCTTCGGCTTGTGCATGCGGGCCATGGGGTTGTCGCCCAGCTCAGCCTCGTCGACCAGCCACACAAAGAACGGGCGGATCCCCGAGCGATTGGCCGCGGTGGCCCGCGTCCAGTGCGCCAGCTGGTCCTCCATGAACGATTCGAGGTGTTCGCGGCGAATGGCGGCCACATCGGTCGGCATGCCACGCGCCTCGAGGAATTCAGCCAGCCTGCCGAGCGAGGCGAGATAGGTGCGCTGGGTGGCGAGTGAGAGGTTCTCGGCGCGCAGATGCCGCGCGAAGCTCGCCACGTTGGCGCCGAGGTCGCCGCGGGGTACCATGACCGGACTGGAGGGGGCTGACTGCATCCTGAGACGGCTCTGACGGGTTTCCGAAGACGCGTCGAATTTTCCGCTCATAGCGCTGTAGTCAATGCCGAATCTGGTTTTCCGCTCTCTTTGAGCGTGAAACGCGCGCCCGTAGCTCAGCGGACAGAGCGGATGGCTTCGGACCATCAGGTCGCGGGTTCGATTCCTGCCGGGCGCGCCAATGACATGACTTCGGGCAGAGCCAAGGCCGGGGGCTTGGTGGCGTGCGAACGCCAGCCGTGCGGCCCACGGTCCCTCGCACCTTGGGCCGATCGGCACGGATGAACGTGCCGCGTGCCCCTCCCGATCTCGCGGCCGTGCGCCCCACGCTCGGAAGCGTCATGAACGTTCAGTCCGGGTCCACCGACCCAGCCGAGCACGCCCCGCCGTATCCGGGCATCCCGGCCATCATGGACGGCTCGGAGGCGATCGCCTCATACGACGGTGTGATCGATGTCACCGGGGCACTGACCCGCGGGCAGGGCCCGGATACCACTGCGGCCCGCGAACTGGTGGAGACGAGGTAATGAACGTGCAGCTGGGCGCTCTTCGCGTGGCCGATCTCATGTCGATCGAACCCGTGACGGTCTTCGACGGCGCCTCGCTCGCCGAGGCCGAGAAGCTGATGCAGCAGCGGGGCGTCACCGGGCTGCCGGTGGTCGACGCGGCCGGTCGTCTGGTCGGCGTCATCAGCCAGACCGATCTCCTGCGAGCCCACGTGGTCGATGATCACTGGGCACGCTGGCCGGGCCTCGCGGTTCGCCACCTGATGACATCCCCCGCGCTCACGATCGAGGCCGATGCTCCCATCGCGGAGGCGGCGGCCATCATGGAGCGCCACCACGTGCATCGCCTGGTCGTCGAGACCGCCGGCCGTCCCACGGGTGTCCTGTCCACCATGGACCTCGTGCGCGCGCTGGTCGACGGCGAGGAGCTTCGTTGATCCCAGGCGAACTGGCATAGCCTCCAGGAGCTCGCCGGACTACGCTGAGCGCGCATGAACGGGGCTAGCTCGTCCGACCTTGCGCGATGGCGCGCCAACCTCCAGGGGGAGGTCGACGGTGCTGCCGTGTACCGGGGCATGGCCGCCGGTTGCGACGACGAGCGGCTGCGCGAGCTGTACAGCCGGCTCGCCGAGACCGAGGAGCGGCACGGCGCGCTGTGGCGTGAGCAGATCCTGAACGCGGTGGGTTCCGTCGAGGTCGCGCCATCGTGGCGGGCGCGGGTGCTGGCAGAGATCGCCCGACGCTTCGGGCCGGGCCTGGTGGCATCCACCATGGCCAGCCAGGAAGCCGCCTCGCGCGGGATGTACGACGACCAGCCTGAGGCCGCCGGCACCAGCCTTCCCGGCGACGAGCGCTCGCATGCGCGCATCCTGCGAGAGGTCTCCCGCGGCATGGAGGGCGGTTCACTGGCCCGCTTCGAGGGTCGCCACCGGGCTATCGGCGGCAACGCGTTGCGCGCCGCAGTGCTGGGAGCCAACGACGGGCTGGTGAGCAACTTCAGCCTGGTGATGGGCGTCGCCGGAGCGGACAGCTCCGGCAAGGCCATCCTGATTGCCGGCTTTGCCGGCCTGCTGGCCGGAGCGCTGTCCATGGCGCTGGGGGAGTGGCTGAGCGTCCAGAGCGCCCGCGAGCTGTACGCCAACCAGATCCGGATCGAGGCAAACGAGATCGCGGAGATTCCCGAGGAGGAAGAAGAGGAGCTGCGCCTCATCTACGAGGCGAAAGGCCTGGAGCCCGATGCGGCCCGCCAGCTTGCCCACCGGATCATGACCGGCGACCGGGCATCCGCCCTCGACACGCTCTCTCGCGAGGAGCTGGGCATCGACCCCGATGAGCTGGGCGGGTCCGCGTGGGTCGCCGCAGGCACATCGTTCGTGCTCTTCAGCCTGGGTGCCCTGGTCCCCCTCCTGCCATTCCTCTTCCTGCACGGAACCGCGGGGATCGCCGTCTCCGCGACGCTGGCCGGCGTCGCGCTCTTCGCGGTCGGTGCCGCGATCACGATCGTGACGGGTCAGTCGGCGTTGCGCTCCGGGGCGCGTCAGGTCGCCTTCGGCCTGGCCGCGGCGGCCGTGACGTTCGGCATCGGCTCGCTCATCGGCAAGGTCATCGCCTAGCGCGGACGGGAGCCGGGCCCACCGGCGTGCCATGGTGTCATGGGGGAGAATGCATCCATGACCACGACCGCCACCTCGGCCAACGGCCCACTCTCCGCGGACGAGCTGCAGCTCATCGACGCCTACTGGCGGGCGGCGAACTACCTGTCGGTCGGCCAGATCTACCTGCTCGACAACCCGCTGCTCCGCGAGCCGCTGACCCCCGACCACATCAAGCCGCGCCTGCTCGGGCACTGGGGCACCACGCCGGGGCTGAACCTGATCTACGCGCACATGAACCGCGTGATCCGCAACTGGGACCTCGACGCCATCTACGTGACCGGTCCTGGCCACGGAGGTCCCGGCCTCGTGGCGAACGCCTACCTGGAGGGGACCTACACGGAGCGCTATTCGACCATCACCCGGGACGAGGAGGGGTTGCACCGGCTGTTCCGCCAGTTCAGCTTCCCGGGCGGGATTCCCAGCCACGTGGCCCCCGAGACGCCGGGATCCATCCACGAGGGCGGTGAGCTGGGTTATTCGCTGGCCCACGCCTACGGGGCTGCATTCGACAATCCGGACCTGGTGGTCTGCTGCGTGATCGGCGACGGGGAGGCGGAGACCGGGCCACTCGCCGCCAGCTGGCACGCGAACAAGTTCGTGAACCCGGCGCGGGATGGTGCCGTCCTGCCCATCCTGCATCTGAACGGCTACAAGATCGCCAACCCGACCGTCCTGGCGCGCATCCCCGACGAGGAGCTGGTCTCGCTGCTCTCCGGCTACGGCCATCGCGTCCACGTCGTCGCCGGCGATGACCCGGCCACCGTGCACCAGCAGCTGGCCGCGACGCTCGACACGGTCGTCGACGAGATCGCAACCATCCAGAAGGCCGCGCGCACCGGCGGGCATGCCGGGAGCACCGCCGGCGATCGTCCGCGTTGGCCGATGATCGTCCTGCGCACGCCGAAGGGCTGGACCGGACCCAAGGTCGTGGACGGTCTCCCGGTCGAGGGCACCTTCCGCGCGCACCAGGTGCCTCTCACCCAGGTGCGCACCAACCCCGAGCATCTCGCCATGCTGGAGTCATGGATGCGCAGCTACCGGCCCGAGGAGCTGTTCGACGCGAGGGGCGCCCTCGCGGAGCCACTGGCGGCCCTCCCGCCCAAGGGGCATCGCCGCATGAGCGCGAACCCGCACGCCAACGGGGGCGAGCTGCTGGTCGACCTGCGCTTGCCGGACTTCCGCGATTACGCGGTCCCGGTTGCGAAGCCCGGCACCACGTTCACCGAGGCGACCCGGGTGCTGGGCACCCTGCTGCGCGACGTGATCCGCGACAACCCCGACTCATTCCGCCTCTTCGGTCCCGATGAGACCGCGTCGAACCGTCTCTCCGCCGTCTTCGAGACGACCGATCGGGCCTGGGACGCGGAGATGATCCCGATCGACGACCACCTGGCCCCCGACGGGCGGGTGATGGAGGTGCTCAGCGAGCACCTCTGCCAGGGCTGGCTGGAGGGCTACCTCCTCACCGGCCGCCATGGCCTCTTCAACTGCTACGAGGCGTTCATCCACATCATCGACTCGATGTTCAACCAGCACGCCAAGTGGCTGAAGGTGACCCGCGAGATCCCCTGGCGGCGGCCCATCGCTTCGCTGAACTACCTGCTCTCGAGCCACGTCTGGCGGCAGGACCACAACGGCTTCTCCCACCAGGATCCGGGGTTCATCGACCACGTGGTGAACAAGAAGGCGGAGGTGATCCGCGTCTACCTGCCCCCGGACGCGAACACGCTGCTTTCCGTCGCGGACCACTGCCTCCGCAGCCGGAACTACGTCAACGTCATCGTGGCCGGCAAGCAGCCCGCCCTGAACTGGCTCCCGATGGACAAGGCCATCATCCATGCCACCCGGGGGGCGGGGATCTGGGACTTCGCGAGCACCGACCACGACGGGGAGCCCGACGTGGTGCTGGCCTGCTGCGGCGACGTCCCGACCCTCGAGACCCTCGCGGCCGCGGATCTGCTGCGCCAGCGCCTTCCCGACCTGGCGGTCCGCGTCGTGAACGTGGTTGACCTCATGCGGCTCCAGCCGGAGCGCGAGCATCCGCACGGGATGAGCGACGCGGAATTCGATGCGCTCTTCACCAAGGACCGGCCGGTGATCTTCGCCCACCACGGCTACCCCTGGCTGATCCATCGGCTCACCTACCGGCGGGCCAACCACGACAACATCCACGTGCGGGGCTTCAAGGAGGAGGGGACCACCACCACGCCGTTCGACATGGTCATGCTCAACGACCTCGACCGCTTCCACCTGGTGATGGACGTCATCGACCGTGTCCCGGGGCTTGCCTCGCGGGCCGGGCACATCCGCCAGGAGATGAGCGACCGACGGCTCGAAGCGCGGCAGTACACCCGCGAGCACGGCGAGGACATGCCGGAGATCCGCGACTGGACCTGGCCGCACTGAGCGGCGTGGCGCGCGCACCGATGCGGATCCTGGTCGTCAACGCCGGCTCAAGCAGCCTGAAGCTGCGCCTGATCGACGCGGACGACCGCGTCGCGGGGAGCGTGGACCTGCCCGCACCCGGCGGCCTGGCGTCCCGGGACCGCGTCTCGGCGGCCATCGACTCGCTCGGCGCGGTCGACGCCGTGGGCCATCGCATCGTCCATGGCGGCGTGGAGTTCCGGGACGCGGTGCGCCTCGACCCCCGCGTCGTCGAGCGCCTGCGTGCCCTCACGGACCTGGCGCCGCTGCACCAGCCGAAGGCGCTCGCGGCGCTCGACGCGGTCGGGGAGGTGCTGCCGCACATCCCGGCGTTCGCCTGCTTCGACACCGCATTTCACGCCACCCTGCCCGCGGCCGCCGCCACGTACGCCATTCCCCGCGAGTGGCGCCGCCGCTGGCCGCTGCGCCGGTTTGGCTTCCATGGCCTCTCGCATGCCTACGCATCGCGGCGCGCAGCCGAGCTGCTCGGGCGGCCGGTGGAGGAGCTGCGGATCGTCACCTGCCACCTCGGAGCGGGAGCCTCGCTCGCCGCCGTGGCCGGGGGCCGCTCCGTGGAGACGACCATGGGCTTCACACCGCTGGAGGGGCTGGTCATGGCGACCCGTTCGGGCACGGTCGATCCCGGCCTGGTCCTCTGGCTCCAGGAGCACGTCGGCACCCCGCCGGCCGAGCTGGCCGCGACACTCGAGGGACGCTCCGGCTTGCTGGGCCTGGCGGGAACGTCCGACATGCGGTCGGTGCTGGCGGCCGAGGCCGCCGGTGACGAGGAGGCTCATCTCGCGGCGGAGGTCTACCTGCATCGGCTCCGCGCAGGCATCGCATCCATGGCCGCGGCCATGGATGGGCTCGAGGTGCTCGTCTTCACCGGCGGGGTGGGGGAGCACGCACCGGAGATCCGGTCGCGCGCCACGACCGGGCTGGGCTTCCTGGGCGTACAGATCGACGGGCAGCGAAACGCCGCGACCGAGCCGCAGGACCGTGAGCTGACCGGGGCGGACGCCACGGTCCGGAGCCTTGTCGTCGCGGCACGCGAGGATCTCGAGATCACCCGCCAGGTGCGGGCGCTGCTCGCCCAGGGCACCTGAGGCGCCCCGGCCGGCAGCGCCGCAGCCGGCGATGGTGTCCGCAGCGTGGCGGTCGGAGCCCGAAGTGGCACGGGTCGAGTGGACCCATCGATGGGGCATCTCGGCCCGCCCAACTCGGCCGTTCAGCACGTATGCGCACCTGCGAATAGATGCGATGGTTGAGCCATGGACGCGATCTACGAACTGCAGGCCGAGGTCCTCAAGACGCTCGCCAACCCGCGTCGCCTGGAAATCGTCCATCGGCTGGCCGAAGGACCGCACGAGGTCGGACGGCTCGCCACGGAGATGGGCATTGCACAGCCCAACCTGAGCCAGCACCTTGCACTGATGCGCACCGCCGGGATCGTCGAAGGCGACCGGGTGGGGCGCGAGGTGCGCTATCGGCTCACAGATACCGCCATCGTGGCCGCCTGCGGTCTCATGCGCGGAGTGCTCGAGCGACGCTTGCAGCGGCTCGCCGACCTGTATCAGCTCGACACGAACGACCGCCCTGCACGGCCGCGTGTCGTCGAAGGAAACGGCCGCTGACGCGGCCCTACGAGGTATCTGTACCGATGGACGAGCCTCTCGCCATCACGCTCTTCTCCGGCACCGACGACAAGCTCACCGCGGCAGCCGTGCTGGTCGCCGGGGCGGCGGCCATCGGACGGCCGGTGCACATCTTCCTCCAGTACTGGGCCCTCGACGCCTTCCGCTTCAACGCTGCGGAGCGGGCGCTCACGCTTGCACCGGAGGCTGGTGAGGCGGGTCGCGCCGCGGTCGAGGCGCTGGCCGCAGCCGGACAGGCAGGCTGGCGCGAGACCCTGGCCCAGGCCAAGGAGATCGGCCAGGTCGACATCCAGGCCTGCTCGCTGTCGATGGACCTCCTGCATCTCACTCCCGACGACCTCGATCCCCTCGTGGACGGCGTGGAGGGCGTCACCGCCTTCTGGCTCGCCGCCTCCGAGGGCCAGGTCGTCTTCATCTGAGAGCGAAAGGATCCGCGTGACATGACCTGGAGATCACCCAGCACCTAGACGCGCGAGACCTCTCCTGCCCGATGCCGATCGTGAAGACCGCCGTGGCGATCAAGGGGCTCGCCTCGGGCCAGCTGCTGGAGGTCCTGGCGACCGACCCGGGCTCGACGAAGGACTTCGCCGCCTGGAGCCAAGACGACCGGCAACGAGCTCGTCGAGCAGACGGCCGAGGACGGCGTCTACCGCTTCGTCCTCCGCAAGAAGTGAAGGACCCACCCAATGACCGTTACGACCAAGCCTGACGCGGTCGATGAGCTGCTGACGACGAGTCGCTCATCGCCGCGACCGCCACCGAGCCTGCCAGCGAGGCAGAGGCTCCCAAGAAGACGAACTCGATCATCCTCATCGCCGAGAGCGGTGACCTGGAGAAGACCTGGGCCACCACGATCCTGGCCTCGACCGCCGCCGCGTCGGGCATGGAGGTCTCGCATCTTCTTCACCTTCTGGGGCTTCATGGCCCTCGTGAAGCCGGAGAAGCGGACCTTCGGCGAGAACTGGATGCAGAAGATGATGTCGGTCATGAATCGACCCGGCATCGATCACCTCAAGCTCATCCGCATGAACTTCATGGGCATGGGCCCCTGGATGATGGGCAAGCTCGCCAAGCAGTACGGCGTTGCCAAGCCCGGCGAGCTGCTCGAGATGGCCATGGCCATGGGCGTGAAGTTCCTGCCCTGCCAGATGAGCATGGACATGTTCGGCCTCAAGCGCGAGGACCTGATCGACGGGCATCGACGAGCCGGTGGGCGCGGCGACCGTGCTCGGCCATGATCGCCGACGGAACCCCGGCCCTCTTCATCTGACCCCGAAAGGACGGACCGACATGCTCGAGAGAATCTCGAGCGTCTCCATCACCCGCACCATCGACGCTCGCGGCAGCTACTGCCCGGGCCCGCTGATGGAGCTGATCCGCGCGATCCGCGAGGGAGCCGTGGGCGACGTCATCGCCGTCCTCTCGTCGGACTCAGGGTCGCAAGATCGATATCCCCAAGTGGGTCGAGAAGGCCGGGCCATCGCCTGGTCGGCATCACGACCGCGCGACGGCTACGACGAGATCGTCGTCGAGAAGCTGCGCTGAGGAGGCGCACGCCCATGCAGCGCATCGTGATTGTCGGCGGCGGGGTCGGCGGCACGCTGATCGCGAACCTGCTCGCCCGGGAGCTGGGCCGGCAGATCGACCGCGGCGAGGTCAACATGACCGTGGTCGACCGGAGGGCGAGCACGTCTACCAGCCCGGGTTCATGTACATCGCCATGGGGAACCAGAAGCCGGAGGGCCTGGTCCGTTCCGAGCGCGCGCTGCTCGACAAGCGGGTCCACCTCGAGGTGGGCGAGGTAACCCGTATCGACGACTGAAGGTCAGCTCGTGGAGCTGGCCGGCGGGAGCGGGTCGAGTACGACCAGCTGGTCCTGGCCAGCGGGTCGCGCATCGTTCCGGAGCTGGTCCCCGGGCTCGCCGAGGAGGCGCATCACTTCTACGGCGCCGAGGCGGCGCAGCGCTGCGCGACGCCCTCGACGCGTTCACCGGTGGGAAGATCGTGATCGGGATCGCGGGCATGCCCTACAAGTGCCCGCCGGCACCGCTGGAGGTCTCGTTCCTGATCGAGTCGGAGCTCCGCGAGCGCGGGCTGCGCGAGAAGAGCGAGATCCACTTCTGCTCGCCCATCGGTCGTGCGTTCACCATCGAGAGCGTGAGCGAGATGGCCACCCCCATCCTCGCCGAGAAGGGCATCGAGCTGCACACCTTCTTCAACGTCGAGTCCATCGACCGCGAGGCGAAGAAGGTGATCAGCCTCGAGGGCGAGGAGCTGCCGTACGACCTGCTGATCCTGGTGCCGCCGCACCGCGGCGCGCAGTTCCTGATCGACTCGGGGCTGGCGCCGGCGCCCGGCGGCTGGCTCCCGACCGACAAGCACACCCTCGAGGTCGGTGGTCGAGCCCAACGTCCACGCCCTGGGCGACGCCACCGATCTGCCGCTCTCGAAGGCCGGATCGACCGCGCACTTCGAGGCGCCCATCGTGGCGGAGCGCATCGCCGCGGCCATCACCGGCCGCGAGCCGGCACGAGCAAGAAGGGCCGACTACACCGGGAAGGTGATGTGCTTCTTCGAGGTGGGCGACGGCAAGGGAACGCTGCTCCAGTTCGACTACGACCATCCACCCAAGCCGCCGACGCCGAATCGGCTCTGGCACCTGGGCAAGATCGTCTTCAACAAGACGTATTGGCACACGGTTCCGAAGGGGCGCGTCTGACCAACCAGCCGTCGCCGCAGCGGCGACGGACCTCGGCGCCATCCTCGACGCCCGTGTCGCCCGGCCTGCAGGGTCGTGGTCGGCGCGGGCGTCGCCCGTGGTCGCGGGATCAGCGATGGTCCGGGAGCAGGACGGCGGCGCCGGCACCGATCCGGCCGGACTCGAGGTCGGCGAGCGCCGTTGACGCCCGGTCGAGCGGGTACGCCGTCGGGTTCGTGGCGATCCCGATCTCGCCGGCGATCTGCAGGAACTCGCGGGCGTCGGCCCGGGTGACGTTGGCGACCGACACGATGCCCCGCTCCCACCACAGGTCGTCGTAGTCGAAGGCGGGGATGCCGTCGAGGTGAATGGCGTTGATGGCCACGCGTTGCGCCACGGTCGAGCGCCCGCAGTGCGTCGAGCACCACGGATCCAACCGGGGCGAAGGTCACCGCCGCGTCGAGCGGCACCGGTGGGCGCTCGCCGGAGTCGCCGGCCCAGACGGCTCCCATGGCCAGGGCCCGGCGGCGGTCCTCCGCTGAGCGGCTCACCGCATAGACCTCGCAGTCCCAGTGGCGCGCGACCTGGATGGCGAGCGAGGCGGACGCACCGAAGCCGTACAGGCCCAGGCGGCCTCCCGGACGGATGCCCGACCGCCGGAGCGCCCGGTAGCCGATCACCCCGCCGCAGAGCAGCGGAGCCAGCGCGACGGGATCGCCGGTGGGCAGGCGCGCCGCAAAGTCGGCCCGCAGCACCATCTGCTCCGCGTAGCCGCCGTCGGTGTCCCAGCCGGTGAACCGCGCGTTGGGGCACAGGTTCTCGCGTCCACTCTCGCAGTAGCCGCACCGCCCGCAGGACTCCGCGAGCCAGAACGCGCCGGCGACGTCGCCCTCCACCCAACCGTCCACGCCGGGGCCGACGGCGACCACCTGTCCCACGACCTGGTGGCCGGGAATCACCGGGAGGCGCCGCGCCGGCAGGTCGCCGCGCACCAGCTGCAGATCGGTCCGGCAGCAGGCGCAGGCCAGGACCGAGATCACGATCTCGCCGTGACCCGGCTCCGGCGTCGGGACGGGCAGCCGCCTCGACGGGCGGCTCGCCCTGGGCGGCGGGGTGGGTGAGGATCTGGGCTTGCATGGGTGCCTCCGCGCGCTCTACGGCTGGCGGCGAGTGGGCAGGTGGTACGGGACGTCGGCCACGATCGTGTTGTGGCGCGCAAAGAGCCGCAGCTTCAGCCGCAGGGCGGTCTGGTTGTGCAGGAAGTTCTCCCACCAATGGCGAGGGACGAATTCGGAGAGGACCACCAGGATCGGTCGGGTGGGGTCCTGCTTCTGAGAGTGCGTCCATGTAGGCGAGCAGGGGACCGATGAGCGCCCGGTACGGCGACTCGACCACGACGAGCTCGGTCGCCCCCGCCCACGCTGGCCAGCGCTCGCGGAGGGCGGCGGCGGTCGCGGGATCGTTCGTGACGTGCACGGCGGTCGGATGGTCCGAGATGGAGTTTGCGAAGGCGATTGCCTGGCGTGCCGGGCGGTCGAGGCGGGCGATGGGCACGATCACGATCGGCTCGGTCGCCACCTCGCGGCCATCCGGGATTCGATCGAGCTCGAGGGCATCGCCGATCCCGCGGTAGTGGTGGCGGATGCCGAGCATGATCGTGATCAGGATCGGGGCCATCACGATGACGAGCCAGGCTCCCGAGAGGAACTTCGTGGAAGCCACGATCAGGGCGATCACGCCGGTCGTGGCGGCGCCCAGGCCGTTGATCAGCAGGCCACGGCGCCAGCCGGGGTCGCGGCGCCGCCACCATCGGACCACCATCCCGCTCTGGGACAGGGTGAAGGCCACGAAGACCCCGAGCGTGTAGAGCGGAATGAGCGCGGTGACGCTGGCCTGGAACACGATGAGCAGCAGGGTCGCCAGGCCCGAGAGGGCAACGATGCCGGTGGTGAACGCGAGGCGCTCCCCTCGGAAGCCGAACTGGCGCGGCATGAACCCGTCGCGGGCGAGGAACGAGGCGAGGCGCGGGAAGTCCGCGAAGCTCGTGTTCGCGGCCAGGGCCAGGATCAGGGTCGTCGCCACCTGGAGCACGACGAGGTACGGACCGTCTCCCATCACCTGGCGGGTGATGAGCGAGAGGACCGTGCTGTGCTCCGATGGATCCGGCACGACGTGGATATAGCTGCCCAGGAAGCTGATCCCCACGAAGAGGCTGCCGAAGATGATCGCGGCCCAGGTGAGCGTGGTTCGCGCGTTCCGCCACTCCGGCGACTTGAAGGCCGGCACGCCGTCGGAGATAGCTTCGACACCGGTGAGGGCCGCCGCGCCGGAGCTGAACGCGCGAAGGACGAGGAAGAGCGTGAGGACCGACGTCGCCTCCTCCGCCTTGAGCCAGCCCGCCGGGGCCACGAACGTCCCCAGGTCGCCCAGGACGAAGGCGCGGAAGAGTCCCCATCCGATGAGGCCCACGATGGTGGCGATGTACAGGTACGTGGGCGCCATGAAGATGCGTGCCGGACTCGCGGATCCCGCGCAGGTTGCCGAGCATGAGGAGCGCGACGATGCCGATGGCGATCAGGACCCGATCCGGAAACAGCGAGGGCGCGATGGAGGTGATGGCCGCGACCCCTGCGGAGACCGACACCGCCACCGTCAGGACGTAGTCGATGAGGAGCGCCGAGGCGGCCACCAGTCCCGAGACGGCCCCCAGGTTGTCGCTCGCCACGATGTAGCTCGAGGCGCCCTCGGGATAGGCCTTGATCGTCTGCCGGTAGCTGGTTGCGACGATGGCCAGGATGGCCGCGATGACCAGCGTGATGGGCATGACCAGGCTGAAGCTGGTGATCCCGGCCAGCACCAGGATCCGCATCATCTCCTCGGTGGCGTATGCGGAGGAGCTGATGTTGTCGGAGCTGAAGATGGCGAGCGCCTTGAGCTTGGTCAGTCGCTCGGTGTGCTCGCGGTGCGTCGAGATCGGTCGGCCGATGAGTGCGGTCCGCAGGCCGCGCGCGATCCGGCTCGGCAGGCCGGCACGCTGGAGGAAGGTCCGCTCGGTCGCGATCAGGCCGCCGTCGCCGCGCTCGAACTCCTCTTCGAAGGGCCGAACGATGCGGACGTAGGTATCGCCGGGGCGTGCGCCGCGACGCCGCTCGCGGACCTCCAGGAGCGGGTCGATCGGTCGCGGGGGATCGGTGTCAGTCACGAATGCTCATCGAGGACGAGGCGCGGGATCCGTCCCGCCTCCCGGAGGGAGGTGGTAGGGGATGTCCGCGACGATCGTGTTGCGACGGAAGAAGAGACGAAGCTTCAGACGCAGGGTCGTCTGGTTGTGCAGGAGATTCTCCCACCAGCGGCGCGGCACGACCTCGGAAAGTACCACCAGGACCGGTCGATCGGGATCCTGGCGGTCCAGGGCGTCGAGATAGGAGAGGAGCGGGCCCACCAGCGCGCGGTATGGCGACTCGACGACCACCAGGCGGGTCTTGCCCGCCCAGTCCGGCCAGCGGGCTCGCAGCTCGGCCGCGTCCTCCGGATCGTTGGTGATGTGGACCGCCACCGCGTCGTCGGAGATGGAGTTGGCGAAGGCGATGGCCTGCCGCGCCGGGGCGTCAAGGCGGGCGATGGGCACCACCACGGTCGGCGCGACGGCCACCTCGGCTCCCTCTGCGATCTTCGCCACCGTCACGGAGCGCTGCAGGTGCTGGTAGTGACGCCGGATGCTCATGAGCAGGGCCATGAGCAACGGGACCAGGATCACCACCACCCAGGCGCCAGCGGTGAAGTTGCTGACGCCAACCACCATGGCCACCACCGCGGTGGTGGCCGCCCCCAGGCCGTTGATGGCCATGCCGCGGCGCCACCCGGGCTCGTGGCGGCGGTACCAGCGGATGAACATGCCGCCCTGCGAGAGGGTGAAGGCGATGAACACGCCCAGCGTGTACAGGGGGATCAGGCCGCTGACGCTCGCGTCGAAGAGCCAGAGGAGAAAGATCGCCATGGCCGCCAGGGCCACGATCCCGGTGGTGAACGCCAGCCGCTCCCCGCGGAAGGCGAACTGGCGCGGCATGAAGCCGTCGCGTGCCAGGAACGAGGAGAGGCGCGGGAAGTCGGCGAAGCTCGTGTTGGCCGCGAGCGCCAGCAACAGCGCGGTGGAGACCTGCGCCAGGATCAGGACGGGACCGTCCCCGGCGAGGTGCCGGACCAGCTGGCTCAGCACCGTGACCTCCTCGTTGGGGTCGGGGATGATGCCGATCTTCGTCACCAGGAAGGCGATCCCCACGAACAGGACGGCGAAGATCGAGGTCGCCCAGGTCAGGGTCGTCCGCGCGTTCCGCCATTCCGGTGCCTGGAAGGCCGGCACCCCGTCGGAGATGGCTTCCACTCCGGTGAGCGCCACGGCGCCCTGGGAGAAGGCACGCAGGATGACGAAGAGCCCCAGGGCGCTGCCACTGGAGGCGAAGGTCGCCTCCCAGGCTGCCGGCGGAACGTACGTCGGCAGGTCGCCGGAGACCACGCGCCACAGGCCGTAGACGATGAGGGACAGCATCACCGCCCAGGTACAGGTAGGTGGGCGCCATGAAGATCGACCCTGACTCGCGGATGCCCCGCAGGTTCCCGACCGTCAGCAGCGCCACGAAGCCAATGGTCAGCTCCACCTTGATCGGGAAGAGCGACGGCATGATCGAGGTCATCGCCGCCACACCTGCGGAGATGGAGACGGCGACGGTGACGACGTACCCGATGAGGAGGGCCGCCGCGGCCAGCACGCCCAAACGGTCGCCCAGGTTGTCGCTGGCCACGATGTAGCTGCTGGCGCCCTTGGGGTAGGCGCGGATCGTCTGGCGGTACGACGCGGTGACGATGGCCAGCATCAGGACGATCAGGCCGGCCAGGGGGAGGGTCAGGCTCAGGGCGCCCACGCTGGCGTAGGCGATCACCCGCATGATCTCCTCGGGACCGTAGGCGGACGAGCTGATGTTGTCCGAGCTGAAGATGGCGAGCGCCTTGAGCTTGGTCAGTCGCTCGGTGTGCTCGTGCCTGGAGCTGATCGGCCGGCCGATCAGGACGGTGCGGATGGCGCGCAGCGTGGCGGTCCAGCCCGTGCGGCCCAGCACCGTCCGCTCGGACGCGACGAGGTGGCCTTCCTCCCCGCGCCCGAACTCGTCCTCGAACGGGCGCACGATCTTCACCCTGCGGTCGCCGGGCCGCTTCCCCAGGTGTGTCTCGCGCACCTCGAGGAAGGGATCCACCTTTCGGGAGCCCTCCCCATTCGGGCGTTCGGAATTCGGGCGTTCGTTGTTCTTGCGGGCGGTCATGCGGTCGCCTATTACAGCACGACGGGCCGGACCACGATTCGCTCACGCGGCGGACGCGCCGTTGCCCCGCGCTTTGGCGCCGCGCTCGGGCTCAGTGCTGCCCGGGGGTTCCTCGGGCCGCGCAGATGCGCTGTTCGGTCGTGCGACGCCCACGCTCGAACTCCTTGACCAGGCCGACCGCCTCGATCGCCGGGGCGGTCACGTCGACTCGACCATGCGGTCCGGGATGCCCCAGGCGATACCCGCCACGGTCGCCGCCACCATGATCGCGCCGGCGACGGCGAACATGGCCGAGATGGCACCGAAGTCGATGGTCGCGCCGGCGAGGGCCAGCGATACCGGGGCCAGGCTGACGGAACCGAAGGACACCAGGCTCATGACCCGCCCGAGCATGGGCCCGGGTACGCGGCCCTGGATCCAGGCGATGACCCGGACATTGATGAAGCCGATCCCGACGCCCATGGTGACCAGGATCAGCAGGGTGGAGAGCATGCTGGGAGCCACCCCGATGCCCGCGAGGCCCACGCCCATGGCCAGGGAGACCCCCATGGTGACCCAGCCCAGGTTCGGAACGTGCCGGATCGAGCCGGCCATCACGGCGCCCAGCAGGGCGCCTGCGCCCCAGGACGAGAGGAGGATGCCGAAGTCGGCCGATCCGCCGAAGCGGTTGTCGGCGATCCAGGCGATCCCCACGTTGACCGGTCCGGTGAAGGCGAAGTTGAACGCTGCGATGAGCACCAGGAGCGAGCGGATCGCGGGATCCCGCCAGGCATAGGCGACGCCCTCACCGATGGTCGTCAGCAGCGAGGGCCCCTCGTCCGTGACGCCGGGGTCCGTGACGGGTGCGGCTTGTCGGCGACCGCCGCGGACGGCCACCAGCACCGTGGCCGCCACGGCGAACGAGATCGCGTCCACGGCGAAGGCCGGTCCGGTCTGCACCGCCGCGATGACGAGGCCGGCGAGGGCCGGTCCGATGAGACCGGTCAGCTGCTGGGTGCCCTGCATCAGCGCGTTCGCGGCGGGCAGGTGCGTCTCGGAGACCAGCATCGGCACAATCGTGTTGAGCGCTGGATAGAAGAAGGCGTCCACCAGGCCGAAGATGGCGGCCAGGACGTAGAGATGCCATAGCTGAGCGTTGCCGCTGATAACGAGCGCGGCAAGGACGCCGACCACGACGGCGCGGATGGCGTTCGAGGTCAGCATCAGGTTGCGCGGGGAGAACCGATCGCTGAGAGCGCCGCCGAGCAGCATGAAGACCGCGCGGGGGATGGCCGCTGTCATCAGGACGGTGCCCAGAGCTAGGCCCGACCCGGTCAGCTGGAGCGCCAGCCACGCGAGCGCCACGAAGTGGAACTGGTCGCCCAGGAGCGAGACGGTCTCTCCGGAGAAGATGAGGCGGAAGTCGCGGGTGCGGAGCGGCCGCACCAGCCTTGGGCCCGATTCGTCGCGCTGGGTGCTTGCGGATGTCGCGCGGTTCTTGGCCTCCGCCGGGGAGGTCGCGGTCTCTGCCTGCATCTCGTCACTCCACTGTGATGAGGACGCCGTCGCCGTCCTCGTCTTCAACGTCGACGATGGGACCCCTCACGTGGGCCGCGATCGCCTGGCGAATCTGGTCGCCCCGGTCCGAGGTGATCCCCGGGACCATGCGCAAGGCCATGTCGGCGAAGGCGATGGGGATGCGCATGTTCACGACCTGTCTGCCGTGCTCGAGAACGCGGATCCGCATCTGGCGGCCCTCGCCGCCGGCCGCAGCAGCGCTCGCCGCCTCGCGGTGCTCCGCAGACGCCGGTTCGTCAGCGTGGCCGTGCTCCGGGTGGCCGCCCGGCTGGAGACCGGATGGGGTGCTGCCATCCGGAGCACGGCTGAGGGCCTCGATGATCGGGGCAGCCTCCTCGGGGGAGAGCGTGCCGTCCGAGACGAGGCGAAGAATGGTCGAGAGTTCGTCACGCATTGCCCTGTCCTCCGCCGAGGCGGCGGGCCGCCTCGTCCACGTCGATCTCACCGCGTTCCAGCGCGCGCAGGATCTGCATCGAGTCTTCCTCGCTCGCCTGGACCGCGGGCTTCGCGGGTGGTGGTGCGGTCGCGGGCCGCGGTTCGAGCCGCCTGGGCCGTCGGACGACGACGTCACCCGACATGGAGCTGAAGACGAACCGCGGGGTACCGTCGCCGATGATGGCGCGTCGCCGATCGCTGCTGCCCTCGAGCCGATGGTCGACTTCGACATGGATGTCGCTCGAGATCCCACGGAGCTCGATGGTGGCGCCGCCCAGCAGGCCGATGGCGAGATCGCCGCTCACCGATTCCGCCTGGAAGTGGCCCGTGCGGTCCAGTGCCGCCTCGAGCTCCATATCGCCGCTCACCGTGTTCAGATACGCCTCGCGCAGGAGCGGCGTGATCACCGAGAGGTCGCCCGATACGGTCTGGCCGCGAAGCGAGAGCGGCTCCGGGGCCCGCAGACTCGCGTCGCCGGAGACCGTGGTCACGTGGGCGCTGCCGCCGAGGTCGGTGGCATAGATGTCGCCGGAAACCATCGTGTATCGCTGCGCTCCGCGAAGTCCCTCGACCACGAGGTCTCCAGAAACGCCCTCGATCCGCACCTCCGCGTCGCGCGGCGCGGACCCCTCCACCGAAAGGCCGGTATGGCCGCGACCGGAGACGAGCCGTCGGATGGCGGATCCCAGATCACCGCGCCCGCTGACGTCGGCAATCTCGACGAAGCCGTCACCCTCGGTGACCTGCAGGCGAGCGGCCGCGAAGGCGCTGTCGGCCTCCTCCTCGGACCCCGCACGGATCTCGAAGGTCGCACGCAGACGGACCTCGTCGCCGCCGGCGGCACGCAGGCGCACGTCGGCATCGGTCACCCGCAGGTGCAGGCGCCCCGTGGCACCAACACGGTGGATGATCTCCTGCTGTCGGATGAACGTGGGCATGGTCTCAGCTCCTACCGAGATTTCGCAGCTCGGCGGCCGCCTCATCGGCGGACAGCTCCTTGTTCTTCAGGCGTTCGAGGATGGCGCGGCGCTCCGCGGCGAGCGGATCCTCGGTCGGCGCGGTCTCTGCAGGCTCGACGTCGGCCACGGTGGCGCGCTCGTCATCAGGATCGACGACCCCATCGCCTTCCGCCAGGCCAATGGTGCGCAGCAGCGCCTCGAGGCGGTTGCGCACGGTGGGGTAGGAGATCCCCAGCTCGCGCTCCATCTCCTTGAGGTTGCCGCGGGAGCGCAGGAAGCTCTCGAGGAAGGAGAGCTGCTCGCGGCCCAGCCGGCCGAAGCGGCCGACGCCGAAGTCACCCTCCAGCGCCGTCCCGCAGCTGCGGCAGTGGAGCCGGGCGATGGTGAGCTCTCCCTGGCAGACGGGGCAGGTCGAGATGACATCGTGTGCCATCAGCGTGCGCTCCCGCTCCGGTTGGTGCGGCGGCCAGCCAGCTGGAACACGCGCTTCGTGCCCCGCGCGGCCACGGCCTGGTGGCGTGCCTGGCGCAGCCGATCCTCGGCGGCCATCTGTGCGTAGTGCAGGCGATAATCCAGCATTGGTGAGCTCCTTGTCGAGAATAGGTTCTCGAGTGCTGCTTTATTGATGTGCTGACGGCATTCTAGTTATTCGGCGGGTTGGTGTCAAGGACCACATTGTAAAATTAGTAATGGCACTTGCTAAATCGTAATATGCGAGTGGACGTTGCTTACCCGCGTGGCCATCTGCGTCGCTTTGGCGATGCCGGCACCGGTGCGCTAGGATCGCCGTGCGCCATGACCCAACAGTTCCTTCCATACGCGCCGGAGCGCGACATCTATCGGCTCCTGGGGGTGGATCCCGCGGCGGGCGACGAGGAGCTGATGGAGGCGTGGCGGCGCCTGGCCCGCACGTTCCATCCGGACCGCAACATGTCGACGCGCTCGCACGAGGAGATGCAGGTCGTCAACGCCCTGCGCGAGCTCATCGCGAACCCGGAGGCGCGTGCCCGCTACGATCGCGAGCGATCACGATGGATGGCGGCCCGGGTGCGCAGGCCGCGCGGCGTCGTCCCGGGCGCCTCTGCTCCCTCCGCACAGGGGCGGCCGCGGTCCACGGTCGAGCGAGTCGCCTTTGCCGTGGGCGCCGGGGTTCGCGCCTTCGCCATCGAGCTGACCCCCGCGCGATGTCCGCAGTGCGCAGCGGCGGTCGGACGCCGCGATGAACGATGCGGTGTCTGTGGCAGCGCGCTTCTCGGGCGGATAGGGTGAGCGGCCGGCCTAGGCGAACTGCGGGTTCACGCGCTCCGGGTCGATGCCCAGGTCGGCCAGCGCCTGGACGAGCTCGGGACGATCCGCCTGGCCGGTGAGGCACAGGCCGTGGAGCGATGCGTAGGCGATGTGCTCGGGCGAGACCTCGAAGTGCGTGCGGAGCGCCTCTCGCGTGTCGCTGCGACCGAAGCCGTCGGTCCCGAGGATGGTGTAGGGCGGGTCGATCCAGCGCGAGACCATGTCGGGGACCGCCTTGAGGTAGTCCGTTGCGGCGACCACGGGTCCCGGCGCACCGGCCAGGGCCTGGGTAACGTACGGAACCCGGGGTTCCGCGTCAGGGTGGAGCCGATTCCAGCGCTCGACGTCGAGCGCGTCGACTCGCAGCTGCTGGAAGCTCGTCGCACTCCACACATCGGCTGCGACGTTGCGCGCAGCGAGGAGCTCCTGGGCCCGGAGGGCCTGGTGGAGGATGGAGCCCGAGGCCAGGATCTGGACGCGGCGTCCCTCGACCTGGGCGGCCCGGTAGCGGTACAACCCGCGAAGGATGCCCTCGTCGACACCATCGGGCTTTGCCGGCTGCACCCAGTTCTCGTTGTAGATGGTCAGGTAGTAGAAGACATCCTCGCCGTCGACGAACATCCTCCGGATCCCCTCGCGGACGACCACCGCGAGCTCGTACGCGAAGGCCGGATCGTAGGCACGGATGTTGGGCAGCACCGAGGCGAGCAGGTGCGAGTGACCGTCGTCGTGCTGGAGGCCCTCGCCATGCAGCGTGGTACGCCCGGCTGTGGCGCCCATCAGGAATCCGCGGCCGCGCGAATCGCCAAAGGCCCACATCTGGTCCCCGGTGCGCTGGAAGCCGAACATCGAGTAGAACGTGTAGAAGGGGATCATCGGCTCGCCGTGGACCGCGTAGCTGGTGCCCGCCGCGGTGAAGGAGGCGGTGGCGCCGGCCTCGGTGATGCCCTCCTCCAGGATCTGCCCGTCGGTGGCCTCGACGTAGCTCAGCAGGAGCTCCTTGTCGACCGGCGTGTAGCGCTGACCCAGGGCCGAGTAGATGCCCACCTCCTTGAAGAGCGGGTCCATGCCGAAGGTGCGCGCCTCGTCGGGGATGATGGGCACGATGCGGCGGCCGATCCCCGGATCACGGACCAGGTTTCGAATCAGGCGACTGAAGGCCATGGTCGTGCTCGCGGGCCTGTCGGATCCGCTGAAGAGCTCGTCAAAGGTGGACGGCTGGACCTCCGGCAGCGCCACGGCGTGAACCGTCCGCTCGGGGAGGAAGCCGCCAAGGGCCCGCCGGCGCTCCAGCATGTACTGGATCTCGGGCGAGTCCGGGCCCGGGTTGTAGTAGGGCGCCTCCTTGAGGGCCTCGTCGGGGATCGGGAGCTCGAGACGGTCGCGGAAGATCTTCAGCTCCGCCTCCGTCAGCTTCTTGGCCTGGTGGGTGACGTTCCGTCCCTCGATGCCGGGACCCAGCGTCCAGCCCTTCACCGTCTTGGCCAGGATGACGGTCGGCGTCCCGCTGTGGTTCACCGCTGCCGAGTAGGCCGCGAACAGCTTGCGATAGTCATGGCCACCACGACGCAGCTTGGGAAGCTCCTCGTCGGAGAGGTGCTCGACCATCGTCCTGAGGCGCGCGTCGGGGCCGAAGAAGTGCTCGCGGATGTAGGCGCCATCGGCGATCGACAGGCGCTGGAAGTCGCCATCGAGCGTCTCGTTCATCTTGTTGACCAGGATGCCGTCGACGTCGCGGGCGAGCAGGTCGTCCCATTCGCGACCCCAGATGACCTTGATCACGTTCCAGCCCGCGCCGCGGTAGATGGCCTCAAGCTCCTGGATGATCTTGCCGTTGCCGCGGACCGGGCCGTCGAGACGCTGCAGGTTGCAGTTCACCACGAAGGTCAGGTTGTCGAGGCCGTCCCGGGCTGCGAGCGAGAGGCCTGCGAGCGCCTCCGGCTCGTCCATCTCGCCGTCGCCCAGGAACGCCCAGACCCGCTGGTTGGCGGTGTCCTTGATCCCGCGCGCGTGCAGATATCGGTTGAATCGCGCCTGGTAGATGGCGCTGAGCGGGCCGATGCCCATGCTGACGGTGGGGAACTGCCAGAAGCTGGGCATGGTGCGCGGGTGCGGGTACGAGGAGAGGCCGCCCGGCCACAGCGCCTCGCGGCGGAAGTGCTCGAGCTGGTCCTCGCCGATGCGTCCCTCGAGGAATGCGCGCGCGTAGATCCCCGGAGCGGCATGGCCCTGGAAGAACACGAGATCGCCGTCCGGACCGCCGCGGAAGAAGTGGTTGAAGCCCACCTCGTAGAGGCTGGCGGCGCTGGCGTAGGTTGACAGGTGGCCGCCGATGCCCTCGAAGCGGGTGTTGGCGCGGAGAACCATGGCCAGCGCGTTCCACCGGATCATGCGCCGCACGCGGTGCTCGATCTCCTCGTCGCCGGGGAAGTACGGCTCCTGCTCGGGGCTGATGGTGTTGATGTAGCGCGTCTGCACCAGCGGCGGGAGGCCGACCTGGAGCATGCGGGCGCGTTTCAGGAGCTTGAAGATGATGAAGCGCGCGCGCTCCGGCCCCGCTTGCTGGACCACCGCGTCGAGCGAGTCGATCCACTCCTGGGTCTCGGTGGGATCGATGTCGGGGAGCTGCTGCTTGAACTGGTCGAAAATCTCATGCACGGTCCGTATGGTAGCCGTCCGGCAAAGGTCCCGGGTCCACCGGTCCAGGCCGTTGACGTCCGCCACAACGCGACGCGGCCGACGGGAGCCGCTAGACTCACCACCGCCATGTCCCGTGCTGAACGTCGCGCCTACCAGCGCATGACCAAGAAGCAGGATCCGTATGCGGCGCCGCCCGTGGCGGGTGCTGCGAAGGCACGCATGGAGCGGCAGCGAGCACGGCGCGCCGTGATACAGCAGTCCGCCGACCCGGGCCGCCTGCTCACCCGGCGCGCGGCCTGGTACGCCTTCGGCGGCGCGTTTGCGGTCTTCGTGCTGGGGCTCTCGGTGGCGTGGAACAACGGGGCGCAGACTGCGGTGCTCATCGGCGCCGCGGCAGGGGCCGGATGGCTCGTGCTCACGCTGGGGTTCGCATGGTGGCGGCGGAGGGCACGGCTCGCCGCGCTGGCCGGCCGCGGCGGAGACGCTCCCGGCCGGCGCTGACACCGCGGAACGTCACAGGCGGGGGAGAAGGAGACGGTTCACGTCGATGGCTGAGGCGACCGTAGAAGTCCGCAACCCGTCCGGCCTGCACGCCCGACCGGCGGCCACCTTTGTCAGGGCCGCCGCGGGGTTCAAGTCCGACGTGCGGATCACGAACATCACCCGCAACCCGGAGAAGACCGGTAGCGCGAAGAGCGTCCTGGGCGTCCTCGGCCTGGCGGTGGTCCAGGGTCACACCATCCACATCGTCGCCGACGGCGAGGACGCGGATGCCGCGGTGAGCGCACTGGCCGAGATGGTGCGGTCCGGCCTCGGGGAATCGGTCGAGCGGACATGAGCGGGACCGCGCTGCGCGGCGTGCCCGCCGCGCCGGGCGTGGCCATCGCCCCTCCCTGGCGACCGCCCGAGCCGGTGGTCCATGCCAAAGGCGGACCGCTCCTGGGACTGGCCGAGTCCGCCGAGCGGGCCGCGGCGGAGCTTGCCGCCCTCTCCGAACGCCTGCAGGGCGTGGGGCGGGCGGAAGAGGCTGAGATCTTCGATGCGCAGGCGATGATGGCCCAGGATCCCGAGCTCCTCGATGCGGCCGCCGCGCTGGAGGCCCAGGGAACCGCGGCGGATGCCGCGGTCCTTGCCGCCGGGGATCAGGCAGCGTCCGTGCTGGCGGCCATCGACGACGAGCTGCTCGCGGCGCGCGCCGCCGACGTTCGCGACGTCGCCGCGCGCATTGCGCGGATCATGCGCGGTGAGGCGCCGCCCCGGCTCGACACTCGCTCGATCGCGGTGGCGGTCGACCTTCCACCGTCGGTGACGGCAGAGCTCGACCCCGCGCTCCTGGCCGGGATCGCGCTGGAGGCCGGCTCGCGCACTGCGCATGCCGCCATCCTCGCGCGGGCGCTGGAGATTCCGGCGGTGGTCGGGGCGGCCGGCCTGCTGGCCGCCGTCGACGGTGCGCGCGAGCTCGCGGTCGACGGCGACCGCGGCGAGGTCTTCTGTGATCCGGACGCCACGCAACGAACGGAGATTGACCTGCGCGCTGCGGCGGCCGCGGAGCGGCGCGCCGCGGACGTGGCCCTGCGCGATCTGCCCCTGGCCACCGCGGACGGGCACCGGGTCATGCTGGCGGCGAACATCGGGGGTCCGGAGGAGTCGGCGCGGGCCATCGACGCCGGCGCGGAGGGGGTGGGCCTGTTCCGCACCGAGTTCATGTTCATGGGCCGGGTCAGCGCCCCGGACGAGGCGACGCAGGCCGCGGCCTACGCGGCCGTACTCGATGCGTTCGGCGATCGGCCGGTGGTCATCCGGCTCATCGACCTGGGTGGTGACAAGGGGTTGCCCTACCTGCCGCTCCCGCCAGAAGAGAATCCGTTCCTCGGGGTGCGTGCCCTGCGCCTGGCCAATGCGGGGCACACCGACCTGATCGTCACCCAGCTCCGCGCGATCCTCACCGCCGGGGAGAAAACCGGCCGGGTACCGTGGATCATGGCGCCCATGGTCGCCGACCTCGAGGACGTCCACCGCCTCCACGAGCTGGCCGCCATGGCGGCCTTCGGCCGTGACCTGAGCGTCAAGCCCAAGGTCGGAATCATGGTCGAGATCCCATCGGTGGCGCTCATCGCCGACCTGGTCGCGCCGGAGGTGGCCTTCTTCAGCATCGGCACCAACGACCTCACCCAGTACCTGCTCGCTGCGGATCGCACGAACCCTGCGCTGGCGGATCGCCAGGATCCGATGCATCCCGCCGTGCTGCGCACCATCCGCCAGGTCGTGGAGGGTGGGCGCGCGCATGGCATCCCGGTCGCCGTCTGCGGCGAGATGGCCGGCGATCCGTCGGGCGCCATGGCGCTGGCCGGCCTGGGCATCGACGAGCTGTCCATGGACGCCGGCGCCTTCGGCGGGGTCAAGCGGGCGGTCGCCTCGGCCACTCGCGAGCAGCTCGCAGACGCCGTGCAGCGTGCCATGGGTGTGGAGCGCGCGGCCGATGCGCGTGCGATCTTCGATGAGCTCCGGGGAGCCGTGCCCGCTACTTGATCAGCTTGCGCTGCATCTGGCGCGTGGCGATCCACATCGCCAGGGCGAAGAAGCCCAGCAGGTAGGCCAGGTCCCACGCCTGCTGCCAACCCAGGATCCCGGTCGCCAGCCCACGGATCAGGCTGATCGAGTGGTAGAGGGGCGTGGCCTGCATGAAGACCTGGATGAAGGCCGGATAGACCGAGATGGGGAAGAAGGTCCCCGAGAAGAGGAACATCGGCTGCACGATCAGGCCCATGGGGATGTCGAAGTCCTGCACGGTGCGCAGGAACGAGGTGCCCGCCAGCCCTGCGGCGCTGAAGGCCGCGGAGACGAGGAGCGCGGCGGGCAGGGTCAGGACCACCCACGGCGAGAGCACCAGGCCGCTGACCGCCATGATCACCAGCATCGCGACCGAGTAGAGGACGGCCCGCATCAGCGCCCACAGCATCTCCCCGACGGCGATCTCGCCGATCCCCATGGGCGTGGCCAGGATCCCGTCGTAGGTCTTGGCGTAGTTGAGCTTGAAGAAGACGTTGAAGATGGTCTCCATCACCGCGCCGTTCATGGCTGCCGTGGCCAGGAGGGCGGGCGCCACGTATGCCGCATACGAGACGAAACGGCCATCGGCCAGCTCCACCCCGGCGATGAAGCCGCCGACGCCGAGCCCGATGCCGACCAGGTACAGGACCGGCTCGAAGATGCCGGAGACGATCACGATCCACTGGTGGCGGTAGACCATGATGTTGCGCTCGACCAGGCGCCGGGCGCGCCAGATCTGGCCCAGGGCGGATGCCATTGGCCCGGGTGCGCGATCGATGCGTGCCTGAACGGCCATGCTCAGACCGCCAACCGTCGATAGAAGCTCATGTCCGCCAGCCACAGGCCGATGGCCGCGAAGGCGACCAGGTAGAGCAGGTGCCACGGGGCGGTCGCCAGGTCGAGCCGGTCAAGGACCAGCCCGCGGATCAGCTCCACGCCGTGGTACAGCGGTGTGGCCCAGGCGATCACCTGGACCGGCCCGGAGATGGCGCTCAATGGGAAGAACGTTCCGGACAGGAAGAAGAGCGGGTTGATCACGAACCGGAAGAGCCAGGTGAACCCGGTGTCGTTGCGCTTCTGGCGCGCGGTGAAGGCCATGATGCAGCTGGAGAAGCCGAACCCGGTGAGGACGGCGACCGGGATGGCAAGGATGGCCAACGGCGTCCGGGCGATCCCGAAGATGGTCAGGACGATCATGAACACGCAGGCCAGGGTGAGCACGCGGAAGCTGATCCAGGAGAGCTCACCGAGCAGCAGATGACGGGTCCGCAGGGGCGTGGCCAGCATGGCCTCGTAGTTCCGGCCCCACATGATCTTGTTCATGATCGGGTAGGTCGACTCGAAGGTCGATGTCTGCATGGCCATGGCGGCCAGCAGCCCGGGACCCAGGAACGCGGTGTAGCTGACGCCCCCGAGCGCCTGCGTCGAGTTGGCGCCGATGAGCTGGCTCAGGCCCAGGCCCATCGCAGTCAGGAACATGAACGGCTGCAGGAAGCCGAAGAACATGCTCCGGTGCCACACGCGCTTGTAGACGAGGAAGTTGCGCTGGAAGACGTGGAGGGTGGGTCGGGCGAGCGCGGTCATTCGACCAGGGTGCGGCCCGTGAGCCGCAGGAAGACGTCCTCGAGGGTCGATCGGCGAACAAGCGCGCTCTCCACGGCGATCTCGCGGCGATGGACCTCGTCGAGCGAGCGTTCGCCGTCATCGGTGTAGAGGAGGAGCCGGTCCGGCAGGTGCTCCACGCGGTCGGCCAGGCCGTCCAGCCGCCCGTCGAGCGAGTCGCGGTCCTCATCGGGCAGGCGCAGCTCAAGCACCTCGCGGGTGCTGTAGTGGTCGATCAGCTCGCGGGGGAGCCCTCGGCCACGATCTTCGCCTTGTCCATCACCACCAGCCGATCGCAGAGCTGCTCCGCCTCGTCCATGTAGTGGGTGGTGATGATCAGCGTGGCGCCGCGTCGCTTCAGCTGGTAGAGCCGCTCCCAGAGCAGATGGCGCGCCTGCGGATCGAGCCCGGTGGTCGGCTCGTCGAGGATGATCAGGTCCGGCTCGTTGATGAGGGCGCGGGCGATGGTGAGCCGCCGCTTCATCCCTCCCGAAAGCGGCTCGACCTGGTCGGTCGCACGTTCTGCAAGCTGCACGAACTCGAGGAGCTCGTCGGCGCGGCGACGCGCGACGTCGCGCGGGATGTCGAAATAGCGCGCGTACATCTCCAGGTTCTCGCGGACGGTGAGCTCCTGGTCGAGGTTGTCGATCTGGGGCACGACGCCCAGGCGGGCCTTGATCTGTCGCGCCTGGGTGCGAGGATCCATGCCGATCACGCTCAGCTCGCCATCCGTGACGGGCGACGAGCACGCGATCATCCGCATGGTGGAGGTCTTACCCGCGCCGTTGGGGCCAAGGAAGCCGAAGGCCCTGCCGGGGTGCACGTCGAAGTCGATGGCATCCACCGCGGTGAAGCCACCGAAGCGCTTGGTCAGGTTTCGGGCGTGAACGAGCGCCTCACCGGAGATCGTGGGCATGGACGCATGATTCTACCGAGGCCTGACGAACCCCGTCAGGTTGGGGTCGAGCACCCGCCCGGCGGTGATCCGTCCGATGACGCCCCGTCGTATGCACCGACGAGGTTGGTTTGACGCTGCCGCGACCCTGATCAATACTTGCGCTGCACCAGTAGCACGTAATCGCGACGGATCCGCGGCACGCGGACCGGGAAGGAGCGGGACCAGTGGACGTGGCGGTCGTAGGTGCCACCGGCTTCATCGGACGTCACCTGGTGGCGCACCTGCTCGACGCGGGGCACACGGTTCGCGCCCTTTCGCGGGACGGCAGGCGCCTGCCGGGTTGGCCGGACGGGCCCGTGCGAACGGCAGAGGTGGACGTCGAGAGCGGGACGGGGCTGGAGCCGGCGCTCACCGGCGCCGATGCGCTGGTGCACCTGGTGGCGATTCCGCGCGAGCAGGGCGGCCGACGCTTCGCGGACACCAACGTCCGTGGCGTGCAGCGGGTCGTGGATGCCGCGCGGGCGGCAAAGGTCCGGCGCTTCGTCCATCTCTCCGTGCTTGGCGCGGTCGATGACCCGTCGCTCGCCTACCTTCGCAGCAAGTGGCTCGGGGAGCAGATCGTTCGCTCCTCGGGGCTCGAGTGGGTGATCCTGCGGCCGTCGCTGATCTTCGGGGAGGGCGACGGCTTCTTCGCCCTGATCCGGACCACGCTGACCTGGTGGTCGCCGGGGGTGGTGGCCATCCCGGGCGACGGAACCGCGCGGTTCCAGCCGCTCTCCGTGGATGATCTCGCGCTTGCCATCGAGCACTCGATCTCCGAGCCCGAGCGCGCCGGGAATCTGTACGAGATAGGCGGCCCGGACTACCTGACCTACCGCCAGATCGTGGACGCCGTCATGCGGGTAACCGGTAAGCGCCGGGTCAAGCTCAACATGCCCATCCCGCTCATCAGTGCCCTGACCGCGGTGACGGACCGGATCCTGCCCATCTTCCCGGTCAGCCACGACCAGGTCGGCTCCCTGCGCACGAACAACTACACCGAGCTCGACGCCTTCGAGCGCGCGTTCGGTGTGGCGCCCAGGCCCTTCGACATCGGCTACCTCGGTCGCTGAGGGGGTCCGGTCCGAAGTTCGGGACCTGCGGAGGCCGCGGGGACCGAACGGATCACGGGAATGGGGCCGGACGGCCCTCCCCCGATGCGGTCCTCCCGACAACTATGCCGCGCATGGTAGACGTGGCCGATGCAATCGTGATCGGGGCTGGCGTCCACGGCGCCAGCCTCGCCTTTCACCTGGCCGAGCGAGGGCTTCGACCGGTCGTCCTCGAGGCGACAACCATTGCGGCCGGCGCGACGGGGCGCTCGTCCGGCATGGTGCGCATGCACTACGACGTGGAGTCCGACGCGAGGCTGGCCTGGCAGTCGCACAGCTACTTCCGCTCGTGGTCGGACCGGGTTGGCGGCGACGCCGGCTTTGTCCGCACCGGGTTCCTGCAGCTCGTGCCGGAGGAGGAGCAGGAGGCCCTGCGCGCCAACGTCTCGATGCTCTCCCGGGTTGGGATTCCGAACGAGCTGATCGAGGCCGACGTCCTGGCCGATTTGCTGCCGGGGGTGGCCATGGACGGCTTCACCATCGCCGCCTGGGAGCCGGAGTCGGGGTATGCGGATCCCACGGCGACCACCTCGACGCTGCTTGCCGCCGCCGTGGCGAATGGCGCGCGGGTCGTCCAGCGGGCGCCGGTCACGGCGATCCGCGTCGAGGGCGACCGGGTGGTGGGCGTCGAAACGCCGCGCGGCGCATGGGACGCGGCGATCGTGGTGAACGCGGCGGGAGCCTGGGCGGGGCGGATCGCCGCCATGGCGGGCCTGACCCTGCCGCTCGAGGTCTGGCGACATGACGTGGCCTACGTCCGCCGCCCGGACGACGTCGAGGCGCATCCGGCCATGATCGACTTCGCGAACGCCTTCTACGTCCGCCCTGAGGGGTCGCACCTCACGCTCATCGGCCTCGAGGACGGGAACGAGTTCGGTCACGATCCGGATCGCCCTGTTGACGCTGCGGCTCCGGGGTTCCTCGAGCGAGCCGCCGAGCGGCTCTGCCTGCGCCTGCCGGCATTCGTCAACGCGGGGCTGCACAGCGCGCACTCAGGACAGGACGGGATCACCCCGGACCAGCATCCGATCATCGGTCCGGCCGGGCCGGAGGGCTTCTATCTCGACTGCGGCTTCTCGGGCACCGGCTTCAAGATCGCACCCGCGGTCGGCTGCAACCTCGCGGAGCTGATCATCGACGGTGAGGCAGCGACGGTCGACCTGGACCCCTACCGGTTCGCGCGTTTCGCCGAGGACGACCCGATCCACGGGGAGCACCCGTACGCGCCCGTCTGGCGCTGAGCCCTACGCGTCGTTCGAGACGGAGCGCCGCGACGCCTTCCTGACGGCGGTGGCGCGCGCCTGCTCCATCAGCCGCTCCGGATCGATGCCGAAGCGCTGAAGGACCCACCAGTCGAGCCGATCCGCGCCCGCAGCGGTGAGGAGCGCGCCGAACCAGAAGGCAAGCCGCGGCCCGCGCCCCAGCACGCTGCACGCGATCCCGGACACGAGCGCGGCGACCAGCGATCCGGAGACGTTGATTGGTCCCTCGGCGTGCTCGGCGGCGCCCAGCCGTCGCTCGACGACCGTGACGCCGGCGCGCACGGTGCCGCCGAGGCCGCTGCCGAAGAGCGCAGCGACGATCCTGATGATCATGATCCTGCCTCCCATGTCTCGCCCGGCTCCAGCTCGACGACGCGCGCGGTGGTCAGCGTGGCCAGCTGCGCCGGCGTCCCAGCCAGGATCGGGAAGGTGCCGTAGTGGATGGGGACCACGGTCTGCACGCCGGTCAGCTCCACCGCCCGAGCGGCACCCTCCGGGCCCATGGTGTAGTGCCCCCCGATGGGGAACACGCCGATGCTCGGCTCCCAGCTCCGGTAGAGCGCCATGTCCCCGAAGACGTCGGTGTCGCCGGAGTGGTAGACGCGGGTGCCGTCCTCGAACTCGATCAGCCAGCCCCAGCAGCCCACCTCGCGCGTCACGTCAGGGCCGTTGCCGGTGATGGTCACCCCGCCGGTGTGATCGGCGTGGACCATGGTGAGCCTGATGCCGGCGGCCTCGACGGTCCCGCCGTGGTTCATGCCGATGGCGTCCACCCCGCGCGACGCCAGGTAGATCTGGAGCTCGTGGCTTGCGACGACCGTCGCGCCCCCGCTGGCGAGCTCCACGACATCGGCTGCGTCGTTGCCCACGTGGTCGAAGTGCCCGTGCGTGGGAGCCACGAGATCGACCTGCTCGGCGGTGCGGTAGGCGTCCGCGTACGTTGGGCGCCCCCGTCCATCGGTCAACCCAGAGCCACCTGTTGCCGGGCGATCGGTACAGGACCCCGCCGTGGCCGAGCCGGGTGATGCGCAGGCTGGACATGCCTCAGTCTCCTTTCCCGTTGCCGGACCATCGTAGCCCCATGCGTGGGACGGGGCACCTACCCGGGGATGAGCAGCCTGCCGGCCTGGGCGATGCGCCGCATCCAGGGGAGCTCGCGCTCCAGGGTGGTCTCCGGGCCGTGGCCGGGCAGGACGCGCGTGGCCGGTGGGATCGCGGCAGCCAGGCGTCGAAGGCTCTCCACCATGGCCGCGTCGTCGCCGCCGGGAAGATCCGTGCGGCCGTAGCTGCCGGCGAACAGGGTGTCCCCGGAGAGGAGCAGCCCGTGGCGCTCCTCGAGGAGGCAGATGGATCCCTCGGTGTGGCCCGGAGTGTGGAGCACGGTGAAGACGAGATCGCCGACGGTCAGCTGGTCGCCCTCGCGGAGTGCGCGATCCATGCTGCTTGGCTCCACGCTGAACCCGTAGTTGTTCTGCCCCGCAAGCCGGTACGCGTCATCGGGGTGGATCCCGATGGGCGCCCCGGACGCGCGCCGCAGCGGGGCGTTGTCGAAGACGTGGTCGATGTGTCCGTGGCTGTTGCCGATCAGGTGCAGGCTCAGCCCGTTGGCGGCCGCTCGCTGGACGAGCGGTTCGGCGGCTCCCATCCCCGGGTCGAGTACAAGCGCATCGGACGAGCGGCCGTCCCAGACCAGGTAGGCATTGGTGGCCCAGGGCCCGAAGACGCCGGTCTCGATGCGCGGCCGGTGCGCAGGACCCCCGGTGCCGCGCTCGACGACCGGGTCGCTCACTGTTCGCTGGCTCCTGCGGGACCGGCCACCCCCGGCCGGCCCTCCACGAGCTGCAGGCCAAGCGCGGCGGCGAGCTCGGAGGCCAGCGCGGCCTCGACCTCCTCCATGGCGACCGGGTGCCCCAGCTCGCGCTGCAGGCTCGTCACGCCCTTGCCGCGAATGCCACACGGGATCATCTCGTCGAACCAGCGCAGATCCGTGTTCACGTTCAGGGCCAGTCCGTGGGTGGTGACCCCACGGCGCACGCGGACGCCGATGGCGGCAAGCTTGCGCTCCGCATCGACCCAGACGCCCGCGAGGCCATCCACCCGACCTGCGCCGACCCCGAAGCGCGCCGCGGAGGCGATGATCGCCGCCTCGAGGGTGCGGACATAGCGGCGCAGGTCCAGCGGGTCGGCCAGCTCCACGATCGGATAGGCGACCAGCTGGCCCGGACCATGGAAGGTGATGTCGCCGCCCCGGTCGATGCGCAGGTATGCCGCACCCAGCTCGCGAAGCCGGTCCGGGCCGGCCAGCAGGTTGGACTCGTCTCCGCCGCGGCCGATGGTGTACACGGGGAAGTGCTCCAGAAGAAGCAGGCGGTCGCCGCTCCGCCGCTCACGCCGCTGCTGCGCCAGCTCGTCCTGCAGCTCCCAGGTGGGCTCGTAGGCGACGGTGCCCAGCCGCTCCACGGTGAGAAGGCCGCCATGGGCGGCGAGGAGCGGGCGCTCGGTGCTGGCGGGAGTGAACGGCGCATCGCGCGGCGGGCGACGCAGGCGCGGGGGTGCGGCTGCGTCTGCCGGGCGGCTCGGAGATGTCACGCATCGACGGGCGGTCGCCGCTCAGACGGCGACGGCTCCCGTGGACGCGAGGCTGCCGGGGACCTGCTCTGCGGCGTGGTAGCTGGAGCGCACCAGCGGTCCGGACTGGACGTGGCGGAAGCCCATCTCCAGCCCGATGCGTCGCAGGGCCACGAACTCGGCCGGCGTGTAGTACTTCACCAACGGCAGGTGCTGGCGGCTGGGGCGCAGATACTGGCCGATGGTCAGCACATCGATATCGGCCTCCCGGAGCAGCCGCATGGCGTCGATGACCTCGTCCCACGCCTCGCCCAGGCCCAGCATGATCCCGGTCTTGGTGACCATGGCGTCGAAGCCGATCTCCCGCGCGAGGGCGCGGCCGGTGGTGAGCACCTCCACGCTCCGATCCCAGCGCGCCCGACGGCGGACGGGCCGCTGCAGGCGAGGAACCGTCTCCACGTTGTGCCCCAGGATTTCCGGCTGCGCCTCGACCACGGCGCGGATGTCCGCGGGGCGCCCGTTGAGGTCGCTGATGAGCACCTCGATGCTGGTCCCGGAATTGACGTGGCGGATCGCGCGGATCGTCTCGGCCATCAGGCCGGCGCCGCCGTCGGGCAGGTCGTCGCGGGCGACCATGGTCACCACCACGTGGCGCAGGTGCATGCCGCGCGTTGCCTCCGCGACCCGCTGCGGCTCCTCGAGATCGGTGGTCGGGGGCCGACCGGTGTCGATGGCACAGAAGCCGCAGTTCCGGGTGCAGACCGATCCACCGATCATGAAGGTGGCGGTGCCCAGCGCCCAGCACTCACCGATGTTCGGGCAGTGTGCCTCCTCGCAGACGGTGTTCAGGGCCTCCGCGCGGACGAGCTGCCGCACGCCGGCGAAGGTCTCCCCGGCCCCGATGCGCACCTTGAGCCATTCGGGCCGGCGGCCTCCGGGACCGGCGTTCTCCGGGATAGGGTCGCCAGGCGCCAGGAGCCCGCCGTCGACGAGCGGACCGCCCGGATACATGATCTCGGACGGCGCCACGTGGCCGTGCCGGGCAGCGGATGCGCTGTCGCCGACCACGGAGAGCTCGCCGAGCGCGGTGAAATCGCGAGGAGCAGCCGGATCGGGGGACATGCCGCCAGTCTAGCGAAGGCCGCCCGTCAGCGCAGCCGCGCCGCCAACCTCAGTCGTCCTCGCCCGGAGCCGATGGACCGGGATCGGTCGACCCGTATGCCGGGACGTCCGCGCTCGATGTGAGGTCGTCCACGGTGCCGATGGGTTCGTCCTCGAGGGCGCTGTACACCTCCCAGCTCGCGCGCTTGCGCGCCGGGGGCGGTGGGGCGGCGGCTGGCGGTTGTTCCTCTGCTCGTCGCCGCGACGTCAGGATGGCGATCCCCGCCACGCCTGCGATGACGAACAGCCCAAGCAGCACGGAGAGCAGGAGCGGTCCGGTGCGGTCATCGGTGCTGGTGCCCGCGGCCGTTCCGGTCGGCGATGGGGAGCGGCTGCCGGCGGATGCGGCCAGGCCGGGGCTCGCCGTTCCCACCGGCGCGATGGATCCGCCGACTCCCACGGGTGAGGCGACGGCGGTCGACCCGGGGCTGCCGGACGCGGCGACGCTGGACGTCGCCCGCGGGGTGGTCGCCGGGACCGGCGTGGAGGTCGGGATCGGTGTCGGCCGCGGCGTGGGGGTCGGGGCGGTCGTGGGCTTGGGTGTCGGCGTCGGGACCGGCGTCCGGACCGGGATGACGGCCAGGGAGCCGGCGGCCAGCGTCTCGGTCGTGCCGGCAACTGCGAAGGTGACCGCCCAGGTGTCGACGGGGATGCCGGTGGTCTGGAAACGCCAGGTCGTGGTGCCGCCGCGCCCGGTGTAGACGGTCATGTCGTAGACGATCGTCTTGGCTCCGGCGCCCGCGAGCTGAACCTGGACCGTGACGTTCGCGTTCCCGGTCGTGGACACGGAGAAGGTCACGACGTCGCCCGCGCTGGCCGTCCGTGGCGACACCTGCGGGTTCGAGAGCGAGGTCGCCGCCTGGGCGGCGACGGGGATGAGCAGGAGCGCCGAGAGCGCAGCGAGCAGCGGCAGCGGGCCACCCAGGCGCGCACGTCGTTGCCCACCCCTGTCGTTGGCTGGCGCACGCTGACCCAATTTGACCTCCGTGGTGACGAGGGGCGCCGCATCGCGGCCGCGGTCCGCGCCACAATACTGACCATGGCTCCATCGGTCACGTCCCTCGTGGACGAGATCGTCGCCCTCCTCGCCTCGGCCGGTACACCGGGACGGGCGGAGCAGGAGCGGCGATACCTCAAGAGCGACCTGTACTTCCTGGGCGCGTCCCACCAGGAGACGGGTCGAATAGCACGGTCCGTTGCCCGCCGCGAGCATCTCGACCGGGGCGCCACCGTGGCACTCGCGGGGGCGCTGTGGGGCCCGCCGGTCTTCGAGCGCCGGGCGGCTGCGGCCACGATCCTCGAGGTTGGGGCAGCCTCGCTGACGCCAGACGACCTGCCGCTCCTTGAGCGTCTTCTCCGTGAGTCGGGGACCTGGGCGCTGGTCGACGACCTCGCGGCCAGCGTCGTGGGCGAGATCGCCTCAAGCCACCCAGATGCCGTGCGACCGGTCCTCGACCGGTGGGCCGCCGACGGCGACTTCTGGATCAGGCGCGCGTCACTGCTCGCCGAGCTGCTCCCGCTCAAGCGCGGCGCTCCGCTCGACCCGTTCGCGCTCCGGGCGGACGCCATGCTGGAGGAGCGCGAGTTCTTCATTCGCAAGGCCATCGGCTGGGTCCTGCGCGAGGTGGGGAAGCGGCGGCCGGATGAGGTCGTCGGCTGGCTGGCGTCACGCGCGACCCGGGCCAGCGGCGTGACCATGCGGGAGGCAGTCAAGTACCTTCCCGACGCCGACGCGGCACGCCTGATGCAGACCTATACGGCGTCGCGGAGGCGCGGCGCAGGACAGAAGGGCGGCACGCGCGAGCGACGGTGAGAACGCTCAGCCGGCGGGCGGGCCCACGTACTCGTCGAACTCCCGGACAAGCCTGAATCCCATGCGCTCGTAGATCGGTCGTCCCATGTCGCTCGCCTGGAGCACGGCCAACGTCCAGCCGGGATCCGCGTCGCGCAGCAGGTGCCAGGTCATGGCCGTGCCGATCCCGCGGCCGCGCGCCTCGGGCGCCGTTGCGACGCTGTAGATCCCGACCGTGTCGCCGGTCCGCACAGCGAGCGACGTGGCGACAGGCTTGCCGTCCAGTGAGCCGACGAAGGCGCGGACCGACTGCTCCCCGAGGATCGAGGTTGGGTACATGACCTCGACCAGGCTGCGTGGCATCTCGAATCCTTCCTCGGTAGCCTGCCAGAAGGCATCGATGTTGCTCGAGTCGACCCGCAGGATCGCGAGCTCGGCCGGGGGGTCGGGGACCCCTCGTGGCTCGAGAGCGAAGCAGGGGAGCCGCCCGGCGGGCGCCAACCCGGCCCTTGCGGCGGCCGTCGCGAGGGTGGATGTCGAGGCGGGGACGTGGACCACGAAGGGCAGCGCGGTGGCCCGCAGCCGAGCAACCACCTCGATCATTGCGTCGCGGGTCGTCTCTGCCGATGGCCAGGCGGCGTTGAAGAAGCCCACGGGCACCCCCAGGCTGGCGACGGGAACCCCGGCCACGCGCTCGGCGAAGCCGCTGGCGGTATGACCGGCGATCAGCGCGAAGGTACCCGTGAAATTGGCGTCGTGGGCTGCCGCCTGTTCGGCCGGGGTCATGCGGGGATCCTCGCGGTCATCCGATCTGGGTGGTGATGTCCCAGCTCTCGAGGCGCTTTCGAACGTCGGCGAGGAAGTAGCCGACCTGGGCGCCGTCGAGGACCCGGTGGTCGAAGCTGCAGGTCATGTTCATCATCGGCCGGATGGCGATCACGTCGGACCCGTCCACCTCGACGACCACCGGCCGCTTGACGATCGCCTCCATGGAGAGGATCGCAACCTCCGGTGCGTTGACGATGGGCATGGAGCTGACCGAGCCGAACCAGCCGGTGTTGTTCACGGTGAAGGTGCCGCCCTGGATCTCCTCCAGGCGCAGCTTGTTCGTCCGCGCCCGCGCCGCCAGGTCCTGGACCTGGCGGTTGACGCCGCTGATGGAGAGCTGATCCGCGTTGTGGATGACGGGGACCAGCAGCCCGTTGTCGACGGCCACCGCGATCCCGACGTTCATGGCCTGCTTGAGGATCACCCGATCCTCCGCGAACTGGCTGTTCACCATGGGATGCTGGCGGAGCGTCTCGGTGACGGCCTTGATCACGACCGCCACGTAGCTGATGCCGATCCCCTCGCGCGCCTTGTAGGCGGCGTTGTTCGCCTCGCGCCAGCGCACGACGTTGCCCATGTCCACCTCCACCACGGTGTAGGCGTGGGGGACCGTCTGCTTGACGCGCGTCATCTTGGCGGCGATCCCCTTGCGCATCTGCGAGAGGGGGATCTCCTGGTCGCCGGCGATCGGCGCGGGGACAGGTGTCGGTGCAGGCGCCGGAGCGGCAGCGGCCGCTGCGGGGGCGAGGGCCGGTGCGGCCGGGGCAGGCTGCGCCGGTCGGGAAGGCTGCGGAACCGGGGCCGGTGCCGCGGGTGCCGACGGCTGACCGGAGCGCTGCGCCACGAAGGCGAGCACGTCGTCGCGGGTCACACGGCCGCCGCTGCCGCTGCCGGTGATCTGTGCGATGTCGAGGTCATGCTCGCGCACCAGCCGCCGAACGGCCGGCGTCATCCGAACCGATGCGTCGGTCGCGGGCTCGCCGCTCACCGCGGCGGCCTGCTGCGCGGGTGCGGCCGGCTCGGCCGCCGATATGGTCGGCTCGGCCGCCGGTGCTGGCGGCTCGGCCATGGGGACGGGCGTCACCGTTTCGGCGGCCGCGGGTGCCGCGCCGGCAGGTGGCGCAGCCGATTCGGCCGGCGGGGCCTCGGTTGCCGCCGCGTCGCCGTCGCCGGCGTCGATCTCTGCGAGTGGCGTTCCGACCTTCACGGTCTGGCCGTCGCTGACGATGATCCTGGTGACCGTCCCCGCCACCTCGGCGGGGACCTCCGCGTTGACCTTGTCGGTCACGACCTCGAAGAGCGGATCGTACTGCTCGACCCGATCGCCCTCCTTCACCAGCCAGCGCTCGATCGTGCCCTCCGTGACGGACTCGCCGAGCTGCGGCATCTTGATCGTGGTTGCCATGTGGCTCCTTTGAGTTCTTCTCCTGCTGAGCGTACCCGATCAGTACGCCGCGAGCGTGCGCGCCGCCTCGACGATCTTCCCGGGGTCGATCATGTACCAGTCTTCCAGGCTGTGGTGGTAGGGGACGCCGGGGACCTCCGGCGCCGCGAGCCGGGTCACCGGTCCGTCGAGGTGCTCGAACCCCTCCTCGGCGATGGTGGCCGCGATCTCCGCTCCGTAGCCGCCGAAACGGTTCGCCTCATGCACGACGAGCGCCTTCCCGGTCTTCGCGACCGAGCCCAGGACGGCGTCGACGTCGAGCGGTCGAAGGCTGCGCAGATCGATGATCTCGGCGGAGATGCCGTCCTCGCGAGCGAGCGTCTCGGCCGCCTCGAGGGCGCAGGACCGCATGTAGCCGTAGCAGAAGATCGACAGGTCCTTGCCCTCACGGGCAACCTGGGCCTTGCCGATCTCGACGATGTGGTCACCCTCGGGGACCTCCGCCTTGAAGAGGCGGTACGTCTTCTTGTGCTCGAAGAAGAGCACGGGATCGGGGTCGCGGATGGCTGCCTTGAGCAGTCCGCGCGCGTCCGCCGGGGTGCCGGGCGCAACCACCTTGAGGCCGACGGTGCTCGTGAAGTAGGCCTCGTTCGACTGCGAGTGGTACAGGGCGCCGTGAACGCCGCCGCCATACGGCATGCGGATCACCAGCGGCATCCCGAAGGTGCCGTTCGAGCGGTAGCGCATGCGGCTGATCTCGCTGACGATCTGGTTGAAGGCCGGATAGACGAAGTCGGCGAACTGCATCTCGGCGATGGGCCGCAGTCCGTAGACCGCGGCACCCGCCGCCGCCCCTGCGATGAGACCCTCGGAGAGCGGCGTGTCGAGGACGCGCTTGTCCCCGTACTTCGCCCAGAGCCCCTCGGTCGCCCCGAAGACGCCACCCTTTCGTCCGACGTCCTCCCCCAGGATCATGACCCGCTCGTCGCGCTCCATCTCCTCGTCCATGGCAAGCCGGATCGCCTCGAGGATGTTCAGCTCCGCCATGGCTAGCGACCCTCCGCGGCGTACACGTCGAGCTCCGCAGTGGCGGGATCCGGATCGGGTCGGGCCTCCGCGCGCCTGCTCGCCTCGTTGATCTCCGCCTTTACCTCGGCCCGCAGCCGCTCCTCGATCTCGTCGGTGAGGAGACCCGTCGCATGCAGCTCGGCGCCGAAGACGGTCACGGGATCCTGCCCCTTGAGCGCCTCCATCTCGGCGGGGTCCCGATAGCGGCGCTGGTCGTCGTCCGAAGAGTGGCTCGTGAGCCGGACGACCCGTGCCTCGATGAGGGTTGGTCCCTCGCCGTTGCGCGCTCGCTCGTGCGCCTCGCGTGCTGCGGCGTAGCAACCCAGCACGTCCCCGCCATCCACGGTGACGCCCGGGAACCCGTAGCCCTGGCCACGTGCCGCGACGGACTGGCCGGCGACCTGCCGGATGAGCGGGACGCTGATCGCGTAGCCGTTGTTCTCGCAGACGAAAATCACCGGCAGGTTGTGGACCCCGGCGAAGTTCATGGCCTCGTGGATCTCGCCCTGGTTGGCGGTTCCCTCGCCGAAGTAGGTGATGGCCACGACGTCGTCGCCGCGGACCCAGGCGGCCATGGCGATGCCCACCGCGTGGAGCACCTGGGTTCCGACCGGCGAGGAGACGCTCACGATGTTGTAGGGCGCCCCGCCATAGTGACCCGGCATCTGGCGCCCGGCCGAGCTTACGTCGTCGCCCTTGGCCAGGTGCGCGGTGATGATGTCCTCGGCGCTCATGCCGAAGGTCATGGTGGCCGCGATGGACCGATAGAAGGGCGCCATCCAGTCGTGGTTGCGGCGCATCGGCCAGGTCACGCCCACCTGGGCCCCCTCATGGCCCTGGCCCGAGATGATGAATGCGATCTTGCCGGCCCGCTGCATCAGCCACATCCGCTCGTCGACGGCCCTGGCCAGGAGCATCTGGCGATACATCGCCAGCACCTCCTCGTCCGAGAGCCCCAGCTGCCGATGTCGCGGTTCGGCGGCGACGTTGGCGTTGCTCACGCGTGGCACCTCCGCTTTCTAGACGTGGATCGCCGCGCCGTCGACCGCCAGGGCCGCCTCGGCGAGCACTTCGGTGAGGGTCGGGTGGGCGTGCACGCTCATGGCGATCTCCCCGGTGGTCGCCTCGACCAGGCGGGCGAGTGTCGGCTCGGCGAGGAGGTCGCCGGCGTGCGGGCCAATGATGTGGGTACCCAGCAGCAGGCCGGTCTCGGCATCGGCGACCATCTTGGCGAAGCCGTCGACCTCGCCCACGATCGTCGCCTTGCCCAGGGCGCGGAACGGGAACGAGCCCACCTTGACCTGGCGGCCCTGCTCGGCTGCCTCCGCCTCCGTCAGGCCCACGGACGCGATCTGCGGACGGCAGAACGTGACCCGGGGCATGAGGTCCATGCGAACCGGCTCCGGGTCCAGGCCCGCGATCGTCTCGACGGCGACGACCGCCTCGTGGCTGGCGACGTGGGCCAATGCGAAGCCGGGGACCATGTCACCAATGGCGTAGAGATGAGGAACCCCGGTGCGCATCTGGCCGTCGACAATCACGTAGCCTCGTTCCATGCGCAGCCCGTCGATGCCCTCCAGGCCGATCCCCTCGGTGAGCGGCCGACGCCCGACCGCCACGAGGATCAGCTCGCTGCTGTGCTCGGTTCGCTGGCCGCCTTCGCGCGCCGCGATGGTGAAGGCCAGGCCGTCGTCGGTGCGCTTGATGGAGTCGGGATCGATGGTCGAGGCGGTGTGCGCCGTGATCCCGCGCTTGCGGAAAACGCGCGCGAGCTCCTTGCTGACGTCCGGATCCTCGAGCGGGACGATCCGGTCCAGGAACTCGACCAGGGTGACCTCCGCGCCGAAATCGCGATAGAGGCTGGCCCATTCGACCCCGATGGCGCCGGCGCCCACGATCGTCACCGAGCGCGGCACGCTCGACCGGCGCAGCGCCTCGTCGGAGGTGATGATCCGCTCGCCGTCGGGCTCAAGACCCGGGAGCGCGCGTGGTGCCGAGCCGGTGGCCAGGATCAGATCGGTGGCGCTGGCATCCACCTCGCCGGACTCACCACCCGAGACGTGTACGGAGGTCGGCCCGGTGAGGACCCCGGTCCCGTGGAGGACGGTCACCTTGTTCTTCTTGAGCAGGAACTCCACGCCACGGACGTGCTTGTCGACCACGGCATCGCGGCGCGTGGCCAGGGCCGGGTAGTCGAGCCCGATCCCCTCCGACCCGCTGAGCCCGAACTCGGCGCCCTGCTCGGTCACCCGATGCAGGAGGTCCGCCGTCTCCAGCAGCGCCTTGGACGGAATGCATCCGTGGTTCAGGCAGGTTCCGCCGAGCGCGTCCCGCTCGACGACGCCCACCGAGAGGCCGAGCTGGGCGGCACGGATGGCGCCCACGTAGCTCATCCCGCCTCCCAGGATCAGGAGGTCGAACTGGGCGGTATCGGTCATGCGTCTCCTTCCGGTCGGGCCAGGTCCCGGCCCTCGTGGGCCGCCATCGCCATCCGCCAGTCCTCGGGCACCGGCATGGGCTTCGCGGCTTCGTAGTCGTACGCCACCAGCACCGAGCGCGCGCTCGCCAGGGCATGCCCGTCCCCACCATCCGTCAGCCGGTGCGCCATGGCCAGGCTGGTTTGCCCGATCCAGTCGACGCGGGAGGCGATCTCCACCGAGGTGCCGAAGAGGATCGGCCTGGTGTAGTCGACGGTGATGGTGGCCAGGATCAGCGGCATGACTCCCACCGGATCCACCCGGAGCACATCAAAGAGGTACGAGATGCGGCCGTGCTCCACGTAGCTCGTGGTGACGGCGTTGTTGACGTGCCCAAAGGCATCCAGGTCGCGGAACTGCACCTCGACGCGGGTGCGATGACGGAACTCGTCTGTCACGGAGATCCGATTCTACACGGGCGGACCGCCGGTGCCGGGGCGGTGCGCCGGCTCAGCCTCCGGACTCGGCGCCGATGGCGGCGATCAGCGCCGCCAGCAGGGTGGTGCGGGGAGTGACGCTCGCGAGGTCCAGCCACTCGTGGTCGGAATGGTCGTCCCCGCCAATGGGTCCCAGGCCGTCCAGGGTCGGGAGCCCGAGCGCAGCGGTCGTGTTCGCGTCGCTCGCGCCGCCGGTCGCGGCGTGGCGCAGCGTGAAGCCGAGCTCCGAGGCAATGGCCTGGGCCTGCGCCACGAGCTGTGCGGAGGTCGTCGACAGCTCCATGGGCGGGTGGCTGGCCAGCTGCCGGATCTCCGCCTCGACGCCGTCCACGCCGGGTCGCGCGACGATGGCATTCACCGCCGCCCGAGCGGCGTCGAAGTCCGAGGCGGTGGCGGCCCTCAGGTCGACGTCGAGGCGGCACGCCGCGGGCACGACGTTGGGGCGGGTGCCGCCGGAGATGACGCCCGCGTTCAGCGTGACGGTGGCCCAGCGGCCGTTCAGCGCGTGGAGCGCTTCCACCACGCGGGCTGCGGCGAGGATGGCGTTGCGCCCCTTCTCCGGCTCGACGCCCGCGTGGGCCGCGCGGCCGTGAAAGTCGATGCGGAGGTCCGCAATACCCTTGCGCGCGCTCACGATGTCGCCATTGGCGCGCGCGCACTCCAGGACCAGGACGGCCGCATGTCCCGGTGCCAGGCGTCGGATGTGCGAGGTCGAGAACGGCGATCCGATCTCCTCGTCGGGGTTGGCGACGAACGTGACCGAGGGCCGAGCACCGACGGCCAACAGCGCTCGCATGGCCAGGAGCCCCGCGAGCAGACCGCCCTTCATGTCACTGGTCCCCGGTCCGGTGGCTCGGTCGCCGTCGCGCCGGAAGGGCCGCCCCGCCGCGGTGCCCGGGTCGAAGACGGTGTCCATGTGGCCGATGAGGAGGACCCGGGGTCCTACTCCGTCCAGGCGGCCCACGACGAGGTCACCGAGCTGACGCTCGTCGACATCCGGTTGATGGGCGACCCGCTCGATCGAGGCGCCGAGGCTGCGCAGCGCATCGGCGACGTGGTCGGCGACGAGGTTCACGCCCTCGGGGGTGTACGAGCCGCTGTCGATGGTGACCAGCGTCTCGAGCTCCGCGAGGTAGCCTTCCAGCCCGTCCGCGACCCGGGTACGGAGCTCGACAAGGTCGATTGGGCGGGGATCGGCGGCCATGGGCGCGTGAGTATACTGCCCGCCATGCCGAGCCGGCCGCGGTCCGCCCCCGGCGTTGAGCTGGCCGAGCTTCGGGTCCTGGACGGACCGAACCGCTTCTTCGTGCGGCCCGCGGTGAAGCTCGAGTTCGTCGGCGAGGCGCCGGGTCTTGCCGATGCAGTGGC
The DNA here is from genome assembly GCA_963787025.1 of uncultured Chloroflexia bacterium. Classification (GTDB taxonomy): domain Bacteria; phylum Chloroflexota; class Limnocylindria; order QHBO01; family QHBO01; genus CAVXEH01. Next base: position 99,474 of record CAWBBG010000015.1, read on the forward strand.
CCGCGAGGCCGCCCGCCAGGTTGCCGATCTGCACGTCTCCCTGGGGCTTCCCGCACCCCGCAGCACCTTCCGCTCCTCGACTGACCAACGGCGGGCCGTCGTGGCATTCGTGTGGCGACGCCGGGCTCTGGCACAGGCGACCGCCGCCGCTGCCGCGCGACTGGCCCTGGGCCGCAGCACGCGGCGCCGGGAGCTGGCGCAGCTGCGGACGCTCGCGCCCGGGCCGCTGCCGTCGGTGCCCGTTCCGCGCATCCCGGTGGTTGCCGTCACCGGGACCAACGGCAAGAGCACCACGACCCGGCTCATCGCCCACGTGCTGGCTGCTTCGGGCCGCGTGGTGGGCATGACCAACTCGGACGGCATCTACCTCCGTGGCGAGCTGGTGGAGGCCGGCGACTGGACCGGGTACGGCGGCGCCGGCCGCGTCCTGGCCGAGCCCGGGGTTGAGGTCGCGGTACTCGAGACCGCGCGCGGCGGCATCCTGCTGCGCGGCATTGGGTATGACCGCAACGACGTCGCGGTGGTCACCAACGTGAGCGCCGACCACCTGGGGCTGCAGGGAATCGACACGCTGGACGAGCTGGCGGAGGTCAAGGCGGCCGTGGTGCGCGTCACCCGGCGCGGCGGCTGGGCGGTCCTGAACGCGGACGACCCCCGGGTCTGGCGCATGCGCCGCGAGACGAAGGCCACCCGGTACCCGTTCTCCCTCGACCCGGCCTCTCCGGCCATCGACGCGGCGCTGGCGGCCGGGGGTCGAGCGGCCGTCCTGGAGAAGGGCTGGATCGTCCTGCGGCGCGCTGGAGCGGCGGCACGGCGGCTCGTGCGCGTCGCGGAGCTGCCGGTCACCTTCGGCGGTCTCTCCCGCCACGACGTCGCGAACGCCCTCGCCGCGGCCGCTGCGGCGGACGCGCTGGGACTGCGAGCATCCGTCATCCGGGACGCCCTGCGGTCGTTCGCCCCGGATGCCGCCGCCAATCCGGGGCGCATGAACCTCTTCGAGCGCAACGGCGTGCTTGCGCTCGTCGACTTCGCGCACAACGAGGCCGGGCTTGCCGGCATGCTCGACGTCTGCCGCTCGCTGGCGCGCGGAGGTCGCTCCGACGACGATCGCGGTGGCACCGGACGGGTACGCCTGGCCCTGGGCACGGCGGGAGACCGCTCCGACGAGATCCTTCGGAGCCTCGGAGAGCTGGCGGGTCGCGGCGCAGACGACGTGGTGATCTGCGAGAAGCGCCACTACCTGCGGGGTCGCGATCTCGAGGAGATGAACGAGCTCTTCCGCGCCGGGCTGCGACGGGCCGGGTACCGGCGCGCTGCGCCGTCCTTCTCGACCGAGCTGGCCGCGCTGCAGGCGCTCCTGCGCCGCAGTCGGCGCGGCGATGTGGCGGCCGTGATGAGCCACGTCGAACGCGGCGAGATCTTCGACTGGCTGGCGCGGCGCGCGTTCCGGCCGGTTGGGGTGGACCGGCTGCGTGCGTTGACGAGCGCCTAGGCGCCGTCCCCCGGCGCCGGCGTGTCCAGGCTCGAGCCGCCGTGCTGCCGCCGCTGGAGCTCCTTCCAGACCGCGTTCGCGTGATCGACGCAGACGACGACCACGTCGCCGGGCGCACCAGCGTCGAGTGCCGCCCGCGTTGCGGCCATCTCCTCCAGCTCGGTCGTGACCGATTCGCATCGGGCGCCGTGCGCCATGGCGCGGCGGACCCCCTCCTCGAGGAGCGCAGCCGTCTCGCCGGGCTGCCGCCCGCGCAGGTGGTCATCCTCGCGGACGATGATGCGTTCGAAGTAGCGCGCGGCCGTCTCGCCCAGCGCGCGGATGTCCTCGTCGCGGCGGTCGCCGGCGGTGGCGACCACGGCGATGCGACGGCCGGTCACCAGGGGCTTGGCACCGCCCGGAGACGGCTCGGTGAGCCGTTCGACGAACGCGCCCAGGGCCTCCATCGCGGGCGGGTTGTGCGCGTAGTCGACGACGACCCGGAAGCCGTCCAGGTCCATCACGTTGAGCCTTCCGGGCGCCATGTAGTAGCTGGTCGTGAAGGTGCGCAGGCCCTGCCGGATATCGTGCAGGTGCGCGCCGGCAGCCCATGCCGCCGCCGAGGCGGCCAGCGCGTTGGCAACGTTCATCCGGGCCCGGCCCTCGAAGGTGGACGGGAGCAGGTGGGTCCACACCAGCTCCATGCTCTTGCGACCGTTTCGCAGAACGATCATCTCGCCGTTGCGGCCGTTCTCGATCGTCACGGCGCGTCGCCCACGCGAGGCCTGCCGCTTCAGGATCTCGTTCTCCGGATCCATGCTGAAGTAGACGACCGATCCGGAGCAGTGCCGCGCCATGGCGGCCACGAGCGGATCGTCCGCGTTGAGCACCGCCGTGCCGCTGCGGGGCACCGCCTCGACGATCACCTGCTTGACGGCGGCGAGCTGGCGGATGGAGTGGATGCCGCCCAGGCCCAGGTGATCGCCGGTGACGTTGAGCACCACCGCCACGTCGTTGCGGTGGTAGCCCAGCCCCTCGCGCAGGATGCCGCCGCGAGCGACCTCGAGGACCGCGAAGTCGACGTTCGGGTTCTGGAGCACCGTGGATGCCGACCGCGGGCCGCTCATGTCGCCCTTGCGGATGACCCTGCCGTCCACGAAGATCCCGTCGGTCGAGGTCAGGCCGACCTTGCGACCCATCCCCTTGAAGATGTGGGCGAGCATGCGTGCCGTCGTCGTCTTGCCGTTGGTCCCGGTGACCGCGATGATCGGGATTCGCGCCGGTTCCCCGGGCGGGAAGAGCATGTCGATGACGGGCTTCGCCACGTACTGCGCCTCACCCTCGGTCGGGTGGGTGTGCATCCGGAAGCCGGGCGCCGCGTTGACCTCGACGATGCCGCCGCCGACCTCGCTCACCGGCTGGCTGATGTCGGGGCAGATGAAGTCGATGCCCGCGATGTCGAGGCCGACGACACGGGCCGCGAGCTCCGCGATCTCCGCGTTCTCGGGGTGGATCTCGTCGGTCCGATCGATGCTGATGCCGCCGGTGCTCATGTTGCCCGTGCGCTTGAGGTAGACCCGCGTCCTGCGCGGCGGGATATCGGCCAGCTCGAAGCCCTGCTCGCGCGCGTAGGCGACTGACTCCTCGTCGACCTTGATCCGGGTCAGGACCTTTTCATGCCCGATGCCGCGGCGTGGATCGGCATTGGTGATCTCGACGAGCTCGGCGACCGTGTGCTTGCCGTCGCCGTCGACGTGGGCCGGGACGCGCTGGGCGACCGCCCGGAGCGCCCCGCCGATGACCAGGCAGCGGTAGTCGCTGCCGGTCATGAATGATCTCCACGATGACGCCTCCGCGGCGGCTCTCGCCCTGGGCGATCAGCGTAGGCCTCGCGGACCGCTGTCTCGTCGGCGAGATTGAGCATCACGCCCCGGCCGTGGTTCCCGTCGAGCGGCTTGACCGCGACCGGAAGCCCCAGCGCGAGCGCGGCGCTGGCCGCCTCGTCCGCGCTCCAGACGACCTCGGAGCGGGGGACCGGGATGCCCTGTGGAGGCCAGCAGGCGGTTGGTGAGCTTCTTGTCGGAGGCGATGTCGACGCCAAGCGAGCTGGTGTCGCTGGTCATGGTGGCGCGGATTCGCTTCTGGTGGATGCCATGCCCCAGCTGGACCAGCGACTGCTCGTTGAGCCGGATGAAGGGGATGTCGCGCAGCGCCGCCTCGTCGAGGATGGCCTGCGTCGACGGCCCGAAGGCGGCGCGCTCCGCGATCCTGACCAGCTTCTCGAACTCGGCGCTGAACGCGAACTCCGGATCCGGCTCGACGACGTGGTTGACGATCCGCACCGCGAGGCGCCCGGCGGCGAGCCCGACGCTCTCCTCTGCGTACGAGTAGACGACGTGGTAGCGGCCCGGCTCGCCGGTGCCCCGGGTCTTGCCACGCCCGACCTCGGTTCCGGCGTCGCGCTGGAGCTGGAGTGCCACGTGCTCCGCGATGTGCCCTGCCCACGTTCCTTCGCGCAGCCGCTTCTCGAAGCCGCCGGTCCTGCCGGTCGAACACGAGTGGAGGGCGACCCCGGGCACGAGCTCGAGCAGCGCATCGACGAACCCCGGGATCGTGTTCGAGGGGAACTGCTCCAGCACGCCCAGGTCGACGACGAGCTTGATGGTGGGTCCGTAGCTCCAGTAGTTCGGTCCGCGGTACACACGCGTCTCGAGGATGCGCAGCGTCCCGCGAGGCACCGCGCCCGGCGCCGCACTCCCGCCGGCCGACCGCCGGCGTGATGCCGTGCGCGTGCGCCCGCGAGTGCCGCCGCGAGCGGTCATTCGCTTGCCTCCTCCTGCCGGCGGGCACGGAGTGCGCGTCGGCGCGCCCGATCCGGGGCGTCGCTGTCGGCGCCCTCGCTGGCGATCCGGCGGATGAGACTGCGTGCCTCGCGACCGGCGGCCTCGACCGCGCCGCCGCCGGTGGCCGTCACCGGACGGAGCGGTGCCAGGAGCCGCCGCCGGCGCAGATCGAAGCGGTAGCCGGACGGCAGGGAGTGGAGGACGACGCCGCTGACCATCATGGGGCGGTGGCGTTTCACCTCGTACGCATCGGTCACCAGGTGGGCCGGGTCGAGCACCGTGACCGACCCCTTGCCCAGGACCTCCATCACGCCCGACGGACCGATGAGCACCGCGGTGTCCTCGTCGAGCCCCAGGCCCAGCAGCGAGGGTGACTGGGCGATGAGCGCCAGCAGCCGACCGATGCGGTTCCGCTGCTCGAAGTGCTGATCGACGACGACCTCGGGCAGCAGGCCAAGCCCGGCGCTCAGCTGGGTCATGCGCTGCTTGGGCGTCGCCCCAGAGGTGCCGAACGAGATCATGTGGGTGCTCATCGCCGATGCGCCGGCGCTCGTCCCGGCCACGACCACGCCGTGCCGGTGCCGGTCGATGATGGTGCGGCCCAGCAGGGTGCCGCCGATGACGCTCGCGAGGCGCAGCTGGTTGCCACCGGTCATGAAGATGGCCGTGGCGTCGTCCAGCATGGCGCAGAGGCGCTCGTCGTCGGCCTCGTCGCGGGTGAGGGGACGCAGGCCGCGGACGTCGGCGACGCCCATCGCACCGAACAGCGATCGGTAGAGCTCGGTCGCTTCGTCGCCCAGTGCCGATGCGGTGCCGATGATCGCGATCCGGGCATCGTGACCACCCGCCAGCGCCACGAAGCGCGACAGGATCTGCCGCTGGCGGAGCTTGTCTTCGGCGCCGCCGATGATGAGCAGGTGGCCGGCCCGGGACGGCGCCTGGCGTCGCGTCTCGACCATGGCGGGCAGCATAGCGGCTTGGGCGCCTCGTGGAGCGGCGCTAGACTCGACCGGATGCACCGCGAACAGGTCACCGGTAGCAGTGAGACCGAGGCACGCGACTTCTACGCGGTCCTCGGCACCGAGCCGTCCGCGACGGTGGCGGAGCTGCGTGCCGCGTTCCGCGACGCCGTGCTGCGGCACCACCCGGATCGGGCCACCAGCTCCGATCTGGCCACCCGGCGCACGGCCGTCCTGAACCGGGCCTGGGCCGAGCTCCGCGATCCGCTGCGCAGGCTCCACTACGACCGCGACCTCGAGCGCGGCGCGGCGGCCACCCTGGATTGGCCCCTCGACGCGGGCGTCCGCGCGACGCCTCGCCTGCGGCGGGTGATGCCCGAGGCGGTTGCTCCCAGCCGCTGGCACCAGCCGCAGTGGCGCAACGTCGCCGGCTTCCGGGTCCCGGTCGAGATCTGGATGCAGGGACCCATTGCCCAGGACCGATGGATCATCGAGAACCATATCGCCGGCCAGGACTGGCGCACACACGACGAGCGCTACTGGCTGCGCTATGCCGCGCAGCATTACCGGGAGCGGAACCGGATCGATGACTGGATCGGTGCGCTCGAACGGCTCGTGGAGCTGGATCTGTCATTCGACACCCTGGTGGGGACCGGCCTTCGTGATGCGTACCTCCTGGCCGGCACATACCTGCGCGGGGCCTCGTTTTTCGAGCGGATCAGCAGGCGCTGGCCCGCGGACACGACGCAGCGTCGCTGGGCCGACCGGGCGCTGCGTGTCCTGCTCGGCGAGTTCCGGGACGCGCGCGTGCGCCGCGGACGCACGGAGGAGCGCGCGGAGAACGCAGAGCTGCTCCTCAACTTCCTGGAGGTCCTCGGCAGCGAGCCGTCGATCGCGGACGTTCGTGCCGCGGTGGCCGCTCACCGCCGCGCCGGCAACGAAGGCCGGGCGGCGGAGCTCGTCGAGCGCGTCGTCCATGGCCCGGTCATGGAGCCGGGGCGCTGGTACAGCACCGTCCAGCTCCTCACCGAGGCAGGTCAGCTCGACCGTGCGTCGGCGCTGCTGGCGTCCATCGCGCGCGGCGAGCACCCTGACGCGCTGAATCCCAAGCTCATCCACGGGGACCCGGTCCGTCGGCTGTCCGCGGCGCGGCAGCGCCTGACGCGTGCGCGGCAGCGCCTGGCCCGTGCGCAGCAGCGCGAGCAGCGCCGAACCCCCTCGCCACGACCCGTCGCCCGGTGAGGAGCTGATGCCCATGCCGCCTGATCCCCGTCACCTGCTGCACCGGCAGGTGGACCCTGACGCCTACCCGACCGAGCCTTCCGACGAGGAGATCGCGGCCATCGCCGGGAGGCCCCTCGACGAGGTCATCCGCTTTGATCTCAACACGCTCGGCGGGGGTCCACTGCCGTCGGTCGTGGCCGCACACGCGACCTTCGACACGACCCGCTCGGTGGAGTACGGCGACCAGCAGTACCGCGTCCTTCGGGCCCGGCTGGCCGATACGCTGGGGGTCGTTGCGGAACGGGTGACCATCGGCGCTGGCGCGGATGAGCTGATTCGCCTGGTGACCCGCCTGGTCGCCGGAGACGGCGATGCCATCGTGGTTCCCACGCCCACCTTCGGCATGTTCGGCGTCGAGGCCGGCCTGGCCGGCGCTCATACGGTCGAAGTCGAGCGCCGCGATCCCGGGAGCAGGCAGTCCGTCGAAGCGCTGGTCGCCGCGGCGCGAGCGGCGTCCGCTCGCCTGGTGTGGATCTGCACTCCCAACAATCCCACCGGGGACGCCCATCCCCTCGATGAGATCGAGGCGATTGCCCGCGGCGTCGACGCCGCGGTCGTGGTTGACGAGGCGTACCTGGAGTTCGCGGCGGCGACCCTCGATGTCCCGGTCGGATCGCTCTCCGCCATCGGTCTCCAGTTGCGCCTGCCGAATCTCTTCGTGCTGCGCTCGATGGCAAAGGCCTACGGGTTGGCGGGTGCCCGCATCGGATACCTCGTCGTCCCCGAATGGCTCGCGGACCGGGTCAACGCCGAACGCCTGCCCCTGCCGGTCGGCTCGCACACCGAGGCGCTGGCGCTCGCCGCGCTGGCAGATGAGCCGGGCGCCGTCGCTCGCCGCCGCTTGATCGTCAGGGAGCGCGCTCGGGTGGGCGAGGCCCTGGCTGTGCTGGGCTGGCAGGTCCTGCCGTCGGTCACCAACTTCCTGCTCGCCCGGCCGCCGGGCGGCCTCGCCTCCGTCGTGGCGGGCGGCCTCCTTCGCCGCGGGCTGGTCGTTCGCGAGTATCCGACCGGCTCGTCGCTCGCCGCCTGGCTGCGGATCACGGCCCGGGCGCCGGACGAGAACGACGGCCTGATCGCGGCCGTCGGCGAGCTCGCCGTGGATGCGGGACTCGCGGGCGCCTAGGCGCGATCAGCCTGCGCTGCGAACCTCGAGCGGACCGATCCCCGTCGCCTCGAGCTCTCCGCGAACCTTCGCCGCGTCGCCGACCACCAGGCAGAGCAGCTCAGACGGATCGATGATCTCCTCCGCGGCACGGCGCACCGATGCGACGGTCACCCCCTCGAGGTTCGCCCGATAGGTCTGCCAGTAGTCGTCGGGGAGCCCGTAGATCGCGAGCGGGTCGATGGCCGCGGCGATTCCGCCGGTCGTCTCGAAGCGCAGAGGGAAGACGCCGATCAGGTAGTCCTTCACCGAGCGCAGCTCATCGGCCGGGGCGTCCTCGCTGCGCATGCGATCCAGCTGTCCCAGGAGCTCGCTGAGGGCCGGCGCGGTGACCTCGGTCTGCACCGCGCTCCGGGCACTCATGGGACCCGGCGAGCGGCGGACGTCCAGACCGGCATGGGCACCGTACGTGTAGCCGAGGTCCTCGCGGAGGCGCAGGTTCAGCCGGCTGGTGAAGATGCCACCAAGCATCGCGGCCATGACCGTGGCGCTGAAGTAGCGTGGGTCCAGGCGGTCGATGCCGGGCAGACCCACGCGCAGCTCGCTCTGGACGGATCCGGGGCGGTCCACGAGCACGATCCGGCGTCCGCCGGAGGCGCGCGGGACCATCTCCCTGTACCCGGGGCTCTCGCCCATCCACGTGCCGAAGCGACGCTCGGCCTCGGCGACGACGGTGTCGAAGTCAACGCCGCCGGACACGACCAGGTGGGTGCGCCCGGGCAGGAGATGGGTGGCGTGATGGCGGCGCACATCGTCGAGGGTCAGCGCGCTCACCGACTCCGGGGTCCCGGCGCTCAGCCGACCGTAGGGGGAGGAGCCGTCGTAGAGCGTGCGCAGGAACATCTCGTCCGCGAGCCGGCCGGGCTCGGCGCGGGCCTGGAGGATGTCGGCCAGCCGCTCCGCCTTGAGGCGCTCGAACTCGCCGGGATCGAGCCGGGGCTCTCGCACCATGTCCGCGAGCAGAGCCAGCCCCTCGCCGAGGAACTGGGGCAGTGACTGGAATCCGGCCCGAGCAAAGTCCCAGCTGGACTCGCTGCTGACCTCGATGCCGAGCCGCTCGGTCGCCTCGGCGAAGGCAGCCGCGTCCAGGGTCCGGGTCCCGGTGACGAGAAGGTGTGCCATGAGTGCCGCCACACCCGCGTGCTCCTCCGCTTCCGCCGCCGCACCCGCATCGAAGAGAAGGTGGACGTTGACCAGCTCACGGTCGGCGAGCGGGACGTGCCAGACCGTGAGCCCGTTGTCCAGCCGTTGACGCTGGAAGGTAGGGAAGTGGTAGGGCCGCGGCACCTGCGCCGCAGGCCTGAGGGCGTTTGGCGCGGTCATGCGCGGGCCTCCTCTGCGTCGGGCGACGCCGATCCGGAATCTGCAGTCTCGGCCGGGACGTAGGTCAGGACCAGCCGGTTATCGGCACCGGTGTACGTGCCCAGGAAGGCGCGCACGCGTTGGGCATCGACCGCCTGGTACCGGTCGATCTCCTGGTTGACGAGCTCGGGCTCGTCGAAGAGGCAGGCGTACATCGACAGCCGGTCCGCTCGTTCACCAATGCGCTCCAGGGTCGCGGCGGTGCCGGCGTGGTGCAGGTTCCGGACCCGCTCCAGGTCCGCGTCGGACGGCCCGTCGGCCGACAGGCGGCCTATCTCCGCGAGCATGGCCGTCTCGAGCGCCTCGTGACCGACGCCCGGCCGCGCGGTGGCCCACGCGGTGAGGATGGCGGCGCCGCCGACCACCGGGAAGACGAAGACGGCGACGTCCTGGGCCAGCTGCTTCTCCCGGACGAGTGTCGCGTACAACCGGCTCGCGCGTCCGGCTCCCAGTATGTCGGCGGCGACCTCGGCAGCGTCGTGCTCGGCGGTTCCGAAGGTCGGGATGCGGTAGGCGAGGTAGACGCGAGAGAGCTGGACCTTGTCGGGCACCACCTGGCGGACCTCGCCACCCATCACGATGGGATCCAGGGCCACCCGCGGCTGCGCCGGCAGATCCGGGTTGGCGGGGATGCTGCCGAAGTGGCGCTCGACCATGGCCAGGGCCGCATCGGTCTCGAAGTCGCCCACGATGGACAGGACCGCGTTGTTTGGCCGGTAGAAGGTTGCGAAGAAATGGCGGACGTCATCGAGCGAGGCCGCCGTCAGGTCCTCCATGGAGCCGATGGTCGAGTGATGGTAGGGATGCCACTCCGGGAAGATGAGCTCCTGCACCTTCTCGTCCCAGGTGCCGTACGGCTGGTTGTCCACGGAGAACCGGCGCTCGTTCTTGACCACGTCACGCTGGTTGTCGAGCTTCTCCTGGGTCATGGCTGGCAGGAGGCTGGCCATGCGGTCCGCCTCGAGCCACAGGGCGAGCTCCAGCTCGTGGCTGGGGAGCGTCTCAAAGTAGTTCGTGCGGTCGAGCCAGGTGGTCGCGTTCAGCGTGCCGCCGACGCCCTGGATGTAGGAGAAGTGCTCCGCCTTGCCGACATGCTCCGAGCCCTGGAACATCATGTGCTCGAAGAGGTGGGCGAAGCCGGTCTTGCCGGCCCACTCGTGCTTGCTCCCGACGTCGTACCACAGGTTGACGGCGACGACCGGGGCCCGGTTGTCGCGCGAGAGGATGACGCGCAGGCCGTTCGCCAGCTGGTGGCGCTCGATGGGGACGGAGGGCACGACAAACCTCGCTGCTGCACACGGTAGTGGTGCCGGAGCCGGCCCGGTCCGATGGTTCGGTGCCCGCTCACCCGGCTCGCGCGAGGGTAGCACGTGCGTCGCGATGGTGGCACGCGCGCCGGCTCGATGAAGGCCGGCGTGGGTGGAAATCTGGTGAGCGACCAGGGACTCGAACCCTGAACCTAGAGATTAAGAGTCTCTTGCTCTGCCAATTGAGCTAGTCGCCCCCCGGGGATGGTGACCGACCGCCGGCCCGCGGTCAACTGGCCGGGACGGGCCGGCTCAGGCCCCTGGCGCTGCCGGGCCGCCGAGCGGCTCCGGTGCGTTGCCGTAATGCGCGTTCGTGAAGCCGCGGAGCGCGTCGAGATTCGCGGAGTCGAGGTAGAGGAGCCAGCGCCATGAGACCACGGCGATGGGATGGCCGAAATCCTGGCCGGTCCACGGTGACACGATGAACTTGAACTGCGAGGTGGTGACCTGCACCGAGACGAAGTTCTGCAGCGCCGCGAGGTCGGTGGCCGAGATCTGTCCGGGCTGGTACCAGATCACGATCCCGCCGTGCTCGAGGTTGTGGATCGACTGCGATTCGGCCAGCGGCGCCGCATCGGTGTACACACCCCAGTTCGCCGGGTCGGCCCAGTGTGGGCCGGAGGTCGCGGGGGCGGAGGTGTAGGGGCCTCCGTAGGTGCCATCCGCGATGTGGCTGCGGCCGCCGTCGGGCTCGATGGTGCCCGCGTAGGCGGACGTGCCGCTTGCGAAGACCACCGCGACGACCACCACGATCAGCACCAGGACGACGGCACCGCCGATCACCGCGATTCGCCAGTCGAGCGCGCCGCCGCGGGCGGAAACCCGGCGGTTCATGGCCTGCTCGGAGGCGCGCGGCTGTCGCGGGACCTGGGCGGTGCGCCGTTTTGCCATCGGCGGCGAAGTCTAGAGCACAACGGCCCGGCGCGCTCGGTACGGCTGGTCCGGGGCAATCTCGGATGCCGCTGGTAGAATCGGCGCCCCGGTATCACCAGGGAGACCGAATGACCACCGAACCGCGGCGCGAGAGCATCGTTGGCCTCGCACGATCCGTCGTGCGCGGCCTTGTCGAGCTTGCCCGCCTCGAGATGACCCGTGCACGGCAGGAGATCGGCGAGATGGTCTCGGAGAGCCTCTCCGGGGTCATCCGCATTGCCATCGCTGCCGGCCTTCTCATCCTCGCCCTCGTGGCGCTGGTGGTGTTCCTGATCCTGGGCATTGCCGCGCTCAGCGGGCTACCCGGGTGGCTCAGCGCGCTCCTGGTCGCCATCGTGCTGACCGCCATCGCGGGCTTCCTGGCATGGCGAGGCATCCGCAGGATCCGGGTCGGGGCGCCGGAGGAGACGATCGCCTCGGTGAAGGAGGACGTGGCATGGGCGAAACGCTTGCTGAGACGCGAGTAGAAGTCGAGGGCCAGCGCACCGAGATCGAGCAGACGGTCGACCAGCTGAAGGATCGAGTCCGTCGGGCGATCGACATCCGGGCCAAGATGCGCGAGAACCCGCTGGTCTTCGGCGGGCTCGCGGTCGGTGCCGTCTTCCTGGCCGTGGGGGGTCCGGTTCGGCTCCTGCGCGCCGCGCGACGTCGCGTCTCGCCGTCGCGGGCGGACCAGGCCTACGACGCCCTTCCGAAGGCGATGCAGCACTGGGTCGATGCCATGGCCGGAGCGGTTGGACCGCGCGGCGAGGACGCACGCCGGGTGCTCGCCGAAGAGCTTCAGCGCTGGCGCCACCAGCCCCTGAGCCGAAAGCAGGCGAGGCTGCTGGCCAAGGAAGCCGCCGATGGGCCGCCCGGCGCGGGCCGTGCCGTGTGGCGCGCGGTCGAGACGGCGGCGACCATCGTCTCGGCGGCGCTCGCGCGACGCGCGATCGAGCGGTTCCTCGCCGGCGATCGGCCGATCGAGGCTGCCGCGGAGCTGTCCCCGGCCCATGCCAATGGTCCGGAGCCGCTCAGCGCCCCGGGCAGGATAGAGTCGGCCGTGCCCACGTATGCGGGGTGGTCGGCGCGGGAGAGCGCGGAGCGCGCGCCGGGACGGTAGACTCGGTCCAACACGAACCGCCAGCATCCGGGCGAGTGGCGGAACGGCAGACGCGCCGGCTTTAGGAGCCGGTGTCGCAAGACGTGCGAGTTCGAATCTCGCCTCGCCCACCAGCAATCGCAGGAGCTGAATTGGTCACCGTATCCACCCGCCCGGAGCCCGGCTCGCGGGTTGCCCTCGAGATCGAGGTCGATCCGGCCGAGGTCGACCGGCACTTCTCGACCGCCTACCGCCACCTCGCCGAGCGCACGCGCGTTCCAGGGTTTCGCCCGGGAAAGGCGCCGCGGCACCTGATCGACCGCTATGCGGGGCGCGAGTCGGTCGTCGCCGAGGCGATCGACCATCTCGTCGCCGACAGCGTCGACGCCGCGTTCGACCAGGCCGCGGTGATCCCCATCGACCAGCCGCAGATCGACATCGATCCGGACGGCGTCGCGGAGGGCAGTTCGGTCCGCTTCACGGCCACCGTATCGGTGCGCCCCGAGGTCCAGCTGGGCGACTACGCGAACTACCCGTTCGGTCTCGAGATCACCCCGGTGACCGATGAAGACGTCGAGGCGGTGATCACCGAGCTGCGCGAGGCCCAGGCCACGCTGCGCCCGATCGACGGGCGCGGGGCCCAGAAGGGCGACGTGGCCGCGGTGAAGTTCACCGGCACCATCGACGGGAAGCCGTTCGAGGGCGGGTCAGCGGACCGCCTCCCGCTGATCATCGGCGAGGATCGCATGATCCCCGGCTGGGAAGACCAGCTCATCGGCCTCGAGATCGGCAAGGCGAAGGGGTTCGAGATCACCTTCCCGGACGACTATCGCGTTGAGGAGCTGCGTGAGAAGTCCGCGCACTTCGACGTGGAGCTCCTCGACCTCCGTGAGCGCGTGATGCCGGAGCTCGACGACGAGTTCGCCAAGGCGGTCGGCGAGGTCGAGACGGTCGACCAGCTGCGTGCGGAGATCCGCGATGCGCTCGAGAAGCGCAACGACGCGGAGGGCCGGCACACCCTGGGCGACCGCATCATCGAGTACGCCACCGCCAACGCAACCGTCGAGCTGCCGGAGGTGATGGTCGTCAACGAAACGGAGATCATGCGTGACGAGCTGCGCGCGCGCCTCGCAGAGCAGCAGATCGGGCTCGAGCAGTACCTCGCCATGGCCAAGCAGTCGCCCGAGGAGCTCTCCACGGAGCTTCGCGACCCGGCAGCCCGCCGGGTGAAGACGCTCCTTGTCCTCTCGGCCATCGCGGAAAAGGAGGAGATCGAGGCGACCGATGAAGAGATCGCGGCCGAGGTCGCGGACCAGCTTGCCCGCTACGGTGACGATCCGAAGCTGCGCGAGTATCTCGAGTCCCGGCGGGGCCGTTCCTACCTGCGCATGACCCTGCGAAACCAGAAGGTGGTCGAGACCCTCGGCCAGCGCGTGCTGGGCGCCGACGGCAGTCAGGCGGCCGATGGCACGCAGACCCAGCCAACCACCGACTCGCAGCCCGAGACCCCCGAGGCCCCGGCCGCGACGGATGCCCCCGCCAGCACCGAATCGGAGTGACCGACATGCTCGTCCCGATGGTCATCGAGAGCAGCGCTCGCGGCGAGCGCGCCTTCGACATCTACTCGCGGCTCCTCAAGGAACGGATCATCTTCCTGGGTGAGCCGATCGAGGACCACGTCGCCAACCTCGTGATCGCGCAGCTTCTCTTCCTGGAGAGCGAAGACCCCGACAAGGACATCAGCCTCTACGTCAACTCGCCGGGCGGCGTGGTGACCAGCGGTTTGGCCATCTACGACACCATGCAGTACCTCAAGGCCCCGGTGAGCACCATCTGCATTGGGCAGGCGGCCAGCATGGGCGCCGTGCTGCTGGCCGCGGGGACCAAGGGGAAGCGCTACGCCCTCCCCAACAGCCGGATCATGATTCACCAGGGCTCGGGCGGCTATCGGGGCAACACCCCGGACGTCGAGATCCAGGTCCGGGAGATGCTCCACCTGACGGATCGGCTGATGCACATCCTCGCCAGCCACACCGGGCAGGAATACGACAAGGTGAAGGCCGATTCCGAGCGTGACTACTTCATGAGCGCGGAGGACGCCGTGCAGTACGGCCTCATCGACGAGGTCTTCTCCGGTAAGACGGGCTCCCTCATCTCGATGGCGCAGGAGGCCGGCGGCTCCGTCCCCGCGGCCGACGCGACAACGCCGAAGAAGTAGCCTCGAGCCGGAGGAGCCGGCGCTTGGTCTCGAGGTCTGCGCCCCATCCGCCGATGTCGCCGTCGGCGCGGATCACGCGGTGGCAGGGCACCAGCGGGGAGAGCGGGCAGCGCGCAAGCGCTGACCCGACCGCGCGGGCGGCGCGCGGCCGCCCCACGCGCGCGGCGATCTCCCCGTAGGAGGCGGTCTCCCCGTACGGGATCGCGCGGACCGCCTCCCAGACCTCGCGGTCGAAGGGGGACGCCCAGCCCGCATCGGCCGGTACGGCCATGCCGCGCGATGTTCCGGCGAGATACGCCGCTATCGCATCAGCGGCGCGATCGAGCAGTGGCGTCGACGTTTCGGGCTCCTCCCCGGGGCATCGGTGCGCGAGCCACTGGAGCAGCGCGACCGGGCTCTCCGCGCGTTCGATGGCCAGGACGCCGGCGCCCGAGACGGCGATCCAGTGCCGGCCGAGCGGCGTTTCGACCGGCCCGAGGCCCAGGCTGGGGGTCATGAGGCGATGGTACCGGTGGGGGATGTGGTGCCGGGGCGCGACGGTCTTCACTGTCGGTGGGTGGTCCGCGGCGGGGCCCGTGCTATCCTGCCGAGGCCGATCCCCACGGGCTCGAGGTGCCTCCAGACGATCTCATGACCACCGGAAAGACCAAGGTCCCGTACCGCTGCTCCTTCTGCGGCAAGAGCCAGGAGCAGGTCCGCAAGCTGATCGCGGGCCAGGGCGTCTACATCTGCGACGAGTGCATCAACCTCTGCCAGGAGATCATCGAGGAGGAGATGCTCGAGGCGCCGCATGCCAAGAACGCGCCGGCGCTGCTCCCCAGCCCGCGCAAGATCAAGGAAGCCCTGGACCAGTACGTCATCAGCCAGGATCGGGCTAAGAAGGTCCTTTCCGTCGCGGTCTACAACCACTACAAGCGCATCAACGCCGGGCAGACGGTCGATGACGTCGAGCTGGGCAAGTCGAACGTGCTGCTGGTCGGGCCCACGGGATCGGGCAAGACCCTCCTGGCCCAGACGCTGGCCAAGATCCTCGACGTGCCGTTCTGCATCGCGGACGCCACCAGCCTGACCGAGGCCGGGTACGTCGGCGAGGACGTCGAGAACATCCTGCTGCGCCTGATCCAGGCCGCGGACTTCGACGTGCAGCGCGCCCAGCGCGGGATCATCTACATCGACGAGATCGACAAGATCGCCCGCAAGACGGACAACCCGTCCATCACCCGCGACGTCTCCGGGGAGGGCGTCCAGCAGGCGCTGCTCAAGATCCTGGAGGGGACGGTGGCCAATGTGCCGCCCCAGGGCGGGCGGAAGCACCCGCACCAGGACTTCATCCAGATCGACACCACGAACGTGCTCTTCATCTGCGGCGGAGCGTTCGAGGGGCTGGAGAAGATCGTGGAGGAGCGGGTCGGCAAGCGCGGCATCGGCTTCGGTTCCCAGGCCCAGCAGTCAACCGAGGAACGGCGCCGGCTCATGGAGCGTCTCATGCCGGAGGACCTGCTCCACTACGGGTTGATCCCCGAGTTCGTCGGGCGGTTGCCCGTGGTTGTGAGCCTCGCAGCACTGTCCAAGGATGACCTTGTCAAGGTGCTCACCGAGCCGAAGAACGCGGTCACTCGCCAGTTCGGCCGCTTCCTCTCGCTCGACAAGGTCGAGCTGGTCTTCACGCCGGAGGCGCTGGATGCCACGGCAGTGCTGGCGCTCGACCGCAAGACCGGCGCCAGGGCGCTGCGCACCATCGTCGAAGAGGCGCTGCTCGAGGTGATGTACGACATTCCGGAGCGCACCGATGTGAAGAAGGTCGTCATCACCGGCGAGACGATCGAGCACGGCCAGCCGCCCATGCTTCTCACCGAGACGGACGAGTCGGTGCCGCGTCGACGTGGCAGGAAGGAGCGGGGCTCAGACCGCCGCGAGGAGTCCGCCTGAGGATCGCGACGCCAGCTCAGCCGGCGTCCGCCTCCGTCGATTCGCCGTTCCCCGGGTGCTCAGCGGGTCCATCCTCGGAGCGGTGCACCACCACCCGGTAGGGGAACGGGATCTCGATGCCCTCGTGGGCGAAGCGAGCCAGGATCCGCTTGCGAAGCTCTCCGGTCACCGCCCACTGCTGCGCCGGCAGCACCTGGCCCAGGATCTTGAGCTCGACCCCGGACTCGCCAAGGTTGTCGACGCGGGCCACAGCTGGCGTCTCCAGCATCTTGGGACCCCACGCCTCGTCGTTGTGCAGCTCCTGGCCGATGGCGTTGACCACCGCCGTGGCGCGGTCGATGTCCGTGTCGTACGCGACCTCCACGTTGAGGTTTACCCGAGCCCAGCTGCGCGTCATATTGCTGGCCACCGTGATCTGGCCGTTCGGCACCGAATGCACCACGCCGTCGAGGTCGCGGAGCACGGTGCGTCGAAGGCTGAACTCCTCCACCACGCCGGAAACCCCCGCCACCTGGACCACGTCGCCCACGTTGTACTGGTTCTCCAGGATGACGAAGACGCCGGCCAGCCAGTCGTGCACCAGGGTCTGCGCGCCAAGCCCGACCGCGATGCCCGCCACGCCCAGACCAGCCACGGCGGGCCCGATGTTCACGAAGGGGTCGAGCGCGGTGAGTGCCGCGATGAGGAGGATGACGGCACCCAGCACCCGGACCACGATGCGCTGCAGGGTGCGGACCCGGCGCTCCATCTCGACCTGGGGAAGTGCCGATTCCGCGTGCTCCGCCTCTCGCTCGAGGAGACGCGCGGCGACCTGTGCAGCACCAAGCCGCACGAAGAAGATGGCGATCAGGGCCGCGATCGCGATGAGGGCGATCTGGCCCAGCCTGTCCAGCAGTGCGACTATCCCGGTGGACAGGCCGAGATCCGTCAGGAGGGTGCTCACCACGATAGGGTAGCCAACCTCCGTCAAGGTACGTCCGACTATCGCGCACGGTACTTCCGTCGGCTCGGGAGCTGGTATGGCAGGGCGCTAGGATGGGGGCCGACGCGTGCAGCCGGGGCAACAGCGAGGAGCCAATACAACCCATGACGCAGATGCGCAAGTCCGGGATTCGGCTCCCGTGGTCACACGAGGACGAGATCGAGGACGCCTCCGCCTTTGCCGAGACCGAGGCATCGACCGCCCAGGCGGCCGATGCCGGTGGTGCGCCGGAGCCGACCACCACGCCGTTCTCCGAGGGCGCGCATTCGGCCGAGCCCACCGCCGCGGCGGTTTCGGAGGAGGACAACGCGCTGCTCGCCAGCCTCGTGACCGCCATGCGGGAGGTCGCGGACCGCCAGCGCTCTGCCAGCGTCGCCGGCCTCAGGACCGCCGTGGACGAAGCCATCGAACGCATGAAGGCCCGGGCCGCCGAGGGCGCCGACCAGCTCCGCACCCGCGCCGACGTGGACATGGCCGGCATCGCCGACTGGGTTCGGGCCGAGAAGGAACGGATCGAGGCTGAAGGGCATGCGAAGACCGAGACGCGCCGCCACCAGCTGACCGAGCAGCTCTCCGAGCACGAGCAGCGCCTGGAAGGCGAGATGGATGCTGTTCGCGGCCGCGTGGCCGCCTACGAGACGCAGCTCTCGTCGTTCTTCGCCGAACTGGACGAGATCGCGGACCCCGCGGTCTTCGGGACCGCAGCGAAGCGGATGCCGCGCCCGCCGGAGCTCGATGCGCCGGGCGACGGGCTCGCCGCCGCCCCGGAGGCGCCCACCGCGGCCGCCGAGCCGGCGAGCGCCGAGCTCCCCGCCGCCGAGGCGCCGATCACCGGGACGCCGGAGGCAACGCCTCCGGAAGGCACGCAGGAGTCCGCCGAGACGGAGGTCACCGCCGAGACGGAGGTCACCGCCGACACGGAGGCCACCTCCGACACGGAGCGCGCCGGCGACGAGACCCCGGTGGTCGCCCCCGCGTCACCCCCGGAGACGGAGACGTTGCGCGACCGGCTGGACGCCCTGGGCATCTCGAGCGAACAGGCTGCGGTCGAGGACGAGACGGGGGAGAAGGCTTCGGAGGAGTTGCAGCCCAGGGTCGACGACGAGCGCGGGCTCGCCGCCCGCCTGGCCCAGCTCGATGCCCGCATCGCCGCGACGGAGACCGGCGAGACGACGGGTACCACCACCACGACCATGCCAATCCCCACCGGTGAGACGGCCACCGCCATCATGGTGGCGGGACTCGGCAGCTTTGGGGCCATCACCTCGTTCAAGCAGGCGCTGGAGCGCGTGGACGGCGTCAACGGCATCTCGCTGAGCCTGGGGCCGACCGGTGAGTTCGTCTACCGCGCGACGCATGTGGTGGACTTCGACATTTCCGCGGCGATCGAGCAGATCGAGCGCGGCACGGCCAAGATCGATCGGCAGGCGGACGGCTCCCTGCGGGTGACGGTACAGCGCAGCCGCTGATCTCGGGGTCCCATCGCACGCGTGAATCTCCGGTCCCCGGGCCGGAGATTCTGCTGTGGTAAACTCCGCGAACGGCGTTGACCGTGAGGAGTACCCCTCCATCGACCTTCAGAGAGGGCGGGCCGACCTGGCTGTGAGCCCACCCGGATGCGAGAGGGGGAAGGTCGCACGCGAGCCGGCCGGGGTCCGCCCGATATCGCGGCATCGAGGGCGTCCACGGGACGCCGAACGAAGGTGGTACCACGTGCACCCGCTCGTCCTTCGACGAAGCGGGTTTCTTGTTGCAGTCGACGAAGTGCCGAACCAGGGAGCAGACCGATGACGACGCCGACCCGCGAGCTGGCCCCGCGCTACGACGCCGCCGCTGTCGAGCCGGGGATCTACGAGCGCTGGCTCGAGAGCGGCGCCTTCACGCCGCGGCCCGACGCGCCGGCCGGGGCGAAGCGCTTCGTCATCATCCAGCCGCCCCCGAACGTGACCGGCGCACTGCACCTCGGTCACGCCCTCACCGCGTTCGTGGAGGACATCTTCGTCCGCTACCACCGCATGCGCGGCGACGACACCCTCTGGTTGCCCGGCGTGGATCACGCGAGCATCGCCGCCCAGTTCGTCCTGGACCGCATCCTCGCGGAGGAGGGAGAGTCGCGCCAGTCGCTCGGCCGCGAGCGGTACCTGGAGCGGATGTGGCGCTTCATGGACGAGACCCGCGACGTCATGGGTCGCCAGCACCGGCGACTCGGCGCCAGCCTGGACTGGTCGCGGATGCGCTTCACCATGGAGGATGGCAGCGCCCGGGCTGTCCGCGTCGCCTTCAAGCGGCTGTGGGACGCCGGACTGGCGTACCGGGGCGAGGCGCTCGTGAACTGGTGCCCGCGCTGCCGGACCACCATCAGCGACCTCGAGAACATCAAGCGCGAGGAGACGGGCACGCTGTGGACCATTCGGTATCACCTCGCCGGCCCCGACGGCGCTCCCGACCCGGACGCGTGGATCAGCGTCGCCACCACCCGCCCCGAGACGCTCTTCGGCGACACCGCCGTGGCCGTGCACCCGGAGGACGAGCGCTACGGCCCCCTGGTGGGGCGATCCGCGATCCTGCCGTTCCTCGGCCGCCGCCTGCCGATCATCGCCGATGAGCACGTCGACCCCGCGTTCGGGACGGGCGCGGTAAAGATCACGCCCGCCCACGACTTCGACGACTACGAGGTCGGGAAGCGGCACGACCTGTCCCTGATCACGGTCCTCGAC
Source organism: uncultured Chloroflexia bacterium (assembly GCA_963787025.1). Taxonomy (GTDB): domain Bacteria; phylum Chloroflexota; class Limnocylindria; order QHBO01; family QHBO01; genus CAVXEH01. The sequence goes on from CAWBBG010000015.1 coordinate 119,722, forward strand.
GAGGACGCCAATCTGAACGAGGGTGCCGGTGAGTTCGTCGGGCTCGACATCCGCGAGGCCCGCCAGGCGATCCTCGCCCGGCTCACCGAGATGGGCGACCTGGAGGGAGAGACGCCGCACCAGATGGTGATCGGGCGCTGTGACCGCTGCGGAACCGTGGTCGAGCCGCGACTTTCCGTGCAGTGGTTCGTCAACGTGAAGCCGCTCGCCGAGCGGGCCCTGGCCAGCGTGCGCGAGGGCCGGACGCGCATCCTGCCGGGGCACTTCGAGAAGGTCTACGCGCACTGGATGGAGAACATCCACGACTGGGCGGTCAGCCGCCAGCTGTGGTGGGGACACCGAATCCCGGCCTGGTACTGCCCCGACGGCCACATCACGGTCTCGGATCTCGCGGATGGCCCGGCTGCGTGCGATGCCTGCGGACGACCGGCCACGGAGCTGACCCAGGAGACCGACATCTTCGACACCTGGTTCAGCAGCGGCCTGTGGCCGTTCTCGACCCTGGGCTGGCCGGACGCCACCCCGGACCTTGCCCGCTTCTACCCGACATCGGTCATGGAGACCGCCTACGAGATCCTGTTCTTCTGGGTGGCGCGGATGATGATGCTCGGCCTCTTCTGCACCGATGTCGAGCCCTTCCACACGGTCTACCTGCACGGCATCGTGCGCGATCCGTACGGGAAGAAGATGAGCAAGACGAAGGGCAACGTGGTCGATCCGCTCGAGATGATCGGTGAGATCGGCGCCGATGCGCTGCGCTTCGCCCTGGTCTCCGGCAACGCGCCCGGCGTGGACCAGCGGCTCACCGGGTCGAAGATCACCGGCGGCCGCAACTTCACCAACAAGCTGTGGAACGCCGCGCGGTTCGTCCTCTCGTCGCGCCCGGAGCCGATGGCGGAGCCGGACGGAGAGCCGACGCTGCCCGAGCGCTGGATCCGTTCCCGGCTGGCCGATGCGACCGCGCGGGCAACCAGGCAGCTCGACGAGCTGGACCTGGCCGGCTATGCGGCCACGGTCCACGAGGTCGCCTGGAGCGATTACTGCGACTGGTTCCTGGAGACCGCCAAGGTGGAGCTGCGTCGCGACGGCGCAAGCGCGGGCGAGCGGGCCCGGGTCTGGCAGTCCGCGGTGCGCGGCCTGACCGAGCTCCTGAGGATCCTCCACCCCATCCTGCCCTTCATCAGCGAGGCGATCTGGTCAACGCTCCACGACGCCGCCCCGGATCTGGCGCCGGAACCGCTCCTGATCACGGCGGCCTGGCCGTCGTTCGCTCCGCGCGATGACGAGGCGGAGCGGAGCTTCGCCCTGGCCGCCCAGCAGATCCGCGAGGTGCGGAATCTGCGGACCATTGCGGGCATCCCCGCCGGCCAGCGTCTCCCGCTGCGGCTGGCACCTGCATCGGCTGAGATGGCCGCGCTCGCCGCGGCGACGGCGACCTACGTGGAAGCACTGGCGCGGGTGGCGCCCTACGAGGTTCATGATCCGGCAACCCCGGTTGCCGTGCCCGAATCGGCAATGGCCATCGGATTGGGAACCACCTGGCTCGACATCGGCGCCGAGGTGCCGGAGGTGACGGAGCGGCGCCAGGCACAGGTGGCCAGGCTCCGTGACGGGATCGTCCGGCTCGAGTCCCTGCTTGCTACCCCCGGTTTCACGGCCAAGGCACCGCCGCCGGTCGTGGAAAAGGAGCGCGCGCGGCTCGCAGACCTGCGGGAGCAGCTGCGCCAGCTGGAGGGCTGACCCTTTTAGGCTATGGCCGCCGGTCGGCGGTCGGCTGCTAGAATCCGCCTCGCTGTCCCGCAGGGGTTCTCGTTTCGATGTCGTTTCTCAGGCGCAAGAAGTCCGGGTCCCCACCGCCTCCCCCGCCGAAGCCGGTGGTCGAGGAGGTGGCCGGCCAGCAGTACTCGCTCAAGCTCACCTTCATGGGGCGCAGCAGCGACGGGCTGCGCCTGGTAGCCGATCCGAAGGTCCTCTCCGCCCTCCCCGGAATCGTCGAGCCGCTGAGCCAGACGTCGATCGAGATGATTCCGCCTCTTCCCCTCGAGTACTCGGACGCGGCCCCTGCCATGGAGCGCTTCAACGAGATGCAGCAATGGGTCCTGGCGCGCCGCGACGTCGGTCCCATCGGGCGCCATGCACTCTACGTCCTGGAGCAGACCGACGCCCTGGACATGACGGTCGACACCTTTGCCTGCGGACTGCTGCACGGCGAGATCGACACGAGCGGCTACCCCGAGTACAACGCCATCGTCGGCGGGCTGGCAAGCCACTTCGACGAGCTGTCCGGCGAGCTGATCGTCCGCGCGGTCATCGGCTGGGGTGGGAAGGGACTCCGCGGCGACACGGAGCGTATCGGCCAGCGCCTGCTCAGCTCGCTCTACCAGCAGGTTCTTGCATCAGGCTTCAGCCTGGGCGCCGCGGAGCAGGCGCGGGCACCGCAGGCGGCCGCGCACGGCGTTGGGCTGACCTGCGCCCACTGCGGCTTCGAGGCGCAGGCGGACAACGTGTTCTACTGCCCGAAGTGCGGCATGAGGATGACTCGCACCTGAGCGTTCCGGACCGGGCCTCGGGCCAGTACCTTCGGTGGGGTGGCCCGTAGGCCGCAGTCCCATTGCCGTGCGGGTGGGTGCGTCGGACACTGGTGAGGTCCGGAACCGTACTGATCACGAAGGATCTTCATGGAACGACCGACCGTCCTGCTTTCGCTCACGCCCGATGTCCTGGCTGCGACCGAGGACGCCCTGCGACGTGCCGGGTTCGAACCCGTTCGTGCCTGGGAGGACCTGGCGCACCTCGACGGGGCGCCGCGACCGAGCCTGGCGATCCTCGACGTCGATCATGAGCCCGCGGAGATGGAGCTCCTGCATGCCTGGCTGACGGGCGCAGGCGATGGTGACTCCTCGTCGCCGACACCGTCGATCCTCCTGTTCGGCGGAGAGCCTCCATCGTTCGGGACCGCTGCGGACGAGTACGCCATGAAGCCCTGCCCGCCTGACGCGCTCGTGTACCGCCTCCAGGCGCTGATGATCCGCTCGGGACAGACCGTCGCCGGCACCAACGAGGGAAGCGAAACCGAGCTGACGGGTGTCGGACGGGTGATCAGCGTGTTCGCGCCGAAGGGCGGCGTGGGCAAGACCACCATTGCCGTGAACCTCGCCGCCGCGCTGCGCGAGCAGACCGGCGCCGGCGTCCTTCTCCTGGACGCAGACGTGGGTGTCGGCAACGTGACGTCGATGCTCGAAGTTCCGTTCCGCCTGGGTCTCGCCGACTTGAGCGACAGCGCGCCGTCGGAGTGGACCAACGCGGCATTCGAGCACATCACCATGACTCACGAACCGACCGGGGTCCGGGTCCTGACCTGGGGCAAGGATCCCGCCGACTCGGAGCTGGTCGGCGTCGATCTGCTCCTCGCCGCCGTGCGCTGGGCCAAGGCGCATTTCACGTACGTCGTGGTCGACAACCATCCGGGGTACGACGACCGCACCATGGCGATGCTGACCGTCTCGTCGGAGATCTTCCTGGTCGTGACGCCCGAAGTCGGCGCCATCCGCAACAGCAGCCAGTTCCTTGGGCTGGCGCGCGAGGTTGGCCTTGGCGATCTGATCCGGGTAGTGGTCAACCGCGCGAACCACGGGATCGCGATATCGGACATCTCCCAGTCGCTTGGGCTCCCGGTGGCCGCCACCATCGTCTCGAACGGGCCGAAGGCCGTGATGGCCGCGAACGAAGGGAAGCCCATCATCACCAAGTTTCCGAATGAGCGGATTGCCCAGGATCTGCATGCCATCGCACGCCTGGTGACGCATCCCGCCACCGTGCAGTCCGCGCCGGCTGCCTCCCGTCCCTGGTGGGCACGCCTCGGAGTCCGCGTCTCCAACGCCTGAGTCGCGCCCGACGTTGCACCGTCGGGCGTCGGCTGCCATCATTCGTGCCCGCCGTCCGGTCCCCGGGGATCGCGGCGTGTCATCACACCCACCCCGCGGCTGACCGCGATGGGGCTCCGATCGAGACCGTGCCGACCTACGACTACCAGTGCCGCAGTTGCGGCCATATCACCGAAGTGGTCCACTCGATGACCGAGGATGGGCCCACCACCTGCGAGCGCTGCGGCGGCGCGCTTCGCCGTGTCCTGTACCCCACGGGGATCATCTTCAAGGGCAGCGGTTTCTACAGCACCGATTCCCGCTCATCCGCAAACGGCGGTCGACGGTCGGCGTCGTCCTCGACGGCGGGGAAGCCGCCCACGCCTCCCGGTGACGGCGCGTCCTCGTCCGACGCCAAGCCAACCGGTGGTGGGGTCGCCGACGCGGGCGGAAAGCCGGACGCGAAAACCTAGGACCCCGTCGCTGCTCCGGCGGTCGGGGTCAGGCGGACTGAGCCTGCCGCGAGCCGCATCGCCGGCAGAATCGCGCGCTTGCGGAGAGTGAGAGGCCGCACGAGCCGCAGCTCTGCACGGCCACCGCGCTGCGCGCAGCGGCCACCTCGCGGGCTGACGCGTCCCACAGGGTGGCGGGCGACCCCACCGTCCTGTGCGCGAGCTCGGATGGCGCGGCCGCCGCGCCGCTCGAACGGTAGGGAAGGACATTCGAGCGCTCCGGCGTCACTCGACCGATCCCTGGATCGTCGAGGCCCAGAAGGTCCATCTGGGCCCGCCTCGCGGCGACCGCCTGCTCGTCCGCCGGTGAAGGTGCTCTCGATAACGGGGGGCCGTTTCCGCAGGATGGTCTCCGCGATCGGCCGGATAGGACGTGGCGCGACGGGCTCCGGCTCTGCCTCGACCGCGGCAACGGGCTCCGGCTCGGGCTCCGGCTCTGCCTCGACCGCGGCAACGGGCTCCGGCTCGGGCTCCGGCTCGGCCTCGACGCGGCAACGGGCTCCGGCTCGGGCTCCGGCTCTGCCTCGACCGCGGCAACGGGCTCCGGCTCCGGCTCTGCCTCTGCCTCGACCGCGACGACGGTCTCCGGCTCCGGCTCCGGCTCTGCCTCTGCCTCGACCGCGACGACGAGCTCCGGCTCCGGCAGTGCCTCCTCGATGGGCGACGCGAGGACGACCTCGGTGTCCTCCTCCCAGGCCAGGACGCGGGTGGGGGCAGCAGGCTCCTCTTCGAGATCAGCCGCCGCGGCTGCCGTCTCGACGGCGATCGGCTCGATCTCCGGCACGCCGGGAGCTCCTGCTCAGTCGCCTGCGCAGGCTCGAGCGCGGGCGCCGCGGGTCCTGCCGGATCCACCAGGACCGAATCCGGGGCCTGCCCTCCGTTCTGCGCGGACACCTCGTCTGCCAGGTCGGTCTGCGGCCACGTATCGACTCCCAGGCGGCGGGAGATCTCATCCGCCGCCAGCTGTCGGCTCGGCGGCGTGCATGGCGGTGTGGTCGGCCAGGTAGGCGGCCTCGAGCCGGTCGGCCAGGTCGTCCGTGCCCGGAATGGGACGCACAGTTGCGGCAGCGGCCGGCGGCATCGTTCCAGCAGTTGTGCAGGCGTACTGGCGGCAGTCGATGCAGAAGTTGAACGCCTCGTGGAACGCTTCGAGCTGCTGCGCGGCGAGCGACTGCTCCTCCGAGCGGATGGCATCGCCGATGGCGTCCCCGAGCGCATCCTGGCTCATGATGTAGTTCTTGAGACCCGCGACGAGGCCGCGGGTCTTGCGCAGCGGGTTCAGCTCGGTCGGTGCTGCGAACTCGTAGCGCGTCCCGCACCGCTCGCAGAAGGACTCGGTCAGAGCTTCGGGCATCAGGTTCCGCATCGCCGGTGGCAGCATCAGGGTCGCCAGTATAGCGACGCGCCCCGGCTGCGCCGAATGGGCGCATCGGGTCGTCTCGACGCTCGCCGGAAGTACCCCGTGCCGCTGATCGGCCCCGGCGGGTCACCGTTCGGTCGGCGGCCGACCGCCATGCTAGGATCGGCGCCGATGGGCATCCTCCAACGGGTCGAGGCGTTCCTCGAGCGTCTCTTCGAGGCGCCGGCAGGGCGGCTCGGCGCGCGGCTTCAGCCGGTGAGCCTGGCCAAGCGCATCGAGCGCGCCATGGACACGACGAAGTCGTTCCGGGCGGACGGGGTCATCGTCCCCAACGAGTTCGATCTGCACCTGAGCCCGGCCGACTATCGCGACGTTCGAGTCGTACCGCTCGGCGCTGGAGGACGACCTCGCGCACGGCGTGCTCGACCCGTGCCCGCCATGAGCACTACACGCTGGTCGCTCGGCCGCGGGTTCGCCTCGTCTCCGACGACGGGGTCTCGCGAGGGCGACGTCCGCGTCGCCGCCAGGGTGGTTGACGATGCGGGCGAGCGACTGCGCCGGGACACGCCGATGCCGGTGACGACCGACACGATCGTCCTCGCGCTCGCAGGAGGCCGCATCGCCGGAGTCCGGCCGGCCGGGCCTTCCTGCTCGTCGCGACTGACGGCGCAGCCACCGGTCCGGTTCGATCTGGGCGGCCCGCTCATCACCGTGGGACGCGCCAGCGACAACGACGTCATCGTGGACGACCCACTCGTCAGCCGGCATCATTGCCAGCTGAAGCTGCAGCATGGCGCCTACGGTTTCGTCGACCTCGGAAGCAGGAACGGTTCGTCGGTCAACGGCCAGGCCGTGCGGGAGATCGCCCTGGGGCCCGGAGACCAGATCCGGATCGGGAACACGTCGATCGAATTCGGGGTCCGCGGATGACGGGAGAGGCGCTGCGGATCCTGCATCCTTGTCGCCCAGTTCGCGTTCGTCGGCATCCTGTACCTGGTCCTTTTCGCGTTTGCCCGCTCCCTGCTGCATGACCTGCGCACGGCGGAACGTGCTCAGGAAGCGGCTCGGGAGGGGATCGGGCGTCTCACCGTGCTCGAGTCGCCCGAGGATGAGCCGCCCGTCGGTCGCAGCATCGCGCTGGGGCCGATCAACTCCATCGGCCGCAACGTGAACAGCACCATCTTCGTCGAGGACGACTTCGTCAGCGCTGCCCACGCAATGCTGACCTTCCGAGGTCGCTCCTGGTTCATCGAGGACCAGGAGAGCACCAACGGCACCTACGTCAACGGACATCGCATCGATCGACCGGTCGCGCTCAGCTATGGGGACGAGGTCACCATCGGCCGGGTCCGAATGCGCCTGGAGCACTGAGCCGATGCGCATCGCCTGGCGAGGCACAGAGCTACGCCTCCTCATCCCGCTGCTGATCCTGGTGCCCCTCGGGTTCGCGGTGACCCACATCGCCGTGAGCGGTGTCCTCGATCCCGGTCCGCTGGGCCTGGCAATCGCCTACGTCGGCGTGGTGCTCGCCGCCCACCTCGCGCTCGTCCTGCTGGGGCATAGGGGTGACCAGCTCCTGCTGCCGCTCACCGCGACGATCGGCGGCGTCGGGATGGTGATGCTCAACCGCCTCCCGCAGGACCTGACCGGCATGAACCTGTTCGGGACCCAGATCGGGATGGCGGGCACCCAGCTGGTCTGGTTCGTGGTCGGCCTGGTGGCCATGGTGGCCATCGCCGTCGGGCTTCGCGACGACGGCCCGCTGCGGCACTACAAGTACACGTGGGCCGCGGCCGGGGCCGCGCTGCTGATCGTCACCTTCCTGTTCGGCACCGAGGTCAACGGTGCACGGCTCTGGCTGAACATGGGACCCGTCCGCTTCCAGCCCGGCGAGGCGATCAAGATCGTGCTCGTCGTCTTCATCGCCGGCTACATCGCCGAGCATCGCGCCCTCCTGGCCGGCGCGCACCGCCGGGTCGGTCCGGTGAAGATCCCGCCGTGGCCCTACCTGCTCCCGATGCTCGCCATCTTCGGAATCGTGATGGGCATCGTCGTCATCGGCAACGACCTGGGCACGGCGCTCCTCTTCTACGGGATCTTCCTGATCATGCTTTTCGTGGCCACCGGCCGACGCAGCTACGTCCTCGTGGGCCTCATCCTTTTCCTGGCCGGCTCCTTCGTCGCCTACCAGCTCTTCGCCCACGTGCGGGTCCGGGTCGACAACTGGATCAACCCGTGGGCCGATCCGTCCGGGGCGGGCTACCAGACCGTGCAGGCCATCTATGCCTTCGGTCGCGGCGGCCTCTTCGGCGAGGGCCTGGGCCAGGGCCTGCCGCTCATCTCCGGTCACCTGCCGATCCCGGCGATCCAGACGGACTTCATCTTCACCGCCGTTGCCGAAGAGCTGGGCCTGGTCGGCGCGTTCGCACTGCTGGCGCTCATGGCCGCGCTCGTGTTCCGCGGGCTCCGGATCGCGATCCTGGCCCGCGACGACTTCAGCAGCCTCCTTGCCGTGGGGCTGACCATCAGCATCGGCCTCCAGACCCTCATCATCGTCGCCGGCAACGCGAAGCTGGTCCCGCTCACCGGGATCACGTTCCCGTTCGTCAGCTACGGCGGGTCGAGCCTGCTCGCCAGCTTCGTCGTGCTCGGGCTTCTGCTGTCGATCAGCCATCGCTCAACGGTCGAGGCGGACGGGCCGATGAGCGCTGCCGGCACGAAGGTCGCTTCGTGAGCGGCAACATCCGGCGCCTCGGCGGCTACCTGCTGCTCTCGTTCCTGGTCGTGACCGGGGGGCTCACCTGGTGGCAGGTCGCCGATGCCCACCAGCTCGCCACCCGCGCCGACAATCCGCAGGTCATCGCGGCCCACCGCAGCGCCCTGCGCGGGTCGATCTTCGACGCCACGGGCAGGCTGCTCGCGTCGACGACGGTGACCAACGGCCTGGCGCAGCGCACGTACACCGATCCTGCCTTCTCGCACGTCATCGGGTACGCGAGCCTTCGGTACGGGACCACCGGCCTCGAGCACGCGTACGACGACCTGCTGATCGGGCAGACGGATCCGGATCCGCTGCGCAGCCTGATGGACGACATCCTGGCGCGACAGCCGCAGCCCAAGGACCTGTCACTCACCATTGACCAGCGGCTGCAGGATTTCGCGGCCACGCAGCTCAAGGGCGTGGTGGGGGCCGTGGTCGCCATCGATCCGAGCACCGGGGCCATCCTGGCCAGCACCTCGACGCCCACCTTCGACGCGACGCCCATCTCCGGGGACCCTGGCACCGCCGTGCAGCCGATGACCGTCATCCAGGCGAACCCCGACAAGCCCCTCATCGACCGTGTTCGCCAGGGTGCTTATACCCCGGGCTCGATCATGAAGGTGCTCACCGCGGCCGCGGCCCTCGACGCGGGCGCCATCACGCTCCAGACGACCTTCCCGGACCAGCCGAAGGAGGAGACCGCCGGCTTCACGGTCTCCGGCTTCACGATCACCGAGCACGACCTTGGTCGGACCAAGCCCGCGCTGTGGAACCTGTCGCCGGCGCTGCAGGTCTCGAGCAACATCTTCTTCGCTCACGTGGGGCTGGCGCTCGGCGGGGACCGGTTCCTGGCGTACGCAAAGCGCTTCGGGTTCTGCTCCCCGCTGGAGGTGGGGAGCGACGGCCGGGCGCTGCCGGTGGCGCCCTCGCGCGTGACCCGAGCATCGGCCGACGGGGGCTGTCGCTCATTCGCCGACGACGTCGAGGTGGCCTCCGCCGCCTTCGGCCAGGCGCAGGTCAGCGTCACGCCCATGCAGATGGTGCTGGTGGCCGCCACGATCGCCAACGGCGGTGTCATGCCGCAGCCGTACGTGGTGAGCGCGGTCCGCTCTTACGCCGCGGATCCCGCCAAGGGACCAACCTCCATCGTCCTGCAGCGAAACGCCCCGGGGGCCGGTCGCCGGGTGGTGAGCGCTGAGACGGCGGCTGCGGTCCGCTCGGCCATGATCGACGCTGTCTCGGGTCCGATCGGGAGGATCTACGCCGGCGCCGGCGCCGTGCAGCTGTACGGGGTGAGCGGGGTGTCGACGGCGGGCAAGACGGGAACCGCGCAGCGATCCGGGAGCCTGGCGCCGCACTCGTGGTTCATCGGCTTCGCCCCCGCGCAGGACGGCGCCACCCCGGCAATCGCCGTGGCGGTGATCGTGGAGGGCGGCGGCGCGGGGTCCGGCAAGGCGGCCCCCATCGGCGGTCGGGTGATGGCCCAGTGGCTCAAGCTCCAGGCCGGCGGATGAGACGCCCAGGGGGTGGAACCGCAGGCGCCGGATGAACCGTCCTGTGACCGGCTGGGGTATTGTCTTTCACAAGGGGACGCCGGCCATCGCGGCATCGCCCCGTCCCACGCAGCCGAAGAGAGGGAGCGGTGAAGAACGTCCAGGAGCCGGCGGAGCGCGTGGTCGCCAACGTCGAGCGCGTCATCATCGGCAAGCACCTCGAGGTCAGGACGGCGCTGGTCGCGCTCCTGTGTGAAGGGCACATCCTCATCGAGGACGTTCCCGGAGTCGGCAAGACCATGCTCGCCAAGGCCATCAGCCGCAGCGTCGGCTGCAGCTTCCGGCGGATCCAGTTCACGCCGGACCTGCTGCCGTCCGACGTGACGGGGCTCTCCATCTTCAACCAGAAGACCCACGAGTTCGAGTTTCGGCCCGGGCCGATCATGGCCCAGGTGGTGCTCGCCGACGAGATCAACCGAGCGACGCCCAAGACCCAGAGCGCGCTCCTCGAATGCATGGAGGAGCGCCAGGCCACGATCGACGGCGTGACCCACCCGATGCCGTCGCCCTTCCTCGTGATGGCCACCCAGAACCCCATTGAATACGAGGGGACCTTCGCCCTCCCCGAGGCGCAGCTCGACCGTTTCATGCTTCGCCTCCGGATCGGCTATCCCAAGGCCATGGAGGAGATCGTCATTCTCGACGAGCAGAAGCGCGTCCATCCCATCGAGGCGGTGCAGCAGGTGCTCGACGCCGATGAGCTGCGCCAGATGCAGAGCGGGCGTGCGCGAGGTCTACGTCGACCAGGCGGTCGCCGAGTACATCGTCCGCCTGGTGACGGCCACCCGCGAGCACCCCGACGTGTACCTGGGCGCATCACCGCGCGGGTCGATCTCCCTGTACCACGCGGCCCAGGCGTTCGCCGCCATGGAAGGGCGCGACTACGTGATCCCGGACGACGTGAAGGGCCTGGCCGTTGCGGTGCTGGCGCACCGGCTCATCGTCAAGAGCCAGGCCTCGCTCCGCGAGGTCGACCCGGACCGCATCGTTCGCGAGATCCTGGCCTCCGTCCCGGTGGCGGCGCCGGTCAGCGCACCGGCCAGCTAGCCAGGCGGCGAAGGAGTCGGCCATGGGCGGCCTGGCACGACAGCTCCGGTTCGTCTTCGTCGGAACCGTGCTGGTCGTTGCCGCCTTCAGCACCGGGCTGGCGTTCCTCTTCTTCCTGCTGTACCTGTGCGCCGCCCTGCTGATCGGCGCATGGCTCTACGCGCGGAACGGGTTGCGCGGGGTGCGCGGCCGGTTACCACGTCCTCAACCCTCGCGCACACGTCGGCGAGGTCCTGCAGGCCGTCTATCGCGTGGACAACGCAACCCGGTGGACGAAGCCGTGGCTCGAGATCTGGAACGACGCCACGCTGCCCGCGCACCGTGCCGGGCCGGGCCATCGGCGTGCGCGCCGGCGCGTCGCGACAATGGCTCGCCAAGGTGACCCTCATGCGCCGCGGGTCGTATCGGCTCGGCGCGCTGCGGGTCCGCACCGGCGACCCGTTCGGGCTCTTCAGCTCCGAGATGGTCGTGGGTCAGCCCACCGGCATTGTCGTCTTCCCCAAGGTCTTCGATCTGCCGCACTGGCGCCTGCCGCCGTCTCCGGTGGACGGCAGCTCCCCGTCGCGGCGCCGCTACGAGGCGGCCACGCCCCTGGCGAGCACCATTCGACCCTACGTGCACGGCGACGCGATCAACCGGGTCCACTGGCTTTCCAGCGCCCGCCACGGCGAGCTGCAGGTCAAGGAGTTCGACCTTGAGCAGGCGGCCGACCTGTGGCTGGTCCTCGACCTCGAGCGCGCCGCGCATGCGGGGTCCGGAGAGACCGGCCTCCGTCGAGACGGCGGTGAGCGCCGCGGCCTCCATCGCCCTGCGGACGCTCGCCGACAACCGGGCGGTGGGCATCACCGCCTCCGCGCGCCGCGTCCAGCAGCTCACCCCGGACCGCGGACCGCGCGTCGAGCAGAAGATCCTCCACCTGCTCGCCAACGTCCAGGCCGACGGCGGCCAGCCGCTTGCCGGAGATCGTGGTCACCACGCCTGCCGCAGCTGCGCCGCGGGATGACCCTGTGCATCGTCACCGGTTCCACGGAGCGCGACTGGGTTCGGGCCCTGGCCGGGCTCCGACGCCGGGGCGTGGGGGTGGTGGTGGTCCTGCTCGATCGTTTCTCGTTCCTTCCCGATCTGCCCGAGGACGACGACGCGGGCCGCGGCGGAGCGGGAGGCCGGCGGGCCGAGGTGGCCGCCTGCCGTCACGCGCTCGCCGAATACGACATCGAGACCCACGTGCTGCACGCCGGCGACGACCTGGGCGAGCAGCTGGGCGGGAGGGTGCGCGCCCGTGCCTGAGTGGCTCCGTCGCTACGTGCGTCCGCGCGAGGGATGGCTCTCGTACTTCCTCCTGTTCGTCATGCTCCTGAGCCTGGGCTGGGCTGTGCAGCGCGCCGGCTGGCTGGACCAGGCCGAATTCCTCGTCCCGGTGGCGCCTGTGGGCGTCGCTGCTCGGCGTGCGCTGCTGGGCCTGACCTCGCTGACGCGTCGTCGCGACCCTGCCCATCTCCGCCGCTCGTCGGCACCTGGGTCGTGCTCTGGGCGGTCGGCGGCGAGTACTACCCGGCGCTGTCGCAGGCCGGGCGCCTGCTGGCGCTGCGCACCGACGCCGTCGACTTCACGCGCACCGTGCTCGACCTACGGGTACCCGACCGAGCTCACCCCGTACGCCATCGGGCTGGGGCTGATCATGTGGATCACCGCCTTCATCGCGGCCTACACGATCTATCGCCACCACCGGGTGCTCGACGCCATCGTCCTGGTCGGGCGCCGCGCTCGATCGCGAACATGAGCGCCACGTTCATCGACCTCATCGGCTACCTGGTCCTCTTCATGCTGGCCGCCCTGCTCCTCTGGCTGCGCGGAGCGCTCGCGACGCGCGAGGAGGGATGGCGCCGGCGCCGCGTCAACGAGAACGCCGAGGTGCCCGCCTCGATCATGCGGACCGGGGTCGCCTTCATCGCCGGCACCATCGTCATCTCCTGGGTGCTGACCAGCGTGGCCGTCGCGCACCCGCTGACCGATGCCTGGCAGAACCTCGACGTCGTCTGGAGCAACGTCCGCGATCGGCTTGACGGCGTGTTCGGCGGCCTCACGAACCCCGATTCGCGCATCAGCGGCAACTCGTTCGGGACCCGGTTCACGGTCACCGGCAGCTGGTTCGCGAACGACTCGCCGGTCCTGCTCGTCTCGGAGGACCATGCCTACTACCTGCAGACGGCGACCTACGACATCTACACCGGGCATGGCTGGGCCTCGAGCGGCGGCGACGACCGCAGCGGTGTGGCCGCAAGCAGCTGCGTCTTCCCGGGCCCCAGCCCGGAGAAGCCCGGCACCTCCGATGGCTTCGAGGCCAAGACGATCACCGTGAAGCTCGATCGAGCCCATCGGGCGCAACCTGTTCACCCCGGGCGTTCCCGCTCCGCATACCGACGCCCGCGGTCGTGCAGCGAGCCGGCCGGGCCAGCCGTTCCTTGGCGCGCTCTCGTCGCAGAACGCGATCGCGACGCGGGGAGGGCTACTCGATCGACGCGGCCATCCCCGCGCCACGTGACCGAGACGCAGCTGCGGAACGCCGGAACCAGACTACCCCGCCGAGCGTGCCGAGCGCTCTACATGGACGCCAGCAGGGTCACGCCCGGAGGTGCGCGCGCTCGCGCGAGCAGATCGTGCACGCGACGCGACGCCACGACGCCGTACGACCAGGCGAAGGCGCTGGCGCACTTCCTACCTCGTCGTCGCGCAGCTGTCGTACTCGACGAACGTCGGCGCGCCACCGGCGGATCGGGACCTGGTCGACTTCTTCCTGTTCGACACCAAGAACGGGCAGCGTGGCTACTGCCAGTACTACGCGAGCGCGATGGCCATGATGGCCCGCAGCCTGGGCCTGCCGGCACGCGTGGCGGTGGGCTTCTCGCCGGGCGCGCCGATCGCGCCGTCGGAGTACGAGTACCGCGAGTCGAACGCCCACGTCTGGGCGCAGGTCTTCTTCCCCGGCTACGGCTGGCAGACTTTCGAGGCGACGCCAGGCGATCGATCCGCAGTTCATTCGTGCTTCCGGTGTCGACCGGCCACTCCCGTCTGCCGATCACCGGCGTTGACGATGCCACCCAGCGGCTGCTCGAGGGCCCGGACCCGAGCAACGTCTTCACCCAGCCGTCATCGCGGCCGATCAGCGGGGGACCGTGCCGGGTGGAACCGACCAGCCGGCTGCCACCGGTGACGCGCGGCCGGGGAACCTGCTCGTCATCCTTCGCCATCCTGCTCGATCGTCGGCTGGGGCCATCGTGTGGCGCCTGAGACGCGCCGGCCGCCGCCTGCGCTTCCTGGCCCCGGGCGAGCGGCAATGGGCGCTCCTTCTGCAGGCAGCCGATCGAGCCGGGGTCAGCCAGCGAGCCTCAGAGACGGATTACGAGTACGCCGGGTGGCTCGAGGAGCAGATCCCGGCGCGCCGCCCGGAGATCACCACCATCGCCGACGCAAAGGTGTGGGGCAGCTATTCAGGGCGAGGGATGACGGGCGACACTGCCGACCGCATGCAGGCAGCCTGGCGCAGGCTCCGGCTCCCGTTCATCTGGCTGGCGATTCGACGAAGGGTGCCGATCGCTCCTGCCGCACCGAGGGCCCTGACCCGCCCTACAGGGCCAGCGGCTGGCCGTCGTCCTCGTCGACATGGACCGCTGCGCGGCCCAGGAGATGCGCCCCGTCGTTCCAGGTGACGAGCCGCCAGCGGCCGCCCACCCGGTCCATCACCGAAAGCGACGCGTTGTCGAGCTCAAGCCGCCAGGCGCGCTCGACGGGAATCTCCAGGAGGCTGTGCGCGGCGAGTCGCAGCGTGCCGCCGTGCGAGGCGATGCAGAGGGGCCAGGCACGGGCCCGGTCGGTCGTGCGGATCGCCTCGTCGAGTGCTGCATGGATCCGGTCCACCGCCAGGCCGATCGGTTCGCCGCCCGGCGGCTGACGGTTCCAGGTCGCGTGGCGCCAGGCGGCGTAGCGCTCCGGATCCTCGATAGCCAGCTCGGCATGGGTTCGCCCCTCCCATTCCCCCTGGCCGACCTCCATCAGGCGGGCGTCCAGCTCGACGTGGAGATCTTCGTCGCCGAGCGCATCGCGGATGGCGTCCGCAGTCTGGCGCGCCCGCGAAAGCGGAGAGCTGACGAGGCGGGCGGGGCGCAGGGCCCCGTCGGCTGCGAGGCGCTCCGCCAGGAGATGTGCCTCCTCGCGACCGTCCTCCGAGAGCCCCGGATCCAGGTGGCCCTGAAAGCGACCCTCCCGATTCCAGTCCGTGACGCCGTGACGGACGAACAGGAGCCGACCGATCACGGACGCGCCATCGCGGCATCGAAGGCGGCTCGGCCGGCCTCCACGGCCGCGGCCGGATCTCCCGGCTCGCCGAACTCGACGAGCGTCTCGGTGAGGACGCGGATCGCGCTGCCGATGGCGTTCCACTCGACATCGCCCATGTGCCCGAAGCGCAGGATGCGGCCCGCCCATTGCCCCTGCCCGCCGGCGATGACGAGGCCCTTGGCCCGCATGGCGGCATTGAACGGAGCCCATTCGAGTCGCTGGGGCAGCCACGCCGCGGTGACCGTGTGCGATCGGAAGCCCGACGGCGCCACGGGACGCAGCCCGGCTCGCTCGAGCCCTGCCACGGCGCCCGCTGCGATCGCCGCATGGCGGGCCCAGGTCTGCTCGCGCCCCTCCTCGAGCAGGCGCTGCACGCCGACCCGCAGGCCGAAGAGCACGCTCACCGCCGGGGTCCAGGGAGTCTGGCCCTTCTCCGCCCAACGGCGCGCGTTGTCGAAGTCCCAGTAGAAGCGCGGCATCCTGGCTTCGACCGCCGCAGCCCGGGCCCGTGCCCCAACGGCGGCGATCGCGATCCCCGGCGATGCCATCCAGGCCTTCTGGCTGGCGCTCAAGACCAGGTCGATGCCCCAGGCATCCATGTCGAAGGGCAGTGCGCCGAGGCCGCTGATGCCGTCCACCAGGACCAGGGGATCTCCCGGGCCCGCGTGCGCCGCCGCCGCCAGGTCGCGCAGGGGATTCGTGACGCCCGTGGAGGTCTCGTTGTGCGTGAGGAGCACCGCCCGGTACGGCGCCGCAGCCCGGAGCTGGTCCGCGAGGCGACCAGGGTCGGCCGCTTCGCCCCAGGGCACCTCGAGGCGGTCCACCGACGCGCCGAAGGCTTCGGCGATCGCGGCGAATCGCTCGCCGAATCCGCCGGTGATCACCGACAGAACCCGGTCGCCGGGGGAGAGCGTGTTGACCACCGCGGCCTCCAGCGCGCCCGATCCGGAGCCGGTGAGCAGGAAGACCTCGTCCCGGGTGGCGATCAGGTTCGCAATCCCGGCCGTGATCTCGCGCAGCATCGTGGCGAACTCCGTGCCGCGGTGATCGATCATCGGTGCCGATTGGGCATCGAGAACGGCGTCGGGAATCGGCGTGGGACCCGGGATGCGCAGGTTCTGTTCCATGCGCCGCATCATACGAGGCGCGGGCGGGCGTGACCCGACGGTCGCGCACGCGCCGGCCGGGCGCATGGGTACGTCGCGACGCTCAGGCGGGGCGGCGGTCCGCGACGGCCACTCGCACCAGCCCGTAGAGGTGCGCCGACTGGTGGAGCCGCTTTTCGACGCGGCGCGCATGCCGGCGTCGTGACATCAGCAGCACGTACAGTGCGGTCGCGTCGACCAGGCCCGCGAGCAGGAGGCCGGACTGCAGTGGATCGACCATGATCGGGAGTATCGCGCCGCCCACGGCCCGCGCCTAGTGGCTCGTTGGTACCCCGGACCCGGCGAAATAGGCTGGTGTGGGTCCGGTCGGGAGTCCGGGAGGCGACGCGCGCACCCTGACCCGCCCTCCCTGAACGGCCCGGGCGCGCAGGGTCCGCGACGTAGACTCTTCGCACGATGCCGCGCCGTTCCGAGATCCCGAGCACCCCTCTCTTCCCGGACGAGGTGCCGGCCGATGCGCCGCTCGCCGCCCGGATGCGGCCACGCACGCTTGAGGCATTCGTGGGCCAACCACACCTGGTGGGGGCCGATGGCGCGCTGACGCGCGTCGTGCGGCCGGGCTACCTGCCCTCGATGGTGCTCTGGGGTCCGCCCGGCAGCGGCAAGACCACGCTCGCCCGGCTGCTCGCGGAGCGCTCCGAGGGGACCTGGCGGCAGATCAGCGCAGTCACGAGTGGTGTGGCGGACATCCGCGCCCTCGTCGCCGACGCTCGGCGGCTGCGGGACGTGGGCGGGCGGACCGTCGTGTTCATCGACGAGCTGCATCGGTTCAACAAGGCACAGCAGGACGCGCTCCTGCCTCACGTCGAGGACGGCACCATCGCCCTGCTGGGGGCGACCACCGAGAACCCGTATTACGAGATCAACTCGCCGCTGCTCTCCCGGTTGCGCGTCTATCGACTGGAGCCGCTCTCCCCCGACGACCTCGCCGCGATCGTGGTCCGGGCCCTGGCGGACGAGCACGGGCTCGCCGGGCGGGTGCAGCTGGGCGACGAGGCGCGCACCGTGCTCCTCGACCTGTCCGGCGGCGATGCCCGGCAGGCCCTGAACATCCTGGAGGCGGCGGCATCGGTGACCGCCGACGACGAGGCGATCGACGTCGGGCGCGTCTCGGAGGCCGCGCAGCAGCGCCTGCTCGCCTACGACCGCGTCGGGGACCAGCACTACGAGGCGTCATCAGCCTTCATCAAGAGCATGCGGGGCAACGATCCGGACGCCGCGCTCTACTGGTGCGCCAGCATGATCGCGGCGGGGGAGGACCCGACCTTCATCGCGCGACGCGTCGTGATCGCCGCATCCGAGGACGTGGGCAACGCGGACCCGCGCGCGCTGCAGGTCGCCGTGGCGGCGATGCAGGCGGTGGAGATGATCGGCCTCCCGGAGGCCCAGTACGCCCTTGCCCAGGCGGTCGCCTATGTCGCCTCGGCGCCGAAGTCGAACCGCGCGGGTGCCGCGTACTTCGCAGCGCTCGCCGATGTCGAGGAGCGAGGACGGCTGCCGGTGCCGCTCCATCTGCGTCCGTCGTCGCATCGGCGTCTGACTCGCGAGCACGGCTACGGCAAGGGCTATCGGTACCCGCACGACTTCGAGGGGGCGGACGTCGAGCAGCAGTACCTGCCGGACGGGCTGGTCGGACGCGTCTACTACGAGCCGTCGGACCAGGGTCTCGAGAAGCAGATCGGCGATCGGCTCGAGCGTCTGCGGACCCGTCGCCGCGACGCGCGGCGCGAGCACACGGAGTAGCCGGTCAGGACGCGGCGGCGGGCCGTTCGCGCTAGGCGGTGTGGCCGATCCCCAAAGCCGTGAAAGCGACGAAGGCGACGGCCAGCAGCACCGCCATCACCACCACCAGGGCGAGGATATTGCGCAGGTCGCGGCCCACGTAGTGGTACTCCTCGATGGCACGCTCGGTGAGTCGGGAGGGACCCGCCACCGCAACCCGCGCGTTGGCCCGCGAGCCCCGCTTCACCGCCGACGGCGTCTGCGTGGTGGTCGTGGTCGTGGTGCCGGAGGAGGCGCTGCTCGTGGTGCCGATCGAAACGTCATCCGGGGCCGCCGCGGAGGGCGCCGCGGTCCTGGGCGCCTGTGGGCGGGTCGCCGCACGCTGATGACGCCGGCGTGACCGGCTTGTCGACTTGCGAGATCGGGCCATGCGCTTCTCTGATGCTCCTGATGTTCGCTGGTGCACGCGCTAGCGCGCTCGACGGGCGTGGGGCGGTAGTATACCGGCCGTCTCCGCAGTCCTCATGGCGGTCGATGGCTGATCTGAACCGCTTCTTATCCGACAACCTGGCTCTCGCGTTCGGTGCGCTTGGGCTCCTGGTGCTGCTCCTCATCGCTGTGCTGGCGGTGCAGTCGGTCCGTCTTCGGCGCGCCACGAGCACCTACCGCGCGCTGGTGAGTGGTGACCAGGGCGGTTCGCTCCAGGACCTGCTCGACGGGCACATCGGCCGCGTCGAGGAGGTTTCGGCGAGCCTGAAAGAGCTCATCCGCCTCGTGGAATATCTTGAGCAGCGCTCGCGCGGCAGCCTCCAGCACATCGGCCTCGTGCGCTTCAATCCCTTCGACGACACCGGCTCGGACCAGAGCTTCGCGATCGCCCTGCTCGACGATCGCCGGGATGGGATCGTGATCAGCAGCCTGCACGGTCGGGCGAACACGCGGGTTTTCGCCAAGCCGGTCGAGAACGGTGCGTCGCACCACACGCTCTCGGAGGAGGAGGCCAAGGCGATCCGCATCGCCGTCGAGGGCACCACCACCATCCCGATCCCCGGGTGACGCAGGAGCCGATGGATCCGGCGCGCCGGCTTGCCGAGCGTCGCCTGCTCGCGGCGCTGCGGCGGCTGCACCGACGCGATCCCCTCAAGCTCGACCACCGGGTCGACGCGGTCGTTGCGGAGGCGCGCAGCGATCCGGCCGAACGTCGGCCCGCCGGGCACCGGGGCGCGGGATCGCTGCGCGCCCTGCCGGACGCGGCCCTGCGCGAAGAGCTGGTCGCGATGGACGCCGCGGGCACGGTGACCCTGCAGGGGCATCGGGTCCGCCTGGCCGGCCACGAGCCCGTCATTGGGGATGCCGAGATGCGCGAACGGGTGGATCGCTTGATGACCGGCCTGCGTGAGGTGGGTGCCGATGCGCCGCGGGTCAGCGCAGTGGCCGCCAGGATGGGCATCCCTCCTGGCGTCCTGGACCAGCTCCGCGCTGCCGGTGAGCTGGTCGCGGTCGGGGAGGGGATCGACTACCCGCGCGACGTCCTCGCCGCGCTGATGGAGCGGATCGACGAGATGGTGCGCCACGGCCCGCTGAACGTGGCGCGCGTTCGTGACGAGCTGCGCGCCTCGCGGCGGCACGCCGAAGCGTTGCTCGCCTGGCGGCGCGGACGACCGGGACGCGGAGGTCGGTCACCACGTCAGCGCGACAACCGAGGTGTCGGGTAAGTCGTTGATAAGGGCGGGGTGAAAGCCCCGTCGGCTACCATCGAGCTCGTGCCAGCGGTCGTTCCGTCACCGGACCAGCTCCCCATCTTCGAGGAGCTGGGCGCACCACGGCCGCGACCGGCACGCCCGCACCTTCGCGTGCAGCCGCCCCTGCTCGCAGATCTCACACCCCGCCAACGCAAGGCGGTCACCCATGGCGATGGGCCGCTGCTGATCGTCGCCGGGGCCGGAACCGGCAAGACGACGGTGCTGACCCGCCGCATCGCCTGGCTCATCGCGGAGAAGCGCGCGCGGCCAGCCGAGATTTTGGCCCTGACGTTCACCGAGAAGGCCGCCGCGGAGATGCAGGACCGCGTGGACCGGCTGGTTCCCTACGGCTACGCCGACTCGGTCATCAGCACCTTCCACGCATTCGGCGACCGGATCCTGCGGCAGCATGCGTTCGAGGCCGGGCTCTCGGACCGCGCCACGGTCCTCTCGCGCGCCGAGCAGGTGATCTTCCTGCGCGAGCACCTCTTCGAGATGCCGCTGGACCGCTACCGCCCGCTGGGGGACCCGACGCGCTTCCTTGGTGCGCTGGCGACCCTCTTCAGCCGGGCCCGGGACGAGGACGTCTCTCCGGCCCGCTTCCTCGAGGCTGCGACCGCGAGTGCCGAGGCGGCTGCCGCGCACCCCGAGGACGCGGCGCTTGCCGAGGAGGCCGCTCTGCAGAGCGAGCTGGCGGCGGCCTACGCCACCTATGAGCGGCTCATGCGCGCGACGGATCGGTTCGACTTCGGCGACCAGGTCTCGCTCGCCCTGCGCCTGCTGCGCGAGCATCCGGCGGTCCTGGAGGTGGAGCGGAGACGGTTCCGGTACATCCTGGTGGACGAGTTCCAGGACACGAATCACGCCCAGTTCGAACTCGTCCGGCTCCTGGCCGGCGGACCCCGCGCGAACGTCACCGTGGTCGGGGACGACGACCAGAGCATCTACCGCTTCCGCGGAGCGGCACTGTCGAACATCCTGGGCTTTCGGGCCGCATACGCGCGCGCCGCTCGCGTGGTGCTGACCGACAATTTCCGGAGCCGCCAGGAGATCCTCGACGCGGCGCATCGCCTCATCGCGCACAACGATCCGGAACGCCTCGAGGCCCGCGAGGGGATCGACAAACGGCTGCGGGCGCGGCGCACGTTCCCTTCCGCCGGTGCCGGCGGTCCCATCGAGCTGCTCTCGTTCGTGACCGGCAGTGACGAGGCGGACACGGTGGCGGACCGGGTCGCGGCGTCGATTCGTGCCGGCCGCCATGCCGGGGATCACGCCATCCTGGTGCGCGGCAACCGCGACGCGGATCCCTTCCTGCGCAGCCTGAACATGGCGCGCGTCCCCTGGCGTTTCAGCGGCACGGCCGGCCTCTACCACCAGCCGGAGGTTCGGCTGCTGGTCAGCTTCCTTCGGGCGGTCGCTGATCCGGAGGACTCGGTCAGCTGCTACGACCTGGCAACCTCGGAGATCTTCGGGCTCGCCGCGGAGGACGTGACGCGCGCCCTGAACGCCGCGTCCCGGCGGCGCATAAGCCTGGAGTCGGCGCTTCGGGAGGCGGTCAGCCGCCCGGACGCCGCCCGCTTCCCGCGCGATGCCCTGGTTGTCGTCGGGCGTCTGCTGGGCAGTCTCGATCGGCACCGCGCCATGAGTGCGGAGCGCACCACGGGCGAGCTTCTCTACCACTTCGTCACGTCCAGCGGCTGGCTGGGTCGCCTGACGAGCGAGGCCCGGGAAACGGGCGATGAGCGCATCGGGAACGTGGCGCGATTCTTCGAGATCGTGCGCCGCCAGTCCGCGCTCCTGCGCCACGATCGGCTTCCCTTCCTCGTCGAGCAGATCGACACCCTGATGGCTGCCGGTGACGATCCGTCCACCGCGGAGGTGGAGCCCGAGGATGGGGATGCCGTCCACATCCTCACGTACCACCGGGCCAAGGGGCTCGAGTTCCCGGTCGTCTTCATGGTCGGCCTGGTGGAGGATCGCTTTCCAAGCCGTGACCGACGCGATCCGCTGCCGTTCCCGGCCGCCCTCCTGCACGACCCGGTGCCGGAGGGCGACCACCACCTCGCCGAGGAGAGACGGCTCTTCTACGTCGGCATGACCCGCGCCGCCGAGTCACTGATCCTCACCTGGGCGGGAGACTACGGAGGCGGGCGGACCCGCCGCCTGAGCCAGTTCGTGCAGGAGGCGCTCGATCTCCCGCCGGCGATCCCGGCGACGCGCCATTCGGCCCGCCCTCGCGGAGCGCATCGCCCGCAGCCAGGAGGCGCCCGCCCGCCCCGCGCGCAGTCCGGGTCCGCCGTCGCTGGCGGATCGACCGCTCTCGCTCAGCTTCGGGCAGGTGAACGACTACCTGGAATGCCCGGCGCGGTACCGGTTTGCGCACCAGATCCGAATCCCCACCCCGGCCAGCCATCAGCTCAGCTACGGCAAGGCGCTGCACGGCGCGGTGCAGGCCTTCCACCGTCGCCAGATGCAGGGACGCGAAATGACCCTCCCGGAGCTCCATGCGGCGCTCGACGCGGCCTGGGAGTCGGTTGGCTTCCTGACCCGCGATCACGAGGAGGCGCGTCGCACCGCCGCCCGCGACGCGCTGGCGCGCTTCTGGGCCGAACAGCAGGAGGACCCGGCCCGCCCGACGGCCGTGGAGCAGGAGTTCGCCTTCCTCCTCGGGCGCGACCGGGTGCGCGGCCGATACGACCGTGTCGACGTCGAGGCGGACGGCCGGGTCGTGATCACCGACTACAAGTCGAGCGACGTGCGGGACGCCGCCACCGCGCAGCGACGGGCGCGTGAATCGCTGCAGCTGGCGATCTACGCCATGGCGTGGGAGGCGCAGCACGGGCAGCTGCCCGCCCAGGTCGCGCTCCACTTCCTGGAGACCGGTCTCGTGGGGCGCAGCGAGCCGACGGATCGGCGGCTGGAGCGAGCGCAGGAGAAGGTGACAACCGCGGCGGCGGGGATCCGCGCCGGGCGTTTCGCGGCGACGCCGGGCGTTGCACGCTGCGGGTTCTGCCCGTTCCGCGAGATCTGTCCTGATGCTGCGCGGTGAGGCGCCAGGTGGCCGAGGCGGCTGAGACCACGGCTGCGACCCGTCCATGAGCGGTCGGCATCGGTTCTACGTGCTGGCGCTGGTCCTTACGGGCGTGCTCGGGTTCGTCGTGCTCGCCGCCCTGGCCGGAAACCTGTGTCCGGCCCCCACGACCACGAACGCGTGCCCGGATGCCGGGAGGAACCGCGCCGTGGTGGTCGTGCTCGCTGCCTTCTCGACGGGGGTGCTCGTAGCACCCTTCGCTTTCCTCGCCGAGTTCGTGCTGCGACGGCGGATCGTCTACCGGGGATCGTGGCGGCGTGCCGCCCGGCGAGGCCTGCTCGCCGGCGCCGTCCTGGCGACATTCGCCGGGCTGCGGCTTGGAGGGGCCCTCTCCGTCGCGGGCGCCATCTTCGTCCTGCTCCTGGCCGGGCTTACGGAATGGTTCGCGTGGCGCCGGATCGACGCGCCGTGAGCGAGCCGCCGCGGGGGCCGGACATCTTCGCGGACCAGCCGGGCGACCCGGATCTGCTCGCCGCCCTCTACGACCTCGAGCACGACGAGATCGCCGACGACCTCGTCTTCTACCGCGAGCTGGCCCGTCGTGCGGACGGGCCGGTCCTGGACCTGGGCTGCGGATCGGGGCGCCTGCTGCACGCCTTCCTGGACGGCGACGCCCCACGGGTCGTTGGCGTCGACGGGTCCGCTGCCATGCTTCGGCGGGCCGGGCAGCGCGTCGCCACGGATCCTGTTCTCAGCGAGGCTGCACGCACGGGCCGCCTTGAGCTGGTGACCGGAGATGTCCGGCGGCCGCCGGTGCACGGACCGTTCGCTCTCGTCGTCGCGGCGGGCGTCCTGCCCCATCTCGCCGGTCCCGAGGAGGCGGTGCGCATGCTGACGGCGGCAGCAGAGCGCGTTGATCGGGCCGGTAGGCTGGTACTCGACGACATCGGGCCGGCCGGCCTGCCCTGGCGGGATCTGCCGATGAGCCTGGATTGGGAGCGCGCGCTCGAGGGTCGCCCGGTCGTCCGACGATCGCAGCTGACGCGTCGCGAGACCCCCGAGGGGCTTCGCGTCGACTACGCGACCCTGACGGACGCAGTACGACCCGATGGTACGATAGCGCGACTTCCGGCCAGCTTCCGGCTCTGGTATCCCTCCGAAGACGTGCTCGGGCACCTCCTCACCGAGGGCGGATTCGTGACCGAGATGACCTACGGGTCACACGATCTGGAACCATTGGGCCCGGAAAGCGAACGCCGCATCGTGATCGCGCAGAGGGCAGCCTGACCAACCGGGCCGGCGCGAGTGACGGGACGGCGGAGGAGGATCGGGCGTCGGAAAGGGTGTGGGATTGGCTGGCGAGCAGATCAGACTGCTGGTAATCGAAGACGTTCCGCAGGTCGCGGCGCACATCCGGTCGCTCCTGAACGCCCAGACCCAGATCAAGATGCTCGATGTGGTGACCGGCGGCGACCGGGCGGTGGGGGTGGTGGCAGAGATGCGACCCGACATCGTCATCGTCGACGCGCTTCTGCAGGGACGCATGAGCGGCGCCAGCGTGGCCAAGGCGATCCGCGAGGCGGACGCCAACGTGGCCGTCATCATGCTGACCGTGCCGCAGAACCCGGTGCACGAGGATCCCGATCACGGCGTCGATGCGGTGCTCAAGATGCCGTTCTCCGGCTTCGACCTGACGACCCTGATCCGCAAGACTCACGCGGAGCGCTCGGTCGAGTCGTCCCGTGCGGCCTCGATGATGGTCGCGCTCTTCTCTCCGAAGGGCGGCGTCGGGAGGACGACCCTCGCCTACAACCTCGCCGTGGCGCTCGGAAGCGGCCACCGTGTCTGCCTTATCGACGGCACCCTGCAGTTCAGTGACCTCCGCGGGTTGCTGCGGCTCCCGGCTGAGGCCCCGTCCATCGTGAATCTGCCCACCGACCGGATTCGCGAGTCGGATCTGGCCGATGTGCTGTGGAAGGACCCTTCGGGAATCGACATCCTCCTCGCGCCACCACGGGTCGAAATGGCGGAGATGATCACCACCCGCGATGTCGAGAAGGTGCTCGGCATGATCCGCAAGCTCTACGAGTTCGTCGTCGTGGACACACGCGCCGCGCTCTCGGACGACGTGCTGGTGTTTCTCGACGCTGCGGATCTCATCCTGCAGGTGGTCAGCTACGACTCCATGTCGATCCGCGCACTGGCCATGGCCGGGGAGGCATTCGCGGCGATCGGCTATCCGCCGGCCAAGCTGGCGACCATCCTGAACCGATCCAACGCCTCAGGGGGAATCAACAAGGCCGACCTCGAGGCGACGCTCGGCCAGTCCATCGACTTCGAGATCGTGTCGGACGGCAAGCTCGTGCTGGACGCGAACAACGAGGGCGTTCCGTTCGTGGTCTCCAGTCCCGACGCGCTCATCTCACAAGGGGTTCGGCAGGTCGCCGCCGCGCTGGTGGCCGTCCAGGCAGAGCGCGGCATGGCGCTCGCCGGGCATCGCTGACCCGGGTGGCCAGGACACCGGATCGGCGTCCCATCGGCGTCTTCGACTCCGGCGTTGGTGGGCTGACCGTCCTGTCCGAGATTCGACGCAGGCTGCCGGCGGAGTCAACGCTCTACCTCGGGGACAACGCGCGCGCGCCGTACGGGCCGCGCCCCGGGGACGAGGTGCGGTCCTTCACGGACGAGTGCGTCAGCTGGCTGCTGGCGCGTGACGTCAAGCTCCTGGTCATCGCCTGCAACACCGCCACCTCGCGCGCACTGCCCATGGTCCGCGAGCGGGCTGCCGTGCCGGTGGTGGGCGTGGTTCGCCCCGGCGCGGTTGCCGCGGCGGCAGCCACCCGGAGCGGGCACGTGGGGGTGATCGCGACTGCCGGCACCGTCGAGTCGGGCGCCTATCCCGACGCCATCGACGAGGCCGATGCCCGCATGGTTGTGAACCAGCGAGCGTGCCCCGAGCTTGTGCCCCTGGTGGAGGCCGGGATCGTCGAGGGCCCCGAGGCCGAGCGCGCCGTGCGCGGCTACCTGGAGCCGATGCTCGCCGCGGATACCGCGATCGACACGCTCCTGCTGGGGTGCACGCACTACCCGTTGCTCCGTCCGCTCATCGAGCGCGTGGTCGGGACACCCGTCGCCGTGGTCGACTCGGCGTTCACCACGGCCATCGCCGTCGAGGATCTGCTCGACGCCCTCCACGTCCGTACCGATACGGACCGGGGCGCCTGGCATCGGGTGGCAACGACGGGAGACGTCACCGCCTTCCGCAACGTCGCCGAGCGTATCTTCGGCTCCCGCCTTCCCGAGATCGAGGCGGTGCGGGTGGAGGCGACCACCGGCCGGAGGTCCTAGACTGCGGGCGTGACACGCAACACGAGCCGCATCGGGATGGGCATCGTCATCGGTGGCCTTCTGGCCATGGGTGCGACTGCCGCACAGCGGGAACTGGTGCGACGTGCCGGCACGCGCCTCATCGATTGGGAGGCGGTGCGCGGGATCGCCCGACGCCGCCTGGGCGCGCACGCAGCGCCACTCGGCCGCCGCGAGCGAGAACAGGCAGAGGCCTTCTACCGCGATGCGCTGGTGCGCATCGAGCCGGCCGTGGAGGCGGAGATTGGCCGGCCCCTGCCGGCGGCCCTGGAGACGCCGGCGGTCATCGATCGGCTGGAGTGGGTGGATCTGAACCTCGCCACCTTCCAGGCCCTCTTCGGACGGGTCGAGGGTCTCCTGAGCG
Organism: uncultured Chloroflexia bacterium; assembly: GCA_963787025.1. Lineage (GTDB taxonomy): Bacteria > Chloroflexota > Limnocylindria > QHBO01 > QHBO01 > CAVXEH01. Next base: position 146,544 of record CAWBBG010000015.1, read on the forward strand.
ACGCCGCCGGCGCGGCGGAGACGCCGGGGCGGGCGCTGGTCCGGATCGTCAACCGCTCGATCGGCAACCAGCAGCTGGGCTTCCTGCTGGGCTTCCTCGCGCGCAAGGTGCTGGGACAGTACGACGTCAGCCTCCTGGCGGTAGGCCCGAGTCCGCGTGGACGGCTGCATTTCGTGGAACCCAACATCACCGCGACGGCGGCCGGTCTCCGCGTCCCGCTCGACGAGTTCCGCTTCTTCATCGCCCTGCACGAGGCGACTCACGCCTTCGAGTTCGAGGCGCATCCGTGGCTGCGCGACCATTTCGCCGCGCTCGTCTCGGAGTCGGTGGAACAGCTTGCGACGGACTCGGGCGGACTCGGGCGGCGTGTCCGCGACGTGCTCGCTGGCGGCGGCAGCGGTCACTGGATCGAGCGGCTGCTCAGCGACCGCCAACTCGCGACGTTCCAGCGGACGCAGGCGCTGATGTCGCTGCTGGAGGGCTATTCCAACCACGTCATGAACGCAGCGGGAGAGCAGCTTCTGCCCGGATTCGCGAAGCTCCACGAGCGGTTCGAACGTCGCAACGAACGCCGCGGGGGCATCGAGCAGGCGATCATGCGCGTGACGGGGCTGGACCTGAAGATGGAGCAGTACGCCGCCGGTGAGCGATTCGTGGATGCCGTGCTGACCCGGCGCGATCGCGTCTTCCTGCAGCAGGTCTGGGTCGGACCGGATGCGCTGCCCACGCTCGAGGAGATTCGCGACCCGGACCGCTGGATCCGGCGCATGGAGGGACCCCAGATGGAGGAGCTGCAGGGTCGAGCCCCGCAGATCCGGCAGGCATGAGCGGCGAGGTGGTGATCCTCGCAACTCCCATCTACGCGAGGGGCCTGCCGCAGCCGGTCGTGGAGCGCATCGAGGGCCTGGGGAACGTCCGCGTGGTGCAACTCTCACGCGACGGCGTGGTGCATGCGGATGCCGAGTCGGCGCTGGAGACCGCGGAGGTCCTCCTGCGCAGCGGCCTTCCCGCCTCCGTGCTCGACCACGTGCTGTCGCGGGCACCCAACCTGCGATGGATCCATTCCGCCTCGGCGGGCATCGACCAGGTCGTGACCCCGGCCCTGCGCTCCCGCGCCATCACCGTCACCAACTCGCGCGGCGTCTTCAGCCGGCCGATCGCGGAGTACGTGGTGATGATGCTCCTTGCCATCTCGCATCGCCTCCCGCAGCTGCTGGAGCTGCAGCGGGAGCGCACCTGGCAGCCCCTGCGCGGCACGGAGCTCGGCGGGCGGACGGTGGGGATCCTCGGCTACGGGAGCATCGGCTCGGAGATCGCGTTGCTTCTCGAGCCGTTCGGAAGCCGCGTGCTCGCCACTCGGCGCCATCCGGAGCGCGGATCGGACGATCGTCCGAACGTCGAGATCTTTGGCGAGGAGGCTACGGAGCACGTGCTTGCGGAGTCGGACATGGTGGTGCTGACGGCCCCGCTCACCGACGAGACGGCGGGGATGATCGGCGCGCCGCAGCTGCAGGCCATGCGCGAGTCCGCGTGGCTCGTGAACATCGCGCGTGGGCGGCTCGTCGACGAGGCTGCGCTTCGCCGCGCACTGGAGCACGGGTGGATCGCCGGGGCGGTCCTCGATGTGTTCAATGAGGAGCCGCTCCCGCCTGACTCGCCGATGTACGCGACGCCGAACCTGATCGTGACGCCGCACACGTCCTGGTCCAGCGACCGCGTGGTGGAACGCGGCGTGGAGCTGTTCGTGGACAACCTCCGCCACTACCTGGCCGGTGAGACGCTTCGCAACGTGGTCGACCTGGAGGCCGGGTACTAGGCGCATGCAGGTCACCATCGTCGGGCTGCCGGGGAGCGGGAAGACGACCATCTTCAACGCGCTCACGGGCGGCCAGGCGGAGACCGGCGGCTACTCCGGCGGACGCGCGGCGCCCAACATCGGCGTGGTGAAGGTTCCCGATGAGCGGTTGGATCGGCTGGCCGAGCTCTTCCACCCGCGCAAGGTGACGCCTGCGGACGTTACCTACGTCGACGTGGCCATCCCCGTGGGCGCAACCCGGGAGGGGACCGTCTCGCCCGACCTGCTCGCCCAGATCCGCAACGCGGACGCCCTGCTGCATGTGGCGCGTGGGTTCGAGAGTGTCGAGCGACCGGTCGATCCGCTGCGCGACGTCGAAGAGCTGGACCTGGAGTTCACGGTGGCCGACCTGACCGTGGTGCAGAAGCGTCTGGAGAAGCTGCGCACCGCGGGGCGCCACGGATCCGCGGCGGAGCGGGAGGCGAATGCGCTCGAGGAGTCTCTCCTGGCGCGCATCGAGCCTCACCTCGCCGAGGGACATCCGCTGCGCTCGCTCGCGCTCGAGGATGACGAGGAGCGGCGGCTGCGCGGGTTCCGCTTCCTGACGCAGAAGCCGGTCCTCATCCTGCTGAACCTGGATGAAGAACGCCTGGGTCGCGGCGCGGCCATGGAACAGGAGGCCGTGGAGCGCTACGGCCAGCCGGAGAGCGACGCGGCAGCCATCGCGGGCAAGCTCGAGGCGGAGATCGCCCAGCTCTCCGAGGAGGACGCCCGCCTGTTCATGGACGACCTGGGCATCGCCGAGGCGTCACGCGGACGCGTGATCCGTTTGACCTACGGCCTGCTGGGTCTCTTCTCGTTCTTCACCGCGGGCGAGGACGAGTGCCGCGCGTGGACGCTGCGCCACGGTTCGACAGCGGTCGATGCCGCCGGTGCCATCCACTCGGACCTGGCCCGCGGGTTCATCCGCGCCGAGGTGGTCACCTACGAGGACCTGATGCGCTGCGGGTCCATCGCGGAGGCGCGCCGGCAGGGCGTGCTGCGTTCCGAGGGAAAGACATACGAAGTGCGCGACGGGGACGTGATCCAGGTCCTGTTCAACGTGGCCAGGTAGCCGCCCCGGTCAGGTTCGTTCGAGCTCGACCACCATGCTCCGATAATCTTCGCTGCGGTCCACGAGGTACGTGTCCTCCTGGTCCATGCCGACGCTCATGCTTGCGGTGAGCTTCTCATCGCCGATGTACGTGAATCCGGCGTTGCGCTCGAGCTCGCGCGCAATGGCCTCTACCACGGTGTCCTCCTCGAAGGTCCCGAGGACCGCGGTGCGCGCTTGTTCCACGAGCGCGGCAAACTCCTCGCGGCTGTGATGCTGCTCGCTCACCAGGAGCGCGTCGGTCATGAGATCCGTGGCTCCCTCGTGGAGCTCGTAGAAATACAGGGGCATTGGGGGATCATAGACCCATGGTTCCCGGTTCTCCGTTCCGCACCAGCCGCCCGTCGGATCGATCCGCGCCCGCCACGGACCTGCTGCTGGTCGGGGGGCTCACCATCGACAGCATGGCGAACGGCGGGCTGCAGCCCGGCGGGTCGGTCCTGCATGCCGCCCGAGCGGCCACCGACGCCGGGCTGCGTGTCGCCGTCGTCACCGGGGCCGGACCCGAGCCCGTAACACGCCGGGCGCTCGCGGAGCTCGGGCGCATGGCTGTCGTTCACGCCGAGGCGGCCCCTTCCACCATCGCGTTCCGCCACGAGCTGTCCGGCGAGGTGCGCCGCCTCGTCCTCCTCGACCCGGGGCGAGCGCTGGCCTGCCCGGCCCAGCCCATTCGTCCGGCCGCCGTGCTCTACGCGCCGGTCGCGGCGGAAATCGGCGTCGAGCTCGCGGGGCAGGAGTTCCCCGGATCGATGAGCGGCGCCGTCCTCCAGGGCTGGCTGCGCTCCCTGGAGCCTGGGCGCGAGGTCCGCGGCCTTCCTCTCTCCACGCTGGATCCGGCGCTCGTGGCACGCCTGGGAAGGCTGGCGCTCGTCTGCGTGAGCGTGGAGGATCTGGCAGCGGAGCGTGCCGTGGGACCGGAGGCGCTCCTCGACCGTCTGCGCGACACGCTCGGTTCCGCGCCCCTCATCGCGCTCACGGACGGCGCGCGGGGTGCCTGGATCGATGAGCGCGCGGCACGGCGGAGGATCCTCCCTCCGCGGGTCGTGGAGGGGGTCGACACCACCGGTGCCGGTGACGCGTTCGCCGCGATGCTGCTGGTCGGACTGGCTTCCGGCGACCACCCGTTCCACGCCGCGGCGATGGCCGCCGGCGAGGTCAGCCGGTTCCTGCGGCGGCGACGCCAGCGCCGCGTCGTGGTCGGCGACGTCCACGGTCACCGCGACCGTCTCCTCCGCCTGCTGGCGGGGAGGGACCTGGTGGACGCTGCCGGTGCCTGGGCCGGCGGAACGGCCGAGCTGTGGTTTCTCGGCGACCTGGTCGACCGTGGGCCCGACGGCGTCGGGGTCATCGAGCTGGTGCGTCGCCTGCAGGCAGAGGCCGCAGCAGACGGAGGCCGCGTCGAGAGCGTTCTGGGCAACCACGAGCTGCTCCTGCTGGCCGTGCACCTGATGGCGGACGGCGGCGGGGATGGGCCGGGCGGCAGGTTCAAGGCGGACTGGCTGGCGAACGGTGGACGCCTGCAGGACCTCGCGCGCCTGACGCCGGAGATCGTGGCGTGGCTCCGCGAGCGTCCGGCCATGGCGCTGGTGGACGGCGACCTGCTCGTCCACGCGGACTCCTTCGCGTACACGCGGCTGGGGATGAGCGTCCGGGACGTCAACGCCCAGGTCGCGAACGTCCTCGCCGAAGCGCACCCGCGCCCCTGGGGTGCGCTGCTGCGCAACCTCTCCCAGCGCATGGCCTTCACCGATCCGGCCGTTCTCGGCGCCTTTCTCGACCACTTTGGCGCGACGCGGGTGGTCCATGGGCACACGCCCGTGCCCGTCCTGTTGGGCGGCGACCCGGCCGTCGCCGACCGCCCCGTGCGCTACGGCTCCGGTCGTGCTCTTGCCGTCGATCCGGGCATGTACCTGGGCGGTCCCGGGTTCGCCGTGGAGCTGTAACCGCGCGCGGCGGAACGCTCGCGGCGGCGCTCGCGCGCAGAAACCCACCGTCTCAGGCGGCGGAGGCGGCGCTCGACGACGATCCGGGCGGCGCCGATCTCCTCGATCCCGCCTCCCCGGCGTAGCGCGAAGGCGAGGTCGAGCGCCCGGCTCGCGGCGGACGCTGCCTCGAGGGCCCCGCGGAGGTCCGCTCGCTGCCGTTCGCGCAGGCGCGCGACCTCGATCCAGGCCCAGGCAGACTCCACCGAGGCGGTTCGGGTGCCGTCCAGCCAGAGCGCCTCCGCACGTTCTGGGGCGCCGGCGGCAACCAGCAGGCGGGCGGCGAGCCGGCGAAGCAGGAGACCATCGTGGTGATGGCCGCCGGCGAGGGCCTGCTCCAGCACCTCGGTTGCCTGCGCCGTGTCGTTCCTGCGCAGCAGCTCCAGCGCGAGACCGCGGTGGTCGAGGACCTGCGCGGTGCGCCATCGTCCCCGCTGCAGCAGCTCCACGGTGGCCTCGATACGGGCGAGCGAGACGATGTCCTGCAGGTTGTGGTCGAGGACCGCGACGAGCGGCTCCGGCGATCCGCCGCGCAGGTACCCGAAATAGCGCAGCGGGACCTCAGCGCTGGGGCAGTCTCCCGCGCGGCGAATACCGAGCACCGCACGCTCGATGTCGGCGAGCCGCGCGCTGCCCACGGCCCGGCGCCAGAGCCGCCGGGCCACCGGGAGCAGATCGTCATGCGTCGCGGGCAGGCGCGCCTGCTCCGCGAAGAAGCCGTGCACGGTGAGGCGTGCGACGAGCAGCGGGACGTCGAAGCCGCGCCCGTTGTAGGTGACCAGGCGGGGGACGCCGGCGAGGTCATCGCAGAGCCGGCGCAGGAGGCCCCGTTCATGGGGATAGTCGGGGAGCAGGAACTGCCGAACGACCAGATCCTGGCCGCGGAGGATGCCGATACCCGCGAGGAAGGGGACCGTGCCGGCGCCGGTCGAAAGACCGGTGGTCTCCGTGTCGAAGTAGGCGGCCGGCGGGAGACCGGCCAGGACCGCCGCCTCCTCGCCGTCGAGACGGAGGGTCCGTTCGAGGATCACCGTGGCCGATCCCTCCACCACGTCGAGCCGCGCGCCGAACCATCGGGCAAGCGCCTCCGCGCGATCCGTCGACGACGGTGCTCTCCTGACGGGATCGTGCCTCGCCGACCGGTGCTCGGCGCGGATGCCGGCGAGCCGATCGACGAGGCGCCGGGCGGGAGGGTCGGGCGGCGAGGCGGCCATCAGCGGTGCATCGCGGCGAGCAGCTCGGCCGCGGTTCGCTTTCCGCGTGGGCCCACCTCGCTGGCGGGACCCACGCACGAAGGGCATCCCTCGTCGCATGGACAGTCACCGACCACGTCGGCACAGGCTGCGACCAGGTCCTCCACGAGCGTGTACAGGCGCTCGGAGAGACCAACGCCCCCGGGAGCTGCGTCGTAGCAGTAGAGCGTGGGCCTGCCGGTGAAGGGTGCCTGCGCCTGGGCCAGCACGCCCAGGTCGCGGCTGTCGCACATCAGCAGCAGGGGTGCCGTGTTGCGTGCCAGGCGAGCCAGGCCGATGAGGCCGCCGTCGAGCGTGTCCCGGTCGTAGCCACGCACGGCGTCCTGTGGCAGGACGATCCAGCTCGCCGCGGTATGCATCTGCTGCTCCGGCAGCGTGATGGGTCCCCATCCCACGTTCTCGTGCGTATGGAACTTGATCTTCTTGAACAGCGTCGCGTGCCAGGCGACCATCACCTCGCCGCGCTGCCGGGAGCCATCGGTTGCGAGGATCGCTTCCTCGGCCACGTCGAGGACCTTCAGCGTGACCCCCAGGTCGGCATCGGTGTAGTAGTCGACGTCAACCGGACGGACGTAGGCCTTGCGCTCATCCCAGTCGAGCCGATCGACGTGGTACTGGCGTCCCTCGTGGATGTAGATCGCCTGCTCGTGGACGAGCATGGGCGCCGCGAACAGATCCACCTCGCCGATGACCCGATTCCGGTTGCCCGCGGTGTCGATGATCACCACGTTCTCCTGTGCCGCGCTGCGCAGACTGAACGAGCTGGCCGGGAAGTTCTCCTGGCTCCAGTAGTAGCGGTCGTCGTCCGCGCGCCGCAGCATGCCGTCCTCCTCGAGCGCGTCCAACACGGCCGACGTCTCGGGGATGCCGAAGCGCTCGGAGGCCGGGACGGGCAGCTCGAAGGCGGAGGCCTTGAGATGATCGAGGAGCAGATGCAGGTTGTCCGGATTGACGAGGGCGTGCTCCGGTGACCGCTCGAAGAAGTAGTCCGGATGCGTGACGAGGAACTGGTCGATGGGAGCCGAGGAGGCCACCAGCACGGACAGGCTCGTCCCGCTCCGCCGACCCGCGCGACCCATCTGCTGCCAGGTGCTCGCGATGGTTCCGGGATACCCGACGCTGATCGCCGCATCGAGCCCGCCGATGTCGATGCCGAGCTCGAGGGCGTTGGTGGCAACCACCCCGCGCACGCGCCCGTCCCGCAGCCCGCGCTCGATCTCACGTCGCTCGTTCGGCAGGTATCCGCCCCGATAGCCGCGGATGGGGGAGGGATGGCCGGGAGGTGCAGGGATGGCCTCCCGCAGATAGGTGGTCAGAACCTCGACCGCCGTCCGGCTGCGTGCGAATAGGATGGTCTGGATCCCGTCGCGGATGAGCCGCTCGCCGATGCGCTGTGCGGTGAGGAGCGACGAGCGCCGAATGCCGAGTTGTGGATTGACGACCGGCGGATTGATGAGGACCACGTGACGACGGCCGCGCGGGGCGCCGCTCTCGTCGATCAGGTCCACGGGTGCCTCGATGAGCCGCCCGGCCAGCTCCCCGGGATTGGCGATGGTCGCGGAGGCGCAGATGAAGACGGGATTCGCCCCGTAGTGCCGGCAGATGCGGCGGAGGCGTCGGATCACGTTGGCGACGTGGCTGCCGAAGAGCCCCCGGTAGGTGTGCAGCTCGTCGATCACCACGAACTGCAGGTTCTCGAAGAGCTTGAACCACTTCGTGTGGTGGGGAAGGATGGCGGCGTGGAGCATGTCCGGGTTGGTGATGACCACCTGGCCGGCCGCCCGGACGACGCTGCGGACGCCGGGCGGGGTATCCCCGTCGTAGGTGCTGGTCTTGAGGTCAAGCTCCGCCGCCGATGCGAGCCCCTGCAGCTCGACGAGCTGGTCCGCTGCGAGTGCCTTGGTGGGGAACAGGTAGAGGGCTCGAGCTGCCGGGTCGCGCGCGACGGCGTCGAGGACCGGCAGGTTGTAGCAGAGCGTCTTGCCGGATGCCGTGGGCGTCACGACGCAGACGTTGCGGCCGGCGCGGGCGGAGACCACGGCCCGGGCCTGGTGGGTGTACAGCGCCTCGATGCCGCGGTTGCCCAGCGCAGCGACGAGCCGCGGGTCGAGGTTCGCCGGCCACGGTGCATGGCGCGGCGGCTCGGGGGCCAGCTCGCGATGGGCCGCCACGAGAGGCGCGAACGCGCTGTCCGCGAGGAGCGCCGCGATCACCGCGTCAGTGCCAGCCGGGCGCTGGGTCAGCATGGCCAGGTCCCGGCGTTAGAACACATGTTCTATAGCGTAGCATCGGCCGGCGGCAATCGTGAGCCGAACGCGCGTGAAGGCGCGCAGGTTTGCTTGACGCTGTGGAAAACCGACCCCTAGACTGCCGCTGAGATGACCGGCATCGAGCTCCCGGCCGAACGCGCGGGGCGCGGCGGTCGGCCAACTCCCCAGGGTCCGCGGCTTCGGCTGCGTCTGCCCGGGAGCCGCACCGGTATCACCTGGCTGATCGCCCTCGTCGTGATCGGCGGTCTTCTGGCGATCCAGGTCGGGCGGCAGGTCTACGCGAACTACACGATCACCGAGCAGGCTGCCGCGCTGCAGAACCAGATCACGGGCATGGAGCAGCAGAACGACCAGCTCCGTCAGGAGCTGTCGTATCTGCAGTCCGACGCGTTCATCAGCGCAGAGGCGCGACGGTTGGGAAGCCTTGGTCACAGCGGTGACAAGCTGCTCATCATCCCGCCGGGGGCCGAGGCCAAGCTTCCCGCGGCGCTCCAGCCCGCAGCACCAGCCCCCAAGCCGCTGCTGGAGCAGTGGGTGGACCTCTTCTTCGGTCGCTGACTCGCCGGGTCGCATCGCCGACAGGAATAGGCTCCGGTCGCGACATCTCGTCTGTCGCAGTACCGTTGGCTGATGCAGCTACATGGACGAGTCGCCCTTGTCACCGGCGCCGGGACCGGAATCGGTCGCGCCATTGCCCATCGGTTCGCGCAGGAGGGCGCGGCGGTGGTCGTCAACTACCACAGCTCGGCTGAGGGTGCCGAGGCGGTGGTGCGTCAGATCCGCGAGGGGGGAGGGAAGGCGCTGGCCATTCGCGCTGATGTTTCGAGCGCTGCTGAGGTGGGCGCGATGGTCGATCGGGCCGTCAAGGAGTTCGGGCGGATCGACGTCCTCGTGAACAACAGCGGGGCTCGAGAAGCAGGCCGATATCCTGGAGGTCGCCGAGCCGGACTGGGACCTGGTGCTGAGCGTGAACCTGAAGGGCGCCTTTCTCTGCCTGCAGGCCTGCGGACGGGTCATGCGCGATCAGGGTGGCGGAGCCATCGTCAACATCTCGTCGGTTCACGAGGACCTCCCGTTTCCCGGATTCGCGCCCTACGCTGCTTCGAAGGGTGCGGTGCGGATGCTGATGCGCAACGCGGCGGTCGAGCTCGCGCCGCATCACATCCGCGTGAACAACGTCGCGCCCGGCGCGGTCGCGACACCCATCAACGATCGCGAGCTCCACGATGCGGAGAAGATGCGGGCGCTGAATGCCGTCGTCCCGCTGGGACGCATCGGTCAAGGCGGACGAAGTGGCGGAGGTGGCGCTCTTCCTCGCGTCCGATGCCGCGTCCTACGTCACCGGCTCCACGTACTACGTCGATGGCGGGCTCGTGCGCTACTCGCGCCCACTCTGAGATTCCGGTCCTGCCGACCGGACCGAAGAGCCGATGCCGAACGACCTCTGCGGGGTGGCGATGCCGGTGCCCTGCTGGGAATTCGCTCCGGATCCGGCGGGGACCTTCCTGTCGTTCTGACGCCCGGTTGCCGCCGCTGCGCAGGCGGACTGTAGAATTGCGCTGCTCCGTGGCGGAGTAGCTCAGTGGTAGAGCAGGGGACTCATAAGCCTCCGGATCGATCCGCTGTGGTCCCGAGCTCAGAACCTGAGCACGAACCTGCTCACTTATGTGCTCTATCGCCGAGAATCCTAGGAGCACATAACTCCGATCGAGCGCATACCTGATTCCGCTCGTGCGGTGATTCAATTCCGCCAGGCGACGAGGCGCCCGCTTAGGGTTTGGCAGGCCAGCGAGCGTCCAGGTCTGCGACTACCTGGGCTTCCTGAGCCAGTCCACGAAGTGGACGAGCCATCGATCGAAGGCCGTTGCGAACTCGTCCCCGATGGCGTTGAGGTTGGGGGTCGGAATTCCTTCGGCGGAGATCCTGTCGATAACCGCCTCGACTACGCGGCGCGCCTCGATCGCCCGGACTGAAGTCGACATGTCGTCTCGCTCCGTGAAACGCAGCACCTCGAGTGCAGCGCCGAACCGAGCCACCCAATCCGGCTGAGCCACTGGCGGTCGGAGCCCCGGAAGGACGGCGCCCTTCAAGGTCAGGAAGATGCGCCGTTCGTTGCCCGCGGTGCGTGCGGTGAGCAGCCCAGCCAGGAGCAGGGCATCAACGGCAGACGCGACGTTCGGCTTCGTGAACCGGGTCTGTCGGGCGAGATCGGCAACACTGAGCCCCCCGGGGAACGACGCGAGCAGGGCTGCCAGCACATCGGCCCGGGCATTGACCCCAAAGGCGGCACGCAGCCGAATACGGAGCCTTGCTTGTGGCAGGGCCGAGTCGATGCGTGCCTTGTTGCGACGGGCGTAGTCGGCACGCGGCTGGGTAGCCATGGGCCAGGCTGGCCCCCCGGCGGCCGTAACGGTGGCCACGTACTCGCCGATCGCCTCCTGCGGGGTGCGGAGCTCGTGAACCACCTGCTTGAGGCGGGATCCGTTGACGTAGCGGCCATAGGTGACGCACCAGTCGGTGCTGAGATCCCGAAGGCGCGAGTCGGCATCGCCCAGCTCGGCGGTCAGAGCGATGAGTGCCTCGGGATCGACGACCGCATCGTCTCGCTCGCCTACGGCATCTACGCCCAAAGCGATCCATTGGATCCAGGCCCGATTGAGTAAGGCGCTCCGGAGCGCGCTAGGCGAGGGCTGCATCGGCATCCTCCAGGCCGAAGTCGCCGAGCGTCTGCGCCAGCAGAGAGCGGAACCCTGGCGACGGATCATGGGTGATTGTCCAGCGCGCCGCGGCGAGCAGTTCGCGTCGGTCCGGATCGAGGTCACGCAGGTCCTGCATGTGCCGACTGCGAGGTCCCTGGTCCACGGCCGCGTAGAGCTTGAAGCAGACCATGTCGAAGCGACCCGCGAGCCAGGTCACCAAGCCGCCAAAGTCACGGCGCTCGAGACGCTCGAGGAAGCCATTCGGGAGGCCGAGGTCAAGGAGCGACTCGGGTCCCAGGTTGATCCAATCGCTCGCAAGACCGTACGTGCGGCCGACGTCGGCGACCGCATCGCGGAGCGGTGCTGGCATTGGTCGCATGGGCTTGACGCCATCGGGCGCCCATTCGCCCAGAAGATCGAGATCCTTCGTCGTCGGTCGCGACACCAGCTCGCGTAGGATGAGATTGCCGCCACCGATGAGGACGACTTCGTAGTGCAGACCACGGGCCTCGAGGAGCTCACCGAGTGCAGTCAGTGCGGCCTCGAGCTGGGATCGGCCGATCGATATCATCTCGTCACCCTAGACAGGCTGCGGTGAAAAGTCAATCTATCGAATCGCTAAACTGACAGTGCCATTGGCGCGCACGTATCGCGGTTCTTCGTGATAGGCTGCACCCGGGAGGATGGAGAGGGTGGAGGACCGAGATCCACGACCGCGACGATCTCAGGCAGGCGGGCGACCCACGATGGCCCATCGCCTCGCCGCAGCCATGGCCACCTGCCTCGCCGCCACGACCCTGAGCGGCTGCGGGATCTCGCGCCCGGGCATGACGGTGAGTCCCTCGATCGTGGGGGTCATCGATTCGGTCCATCGCAATGCGGCCGGTGTGCCGGTAGTCAGCGTGGCTGGACAGCAGGTCACGATCGACCAGAGCACCGGGGGAGATCGCCAGCTCCGATCGACGGGAGGACTCGAGGCCGGATCACTGCTGCTGTTCGGCACGGAACCTGAGCGCTGGTACCAGGTCCTGGGCACCGTGCGCCAATGCCGCTATGAGGCCCTCGCCAATGCCGCCTTCGACGACGCCGATGCGGTGATCTTTGTCTTCGACGGATGGAAGGGCGTTGGTATTCGCCTGCCCAAAGCACCCGACTTCCGCCCGGCGCCCAGTGCACTCCTCGATGGCAAGTACCTCATCGAAGGCGTGCCGGGATCGTACTTCTGTGTGAACGAGTCCGGGCAGGTGACTGGATTGGAGCAGTAGCCAGGGATCGAGCGAAGCCACGGGTAGTCGTGAGCTGCGGCTCCCACCAGGTCGATGTGGAGGTGACCGCCGACGCCATAACCACGTTCGAGAGCTACCACGTTCCCATCGAGTAGCGAAGTCAGACCCACGGCGTGTGCTACGTGCGACTCGGCCGCAAGCCACTTCGGCGCGCAATCCGCCGGCGATGGCCGACTGGGCCGCAACTGGTCGAAATGCGAAACGGCGGCTGGCCGGGAACCCCGAGCAGTTGTGTGCTGTAGCACAGTTATGTGCTGTATCACCGGCGGTTGCGGCGGTCGCTCACGCTCAGTACTCTTGATCGACGTGGCGGAGTAGCTCAGTGGTAGAGCAGGGGACTCATAAGCCCTTGGTCGGTGGTTCGAATCCGCCCTCCGCTACCAGCCTTTCCTCCGGGGTGCACACTGAGGGCTGGCGGTTCGCGCCCATCCGGGTCAGAATCCGGCCAGTAGCCGCGGACGCATGACCGTGGCGAGGAGGTGAGATGGCGGACACCGAGACGATCCTGCGCGAGTCGCCCCTGTTCGCGGGTGTGGACCATCGGACGATCCATCGGGTCGTCGAGCAGGCAACCCGCCGGACCTACAAGGCCGGGGACACCATCGTCCGGCAGGGCGATGCGGCATCGGCGCTCTACCTGGTGCTGAGCGGCAGGGTCTCGATCAGCCGGGAGATGGATGGCAAGGAGTCCAAGCTCGTCGAGCAGGGACCGGGGACCTTTTTCGGCGAGATGGCGCTGATCGAGGATCACCCGCGTACCGCATCGGTCACCGCGATCGAGCCGACGCAGTGCCTCCTGGTGGTCGCATGGGAGTTCACCGCCCTGATGCACGCGCACCCCTCCGTCGTCGAAGCGCTCTTCCGCGAGCTTGTCACTCGGACGCATCGCCAGGAGCACCACGTCTTCTAGCCGGGTGGCGGATGGTGCGGGGTCCGGCTGGGGTACGCTGGCACGAATGCGACGCGTCGAACTGCAGCCCGGGCCGGCGGTGCTGGGCGGGATGGTCGACCGGTTCGTAGCCGCGAGCCGGACACTGGGCGTGCCGGTTGGAACCAGTGTGGTGCTGGCCGTCTCCGGCGGCCCTGACTCCATGGCGTTGCTGCATCTCGCTACACGCGCGGCGCGAATGACCGGCTGGCGGGTCAGCGTCGCGCATCTGGACCACGGCCTGCGATCTGACTCTTCGGCTGATGCGCGCTTCGTCGCCGACGCGGCGGCGGCCCTGGGACTTCCGGTCGACGTGCGGCGCACCGATGTCGCCGCCCTCGCCGGCGATCGCGGCGGCGGGCTCGAGGACGCCGGGCGCGCGGCCCGCTATGCCCACCTCGATGATCTGCTGGACGCTGAACCGCCGGGAGCGCTGGCGATGACCGGGCACACGCTCGACGATCAGGCGGAGACCGTCCTCCTCCACCTTGCCCGCGGAAGCGGCCTGGCCGGACTGGCCGGGATCGCCGCGCGCCGCGGCAGGGTGGTCAGGCCCCTGCTCGGCATGCGGCGTGCGGCCCTGCGAGCCGCCCTCGATGCGGCGGGGATCGCGTACCGGCTCGATGCGAGCAACGCGGATCGTCGCTTCGCCCGCAACCGGGCGCGCGCCGACCTCGTGCCGTTGCTCGAGTCGCTCCATGGCGGCGCGGTGGAGGCCCTTGCCCGCACGGCACGGCTCGCGGCGTCCGACGATGCAGCGCTGGACTCGATCGCCGCCGCCGCCCTCGCCGGGAGGCGCGGGGCCGACGGCTGGATTTCGTGGCGGGAGCCGCCACCGGCTGCCATCGGTGGACGGATTCTGCGGCTGGCGATCGGCCCGCCGTCGCCAGGCGCGGAGCGCCTCGACGCACTCCTGGCCGCGGCCGCGTCCGGCCGGGGCGGCCGGACGATCGAGCTCGGGCATGGCCGCCGCGCCATCATCCGGGGCCATCGGCTGCGAATCGTGGGCTCCCGGTGACCCATCGGTACGGTCGACACGTATAGATACTGGAACGATGCTGGCGTCGTCCGCCCCCGGCGGGTCGTTTGTTGAGCGACCTGACGCACACCTATACTGGCGTCGCCTGCGGGGGCCGCAGGCGGGCGGCGAACCGGACAGCCGGGCCGTCGCCATCCGTACGGAGGCTAGAAGAGACTTACCTTGAGCAGCCGACTCGTCCGCAACAGCGTCGTGCTCGTCGTCCTCGCCGTCTTCGGGCTCGCGCTCCTGTGGACGTACATCGTCGACAGCGGGCCGACCCAGCAATACACCTACAGCCAGATGCTGCAGGACGCGGCCAGCCACAACGTAACCGCGATCACCCAGGACGACACAAAGCTGACGGTCGTCCTCAACAACGACACGAACGCCGCCAAGACGGTCATCGTCCCGACCACCGGGAACGTGAACGTCTACGCGGATGTGTGCGCCGCGGCCGGCACGCCGAACCCGGCGGACTGCGCCAAGATCATCAAGTTCGAGGCGGTACAGGCGTCTGCGGCCGGCGGCATCGTCACCACCCTGATCATCTCGATCCTGCCGGTGCTCCTCATCGGCGCCTTCATCTTCTTCATGATGCGGCAGGCGCAGGGCACCAATAACCAGGCAATGAGCTTCGGGAAGAGCCGCGCCCGGATGTTCCTGGGCAACAAGACCGTGGTCACCTTCGCCGACGTGGCCGGTGTCGACGAGGCGAAACAGGAGCTCACCGAGGTCGTGGAGTTCCTCAAGTACCCCGAGAAATTCAACTCGCTCGGTGCCCGGATTCCTCGCGGTGTGCTGCTGGTCGGACCGCCCGGCACTGGCAAGACCCTCCTCGCCCGCGCCGTGGCCGGCGAGGCCGGCGTCCCCTTCTTCAGCATCTCCGGGTCGGAGTTCGTGGAGATGTTCGTGGGAGTCGGGGCATCCCGTGTCCGCGACCTGTTCGAGCAGGCCAAGCGCAATTCGCCGTGCATCGTGTTCGTCGATGAGATCGACGCGGTCGGCCGTCAGCGCGGCGCCGGCCTCGGCGGCTCGCACGACGAGCGTGAGCAGACCCTGAACCAGATCCTGGTCGAGATGGACGGCTTCGACACGAACACGAACGTCATCGTCGTGGCCGCCACCAACCGGCCGGACGTCCTGGATCCGGCGCTCCTGCGCCCCGGTCGCTTCGACCGCCAGGTCGTCCTGGACCGCCCGGACATCAAGGGCCGGCGCGAGATCCTCAGCGTTCACATCAAGGGCAAGCCCCTCGACAAGACGGTGGACCTCGAGGCAATCGCCCGCCGTTCGCCCGGCTTCTCGGGCGCGGACCTCGCCAACCTCGTCAACGAGTCGGCGATCCTCGCCGCGCGGCGCAACAAGAAGAGCGTCGGGATGGCGGAGTTCAACGAGGCCATCGACCGGGTCGTGGCCGGACCCGAGCGCCGGAGCCGGATCATCACCGAGGCGGAGAAGGAGATCATCGCCTTCCACGAGGGTGGCCATGCGGTTGTCCAGCGCGTGCTGCCCAAGTGCGACCCGGTCACGAAGGTGACGATCGTGTCGCGCGGCATGGCCCTGGGATACACGATGAGCCTCCCGCAGGAGGATCGCTACCTCCACTCCAAGTCGGAGTTCGAGGACAAGATCGCCGGCATGCTGGGCGGGATGGTCTCCGAGTCGCTCGTCTTCGGCGACACCACGACCGGTGCCAGCAACGACCTCGAGAAGGCCACCAACCTGGCGCGGGCGATGGTGACGCAGTACGGGATGAGCGAGAAGCTGGGGCCGCTCACGTTCGGCAAGAAGGAGGAGATGATCTTCCTGGGCCGGGAGATCAGCGAGCAGCGCAACTACTCCGACGAGGTCGCTGCCAAGATCGACGCCGAGGTACGGGAGATCATCGACCGCGCCTACGCGCGCGCCAAGGAGGTCCTCACCACCCATCGCGCGGTGCTCGACCGACTGGCGGCGCTCCTCATCGACAAGGAGACGATCGAGAGCGACGACTTCGAGGCGCTCTTTACCGGCGTGCTGCCCCCGCGCGGGCCGAATGCGGTGTCGCTCAAGCTGGGCGCTGCGGCTCCGACTGATGGCGGAAAGAAGGAGGGTGCCGAGGGCGAGGCCGATGACGGCGAGGGCGGCACCGGCCGCCGGCGACGCCGGGGTCCTGCACCGCAGCCTGCCTAGACGCCGCCACTGTGAACCGCGACCGGACGGCCGGCGAGCGCACGCTCGCCGGCCTCTCACGTTCCGCGGGTGCTAGTCCTATCGGGTCATTGGGGCGCTAGGAGGCGGATCGTATACTCGGCCTGTTGCGTGCAGGCACCCCTGCACCTTACTGACGACCTACCACATGGGAGCCTGCCATCCCGATGATCGACGAGCCGATCGCCACCACGAACACCGATTCCGAGGACTGGAAGCTCGACGTGGGCGAAGGCACGCTCGCGCCCCGCTCGGCGCTCGACGTCCTCACCAGCCTCAACGAGCGCATCGCGTCCGGCAACATCGACGAGTTCCAGCCCATCGCAACCGGCTTTGTCCCGCTGGACAAGACCATCGGCGGCGGCATGCGACCCGGCGAGCTGATCCTGATTGGCGGCGCGCAGGGTGCCGGCAAGACGACCATGGCCCTGCAGATGGCGCGCAACATCGCGGCGGCCGGGCAGGCGAAGGTCCTCTACGTGTGCTTCGAACACGAGGAGGAGTACCTCATCCAGCGCCTGATCGCCATGGAATCGGCTCTCACCCACCTGCCGCAGAAGAGCGGCGCGGTGAAGATCCAGGACGTGAAGAAAGAGGTCCTGGGCAGCTACACCGCCTCCGCGGAGACCGGCCAGCGGGCGAAGCTGGGCGCGAACCCGCGGCTGCGACCCTCCCTGGAACGCATCGCACGCTACGGCAGCAACCTGTATCTCATGCGCGGCACCGCCACGGCCACCACCGTCGACAACCTGCGCAAGCTCGTCGCCGAGCACAGTGGTGACGAGCGCCAGCGTCTCGTCCTGGTCGTCGACTATCTGCAGAAGGTCCCGGTCATCCCCGAGCCGGCCGACGAGACCGAGAAGGTGACCCGTATTGTGTCGGGCCTCAAGGACATCGCGCTCTCGCTCGAGCTGCCGGTGATCGCCATCGTGGCCGCCGACCGCGAGGGCCTCAAGGCCAAGCGCCTGCGGAACCACCACCTGCGTGGCTCGAGCGCCATCAACTACGAGAGCGACATCATCCTGATCATCAACGACAAGTACCACATCGTCGCCAAGGTCAACATCGAGTTCAATCCGTACCAGGCCCAGCGCTACCGCGACTGGGTCGTCGTCACGGTCGAAAAGAACCGCGGTGGCCAGGACAACGTCGACCTCGAATACGAGAAGCTCTTCGAGTACAGCTGCTTCGATCCGACCGGCCGGATCACGGCGGAGAAGCTGATCGAGGAGCGGCTCTACAACGAGTAGCGGATTCACCAGGCATGGACCAGGTCGATCCCTACCGCGTCCTCCAGGTGCTTCCCACCGCGGAGCAGGAGGTGGTTCAGGCCGCCTTCCGCGCGCTCGCGCTCAAGTATCACCCGGATCGCGATATGTCCCCCGGGGGGCAGCGCCGCATGCTGCTGCTCAACGCCGCGTATGCGCTGGTTCGCGACGACGTCGCCCGGGCTGCGTGGGACAGCAGCAGCCGGGAGCGAACAGCGCAGGAGTCCTCGCGGGCTACCACCGTGTCGGTCCCGCCGCCGCGCTCCAGCGCGGCCGGCACGCGGGTCACCTTCGGCCGCTACGCCGGCTGGACCCTCCGCGACCTGGCGCGCCGTGATCCGGATTACCTGCGATGGCTGAGCCGGCACTCGTCCGGGATCTCGTACCGAACCGAGATCTACCAGATCCTCGGACGCCGCGTGCGCGCGGCCTGACCCCGATGCCCGTGGGCGCCGCCCCGGGCAGACATCGGGATCTTCGCTACCCTTAGCGCATGCCGATCTCGGTCCGCCCTTCGCCGCTGCGCGCCGTCTTCCTGGACATCGGTGACACGGTCGTGCGTCCGGCACCGTCCTGGGAGCGGATCTACGCCGTCGCCCTGGAGGAGTTCGGCGTGCAGGTGGACATCGATGCGCTGCACCACGCGCTGCGCGCCGCCTATCACCACGGCGGCTGGGGCATGGAAGGTGGGTTCGAGCCGACCGAGGAGACCAGCTTTCGCCGGACGGTCGAGATCGACCAGCGGGCCATGAGCGGAATCGGCCTTGGACCGATGCCCGAGGCGTTCTTTCGCCGCCTTTCGCAGCTGTTCATGGTCGCCGGCAACTGGCACGTCTTCCCCGAGGTGCCCGCGACGCTCGACGCGCTCCGCGACCGGGGCCTGGTGGTCGGGGCGGTCAGCAACTGGGTGTGGAGCCTGCCGGAGCTGCTGCACGCGCTCGGCCTGGTCGGCCGCTTCGATTTCGTGGCCGCCTCGGCCCGCGTGGGCTTCGAGAAGCCACACCCCGAGATATTCCGCTACGCGCTCCATCGTGCCCACGCCGAGCCGTCCGCCGTGATCCACGTGGGCGACCACGTGGATGCCGACGTCGAGGGCGCCAGGTCAGTCGGCATCGGTGCCGTCCTGATCGACCGCCACGGCCGGCATCAGGCGGAGGAGCTGCCCGACGGCGTGCCGATCATCACCTCCCTGGACCAGCTGCTGCCGATCGTGGATGCCCGTGGCGTCGTTGGAGACGCGCGACGGGCCCCCGCCGTGTGACCGAGTCCTGGCGCTGCTTCGTTGCGGTGCCCCTGCCCGACGTCGCTGCGGTCCGCGCTCGAGGGGAGTCGTCGCCTCCTGGCGCGCGGATCCGGTCGCTCCCGACCTCCGCTGGACCGCCCGCGACGGCTGGCACCTGACGCTCGCCTTCCTGGGCGCCATGGAGCCCGCCCAGGTTCCCGGGCTCCTGGCGTCGCTCCGCGATGCGCTGGATGGCATGCACGGCCTGGACGACGCCCACGGATGGCCTGGGCACCTTCCCCGGCCCGCGTCGCGCCCGGGTCCTCTGGTTGGGGATCGCCGACCCTGAGGGCCGGCTGCGCCGGCTGGCCGGGTCGGTCCGGGAGGCCCTGGCGCCGGAGGTTCCCGATCTCGATGGCGCGGCGCCGTTCCGTGCGCACGTCACCCTGGCCCGCGTCCGTGATCAGCGCGGCGCGG
This sequence comes from uncultured Chloroflexia bacterium, assembly GCA_963787025.1. Lineage (GTDB taxonomy): Bacteria > Chloroflexota > Limnocylindria > QHBO01 > QHBO01 > CAVXEH01. The sequence goes on from CAWBBG010000015.1 coordinate 166,088, forward strand.
ACCTGTCGGCGTGGATCGCCGCGAACAGGGCACCAAGCGGGTCCGTTGCCATCGACCGCATCGGTCTCTACCGTTCTCACCTCGGCGACGGTCCGGCCCGGTACGAGTCCCTGGGATCGATCCGACTGGCGCGGACGGCAGGTGCCATGATGGGCGTCGAAGCGGAGGCATCGGCAGGTGACTGAGACGACGGGAGCGACACGGGGGCCGATGGTGGCGGTCATCGGCGACGGAGATCCCCGGGGACCGGACGCACACCGCGTGCTCGAGTGGGCCGAGGAGGTGGGAGCGCTGCTGGCGCGCGGGGGAGCCTCGGTGGTGACCGGCGGGCTGGGAGGCGTCATGCGCGCGGCGGCGCGGGGAGCCGCGGCGGAAGGAGCGCTGACCATCGGGATCCTGCCCGGCGACGATCCGGCAGACGCCAACGAGTTCATCCGCCTGCCCATTGCGACCGGGCTCGGCGTGATGCGCAACCTCGTGGTGGTCACCAGCGCCGATGCGGTCGTGGCGGTCGGCGGCCGGCACGGCACCCTGTCGGAGATCGGGCTGGCGCTCAGGATGGGGCGCCAGGTCGTGGCCCTGGGCTCGTGGCGCGTGGAGTCAGACCGCGCAGTCGGCGGTCCTCGCGTGCACCGCGCCCGTGATCCCCGCGAAGCCGCCCGGCTGGCGCTGCGGATGGCGAAGGAAGGCCCGATCAGGCCCGGCTAGTGCACGGAGCATCGGGCAGCTCAGTGAACGAGGCCGCGGAGCTCCAGGTGGTAGAGGTCGTCCGGGATATATGGCATGTTCAGCTGTGAGTTGCCCGTGATGGTCCAGTGCCAGGAGATGATCTGGACTGATGCCACGCCGAGACCGCTCGATCCACCGTCAAGGATTACCTCTTGGTCGGGCGCGTAGATCGTGCCACTCACGTCGAGGGTGTCCTGACCGCCGAGCCTGATCGGACAGGTCGCGAGCGCGCAGCTTGCGTTCCCGTCCTGCCAGATGACCAGGCCTTTGTACGGACCGCTCGTGATTCCTGAAAGAAGCAGACTTGAACCGCCGTTGAGGTTGATCATCTGCTGGCACCACGTGGTCGCGTTGGATCCAGCAGTGCCTGCTTTGCACGCTGCGGCATGGTTCGGATCATCCGTGCTGTAGATGAGGACGTTCCCGCTCACCGCGGCCAAGTAGCCATTCTGCTGGCTTATTCCGCCGCCGGCTAGGATGTAGATCCCAGGCTGCAGGTTTACCTGCGTGTTTGGCCCCGTGATCTTGATGCCTCCGTGAAACACGCCAGGAGTCAGGGTGTGAGTGCCGCCGTTGAACCGGCATTGTGAGGTTGCGGGAGCTCCATCGCAGGTTCCGGTCCGGTGATCGGCGGTGGGCCAAGCTCCCCGAGGGGATCGCCGATCTGTACGGCCTGTTCGGTCAAGGACCCTGCTGTACCTGAGGAATTCGCGAACGTGAGAGCAGACGGTTGCGCCTTGCATGAACCCGAAACGTATGCGTCGGCACCGTTGTCCACCTCAAGCTCGCCGCCTCCATCCATACGGAGCGCACCGCCACTGCTGATCGTGCACGTGCCGTCTGCGGTCTCCGAACTCCCACACGTCGAGTTCACGTGGACGTCTCCTCCGACGCTCACCTTGAACTCCGTGGTGTGCCCGGAGCCACTGATCTTTCCTGCGCCGCAATAGTTCCCTGGGTCGAGCGCGACCAATGCGTAGGGATTCGAGTCCCCGTTGGCATTGGCGGCCACCGCAGAAGTCGTGACGGTGGCTGTGGTCTGACCGAAGAGGCGGCCGAAGAAACTCGGATGCTCCGCTGAGATGACCACCTGGACGTAATCCTGGCCGCCCGCGAAGTCTCCGGCACCCGACCCAACCGGGGGCCAGTTGACGGTCAGGATCGCGGCCCTGTCGCCGTCATTGGCGCTGACGCAACCGTCGTTGCTCGTCGCGGCCGCGAAGAACCCATTCTGGCGCGCGACGGCACACGCCTCCTGCCACATCAGTCCGGGAGGTGTCCGTTGGCCTGGGTCCAGCGGCCCGTACGTTTGATCCCCAGTTTCCTTCATGTCGGGGATCCACCGAGCAGCCGCCAACGATGCCGGATCAGCAGCGTTTTGCTCCTCCCTGTGGAGCATCCACGAGAATCCAAGGTCAACGACGATCGCGGCGACCGCGATGAGCACGAACAGGCCGAATGCGACGATGATCAGCACCTGGCCGCGTGGCTGTCTGGGATGCATGGCTCGGTTCATTGCTGGCGGTGGATGACCTCCGTACTGACAGCCCGCATCGTGATCGACGACGGGAGGAAGAGGAATCCCGCGAGTGGTGGTACCCACACGTAGCAGGCGTAGACGGTCACGCTGTTCCCGGGTACGGCGCTTCCTTCGTCGTCCGACAGGGTGGTGGGACTGGCCGGACACCCAAGGCTGGTTGCGTCCTGCCTTGGATCGACCCCATTGATGTGGCATCCGAACCAGGCGGTATCGGGCGGGGTGCTGCTCGGTGGCTGCGCATCGTACGCGTTCGCGCTGGACTTGTTGCCGGACGAGTCCACCTGCCAGAAGCTGGACCAACACGCGGAGACGCTGATGGCTGATCGGTCCACGCCAAAGGTGGCAGTCCGTGCCGCATCCGTCATGCGATCCCAGGACGGCGGGACGTCCCCAGATCCGTATTGATACGAGTCGGGCTGCGCGTACGCGGGAAGCCGGTTCGAGTCCACTGAGTATTGCGCGGTCGTCGAATGAATCGCCGCATAGCGAGCCGCTTCGCGGGCCGCGTTGTTGAGTTGCTGCTGGTAGAAGACGCCGATGCCAAACACGACGATGCCACCGACAAGAAGCACAACGAGCGGGAAGACCAGGGCGAACTCAACGATCGCCTGCCCGTGTCCTCCGTTCCTCAGTTGAACAGTCATGCTAGTAGTCCGACGAGACCGTGAAGGTGCGCTGCCGGGCGATGTAGATGTCCGGGACCAGATAGGACACGATGGGCAGGTTGAGGGCCTTGTATAGCGGCGTGAAGCGGTAGCAGACGCGCACCTCGACTTGTCGGAGCGGCAGCTGTGGCGTCCCGTCGGCCGCATTGGCCGTAACCCCATCCTGTTGCGGGTCCCACGGGCTCGTCAGGAGTGAGCAGCCGCCACCCGTCGGGAAGCTGCCTCCTGTCGCCTCGTCCCCGCAGTAGGGGTCGCCCGGCTCCGTCGCTGCATCCCGAATGCAGACGCTGACGAGAATCCGTCCCGAGCAGGTGCCACCGGAGGTGTCGGTGGACGCGGCGAGGCGTTGCGCCTCGTCGCACGCGACCTGCGCTGCTCGTTGATGGAGATCCGCGTAGATCGGAGCACGACACGCCGCGTCGCAGATGGGATTCCTAAGCTTGGTCATGCGCGCGTCGTTGGCGACGATCTCGGCTGCGTCGCGAGTGGCCCCTTCGATCACGATGCCTGCCTGAATACCCGCCCGAAATCCGCAACGCCGAGAAGGAGGATCATGAGCATCGGCAGTACGAAGGCGAACTCGACCATGGACTGCCCGCGCCAGTCGCTGCGCGTGCGTCGACGGCGATGTGGGCGAGACCGATGGGCGACAGATGTGCCGCCGGCTGCTGACTGATGTGGCAAGTTCCAGCTCCATCCCCCTGGATGCCTGAGTCAGCCGCGCGGGCAGCGGGAGCGGCCATGTGACCCTCAGGACCAGTACCGTAGTACCCCGGAGGTCCTGCCGGCCACGATTGCACGATTGATGTCGTTGCCTGCCGTCACCAATTCGCGCAAACGTGGTGGAACGGTGCGGATCGGTGCGGTCGGTGAACAGTAGCGCGCAGACCTTGCGGGTCACCTTGCGGACCGGGCACCGGTGACAGGAGGCACCGCAGTCCGGACCCAGTGAGCAGCGCGGCCCGGCTAGACTCGCCGGGTGACCGAGCAGTCGACAGAGGCAGAGCGCGTCCTGGTTCTTCCGCGAACGGCGGTGCCCGGCGGCTGCGAGTTCCGGGGGCTGCGACCGGCTGACGCGACGGACCTCGCGACGCTCGCCCGGGCGGTGCGCCGGCACGGCCGGTACCTGCCACGCCCCGAGGCGGAGGACGATCCCGCCTTCAAGCAGCTCATTCCATACGTGGTCGTCCGCGACGGTGCGCGCGTCTTCTATATGGAACGCACGCGAGCGGGCGGTGATCCGCGCCTGCACCTCAAGGGCAGCCTGGGCGTGGGCGGTCACCTGAACCCCGTGGACGATGGCAACGACCCGCTCATGGACGGACTGCGCCGCGAGTGGGGTGAGGAGCTCGTGGCCGATTTCACACCGACCTTCCGCCTGGCCGGCATGCTCAACGACGACGGGAACGCCGTCGGCGCGGTCCACCTGGGGGTGGTCTTCACCGTGGAGGCCGATGGCGCACTCGTCACCGTCCGCGAGCGCGACAAGCTCTCAGGCCGCTTCGTCGAGCTAGCCGAGGTTCGCGCCGCCTGGGATCGGCTCGAGACGTGGTCGCAGCTCACGCTGTCGTGGTTGGAGGCGGCCATGGACCGCGGTCCGCTGGCCTGACCGGCCCGGCGGGTCCGACGGGGCCGTTCGACGTGCCCGGGAGGGACCGGGTGGCCCTGTGGGTGCGCCGTATCCCCGCGCGTATACTCGATTCATGGTCGCCCTGCGGCGCTCCCTGGCGGTCGTCGCCCTCCTCATCGGCCTCGTGTCGCTGGCCGGTCCTGCTGTCGGGGCGGGGGACCACGTCGCCCGCATCCACCTCACCGGTGTCATCGACCAGGTCACGGCCACCTACATCGAGGAGGGCATCAAGGCCGCCAACTCGGATGGCGCGGCCGCGGTCCTGATCGTCATCGACTCGCCCGGCGGTGAGCTGACCAGCAAGGACCGGATGGTGAAGGCGATCCTCGCCAGCCCCATACCGGTGATCACCTACGTCGCCCCCGAGGGCGCGCGCGCGGGATCCGCGGCCACCTTCGTGACGCTCGCCGGTGACGTCGCGGCCATGGCGCCCTCCACCCAGATCGGCGCGGCATCGGTCGTGGACTCCAGCGGGAACGACCTGCCGTCCACCGAGGCGAAGAAGATCACCAACGACCAGGTGGCCTCCATCCGCGAGCTCGCCCTCCGCGAGGACCGCAATGCCGACTGGGCCGAGAGCGCGGTGCGGGACGCCAAGAGCGTCGGCTCGTCGTCGGCAGTGGCCATGACCCCGCCGGTCGTCGACATCCTGGCGGCGACCGAGGCGGAGCTGTTGGCGGCGGTCGACAGCGGCGTGCGGGCCGACGGCCACCGGTACATGCACGACGGCAAGCCCATCCCGGCGCTTGCGTCTCTTCCGGTCACCGACGTGAACATGAACATCGGCCAGCAGTTCCTGCACCTGCTCTCGGATCCGAACATCGCCTTCATCCTGTTCACCATCGGCTTCTACGGCATCCTGGCGGAGCTGTTCCACCCGAACTTCTTGTCCGGGACCCTGGGTGCCATTGCGATCATCCTGGCCTGGATCGGCTCCAACAGCCTTCCGCTCAACGTCGGCGGCCTGGTGCTGATCCTGGTCGGTATCGGGCTCTTCGTTCTGGAGATCAACGTGACGAGCTACGGCCTCCTCGCCGTGGGCGGCGTGGTCTGCTTCGTGCTGGGCGCCTTTGCGCTCTACACCGGGGTGACACCGGGGGAGGCGAAGTTCACGGTTGGGGTCAACCCCATCCTGATCGTGGCGATCGTCGCCCTGACCGTGTACTACTTCCTGGTCCTGATCCGCGGTCTTGTTCAGACCCGCCGTCTGATGCCCACCGCAGCGCTGCCCATTGCGGCGTTGGTGGGCACCACCGGAACGGCGCAGACGCTCCTCGCCCCGCGGGGCATCGCCTATGCTGGTGGTGAAACGTGGTCGGCGCGCAGCAGTGCGGAGACGGCCATCGATGCCGGAACCCCCATCCGGGTGGTCCGCGTCGAAGGACTCGAGCTTGTCGTGGAGCCGGCCGAGGACGCCGGCGCATCGTCTGAAGAGGGGAGAGAGGACCCGAGCCATGCCTGACAACGCCACCGGCCTGATCCTGCTGGTCGTGGGTCTGCTGATCGTGCTCTGGCTGATCACGCTGACCGTCCACATTGTTCGCGAGTACGAACGCCTCGTGGTGTTCTTCTTCGGACGTCTCCAGGGGGCCAGAGGGCCAGGACTGGTGATCCTCATCCCGTTCGTCCAGCAGACCGTGAAGGTGGACCTGCGGGAGTTCTACCTCGAGGTGCCGCAGCAGGCCTGCATCACCAAGGACAACGCGCCGATCAGCATCGACTTCCTCGTCTACTCGAAGGTGTTCGATCCGTCTGAGTCCGTCACGGCGGTAACCAACTTCTCCGGCGCATCCCAGGCGCTGGCCGCGACCACGCTCCGCGCGGTCATTGGTGACATCCCGCTCGACGACGTGCTGGCCAAGCGCGAGGAGATCAACACCATCCTGCGCACCAAGCTCGACGAGGTGACCCATCGCTGGGGCGTGAAGATCACGAACGTCGAGATTCGCGAGATCGTGCCGCCGCGCGACATCCAGGACGCCATGAACCGCCAGATGAGCGCAGAGCGCATCCGGCGCGCGGTGATCACCGAGTCCGAGGGCCAGCGCCAGGCGACGATCAACGTCGCCGAGGGTGACAAGCAGAGCGCCATCCTGCGGGCCGAGGGCAACCGGCAGAGCCAGATCCTGCAGGCCGAGGGCTATGCCAACGCGCTGCAGACGATCTTCAATGCCGCCAAGGGCATCGACGAGAAGACCATGGCGCTGCAGTACCTCGACGCACTCAAGGCCCTCGGTGCCGGCGAGTCCACGAAGTGGGTGATCCCCATGGAGCTCGCGGAGCTCACCCGCCCCATCGGTGCGGCGCTCAAGGCAACGCGGACCGGCGGTGGCGGGGACGCGGGCTGAATCAGCGCGTCATGCTGGCCGGGGTCCTGCCCGACGCGGGATGACCTCCCGCGTCGGCCGTCTGCTGGGCGCGCTCCTGGCCGGGTACGCCGGCTTCCTGGCGGTCGAGGGGTCGCGACGGGTCGTTCGCCCGCCGCGACGCCCGTTCGAGCCGACTCGCCGGTGATCCCACCACGCCGGCGGATCTCGGCCTTGCCTACGAGGACGTGCGCTTCACGACCGACGATGGCGTGACCCTCTCCGGCTGGCTGGTGCCCGCGCGGCGCGACACGCGGGCGGCGGTGGTCGTGATGCACGGCTTCAGCTGGAATCGGCTCCCGTGGCTCTCGGGCTTCGTCCCGTGGCTCTCCGAGCGATACCACGTGCTGCAGTTCGACTTCCGCGGGCACGGCGTGAGCGACGACGCCGACATCACCATGGGCACCGCCGAACGGCACGACGTGGCGGCCGCGGTCCGCATCCTGGAAGAGCGCGGCCTGGGGCCCATTGCCCTGATGGGAATCAGCATGGGCGCCGCGGTGGCCATCATGGCCGCGCCGGACCTCCCGGTGGCAGCGGTCGTTGCCGATGCGCCGTATGCCGACCTGTACAACCCGATCGGCAACCGGATGCGCGAGCTGCACTACCCGCTGCCATGGCTGGGATCACGGCTGGTCGTGCTGGGTGCCAGCCTGCGGGCTCGCACCCGGCTCCTGGCGCCCATCGATCACGTGGCCCGGCTCTCACCGCGGGGTCTGCTGATCATCGCCCCCCGCGAGGATCAGCTCATCGACAACGCGCAGGCGCGCCGGCTCTATGCAAGGGCGCACGCGCCGAAGGAGCTCTACGTCGTCGAAGGGGCGGGCCACGGGGATGCCCTGGCGGTGGGCGGCGCAGAGTACGAGCGGCGCGTCCTGGATTTCCTCGCGAAGCATCTCGACCTCGTGGGGGAGCAGGCCGCGTAGGCGGGCGCCTATCGGACCCGGTCGGGCGGACTCTATAATCTGGCGGACTTTTACCAACGAAGGGTTCTTGATGGCTGCCAGCAAGGTCCTCGTCGTCGATGACGACCTGAACATCCAGCGTGTCCTCGTCTTCACCCTCAAGCAGGAAGGCTTCGAGGTGGTCGTCGCGTCCGATGGCGAGGCCGGCGTTGAGATGGCTCGCACCGCCGAGCCGGCCCTGATCCTCATGGACGTGGCCATGCCCAAACTCGACGGCTACGCCGCGACCCAGCAGATCCGCGCTGCTGAGAAGGATGGCGCCCGCGTGCCGATCATCATGCTCACCTCCGAGGCCGATGTCGGCGAGCGGGTGAAGGGACTGCGGGCCGGGGCAGATGACGATATCGTCAAGCCGTTCCATCCCATGGAGCTGATCGCTCGCATCCGGGCCCTGCTGGCCCGCGACGGCGCCGATCACCCCGGTCCGGCCGCGCAGGAAGCGGCCGCGCTTGGCCGACTTGCCCTGTTCTACGGAGCCAAGGGCGGGGTGGGCACCACGACCATCGCCATCAACACCGGCATCGCGCTGGCGCAGGAGCTCAAGCGCAAGACGGCTCTCATCGACGCCAACCTGCAGTTCGGGGACCTGCGCGTCTTTCTCGACCTGGGGCTGGACACCGCCTCGATCGTGAACGCCATGAGCGAGCCCGACCTGGACGGCGACCTGCTCCGCAAGCTGATGGTCCACCATCACTCCGGGCTGGACCTCCTCCTGGCACCAACCTCCCCGGAGTCGGCCGACATCGTCGTCGAGCGCCAGCGCAGCGATCCCACGATCCTGTCGAACCTGCTGTCGATCGCGCGTCGCCAGTTCGACTACACGCTGGTCGACATGGCCAAGAGCATCGACGACTTCAACCTCCAGCTGTTCGACGAAGCCGATGTCATCTTGGTGGTCATGACCGCCGATCTGTCCTGCCTCAAGAACGTGCAGCTCGTTCTCAAGACCATGGACAACCTCGGCTACGAGCGCAGCAAGGTGCAGCTGGTCCTCAACCGTTCGAACGCGTACACCGGGATCAACGTCAACAACGCCGAATCGGTGCTGGGCCGCAAGATCGACTACCAGATCATCAATGAGTACCGAGCTGCCATCTCGGCCCTCAACTCCGGCGAGCCGTTCATGTCGTCGCGGCCCGATGCGCCGCTGAGCCGGAGCGTCGCGGAGTTCGCCCGCGAGGTCGACAAAGAGGCCGTGATCGAGGCGGCGCCCGCCACCAACCGAGGCTCGGTAGCGGGGGCTCGGTAGCGGGGACTTCGGTAAGCGCGCGCAAACCCTCCGATAAGCAACGCCTCGTAGTCTCGGCGACGCCGGTCGTCGCTTGAGCATGGAGGCGAGCAGGCTGACGGCCGGCACTCGATCCGCCACTCCATCCGCCACTGCCGCTCGTCCTCCGGCGAGGGATCCCGATGCTCAGCGAGATGCTCTCCGCGACGGTGATCGGCGTCGACGGGGTCCCGGTCCGGATCGAGGCGGACGTTGCCTTCGGCCTCCCATCGCTCACGATCGTCGGTCTCGCGGGCAGCGCGGTGCAGGAGGCGCGCGAACGCGTGCGATCCGCCATCCGCAACTGCGGGTTCGAGGTGCCAGCGCGCCGCATCACCGTGAACCTCGCTCCGGCCGACCTTCCCAAGGAAGGGACGAGCTACGACCTTGCGATCGCGGCAGCGATCCTGGGCGCGTCGGGCCAGCTAGGCTCGACCGAGCGCCTGCGCCGCTGTGCACTCGTCGGCGAGCTGGCGCTTGATGGGAGCCTGCGTCCGGTTCCCGGCGTGCTTGCGCTTGCCGCAGCGGCCCGTTCGGCCGGCATCGATGAGGTGGTGGTGCCGGCGGCATCGGCGCGCGAAGCCGCCGCCGTGGGCGAGATCGCGGTGCGGGGAGCGACGACGCTGGGAGATGCAGTCGCGCACCTCGTCGGGGCGCGTGAGCTGCCTCCTGTTGCCGCCGGCCCCATCCCCCCGTGGGCGCCCCCGACCGGTGTCCCGGATCTCGCGGAGGTCATCGGGCAGCCGGTCGCCCGGCGTGCGCTCGAGATTGCCGCAGCCGGTCGTCACAGCCTGGCGCTCACCGGTCCGCCCGGGGTCGGGAAGACGCTGCTGCTGCGTGCCGCCGAGAGCCTGCTTCCACCGCTGGAGGAGGACGAGGCGGTCGAGGTGAGTCGCATCCATTCCGTCGCGGGACTGATCGACCGCAACGAGCCGGTCGTGCGGCGACGGCCCTTTCGTGTTCCGCATCACACCATCTCGACGCAGGCCCTGGTGGGCGGCGGGAGCCGCGTGCGTCCCGGGGAGGCGAGTCTTGCGCATCGCGGCGCACTGGTGCTCGATGAGCTGCTGCAATTTCGGGCGGATGCGCTCGACGCGCTGCGCCAGCCGCTCGAGTCGGGGATGGTAACCATCGCTCGGGTGGAAGGAGCCCTCACCCTGCCTGCCCGCTTCACGCTTCTCGCCGGATTCAACCCCTGCGCGTGCGGCTGGCGCCGTTCCCGGAGTCGAGCCTGCGTCTGCGACGACGCGAGCGCCCGTCGCTACGCCGCGCGGCTCTCCGGACCCATACGAGACCGACTGGACCTCTGGGTCGTGCTCGACGAGCCCCGTGGGCTGCTCGGCGCGTCACGCGAAGAGTCGAGCCGGTCGGCGGCGCGGCGCGTCAGTCGTGCGTGGAGCGCCCAGCGCGCCCGGCAGGGGCGGGCGAACGGTGAGATGGATCCGGCGTGGGACGCGCTGCAGAGCGCCCCGCGACCGCTCATCTCCATGCTCGCGCATCGGGCACGCCGCCTGGCGCTCTCGCCGCGGCGCGTGCGGCGGGCGGGACGGATCGCGCAGACCATCGCCGATCTCGCAGGCAGCCCGGAGGTTCTGCCGGAGCACATCGACGAGGCGCTGCGATACCGACCTGAGCTCCCGGCAGGGGAGCGCTGGTCGTGATCGGCCTGGGACCCGCCCGCGAGAACCGTCCGGAACGCGGTGGGGGGCGTACCGGCCCGCGGTCCGACGCAGGCGGGGCGCTCGTGGGAAGAGAGCGTGCCGCATGGATTGCGCTGGCGGCGGTCCCGGGGGTCGGGCAGGCGGGATTCGCTCGCCTGATCAGGGCGTTCGGATCCGCGCTTGTCGCCCTCGATCGTCCCGCGGACGAGATCATCACCCACCTGGCTCGACCCGATGCCTCGACACGGGCGGGGCTCGAGGACCTTCGGCGGCGCGGACCGGCGGAGGTCGCGCGACGGATCGAGGCGGCCGCCCGGGTCACGGGGGGCCGGGTCATGACCGCGCGCGACGACGACTACCCTGCCCGCCTCGCGCAGGTCTCGCCCCATCCGCCGGTTCTCTACGTGGTCGGGTCCACGGAGCAGCTGGCAGCGCCCTGCGTGGCGGTCGTCGGGACCCGACGGCCCACCGGGTACGGACGGGCAGCCACGGCAGAGATCGCCGACGAGCTGGCCCGTGCCGGTGCCTGCGTGATCTCGGGACTGGCGCTGGGGATCGACGGCGTGGCGCACCGGTCGGCGCTCCATGCCGGCGGATGCACGGCCGCCGTGCTCCCCTCGCCCATCGATCGCGTGTATCCGCCGGGCCATCGCGCTCTGGCCGCGGCCATCGTCGCGGGCGAGGGAGCGGTCCTGTCCGAGACACCGCCCGGCGGCATGACCGGAAGGCCCGATTTCGCGCGCCGCAACCGGATCATCAGTGGTCTCGCCGACGCGGTGGTGGTCGTCGAGGCCCCGGATCGGTCCGGAGCGCTGCTCACCGCGGCGTCGGCAACGGAACAGGGACGTGACCTGCTTGCGGTGCCGGGACCCATCGACTCCATTGCGTCACGCGGCTGCAATCGGCTCATCGCGGACCACCAGGCGGAGATCGTGACGTCGGCGGTCGCCCTCGTCCAGCGTCTGGGCATGCGCCCTGCCGGCCGCAGCCCGTTGGCGGTTCACCTCTCCGACCCGGAGGGGCTGGTCCTGGGCACGCTCCTCCGGCGCAGCGGGTCGATCGAGGAGCTGATGGACCGAACCCACCTCGAGACCCCCGCGCTGGCCAGTGCGCTCACCCTGCTGGAGGCCCGGGGGCTCGTCACCAGCTTCGGCGGAGCCACGTTTCATCCGACGCTCGCGGCAAAGCGGATCGGCGTGCATTGACGGATCGGCGCCGCCGGTTCGGCAGGCCGCCGGGATCCGTGCCTATACTGCGCCTGCCACCCGAGGCGGTCCGGGAGCCCGATCGGACCCAAGTCAAGCCCCGCTCGAGAACCAAGATCTATTGCGTCATCATCGTGCAGCGGCGGTCCCCACCGCCGATCGGTCCACCCGGACTCCGTCCCGCCTGACCGGTACCACCGCGCGGATCATCACCGTCGCGTCGATTCTCGCTCTCGCCGCCCTCGCCGTTCACCAGCGTCCCAGCACGGCTGCGCCGGTGCCGGCGCCCAGCGCTCCGACCTCGATCCTCCCCGCCAGTGTCGGTGTTGGCATTGGTACGCACCAGCCGTTGACGCTGGACTTCGCCCAGCCCATGGACGTCGGCAGCGTGGCCACGAACCTGGACCTGGCACCCGCAACCCACGTGGCCCTGTCGTGGAGCACTGATGCGCGGCATGTCAGCATCACTCCCACCATGCGCTGGCTGACCGATGAGCGCTACGTGGTGATCATCCCGGCGACCACGCGCCTGGCCAACGGCTCCGTGCTCGGCGCCCCCCTGTCCTACTCGTTCACGACGCAGACGGCGCCGATCATCAACGCGTTCGCCGTCGATCGTGTTGGCCCCGACGTCGTCCCGGAGCGGCTCTCGGTGACGGAGGGGATTCGCAGCGACCCGCCAGCCCTGCCGGCCGACACCGCCACGGACGCGAGTGCGAGAACGGCGATCCAGATCGGCTTCAGCGCGGCCATGAACCGCCCCGACGTGGAGCGTGCGTTCCTGGTCAGCCCCACCGTCGCGGGCACGTTCAGCTGGGAAGGGACCACCCTGACCTTCACGCCGTCCGAACGGCTGAACGCCGACGCCCGCTACGCGGTCAGCATCATCGGAGCCCATGACCTTCAGGGCAACCCGCTCGGTGGCGACACGACGTTCTCGTTCACGACGGCACTGCCGGCTCGCGTCGTCAAGAACGTCCCCGCCAACGGTGCCACGGGTGTCAGCGCGGGCTCCGTGCAACTGACGTTCTCTGCGCCGGTCGACACCGATGCCACGCAGGCGGCGTTCCAGCTCATGGACACGAGCCGCGGTGCAGCGGTGGCGGGCTCCGTGGCGTGGAGCGACGACGGGACCCGGCTGACCTTCACCCCGAAGAGCGCGCTGGCTGAGGGACACCGCTTCGAGGTGCGCATCGGCGCCGGAGCGGTCGACTACGACGGGAACCCGGTTACCGGCACCTTCACGTTCATAACCAAGGCGGCGCCGGCTCCGTCGCGCGCGACAGTGAGCTACCCGCCGCCATCGGCCAGCGCGAGCGTGCAGGCGTATGCGCTTTCCCTCATCAACGCGTCACGCAAGGCCTACGGCTTCGCCCCACTGCGCATGGACGCGGCGCTCTCCGCGGTGGCCCAGGCGCACGCGGTGGACCAGGTCCGCTACGGCTACTTCAGCCACGTGAGCCGCGACGGCTCGACCTACCGCGACCGCATCACGCGGGCCGGGATCAGCTGGTCGCATGCCGGCGAGAACCAGTGCCTGGACTACGGCGGCATCGCCCACGCCCTCGCGTGGTGCCACTCGATCATGATGGCGGAGCCGTATCCGGGAGTCTGGAACCACATCGCCAACATCCTCGATCCGAACTTCAACCGCGTGGGATTCGGATACGCCCAGGCCAGCGACGGGAAGCTGATCATGACCTGGGACTTCGCCGGATAGGTCTCCGGCACGGCCTTCGGCCGTGGTCTGCGAGGCGTGCCGCCGTGCCTCTACCTCCTCACGGGGTGGCCGGGGGCCGGTGCTACACTCCCTGACCGATGCCGCGCAGAACGACCGCCGGCGGCGACCTCGGCGACCTCGTCATCGTCGAGTCGCCCGCCAAGGCGAAGACCATCGAACGCTACCTGGGACCCGGATACCGGGTCCTCGCCTAGCTATGGCCACGTCCGTGACCTCCCGGCCAAGGCGCTGGGGGTCGACGTGGAGCATGACTTCGCGCCCCGCTACGAGCCGCTCAAGGATCGGCGCCGCGAGCTGCGAGAAGCTCGCCGATGAGGCACGCGCGCTTCGCAGGTGTGGCTGGCCACCGACCTCGATCGCGAGGGCGAGTCGATCGCCTGGCACATCGCCGAGTACGCGGGCCTGCCCGCCGATCGCGTGCGCCGGGTGACCTTCAGCGAGATCACCAAGTCTGCGATCGAGGATGCGTTCGCCCATCCGCGGACGATCAACCTCGATCTCGTCAACGCGCAGCAGGCCCGCCGGGTGATCGACCGCCTGGTCGGCTACAAGCTCAGTCCGCTCGTGGCGAGCAAGATCCGCCGCGGCCTCTCCGCGGGTCGGGTGCAGATCGGTGGCCGTTCGCCTCGTCGTCGAGCGCGAGCGCGAGATCGGCCGATTCGTGGCGGAGGAGTACTGGACCATCGCCGCCCTGCTGCGGCGAGCCAGCGGCGGCGCGACCTTCTCCGCGGAGCTCAGCCGCAGTCGACGGCGAAAAGGTTCGCATCGGATCGCGAGGCGGAGGCCCGCGCGCACGAGGAAGCGCTGCGGAGCGAGCGGTTCACGGTCGAGTCGGTGACGCGCAGCCAGCGACGTCGAGCGCGCCGCCCCCGTTCACCACGAGCACCCTCCAGCAGGAGGCGTCGCGGAAGCTCGGCTTCGGTGCAAGCCGCACGATGCGAGCAGCGCAGTCGCTGTACGAGGGCGTGGCACTGCCCGGCGGGCAGGTCGGGCCTCATCACCTACATGCGCACCGATTCGGTCGCCATCGCCGCGTCCGCGGTGGCCGAGGCGCGGGCGGTGATAGGCGAGCGGTTCGGGGAGGCATTCGTGCCGAAACGCCCCAACGCGTACAGGACGCGCTCGCGCGGTGCCCAGGAGGCACACGAGGCGGTGCGGCCGTCGAGCTTCGGTCGGACGCCGGACTCGGTGCGCGCACACCTCAAGCCCGACGAGTTCCGCCTGTACGAGCTCATCTGGAAGCGTGCCCTGGCCAGCCAGATGGCGCCGGCGCGCTTCGATCAGGTGGGCGTGGACGTGCGCGGCGGACGCTACACGCTGCATGCCGGAGCCGCCAAGCGCGTCTTCGACGGCTATCAGGCGGTCTATGTCGAGGGACGCGACGACGAAGAGGACGAGCGCCTCTCGGTGCTGCCGGATCTGGTGGAGGGCGAGGCACTTGCGCTCGAGGAGCTCGCCTCCGAGCAGCACTTCACCCAGCCGCCGCCGCGGTTCACGGAGGCGACCCTGATCAAGGCGCTCGAGGAGCACGGCATCGGCCGCCCGTCGACCTACGCGCCGACCATGGAGACCATCAAGCAGCGCGGCTACGTGACCATCGAGGATCGTCGGCTGCGCCCCACCGAGTCGGCGGAGCGCGTGACGGACATGCTCGTCGAGCACTTCCCGGAGGTCGTGGACCCGGCGTTCACGGCGCGCATGGAGGAGCAGCTCGATGACGTCGCGCGCGGCAAGCAGACCTGGGTCCCGATGGTGCGCGGCTTCTGGGTGCCCTTCAACGAGAAGCTCGTCGAAGGACGGACGAAGATCGCCAAGCAGGTGGAGCTGACCGACATCGTCTGCCCCATCTCGGGCCACCTGATGGTCAAGCGCTTCGGGCGCAATGGCTGGTTCCTGGGGTGCAGCGGATATCCGGAGTGCAAGCACACCATGCCGCTTCCCGGCGAAGAGCCGGAGGAGACGGTGGAGCTTCCCGGCGTCGGGGAGGTCTGTCCGCAGTGCGGCGAGGGGCATCTCGCGGCGCGCCGCGGACGCTTCGGCCCGTTCGTGGGCTGCGACCGCTACCCCGAGTGTCGCTACATCAAGAAGGACGCGGCGCCGGCCGCCGAGCGCTTTGGGCCCTGCCCCAAGTGCGGAGAGGGGACGGTCGTCACCAAGCGGCGCCGCGGGAAGCGGCCATTCTGGGGCTGCAACCGCTACCCCGACTGCGACTACGCGAGCTGGACGCGGCCCGCGCCGGCCGGCGCCGGAGCCGATGGCCCAAGCGTCGAGGGCGCCGCCCCGGGCGAGGACGGGGAATCTGCCGGGAAGCCCGCCGCGACGAACGGGGCCGGGGGGCGCAGCCCACGGCGACGTCGCGGCACCGCGGTCGCCGACGGCCGTGGTGGCTGAGCAGCTGCGCGGCACGGCGGCAGACGCGCTGGAGCGTTTCCTCTCCAATCTGACAGCGCGGAACGCATCGGGGAGGACAATCGTCGAGTACCGGCGCAACGCCGGCGAGTTCCTCGCGTTCCTGGAGGTCCGCGGCGTCCCGTGGGAGCGCCCCGATCGCACCACGGTCCGGGCCTTTCTTGCGGTGCTGGCGGATCGCGGCCTCGCGGCGAGCTCGGTCGGGTCCAAGCTGTCCGCGGTGCGATCCTTCTACCGTCACGCCACCCGCGAGGGGTGGCTCACCAGTGATCCCCTGGCCGGTGTGCGCACGCCACGGCGCCCCAGGCGCCTTCCACGCGTCCTGGCGGTCGACCAGGCGGCCCGGCTGGTCGAGGCCCCGTACCACACGGAGCGGGTGCGCCGCCGCCGCCCTCCGGCAGCCCTGGATCGTGCCATGGTCTCGCGCGATGCCGCGCTGCTTGAGCTCCTCTACGCGACCGGCATTCGCATCTCCGAAGCGGCCGGCCTGACCCTGGGTCGGATCGACCTGGAGCGGCGTCGGATGCGCGTCCTGGGCAAGGGCAACAAGGAGCGCGAGGCGGTCTTCGGCCGACCGGCGGAGGTTTCGCTACGCTCCTACCTCGCGCATGCCCGGCCGACCCTCGCGGCGCGGGCGGGCGCCGTCCCGACCGATGCCATCTTCCTGAACATGGCGGGCGGCGCGCTGAGCGCTCGCGGCGCCCGCCTCATCGTGGATCGCTGGGTCGAGGCATCGGGCGTGCCGGTCGGGACCTCTCCGCACACGCTCCGCCACTCGTTCGCGACCCACCTGCTCGAGGGCGGCGCCGATCTGCGCACCGTCCAGGAGCTCCTTGGCCACGCCAACCTGGCCACGACCCAGATCTACACGCACCTCTCTGACGCGACGCTGCGCACCGCCTACCGGTCCGCGCATCCCCGCTCAATGCGATCCGGCCCGGGTCGCACTCCGTCCCGGTGAGCGACGCGGTTCCCGCCGCGGCCGCCCCGCCAGGGGAGCCGTCCGCGGGGCGGGTCCTGGCCCAGGCGAGCCTGGTGCTGACCGTGGCGGCACTCGCCAGTCGGGCGCTGGGATGGCTCCGCCTGCTGGTGATCGGCTCGCAGTTCGGCGCGAGCCGCGAGCTGGACGCGTACTTCGCCGCTTTTCGCATCCCCGACGCCATCTTCCAGCTGGTCGTGGCCGGTGCCCTCTCGGCAGCCCTGATCCCGGTCTACCAGGGCTATCGGGCGCGAGAGCAGGACGAGGAGGCCTGGCGGATGGCGAGCAGCGTCATCAACCTGGTGCTCATCGCGCTGTCGGCGGTGAGCCTGCTGATGGCCATCTTCGCTCCCTGGATCGTGCCAATCGTGACGCCGGGGTTCGACGCGCCCACGACCGAGCTGACGGTGCGCATGACGCGGGTGATGCTCCTGAGCCCGGTCTTCATTGGCATGGGCGCGGTCGTGTCGGGGATCCTGAACAGCCATGAGCGGTTCGCGGTGCCGGCCATTGCCCCGCTCCTCTACAACGTGGCGATCATCCTGGCCGCGATCCTGCTGGCCCCGATCATGGGCGTTGAGGGACTCGCGGTGGGCGTGGCGGTAGGGTCGCTGGCGCACCTCGTGATCCAGCTGCCGAACCTTGCGGCCGTGGGCCAGCGCTACGATCTCACCATCGCCCTCGGGCACCCGGGCGTGCGACGGGTCGCCTGGCTGATGGGTCCGCGCACCCTGGGGCTGGCCGCTGTCCAGCTCAACTTCATCGTGAGCACCGTGCTTGCCAGCACGCTGCAGGAGGGCAGCGTGACCGCCTACAACTACGCGTTCCAGCTGATGCAGGTACCCGTCGGCGTGGTGGGCGTCTCGATCGCCATCGCGCTGTTTCCGCGGCTGAGCCGCGATGCGGCACTGGGCCGGCTGCAGGAGGTGCGCTCCCAGCTGGCACAGGCCATGCGCGTGCTCCTCTTCGTGGCCGCGCCGCTCACGGCGGTCATGATCGTGCTCCGCGACCCGCTGACCGCCGTCTTCTTCCAGTACGGGCTGTTCAGCGCCGATTCGACCGCGCGCACCGCGGAGGCGCTCCTGTTCTTCACCATCGGCCTCAGTGCGCAGGTCCTGGTCCCGGTCCTGGCGCGCGCCTTCTACGCGCTGCAGGACACGCGGACCCCGGTGCTGTGGGCGATGGTCGCCGTTGCGCTCAACGTCCCGCTGATGGCCTGGCTGGTCGGACCGATGGGGGTGGACGGGCTTGCCCTGGCCCTTTCGGTGACGGCCACCCTGGAGGTGATCGGCCTGGTGTGGGCGCTGCGCGGCCGGCTGGGCGGGATCGACGGCGCGTCGATCGCTCGATCGCTGGCGCGCTCGACCGCCGCCGGTACGGCAGCCGCGCTGCTCATGCTCGGCGGCCTGCAGGTCACCGAGCTGTCAATCGGCGACGTGCTCAGCAACGGGGTCGGACGGCTCGTTGCGCTCGTGGTTCTCGCCAGCCTGGGCGTGCTCATCTTCGTGGTCGTGGCCGGGTCGCTGCGTTCCCCCGAGATCGGCGAGCTGCGGCGCCTGGTGCGTGGCCGTTTCCCTCGTCGAACGAGCGGAGCGGCGCCGACATGAGCGGCCAGCAGCAGGTTGGTGCGTCCGTCGGTCCGCCCGGAGGGAGGATGGGGCTGGGCGCTATGACGGATCGCATCGGACCCGAGCGCGTCGATGGCCTGCCGGTGGGAGACGTCAGTGGCCTTGCCTACGACTCTCGCCGGGTGGAGGAGGGGTTCCTCTTCTTCGCGGTGCCCGGCGTGCACACCGACGGGCACCGGTATGTGCGCGATGCCGCCGATCGCGGCGCACGCGCCGCGGTGGTCGAGCGCCCGATCGCCGATGTGGGAATCCCACAGCTGCTGGTGCCCAACGCGCGCCATGCCCTCGCCGATGCAGCGGACCTGTGGTACGGCGAGCCGAGCCGCACCCTGGCCACCGTGGGCGTGACGGGGACCAACGGCAAGACCACGGTCACCGCTCTCTGCGCGCAGGTGCTCGGCGCGGCGGGGGCGCGGCCGGGTCTGCTCGGGACCGTGAACGTGCAGGTGGGCGACAAGCTGGCCGACAACCTCTCACGGGCGACCACGCCGGAGGCGCTCGAGCTCCAGGAGCTTCTGGCCCGCATGGTGGCCGCCGGCAACGAAAGTGCGGTGATCGAAACGTCGTCGCACGGTCTCGCGCAGGGACGCGTGCGCAACTGCCGCTATCGCGCCGGGATCGTCACGAACCTCACCCATGAGCACCTCGAGTTCCACGGCACCTTCGAGGCCTACCGCGACGCGAAGGCGCTCCTGGTGCGCGAGGCGCCGCTGGCCGTGCTGAACCGCGACGATCCCAGCTGGGAGGTCTTCCGCGACGCGGCACGCGATCGGATCATCAGCTATGGCCGCCACGCGGACGCGGACGTGCGCGTCGTCGCCGCGGAGACCCGGGCCGACGGCAGCTCGCTGAGCGTGGAGAGCCCGGGCTGGAGCGGTGCGCTGCACGTGCCGCTGCCGGGTGCCTTCAACGTGGAGAACGCGCTGGCCGCGTTTGGCTTTGCCGTGGGCTGGGGGATCGATGCGGAGGTCGCGGCCGCGGCCATCGGTCGGGCGCGGGGCGTGGCCGGGCGCATGCAGCGCGTTGATGCCGGACAGCCGTTTACGGTGATCGTGGACTATGCGCATTCTCCGGATGCGCTCGAGAAGATCCTGCGTACCCTCCGGCCCATCACTCCGGGCCGGTTGATCGCCGTGTTCGGATCCGCGGGGGAGCGCGACCTCCTGAAGCGCCCGGCCATGGGGCGCATCGCCGCGGCGCTGGCGGACGTCGTGGTGGTGACCGACGAGGATCCGCGCGGCGAGGACTCGGACGAGATCAACGGCCAGATCGCCGACGGGGCGCGCGACGCCGGCGCCCGCGACGGCACCGACCTGTGGGTGATCAACGACCGGCGTTCCGCCGTGGCGCACGCGGTGCGGGTCGCGCGTGCCGGTGACACGATCCTGCTGGCCGGCAAGGGGCACGAGCACAACATCTTCCATGCCGACGGTCCGGTCTGGTGGGACGAGGCGGAGGTTGCCCGCCAGGAGCTGGTCGCGGCGGGCTTCGCGGGGAGGCCGCAATGACCATGGACGCCTGGCTCGAAGGCGATGCGGCTCGCTGGGACGCCTTCGTCGAGGCCGCGCCCTATCGGTCCTTCTCCCAGCTGTGGGGCTGGGGCGAGCTGCGGCGCGAGGCTGGCTGGGAGCCGTTCCGGCTGGCCATCGGGCGGCGATCGGAGGGGAGCATCCGGGCGGGCGTGCAGCTCCTGGTGCGCCGCGTGCCGGCCATTGGCTTCGGCCTCGGCTACGCACCGCGCGGTCCGGTCGGTGATCTCGACGACGACACCACGTGGTTCGAGCTCGTCGCCGCCATGCGCCGGCTCGCCGAGCGCGAACGGGTGGCGACCGTGCGCATCGAGCCGGAGGCGCCGCTCGACTCGCGCGTCGGTGCCCGGCTCACCGGCGAGGTGTGGCGTCCCGCGCCCGCGGTGCAGCCCGCCGTGACGCGTCTCGTGGACCTCTCGCGGTCCGAGGACGAGCTGCGAGGCGACCTGCGCAAGAAGCATCGGCAGTACATCGGCAAGGCGGAGCGCGCCGGGATCCGCGTCGAGCAGCTGGACGCGTCGGCATCCCCCGAAGTGATCGCCATGGCACTGGCCGATTTCCACGGGATCCTTGGCCGGACCGGCGACCGTGCCGGGTTCAACACCCGGCCGCTGGCGTACTACCGCCGCGCGTGGGACGCGCTGGCCGCCGGAAACCGGGCCCGCCTCTTCTTCGCGACGCGCGAAGGACGGCGTCTCGCCACGCTCTTCCACATCGCGTGCGGCGACCACGTGGCGGAGCTGTACGGGGGCTCGACCCCCGAGGGCACCCACGACCGGGCCAACTACCTGGTGAAGTGGGAGGCGATGCTGGCGCTCCGGGCGCAGGGCTTCGCGCGCTATGACCTGTGGGGACAGCCGACCGGCGGCATCGCGCAGTTCAAGGAGGGCTTCGGCGGCGAGCTGCTGACCCTGGTCGGCGCGCGGGACCTGCCGGTGCATCGAGCCGGCGACCTTGCGGTGCGCGGCGCTCTCGCGGCGCGCGACGGGATGACCGGGTGGGGAGACGCCCGCCGGGAGGCTCGCGTTCGCCGCAACCCGCTGCCGGACGGTTTCCGGGAAGCGACGAGTGCGGATGCGACCGCCTGGCAGGCGCTGCTCGAGTCGGTGCCGTCCGGAGACGTGCTCCACGACTGGGCCTGGGCCGATGTCGCCGCGCTGGACGGGGAGCCGCAGCGGCGCTTCGTGGTCGAGGAGGAGGGCCGGATCGTGGCCATCTGCGCCGCGCAGGTGCGGCGCACCAGCCTGGGGCGCTCCTTCTGGTACGTCCCGCGCGGCCCGGTCCTCGACTACGACCATGCGCGCGCCGCGGAGCGCCTGGGGCTGCTGATCCGGGGCCTGCGCGCCGCCGCCGCCACGGACCGCGCGATCGCGGTCCGGATCGAGCCGCGGGTCGAGCGCGACGGTCCGGCCGCCGGTCTCTTCGATGCGGCCGGCCTGCGCCGCGTCGGCGCGACCCTGCAGACGCCGGACACCCGGCTGGTGGAGCTGCTGGCGGACGACGAGGCGCTGCTCGCCACCTTCGACAAGGACACCCGCTACGCGATCCGCAGGTCGGCGCGCGAAGGGGTCGAGACGAGCGTTGCCGCCGACCCGGACGACGAGCGAGGCGCTGCAGGCTCTGCACGGCATCGTGACCGAGACGCTCGAACGGGCGCAGTACCGTCTCCCCAGCCTGGATCGCTACCGGGTCGCCTGGCGGGGCCTGGCCGGCGCCGGTCGGGCGCGCATCATCCGGGCCCGATACCGCGGGGCCCTCGAGTCCGCATCGCTGCTGGTGGTCGAGGGAGATCGGTCCATCTACCTGTATTCCGGTTCCATCCGGGAGGCGAGAGGTGAG
This sequence comes from uncultured Chloroflexia bacterium, assembly GCA_963787025.1. Taxonomy (GTDB): domain Bacteria; phylum Chloroflexota; class Limnocylindria; order QHBO01; family QHBO01; genus CAVXEH01. Next base: position 188,241 of record CAWBBG010000015.1, read on the forward strand.
ACGAAGCGGTTCGCCTCGTACGCCGCCCAATGGCAGATGATGCGCACGGCGCGCGAGATGGGCGCGCGGACCCACGATCTTTGGGGCGTCGCGCCTCGCGACGCCGGCCCGGAGCACCCGTGGTACGGCTACAGCCTCTTCAAGAAGGGCTTCGGCGGCCGGTTCGTGTCCTGGGCAGGATCGTGGGACCTGGTGGTCGACCCGGTCGTGTACCGCCTGCGCGGGTTGGCCTCCGGCCTGCGTGGTCTGAAGCGCCGCTGAGCGCTGCGTCCGCGGGAGCCGCCGCTCGCGCGTGCTACCATCGCCGGTCCATGGACCTCGCACGCCTGCGTGCGGCGCCCGCGGCCGTGGTCCACCGTTTCGGGGCGCACCGCGGAGAGCGGCGCCCGGAACGCACACCATCGAGGACGTCGTCGCCGAGGCGCGCCTGCATCGGCCGAGCATCAACGTCGGCCTGATCGAGCGCGCCTACGATGTCGCGGCGGCAGCGCACGAGGGCCAGCTGCGTGCCTCCGGGGAGCCGTACGTCACGCACCCCGTGGAGGTCGCGTACTACCTGGCCGGCCTCCAGATGGACGCCGAGACGCTGGCGGCGTCGCTGCTGCACGACGTCCCCGAGGACACCGACATGACGCTGCTCGACATCGAGAAGCGCTTCGGTCGCGAGGTGACGCGCCTGGTCGATGGGGTGACCAAGCTCTCGAAGATTCGGATCGGCCCGCTCCATGGAGGAGCAGCAGGCGGAGAACATCCGGAAGATGTTCATGGCCATGGCCGAGGACGTCCGGGTCGTGGTCATCAAGCTGGCGGACCGCCTGCACAACATGCGGACGCTCCAGTTCCTCAGCGAGGACAAGCAGCTCCGCATCGCGCGGCAGACCATGGAGATCTACGCCCCGCTCGCCCATCGGCTGGGGATGTGGCAGATCAAGTGGGAGCTCGAGGACCTGAGCTTCAAGTACCTCGAGCCGGACATCTACCGGAAGCTCGCCGACCTGCTCACCGATCGCCGCCGGGCGCGCGAGTCCTTCATCAACAAGAGCATCGGCATCCTGCGCAAGGAGCTGGGCAAGGTGGGGATCGAGGCGGAGATCTCCGGCCGCCCCAAGCACCTGTACAGCATCTACAAGAAGATGGAGCGCAAGGGCGCCGAGTTCAGCGAGATCTACGATCTCCACGCCATCCGTCTCCTGGTCCACGACGTGAAGGACTGCTATGCGGCGCTGGGCGTGGTGCATTCCATCTGGAGGCCGATCCCCGGGCAGTTCGACGACTACATCGCCATGCCCAAGGCGAACATGTACCAGAGCCTGCACACCGCGGTGATCGGGCCGGACGCCAAGCCGGTGGAGGTCCAGATCCGCACGCACCACATGCACGAGGTGGCGGAGGCGGGCATCGCGGCCCACTGGCGCTACAAGGAGGGCTCTCGCGGGGATCGCCGCTACGACGAGAAGCTGGCCTGGGTCCGGCAGCTGATCGAGTGGCAGCGCGAGGTCGCCGACGCCACCGAGTTCGTCGAGGGCCTCAAGCTCGACCTCTTCCAGGACCAGGTCTTCGTCTTCACGCCGAAGGGCGACGTGAAGGACCTCCCCGCCGGCGCGGGGCCGCTCGACTTCGCCTACCGGATCCACACCGATGTCGGCCACCGGACGATCGGCGCCAAGGTCAACAACCGGCTCGTTCCGCTCGACTACAAGCTGCGCAACGGCGACATCGTGGAGATCATCACCACCAAGGCCGCCCACGGGCCGTCGCGCGACTGGCTGAACATCGTGCGCACCAACCAGGCGCGCGAAAAGATCCGCCAGTGGTTCAAGCGCCAGCAGCGCGACGAGAACGTCACGCAGGGCAAGGACATCCTGGACCGTGAGCTGCGCCGCCTCGCGCACGAGACGCTGGCGACCATCGACGGCGAGAAGCTGATCGAGATCGCCAGCCAGCTCCACTACCGGGAGCTGGACGACTTCTACGCGGCCATCGGCTACGGCGCCGTCTCGCCAGCCTCGGTGGTCAGCAAGCTCGAGGTCCACGACGACGTGGCGATCGCGCTGCCCGAGATCGCGCCGCCCGCGGAGCCGTCGACGAGCGGGGTGCGGGTCAAGGGGGTGGGCGACCTCCTGGTCCGCTTCGCAAAGTGCTGCTCGCCCATCCCCGGCGACCCGATCATGGGCTACGTGACCCGCGGCAAGGGGGTCACCATCCACCGTGCCGACCTGCCCGTCGGTCCTCTCCGAGCGGGACATCGAGCGGCTGATCGACGTCGAGTGGGAGGCGGCCGGGCAGCAGACCTACCCGATCACCGTGCGGATCGAGGCGATCGACCGCCAGGGGCTGCTCAACGAGATCACCAACGTCGTCGCCGAGCACAAGGTGAACATCGTGGCGGCCAGCATCGGGATCCACCCCGACGGGATGGCGACCATCACCGCCACCCTCAAGGTCACGAGCCTGCAGCAGCTGTCCCGGGTCCTGTCCCGGATCGAGCGGGTCAAGGACGTCACCAGCGTCACCCGCGAGGTGAGCTGAGCCACCGTCGCCGACCCGGACGTCCGCGGGCGCGACCGGCGGGCGAGCGTCGGTACACTGCGCGCATGGCCCGACCGATTGCCGCGCCGCGCGGTACCCGCGACCTGCTTCCGGAGGAGGCGCGACGCTGGAGCGTCGCCGAGGCGCGGCCATCCGACCTGGCGGAGCGCTACGGGTTCGAGCGCATCGACACGCCGCTCTTCGAGCGGGTGGATCTCTTCGCCCGCGGGCTGGGTGACTCGTCCGACGCGGTGGAGAAGGAGATGTTCCGCGTCTCCGGCGCGAAGGGAAGCGAGGAGGAGCGCGCGGAGTGGGCGCTCCGCCCGGAGCCCACGGCCGGCATCGTGCGCGCCTACATCGAGCATGGCATGCAGGTGCTCCCCGGTCCGCTTCGCCTCTGGATGCTGGGGCCCATGTTCCGCTACGACCGGCCCCAGGCCGGGCGCTACCGCCAGTTCGTCCAGTGGGACGTGGAGGTGATCGGCGATCCGGGGCCCATGGTCGACGCGGAGCTTGTCGAGCTTGCGCAGCGGTACTTCGCCGGCGTGGGTCTGCGCGATGTGGTCGCCCACCTCAACTCGATCGGCGACGCGCAGTGCCGTCCCGCGTTCCGCGCAGCGCTGGTGGACTACTTCACGAGTCACGAGGCGCGACTGGGCGAGGACTCGCGGCGTCGCCTGCGGGTGAACCCGCTGCGGGTGCTGGACGACAAGACGCTCGACCCGGAGCTGGCCGCCGGCGCGCCCCGCTCCACCGACTTCCTGTGCGACCCGTGCCGGGAGCATTTCGCCAGCGTGACGGCGCTGCTCGACGGGATGGGCATCCGCTACGTGCTCGACCACCGCCTGGTGCGCGGGCTCGACTACTACACCCGGACCACCTTCGAGTTCTTCGTCGCCGGACGCGAGGGCCAGCAGCAGGCGCTGGGCGGCGGCGGCCGCTACGACGGCCTGGTCGAGCACCTGGGCGGGCCGGCCAACCCCCGGCATCGGCTTCGGCATCGGGATCGACCGTACGGTGCTCGCGGCGGAGGAGCAGGCGGTGCCACCTCCGGAGCGCGCCGCCGCTGGTTGCGGTGATCAGCCCGCACCCCGACGACCAGGCCGTTCGCCTGCGGGTGGCGTCGGCCCTGCGCGACGCGGGAATCCCGGTCCGCACCGATGGATCGGCGCGCAAGCTCGGACGGCAGCTCGAGACGGCGGCGAAGGTCGGCGCGCGCTGGGCGGTGATCGTGCAGGGGCCCGCCGACGCGCCGCTGGTGCTCCGCGACCTGGCATCCGGGGAGCAGCGCGACCTGGCGCTGACCGCGATCGCCGCTGCCATCCTCGACTCGAGCGCCGACCCGGGCTCGAGCGCGTTCGGCTACCATCGGCTTCCATGCCGATCCGTCAGTCCTACCGAACCCATACCTGCGGCGAGCTCCGCGCGGAGCACGTCGGGCGAGCGGGTGACCCTGGCCGGCTGGGTGCATCGCCGACGCGACCACGGGCACCTGACCTTCTTCGACCTGCGCGATCGATACGGCATCACCCAGGTCGTGACGAACGCCGACGACGCGCCCGTGGCGCACGGCGCGGGGAGCGATGCCCGCAACGAGTGGGTCATCCAGGTGGAGGGCACCGTGCGCCAGCGGCCGGAGGGCACCACCAACGCCGACCTCGCGACCGGAGAGGTGGAGCTGGCGGTCGAGGCGCTCACCGTCCTCAACGCGTCCAAGGTGCCGCCGTTCTACGTCAACGAGGAGCAGCCGGGCCTGGACGAGACGATCCGGCTCACGTACCGCTACGTCGACCTGCGCCGGCCACCCATGCAGGAGCGGATCATGCTCCGTGCTCGCCTGGCCAGCGCGGTGCGGCGCGCCTTCGAGGACGATGGAGTTCGTCGAGATCGAGACGCCGAACCTGATCCGCAGCACGCCTGAGGGCGCGCGCGACTTCGTGGTCCCGTCGCGTCTCCAGCCCGGCGAGTTCTACGCCCTTCCCCAGAGCCCGCAGGTGCTCAAGCAGCTGCTGATGGTGGCCGGCTACGACCGCTACTTCCAGCTGGCGCGCGCCTTCCGCGACGAGGATCTGCGCGGGGACCGGCAGCCGGAGCACACGCAGATCGACGTCGAGATGAGCTTCGTGCGCGCCGAGGACGTGATGACCACCATCGAGGAGATGGTCACCACCGTCAGCCGCGAGGTGATCCCCGAGCGGCCCATCCTCACCACGCCGTTCCCGCGCATCACCTACGAGGAAGCGCTGGACCGATACGGCTCCGACAAGCCCGACATCCGCTTCGGCATGGAGCTGGCAGACCTGACCGATGTGATCCGCGACGTCGACTTCCGGGTTTTCAGCCGCTCCCGTCGCCGCCGGCGGGAGGGTGCGGGGCCTCGTGGCTCCGGGTTGTGCGGGCTACTCCCGCAGGCAGATCGACGAGCTGACCGAGCTCGCCCGGCGCCTCGGCGCCGGGGGCCTGGTTCACCTGTCGGTCGAGGAGGACGGGACGTTGCACGGACCCGCGGCCAAGTTCCTGGACTCGGCGCACCAGGGCGCGCTGCGCACCGCGACCGGCGCGGCGCCCGGCGACCTGCTGCTGGTCGTGGCGGACGCCGATCCCCTGCGATCGGCCGATGTCCTGGGCCGGATGCGTCTCGAGCTCGGCGAGCGCCTGGGCCTGCGCGACGAGAACGTGCTCGCCTACTGCTGGGTCTATCCCTTCCCGATGTTCACCTGGGACGAGGAGAACGGTCGCTGGGACGCGACCCACAACCCGTTCAGTGCGCCCATCTGGGAGGAGGAGAACCGCATGGAGTCGGATCCCGGATCGGTGCACGCGCAGCAATACGACCTGGCGCTCAACGGCTGGGAGCTGGGCGGCGGCAGCGTGCGAATCCATCGGCGCGACCTGCTGGAGCGTGCCTTCTCGCTGATGGGGCACACCATCGAGGGAATGCGCGACCAGTTCGGCGCGCTGCTGGACGCGCTCGAGTACGGGGCACCTCCCCACGGCGGGATTGCCATCGGCCTGGATCGCTGGAGCGCGCTCCTGGCGCGGCAGACGAACATCCGCGAGGTGATGGCCTTCCCCAAGACCCAGTCGGGGAGCGATCTGATGATGGGAGCCCCCTCACCCATCAGCTCCACGCAGCTTGACGAGCTCCACCTGGAGATCACGGCCGACGACTGAGCCGTCCGGCCCGGGCCGGACGGCGGGCGGGACGGGAGCAAGCGCCCGTGGCGGCCGCGCCACGAGATGTGCGATCCTGCGCGTGCCACGACCGGCGTGCCGCCGGCGCGAGACGCTGCGCGGAGGTGCGACGTGAAAGTTCGAGACGTGATGACGGCGCCGGTCTTCTCGGCGACGCTGGAGACCCCCCTCAAGGAGGTGGCGCGCCTCCTGATGGAGCACCGGATCAGCGGCGTTCCGGTTTCGGACGAGGCCGGCAAGGTGCTGGGCATCGTCAGCGAGGCCGATTTCCTGATCAAGGAACGGGGAACGGCGGATCGCCGTGACCGACGGCCCCTGGCCTGGCTCTTCGGCGAGGTACGCCGCGACGTGGAGCAGGCCAAGATCAGTGCCACCACGGCGGGGGAGGCGATGACCCGCCCCGCGGTCACGATCGGCGCCGACAGCAGCCTCCGCGAGGCGGCCGGGCTGATGGTCGAGAAGCGCGTGAACCGCCTTCCCGTGGTGGAGGACGACCGCCTGGTGGGAATCGTGACCCGGGCCGACCTGGTGGGTGCCTTCGTGCGCCCGGACGATGAGCTTGCGACGACCATCGAGAACGAGGTCGTCCGCGACACCCTGTGGCTCGAACCCGACCAGGTCAGCGTACGGGTGAGCGAGGGCACCGTGATGCTGGCCGGCACGGTGGACCGGCGCTCGACCGCGCGGATCCTCGCCAAGCTGGCCGCGCAGGTGGACGGCGTTCTCCGCGTGGAGGCCGATGATCTCCACTGGGACCTCGACGACCGCAACATGGCGGCGGCGCCGGAGCGCAACGTCCCGGAGACGACGGCGGCCTCCCTGCGCTCCCGCGAACGGCCCCGCAACACCGGCTGATCAGGGCAAGCCCATCCCGCGCCGGTGCCTTCCGGCACCCGTTCGTTGTCGGGAGCGCGGGCCACTCGGGAGCCGGTGTACGGCGTTTCCACCGCGTCGGGCGGCGTAGCGCGGGCCACTCGAACGGGCGCGGATGACGCGCCGTTCCGCCTATGATCCGGGTGTGAGCATCTACCTCGACCACGCGGCGACGACCCCGGTGCGCCGCGAGGTCATCGACGCCATGCTGCCGTACCTGGCCGAGCACTGGGGGAACCCGTCGAGCATTCACGCCTCGGGGCGTGACGCGCGCCGCGGCCTGGACATGGCCCGGGAACAAGTCGCGAGCCTGATCGGCGCCAGGCCACGCGAGGTCGTCTTCACCTCCGGCGGCTCGGAGGCTGACAACCTCGCGATCAAGGGCGCGGCCTGGGCATCGTCCGCGCAGGGCCGGCACATCATCACCACCGCAATCGAGCACAAGGCTGTGCTCCAGACCTGCGCGCTGCTCGAGCGCCACGGGTTCGAGACGACCGTGGTACCGGTCGACGAGCATGGCAATGGTCGACCCCGACACGGTCGCGGCGGCGATCACCGACCGGACGGTCCTGGTCAGCGTGATGGCTGCGAACAACGAGGTCGGCACCATCCAGCCGATCCGGGAGATCGGCAACGTCTGTCGCTCCCGGCGCGTCCTCTTCCACGTGGATGCCATTCAGGCGGCGCCCGTGCTGCCGATCGACGTCAACGCATGGCACGTGGACCTGCTCTCCCTTTCCGCGCACAAGCTCTACGGGCCCAAGGGGATCGGTGCCCTGTTCGTGCGGCAGGGGACGGCGCTGGTGCCGCAGATGCAGGGTGGATCCCAGGAGCGGCAGCGCCGCGCCGGCACGGAGAACGTGGCGGCGGCGGTCGGGTTCGCGGAGGCGTTCGGCCTCGCGGCCCGGGAGCCGGACCGAACGGGCGAGGTCGCGCGGCTCACGCGGCTCCGCGACGAGCTGATCGCCGGTCTGGCCGCCATCGACGGCGTGCGCCTGACCGGCCACCCGGATCGCCGGCTTCCGAACTCCGCCAGCTTCCTGGTGGACGGGGTGGAGGGCGGCGACCTGGTCGCGGCGCTCGACCTGGAGGGGATCGAGGCGTCGACCGGCTCCGCGTGCACCACGGGCAGCCTCGATCCGAGCCACGTCCTGCTGGCCATGGGCATCGACGAGGCGGCGGCGCACGGATCCCTGCGGCTCACACTGGGGCGTTCGACGACCGGCGAGGCCATCGCGGCCACCGTCGCCGCGGTCGAGCGCTGCGTGGCCCGGTTGCGGGCATCGGGCCTGGCCGACGGTGTGCCCTCGGCCGGTGTGTCGGTTGATGCCCGCACGGCGTGATCCCATCCGATAGAGTCGAGCCAAGGTGCTAGCACGGTTCTGGTTCTGGGTCCGGCGCTCGGCAGCGCTCTCGGCAGCGCTCTCGTTCGTGTTCCCCGGCCTGGGGCAGGGAATGACCGGCGCTGTTCTCCGCGGCGCGCTGCTGGCAGGCCCGGCCGTGGTGCTGGTGATCGGCGGCATCTGGCTGCTGGGCCAGGGAAGGCTGCGCCTCGCCGGGCTGGTCCTGGACCCGGCGGTGGTGGGTGCACTGCTGGTCCTGGACGCCGTCCTCCTGTTCTACCGGCTGGCGGCGATCGTGGACGCGTACCTGGTGAGCCGGCGGCTGCACCCGGCCCGGAGCGGGGCGCGCTCGCGGCGGGTCGTCTCGGTGGGAATCCTGGTGACCCTGCTGCTGGCGACCGTCTCGATGCACGCGGCGGTGGGCGTGATGGGCTACAAGGTCTACGTCGCCGATTCGAAGGTCTTCAATCCCGCGGGGCCGGGCGGCGGCACGGGCGAGGTACCGACAGCCGAGCCCAGCCTTGCCGCCGGCCAGACGGCAGGTCCGTCTCCCACGCCGGTGTGGACACCCATGCCCATCCCGCCGTGGAAAGCGGATGGACGTCTCAACCTGTTGCTGGTGGGCGGCGACGCGGGCCCTGGACGGTACTCGCTGCGGACCGACACGATGGTGCTGCTCAGCGTGGACATTGCCACCGCGCGGGCGGCCATGTTCGGCATCCCGCGCAACCTGGTCAACGTGCCGTTGGGCGCGCAGAGTGCAAAGGCCTTCTCGTGCGGCTGTTTCCCTGACCTGCTCAACGCGCTCTACGTCTACGCCGGGAAGAACCCGCAGTACTTCCCGGGCGGCGAGGCGCGCGGCTACCTGGCCCTGGAGAGCGCGGTAGGCGCGCTGACCGGCGCCCAGATCGACGGGATGCTGGTGGTGGATCTCAACGGCTTCGTGCGGCTGGTCGATGCGCTGGGCGGGATCGACATCAATGTGCCCAACGCCGTCTACGACTCGCGCTACCCGCTCGAAAACGGGAGCGGGGATGTTGCGATCTACATCAAGGCCGGCCAGCAGCACATGAACGGCCACGTCGCGCTGGAATACGCGCGGTCGCGCCACCAGGACGACGACTATCACCGCATGCAGCGCCAGCAGCTGGTCCTCCTGGCCCTCCGGCGCGCGGTCAAGCCCTGCGCCCTGGTTCCCAAGATCCCGGATCTGATCGACATCGCCGGCGATTCGCTCTGGACGAACCTGTCACCCAGGGACATGCCGGATCTCCTTGCCCTCGCCCAGCGCGTGGACACCGCGAAGGTGGCCAGGTACGCGTTCGTGCCACCCGATATCCCCGAGTACCTCACCGCGCGTGCAGTCGGCAAGGTGCATGCCATGGTCGCCAACGCGTTCAGCGCCAGCGCGACGACCGCACCGGGCACCTCGCCCACGCCGGAGCCCACCCCAGCAGCGGACTCCGGCTGCTGAGCCGATCCCGCTTCCTCGCTATCATCGGCCGGGTATGAGCCGGATCGTGGCCGCCATGAGCGGCGGAGTTGACTCCAGCGTCGCCGCGGCGCTCCTCGCGGAGTCTTCGCGCGCGTCGGCCGACGACGAAGTGATCGGCGTCTGGATGCGCACCCACCCCGATGACGGCGAGGGCTGGGAGAACCGCCGCTCCTGCTGCTCGCCCGATGCCGCAGACGATGCCCGCCGGGTGGCCCAGATCCTTGGGATCCCCTTCTTCATCCTCAACGTGGAACGGGCCTTCGGCGCGCAGGTCATCGACGCCTTCGCGGATGCCTACCTGGACGGCGCGACGCCGAACCCGTGCCAGGCCTGCAACCAGTACATCAAGTTCGACGAGCTCCTGCGCCGCGGCCTGGGCGCGTACGGGGCCTCCGCGGTGGGGACCGGCCACTATGCCCGCGTCGAGTGGCGCGACGGCCGCTGGCGCCTGCTGCGGGCCGCGGACGCGAACAAGGACCAGACGTATTTCCTGTGGGTCCTCACCCAGGAGCAGCTCGCCGCGACACGGTTTCCGCTGGGCGGCATGACCAAGACCCAGGTGCGCGTCATGGCGGCCAGCATGCAGCTGCCCACCGCCGAGAAGCCGGAGTCGCAGGAGATCTGCTTCGTCCCGAGCGGTGACTACCGCGCGCTCCTGGCGGAGCGCCGAGGGTACGACGGCGACCCCGGGCCGATCGTGGATGGGGCGGGCGTCGTGGTGGGCTCCCACAGCGGCTACGCCCACTTCACGGTGGGCCAGCGGCACGGCCTGGGGGTCGCGCTGGGCGAGGCGGTGTACGTGCGCGAGGTGCGGCCCGCCACGAACACCGTGGTCGTGGGACGTCGCGACGAGGTGGCTGCGCGCCGGTTCGAGGTCGCCGACCGGCACTTCGTGGCTGGCGAGGCGCCGGCGGAGCGTTTCACCGCGTCGGTGCGGATTCGGCATCGTGCGCCAGACGTGGGGTGCGAGGTGACGCTGGTCGGGGCGGACCGCTTCGTGGTGGAGACCGCGGAGCCGGTCTGGGCGCCGGCGCCGGGCCAGGGTGCTGTCCTCTACGACGGCGAGGAGTGCCTGGGGGGCGGAAGGATCGCCCGGCCCAACGCCGTGCACGGATGATCGTCTGGCTGATCCTCGTGGTGATGACCGCCGGGATCAATCTCTTCGCGCTCCTCGCCGTGCGCGGGCGCTGGGGTTCCGTGGTCCCGTTCCTGGGCCTCGCGGCGCTGGTCGGCGTGATCGTGGGCGATGCGGCGGGTGCCGGATTGGGGCTGGACCTGCTGCGCATCGGTGACTTCGACTTCGCCGCGGCATCGGTCGGGGCGCAGGCTGCCATGCTGGCGACGCTGCTCCTCGCCGCCATGGCTCCGGCACCCGGCCCACCCGCGGACGAGTCGTGATGCGTAGAATCATCGCCAACGCACGGAGGAACAGCGCAGTCAGATGAAGGATTCCGGATTCGGCAGCTTCGTGGCCGGCCTGGTGGTGGGCGGCTTCATGGGCGCGGCCGTGGGCTTGCTCCTGACGCCCGAATCGGGAAACCGGCTGCGCGAGCAGGTGGGCGAGTTCGTCGACGGTCGCAAGGAGGCGCTCGACGTGGCGATCAACGAGGGTCGTGTGGCCGCCGAGATCGCGCGGGCGGAGATGCTGAGCGCTGCCGAAGCGGGCAGCGAGCTGGTCGGCGGCGAGCCGGAGGCCGCCGCGTCCTGACCCCGCTCCCGGAGACCAATTGACGCAGAGGGAGCCGGTGTCCGCCGGCTCTCGCCGTCCCGGGGCCGCTCTTGCAGACAGGACCGATCGATTCCATGCAGCACCGTTCCGCAGCAGACATCCGCGAACGATTCCAGCGCTTCTTCGAGGCGCGTGGGCACACTCGCGTGCCCGCCGCGCCGCTGCTCGCCCGCGACGACCCGACCCTGCTCTTCGTCAATTCGGGCATGGTCCCGTTCAAGCGGGTGCTCACCGGCGAGGAGAAGCGCGACTATTCGCGGGCCGTGGATGCGCAGCCCTGCCTGCGCGTGGCGGGCAAGCACAACGATTTCGAGGAGGTGGGTCGCACCCCGCGGCACCACACCCTCTTCGAGATGCTCGGCAACTGGAGCTTCGGCGACTACTTCAAGGCAGAGGCCATCCGCTGGGCCTGGGCGTTCCTCACCGAGGAGCTGGGCATCCCGGCCGAGCGCCTGGCCGCCACGACCTACACCGATGATGACGAGGCCTACCGGATCTGGACGGAGGAGATCGGGCTGCCGCCGGAGCGCATCGCGCGCTGGGGCAACATCGCCGCCGGCGACGAGAAGAACTTCTGGCGAATGGGCGACACGGGGCCCTGCGGCCCCTGCAGCGAGGTGCACTACGACCGTGGCCCGGAGTTCAGCGAGGGACCGGGATGCATCCCGGACCACTCCGAGCACTGCCCGCGCTACCTGGAGGTCTGGAACCTGGTCTTCATGGAGTCCGACCGTGCGGCGGACGGGACCCTGACCCCCCTCCCGTTCCGGAGCGTCGACACCGGGATGGGACTGGAGCGGATCACCTCGGTGGTGCAGGGAGTCGACAGCAACTACCGCACCGATCTCTTCGAGCCGATCATCGCGCGCCTCGCCGCCTTCATCGGCCACGACCCCGAGACGGTCGAGAGCGAGCGCTTCAGCTACCAGGTGGTCGCGGACCACTCGCGCGCCATGACCTTCATGGTCGCCGAGGGGATCAAGCCGTCGAACGAGGGCGCCGGCTATGTCCTGCGCCGGATCGCGCGGCGGGCGGTGCGCCATGCACGGCTGATGGGGATCACCCGGCCCTTCCTGCGCGAGACCTGCGCGGTGGTCATCGATCTCATGGGCGAGGCGTACCCGGCGCTGGCGACCGGACGCGACCGGATCCTCGACGTCGTGGCCGCTGAGGAGGAGAAGTTCGCGCGAACCCTGGAGGCGGGAAGCGAGCGACTGGCACAGCTGGTCGCGGCGGCCGGCGCGGGCGGGACCATCCCCGGCCCCGAGGCCTTCCGCCTCCACGACACGTTCGGGTTCCCGATCGACCTCAGCGTCGAGGTGGCCGCGGAGTCCGGCATCGGGGTGGACCGGGCGGGGTTCGAGGAGGCCATGGCGGAGCAGCGCCGGCGGTCGCGTGCCACGCGCAAGGCGGCGTTCAGCGTGGACGAGTCCCTGGCTGCCCTGGCCAGCGAGTTCGTCGGCTACCCGAACCAGACCGATCTCGAGAATGCGACCGTGATCGGCATCGGTGGTGGTGACGGCGAGGACGATCCGACCCTGGTGGTGCTGGACCGGACCCCGTTCTACGCGGAGGGCGGGGGCCAGGTCGGCGATCGCGGAGCGCTCATCGGTCCCGGCGGGCGGCTCGAGGTGGAGGACACCCAGCGGGCGGGCGATGCCGTGGTCCACGTCGGCCGGCTGGACGGCAGCATGGCGGTGGGTGAGACGGTGCGGGCGGAGGTGGAGCCGGAGGGCCGCTGGGGTGCGGCGCGCAACCACACCGGGACCCACCTGCTGCACCGCGCCCTGCGCGACGTCCTGGGCGAGCAGGCCAAGCAGGCGGGCAGCTGGGTGGGACCGGACGGGCTGCGCTTCGACTTCCCGGCGTCCGCGGCCACGCCGCGGGAGGCGCTTCGCGAGGTGGAGCGGCGAGTGAACGCCCAGATCCGCCGCGATGCGGCGGTGACGCCCACCTGGATGAGCATCTCCGAGGCCCAGGTGCTGGGCGCGGACATGTTCTTCGGGGAGAAGTACGTCCCCGAGTCCGTGCGGGTGGTGCAGGTCGACGGGTACAGCAAGGAGCTGTGCGGCGGGACACACGTGGCCAGCACCGGGCAGATCGGTGCGCTGCGGATAACAGGGGAGTCCAGCATCGGTGCCGGGCTGCGCAGGATCGAGGCCGTGACCGGAGCCGGCGCCGATGCGCTGGTGGCACGCAGGCTGGAGGCGCTGCACGAGGCCGCGGTGCTCCTGGGCGAGCAGCCCGAGCACGTGCCCGGCCGGATCGCCGCGCTGCTCGAGCGTGTGCGCGAGGCCGAGAAGTCCGCCCGCGAGCGCGCCAGCGCCGCGCCGCGAGCCACGATCGATGCCGGCGCGGTCCTCGCTCGCGCCGAAACGGCCGCCCAGACGAAGGTCATGATCGAGCGCTTCGACTCCGCCGATGCCGGTGCGCTGCGCGCACTGGCCGACGAGCTGCGCGGGGCCACCGGTCGGTTCCTGCTGGTCGCCGCCGGCGCGGCCAACGGTCAGCCATCGCTCATCGTCGCCGCGAGCCGGGACCTCGTCTCGGAGGGGTTCGACGCGGTGCCCGTGATTCGCTCCGTTGCGACCATGATCGGCGGGGGAGGTGGCGGTCGGCCCGGAGCTGGCCCAGGCCGGTGGGCGGGACGCCGGTCGCCTCGACGAGGCGCTGCGCGAGGCGGGCCGGGCGGCGCTGGAGGCTCTCCAGGGCCTCGAGGGGACCTGAGCAGCGGTGCGGACCTGACGATGCAGGGACTGGTGGGGCGTGTCGTCGATCGGCTGCAGAGCGCCCGTCGTTCGGGCGCCGAGGCGACCGGGGCGATTGTGGCCCTGGACATCGGCACGGAGTTCGCCAAGGCGCTGGTGGTCACGACGGAGCGCGGGCCGGACGGCGTCCTGGACGGCGTGGTGCGTGGCGTTGGGCGCCGAAGACAGGGGCTGACCCACATGCAGTCGGGGACCGTCACCGACATCGACGCGGTGGTGGCGAACTGCGCGGCCGCCCTGGACGAAGCGCAGGCCATGTCGAGCATCCGGCCGCGGAGCGTCGTCATCGGCATCGCGGGGGAGCTGGTGAAGGGCACCACCGCGTCGCTCGCGGCCCGGCGGGACGATCCGCGGCGCCCGCTCGACGAGGCGGAGCTCCAGTTCGTGGTGGAGCGGGTGCAGGATGACGCGCTGCGCGAGGCGGAGCGTCGCATCGGCTGGGAGAGCGGGATCGAGCGGCTCGACGTTCGCCTGGTCCACGCGGCGATCGTCGAGATGAAGATCGACGGGTACCCGGTGAGCAACCCCATCGGCTTCACCGGCGCGCACATCGAGCTGTCGATCTTCAATGCCTTCGCCCCCATGGTCCACCTGGGGGCGCTGCAGTCTGTGGCCGCGGCGCTGGACCTCACCCTGCTCGGCGTGATCGCCGAGCCCTATGCGGTCGCGACCTGCCTGGCGCCCCGCGAGGTCGGCGACACGGGCGCCGTCTTCATCGACGTCGGCGGCGGGACCACGGACGTGGCCCTGGTCCGGCACGGGGGGATCGCAGGAACCAAGATGCTCGCCCTGGGCGGGCGTGCCTTCACGAAGGGCCTGGCGGAGCGCTTTGACCTCACCTTCGAGCGCGGCGAGGCGCTGAAGCTGGCCGCGGCGGACGGCGAGGAGCTCCCGGAGGCATCGGTGCCCCGCCAGGAGGTGGACGCAGCGTTGCTGACCGATGCCGGCGTCTGGCTGGATGGCGTGGGGCTCATGATCGGTGATCTCGCCGACGGCGAGCTGCTCCCGTCGCGGCTCTACCTCTGCGGCGGTGGTGCGCGCCTGCCGCAGATCGGCGAGGTGCTGGCCGGTGAGGCCTGGTGGCGGCACCTGCCCTTCGCCCGCCGCCCCGAGGTCCGGGCCCTGGCGCCCGACGACGTGGCGGGCCTTCGAGACGGGTCCGGCCTGCTTGGAACGCGCCAGGACGTGACCCCTATGGCCCTTGCCCACCAGGGGCTCATCCTCGACACGCAGACGAACGCCGTCGAGCGCGCGATGCGCGGCGCCGTGCGCGCCATGGACCTGTAGAGATGGTCGACCAGTCGGGCGCAACGGCGCCCCGGTGCTGTACCTCGAGCCGGACGACGAGATCCCCTCGGTCATCCGACGTCTGTCCGAGATCCGCGGCACCGAAACGGTGATCCTGGTGGCGCCGGGTCGCAGCAAGGCGACCTCGAGCGCGGTGGGGCTGCGGCTGGTCGCCAACCGTGCCGCGGACGCGGGCCTTGCCCTGCGGCTGGTAGCGGATGCCGGCACACGACTGCTGGCCGGCGAGGCGAGCATTCCCGCCTACGCGACGGTCCCCGAGGCGGAGGCAGGCGGGCCGCCCGCCGACCCCGAGCCCCCGGGACGGCCCAGGGCGGCGATCCATGTCGTGCGCGGCGAGCGCGGCGCCGTCCCCTCGCTGACGGGGCCGCATCCCTCGGGGGCGAGCCGTGCCGCGGATCCGACGCGGGCGGCCGCTCAGCCGTCGACCGCGGCGAGTCGCTCGGACGATACCCGGGCGGTGCCGGTGGTTCAGCCTCCGCCGCCGGGCGGCCCGGCGCGTCGCCGGCTGGCTGTCCGGTGGCCAAGCGGTCGGCGCGGCTGGCTGTGGGGCGCCGGTGTGGTGATCCTGGCGGTCGCGCTCGTTGCCGCGATGCTGCCTGGGGCGACCATCACCCTGGTCCCCGAGACGCGCGCCGTCGGGCCGCTGTCCTACACCGTGGAGCTCGCCTCGTCGGTGGAGCGGGGCGACCTGTCGAGCACCCTGTCGGCGGCGGCGACCGGTACCCACGTGGACGAGACGGCAGCCACCGGAGAGGTATCGTTCGCCAACTACGACGCGGCGGCCCACACGGTCGCGAAGGGGAGCAAGGTCTCTGCGGGAGACCAGGTGTTCACCACGGACGCCGCCATCGACGTCCCGGCCGGCAGCTTCACCGTGCGCGGCATTGCGCCGGGCACGGCGAACGCCAGTGTGACGGCCGCATCGCCGGGGCCGGACGGCAACGTCGCGGCCGGCACCATCGACACCGTGGACAGTGCCGCGGTCGCCGAGCAGCTTGGCGGGCCGTTCGGTTATCGGCGCAGCCTGGTGCGGAACGCCAACCCGACCACGGGCGGTACCAGCACCTCGATCCCGGAGGTCACCCAGGCGGATGTCGACGGGCTTGTCCAGCGCATCGAGGCGGATCTCACAGGCAAGCTCGGTCAGGTGCTCGCGGCCGGCAACCGCATCTATGCAACGCCGGACACGCCACAGGATCCGGCGGTTCCCATTCCGAACGACCTGGTGGGCAAGACGGGGACGGAGACCTTCGAGCTGACGGGCACGCTTGCATACGAGCGTCGCTGGGTGACCCGCGAGGACCTGCGCAGCGCCGTCGTAGCGGCAATGACGACTGACACGAGCGGGATCCCGGCCGGAACCATGCTCGTCGAGTCGAGCGTTTCCGTCTCGCCGACCACGGTGGGAGTCGCGGGTGACCGCGTTCGTGCCACGGTCGTGGCCAGCGGCCAGGTGGCTCCGCTGCCCGACGAGAGCCAGCTCAAGGCGCGGATCTCCGGCATGTCGCGCGAGCAGGTGGTGCGGGAGCTCTCCGACATCGGCTCTGCAACCGTGGAGTTCTGGCCGGAATGGGTCGGCAGCGTGCCGCAGCTGCCGTTCCGAATCACGCTCAGCATCGAGACGCCATCGGCAACGCCGGTGCCCACCCCGGTGCCCACCCCGGTGCCCACCCCGGTCCCCACGCCCGCCGCGAGCACGCTCTCCACATCGAGCAGTGCTCCTGCGTCTTCGCCGTCGCCGTGAGTCGCCTGCTGGGGATCGACCACGGGCGGCGGCGGATTGGTGTCGCGGTCGCCGACGACGAGACGGGGTTGGCGTTTGCGCGCCCGGCGCTGCGCAGCCGCGGCCCTGGCGCGGTGACCGCGGTGGTCGCCCTCGCACAGGCCGAGCACGCCGAAACCGTGGTGGTGGGACTTCCGCGCAACATGGACGGCAGTGAGGGGCCTCAGGCGGCCGAGGCCCGCGCGTTCGGGAGCGAGGTGGCGCGGGCAGGGCTGACGGTGACGTACGTGGATGAGCGGCTCACGAGCTGGGAGGCGGGCCAGCGGCTCGGACAGGAAGGGCGTCGGCCGGCGAGGACCAGCGGCGAGCTAGACTCGGCGGCGGCGCGGCTGATCCTGCAAGATTACCTGGACGCCCGACGCGCCGGGCGTCCGCTGCCCCGGCCGGCCGCCGACGAACCGCACGACCAGGAGATCGGATGAACGACGACCCGCGATCGCGCTGGGAGAACGAGGATCGGCGCAACGAACGGATCCGCGAGCTGCGCGCCCAGCGTGGGGTGAGCGACCATCGCCCGCGGCGGCCGTTCCAGCCGCTGATCCTGGTCGCCTGGTTCGCGGGCGTTGCCGCGCTTGCAGCCGTCCTGATCTTCGTGGGCTTCCTGGCCTTCGCCCCACGCCTGATGGACTGGGTCGAGGCGAACCCGGGCATGGTCAAGCAAGGGATCGTGCTCGACTTCGTGCGCTGGTACCGACCCCACGCGCTGGACGACACGGCGGCCGGGTCCGATGGCGGCAGGGTGAACATCGTGGTACCCACCGGCGCCACCGATTCCGAGATCGGCCACCTGCTGTTCGAGAAGGGCCTCATTCGCAGCGAGCTCGTGTTCCAGTACTGGGTGATCCAGGTCGGCCGCGCCGGCGGCCTGGAGGCGGGCTCCTACGACCTGTCGCGGTCCCTGACGCCATCCGAGATCGCGGGCGCCCTCCAGCAGCGGGCGGGAACGGAGATCACGATCCGGATCCAGGAGGGGTGGCGGCTCGAGCAGATCGTCGGCTACCTGTCCACGACGAAGCTGACCATGAACCTGGCCGACTTCGTCAGCCTGGTGGAGCAGCCCCCGGCCGATCTGCTTGACAGGTACGACTTCTTCAACGATCTCCCCGTCGGCCGCAGCCTCGAGGGGTATCTCTATCCGGATACCTACCAGCGTCGACGCCAACGCCACCGCGCGCGAGGTGGTTGAGAAGCTGCTCGACACCTTCGCGGCCCGGCTCACACCGGATATCCGCGATGCCATCGCGAAGCAGACGATCAACGGCAAGCCCATGACCATCGACCAGGCCGTCACCCTGGCCAGCATCGTCGAGCGCGAGGCGGTGCTCGACAAGGAGCGGCCCACCATCGCGGGCGTGTACCTGAACCGGCTGAACACGAAGGGGGAGACGTCCTACCTGCTGCAGGCGGACCCGACCCTCCAGTACGCCCTGGCCACCGCGGCACACCAGGATGCCCCCATGAGCCAGTGGCAAGGCATCACCTGGTGGCCCGCGCTCGAGACGGCCGGCAAGGACGTCAAGGTCCCCAAGGAGCTGGCCGGCTACCAGACCTATGTGACGCCCGGCCTGCCGCCCACGCCCATCGCCGCGCCGCGCATCGCGTCCATCGAAGGTGTGGCGAACGCGGACACCAAGTCCGGGTACTTCTTCTTCGTCGCCGGCTGCCCGAACGGGACCCGGGACGGCTCGCACTACTTCGCCACGACCTACGCACAGCACCTGGCGAACATCGCCAAGGCCAACGCGGAATGCCCCGCGTCATGATCCTCGCAGCACGGAGGCACCCGCCCGCATGATCAGCACCGGTGATATCAAGAAGGGCATCATCATCGAGCTCGACGGCCAGCTGATGAAGGTCCTGGACTGGACCCACATCAAGATGGCGCGAGGCTCGGCGCAGGTCCGGATGAAGCTCCAGAACGTCCGCAAGGGCGACATCGTCGAGCGCACCTTCCAGGCCGGGACCCGCTGGCCGCGGGCCCGGGTCGAGCAGCGCAAGGTCCAGTACCTCTACAGCGACGGCACGATCTACTACTTCATGGACAGCGAGACCTACGAGCAGATCGCGGTGAGCGGCGAGATGATCGGAGACGATCGTCTTTACCTCAAGGAGAACACCGATGTCTCCGTCTCGTCGTACGAGGGCGAGGTCCTGGGCGTCGACCTGCCGGTGACCGCCGAGCTGGTGGTCAGCCAGACCGATCCGGGCTTCGCCGGCGACACCGCGACCGGTGCCAAGAAGCCAGCGACCCTGGAGACCGGCCTGGTCGTCCAGGTGCCGCTCTTCGTCCTCGAGGGCGACACGATCCGGGTGGACACCCGCTCCGGGGAGTACGTGACACGCTTGTAGGGGAGGCCCCCGACCGATGAGCGCCGACCAGCCCACCCTGTGGGGTACCGCCCTCCCGCCGCGCATCCTGCGCGTCAGCGAGCTGAGCCGGCGTGTCCGCGCCCTGCTCGACGCCGATGCGACCCTCGCCGATGTCTGGGTCGAAGGCGAGGTGAGCAGCCCTTCGTTCCCTGCGTCGGGACATTGCTTCTTCACGCTCAAGGATGCGTCCTCGCAGCTGCGGGCCGTGCTCTTCCGCGACGACCTGGCCCGCGCCGCGGTGCGGCCGCGGCACGGCATGGCGGTCATCTGCCACGGACGGGTGCGCGCCTATGAGGCCCAGGGCGTCTACCAGCTCTACGTCGAGTCGCTGACACCCGCCGGGGCAGGGGACCTGCACGCGCGCTACGAGCAGCTGCGCGCTCGGCTGGCGGAGGAGGGCCTCTTCGACGAGGGACGCAAGCGACCGCTCCCGCGCTGGCCGCGCCGCATCGGCGTGGTGACTTCGCCCGTGGGCGCCGTGTGGCAGGACATTCGGAACGTCATTCAGCGCCGCTATCCGCTCGTCGAGCTCGTCCTTTCGCCGACCGTGGTCCAGGGCGACGTGGCGGCACCGGCCGTGGTCCGCGCCCTGCGGCGGCTCTACGCGCGTCCCGCCATCGATGTCGTGATCCTGGCCCGCGGTGGTGGCTCCCTCGAGGATCTGTGGGCGTTCAACGACGAGCGCGTGGTGCGCGCCATCGTCGACGCACCGGTTCCCGTTGTGGTGGGGGTCGGGCACGAGAGCGACGTGACCCTCGCCGACTTCGCGGCGGACGTGCGGGCGCCAACGCCCAGCGCGGCCGCAGAGCTGGTCGTGCCCGACGGAACGCAGCTGCCGGCGATCCTGGGCCGTCTCCGGGACCGGGCCTCGGCGGCCCTCCTTGCCCGCGTGGCGGATCGACGCCGGCTGGTGCGGAATGAGGCGCGGGCCCTGGGCACCGTGGCCCCGAACCTTGCGGCCGCGCGGCAGCAGGCGGGCGAGCTTCTCGATCGCGGGCAGCGCGCTCTTGAGCAGCGGGCCGCGCGGCAGCGAGCCGTGCTCGACGGGCTCCGCGACGGCATGCGGGCCCTGGGGCCGGCCGCCACGCTTGCGCGCGGCTACGCCGTGGCACGACGGCCCGACGGGACGGTCGTGCGCAGGATCCGCGATGTCCGAGAAGGGGAGCCACTCGAGGTCGTGATCGCCGAAGGCCGCCTGGGCACCCGAATCGAGTCGGTATCGGACCAGCCGGCGGAGGAGCTGCTCAGATGACGGAACCGGCGCGCCTGACGGACGAGGAGCTTGCGAACCGACCCTTTGACGAGCTGGTCATCGAGCTGCAGCGCATCGTTGGCGCGCTCGAGAGCGGCAGTGCCGGCCTCGAGGAGTCGATCGCCCTGTACCGAGAGGGCCTTCGACTGCATGCCGCCTGCGAGGAGCGTCTGCGGCGCGCGGAGCTGGCGATTGCCGACCTCGGGCGGCGGGCCGGTACGGAGACCGATGCGGGGGATGCGGCGGGATCGGAGGAGGAGCCGCAGTGATCGCCACCGTCGCGTCGATTGACGGGCAGGTCCGGGAGCGCGCACACCGGTTCTGCGTTCGGGAGGGCTGCACGCTCCTCGAGCGCTCGTTCATCGTGGAGAAGCGGTTGCCCGAGGCGCGGTGAAGAAGCTTCGCCTGGACCAGCTGCTGGTGGCACGCGGGCTTGCGGTCTCGCGCGCCGAGGCGCAGGCGCGAATCCTGGCCGGCGAAGTGCGCCTGGCCGATGCGCCCGGGCGCCACCTGAAGCCCGGCCAGCTCGTGGCTGACGACGTGGCGATCGCCATGGCTCCCGGCGCTCGCTGGGCCTCCCGCGGCGGGGAGAAGCTGGCGGCGGCCCTGGAGCGCTTCGCCATCGATCCCAGCGGGCTCGCGTGCCTGGACGCGGGGGCATCGACCGGGGGGTTCACGGACGTCCTGCTGGAGCGCGGGGCGCGGATCGTGTACGCGGTGGACGTCGGCCGCGGCCAGCTGCTCGATCGGCTGCGACGCGATCCGCGGGTGGTGGTCATGGATCGCACCAATCTGCGCACGCTCGAATCGCTGCCGGAGCCGATCGCCCTCGCCACCCTGGATCTCTCGTTCATCTCGCTGGCGCTGGTGCTTCCCGCCGTGCGTCGGCTCCTGGCCGGTTCGGGTCGAGTGCTCGCGCTCGTCAAGCCCCAGTTCGAGGCGGGTCGCGACGCGGTGCCGCGCGGCGGCGTGGTCCGCGATCCGCTGGTCCATCGGTCCGTGCTGCTCGCGTTCGGCTCCACTGCCCGCGAGGCGGGCTTCTTCCCACGCGCGGCCATGCGCTCCCCGATCACCGGTGCGGAGGGAAACGTGGAGTTCCTGGCGCTGCTCGAGCGTGACGGCGCGTGGGACGGTGACGCCTGGTCCGGGATCGTGGATGCGCTGACGACGGCATCGGCCTGACTCGCGGCGTACTACGATGCAGCACGTGAAGCGGAGGGAGCGGCCGCAGCGAGCCGAGCAGCTGAGCGTCTTCGAGGGCCTCGAGCCGGAGCCGCAGGCGCTGCATCATGAGCCCGCGGCCGACACGATGCGCCAGATCGTGTCCCTGCGCATGCCCGACGCCCTCCTCGAACGGGTCGAGGCGGCGGCCCGCTCGCGCGGTGTCTCGCCGTCCAGCCTGATGCGCGCCCTCATCGCGGCGGGCCTGGATCGATCGTATGCAGCCATGACCGAACCGGACCTGGCCACCGAGCTCTCCGCGCTCCGCAAGCGGGTCGACGAGATCGCCGACAGTCTTGCGTCGGGGGTCGCCGATTCGATCGCCACCCTTACCGGCGATTCGACGCCACCGCCGGGTGATGCGGGGGCCTGATGGCGGACATCGGGCGCGGTGGGGTTCGTCCTGAACCCGTACAACGACGCGGCGCGCGACGCGCTCGTCCGCGGCCGTGCCTGGTGCGACGAGCACCAGATCACCGCCTGGGATCACCCGGCTGACGCGTTCGAAGAGATCAGCGCGGCCTGCCCGGGCACGGACCTTGTCTGTGTCCTCGGCGGGGACGGGACCTTCCTGCGCACGGCGCACGCCATCGGCGGAACGCGGGTGCCGGCGCTGGGCGTCAACCTGGGCCGGGTGGGCTTCCTGGCCAAGGTGGAGACCGCCGACCTCGAGCATGCCCTCGAGCAGGTCGCGGCAGGGGACTACACCGTCGAGGAGCGCCTGCGGATCGCCGCCACCATCATCCGCGTCGACGGCACCCGTGCAGAACACCCCTGCCTCAACGAGGTGGTCGTGGCCAGGGGCTCGCGGGTGCGCATGATCCAGGTCGAGGTCGATGTCTCCGGGAGCCACCTCGCCACGTACGTGGCCGATGGCGTGGTGGTCGCGACCCCCACCGGCTCCACCGCCTACTCCTTCAGCGCGGGGGGTTCGATCCTGGACCCGCGGCTGCGCAACATGATCATCACGCCGGTCGCCTCGTACCTGTCCCCGCTGCACTCGGTGGTGGCTGGTGAGGGGCAGGTCGTCACCCTCACCCTGCGCGGCACCCACGACGGGGCGATCGTCTCGGTGGACGGCCAGCTTGACCTGCCGGTCGATCCGGGCGACCGGGTCGAGGTGCGAGCGCTGGCGGAGCCGCTGCGGCTGATCGAGCCGACCGGGAGCGCCTCGTTCTACGACCTGCTGCGCACGAAGGCAGCCCTCCTCCCGTACTGAACCGAGTCCACCCAATGCCCCTCATCGAGCTGGCCGTCACGAACCTCGCAGTGATCGAGTCCGTGCGGCTCACGCTTGATCGGGGCTTCGTGGTGGTGACCGGGGAGACCGGCGCCGGCAAGTCGCTCGTCGTCGACGCGCTGGCCCTGGTGCTCGGGGCTCGCGCCACGAGCGACCTGGTGCGCACCGGGGCGCCGTCGCTGCGGGTCGAGGCGATATTCGACGAGGTTCCCCGCGACCCCGAGGACCCCCTGGACGAGCTGGTCGATCTCAACGACGGCTCGCTCATCGTGAGTCGCGAGGTGAGCGCGGACGGGCGATCCCTGGCGCGCGTGAACGACCGCACCGTCACGGTCGGCGCGCTCGCCGCCTTCGGCTCGCGCCTGGCGGAGATCCACGGCCAGCACGAGCACCAGCGGCTCTTCGCGGCGGATCGTCAGCGTTCCCTCCTCGACCGTTTCGGCGACCACGGCGAGCTGCTGCAGCGCGTCGCCGAGGCATGGCGCGCCTGGCGGTCGATCACGGTGCAGGCCGAGGAGCTGGTGACCGATCCGCGTGAGCTGCAGCGGCGCACCGATCTGCTGCGATACCAGGTTGCGGAGATCAACGGCGCCAAGCTGCAGCCGGACGAGGAGGTGGCGCTCGCGGCCCGTCTCAAGGCGGCCCAGAACCTCGAGACGGTGATGCGAGCCGCGGGCGACGCGGTACGGATCCTGCAACGGGACGGGGGCGCGCTCGACGGGTTGCGCGCGGCGCTGGGTCAGCTCGAGGCGGCCGCGGCACACGATTCACGGTTCGCCGATCTCGCGGAGCGCGGACGCGGCACGGTGGCCGAGGCGACGGAGCTCGGACGCGACATCGTGGCGCTGGGGCAGCAACTGCAGGTCGATCCCGCGACGCGGGCGTCCATGGAGGAGCGCCTGAGCCTGATCTATGACCTCAAGCGCAAGTACGGTGAGTCGATCGACGCGATCTCCGCATTCGGCGAAGTGGCCGCGACCGAGCTGGAGCGCCTGGAGAACCAGGATGCGCTGCGCGACCAGCTTCGGCGTGACGAGGAATCTGCACGGATTGCGCTCGACGAGGTCTCGGTCTCGCTGCGTGACGCCCGCCGGGCCGCAGCGGACTCGCTGGCCGCTCGCGTCAACGCGGAGCTCCCCCCACTTGGCCTGCCGAGCGACGCGTTCGGGATCGAGGTGACCCCCACGGAGGTCGGTCCCAGTGGCGCCGACTACGTCGAGTTCCTGTTCGCCCCGAACCCCGGGGAACCTCCACGGCCCATGGCCCGGATCGCGTCCGGTGGCGAGGCGAGCCGCCTCTCGCTGGCACTGAAGGTGGTGCTGGCGACCGCTGACGAGACGCCGGTCCTCATTTTCGACGAGGTGGATGCCGGCATCGGCGGGCGAAACGCCGCTGCGCTGGGCGAGCGGCTGCGCGCCCTGGCGGCGTACCACCAGGTGATCTGCGTCACGCACCTCCCGCAGGTCGCGGCCTACGCGAATCTGCATCTCCACGTCGGCAAGCGGGTGGACGGGGGACGGACCTACACCGAGGCGCGCGCTCTGAGCGGGGCGGCGCGGGCTGAGGAGCTGGCCGCCATGCTGGCCGGGGAGGGCGCGGGGGAAGAGGCCCGCGCGACCGCGGAGGCCCTTCTGCGCTCGGCCGACGGCTGACGCGGTCCGCCACCATGGTCCCAGCGGCACAGACGACGCCACTCGAAGCGGCCATCGATGCCTTCCTGCTCGAGCTGCGCGTGGAGCGCGGGCTCTCGCCGCTGACGATCGCCGCCTACCGGCGCGACCTTGCGCAGTTCGCCGCCTCGCTGGATCGCGGCGACTGGCGCGGCGACCCGGAGCCGGCTCGGCGGTTCCTGGCTGCGCTGCGTGGCGCCGGGCGCCGCGGGACGACCCTGGCACGCAAGGCGGCCGCGCTCCGCGCGTTCTATGGCTTTGCGCTGCGGGAGGGGCTCGCCGGGCGCGACGTGGCCACGCTCCTGGAGGCCGCGCGACCAGGAGGTTATCTGCCCGATGTCCTTGCGCCGGAGCAGGTGGTGGCGATCCTGGACGCCCCGCCGGACGACGACCCGCCGGCGATCCGTGACGCGGCGATCCTGGAGCTGCTCTACGCGTGTGGGCTGCGCGTGTCCGAGCTCACCGGGCTGGACCTTGAGCGTCTCGACCTGCCAGCGCTGCAGGTGCGGGTGATCGGCAAGGGGAACAAGGAGCGCCGGGTGCCCATGGGCGAGCCGGCGCGGGAACGAATCGCTCGCTACCTGGCAGGTCCCCGGGCGACCTGGACCGCCGGCCGGCCGACGCCGGCGGTATTCGTCAGCCAGCGCGGGCACAGGCTCGGACGTGAGTCGGTCTGGCGAATCGTGCGGCGCTGGAGCGCGGCTGCCGGGATCAGGGAGCGGGTCACGCCGCACACCTTCCGGCACAGCTTCGCGACCCATCTTCTCGAGGGCGGGGCCGACCTGCGCGTGGTCCAGGCCCTGCTCGGCCATGCTAGCATCACCACCACCCAGCTCTACACGCACCTGACGGGCGAACGAGTGCGCGAGGTGTACGCGCGGTCGCACCCACGCGCGTGAGGGAGCCACATCCGGAGCGGAGCGCCCCATGAGCTACGCACGAAGCCTTCTGAGCCGCGGCGAAGAGGTCGTCTACGAGACGCGGCAGCACTGGTTTGCCGTGTTCGCCGAGGTCTGGCTCTACGCCCTGCTGGCGGTCATCTCGCTGGCAGTCGTGATATGGCAGACCTCCGTGGACGAATGGCAGCTGCGCGGCCTGCTGCAGGTCATCGGCCTGGTCGTGCTGCTCGGCTCGCTGGTGCGCATCGGCCTGGTCATCTGGGCCTGGCAGAACCAGGAGTACCTGGTGACGACCCGCCGGGTGATCAAGGCGGAGGGGATCTTCAACAAGACCATGGGCGACTCGAGCCTGGAGAAGATCAACGACGCTCACCTGACCCAGAGCTGGGTGGGTCGCATCTTCGGCTACGGGCACCTCGACGTCATGACCGCCTCGGACGAGCCGGGCGCTGTGGACGACTTCCCGATGATGGCCGACGCGGTCGCGTTCAAGATCGCCATGCTCAACCAGAAGGAGCTGCTGGGACGGCCCGACCTGGCACGCCCCGCGGCACAGCGACCGTCTGCGCCGCCCGCCATGCAGCGGGCCGAGGCGCTGCCGCCGCGTGCTGGATCCGATCGGGTCCAGGTGAGCGCGCCGTTCGAGCCGAGAGCAGCCGCCCCCGGCGCGCCCGCTGGGGAGCCTGCGCCGACCGCCCCTGCGCCCCGGGCCGCGGCTGGCAGCGAGGAGCTGGCGGCGACGCTCGAACGCCTTGCCGGCCTGCGCGACCGAGGGCTCATCACCCCCGACGAGTACGAGGCGAAGAAGCGCGACATCCTGGAGCGGATGTAGATGCCGGAGGCTCGCCTCGGCGCGCTGCCGGACGGGATCTACGGTGCGGAGCTCGAGCGTCGCATCGCCGAGGCCGCGGGCTTCATCGGTGACCGGTTGGCCGCTGCGCCCGCCCTGGCCCGACCACGCCTGGTATTCGTCCTGGGCAGCGGTCTGGGAGGCGTGGTCGAGCTCCTCGATGCGGAACCCCGGATCCGGCTCGGCTACGACGAGATCCCACACGTTCCGGTGGGGCACGTGGAGGGCCACGCTGCGGAACTGGTGGCGGGCCTCGCCGCGGGGACGCCGGCGCTCATCCTCTCCGGCCGGACGCATTTCTACGAGGGTCGCTCGCAGCGCGAGAACACGATCCTGTTGCGGGCCTGCCTCTCGCTGGGAGCCGGGACGCTGGTCGTCACCAACGCCTCCGGCGGCCTGAACCCCGACTACGATCCCGGAGACGTGATGCTCATCTCAGACACCATCAACCTCTCCGGCGACAACCCGTTGTTCGGGCCCAACCTGGACGCGCTGGGGCCGCGCTTCGTGCCCATGACCGATGCCTTTGATCCTGACCTGCGGGCGCAGGCCCGGGCGGCGGCGGGACGGGCCGGCGTGGAGCTCCGGGAGGGGGTCTACATCATGCTCGCCGGCCCCAACTACGAGACCCGCGCGGAGATGCGCATGCTTCGTATTCTGGGCGGGGACGCGGTGGGAATGAGCACCGTGCCGGAGGTGCTCGTGGCGCGCCACGCCAGGGTCCGGGTCCTGGGCTTCAGCCTGGTCACGAACAAGGCGACGGACGACGTGGACCATGAGATCACCCACGAAGAGGTCCTCGCGATGGGCCCCATCGGTGCCGGGCGGCTGCTCAGCGTCCTCGGCGAGCTGCTCCCGGAGCTGGCGCCATGATCTTCGGCAACCCGGACCCGATCTGGATCATCGGGGTGGCCGTCGCGCTCGTGGTGGGCATCACCTGCCACGAGTTCAGCCATGCCCTGGTTGCCGACATCTTCGGGGACCATCAGCCGCGAGCCATGGGCCGCGTGTCGCTCAACCCGACCCGCCACATCGATCTCTTTGGGGCGATCATGTTTGTCATCGCCGGATTCGGCTGGGGCCGCCCCGTGTCGGTCAACGTCTATGGGCTGCGCGGCGGACGCCGCTCCATGGCCTGGGTCTCGGCAGCCGGACCCCTCACCAACCTGGCGGTGGCGCTCGCCTTCGCGGTTGCCTATCGGGTCCTGATGCTCGCCGGCGACCCGGTCATCTGGCTCACCGACATCCTGTGGGTGATCGTCCTGCTCAACGTGGTCCTGGCCCTCTTCAACCTGTTGCCGATCCCGCCGCTCGACGGCTACAACTTTGTCCTTGCCTTCCTGCCGGTGCAGCAGGTGTTCGCCGTTCAGCGCTATGCCCAGTACGGGCTGCTGGTGCTGCTTCTGCTGGTGCTGCTCACCAACACCCCCGGCGGCGGGCCGCTGGGGATCCTCTTCAGCGTTGCCGCCTCGGTGGCCAGGATCTTCGTCGGTGCATAGGGTCGCCCAGCTCGTCAGCCATCTGACCGCCCGTGTCGCGCCGGGCGAGGAGACGCTGGTGCACCGCATTCTGCCGCCGTCCGCCTGGCCGCTCTTCGATGCCATGCCGGTAGCGGATCGGCGCCACGGCCTGGACGTCGTCAACCGCCTCCTGGCGGCCGGGGTTGACGACGGTGAGCTCCTCGCCGCGGCCCTCGTCCACGATGGCGCCAAGGGTCACCGCCTGCGGCTCTGGCACCGGGTCGCCGGCGTCGTGCTGGAAGCGGTGGGACCGCGCCTGCTGGCTCGGTTGGCGACGCCGGATCCGGGCTCTCGGGGCTACCCGTGGTACCTGTACCTGCACCATGGCGAGCTGTCCGCCGCGCTGGCGCGCGCGTCCGGGCTGTCCGAACGGACGGCAGCGTTCATCGCGGGTCGCCCTGACCCCGCCGATGCCGCACTGGCGTCCACCCTGCGCCGTGCCGATGACGCGAGCTGAACGGATGGAGATGGAGCCGATCCCCGTGGTGCCGGTGGGGTCGACCGTTGCGCTGCCGGTTGGGCAGGAAGCGGTGCCGACATCCGCGTTCGAGGTTCGGCTGGACGTCTTCGAGGGTCCGCTGCAGCTGCTGCTGCACCTGATCGAGTCCCGCCAGCTCGACATCCTGACCGTACCGCTGGCGACGCTTGCCGACACCTACGTCGCCTTCCTGGCCACGAACCCGGTGGATCCGACGAACCTGTCCGAGTTCGTGGCCATCGCTGCCCAGCTGATCCTCCTCAAGTCGCGACGGCTGCTGCCCGGGGAGCCGGAGCCCGCGCTGGGGGAGGAGCTCGACGAGCCCGACGAGGAGGAGCTCCGACGCCGCCTGATCGAGTACCGCGCGCTGCGCGACGCGGCAGCAGCCCTGGGTGCGCGGGACGGCCTGGCACCGGTCATGCGACGCGAGCCGCGCGAGGCGGACCTTCCCGAGGCGCCGATGCCGCCGCTTCCGGTCGGCCTGCTGGTGGAGGCGCTCGAACGGCTGGCCGCACTGGCGGAGCCGGAGCCGGCGCCTCCCGAGGTCGTTGTGCGCGAGATCACGATCGGCATGCAGATCCGCGCCCTGCGCGACGCGCTCTCCGCATCGGGCCGGATCGTGCTGCAGGCGGTGCTCGCGACCTGTCGCTCACGCACGGAGGCCGCGGTGACCGTTCTCGCCGTCCTCGAGCTCGTGCGGCGCCGCCAGGTGCAGGTCCGCCAGGACACGATCTTCGGCCCCATCGTGATCGAGCCGATCGCCGCGCCGACCGCCATCCCGGTGACGGAGGGGGTGTGATGGAGCCCGGGCTGCCTGACGATCTCGGCGCATTTCTGGAGGCGCTGCTCTTCATCGCCGAACGCCCGCTGACGACGGCCGAGCTGGCCGAGCTGGCCGAAGTGCCCCGGCTGCACGCCGAGGCGGCGCTGGGGACCCTGGCGGAGGACCTGGAGGAGACGGAACGCGGCCTGCGCGTGCAGCGCATGGACGATACGTGGCAGCTGGTGACCGCCCCGCAGGTGGGTGCCCGCCTGGCCGCCTATGCCTCGCGCGAGGAGGCACGGATCAGCCCGGCCGCGCTGGAGGCGCTGGCGGTGGTCGCCTACCGCCAGCCGGTGACCCGGAGCGAGGTGGAGCGCGTCCGCGGCGTGGACTCCGACTACGTGATGCGCTCCCTGCTGCACCGCCGCCTGATTGCCGAGGTGGGGCGCCGTGACACGCCTGGGCGACCGATCCTGTACGGGACCACGTTCACCTTCATGGAGCGTTTCGGGCTCACCTCTCTCGACGACCTGCCGCCTCTGCCGTCCGGGGCGGCCGCGGCCGCGGCGGCGACCGCCCTCGCCGGTGAGCCCGCAACGTCCGCCGATGCCGGCTGAGCGGCTCCAGAAGATCCTCGCCCGCGCCGGGATCGCATCGCGGCGTTCGGCGGAGATGCTCATCGCGCAGGGCCGCGTGACCGTGAACGGCGCACCGGCGGCAACCGGATCCAGCGCGGACCCGGCGGTCGATCGGATCGCGGTGGACGGCCGCCAGGTGGGCGCTGCACCGGCACCCGTGCACCTGGCCATCCACAAGCCGCGCGGCATCCTCTCCTCATCGCGCAGCGAACGCGGGCGGCGCGCCGTGGTCGACCTGGTCGCGGATTACGGTGACGAACGCCTCTGGCCAGCCGGTCGCCTCGACGCGGACTCCGAGGGACTGATGCTGCTCACCAACGACGGCGGCTGGGCGAACCGGGTCCTGCATCCTCGGTACGGCCTTGAGCGCGAGTACGCGGTGCTGGTCGACCCGGCGCCGGACCCGGAGACGCTGCGGCAGCTGCGCCACGGAATCACGCTCGATGACGGGCCCGCCCGGCTGCTCGCCGCACGCCGCAGCGCACCACCGCCCGAGGTTGTCCGCGCGCCCGGAGAGCGCGGCTCCTGGCTGCGCATCCGCGTTGGGGAGGGGCGCAAGCGAGAGGTGCGGCGCCTGTTCGCGGCAGCCGGATACCGGGTCCGGCGGTTGGTCCGTGTGGGCCTGGGGCCGCTGGGCATCGCGGGGCTGGCAACCGGCGCCTGGCGTGCCCTCGATCCGGTGGAGGTGGAGGCCCTTGCCGGGAACGCGCCGCGACGCGGGAGCCGGCAGCGACATCTCAGCGTCGCCATCGATGGGCCGTCCGGGTCTGGCAAGAGCACCGTCGGACACGCCCTCGCGGTCCGCATCGGGGCAACCTTCGTGGACACCGGGCTCATGTACCGTGCCCTCACCCTGGCGGCCGTCGAGCGGCACGTCGATCCGGACGACGCCGGGGCGCTCGGACGTCTGGCGCGCCAGGCTGGAATCCGCGTCCGCCGCCCACGGGCGGGGGACACGGACCGCCTGGAGACCGTGCTCCTCGGCAGGCGCGACGTCACCGACCTGGTGCGCACACCCGGCATCGACCGGCTGGTATCCCGGGTGAGCCGCCATGCGGTCGTACGCGACGCGATGGTGATCGTCCAGCGTGCCACCGCCCAGGGGGACGACGTGGTGATGGTCGGCCGTGACATTGGCACCGTCGTGCTGCCTGACGCGACGCTGAAGGTCTACCTGACCGCCTCCAGCCTGGTGCGCGCTGCCCGCCGCGCGGCGGAGATGGGACGGCCGGAACGGGCAAGCGAGTATTTCGCGGAGATCGAGCAGCGCGATGCGGCGGACTCGGGCCGGGCCGTCGCTCCGCTGCGCAAGGCACCCGGAGCGCTGGTCCTCGACACAGGAACGCTTGACGTCGAAGCCTGTGTGGACGCCATCGTCGTGCATCTGCCACTCGCAGCCCGGCCCGCACGGCAGGCGAGGAGCTGAGCGGATGTCGGATCCGGACTGGTTCTTCGGCCCCGGCTCGTTCCTCACCCGGCTCGGGATGATGATCTTCGGACCCCTGCGCGTGGACGGCCTCGAGCGCGTGCCGCGCGAAGGACCGTTCATCCTGGTGGCGAACCACTTCTCCAACTTCGACCCGCTCATCATCGGCGCCACGGTGGGGGACCTGAACGGGATCGTGGTCCGGTTCATGGCCAAGGACGAGATGCTGCACTGGCCCGTGATCGGCTGGCTGGCGAAGCAGGCGGGGGTCTTCTTCGTGCGCCGCGGGGAGGGGGATCGCGCTGCGCAACGCAACGCCCTGGCGCATCTGGCCGCCGGACGCCCGGTGGGGATGTTCCCGGAAGGCACGCGCTCGCGAACCGGGATCATCGGCGAGGGTCACGGCGGGGCGGCACTGCTCGCGATGCGATCGGGGGTCCCGCTGCTGCCTGCCTCGATCACCGGCACGGAGCGCGTCTTCCCGCGCGGGGCGTGGCTGCCGCGGCGTCATCCCGTGGACGTTCGCGTGGGCGAGCTCTTCTCCCTGCCGCACCAGCCGTCCGGTCGCCTGGATCGGGCCGAGCTGGCGGCCGGATCGGACCGGATCATGCGCGAGATCGCGGCCATGCTCCCCGCGTGGCAGCGCGGGCGCTACGGCGATCCGCCACCGCCGTCGGAAGCGGTCGACTGACCGATTCGGCCGTCACCGATAGAATGGCAGGCACGATGACCGCCGCGACCCCTGTTCGTCCCGAGGTGCGCATCGCCGCGCGCGCCGGCTTCTGCTACGGCGTGCGCCTGGCGATCGACAAGGCCAAGTACGCTCGGGAAGAAGGCAAGGACGTCACCACCCTCGGCCAGCTGGTGCACAACCCGGGCATCAAGGCGGACCTGTCGGATCGCGGGATCCGCACCGCCGACCTCGCCGACCAGGTGGAGGGCGGCACGTTGGTGATCCGCGCCCACGGTGTTCCGGCCAGCGAGATGAGCGCCCTGCGCACGAAGAACGAGCTCGACGTGATCGACGCCACCTGCACCTGGGTGCTGCAGAGCCAGAAGGCCGCCGCGGAGCTGGCGGAGCAGGGCTACACGGTCTGCATCATCGGCCACGAGGATCATCCGGAGATCAAGGGCGTCCGCAGCTATGCCGGTGAGCACCACGTGGTCGTCGACGACCTGGACCGCACGACCTGGGAGCGCGTGCCGCACACCAAGAAGATCGGCGTGCTCTCGCAGTCGACCATCCTGCCCACCAAGCTCGAGGAGTTCGCGGCCTTCTGCCTGCGCCGATGTCACGACCTGCGGGTCGTGAACACCGTCTGCCCGGTGACCCTGACCCGCCAGGCCGACTCGGTGGTGCTCGCCGGCGAGGTGGACGCGATGATCGTCGTCGGTGGAAAGAACAGCTCGAACACCAAGGAACTCGCGGTGAAATGCCGCGAGGTCTGCGACGCCGTGATCCACATCGAGGACGCCGATGAGCTGGAGCGCGAGCAACGCGGCTGGCTGACGGGCAAGGCCCGGATCGGGATCACCGGCGGGACCTCCACCCCGGAGGTCGACCTCGAGGCGGTCCGCGACCGGATCCTCGCCCTGGCGAGCTAGACCCCCACCTCGATCGGCGGATCGGGCACCTCGCCGCGCCGCAGGGGCTCGAGGAGGGTCGGCAGGACACGCGGCGCGAAGAGGACGCCATCGGCCTCATCAAGCTCGCTCGCCGTCCACCAGCGCAGCCCGGTGACGTACTCGGCCGCCAGCGCCTCCGCCGTGAACTGCGGCTCGGGCTCGAAGGCCTGGCTGCGCACGAGGAAGAACTGCTCGGCCTGGCCGTCCCACCGCCCGTCGAGGACCTCGATCGCCGACGGAAACACGTGCTCCCGCAGCCAGATGGGCGGTCCCGGATCGACGATCACCAGTCCCGTCTCCTCCGCGAGCTCGCGGATGACGGCTTCGTGCGGCTCCTCACCGTCCTCGATGCCGCCACCGGGACAGGCCCACACGATGCGGTCAGGGAAGGCGAAGCGCACGAGCAGCACGCGGCCGGCCGGGTCGAGGATCACGGCGCGGACCGCGCGGCGGAGTCGAGGAGGCTCGGACATCGGTCCGGAGCATACCCCGGTACACTCCGCTGCATGACCCTGCCCGTGGTCGCCATTGTCGGACGCCCCAACGTCGGCAAGTCGACCCTCTTCAACCGCCTGGCCGGCGAGCGGATCGCCATCGTCGAGGATCTGCCCGGCACCACGCGTGACCGGGTGTACGCCACGGGCGACTGGAACGGGCGCGACTACACCGTGGTCGACACCGGCGGCCTGGAGCTGGAGCCCGGCACCGTCATCGAGGCGCGCGTGCAGGACCAGGCGCGGGTCGCGATCGAGGAGGCGGACGTGATCCTCTTCGTGGTGGACGCCCACGCCGGCCTGGCGCCGCTGGACCACGAGGTGGCGGATCGCCTGCGGCGTGCCGCCAAGCCCGTGCTCCTGGTCATCAACAAGGCGGACAATCCGAAGCGGGAAATGGAGGGGGTGGAGTTCCACGCCCTGGGCTTTGAGCACACCATCACCATCAGTGCCCAGCACGGACGCAACACCGGCGACCTCGCCGACATGATCGTCGAGGCGCTGCCTCCGGCAGACGATGAGGCCGATGCCGACGTCGCCGGACCGTTCGCGGGAGAGGAGCTCACCGAAGAGGAGCTCGCCGAGCTCGCGGAGGTCGACCTGGGTCCGCCGAAGGTGGCGATCGTGGGTCGGCCCAACACCGGCAAGTCGACGTTCGTGAACCGGGTGCTGGGCGAGGAGCGGATGATCGTCTCCGATGTTCCCGGCACGACCCGCGACCCGGTCGACACGCCGGTGCTGGCGGGCGGCGAGCCCATGATCCTGATCGACACGGCCGGAATCCGTCGCCGGGGCGCCGTCGGGCGGGGCATCGAGCGCTACTCGGTCCTGCGCGCCATGAAGGCCATCGACCGCGCCGACGTGGCGGTGGTCATGACGGATGCGGTGGAGGGCTACACCGCCCAGGACGCCCACGTGGTGGGCCACGTCCTCGAGGCGGGGAAGGGCCTCGTGCTGGTCCTCAACAAGTGGGACGCCGTCGACAAGGATGAGAAGACCGCCGACGACCGGCTCCACGCCCTGCGCCGCGAGGCGCCGTACCTGGCCTGGGCCGACATCGTCTTCGCATCGGCGCAGACCGGATCCCGCATCGATCGCGTGCTCGGGGAGGCGCGCCGTGTCGCGGAGGAACGCTACCGGCGGGTCCCCACCGGCGAGCTGAACCGGGTCGTGGGCGACGCGGTCCGTGCGCACCCGCCAAGTCACGTGCGCAACCGGCTCCCGAAGATCCTGTACGCCACCCAGGTGAGCGTGGCGCCGCCGACCTTCGTCATCTTCGTGAACGACCCGGAGCTGATCCATTTCAGCTACAAGCGCTACCTGGAGAACCGGATCCGGGCGGAGTTCGGGTTCCTGGGCACGCCCATCCGGCTCATCTTCCGGCAGCGCGTGAACGAGGAGGCGGCGCGCCGCTCTGCACGCCCACGCCGCAGGTCCGGCGCGGCGCGTCCCAAGCGAGCGGTCCGTCCGGCACGTCGCAGATGACCGGCCAGATCGGGGTCATCGGGGCCGGGGCGTGGGGGACGACCCTCGCCGTGCGGCTCGCGGCGACCGAACGGCGGGTGACGCTGTGGGCCCACTCGCCGGAGGCCAACGCGACCCTTGCCGCGGAGCGGGAGAACCGCCACTACCTGCCCGGGGTCGCCTTTCCCCCGGCTGTCCGGGTTGCCACCGAGGACGCGTTCCTCTCCGAGCCGTATCGGCTCTTCATCCTCGCGGTGCCGTCAGCGCATCTGCGCACGACCCTGCGCCGCCTGGCGGACCGGCTGTACGGTTCCGCCGCGCTGCTCTCCGCGGTGAAGGGGATCGAGGAGGGCACCCATCGCCGCATGAGCGAGGTGATCGCCGAAGAGCTCCCCGGGCGGCCCCTTGCCGTGCTCTCCGGTCCGAACCTGGCGCGAGAGGTCGCCGCGGGCAAGCCCGCGGGTGCCGTGATCGCCTCGAGCGACGGACGGCTGGCCGCCGATCTCGCCGCGCTCCTGGGATCGGAGCGCTTCCGGCTCTACACCAACGCAGACGTCGTGGGCGTTGAGCTGGCCGGATCGCTGAAGAACGTGGTCGCCCTTGCCGCCGGCATGGTCGACGGCCTGGAGCTGGGGGACAGCGCCAAGGCGGGGATCATCACCCGCGGCCTGGCCGAGATCACGCGCCTGGGCGCCGCCGCCGGTGCGAATCCGCTTACGTTTGCCGGCCTCGCGGGCGTGGGCGACCTGATCGGGACCTGCATGAGCCCCCTCTCGCGCAACCGTCGCGCGGGGGAGCTCCTCGCCTCGGGGCTGGCCTGGCCGGAGGTGCAGCCACAGCTGCCCGGGGTGGCGGAGGGTGTCTTCACCGTGCGCGGTGCGCTGGAGCTTGCGGATCAGCTGGGCGTGGAGATGCCCATCGCGGAGCAGGTGGACGCGGTGATCCACGGGGTCACGACGCCCCTGGACGCGGTCGCGGAGCTGATGGGGCGCCAGATCAAGGACGAGCTCGCCGGCCTGCTCTCCTAGCGATCAAGATTCAGGCAGTCGGCGCCCTGGGTTCGGCGTCCGCGCCCTCGTCGCTGCCCTCAGCGGGCTCTCCGGCGATCCTCGCGCGCTCGCGGAGCGCCTCCTCGTGCTCCCGCTCCTCCTCGTTCTGCTCGACCTCACGGACCTCTTCGTCAGGGTCGCCGAACAGATTGATGCCTGTCATCGATCCACCTCGTCAGTCTCGTTCTCGTGATATCGGTGTACTGGGCACTGCCAGTATGGCGCTGCCGTGCGGTCATCGCCCCACCGGGGTAGGGGAGAATGGATTGATGGAAGGCAGCCGCCTGGCGGAGCTCGCTGCGCGCCATGGCCTGGACGTGGTGGGGGTGACCGATGCCTCACCGCTCCCGGACGCTCGCGTGCACATCGAGGCGAGCGTGGCGGCGGGGCGGATGGCGACCATGGGCTGGATGGGCGGTGAGCGTGCGGAGCGCGCAACCGATCCGCGGGCACACGACGCGACGGCGCGCTCCGTCGTCGTGCGTGGCCGCTCCATACGCGGGGAGCGACCGCGGGGCCTGGGATCCCGACCCCGGGGCGCTGCAGAAGGCGCTGGCGCCCGTGCTGGACAGGGCGGGGGAGGGCCCGACCGGACGGATCGCGCGATACGCCATGGGGACCGATTACCACCGCTCGCTGCGCGCCCGTCTCGAGGCCCTGGCGGCGGACCTGCGCGCGGACGGGGTCGGCGACCGGGCGAGGTCGCCTACGTCGACGACCGGCCGCTCGCGGAGCGTGCCCTCGCCGAGCGTGCCGGGCTGGGCTGGATCGGCAAGAACACGAACCTGCTGACCCACCACCGCGCAGGCTCCTGGGTCTTCCTGGGCGCGCTGCTCACCTCGGCGGAGCTGCCCTCGACATCGCCCGTCCGCTCCAGCTGCGGGTCGTGCACCCGCTGCCTGGCCGGATGCCCCACCGGGGCCATCGTGGCGCCGCAGACCATCGACGCGCGGCGCTGCATCAGCTACCTGACCATCGAGCACCCCGGCGTGCTGGGTGAGTGGGAGGCGGCCGCCATCGGCGACTGGATCTTCGGCTGCGACGTCTGCCAGGAGGTCTGCCCGGTGAACGGGGACGCGGACGACCCCGGGCCGCTGCTCGTGCCCCTGCTTCCGCTCATCGAATGGTTGCTTCCCATGGGGGGCCGTGCCTTCGGTCGGGCGCTGGGGGCCACCGCTCTGACCCGGGCCGGGCGGCACCGGCTGCTGCGCAACGCACTGGCCGCGCTGGCGAACTCGGGTGACGGTGGAACAGCGACGAGATCACTGCTCGAACGTGCTGCCGCCGACGCACGCTCCGAGGTCGCCGACCAGGCGCGCAGAACGCTCGAACGCCTCGCCTGATCGCGTCGCAGGGGCATGCCGGCCCGGCCTGTCGTACACTGCGACTCGCGACTTCGGTCGGGGCGTAGCGCAGTCTGGTAGCGCACCTGAATGGGGTTCAGGAGGTCGGAGGTTCGAATCCTCTCGCCCCGACCAGTTACCTCTCGGTAGCATCTTTGCAGCGCATGCCAGCGGCTGCGAGTCGCGGTAAGCGGCGCTCACGGAGCGTGCAATCGTTGTCGACGGACGTCAGCGAACGGTATGGCTCGCCCTGCAAGACCGCGTACTGCACGACCTTCGGTCAGGCGCTGAGCGCCAGCAAGATTCGCTCGGGTAGCACGATCTGGCACTTGGGTACGGCCGGGTCAAGTCCTCTCGCCCCGGTCCCTCCGACGGACATTTCGATCGACTTCGTGGTCGGGCCGCTCAGCCGCCCAACATGGCTTCCGGCGGCCAGCGCAGCCAGAGCACTGCCACGAGGACCGCGACGTTCACGCTAAGGGCGGCCAGGGTGTTGAACATCGGCCACGTGCCGAAGAACAGCGTGATGCCGGCGATCGAGACGAGCGCGGACGCCACGGCTAGGGGCCGCCAGACGCTGCCCGGGATCACGACGCCCCAGAACGACATCGCGGCGATGACGAACCCGACGAGCGACACGATCCAGAACGCGCTGGCGATCGTGGTCGCCGTGCCTCCGGCAAGCGACGGGAGAGCCAGGACCGGGCGGCGAGCCAGTCGCCCGTGTTTGTGCCCGGGGTGGAACCGGATCGAGGCCAACGCCCCGAGCGCCCCGCCGTGGCCGAGCCCGTGCACGAGCAGCACGCCGCCTGCAATGAGCTTGATCATCTGGTCAGACATGACGTGCTTCTCCTTGTTCTGGGTCCCGGCCATCGCACCACGTGGCCCTGGCGTTGTTCACCGGGCGTCAATGGCTGAGCAGTTGCCGGACGCCGATACGCGTTCGACCGAAACGCGCTGAGCGTTAGCTTCACGCGGGCCGCCCGGCGCGCCGGAACACGAGGCTCAGGAGCACCCCCGAGGCGATGAGAACGATCCAGTTGATCGAGATGACCGCTGATCTCGAAGGCGATGAGGTCACCGCCGACGATCCAGAAGCCGATGAATGCCGCGATCGGCCAAAACGAAGCCGCCCATGAACAGCCAGCGGATCGCGCGCTCGATCCGGCGGCCCGCGAACACCGCGCCGGCGAACACGAAGGCGAGGCTCATGGCCAAGTAGCCGAGCACCTCGCCGGCGATGAACAGTCCGTGCGGGTTGTACTGACTGAACAGCGAAAGGCCTTCGGTCTCACCGGCGTGCAGGCTCGGGATGACGACCGCGAACTGGGCGAAGTAGGTGACCCCGATGACGATCGCGTAGGCCAGCGCGAAGGCCAGGGCGATCCGGCTGAAGATCTTCCGCGGCTCAGGTGCGTAGTCGTGGATGGCGGCGATGAGCACGACGAAGACCGGCGTCAGCAGGATGCCCGGGATCATCCACAGGTAGTCGCCGGGGATGAACTGAGCGACGTCGACGTACGGGGCGGGGACGCAGGCCCAGGTGGTCGGCCCGCAGAAGGGGCCACTCCTCCCGGGCGCCAAGAACCCGGCGACCGCGAACGTCGCCGTGACGAGGACGGTCAGTACGGCCGCCCAGAACCCGACTCGGTGGTGCATGGCTGGACCCGAGGCCTCCGCTGCGGACGCACGTGAACCCTGAACCGCACCTGAAGAGCTGCACGCCAAAGCGCCCCGAGGCTTGCGGGCAGCCTATCCGTTGGCCTGGGGATGGACCAGGGCCACTCGGCCCGATCGGGACACGAGCCGCCTGATCGAGACCATTCCGGCCGACGTGCCCATGACGGGCAGGTTTCGCACGCCCGGTGGCTGGCGAACTTCAGCGGACGCTACGGCTGGGCCCGCAAAACCTCGTACTGGACGTGGAACGCCCTAGGCAGCGAGTGCGACCAACTCCGCTTGCGGCACCACGATTCGGCATTTGGTACTCACCGGGTCGAATCCTCTCGCCCCGACCATTCCAAACGACCGCGCCCTCTTGGCATGCATGCCGAGCACGTTCACGTCGCGATTCGACTCCTGTCGCCGGCCTCAGCCCGTACGATCACTCCCTTGTGTTACTCTTACCAGTAAGAAGGAGGACACCGGTGCGAATCACCTCGAAGGGCCAGGTGACGATTCCCCAGGCGGTGCGAGAACAGGCGGGGCTCCTGCCCGAGACCGACGTGGAGTTTGTCGTGGAGCCCGATGGGGTCCGGATCGTCAAGACGCGTGCCGCGCGTCGACCGAGTCGCGGCGCCCGGGCGGTCGCGCACCTGCGCCGGAGCGCCGGGCATGTGTCGATGAGCACCGATGAGATCATGGCCCTAACCAGGGACGAGGCGTGATTCCGGTCATCGTCGACAGCAATGTCCTGCTCGATGTGGTGACCGATGACCCGACCTGGGGCGCGTGGTCGGGCCAGTCACTCGAGCGGGCGGCAGACGAGGCGATTCTGCTGATCAACGCGCTCATCTACGCCGAAGTCTCGGTCGGCTTCGACTCGATCGAGGCCCTGGAGGAGGCACTGCCGCCTGATCTGTACCGCCGTGAGCGCCTGCCATACGAGGCCGCCTTCCTCGCCGGGAAGGCCTTCCTGCGCTATCGGGAGGCCGGCGGGGCCAGGCGCTCGCCGCTCCCGGACTTCTACATCGGCGCTCATGCCGCCGTCGCCGGCTACCGACTCCTGACCCGCGATGCGACCCGCTACCGCACCTACTTCCCGACCGTCGAGCTGATCGCGCCCGTCGCCTGAACGAGTCGGATCCTGTCCACGCTGAGGTGGTGAGCGGAGGGGCAAACCCCTCTCGCCCCCACCAATACACCATCGGCAGCCAGGCGCGGACGCCGGCCTCTCGTCACTGCAGGGGCTGCAGCCCTGTTGGGTGCCGGCGCCCACCACCCGGTTGTCAGGGCGAGAGGGCGGGCCGACCGTCAAGCACGAACCACGACGTCCCACGCAGGCCGATGAGGTAGTAGCGGTTACCCTGCCAGCTGGGAAGCTCGATGCTGTCCATCGTGACGAGATCTCCGGTGGGCGCGATGCGATGCCAGGACTTGCCGTCGGCCCGAACCGATGCGGAACAGGTGTGGGGCGTCGTTCTGGAAGCCCATGATCACGCTACCCGTTGGCCCTCCCGCAATCGCGCCCAGAGCAGCATTCGTGACGACCGAGCCGAGGTCCAGCCGGGTCCAGCCGCTGCCTTCCGAGGTCCAGGCCAGCGGTACGAACGGTCCGCCGATCGACACGGGGGGCTCCAGCCCGGTGGCAGCGAAGCCCTCAGGCGTCCTCCCGATCGCAAGCGAATACGCGGCCGCACTGCCGGGGAGTGACCATCCCGTCCAGGTCACCCCATCGGCGGAGGTCCAGGCCGATGCCAGCTTCTTCGGGGGTATCGGCTGAGCACCGGGCACCCAGACCGATTCGCCAGCAGCCGCAAGCCGATGACCTGCGGTCGCAACGTCGGTCAGCGCAACCGCGCCCATGTCTTGATCGGCGGGCACCTCCCGCCAGCTCGCACCGTCATCCGATCGCAGCACCAGGCCCGTCTGCGAGGTGGCACTCCCCATCATCCTGGCGCCAACCGCGATGAACCCACCCTGCCAGGCGACGATGCCCGTCAGCACGCTGCTTCCAACCCCGGACACGTTTTGCCGGATCCAGCGAACACCGTCGGTCGAGGTCCAGGTGGCGGCTTGGCAGTCTTGCAGCGCGGTTCCTCCACGGCCAGTCGCCGGTACATCCGTCCTGGCCCACGGCCAGAAACCCGGTGAAGGGGGCAATGATGGCGCGCGGTCGACCGGAGTTACCGCCCTCGAGGGTACCCGGCTGCCACGCGTGCTCGCCGGTCGAGGACCAGAACCGGGCGGCCTCCTTGTCATCCCGTGCCCACAGGCCGGCGACCACGACGAGGTTGCCTCGGGCGGCGACACCTTGCGGCGTTGTCGAGTCATCAGGCAGCTTGAATCCGCCGAACAGCTGCCAGTCCAACGCGGGCGGCGGCGGTGTGCTCGATACCGGGGTCGCCTTCGCCTTGGGCGGCCAGCCGCAGGTGGGACTCGGCGCGTTTGGCGTGACGGCGGCATATGCGGTGCTTCTCGTGCTCTTCGGTGGGCGGAGCGAGACGATGGGCGTGCTGCGCGGCACCCCGACAGATGAGCGCCTGGCCTCCTTCAACCTCGCCGCCACGGCAGCCGCCGGCACCGTCGCCATCATCGTGGCGCTGGCGGGCTTCCTCTGGCAGGTCGCCCCTGGGGAGAGTGCCACCCAGTTCGTTCTCGTCGCGGCCGCTGCGGGCGTCAGCTACCTCGCGGCACTTCTCTGGTTCCGCTGGCGGAGATAACTGGACGACAAGGGCGGGCACCAGGAAGACGGCCGGAGGATCAGCTCGCGAGCGAAACCGCGACGGTTCACGGAAGCACGATCCGGCCCAACGTCAGCCTTCGAGGGCGGGCATCTCGTAGAAGCCGGGAGCGCCGGGCTTCAGCGTCCAATTGCGGGAGTTAACGAGCTCGCCGCCTGAAGCTTTGGCAAGACCTCGGCCGAAGTCGGTCATCAGCTTGTCGTGATTCCAGCTGAACCCGGGCCGTGCGATCGGCGCGAGCAGGTTCATCCACCACTTCGGCGTCTCGACAAGTTGCGCGTAGGACACGTTCGTTCCGCCGGACGGATCATCGGACAGGAGGTACCTGATCCGGCCGA
Organism: uncultured Chloroflexia bacterium; assembly: GCA_963787025.1. GTDB lineage: Bacteria > Chloroflexota > Limnocylindria > QHBO01 > QHBO01 > CAVXEH01. Next base: position 230,308 of record CAWBBG010000015.1, read on the forward strand.
CGAGCTCGCCGGACAGGATCAGATCGATCCGGCGGAGGCGTTCCACCTCCGCGACCTCGACCTGGAACTGGAAGCCGTACCCGGTCGGGGAGCCAATGTGGTTGCGGTAGATGGCGCCCACGCCGCTATCCGACGTTGCCTCGCGGACGACGTCGATACGCTTCAGCCATCGCCACCACGAGGGCCACTCCTCGACCGCGAAGAGCGTGCTCCAGACGGCATCGCGACTGCTCGTCATTGTGAAGTCGCTCAGGAAGTGGTACCGAGCCGCCATCCCGTTCTCCCATCCCTTGGCGGAGAGATCCGACCACTCGTGACGGAGAAGGCTGCGCGTATTGCGCACCGTGCCGCACGAGACCGCGACCCTTGGCCTCACCGCTGGGGCGATGATAGATGAGCCGACGCACGCCCGTCGAGGATCCGGATGAGCGGCGGGCCGGCCCCCACCAGGTAACGCCGGCGGTGGTGACGCCCCGTCATGACACGGGCTCGCCTTGCCGCCAGATTCCAGGTGCATTTCTCGGGCGGCTCGCCAGTTGAGGAGCCATCGTCGTCATCTTCTTCGCGCGGAGGGCCGCCTGATGGCCGACCAGCACGTCAAGGGTGCAGTCAATACCGTCAAGGGCACTGTCAATGAAGGTGTCGGCAAGCTGACCGGCGACAAGAAGCAGGAGACGAAGGGCAAGGTCCAGAAGGTCGAGGGCAAGCTCCAGGACCGCGTGGGCGACGTCCAGGACGCGATCCGCAAGGACAGCCACGCCTGAGACCTCTGGCGCGTCACCGAGGCCCACGCACCTTCCGGCGACCCTCCTGTCGGACCGCGGCCGGAACGTCCATGACCGACCGTCATGACGTTCCGAAGTCTGGACGGGACACTGGCGTCGCCAAGGCGCTGTCGCACCGAGGGACCACGCTCAGGAGCGTGATCCGCTCCCGACGCGACGGCTCAACGGTCCTGGCATCACTGAACGGGAGATCGAGATGAACAGAGGCGGCGGCGTCGGGATCATCGGCGTGATCGTCATCGTCGTGGTGATCCTCTTCCTTGTCGGCGTCATCAGGCTGTAGCGCCGGGATCGTCAGGCTGTGGTTCGGGGAGACGACCCGGCGGCGTCCAGACCCGCCGTGAGCGTGTCACCCGCGGGAGGCTCCTGAGATGTCGTTCAACAGGGGCGCGAAGCTCGATCCATCGCAGGTCGAGGACGTCCGAGGCTCGCGGATCGGTGGGCGCGGCCTGATGGTCGGCGGAGCGGGCGGGATCGGGATCGTCATCGCCCTCGTGTGGGTGCTCCTGGGCGGCAGCCTCCAGACCGGCGAGACGGTCGGCGGCCTCGTTGACCAGACGATCGGCGGTGGTGCCGAGCAACCGGGGGCCGCCAGCAGCGCCCTGGCGGCCGAGTGCCAGACCGGGGCCGACGCGAACGCCAGCGAGGATTGCCGGATCGTCGGCTACGTCAACAGCATCCAGGCCTACTGGACCGACGAGTTTGCCGCCTCGGGGCAGCAATACGTCCTGGCCAAGACGCGCTTCTTCACCGACCAGATCAGCACCGGCTGCGGCATTGCGTCGTCGGCCAGCGGTCCGTTCTACTGCCCGGGCGACACGTACGTCTACATCGATCTCGGGTTCTTCGACGAGCTCCGCTCGACGTTCGGCGCCCGGGGCGGCCCGTTCGCCCAGGCGTACATCCTCGCCCACGAATACGGGCACCACGTCCAGGATCTCCTTGGAACGCTGTCGGGCGGGACGAGCCAGGAGGGAGCGACGGGACAGTCGGTCCGGACCGAGCTCCAGGCCGACTGCTACGCCGGCGTCTGGGCGGGCAACGCGGCTGCGACAGGGTTCCTCGTGCCGCTCACGGACGCCCAGATTGCCGACGCCCTCGATGCCGCGTCGGCCGTTGGCGACGACCGGATCCAGCAGGAGATGCAGGGCCAGGTCAACCCCGAGACCTGGACCCACGGCTCGTCCGCCCAGCGCCAGAAGTGGTTCACGGCCGGCTACCAGGCGGAGTCGCCGGACGGTTGCGACACGTTCAGCGGCAACCCCTGAGACCGGACAGCCGGCCGGGCTGACGCATGTGGCGCGTGCGGAGCGGCCGGACCGTGAAGGCCCCAGAAAGCCCGCAGCCTGCGGAGGCGTGCCTGCTCCCGCCAGCCCCGCAGATGACGGTCCGTCATGACGCCGTGGGCTCGCGACCACAGACTCTGGTCACGTCTCGGAGTCCGCAGGGACAGGAAGGTCGAGCCCCGCTCGAGCTCCGGAGCCGGCGACGCACAAGGAGACGGTCATGGCCATCGACGAGGTCGATCGGACCGTGGTCACCGAGGGACCGCCCGCGGTCACCACCAGCGACACGACGCCACCGCCGGCCCCGGCCCCGGTCAGGGAGACCGTGCGCACGGACAGCCGGCACACCACGCGATCAGGCCCCGACGGCCTGGAGATGACCCGCCGGGTCATCGTCCTCGTGTTCGGGCTCATCCAGATCGTCATCGGGCTGCGGATCGTCCTGCTGCTGCTCGATGCCCGCACCGGCAACGCGCTGGTGTCGGGGATCCTCGATGTCAGCAAGATCTTCGTCGCGCCGTTCGAGGGGATCCTCAACACGAACGCCATCTCGTCGGGCGGCTCGGTCCTCGACGTCGCCGCCGTGGTGGCCTTCGTGGGCTGGACGATCCTCGAGCTGATCGTGATCTGGGCGCTCGGCATCTTCCGGCGCGAGCCCGCCTGACCCCCGGGAGGACCTGACCGGGTCGCGGTCCCTACGGCGGACGGGGCATCGTCCGCGGCAAAGCGTCGGCCCCCGGTGGGCCGCGCGACAACTTGAAGGAACGCGTCATGGGATTTCTTGCCTGGATCGTCGTCGGCGCCATCGCCGGCTTCCTCGCCAACGCGATCATGGGCTCCCGTGAGGGGCTCGTGATGATGGTCGTCCTGGGCATCGTCGGCGGGCTCGTGGGCGGGTTCGTCGCCACGAGCGTGCTCAAGATCGGCTCGGTCGACGGCATCAACGTCGAGAGCATCGTCATCGCCACCCTGGGCGCGATCGCGGTCGTCATCGTCTGGGGCTTTGCGAAGGGCTCGCGTGGCCTCAGCCGCCGCTGAGGGCGGGAACCCACGGATCGGTCCGGCAAGGGTCCTGCGCGCGGCAGGCCTCGCCTTCGTGGTCGCCGTGAGCCTGCTCGCGACCGGGCAGCCGGTACTGGCTGGGGGCCCGACGGCGGTCGAGCTGGGGACCACGACGCTGGCGGCTGGCCCGACGGCGGTCAGCCTCGGAACAGCGGCTCCGTTCGCAGTGCTCGCGGGGACCCCGGCGGTGACCAACACCGGGCTGACGATCATCACCGGTGACCTCGGGATCGACCCGTGGCCGACCGTGGCCGGATTCCCGTCCGGGACGGTGAGCGGGACGATCCACCGGGCCGACACTATTGCCCAGCGGGCGAAGAGCGACCTCGTCACCGCCTATACGGACGCCGCCGGCCGGCCGGCGACCGCGGTCCACGGGGCGCTCGGCGGGCTGACCCTCGCCGGGGGCGTCTACAACGCCGGCGGCGTCACGCTCGAGCTGACCGGCATCCTCACGCTCGACGGCCAGCACGACCCCAACGCGGTGTGGATCTTCCAGGCGACGTCCGACCTTGTCACCGCCCCATCGAGCTCGGTGCAGCTCGTCAACGGCGCCAATGCCTGCAACGTCTTCTGGCAGGTCGCGGGCTCGGCGACGCTGGGCGCCGAGTCGACGTTCGTGGGGTCGGTTCTGGCCCTCACCTCCATCATCGTGAACACGCACGCGACCGTGAACGGCCGGGCCCTCGCCCGAAACGGCGAGGTGACCCTCGCTGACGACACGATCACCCGGTCCGAGTGCGCCGCGCCCGTCCAGGTGACCTTGGCCGCCGCCAATGGGCCGATCCCGCCGAGCCAATCTGCTGCGCCGGACACCGTGCGCAGCTCGGAGACCCTGCCCGTCATTCCGGCCCTCGCCCTCCTGTTCGTGGTCCTTGCGATCATCCTCGGCGAGACGGATCTCAGACCACGAGACGCAGACACGGGGGCACGACGGCGGGGTGCGCCCGTTCAGCCAGCCGCAGGCGGAACCGTCGCGGTCAGGCTGACCGCCGACCGCGGGCGGGTGTCCACCTCGAGCCTGAACAGGTCCGGCCGGGCGTAGTGGCCGACGACGTCGAAGTCGAACGTCGCCCGGTCGATCTCGGCCAGGTCGAGGTCCGCGACAAGGATCGCCTCACCGTCGCGGGCCGGCCCCGCCAGCACCCGCCCCATCGGGTCCACGATGCAGCTGCCGCCCCCGATCAGCACCTGGTCGGGTCCGGTGGCCTCAACCGGGTAGTCCTCGGGATAGTCGGCCCGGGTGGCGAACTGGCAGGCCGACAGCACGAAGCAGCGGCCCTCGAGCGCGACGTGACGCATCGTCGGCAGCCACGTCTCGCGACTGTCGACGGTCGGCGCGCAGTACAGCTGGATCCCCTGCCCGTACATGGCCAGCCGCAGCTGTGGCATGTAGTTCTCCCAGCAGATGACGGCGCCCACGCGCCCGACGCCGGTGTCGATCACCGGCAGCGTGGAGCCATCTCCGAACCCCCAGATCAGGCGCTCCATCGCGGTCGGCATCACCTTGCGGTGCTTGCCCAGGAGGTCTCCGTCGGGCCCGAGGAACAGGACGGTGCAGTACAGCGTTCCCCGGTCGCGCTCGATGACCCCGATCACGAGGACCACTCCGGCCGATCGCGCGATCTCGCCGAGCCGGTCCGTCCCTGGACCCGGGACGTCGATGGCAGCAGCCATGTAGCGCCGGAACCACTCCCGCCCGTCCGGGCTTCGTGAACCCACCCGGGCTCCGAAGTCGGCACCCTTCGGGTACCCGCCCACAAACGCTTCCGGGAACACCACGATGCCGGCGCCGTCGGCCGCGGCGCGCGCGACGAGCTCTCCGACGCGGACGAGCGTGCGATCGGCATCGAAGGCGACGGGTGCCGCCTGGACGACGGCGGCGCGAACGGTCAGGGGGGTGGCCACGGCTCGTCTCCTGTCAGGGGGCTCCATCATCCCACCGCGGCGATCCACTGACCCGGCCGGCCCTCCGGATTCAGGCGTTCTGTCCCCGACCGTCAGGTCACGCCCGTCTCGGCCAGGGTGGCGATCTCCTCCGGCCTGTAGCCCAGCTCGCCCAGGATCTCGGTGCTGTGCTCGCCGAGCAGCGGCGGCGCCGTCCGGATCGAGGCCGGCGTCGCAGACAGAGAGAACGGCAGGCCGACCTGGCGGACGGTCCCCAGGATCGGGTGCTCCACCTCGACCGTCATCTCGCGGGCCTGCGCCTGGGGTGTTGCGAAGGCGGCCCCGATGTCGTTGATGGGTCCGCACGGGATCTCCGCAGCGTCCAGGATCGCGAGCCACTCCCCGGTGGTCCGTGCCCGGAACCGCTCGGCCAGCAGCGGCCGGAGCTCGGCGCGACGGGTCACCCGATCGCCGTTGGTCGTGAACCGCGGATCCGTGGCCAGGGCGGGCCGGCCGATCGCCTCGCACAGCCTGGGCCACTGGCGCTCGCTGCCGACCGCGAGCGCCAGGTCACCGTCGGCCGTCTCGAACGTCTCGTACGGGACGATGGTCGGGTGGCGGTTGCCGAGCCGGACGGGAGCGCGGCCGGTGACGAACGCGTTCTGCGCCTGGTTGACGAGGACCGCGAGCGTCGATTCGAGCAGCGACACATCGATGCGCTGGCCACCGCCGGGTCTGCCGCCGGGTCGGCCCGAGCCATCGTCGTGCGCGAGCCCGGCGCCGCCGGCACGACCCCGCCCGATGAGACCGGCCAGCACCGAGACGGCACCGAACAGCCCGGTGACGACATCGCTGATCGCGACCCCGACCTTGGTCGGCCGGCCGCCGTCCTCGTCCCGGGCCCCCGTGATCGACATCAGCCCGCCGACGGCCTGCATCACGAAGTCGTAGCCCGGCTTCGAGGCATCGGGGCCATCCGGCCCGAAGCCGGAGATCGCGAGGTGGATGAGGCCGGGGTTGAGCGCCTCCAGGACCTCGTCACCGAAGCCCAGCCGCGCAAAGCCGCCCACGCGGTGGTTCTCGACCACGACGTCCGATGACGCCAGCAGCCGCCGCAGCACCTCCCGGCCGGCCTCGGTCTTGAGATCCAGCCGCAGCGATCGCTTGTTCCGTTTGACCGCCAGGTAGTACGCGGCGGTCCGCGTCCCGGCCGCCTCGTCGCCCACCCACGGCGGCCCCCAGCCCCGCGTCCGTCTCCCTCGGGCGGCTCCACCTTGACC